>NZ_JBLXFB010000020.1:0-82617 GCF_048262615.1 Antarctobacter sp.
GGCCTTGGCGGTGAGGACGGCATGCACGGGATTGAGGGCTATCTGCAAAAGCGGACGGTGTATCAGGCGTTCTGAGGGGTCAGACGTCGCCAAAGGTTTCGCGCACCTGCGCCCAGGCCGTGGCCAGGTGATCGCGCAACCGGGCCTCTGCCGCGTCGGGGTCGCGCATCAGGATCGCGTCATAGATCGCCTTGTGCGCCTCGAGGTTGGCGCGGTTGCGGTCCGGCAGGCGGGGCATCCGCGACCATTGCGGGGCCAGCCAGGTGGTGTAGGCGCGGTGGATCGCGGGCAGGACGGGATTTTGCGGGATCTGGTAGAGCACGCCGTGAAAGGCGTTGTCGGTGCGATAGAATTCCTCACTATCGAGGATCGAGGCGCCATTCGCCTCCAGCGCCGCTGTCAGCGCGGCGATGTCGTGTTTGCTGGCCTCTTTCGCCGCCTGACGGACCAGCGCGGCCTCGACCATGATGCGGCTGTCAAAGAGGTTCTTGACCCCGCCGGGTTCGCCCAGCAAGTGGGTGACGATGCTGCCCACCGCGTCAATCGCGGCGTCAAAGCCGGGTTTGCGCACCACCGGGCGATGGCGCGGCAGCGCCTCGATCAACCCGCGCGAGGACAGGGTGCGCACCGCCTCGCGCACGACGGTGCGCGAGATGCCGTATTCTTCCATCAGGTCGCGTTCCGGCGGCAGCGGCTGGCCATCGGCCAATGTTCCGGCCCGGATGCGGTCTGCAATGCTGCGCACAACCTGATCTGCGGCGCGCCCGGAGTCGTCCTGTGGTGCCATGGCTCTTGGTCCTGTGCTTTCTTGGGAAACCGGCGTTCCTAATTGGACCAGCTTCGGCGCAGAAGTCAATTTGCCGCGTTTTGGTACGACTAAAACTGGAAAGTTTCGGTTATGTGTTGACTTTCAGCCGAAACATCGGGCAAATGGCGCAATCTTGGTACGATCAAAATTGCCCGAGGCCACCGCCATGACACCTGCATCCCCCGCCGACCGCATCGCCCGCGTCACTGTCCGCCGTTTTGACGTGCCACTGGCAGAGGTGCTGAGTGACGCCAAACACGGCGATCATACACATTTTGAGTTGATCACCGCCACCATCACGCTGGCGGACGGCAGCGAGGGGACCGGGTATACCTATACCGGCGGCAAGGGCGGGCGCGCGATTGCGGCGATGATCGAACATGACCTTGCACCGTTTCTGGTCGGCAAATCCGCGACGGATGTCGAGGCGCTGTATGACGCGATGCAATGGCATGTGCATTACGTGGCGCGCGGCGGCGTGGCGTCCTTTGCAATCTCTGCCGTCGATATCGCGCTGTGGGATCTGCGCGGCAAACGCACAGACCAGCCGCTGTGGCAGATGGCGGGCGGGGCAGGGGACCGCTGTCGCGCCTATGCGGGCGGGATCGACCTGAACTTTCCCCTGCCGAAACTGCTGGACAGCATTCGCGGCTATCTGGAGGGCGGCTTTGACGGGGTGAAGATCAAGGTGGGGCAGCCGACGCTGGCCGAGGATGTGGCGCGGGTGAAAGCGGTGCGCGAGGTGATCGGCCCAGATGTGACATTCATGGTCGATGCCAATTATTCGATGGAAGTGGATCAGGCGATCGAGGCCGCGCGCGCCTTTGCCCCCTATGACATCACGTGGTTCGAGGAACCGATTATCCCCGACAATTACAAGGGCTATGGCCGTATCGCAGAGGCGACGGGGATGCCCCTTGCAATGGGGGAGAACCTGCACACGATCCATGAGTTCGAATACGCGGTTGCCGACGCGCGCTTGAGCTTTCTGCAACCGGATGCGTCCAACTGTGGTGGGATCACCGGCTGGTTGCAGGTTGCCGGGCTGGGGCGCGCGCATGGCATTCCGGTCTGTAGCCACGGGATGCAGGAATTGCACGTCAGTCTGGTGTCAGGGCAGGGCATTGGCTGGATCGAGGTGCATTCCTTTCCCATCGACACCTACACAACCCGCCCTTTGGTTGTCGAAGATCACATGGCCGTCGCCCCGGATACGCCGGGCACAGGGGTGATTTTCGACTGGGACAGATTGCAAGCCGCTCATGAGGAGATGCACGGATGACAAAGATCGACGCCGCCTTTTATCGCGGCAACCGCACCTTTACCGTTGAACAGGCCGAGGCCCCCGCGCCCGGCCCCGGTGAGGTGCAATTGCGCATTGCCTATTGCGGCATTTGCGGCACCGACATGCACGTGTTTCACGGCAATATGGACGCCCGCGTCGGCCTGAACCGCATCGTCGGGCATGAGATGTCCGCCGTGGTGGCGGCGGTGGGGGAGGGCGTGACCAATGTCACGCCCGGCCAGAACGTGGTGGTGCGCCCGCTGGATCCTTGCGGCACCTGCCCGGCCTGCACGCGCGGGCATTCCCACATCTGCCATAACCAGAAGTTCCTTGGCCTTGATACCGATGGCGCCATGCAGGAACTGTGGAACGCGCCCGCCCATACGCTGCATATCCTGCCAGAGGGGATGCGGCTGGACCACGCCGCGCTGATCGAACCCGTCGCCGTGGCCTGCCATGACGTGCGCATGGCCGCCGTGCAGCCGGGTGAGGACGTGGTGGTGATCGGCGGCGGCCCCATCGGTGTGCTGGTGGCCATGGTCGCGCGCGAGGCGGGCGGCAAGGTGGTGCTGTCCGAGGTCAATGAGACCCGGCTGGAGATTGCGCGCAAGCTGGGCTTTGACACGGTGAACCCGGCCAAAGAGGATCTGAAAGCGGTGATAGAGGCGCGCACCGGCACCAAGGGTGCCGATGTGGTGTTCGAAGTCTCAGGCTCGCAGCCCGGTGTGGACGCGATGACGGCGGTGGCCGCCACCCGCGCGCGGATCATCATGGTGGCGATCCACGCCAAGAAACCGACCGTCGACATGTTCCAGTTCTTCTGGCGCGAGCTGAAGCTGATCGGCGCGCGGGTCTATGAGCCCGAGGATTACGACAAGGCGATTGCCTTGGTTGCGGACGGCAAGATCGACGCGGAAACGGTGATCACCGACGTCAGCCCGCTGCGCGACATTCAGGCCGCCTTTGAAAGCCTTGACGCCAGCCCGACCGCGCTGAAAAGCCTGATCAAGATCGGAGAGACCGCATGAACGTGATGAACGCCTTTGACCTGACCGGAAAAACCGCCCTTGTGACCGGGTGCAAACGCGGCATCGGGCGCGGTATGGCCGAGGCACTGGCGCAGGCGGGGGCCGATATCGTGGGTGTCAGCGCGTCTCTGGCGCCGGGATCCGAGGTGGAGCAGGCGGTGACGGCGCTGGGGCGCAAGTTCACCGCTTACCAGTACGATTTTTCCGACCGGGCGGCGGTGACGGGGTTTGCCGCGCAGGTCGAGGCGGATGGGGTCAAACCCGACATCCTGATCAACAACGCCGGCACCATCAAGCGCAAGCCAGCGGCAGAGCATCCGGATGAGTGGTGGGACGAGGTGATCGAGGTGAACCTCTCGGCGCAGTTTGTGCTGTCCCGCGAAATCG
The DNA here is from genome assembly GCF_048262615.1 of Antarctobacter sp. Lineage (GTDB taxonomy): Bacteria > Pseudomonadota > Alphaproteobacteria > Rhodobacterales > Rhodobacteraceae > Antarctobacter. The sequence continues at coordinate 3,509 of NZ_JBLXFB010000020.1, forward strand.
GGCGCGGGATGGCTGAACGGGGCAGGGGCAAGATCATCTTTACCGCTTCGCTGTTGACCTTTCAGGGCGGGATCACCGTGCCGGGCTATGCGGCGTCGAAGGGCGGGATCGGGCAGTTGACCAAGGCGCTGGCCAATGAATGGGCGGGCAGGGGCGTGAACGTCAACGCCATCGCGCCGGGCTATATCGCCACCGACAACACGCAGGCCTTGCGGGACGATCCGGACCGCTCCGAGGCGATCCTTGCGCGCATCCCGCAAGGCCGTTGGGGCACCCCCGCCGATTTTGCCGGTCCGGCGGTGTTCCTGTCCTCCGCCGCGTCGGACTATGTGAACGGTGAGATCCTTGTGGTCGACGGCGGCTGGATGGGACGGTGACCCATAATAGAGCCGCCCAGCGTTCAGGTGATGGAGGGCGTCCCGCTGAGGGGCGCCCAAATTCGTTTTGTCCTGTCTATGGTCCAGCAGTTCGCGCCAGTGGCGGGGGCTGGCCGTACGCTGCGGGGTAAGCTGCGGGCCGAAGCCGTCCGCCAATCGGGATATGTCGCCAGTTGCCCCTGCGCGGGATTGTCGGGTAGAGGTAGAGGCCCCGGAGCCCTCGTTCTGGGCTGCCGGAAATTGCTGCACGCGGCGCGCCAACAAGGGGTCAATCCGCCCCCTGAATTACGCCCTGCGCCGCAAGGCTTGTGATCTCTGCTTCGTCGCAGCCAAGGGCCTCTTTCAAGACGCTGCGGGTATTCTCCCCAAGCAAGCTGGGTGCGCGTGCCGCTGAGGGTCCTTCACCGTCGAACCGGATCGGGCTGCGGACCAAACGCAACTTGCCCTCGGTCGGATGATGGGCGGTTTCCAGCAGCCCGCGGGCGGCGACATGAGGCTGCTCCAGCGCATCGCCGATGGACAGGATCGGAGCGTTGGGCACATCAAACTCGCTGAGACGTTGCAGCCAGAATTCTGTCGTGTCCCGTGACATCCGGTCGTGGATGATCTGCTGCAAGGCATCCCGATGTGCGAGACGCGACTCGTAAGCGGCGAAGCGCGCGTCCTCGATCAGCTCGTCATGATCCAGACAGCGCGCGAAATTGTGCCAGAACCGCTCGGTCAGGCAGGCGACGATGACGTGTCCGTCCGATGTCGGGAAGGACCCGTAGGGCACGATGCTGGGGTGCTGGGTGCCGACGGGTTGCGGGCTCTGCCCGGTAACGAGATAGATCTGAGACAGGTAGCCTTGCAGGGCAATGAGGCTGTCGAGCATCGCCACCTCGACATGGCGTCCGGTTCCGGTTGCATTGCGTTCGTGCAGCGCCGCCAGCAGGCCGAAGACCGAAAAGATGCTGCCGGCCATGTCGCCCAGCGGAACGCCCAGCTTGTTCGGCGCCTGACCCGGTTCGCAGTTGACGCTCATCACACCGGACAGGGCCTGCGCGACAATGTCGAAGGCGGGTTTGTCGCCAAGCGGGCTGTTCTGTCCAAAGCCGGTGATCGAGCAGTAAATCAGGCGCGGGTTATCCTGTTTCAGGGTTTCGTATCCGATACCCAGCCGGTCCATGACGCCGGGGCGAAAGTTTTCCAGCACGATGTCGCTCTGCCGCGCAAGATCCCGCGCGATCCTGACACCCTCGGGCGATTTGAGGTTCAGCGCGATGCTTTGTTTGGACCGGTTGAGCGCGATGTAGTAATGGCTGAGCTTGCCTTGGAACGGCGGAAAGTTTCGCGTCTCGTCGCCTTTGTCCAGCGGTTCCACCTTGATCACCTCGGCGCCAAGATCGGCCAGCACCATGCTGGCATAGGGGCCCGACAGGATTCTCGAAAAATCCAGAACCTTGACCCCGGCCAGCGGCCCCGAACGTGTGTTTGTGTCAGTCATGTTGTCTGCCCCGCTTGAGACGATATTTTCATGATGGCCGACGCGGACGCGACCGGCCCGTTGCCCGACGTGATTTCGGCATCGACAAAGATCAGCGATCGCGTGCTGTGGCGGATCGTGGCGCGTGTTTCAAGAAAGTCGCCAGCCCGCGCAGCCCCAAGGAAACGAGTATCCATCTGGACCGTGACCGTGGGCTGCCGGTCAGCCGCGTTCCATGCGACGATGGCGGCCACCTGGTCCAGAAGGCTGGTCAGGACGCCGCCATGCACAAGGTCGATATGGTTCCTGTGTCCGTCGTTGGTCTGGAAACCGTAGGTGTTTTGATCCTCGAATCCGGTCGAGCGCAGCAGGGGGCCGATCTGCCCCATGAAGCCCTCGATCCGGATCGGCTTCCAGCCATCTGGTGGCGTGTCTTGGTTGGTCAATGATTAACTCCCTGTATCGATCTGAAGGTCCTGTATTTGATCGCGGACCGTTTGCATGGCTTTGGCGAGCTTTGGGATTTCCTTGTCCTTCAGCCTCTCGGAGATGCCGATGGCGACAATGGATCGCGACATTGCACCGTTTTGTCGGAAGAAGGGGACCGCCACGACGGTCACGCCCGAGATGTATTTCCCCTGATCGACGGAATAGCCGCGGTCCCGCGCCTGTTGAACCTCGTCCAGCCACGTCTCGAAGGACGGCGGATGGTCCCAGACCAGCTTGTCGAACCCGTCGCGGAGCGCGGTTTTCTCCGCCACGTTGAAGGCCGCGAACAGACGGCCGGTCGCACTGATCAGTGCCGGGAAGCGGCTGCCGAGATCGACCTGAAGACGGAAGGGAAGGGTGGATTGCGACAGCGCGACCACGATCATCTGGCTGGGTTCGGCCAGTTGGGTTGCAATGCCGGTGACGCCGAACTTTTCCGACAGGTTGGACAGTTTGGGCTGGATCAGCGTCGAGAACGAGTTGCGCTGCAAGGCCGATCTGGCAAGTGGCAGGATGCCGATTCCGATCGAATAGCGCTTGGTGCTCGAATCGAAATCCACCAGGCCTTCATCCTGCAAGACCCGGAGAATGTGCAGGCATGTGCTTGGCACGAGATCCAGTTCGCGCGCCATGGGATTAACGCCGACCGGTTCGGATGATCGTGCCAGAAACCTCAATATTGCCAATGCTCTGGAGACCGCCGGCACCTGCCGTTTGGTCGATGAACTGGTCTTGTCGTTGGTCATTTCTCGCCTCGTTTACGCTGAAATTCATTGTCTATATACAATAAGAATAGCGTATTGACAATACTTGCCTGCGATCCTTACCGTTGTCAACGAACCGGATGACCACCTCGCGGTGCACCGGATACGAGACTTGGGAGGCAGCGCGACATGACCCGCCTGACGAATTTCACGTCCTACGCAGACGCTCAGAAGCACTATTCGAAGGAGGGGCTCTGGGCCCTGTTCGACGGCACGCGAGAGCGGTTCAACATCGCTCATGAGTGTATCGACCGGCATGCGGAGGGCGACGCCGTGGCCTTGCGGGTCGCGCATTCGGATGGCGCAGATGAAATCGTCACCTTCGAGGAGGTTTCACGCCGGTCATCCCAGATCGCGCATTTCCTGAAGGGCCGGGGACTTGGCAAGGGCGACCGTGTCGCGGTGATGATTGACCCGTCGCTGGCCTTTTATTGCGCGCTGTTCGGGGTGATCAAGGCCGGTGCTGTCGCGGTGCCGATGTTCTCGCTGTTCGGTCCTGACGGTATCCGGTTGCGCGTCGGCGACTGCAAGCCCGAGATCTTTTTCACCAACGCCGAAAAAGCGCCCGAGGCGATCGAGGGCGGCGCCAAGAACGTCACCGTGGTCGATCAGGCTTTTCTCGACGGGCTGGCCGATCTTCCGGCAACATTCGAGTGGGACACCGCGGGCCGCGATCTGGCGGTCCTGCAATACACCTCGGGGACAACGCGCGCATTGCCCGCCGCGGTCGAGCACAGTCACCAGTCGATCGTGACACTGATGGTCGCCGCGCTTTACGCCACCGGCATCCGTCCGGGCGACAGGTTTTTTTGCCCGTCTTCTCCGGCCTGGGGTCATGGGCTGTGGCATGGCACGCTTGCCCCGTTGGCGATGGGCGTCTCGACCGGCACTTTCAGCGGCAAGTTCGATCCGGTTCGCCTGCTGAAGGCCTTGCAGGACTTCAAGATCACCAATCTGACCGCCGCCGCCACGCATTATCGCATGATGCGCAATTCCGGTGAGGCCGAGCGGTTCACCTATTGCTTCGACAAGCTGTCCTTTACCGGCGAACCCATCGACTCCGAGACGGCCGCTTATGTCGAACGCGTGTTCGGCACCAAGGTCCGGTCGATGTACGGCACGACCGAGATTGGCGTGATCATCGCCAACTATCCCGGCGCCGACGATCTAGAGGTGCGCGACGGTGCCATGGGCAAGGCCGTGCCCGGCGTCGAGGTCGAGGTGCAGCGCGGCGACGGCACGTCTGCCGATCCCGGCGAGACCGGCGAGCTAATGGTGAAGAAGCGTGGCGAATGGTTCCCGACCAAAGATCTGGGTCGTGTCGACGAGGATGGATATTTCTACCACGGCGGTCGAGCGGATGACGTGATCATCTCGGCCGGCTGGACCATCGGCGCGGTCGAGGTCGAAGACGCGCTGCTGAGCCATCCGGCGGTGGCCGAATGTGGCGTGGTCGGTGCACCCGATACGGTGCGCGGTCTGGTGGTGAAGGCGTTCATCATCCTCAAGCACCCCGAGTCCGAAGGTCTGGTCGAGGACATCCAGAACCATGTCCGCGCCCGTCTCGCGCGGCACGAATACCCCCGTCGGATCGAGTTTGTCACCGATCTGCCCAAAACGCCCGCTGGCAAGGTCAACCGCAAGATCCTGCGCGACCGCGAAGCCACGAAATCTCGCGCAGCGGAATGATCCGCGCGCCCCAATCAAGTTCCGAGGAGAAGTAGAACATGAACGAAATGACCCACAAGAAATTCCCAAAGATCACGCAGGAAGGCTTGGACGATCTGCGCAAGCGCATCGGCGTGAAGATTGAAAAAACGGTTGAGCCCTGGTGCTACGAGGCGACCCGCGACAATATCCGCCACTACGCCCACGGCATCGGCGACGACAACCCGCTGTGGTGCGATCCCGACTATGCGAAAACCACGAAATATGGGGACGTGATCGCATTGCCGAGCTTCCTCTTTGCCACCAATCGGATCATTTCGGGGTATGTCGGCGGTCTTCCGGGTGTCCACGCCATGTGGTCCGGCGCCAACTGGAACTGGCACAAGACGATCACCCGCAACATGGTATTCCGCACCGAAGCTGTGCTGAAGGATCTGATCGAACATGACACCCGTTTTGCCGGACGCGCCGTGCAGCAGATCTACCACGTGGATTTTTACGATGCCGCAACGGGTGACCTCGTGGCCGATGCCGACAGCTGGTGTTTCCGCACCGACCGGGATCAGGCTCGCGAAAACGGCACCAAGTATACCGAAGCCAAGGAAAAGGGCCGTCGCGTCTGGACCGAAGAGGAACTTCAGAAATACTACAAATACTACGAGCAGGAGACGATCCGCGGCTCTGAGACCCGCTATTGGGACGACGTCGCCGAGGGCGAAGAACTGCCGACCATGGTCAAGGGGCCGATGACCGCCACCGGTTTCATCGCTTATGCGCAGGGCTGGGGTGGTCTTTACATCCGCGCAAACAAGCTGGCGTGGCAATTGCAGCAGAAGCATCCCAGCGCCGGCCCGAAAAACCGATACGGCATTCCCGACTGCCCCGAGCGGGTGCATTGGGAAGAGGAGTTCGCACTGGAGGTCGGCGCCCCCGGCGCCTATGACTACGGCCCCGAGCGCACCTCCTGGCTGACGCACCAGATTACCAACTGGATGGGCGACGACGCCTTCCTGCGTCAGGCCAAGTGTCAGGTCCGTCGGCACAATCCCGAAGGCGACATCATCCTGATCCACGGAACCGTGACGCGCAAATTCGAGCAAGACGGTCGTTACCTGCTGGAGATCCAGCAGCGCGCCGAACAGCAGGACGGTGAGCTGTCGGCCATGGGCTCGGCCATCGTCGAGTTGCCCAAGCGCTGAGGCCGGCAACTGCAACGGCAAAGGGAGGCAAGGCCGATGTTTGAAAAGGTTCTGAGCAAGGTTGAGGACGTGCTGCACCTCGCGGGCTGTCTCAGCCTTGTCACGGTGGCGGTGCTGATCAACGGCGATATCCTGCTGCGCCTGATCGCCAATCGACCGGTGCAAATCCAGTTCGAACTGACCGAACTGTACCTGATGCCGGCCCTTGCCACCCTGTCACTGTCGCGGGTTTTCCGCGACGGTGGCCACCTGGCGCTGGAATTCACCCCCGAACGCCTTCCTGGCGTATTCGGGATGGTGATCGCAAAGCTGCGCCTTTTGTTGCCGGCGGCCTTCTTTGCCGCCGTCACCATCATGTCCGGAAAGTTCGCCTTTGGCGCCCTTGCCCACGGCGACGTGGAATACGGCGTGATCGATTGGCCGCTTGGATGGGCCTATGCCGTCGTCCCCTTGGGATGCGGCGTGCTGGTCCTGCGGCTGCTGCACGATGCGCTGAATCCGCGTGTCGCGGCAGACACCTGAACAAAATCCATGGGAGGAGAAACACAATGAAGACCACAAAGTCTTTCGCAGCGGCGCTGATGGCCGCGATCACGCTCGGAACTACGGGCCTCCAGGCCGAGACGCTGCGCCTGGGCGACTTCCAGTCCACGAGCCATATCGTTTCCGTCGAGGGCACAACCCGCTGGATGGCCGCTGTCGAAGAGGCGACCGGCGGAGGCATCACGTTCCAGCACTTTCCGTCGCAGCAGGCCGCCAAGTCAAAGGCCCAGCTTGATGCGGTGAACAACGGTATCCTTGATGCGGCGCTGCTGGGTACGCCCTATCACGCCGATGTGCTTCCGCTCAATTCCGTGGTGGCGCTGCCGGGGTACTACGGCTCGGCTGTCGAGGGCACGGTGGCGCTTCAGACCATGCTGGACGCGGGCCCGCTGCGCGACGAGATCCTCGCCACCGGCGTCACGCCGATCTTTGGCTTTGTCCTGCCGCCTTACCAGGTGCTGGCCAAGACCCGGCTGGGTGCCCCCGCCGACTGGGACGCGCAGGATATCCGCACCTCCGGGTCGACACAGGCGATGACGGCGCGTGCCCTTGGCGGCGTCGGCATCTCGATCCCCGGTCCCGAAGTCTACACCGCTGTGGAACGCGGTCGGCTTGATGCGGTGCTGTTCCCGCTGGCCTCTGTGCCCGGCTACAAGCTGAACGAGGTGGTCAGCCACATTTCCACCAACGGATCCTTCGGCGGCTACAGCTTTGTCATGGTGGTCCGCAGCAACCTGTTCGACAGCCTGCCCGAGGAAACGCAGGCCACGCTGCTCAAGCTGGGCGGCGAGACCGCGCAGCACGTCGCCGAAGCGCAGGATGCCTCGGTTGCCGGTCTGATCGAGGAATGGAAGGCAGAGGGCATCGACACCTACACCTTCACGGACGAGGAATTGGCCGACATTGCGCAGCAACTGACGACCGTCAGCGCGGACTGGGCCGAGCGCATCAATAACGACAAGGCCGCAACGGTTCTGGAAAGCTACGGCACCCTGACCCGCAACTGAGCCGCCCTTCGTATCACCGCCTACGGCCAGCCGCCGCATCCGGCGGCCGGCCCTCCATCCAAGAAATCGCAAAGGCCACATATGCTGACCTTCATTGCCATCCTCGTCCTATTGGCCCTGCTCATGGCCTTCCGCGTGCCCATTGCCTTTGCAATGGGGATCGCCGGAACGCTTGGTCTTGCGGCCCAGCTGGGCATGCGCCCGGCCCTCGCGGTGCTCGAGAGGACATTCTTCGACAGCTCCGCCTCGTTTATCCTTGTCGCCATCCCGCTGTTCATCCTGATGGCCGAGCTTCTGACCGCCGGGGATGTCACGCGACGCGCCATCATCGCCTGTCAGGCGTGGATTGGCCACGTCAGGGGCGGGCTGGCCATGGCGACGGTCGCCGCCTCGGTGATCCTCGCCGCACTGGTCGGCAGTTCCACCGCCTCGACAGCGGCGATGTCGGCCTCAGCCTTTCCGGAAATGCGGGCGCACCGCTATTCCGATCGGCTCGCGGCGGCGGTGGTCAGCGTCGGCGGCACCCTTGCCGTGGTCGTTCCGCCCTCGATTGTCCTTGTGGTCTATGGCGTGCTGACGGAAACCTCGATCGGCAAGCTGTTTATCGCCGGCATCCTTCCCGGCCTGCTGACCGCCTCAGGTCTTGCCGTGGTGATCAAGATCATCGCGCATACCACCGATCAGGCCCCCAGAGGCGAGGCCTTCGTCATGAAGACAGCCGTCAAGGAAAGCCGTCACGTCATCCCGATGGTGCTGCTGATGGTGGCGGTTATCGGCGCGATCTACGGCGGTATTGCTTCTCCGTCAGAGGCGGCGGCGCTGGGAGTGATGGGGTCGCTGGTTATCGTGCTGATGCAGCGCACGCTCAGCTTTGTTCAGCTTAACAAGTCGATCAGCAGCGCGATCCGCGCCACGGTGATGATTGTCGCCATTGTGGCCTGTTCGGCGATCTTCTCGAATTATCTGGCATTCACGCGTATCACCCATGCCATGTTGGAATTCGTCGCCGCGACAGAGATGCGCCGCGAGGTCATCATGGGGATCATCATCCTGGTGTTGCTGGTGATGGGCATGTTCATGGACCAGCTCGCGATCCTGTCGCTGGCGATGCCGTTGGCCTTTCCGACGGCGATGGCACTGGACTATGACCCGATCTGGTTCGGGATCGTCGTCACCAAGACCGTCGAGATCGGATTGCTGACACCGCCGCTGGGCCTGAATGCCTATGTCGCAGCGGCCCAGACACGGGTTCCCCTTGGCACGATTTTTCGCGGCATCCTGCCGTTTCTCGGGATGGAGCTTGTCGTGTTGATCCTGTTGCTGTCCTTCCCGCAGATCACGCTTTTTCTGCCCGATCTGATGACGCGGTAACAGCGCACCCGCTTTCCCGACGCAGGCTTTTTCACCCTTCACCTGAAGGGACGGGAGAGCCGTGCGCAGACAAGACACGGAGACCGAAAACAGATGAGCATTTTGCAAAGCAGCCTAGGCCCCAACACGCCGGACTTTGCCGAGAACGCCGCCGCAATGGAGGCGCAGTACGCTGCGGTCGCCGACAGGGCGGCGCAGATCATGAAGGGCGGTTCCGAAGGGTCGCGCCAGCGGCATGTCTCGCGCGGGAAACTCCTGCCGCGTGACCGGATCGAGGGCCTTCTGGATGCCGGGTCTCCGTTCCTGGAGGTCGGGCTGTTCGCCGCGTCGGGCATGTACGGCGACGAGGTGCCCTCGGCCGGGGCCATCGCCGGGATCGGCCGGGTCGAGGGGCGGGATTGCATGATCCTGTGCAATGACGCCACGGTCAAAGGTGGCACCTATTTCCCGATGACAGTGAAAAAGCACCTGCGGGCGCAGGAAATCGCCGAGGAAAACCGCCTGCCCTGCATCTACCTTGTCGACAGCGGCGGCGCGAACCTGAACAATCAGGACGAGGTCTTTCCCGACCGCGACCATTTCGGGCGGATCTTCTTCAACCAGGCGCGGATGTCGGCCAAAGGGATTGCCCAGATCGCCGTTGTCATGGGGTCCTGCACCGCGGGCGGCGCCTATGTGCCCGCGATGAGCGACCAGACGATCATCGTGCGTGAACAGGGGACGATCTTTCTGGCCGGGCCGCCGCTGGTCAAGGTTGCCACGGGCGAGGTCGTCGACGCCGAGACTCTGGGCGGCGGAGATACCCACACGCGCCTGTCCGGCGTGGCCGACTACCTTGCCGACGACGACCGGCATGCGCTGGCTCTGGCGCGCGAGATCGTCAGCCATCTTGGCCCGGTGCCCCGGCCCGACGTGGATTTCCGGCCCCCCAAGGTTCCGTTGTTCCCGGCAGACGAAATCATGGGCATTGTCCCCGCCAGTGAAAAGACCCCCTATGATGCGCGCGAATTGATCGCTCGACTGGTGGATGGCTCGGACTTTGCCGAGTTCAAGCCGCGCTACGGCACCACACTGGTCACCGGATTTGCTCATATCGACGGGGTGCCGGTGGGGATCATCGCCAACAACGGCGTGCTGTTTTCCGAAAGCTCTACCAAAGGCGCGCATTTCATCGAACTGTGTTGCCAGCGCAAGATCCCACTGCTGTTTCTGCAAAACATCACAGGCTTCATGGTCGGCTCGAAATACGAGGCGGGCGGTATCGCAAAAGACGGCGCCAAACTGGTCACGGCGGTGTCGACCGCCTCGGTGCCCAAGATCACGGTGATTGTCGGCGGATCCTACGGCGCGGGCAACTACGGTATGTGCGGGCGCGCCTTCGGGCCCCGGTTCGTCTGGATGTGGCCCAACGCACGGATTGCCGTGATGGGGGGTGCGCAGGCCTCTGGCGTGCTGGCGGATGTCCGACGCGCCGCGATCGAGGCCAAGGGCGGCACCTGGTCGGCAGAGGACGAGACAACCTTCAAGCAACCCACGCTCGACATGTTCGAGCAGCAGTCCAAGCCGATCTATGGCTCGGCCCGACTGTGGGATGACGGGATCATCGACCCGCGCAAGACCCGCGACGTGGTTGCCCTGTCGCTGCGCGCGGCGCTGAACGCGCCCGTCGGGGATACGAAATTCGGCCTGTTCAGGATGTGACGATGACCCAGACCTTTTCAAAGATATTGATCGCCAACCGTGGCGAAATCGCCTGCCGGATCATCCGCACCGCCCGCGACATGGGAATTGCCACGGTGGCCGTGTATTCCGACGCCGACGCAGGATCGCTGCATGTCACGCTGGCCGACGAGGCGATCCACATCGGGCCGTCACCGGCCGCGGAGAGCTATCTTTTGGCCGGTCGGATCATCGATGCGGCACGGCAGACCGGTGCGCAGGCGATCCATCCGGGATATGGGTTCCTGTCCGAGAACCCGGATTTTGTCGACGCGGTGCAGGCGGCGGGGCTGGTCTTTATCGGCCCGTCGGCGCAGGCAATCCGGGCCATGGGCCTGAAGGACGCCGCCAAGGACCTGATGGAACAGGCGGGCGTTCCCGTCGTGCCCGGCTATCAGGGCGAAAGCCAGGATCCGGCGTTCCTGTCGGCCGAGGCCGAGCGCATTGGCTATCCCGTGCTGATCAAGGCTCGCGCCGGGGGCGGCGGCAAAGGCATGCGCAAGGTCGACCGGCCCGAGGATTTTGCCGACGCGCTGACATCTGCGCGGCGCGAGGGGCAGGGCGCCTTTGGCGACCCGCATGTGCTGATTGAGAAATACATCACCACCCCGCGCCACATCGAGGTGCAGGTCTTTGGCGACAATCACGGCCAGGTCGTGCACCTGTTCGAGCGGGACTGTTCGTTGCAGCGGCGCCACCAGAAGGTGATCGAGGAAGCCCCCGCGCCGGGGATGACGGATGACGTTCGTCGGGCCATGGCCGATGCGGCGGTCAAAGCCGCGCAGGCCATCGATTATACCGGCGCGGGGACCATCGAGTTCATTGCCGACGGATCTGGCCCGCTGCGCGCGGACGGGTTCTGGTTCATGGAGATGAACACCCGCCTTCAGGTCGAACACCCGGTGACAGAGGCGATCACCGGCGTCGACCTCGTCGAATGGCAGATCCGGGTGGCTGCGGGTGAGCGACTGCCGCTGCGGCAGAAAGACCTGTCGATCACGGGCCATGCCTTCGAGGCGCGGCTGTACGCCGAAGACCCGTCCAACGGGTTTCTGCCCGCCACCGGCAAGCTTGAGCACCTTGCGTTCAGCGATCATGCCCGCAATGACACCGGCGTACGCGGGGGCGATGTGATCAGCCCGTTCTACGATCCGATGATCGCAAAGATCATTGCCAATGGCACCGACCGCGACAGCGCGCGCCTGTCGCTGTTGTCGTCGCTGCGCAAGACGCATGTGGTCGGGACCGTCAGCAATGCGGGTTTCCTTGCAGCGTTGACGGATCATGCGGGCTTTGCCGCCGGGCAGTTCGACACCGGTCTGATCGAGCGTGATCTGGCGGACCTCGTGACCGCCCCGGAGCCGGGCGGCGTGCATATTGCCATTGCCGCGTTTGCGGCGCTGGGGATCGAACCGGCCTCGCCGCACTTGGGCTGGCGGCTTTGGGGCGATGCGGTGCATGACCTGACCTTGTTGCACGACGGCAAACCGCTGTGTTGCCGGTTGACGCTGTCCCCAGAAGGGTTGGTGACATTGCTGCAAGACGGGCAGGACATCATCGGCCTGCGGGATATTGTCTTTGATGGCGCGGCATTCTCTGCCCGCAGCGGAACGACAAATGCGCAGGTCTCTGCCTCCGTCTGCCTTGCCCGACGGGACGGGGTCTTGTTGGTCTCTGTCCTGACCAAAGCAACCACCTGCGAGTTTCTGCTTCCGGATCCAAGATCAGGCAGCGCCACGCTTGTCGATACCAGCGACAGCGTGGTGGCCCCCATGACCGGCATGATCGTCGCGCTTGACGTTGCCGCCGGGGATGAAGTCACCGAGGGGGCGCGGCTGGGCGTGATGGAGGCGATGAAGATGGAAACCGCGTTGATTGCCCCGCGGGCCGGCACCGTGGCCGAGGTGCTCTGCGCTGCGGGTGACGCAGTCGAGGGGGGCGCGATCCTTGTCAATTTCGAAACGGAGGTGGCCCTATGACCCGCGATGTCCGTATTTTTGAAGTCGGCCCGCGCGACGGATTGCAGAACGAAACCTCGCTGATTCCGACGCCGGACAAGATCGCGCTGATTGATATCTTGTCCTCTGTCGGGTTCGACCGGATCGAGGCGACCAGTTTTGTCTCCCCGAAATGGGTGCCGCAATTGGCCGATGCGGGCGATTTGATGGACGGTATCACCCGCAAGGCGGGCGTGCGCTACGCGGTTCTGACGCCGAACCTGACAGGCTTCGAACGGGCGCTTGCGGCCGGGGCGGATGAAGTCGCGGTTTTCGCCTCGGCCTCCGAGGCGTTCAGCCTGAAGAACATCAACTGTTCGATCGCGGAAAGCCTTGATCGGTTCGCCCCGCTGATGGCGGCGGCGCGCGCCGCTGGCCTGCCTGTACGAGGCTACGTGTCCTGCGCGGTAGAGTGCCCCTATTCCGGCGCGGTGGACCCGGAACAGGTCCGAGACGTGGCCGTGACGCTGGATCAGATGGGATGCTACGAGATCTCGCTTGCCGACACGATCGGTCGCGCGAAACCCGAGGCGGTGTTTGCCATGCTTGAAACCGTTCTCGACTTCATCCCGCCCGCGCGCCTTGCCGGGCATTTTCACGATACCGGCGGACAGGCGCTGGACAGTGTCGCGGTTGCGCTGGAGCTTGGCCTGCGGACGTTCGACGGCGCGGTGGGCGGTCTGGGCGGATGCCCCTATGCCCCCGGCGCAAGGGGCAATCTATCGACGCGGACTCTGGCCACGTTCCTCGCAGAACGCGGATTGCGCACCGGGATCGACTTGGACCGCCTGGCACAGGCCGAGCGTCTGGTTGCCGGTCTCTCCGGCAATCCTGCCCCTCTCAAGGAGCATTCGGCATGAGCTTTGAAACCATTCGCGTAACCCAAGATGCGCGCGGCGTGGCGACGGTCACTCTGGCGCGGCCCGACAAACACAATGTGATGAATGCCCCGATGATCGCCGAACTGACAGAGGCGGCGCTGTCACTGGGTGCGGACACGGCAGTCCGCGCCGTGATCCTGACCGGTGAGGGGCGCAGCTTTTGCGCCGGTGGGGACCTGGGCTGGATGCGCGCGCAGGCTGAAAAAGACCGGTCGGGCAAGATGCAGGAGGCAAAATCGCTGGCGCGGATGCTGGGGCTGTGGGATGCGCTGCCCAAGCCGGTGATCGGACAGGTGCACGGTGCGGCCTATGGCGGCGGCATCGGGTTGATCGCGGTTTGCGATATCGTCATCGCCGAGGAAAACACACGATTTGCGCTGACGGAAACCCGGCTTGGCCTGATCCCGGCGACCATCGGCCCCTTTGTCGTGCGCCGCATGGGCGAAGCCTTTGCCCGGCAGGTGTTCTTTACCGCGCGCCCGTTTGACGCGGCTTTTTTGATGCGCGCCGGTCTGGTGGCCCGGATCTGCACGTCTGACGGGCTTGCCGATGCGGTACAAGAGGAAGTGTCCGCCATTCTCGACTGCGCGCCGGGTGCCGTTGCGGCGGCCAAGGCGCTGTGTCGGAACCTTGCCGGTCCGGACCCGATGCAGGCCGCGGACATAACGGCGGGCGCCCTTGCCGACCGCTGGGAAACAAAGGAAACGCAAGAGGGCATTGCCGCCTTCTTTGCCAGGGAAACGCCGTCCTGGCGGACCACAGCCTGAGGAGCTTGCAATGTTGGCTACGAACAAACGCGCCGTGCTGGCCGAAGCGATGCTGGGCGATACGCCTGCCAAGATGGCCTTGCACAAACTGGGACTTGTGGTGCTGGGGGTGGTGGGTATGGCTGTCAGTGCCAAGATGGTTGTGCCGATGTGGCCTGTCCCGATGACCATGGGAACCTTCGCGGTGTTGACAATGGGCGCGGTGTACGGGCCGCGACTGGGCGTGGTCACGATCCTCGCCTACCTGCTGTGTGGGACGCTGGGGCTGGACATCTTTGCCGGGTCCTCTGCTTCTGTTAACGGCCTGGGCTACATGGCCGGTCCGACTGGCGGATACCTGGTGGGGTATGTTCTCGCTGTTTTGACACTGGGTCTGGCTGCCCGCGCGGGCTGGGACAGGACTCCGCCGCGCATGGCCCTGGCCCTGCTGGGCGGGAACATTGTCATCTACCTGCCCGGTGTCTTGTGGCTCGGCGTTCTGTTCGGCTGGGACAAGCCGCTGATGGAATGGGGCGTTCTGCCATTCCTGTTGGGCGATGCCCTGAAGCTGAGTCTTGCGGCCTGTTTGGTTCCTCTTGCGTGGCGGGTTTTCCGCGCGCCGTCGTCGGGCCGTTGATTGGGCAGATTGGGGGGCTTTGACGTAGAGCGCCGGGATCAGACGAGCCTCATGGCCCGCAGCTTGCGCGATCCGCGCCTAGAGATAAGCTGACCCGCAGGTCTTCATGGCGAAGATACATGGTGGCATGTCCGACAGGTTTTCTGGAACGGCGGCGGCATCAGAGTATTCTGATAATTAACATAACTCTGATTATCAGTCGTCATATCGGCCAATGGCACGAAGCAAAAATGCCGGAGAACGCCGACCGGATGGGCCGCGTCGCCTTACATCTAGAGGCCGAGTTTGCGGCACCAGCTTTTCATGGTGTTTGTGCAGGCAGGTTCACGGCCTGCCCGCCCGGCGTTGGCCGAACCGGCGTTCGTAGAGAATCCGATAGGCCTCGGCGGACGCGGGCAAGTGATTGCGGACAGCGGTCTCATACGCGTCGGTGGACGTGCGGGTCATCGCGTCAATGATGGCCCTGTGCTGATCGACGATTGCGGTCATATGGCCCTTGTCGTCGTATTTCACGACCCGGATCGGCTGGGCCATGCGGGCGTGCCGCGCTATCAGATCGGCCAAGCGCGGATTATCGCAGCAACTGTACTGACGTTCGTGAAACCGCTGGTTCAACTCGTAGACGCCTCGAAAATCCTCACGCCGGAGGGCGGCTTCGTGCTGGCTGGCGATGTCGCGAAGTTGTTCGATAAGGGCCGGAGCCACCGGCAAAGGAGTTCGTCGGGCCGCGGCGGTTTCAAGCACGATTCGAAGATCGTATAGCGCGTCGACCTCATCGGGCGTGTAGTCGACCACTTCCACGCCACGACGGGGCCGGTGCACCAGAAGTCCGTGGCTCTCAAGCTCCGCAAAGGCGTGGCGGACGACGTGACGTTTGACGTCATACGCCTCCATGACGCTGTCTTCGGTGATGCGTGAGCCCGGCGGATAAACCCCGAAGATAATGTCGTTTTCCAGGTCCTTCAGCAGCGACGTCGGCATCGTTGATCCTCGTTTTTGGGTCCTGTTCGCACTTTACCCAATAGTCCGGGAAAGCTCCATCAATATTATTATTGATAATTTTATTGTCAAAAAATTAGGCGACTGGTATGGTCGCCAAAGTTTCAAATCGGGAGGGAAATCATGAAGCATCTAACCAGCGCGCTTGCGATCACCGCAGCACTCTGCGCCACCGGGGCACACGCTTGGGAAGCCACCGAAGGCAAACCCTATGACGGCGAAATAGTGCATGTCCTGGCTGTCAAATCCAGCCAGTTCGAGGCCCACGAAGCACGGGTCGAGGCCTTTGAGGCCGCTACGGGCATCGACGTTGTCTATGACTACGTGCCTTTTCCCAACATGAAAGAAGCGCTGACAACCGAAATGGTCGCCGGCGGGGACTACGATGTCGTCTCGATCATGGATCAGTGGGTGCCGTCCCTGTCGCTGTTGGTGCAGCCAATCGGCGACGAGATCGCCGCACAGGGCACCAACCTTGATGACTTCCCGGCTGCGCATCTTCGCCATGGCATGTTGAACGGTGAGCTTGTGGGTCTGCCGGTGCGCGGCCACGTGCAACTGTTGTTCTATCGCACTGATCTGCTGGAACAGGCGGGTGTCGAACCCCCCAGCACCTGGGAAGAGGTCGTCACCGCCGCCAAGGCGGTACAGGAGTCGACCGACGCTTCGGGGATCGCGCTGCCCTACGGCAAGCTGAACGGTCAGAACCTGATGGTCTGGATCAATCTGCTTTGGGGTCACGGTGGCGAGCTGTTCGGCGAAGACGGCGAGCCGCTGTTCAACTCGGAGGCCGGGATAGCCGCGACCAAGCAGTACATCAGCCTGTTGACCGAGGAAAAGATCGCCCCCGCCGGGTCCGCCACATTTGTCGAGCAGGACGCGGTCAACAGCTTCAAACAGGGCAATTCCGCGATGCTGCCCGTCTGGTGGTGGGTCCGCTCGCAACTGACCGATCCCGAGCAATCGCGTATCAGCGCCGATCAGCTTGGCTTTACCTCGCTGCCATCGGTGGGCGATGCGGCCAAGACGACCTTTACCAACACCTGGGTCTTTGCGGTGACCGAACACGCGGACAACAAGGACGCTGCCGCCGAATACCTTGGATGGCTGACCGATCCGGCGCTGGAGCGCGATGTTCTGCTCGACGACAGCCTTGATGAGGTGGTTGCGGTGCATTTCTCGAACCTGCGCGACGAAGAGGTCAACGCTCGTTGGGGTGGCATGCATGCGGCGGCCGCCGACGCGCTGGAGAAAGCCGAAGGCATGGCGTTCGGCGACAACTGGCCGCGTGTCTCCGAGATCCTCGAAACCGCGATTTCCAGCCTTGCCAGCGGTGAGGAGACCGACACGGCGACCGCGCTGAACCATGCCGCCGACGAGATCAAGCGAATCCGCTGATCCGGGGCGACTGGCGCGCGCTGCTCCCCGCGCGCGCCACTTTCTCAATCTTACAGAGGTGCGTCATGCAGGATCGATCCCTGTCTTACCTGCTATTGGTCCCGGCATTCCTGATCGTGCTGGCCACCACGCTTTATCCGCTTGCCTATTCGCTGGTCACCTCGTTCCGCGAATGGGACCTGACCAAACAACGCCGCCCCGGAGAGTTCGTCGGCCTTGACAACTATGGCTTCGCCTTTACCGAGCCGGGCTTTCAGAACTCGCTCTGGGTCACCACGATCTTTGTCGTGACCAGCGTTGCCCTGACCCTCGTGCTGGCCATGTCTTTGGCGTTGTTGCTGCGGCGCAAGGGCAAGATGCACACGTTCACACGGGTGATCCTGATTCTGCCGTTCGCGATGAGTCCGGCGCTGATCGGGGTCAGCTATCGCTTTATGTTCAACCCGGAATTCGGCGTCATCGCAAAGGGCCTTGGCGCGGTCTTTCCGGCGCTCGAAGGCGTGCCCTGGCTGGCCAGCCCGGATCTGGCGATGGCCATTCTTGTGCTGACCGATGTCTGGCACTGGGCGCCCTACATGACCTTCATGTGTCTTGGCGGGCTGGCCTCCGTGCCGCGCGAAACCGAAGAAGCCGCCCGCATCGACGGCGCCTCCAGCCTGCGGATCATCTTTGGCATCGTGCTGCCGCAGATGAAAGGCGTGCTGCTGGTGATTGCCGTGTTGAAGACGATCTTCGCGCTGAAGATGTTTGACCAGGTGGTCACCCTGACCGGCGGCGGTCCCGGCACATCGACCGAAACGCTGGCGTTCTTCATCTTCAACGTCGGCTTCAAATGGTTCGACATGGGCTATGCCTCGGCGCTGGCCTGGATCCTCACAGCAATCATGATGCTGATCTCGATCTGGTACGTCCGGATGCTGCTCAGCGAAAGAAAGATGGCCACGGCATGAGCAAATCCGTTTTCTGGTGGGTCGAGCGCGCGCTGCTGCTCTTGATCTCCACCATCGTCCTCTTCCCGATCGCCTGGATGTTTTTGACCGCGTTTAAACGCCCCAAGGACGCCTATTCCCTGTCGCTGGATTTCAGCCCGACGCTGTCGAACTTTGTCACCGTGTTTTCGGACCCATGGAACCTGGGCGACATGGTGATGAATTCGGTGATCGTGGCCTCTGTCACGGTGCTGATCGCGGTGCCCTGCGCCTCGCTTGCGGCCTATTCCTTCTCGCGGTTCCGCGTGAAGGGGCGGAAGTTCCTGTTCTTCCTGATCCTGTCGACCCAGTTCATTCCGGCGGTCGTGATCGTACTGCCCTTCTTCCTGATGTTCCGCTCTTTGGGCCTTTTGGATACGCGGGCTGCTCTGATCATCGTCAACCTCGCCATCGTGACCCCCTTCGTGATCTGGATGATCAAGGGGTTTATCGACGCCATTCCCACCGACAGCGAAGAGGCGGCAATGATCGATGGCGCGTCGCGCCTGCGGGTCATCCGCGACATCGTGCTGCCGATGGCGGCACCCGGCATTCTGACCTCGTCCATCTTCTGTTTTATCCTGACCTGGAACGAGTTCCTGTTTGCGCTGATCCTGACGCGCCGCGACGCCGTCACCCTGCCCGTGGGGCTGGTCAGCTTCCGTACCGAACGCGGCGACCTGTGGGAATTGATGAGCGCCGCCGGGGTCATGATCACGGTGCCGATCTTCATCATGGCGTTGCTCATCCAGAAACATTTCACGCGCGGCATGACAGCCGGCGCGGTCAAATAAGGGGGCCCGGAAATGGCCGAAGTTCAGCTTGTCGACGTGGAAAAGAAATATGGCGAATTCCTTGCCGTCCCGAAACAGAGCCTGACCATCGAAGAAGGCGAATTCCTTGTCCTGCTCGGGCCGTCAGGTTGCGGTAAAACCACCACCATGCGGATGATCGCGGGCCTTGAGGATATCACCTCGGGTGATCTTTTGATCGCGGGCGAGCGGGCGAACGACAAGCCGCCCAAGGACCGCGACATCGCGATGGTGTTCCAGAATTACGGGCTCTACCCCCACATGACGGTGGCCGAGAACATCGGCTATCCGCTCAAGCTGCGCGGCATGGATCGCAAGACGCGTGAGGCACGGGTTCAGGAAACCGCCGAGAAGGTCGAACTGCAAGCCTTGCTGAAACGCCGCCCTTCGGAACTGTCGGGCGGCCAGCGCCAGCGGGTTGCTCTGGCCCGCGCCATCGTGCGCACGCCCAAGATCTTTCTGATGGACGAGCCGCTGTCGAACCTTGATGCCAAGCTGCGGGTGACCATGCGGGCGGAACTGAAGCACCTGCATCACGAGCTGGGCGTCACGACCGTCTATGTCACCCACGACCAGATGGAGGCGATGACGCTGGCCAGCCGCGTCGCGGTGATGCGCGAAGGTCGGATCGTGCAACTGGATACGCCCAAAAAGATCTACTCGGAACCGGTCGATCTGTTTGTCGCGGGCTTCATCGGCTCGCCGTCGATGAACCTTGTCGAAGGCCGCATCACCGGCGGGGTATTCAACGCACCCGGCGTCGCTTTGCCGGTGTCCGGTCCGGACCGTGACGGCGTGGTGATGGGCGTCCGCCCCGAGGATCTCCAGCTTGTGACCGAGGGCCAGGCCCCGATCGCGGGCAAGCTCTACGCCCTGGAACTGACCGGAGACTCGACGCTGGCCACGCTGCGCGACGGCACCACCTCGATCTGCGCCCGCGGACCGGCGGATTTCGACGCCCCGATCAACGCGCCCTGCGCCTTTGCACCGAAACCCGGCGCACGCATTCACCTGTTTGACAAGAAGTCCGGCCAGCGCATCGACGCTTGAGCCTTAGGAAAGGAAAATCGGATGTCTCAACTTTCACAGACCGACGCCGACGCGCGGCACATCACGCGGGATGACTATGTCTCCTGCACCGTGGCCTTTATCGACTGCAAGAAGCCCGGATCACACCTCAAGGAAAACTATTCGATCATCGGCCCCGGTGTGACCTCGTCCGATGAGCAGGTCATCAACCTGCCGGAGCCGCATGGCTTCAACATCGGGGCAGCCGCCATGCCCAACGGCATCACCAACAACCTGCACATCCATTTCACCGCCGAGGTGTTCATCGTGCAGAAAGGCGAGTGGACCTTTCGCTGGGGTCCGAACGGCGAAAACGAGGTGCTGGGCCGCGAAGGTGACATCGTTTCGGTCCCGACATGGATTTTCCGCGGCTTCACCAATGCCGGGCCGGACGATGGCTGGCTGTTCACCGTGTTGGGCGGCGACAACACCGGCGGCGTGATCTTTCACCCCGAAATCATCCGCGAGGCGGCGGATTACGGGCTTTTTATTTCTAACGACAACACGCTGATCGACGCCAGCCGTGGCGACAAGGTGCCCGACGAAAGCGGACGCATCCCGCCGATGCCCGACAGTGAATTCGCGGACCTGCGCAAGGTATCGCGCGAAGAGATGATGCAGCGGGTGGTCACCGCCGAGGCGCGCGATTTCCGGCCTGCCTTTGTCGACGCCGCCCTGCCCGGCTGCGGGGCAGAAATCGCCCCGGTGATCGGTTTCGGCCTGACCCAGAATCGCGATCACGCCTCGCCGATCACCAATCCGCACGGTTTTTCAGTGGAATGGCTGCGCATCGGCGCGGGTCAAAAGGTCAGCCCCTTCACGCTTGACGACAAGATGGTGCTGATCCTCCGCTCCGGCAAGCTGCGGCTGAGCCTCAACGAGGGTGCCGATGTCACCGTCGATCTGGACGCGCGCGACACCTATTCCATCCCCGCCGGTGTGGTCCGCAGCATCGAAACGCTGGGCGACACCCCTGCCGAGGCGCTGGTCGTGGTGTCTGGCGACCATCGCAAGCGTCCGCAGTTCAGCGATGCGGTGCTCGCTTCCGCGCGCGCGGCGGGACAGGCGCTCGACGCTGGCGGTTACGTGGCCAAGGCGGCGCTGCTGCCCGATTACAAGCGGGCCGGATGATGCGCGAGAACCTTGTCAAAAACCGCCTCGCGGCGGGAGAGGTCGTGGTCAACGGCTGGCTCTCCATCGGGTCGAGCTATTCCGCCGAAGGCATCGGACATTCCGGTGCGCATTCGGTCACCGTCGACTTGCAGCACGGGATGATGGGCTTTCAGGAGGCGCTGCACATGCTACAGGCGCTTTCGGCCACCCCGGCGGTGCCGCTGGTGCGGGTGCCGGACCTTGATCCGGCCAAGATCATGCATCTGCTCGATGCCGGGGCTTACGGGATCATCTGCCCGATGATCTCGACCCCTGAGGAGGCTGCCACCTTTGTTGCCGCCTGCCGCTACCCGCCGCATGGCAACCGCAGTTTTGGCCCCTCGCGCGGGTTGCTTTATGGCGGCAAGGATTATGTCGCTCTGGCCAACGAGACAGTGATGGCCATCCCGATGATAGAAACCGCCGAGGCCGTCGACCGGATCGACGACATCCTTGAGGTGGACGGGATCGACATGATCTATGTCGGGCCCAACGATCTGGCGTTCTCCATCGACGGTCACGTGGGGTCATCGCGTCCGGGTTCAGAGGCGGCGATCACCAAGGTGCTGGACGCGGCGCGGCGCAAAGGCGTGCCTGTCGGTATCTTTTGCGCCGACGCCGAGGACGCAAGGGCCCGCCATGCTCAGGGCTGCGCGCTTGTCACGCCGGGCAATGACTTTGGGCATCTGACACGCAGCATGTCCGGCGCGGTCGGCGCTGTGCTGGGCGACCGTGCCCCGGCCACGCCTCCGGCAAAGGCGGCCCATGGCTATTGAGTTGACGGACGGGCGGCCATGGGTGTTGTTGTCCGGGACGCTGTGCACCGATGCGGTGTTCGACGGGTTGCTGGATGCGCTTGGCGTGCCCTCCGCCTCGTGCAGACCCGTCGCCCTGCGGCGTCCCGCAGTCGAGGATTACCTGCCGGAACTGCGGGCAGCCTGCCTGCCCGGCGCGGTTGTCTGCGGCTTTTCACTTGGCGCTCTGGTGGCGGCGCACTTGGCCGACAGGTTGCTCGCCAGTCAGTTCATCCTGTTCGGACTGAACCCTCATGCCGACGATCCCGCCAAGCGCGAAGGCCGGTTGCGTCTTGCTCGGGACGTTGCTGTGACTGGTGGCGCGGCCGCTCTTGCGCAGCGGCTGGCGCCTCTCTGCGGTCCCGATCCCAAGGCGGCGCGAAGACAGATCCTGGCGATGGCGGACGAAACGGCGGACGCGATTCCGGCACAGACGGAGCTGGCGCTGAGCCGTCCGGGGGCCTTGGAGTCGCTGGCCCAAGCACGCGCGCCGGTCAGCCTCTTCACCGGCACAAGAGATGCGGCCGCGCCATTCTGGATGGCGCAGGATGCGGCCAACGTTGCGCGCCATGGGCGGGCGATCCCGTTGGCCGGCCTTGGGCACTATGCCCTTGTCGAGGACCCGGCAGCCTGTGCAGAGGCGGTGAACCACCACGTTATGCAAGGGCCTGATCTGATCTGACACGGCACACATGCCCGGACCCTATTGCGGGGTGCGGCATCGTCGTTGGCCGCATTCCCGGTGCCGCGACGACCGAAGACCGTGCGGCGGATAGACTTGCGCAAAGCGCCGCCGACACTGTCAGGACAGAGGCGGATCAATCAGCAGTCCAGAGACTTTCAGGGCTTTCCAATAGGCGAAGTCCGCATGGTGCACCAGAATGCACTCGAGTGACCGTTGCAGGTGCTCGCCTTCGTGCGAATGCGCTCCGGCGATATGCGCAACCTCGATGGGCAGGCCAACCGTGAGACAGATGTGCCAGCCATGCGCCGGGTGACGCATGGCGGGAAAACCGCAGGAAGACGGCCGGTCGGTCCACCCTGCCCGTCGCGCGGCATTGAATTCAAAGGGCTTTCCCACGTCGTGCAAAAGCCCTCCTGCTATCAGGATATCGACGTCAAGCGGCAGATCCGGATCCGACGCTTTCAGCGCCTCGCCACTGGCGCGGGCCATGTTTGTCACCGCCCGGATATGGGTGAGCTGGCTGCCGGTCCTGAGCTGAAGCCGACCCGGAGAGCCGCATCCTTCCATGTCGGATATGCGGCGCAGCCCTTCCTCAGCCAATGCATAGCTCCACGCCTCCACCACCTTGGCGCGCAGGTCGCGATTTCGGATATCTTCAAGTTCCGGCAGGTCGCGCGTCACATGGGCCGCGATGGCCGCTCTGGTGTCGGACGTCTCGATGGAAGAGGCCGTCATTCCGGCGACCTCCGGTAGGGGCTTGCGCTGTGCAGCGCGCTTTCCGGAACATCCACTTCTTCGGCGAGCAGGCGAAACGACAGGGTTTTTCCATGGCCGTCGAGATTGAGCGAGGAATTCACGCCCCCTTCCAGCACATTGTCGATCACGAAATTGAAGATGTGCAGCTGCGGCAGGTCGTAGCGCTGAACTTTCGTGGTGCCGCGATAGCGAAAAACGTCATGCACGCGCTCGGCGGTCAGTTGGTCAGCGATCGGGGCAAAGGCGCCATTCTTGTAGGGAATGATGCTGATGTTCAGCCTGTTGCCCTTGTCGCCGGCGCGCCCGTGCGCGACCTCATGCAGCGGCACTCTGATAATCGGGTCGTTGTCAGTCACAGCAGATCCTCGCTGGCAAAGCACTGGGATTGGGTTTCGATCGCGGACCGTTCCGCGAGGTAGGATCGCGTCACGACCCTGCGGGTGACGCGCCATCTTGCCCCGCCTGTGCCCGCCGTGCCGCAGCACAGAAGCGCCAGCACCTCGCGGGCGGATTGCTCGACATCGTTTCGGTTCGATCCGGCAGCGGCCAGCCTGACGCGGATGTCTGACGGGCCTGCCCCGTGATCCTGCCTGCTGAGCGCGCCATCGTCGGCGTCATGCACGCTTGATATACCAATCAGGTCAAAACGCGCGGTCACATCGAGGCCCCGAAACTTCAGCCGGTCGCGCAGCACCTGCCGGGTGGCCTCGGCGCGGGCCAGCGCATTGGGGCCGGCGACGGACACCTCGCCCTCTCCCAGGTAGCTGCCGCCGAAACAGGCCGTGACCTTGAGCTTTTCGGGACGGGCGCGGCCCGACACGCCAAGGATCTGGACGCGGTCTTCGGCCACCTGCCGCAGGGTCACGTTGCTGAGGTCGACGGTCACGTCCGGGGTGATGTAGTGCGACGGGTCGTGGATTTCGTAGAGCAACTGTTCCTTGATGGTGCGCACATCGACAAGCCCGCCGGTGTCTGCGGCCTTGCCGATGATGATCGAGCCGTCCGCGCCGATTTCCGCAATTGGAAAGCCGATGTTTTCCGGGCACGGGATCTCCTTGTAGCCGGGTTCGAAGAACACCCCGCCACAGACTTGCGACCCGCATTCCAGAAGATGTCCTGCGGTCGCGCCCGCGGCCAGCAGGTTCCAGTCGTCAGCCGACCAGCCGAAATGATGGATCAGGGGTGCCAATGCCAGCGACGGATCGCCGGTGCGGCCGCAAACCACGACATCGGCCCCTTTGGCCAGCACGTCGACAAGCGGCTGGGCGTCGAGATAGGCATTCGCCGACACGAGTGTGCCGTCATGGACGTCAATGCCCTCATCCGCCTCATAAACTTCGAGTTCATCCAACGAAACCCGTTCCCGGATGTCGTCGCCCGTCACCACGCCGACACGGAGCCCGGAGAGTTTGAGTCTTTTCGCCAGCCGACTGATGCAGCGTGCGGCCCCCATCGGATTGGCGCCACCGAAGTTGCCGATGATCTTGATGCTGTTGTCAAAGCAGTCTTTCAGAATGGGTTCGAGCAACGGTTCAAGCATGGGCTCGTAGCCGCTGTCATTGGAGGCCGTGCGTTCGAGCTGGGCCAGAGCGACCGTACGCTCGCCCAGAACCTCGAAGAAGATCGCCGCTGGCCTGCCGTCTTCGACAAGCGTCTTAACCACCGGGATCGGTGCGTCGATCCGGTCGCCGGAGAACCCGGAGCCGTTGCCGATCAAGAAGCTTTCACTCATTTTCTCATCCTATTTAGCACACGTGTGCATTATTGACCGTGAGGCTTGAAATGCAACAGGATATTTTTTGACGGGGATATATGGCTTATTGTCAGGTATTTATGGGGGTAAAGCTGTTGTCAGCCGGTTCTCTTCGGTTTGTCGCGTCACAAGTTCTTCACGCTGTATTGCACGCGGTACCAAAATTTTGCTACGGTTGCTGAGGGAGATCGCGAATCGGAGGAGACTTACGTGACCTATCTCGAAGCACTCACAACGCCCGCGGCGTTCATCGCCGGGGCAATTCTGCTGGCCGGAGCAACCTCGGCGCAGGCGCAGGACGTCCGGTGGCAGGCATCCACATGGGGTACGCCGCGCGCAGCCACCGCCGGAGCCGAGGCCTGGGCAGAGGAAATTGCCCGCCGCACGGACGGCGCGTTTCAGATCTCGATCCACTACGGGGGAGAGTTGTCGGCGCCGCGGAACAATCTTGATAATCTGCAACTCGGGGCCTTCGAGGTCGCGAATTACTGCGGGGGATTCCATCCTGGAAAGCACCCGGCGTCCATGGTGGTCGAGCTGCCGTTCCTGCCGTTCAAGGATCCGGCCGATCAACGGGCCGCACATGAGGCGGTCTATTCGCACCCTGCCGTCGAGGCAGAGCTGGCCCGCTGGAATGCCAAGTGGATGATCTCTTCCGTCCTGCCGCAGATGGAACTGATCGGCCGGGGCGATGCGGTGGATTCCGTCGCGGCGATTGAAGGGCTTCGGGTGCGTGCGCTTGGCCCGCTTGGGTCCGCCTATGAAAAGGCCGGGGCGGTGCCGATGTCGCTGTCGGCCCCCGAGACCTATCAGGCGCTGTCGCAGGGCGTGCTGGATTCGGTCGCAATTGCGCACTACGCGATGGCGTCCTATCGGCTTTACGAGCCGTCCGACTGGGTGACCGAAAATCTGGCACCCGGCACGGTGAATTGCCCGTGGGTGGTCAGCATGACCGCATGGGACACGCTGCCTCAGGAGTATCGCGACATTGCGCTTGAGGCGCGGGAAGTGGCCTATGCGGCCTACGCGGAGGCCTACGGGGTTGCCGGTGACAAGGCGTTGCAGACGTTCCGCGATGACGGGCTTGAGATCGTGTCGTTCTCAGACGCAGAGCGCGAAAAGTTCCGCAATCTGGCCGGCGTGCCGCTTTGGCAGGAGTGGATTGCCGAGGCCGAGGCGAAAGGGCTTCCCGGACAGGAGCTTTTTGACCGGATGATGGCTGCCGTTCCCGGCAAGTAACCCCCGCGTGACGGTCGGTTGAATGGAGGCCTGAAAACATGACTGAGGATAATGGCGGGCAGCGGCGATTTCGACATCGCCCGCCCGGATCGAACTGGGGTGATTTCGGGCCGGATGACCGTCTTGGGCGGCTGAACCTGATCACGCCCGAACGCCGTCGAAAGGCGGCCGAGGAAATCCGCGAGGGCCTCGCCTTCTGTCTCAGCCTCCCGCTGGATATTCCCGGACGCAATGTTCTGAATCCCAACCGGAAAGCGCCGACCATCCGACCGGTGGTCCGCCGTCACGGCGAGGCGTATCACTACCGTGTGGAACAGGAACACGCCGGCGTCGTGGACGTCTCCTGCGACGATGTCATCACCATCTACAGCCAGTACTCCACCCAGTGGGATTCTCTTGCCCACAATGGCGCGCTTTTCGATGCCGACGGCGATGGGATCAACGAAGAGGTCTACTACAACGGCTATCGGGCGCGCGTCGATGTAAGCGCGCCTGACGCCGACACCGGGCGCTCGGGTGAGAACCCGCTTGGCATCGACCGGCTGGCGGAAAGCTGCGTTCAGGGGCGGGGCGTTCTGGTCGATCTTGAAAAGGCCTTCGGCCCGGCCCGAAGGCAGATCGGACGGAGCGATCTTCTGCATGCCCTCGATGTGCTCAAGGTCGAGATCGGTCCGGGCGACATCATGTGCCTGCACACCGGATTTGCGCGGGAACTCTGGAAAATGGGTGACGCGCCCGATGCGGAGGCGCTGGCCCGGATCGGAACAGAGTTTGACGGCGCGGACGGCGACCTTCTGGACTGGATCACGGCATCGGGTATCGCGGCGCTGGTGGCGGACAATGCCGTGGTCGAGCACAGGCCCGCGGCCCCGCGCAGCGAAGGCGTGCTGCTGCCGTTGCACAATCACTGCCTGTTCAAGCTCGGTTTGCCGCTGGGCGAGCTTTGGTACCTGTCGGATCTGGCCGCTTGGCTGGACCGGACCGGCAGGACCCGCTTTTTCCTGAGCGCACCGCCGCTGCGCCTGCCCGGTGCGGTCGGCTCACCGGTCTCGCCCGTCGCAACGGTTTGAAACGTCGGCCTTATCAAAGAGGGGAGACCCAATGGCGCAGACCATGAACAGACCCGACAAGTGTCTCGTTGCTCTGGACCGGGGCGTCGGCGCGATCGAAAACATCGGCGCGGCGCTTGGGGCCTGGGTCATCTTCGGCCTGCTCTGGCTGAGCGTGGCTGAAATCCTGTCCCGCAATCTACTGGGGGCACCGCTGCGCGGGCAGTTTGACGTGCTGGTGCTGGTCGGTCCGATCTACGGACTGCTGGGCCTGTCTTATTGCTATCGCAAGGCGGGGCATGTCCGCATGGATCTGGTGAGCCGCCAGCTTACCGGACGCCGCGCGCATCTGGTCGAGCTCATAATCGCCCTCTGCGCCATGCTGATCACGGTGCAGCTGTTTCAGGGGTCGTTTTCCCACTTCAGCCGCTCCTACATGATCGGTGACACCACCATCGCGATGGACTGGCCGACCTGGCCGTCCAAGCTCATAGCCCCGCTGTCATTTGCGGTGCTCTCGGCGCGTCTGGTGCTGACGATCTGGGCTTATGGGCGGCTGTTTCTGGACCCGCGCCGACAGCCGATCGCCACGCCGGTTCCCCCGGACCCCGTGACCGAAGCCGTCGACTGAGCCCCCTTTTGCAGAACTGATCAAAGGATCGAGACATGGACCCTATCACCGTGGGACTCATCGGCATTGCCGGGCTGTTTCTTCTTATTCTCGCCGGTTTTCCCATTGTGTTCGCCGCAGCCATCACCGGCTTTCTCGGGCTGAGTTTTCTGAAAGGCTTTGCGGTCGCCACCAATATTTCGGGTCTGATCCCCTATGACAGCACCGCCCGGTACGAGTTGTCGGTTCTTCCGCTCTTCATCCTGATCGGCTTTCTGGCAAATTCGGCCGGCATGATAAACGGTGCCTACAGGTTCGCCCGTGCGTGGCTTGGCTGGATGCCGGGCGGTGTGGGCGTCGCCACGATCTTTGCCAGTGCCGGTTTCGGAGCGGTGTCAGGCGCCAGCACGGCGACCGCCGCGGTCTTTGCTCGGGTCGCCATTCCCGAATTGACGAAAAGCGGTTATTCGCTCCGGAACTCTGCCGCTTTGGTGGCGGCGAGCGGCACATTGGCGTCGCTGATCCCGCCGAGCACGATCCTCGTCGTTTATGGCATCATCGTCGAGGAATCGATTGGCAAGCTGCTTCTTGCCGGTTTTATTCCCGGCTTTTTTTCCGCCGTCGTCTATGCCGCCTATATCGTGTTCGCAGCCCGGACGACCTCCGGAGAGCGCCCTCAGATCATCCGGGCAAGCTGGCGCAACCGGCTGGCCGAGGTGCCGCGCGTGCTTCCCATCATCGCGGTCATTCTGGTCATCATCATCGGGATGTCGTCGGGCTGGTCCACACCCACAGAGGCCGGGGCCGTCGGGGCCGGGATTGTCTTTGTCATGTTCCTGCTTTCGGGCAGATTTTCGATCCGGGAACTGCACGCCTGCCTGATGGATTCCATTCGGCTGACCGTGATGATCTTCGCGACCATCTGGGGGGTGCTGATCCTTGCACGGTTCCTCGCATTCAGCGGGTTGCCGGGGGCGGTTGCCAACTGGATCGTCGCGCTGGACATGCCGGCCTCGGTGATCCTCTGCATCATCCTTGCCGCCTATGTCGTGTTGGGGATGTTCATGAACGCGATCGGCATGCTGCTGTTGACCTTGCCGATCATTTTTCCGGCGATTGTCGAGCTGGGGTTTGATCCGATCTGGTTCGGCATCCTCGTGGTCAAGGTCGTCGAGATCGGACTGATCACCCCACCTGTCGGTTTGAATTGTTTCGTCGTGGCCGGCGTGCGTCCCGACATTCCGCTTGGCGGGATCTTCAAGGGCGTCATTCCCTTTCTGGTGATGGATCTGGTGACAATCGCGATCCTGTTCGCCTTTCCCATGATC
This sequence comes from Antarctobacter sp., assembly GCF_048262615.1. Classification (GTDB taxonomy): domain Bacteria; phylum Pseudomonadota; class Alphaproteobacteria; order Rhodobacterales; family Rhodobacteraceae; genus Antarctobacter. Next base: position 32,983 of record NZ_JBLXFB010000020.1, read on the forward strand.
GTCCTCTGGCTGCCGAGCATGGTGTAAGCGAACGGGTTCACAGAGGTTTGTGGTAACGCAGGGCTTCCGATAACGTGTCGATACGCGCGGCGACGGGGAAAGGGTGAAAGACGCAGGATGAGCAAGAAATCAGCCGGAAGCCGGGTAACTGCCGATGACGTTGCGCGTGCGGCGGGTGTTTCCAGATCGGTGGTGTCACGGACCTTTACCAAAGGCGCATCGGTCTCTGAAAAGCGGCGAAAGCTGGTGCTGGCGGTCGCAGAGAAGCTGGGCTACGAGCCCAATATCGCGGCGCGGGTTCTGGCGGGAAAGTCCAGCAACGTCGTGGGCATTCTCATCGGTCCCCTGCTCAATCCCTTCCTGGCCGATCTGCTCGACAAGCTGTCAGACAGACTGCGGGAGGAGGGCTTTCTTCCGACCCTGTTCAAGGTGGGGACGGACGGGGACGTGAAAAGCGTCCTGCCCTTCATTGCCCAGTACAACATGGTGTCCACCATCGTGATGGGGATATCGCCCTCCGCTCAGATCTCGAAGGTCTTTGCCAGTCAGTCTCCGATACCTATCGTGCTCAATCTCGGGGTGCGCCGGGATGTCGAGGCCGCGATCGTCACAACGGATCATTTCAGCGGTGGCATGCTGGCGGCCCGCGCGCTTCTTGACAGCGGCGTAACGAAGCCCGCCGTGATGACACGGCAAGTCGAGACCGAGATCTATGAAGAGCGGGCCGCCGGGTTCCGACATGTTCTCGATCTGGCCGGGGTGGCCTGTGCCCGGTCGGTTGTAACGGAAGGCTCCTACGAGGCGGGCCGTGCCGCCACCCTGGCTCTGATGGCGGGCGCCCCCCGGCCCGATGGTATCTTTTTCGGAAATGACATGATGGCACTGGGGGGGATGGATGCGCTCCGGCTTGATCTTGGCCTTTCGGTGCCGGGCGATGTTGCCGTCGTGGGATACGATGACATTCCCGGCGCGGCCCTTGGCGCCTACCAAATCAGCACGATCCGGCAACCTGTCAACAAGCTGGCTGACAAGGCGGTGGGCATCATTGTCGACTTTGACAAGCAGGGCACCACAGACCTGACAAGCTCTCTGATCGCCCCGGTTTTCGTTCGGCGAAAGACTACCGGATCGACCGGTGCCGAGAGCGTGTGACCGACGGTGATCGACGTCATCGACCCCTTGGTGACTAATCAGAGGTGCGCTTCACGTGATCGCTCTCCAGTTCCCCGAGCGAGATCGTAGGCTTAAGGACGTGGATGTTGCCCCCGACACCGGCAGAGCCTTCCACGGCCTCAAGGATGATCCGCGCCGCTGTTTCGCCGATTTTCCGGCGGGCGGTGCGCGAGGTCGCGATTTTGCCGGGAAACCCCTCGATGAGCCCGAGACCATTGAAGCCCGCCAGAGCGACCGCGCCCGGCACGTCGATGCCGGCGGCAATGCAGTGGCACAATCCGCCAAAGGCAAGGTCGTCGTTTGCGAAATAGATGCAGTCGAGGTTGGGCCGGACGGCCAGCAGGACTTCGGTCATGCGGCGGCCACACATCACGGCGGATTGGGTGGCCTCCTCGCTTTTCAGGTCCGACGCGTCTCTCGTGTCGATGAAGTCGAGGCCCCGTTTGCGCAGGGCGTTGCGGAAACCCTCTTTTCGCTTGTCGGCCCTGAGATCCATGTCGAGGTTCCCGCCGACGTAGCCAAACCGATGTCGGCCCGTTCCAAGCAAGGCCATGGCGATGTCGTGGCCCGCCTCGACGTGGGAAAAGCCGACGCAGGCGTCGATCGGGTCGCCGTCGGTATCCATGATTTGGACAACCGGAACGCCAGCGTCGCGCAGCAGCAGACGGGTATCTTCGGGTTGATCGAGGCCGGTGAGGATCAGCCCGGCCGGGCGCCAGGACAGCATGTTCCGGATGGTTTCGTATTCGACCTCGGTGTCGTAATCCGTCACACCGAAGACCGGTTGCAGCGCGGTGCCCTTCAGCGCGTCGGTCACGCCGGACATGACCTGGGGAAAGACGATGTTCGACAGGCTGGGCACGACGACGCCGATCAGGTCGGTGCGCTTGCTCGACAGCGAGGCCGCAAGGTGATTTCCGTAGTATCCAATGTCACGCGCGGCCTGTTTCACCTTTGCGACATTGGCCTGCGAGACGTCCTTGTCGCCCCGCAGCGCGCGGGAGGCCGTCATCTTGCTGACGCCCGCCGCGGTGGCGACATCGGCCAGGGTCTTGCGTTGCTTCATGCCCTTGCTGTCACCCTGTCTGTTGCCGCGCGGCGAATGCCCCCCGCCTCTCAACCCGAGGACGGAACGTTGACAGAATAAGGTAAATATGCAACTGGTATCAATACCGGTATCGGTACCGGTATTGATTGATTTCGTTCTACACGTTGACCTGCAAGGTTTCGTTAAATGATGACGCCGCCGCAGCCATGACCCATGCTCGCAGTGCCGGGCTCATACTTCCGGGAGACACCCCCATGACAACCGTCCTTGGATGCATCGCCGATGATTTCACCGGGGCCACCGACATTGCCGGACTGCTGGCGCGCAGCGGCGTGCGCGTCTCGCTGCGCATCGGCGTGCCCGACGGCCCGCCACGCGACACCGCCGCCTTCGAGGTGATCGCCCTGAAATCGCGCACCGCGCCGGTGGCAGAGGCTCTGGCCGAGACCCGCGCGGCGCTGCGCTGGCTGCAAGCCGCCGGCGCGCAGCGTTTCTTCTGGAAATACTGTTCGACCTTCGATTCGACCGCCGAGGGCAATATCGGCCCGGTCGCCGAGGCGCTGATGACTGATCTCGGCGTCGATCAGACGATTTACTGCCCGGCCTTCCCGGAAAACGGCCGGTCGATCTTTATGGGCAATCTTTTTGTCGGGCGTCAGCCGCTGGCGGAAAGCCCGATGAAGGATCACCCCCTGACCCCGATGCGCGACAGCAACCTGATGCGCCTGCTGGAACCGCAGGTGACCCGGCCCGTCGGGCTGGCCGACCGGCTGACTGTGGCGCGCGGCCCCGAGGCGCTGCTGGCAGAACTTGCCGCGCTGAAGACGCAGGGCGTGGCGCATGTGGTGGTCGACGCCGTGGCGAACGAGGATCTCGCAGTGATTGCCGAGGCTTGCCGCGACATGGTTCTTATGACCGGCGGCAGCGCGCTGGCCATGCCGCTGCCGGGGCTCTATCTCGCCGATGGCACGCTCTCGGCGGATGCGCGTGGGGCAGAGCGGCCGCAGCTCGGCACCGGCACCATCGTGCTCTCCGGCAGCTGTTCGGCGATGACCAACCGGCAGGTCGCCGACTATACCCGTCGCGGTGCCCCGTCCTTCAAACTTGATCCGCTGGACCTGGCCGAAAACGGTGCGCAGCCGGTGCTCGACTGGCTGGCCGCGCAGGATCTCGATGCTGCGCCGCTGATCTACGCCACCGCCAATCCCGAAAGCGTGCGGGCCGCGCAGGAGAGGCTGGGCGTCGCCGGTGCCGGTGAGATCGTAGAGGCGACGCTGTCGGCCTCTGCCGTGGCGGCGCGCGATGCCGGGGCACGGCGGGTGATCGTCGCCGGGGGCGAGACGTCGGGCGCGGTGACCAAGGCGCTTGGCGTCAGCCAGCTTGACATCGGCACCGAGATCGCGCCGGGCGTGCCATGGACCTATTGCCGGTCAGACGGCCAGCAGATCGCTCTGACGCTGAAATCCGGAAACTTCGGCACCGAAACCTTCTTTACCGACGCCCAGCAAAGGCTGCCATCATGAGCGCAGAGGCCCGACTGCGCGAGCAGATCTGCCTGCTGGCCAAGTCGATGTTCGACCGCGGGCTGACCGGCGGCAGCACCGGCAATATCTCGGCCCGGACCGGGGATGGCGGGCTGTTGGTCTCACCCACCGGGACCAGCTTTGGCCGGCTCGATCCCGGACGGCTCAGCCGCTTCGATGCCTCGGGCAGCCATGTTGCCGGTGACAGACCGACCAAGGAAATGCCGCTGCACAGCGCGTTTTACGACACCCGCAGCACCGCAGGCGCGGTGGTGCATCTGCATTCCTGCCACGCGGTCGCGCTGTCGATGTTGCCGGATGTGGACGAAGACAACTTTCTGCCGCCGCTTACACCTTATGGCATCATGAAGCTGGGCAAGGTCAAGCTCCTGCCCTTCTTCCTGCCCGGCGATCCGGCGATGGGCGCGGCGGTGCGCGGCCTTGCCGGCAAACGCTCGGCGGTGATGCTGGCGAACCACGGCCCGGTGGTGGCCGGCAAGGACATCGAGGCGGCCTGCAACGCCATCGAAGAGCTGGAAGACACCGCAAGGCTGGCGATGATGACCCGTGGCATGCAACCGCGCGGGCTGACCGAGGATCAGGTTCAGGCTCTGGTCACAAGTTTCGACGTGGAGTGGGACGCATGAAATTTTCCGCCAACCTCGGCTTTCTCTGGAATGACCGCCCGCTGCCGGACGCCATTCGCGCCGCAAAAGCCGCCGGTTTCGACGCGGTGGAATGCCACTGGCCCTACGACGTCCCAGTGACAGAGACAAAGGCCGCGCTGGACGAGACCGGGCTCAAGATGCTGGGCCTCAACACCCGCCGTGGAGACGTGGCGGCGGGCGAAAACGGTCTGGCCGCCCTGCCCCATCGCGTGCCAGAGGCCCGCGCCGCCATCGACGAGGCCATCGCCTTCGCCCGCACGCTCGGCACGCCCAACATCCACGTGATGGCGGGCTTTGCCACTGGTGCCGAGTCACGGGCCACCTTTGTCGAGAACCTCATCTATGCCTGCACTAGCGCCGCCCCGCATGGCATCACCATCCTGATCGAGCCGCTCAACAGATACGATGCGCCGGGCTATTTCCTGACCACCACCGATCAGGCGCTGTCGATCATCGCAGAGGTTGGCGCGCCCAATCTCAAGCTGATGTTCGACTGCTACCACGTGCAGCTGATGGAGGGCGACCTGACCCACAGGCTCACCGCGCTGCTGCCGCAGATCGGTCACATCCAGTTCGCTTCGGTCCCCGACCGTGGCGCGCCGGACCATGGCGAGGTGGCGTACGGCCATGTCTTTGCGCATATCGCCGCTCTGGGCTATGCCGCGCCGCTTGGCGCGGAATACAAACCCGGCGGCGCGACCGAAGCAACGCTTGGCTGGCTCCGCGCCGTCCGCTGAACAAGGCGGCGCTCGGATTTTCAGTTGCTGCGCAGGCGCATCTTCTCAAGCAGGTCGGTCAGCACGTCGCGGGCGCAGACGCCTGTGGTCGCGGCGCGACACCACCCGTGGCCCACGAACACCTGACCGCATAACAGGAGCACCCGACCGGAACGTATCCGGTGCAGGTTCAATCTTGTTCCACGCGGATCAGCACCTTGATGTGGCGCATGTCGGAAACCCAGCCCAGCCCGAAGCGACCCGGTCACTCAAACGCCCCACCACCGCAGCGTTTGCATGAGGTGGACGTCGATGGACTCGATCGTCCTCGGCAAATCGCCCGCTTCCATCGCGGCGATGATCTCCAGATGTTCCTGCATCGCCGAAACGATCCGGTCTTGCAGAAACGGACGGCTTTGCTGGATCACTGCGATACGGTCGCGGTTCGCGGCGTAAGCTTGTTGCAGATACAGGTTGTCCAGCCCTGCCGCCAGGGCGTTGTGCAGGCTCAGGTCGATGTCTATGGCGCGCTTCCCGGTGGCCTCGGGGTCGCGATCGAGGGCTTGCCTCAACAGTTCCTCGTGGCTGCGCCGCAGGTCCCCGGTCGGCATGGCTGCACCGCCCAGAATGATCCGTCGCGCGCCTTCGCGCTCCAGCGCGGCGCGCATGTCCATGCAGATACGGGTGTTTTCCGGGCCCGCGTCCATCACCGTGATTCCGCGTTTCGGCAGGATGAACAGCAATCCGCGCGCGGCCGCCAGCTTGGTCGCCTCGCGGATGGAGGCGATGGGATACCCCAGCGCGCGGGACAGTTCCGGCATCGAAAAGAACGCACCGGCGGCCAGCCTGCCCGATCGCAGCGCCGCAAGCAGAGCGTCAAATGCCTGATCCGCCAGTGGTTTTGATGATCCGTCCATCTGCCGTCCCTTCCATGGCCCGTGTTCCCGCACCCTATTATCAAGAATTTGCGAAGTCACATATATGATATGCCTGATTGTCTTTCAGACAAGATGTCATCTAACATTTTAGCTGCAAGTTCAGTTCATGTGCGCACCGCCGAGAATGCCTTGGCATCCTCGCGCGCCACAGCGGTTGGGAGGCCGAGATGACCAGCACCATTGAAACAACAGACAGGGAGGACGCGGTGGAGACGCAGGACGAAGGCTTCAAAATGCCGCATATCTACGTGATATTGTTCGCCTTCACCGCGCTCGCGGCGTTGGCGACCCATTTCATTCCGGCGGGCGTGTTCGACCGGATCACCCTGCCCAACGGTCGAAGCGCGATCGACCCCGACAGTTACCGCGAGGTCGCCGCCACCCCGGTGGGACTGGAGGACTTCATGATGGCGGTGCCACGGGGTCTTGTGGATGCGTCGGTCGTGGTATTTTTCACCTTCATCATCGGCGGCATGTTCATGGTGATCCGTCACACCGGCGTCATCGACGTCGCGGTGGACAAGCTGACGCGGCGCTTCGCTGCGCGTTCGGTGCTGATACTGCCGGTGCTGATGGTGACCTTCGCCGTGGTGGCAACGCTGATCGGCACACAGGAACTGGCGCTCGTCTACGTGCCCGTCATCCTGCCGTTGATGATCGCCCTGCGCTTTGACAGCATCACCGCAGTCGGTGTGGCGCTGCTGGCCACCACCGCGGGTTTCACCGCGGGCGTGCTCAATCCGATCAACACCGGGCTGGGCCAGACCATTGCCGAGGTGCCGCTTTATTCCGGGGCCGGCCTGCGCGCGGCGCTTTTCTTGGCGCTTCTGGGTACGGCGGTTGTCTACGTTGTGATCTACGCGCTCAAGGTGCGCGCCAATCCGGACGCAAGCCTGATGGCCGATTCAGCCCGCGAACTTGAGAAGCGCAAGCTTTACCAGCACGGTGAGGCAGGCGCGGCCATGCATTTCACCCCGCGCCAGTTCTGGGCGGGGCTCGCGGCGCTGGCCTTCTTTGGCGTGATGGTCTGGGGCGTGCTGACCCGCGGTTGGTTCATGATGGAGATGGCCGGGCTGTTCGTGCTGATGGGCATCACCGTGGGCCTGATCGCCGGGCTGACACCCACCCGGATCTGCGAAGCCTTCAACGAAGGGTTCCGCGACGTGCTGGTTGGCGCGATCATCGTCGGGATCGCCCGTGCCGTTGCGGTGATGCTTGAGCAGGGCCAGGTGATGGATACACTGGTTCATGGTCTGGGCGGGCTGGTGGGGTCCTTCCCTGACACGCTGTCCGCCGCCGGCATGTTCATAAGCCAACTGGGCTTCAACTTCATCATCCCGTCGGGTTCCGGACAGGCACTGGTGACGATGCCGATCATGGCGCCCCTGTCGGATATCATCGGCGTGACCCGGCAGAACGCGGTGCTGTCCTACCAGCTGGGCGATGGACTTTCGAACATCCTGTACCCGACCTCCGGCTACTTTATGGCAACGCTTGCCCTTGGCGGCGTCAGCTGGGACCGGTGGGTGCGCTTCTTCGCGCCGCTGTTCGGGCTCTGGGTGGCCATCGCTCTGGCCTTCGTGATCGGGGCGCAGCTCACCGGCTGGACTGGCTGAGTTTCCCGGTTATCCAAAGGGATCGAACCGAGGGCACCGCTTTATGGCGGTGCCCTTTGCCGATCGGGTGTCACATTGCCTGCGAACCGGGTCATCCTCAACTAGTGAGGCAGACCGTCCCCGAGTCTTGCAACCAACGATACGACCGGCGCATATCTCGATCACAAAGGCCCTTTAGACAAACCCCTGCCAGGTGGCCACGCAAGTAAAGTCGCTGACCTCTTCACGCGGGGTCCGGCGAATGCAGCCGATCTTGGGTGCAAGGGCCACACGCGCGCGGTCTATGGCGCGCGGTGGTTTGCCGTTTTGCCTTTATCATCACCACCATCGTTCCCTAAGTTGAGGGTCTCCGACAGACCCGTGGCTGAACGCCACTTTGGCAGAGCCCGCAATGATTCAGACAGACCGGGCCGGTATTCCCGTTTGGGGGTTGGTGCCCCGTCACGCGCCCATTTCATCCCTCAATTGGTCGAATGCCATTATTCGGCCCGCAATTGCGCTGGCAACAACAGTCGGAGGACTTGCCAGCCAGGTCGTTCCCGGACCGCCACGACCCGGAAAGTTCCTGTTGATGGCCGAAATTGTAATTTGACCCACCGGTTCCGAAACATCGGGGCCGCATTGCCCGCACGCTCCGCAGGACGGGCCAGCATCGGACCTATTGTGCTGCAATCAAGCGTCACGCTCTTGGCGTAATGCGCCCCGGAATCGGAAAACATCCACGGCCCTGTCTCGACGTCTATCCTACAACGCTCCTTCCAAAATCTCATGGTTTCTGCATCGGGCGCGCAGAGTCCGGTCAGCCCGCCGAGTTCCGCCACCATGTTTGTCAGTGTGGCGCGTTCGTCGATAGACATTGAGTCGACAACCGGTCCGGCAAACCCCAAGACCTTGCCAAGGCCGCCACCTCTTTGGATCAGATCGGCTGCAAGCAACGTCAGCACCACGTCCTTGGCCGTTACACCGGGTTTCATCTTGCCGTCCAGTTGGACCAGCAGGCTTTCTGCCATCATGGCGTGGGAAAGGCCTTCGGACCCTTCCTCGCCCAGAAGATAGCCGTGATCCTTCAGCCCATATTGTTTGCCGAAGGCGCGGTGCGCGTCGCTGAGTTCCCGCACTTGCGGCAGGAGGCCGAGCTTGAGATGCGTGGGTGAGCGGTGCGCACAGGTTGCGCGCCACCCGCGCATTAGTCGCAAAAATGCGAAATGCGCGCGCTTGCGCGACGAAACAGAACCGACCCACCACAGGGTCGCGACGGCAGCCAGAACACATAGGCGGATTTCCAAGGCGCAGAAACACTTGCGGTTTCCATTTCTGCCAACGCGGCGCGTCTGTCGGATGCCCTGAACCGCCGAATACGCACCAGCTTTCAATCGGACAGCACAGAGATGCTGCACAAGTTCGACCCTGCCGAGGTTTCGGCGCTGACGGGCATCCGCATATCGAACCTGAGAACAGGGCCCGATCAGCGTTGCACGTTACAAGTGGCGGGCGACGTATGGCGGGATGAAGGCGAAGACCAAGGAGAACCGTGAGGTGCCCCCCACGCTATTCAGCAGGCTGAACCAGACGGCTGTCCAGAAGTTGGCCGCTTTCCGCCAGGATCGGATAGGCGACTTTCACGAGCAGAGAGTTGATCTCCTTCAGCGTGCGGACGCATTCCAGGTGAATGTCGCTTGTCTCAATGCTTTCGGCGTTGCCGGATTGTAACCGCGCAAGGTGGCGATTGTGGCTTTCGCGTTCGAGGCGGCGCATCTCCTGCTTTTCCCGCGCCAAGGCTCGGGCGCTGCCGAGGTCCCCGGACACCAGCACGTTCAGCGCGAGGTGCATGTTTGTCTGGACACGCGCGTGAAGGCTGCAAATCTCGGCCCAGCCTTCGGGTGAAAACCGAAGCGACTTGCGGGCCTTTTCTTCGGCCAGCGTCAAGAGCGACTTGGCGACCAGATCGCCGATATGTTCGAGGTTGATCGCAAAGCCGGTCAGTTCGATACCCTGCTGCGCCTCCTCCTCGGTCAACCCTCCGCGCCTGAGTTCGGCAATGAAAAGCTTGATTTCGGTATGGCGGCGGTTGACGTCCTGGTCGAGCGCCCGGACACGCGCGATCTGCTCTGCGTTGCCGCCGTCCAGAAGGTCGATCGCAGGTGCGAGCATTGTCTCTACAGCTTCGCCCATCCGGAGAAGCTCGCGTTTGACATTGGCGATGGCGAGGGCGGGTGTGCCGATCGTCGAACGGTCAAGCAGACTGGCCGGCCGTCCGGCTCCGGGCAGCGGCGCTGGCTTTTGCGAGGCCGGCAGGAGCAAAGCTGTCAAATGCTCCATCCAACGGGTGAACGGCAGGCAGACCAGCACGAGCAGCAGGTTGAAAAGCAGGTGAAAGTTCACCAGTTGCTGGCCCTCTGTCGGGCCGAGCCGGTCGATCGGCAGGACGTCCAGCGGAAGAACGAGCAGGACCGCCAGAGCCGCCACAGTGCGGAAGATAAGGTTGCCCAACGGAATGCGGCGCGCCTGATAGCCCATGCCCCGCGTGAGCCAGACAGCGATCAGACCACCACCCACGTTTGCGCCCAGCACCATGGGAAGGGCAACCTCCAGAGGCAGCATGCCCGCGCCCGCGAAGGTGACAAACAGAAGCAGGGTCGCGACAGAGCTATGAACCATCCAGGCCAGTATCGCGGCGAGCGCGAAGGCGGTCAGCGGGTCACCGCGCAGATACCCGAGAACCTGCGGCAGCGCCGCACTTTCGCGCAGCGGCTCGGTCGCCTCGCCCACCATCTGCAACGACATCAGGATAAAGGCGATGCCCAGCACGATACGGCCCGACTGCCGAAAGGTGCGGCGTTCGGACTTGAGAAACAGCGTTGCGCCGATGAACAGCAGGACCGGGATCAGCCCGCCGAGATCGAAGGACAGGATCTTGACCACCAGCGCCGACCCGAGGTCGGCGCCAAGAAGCGCGGCGATGCCGCTGCCGACCGAGAGGATGCCGCTCGACGCGAAGCCAGCTGCCAGAATGCCGACCGCCGTCGCGCTTTGCAGCACGACCGCAAGAACGGCCCCGGCCATGGCCGTACTGACATGTCCTCCGCGCGCGCCTCTCAGGGCCCGTTTCAAAGCGTGGCCATGCGCCCGCTCGACCCCTGTCCTGACCATGCGCACGGCCCACAGCAGGAGCATCACTGCCCCGGCAAGATGAATCACGATCACAAATGGGTGCATCGTTGTCTCTCTTTGTTGGTAGCGGAGCCGGGTGACTAACGGTCTGTGCCGCCGGGGCTGACCGCGTCCGGCGAAATATGCAGTTCAAGCGATTCGAAGCGCCAGAACTCACGGTCGATCTGGATGACCTGACCATCGGCGTTTGTCTTGATCCGTCGGATGTAGAGGCCGGGCGCGCCGTTGGTGCAGCCAAGGATCTGCTGGGCAAGACCTTCTAGACGAACCGGACGGATCCGGAGACCGGACAGTCTGGGATCGACGCCATAGTGTTCGATCCAGACCGTGGTAAAGGATTGCCCGGCAAGACGTTCCGCAAAGTCGGGGGCTGCGGAAAGGTTGATCATGACATCGTGCATAAAGGCGCGATGTCCATTGAACGCGCCCCAGCCGCGAATGCGAAGCAGCGGATCGCCCGCGTTCAGGCCGAACAGCGCCGCGTTGCCAGCGTCCGCTTCGACGACGTCCTGATCGAGATCCGTCCAGGTTGCCGTTCCCTGCGCCGCAGCAGCGCGTTCGAAACTGACGTGGTTCATCAGATCATAGTCGAACCGCTTTTGCGAAACGAACCACCCCTTGCGATCAACCCTAAAGACCGCCCCCTCGTTTTCCAGCGCCAGCAGCGCCTGGCGGAGCGACATGCGGTTGACCCCCAGCATCTCCGACAGCCCCCGTTCGGCCGGCAATTGCTCGCCGGGGCGCCATTTTTCAGTGCTCAACGCGTCGCGAATGGCGGCACGCGCCAGACTGGCGGAAGTGGTTGCGTCGGTACGGGCCGGATCGGTCATGCAGGGTCCTGTTGTTATCTGGTTTAAACCAGGTATTGACTGTTGGTTTAAACCAGATTACCAAGCATGGCAAGAAATACAACGGGCCACGCACGCCCGGCCATGGAGAGGAGGAACCTTAAGATGAAATCATTCTACGCGACCGTTGTTGCGCGGACGCTTCGACCCTGTTGCGGCCATTCTTTCGACACCCCTTCGATCCGGTTCTGACCCAAGCCCCATCCAGCAGAGGAGACGCCAATGACCACAATGACCACAATGACCCGCCGAACCCTTCTTGCCGCAGGCACGGCAACACTTGCAGCGCCGCTCTTTGTCCGGAGCGCCCTGGCCGCGTCCGGGGAGGTGAACGTGTTCGCCTGGGGCGATTACTTCCAGCCCAACATCGTGGAGGCTTTCGAGTCCAAGACTGGCATCAAGCTGAACGTCTCGACCTACGGCTCCAACGAAGAGGCCGCCAGCAAGCTTCGCGCCGCCGGTGGCACGGGGTTCGACCTTATCTTTCCCTCGGTCGATACACGGCCAAACTACGACACCGGCGACCTTCTGGCAGAGATCGACGAGTCGCGGCTCGACGTCGACCGGATTCAGCCGGCGCTCTGGCGCAATTCCCTGACGCTGGGCGCAGCCCGGCGCGGCAAGCGTTTCCTGGTCCCTTTCTCCTGGGGCACTGAGGGCATCACCTATGACAGTTCCGTTCACGAATTCGCTCCGGGGCAACTGTCCTATGGCGACCTCTGGGCCGAAGGGCTGGATGGACAGGTGGCGATGCGTCAGAAATCGGTATTGGTCAGTCTGGCCTTGTATCTCGATGCGACGGGCGAGGTGCCGTCGAACCGCGCGATGGATCTGTACAAGAGCGAGGCGGATACCCGCCGTATCTTCGAGGCCTGCGTTGCCTATGCCGCTGAGCGCAAGAAAAACATCGGCGCTTACTGGAACAATGCGACCGAGGCCACAGGAGCCTTCACGGATGCAGGCTGCACCATCGGCCAGACCTGGGACACGACGGGGCTGAAGCTGCATTCCGACGTCGACAGGAAATGGCGTTACACGACCCCGAAAGAAGGCGCTCTCGCCTGGATGGATACTGCCGCGATTCCCTCGGGCGCCGCGAATGTCGATCAAGCCTATGCCCTGCTGAACTTCCTTCTCAGCCCCGAGATCGGCGGCATGTTCGCCAACAACACAGGCTACAATTCGGCGGCGGTCGGTGCCGATGCGCATCTGAGCGAGGCCAACAAAGAAGCCTTTGCCTTTGCCTACGCCGGCGATGCGATCGAAAACCTCTGGTGGTGGCCGATGTTCACGCCGTGGTTCTCGGCCGTGCGCGAGGAATACGTCGAAAAGCTCACCAACGCCTGAGCGTTTCGACAGCCGCTGGCGCGGTCACGTCACCGCGCCAGTGGCCTTCGCCTTGCATCAAATAGGGGGTCCAATGTCAGTAACCACCGTCGGAACGGAAATACAGCTGGAGCGTGCCGCGGTTCGCTTTGGCGCCTTCCAGGCCGTTCACCCTACGGACCTGCGGATCGGCGCAGGCGAATTTTTCTCCATTCTCGGCCCGTCGGGATGTGGCAAGACCACGTTGCTGCGGCTCCTCTCGGGGTTCCTCGACCCGACCGAAGGGGATGTCCGCATCGGCGGGCGATCCATGCTGGGTATCGGTCCATCCGACCGGCCCACCGCGCTCATTTTCCAGAACCTTGCGCTCTTTCCCTTGATGACGATCTGGGAAAACGTCGCCTTCGGACTGGAAATGCGCGGCTGGACACGGGCCCGGCGGCGTGAACGCGCCATGGACCTTTTGGCCACGGTGGCGCTGTCGGATCATGCCGAGAAGATGCCAGCACAGCTTTCGGGCGGCCAAAAGCAACGCGTCGCCATTGCCCGCGCGCTTGCGGTGGAACCCTCGGTGCTGCTGCTGGATGAGCCGCTTTCGGCCCTGGACCTGAAATTGCGGCAGCACATGCGGGCCGAGCTGAAACAGATTCAGGCCCGCACCGGCATCACCTTCGTTTACATCACCCATGACCAGGGCGAAGCACTGACCATGAGCGACCGCATCGCGGTGATGAATGCAGGCCGGATCGCGCAGATCGGAACCCCGGACGAGGTCTATGACCATCCCGACACCGCCTTTGCGGCAACCTTTGTCGGTGAGATGAACGTCATACCCGGTCGGGTCGGTGGGGCCGCCGACGGGTTCGCACGGGTGGAGACGCCGCTGGGCTCCTTCCGCGCCCGCGATCCCAAGGGGCTTTCCGTCGGCAGCGAAGCCTTGCTGATGGTGCGGCCGGAACGGCTGCGGCTGGTGGACAGCGCAAACGCGGCCGAGAACAGTTTCCCGGCAGCGGTGGTGCGTCGCGATCTGGAAGGGGCCTATTCGACGCTGACCCTGTCCGCCAAAGATTGCTCTATCTCGGTTCACCTGCCGCATCAGGGCGGAGTCGACCGGACAGAGGGGCAGGTCCTGCTCGGGTTCAATTCCGCCGACGCTCTGGTTCTGCCACAAGGGGATCTGGCACATGACTAGGCTCACCCGCGCCTTCGGGGCGCCATTGGCGGCACTCATATTGTTCTTTGCCGGGGCGTGGATCCTTGGCCTGATCGCCGCGCCTCAAATCATCATGATCGAGCAGTCGCTGTGGCGCATGGAACGCCCGGCCGGGTCGGCAGAAATTTCGGTCAGGATCGACGGCCTCTACAATCGTCTCGACGTGCTGGCGCTTGATGAGGCAGAGGCCCAGGCGCGGGCCGACACCGAGGGGCGCGCTGCCACGCTCGCCGAGCTTGCGACCACGCGGGCGCAGATCGAGACCGAAATCGCGGAACTCGAGGAACAGGAAAGCAGGCCGGTCAAGGTCTATACGCTGGCCAATTTCACCCAGATGGGGACGGCACATCTGGCGATTTTCTTCAAGACAATAGCGGCCTCTCTCGCGGTGACCGCAATCGCGCTCGTGGTCTGCTACCCCATCGCCTTTGCGGTGGCAAAGCTGGAGCCGCCGAACCGTGCCGCGCTGATCATGCTGGCGCTGGTGATCCCCTACGCCATCAACGAGTTGCTGCGCATTTTCGCGTGGCAGATGATCCTGAACTACGGCGGTCCCGCCAACGCTCTCCTTGGCCTGATCGGCATCGAACCCATTCCCTTTCTCGAAAGCGGGGCGGGCGTCTTTGTGGCGATGGTCTACGCCTATATCCTGTTCATGGTCTTCCCGCTCTACAACGTTCTGGAGACGCTTGAGACCAATCTGATCGAGGCGGCGCGCGATCTCGGCGCGCCGACATGGCGCATCCATATGCGGATCGTCATTCCCCACGCCCGTCCCGGCATCGCCGTGGGCTGTATCATGACCTTCATGCTCTCGGCGGGGTCCTATGCCGTGCCCTACATCATGACACGGGGAACCGCCGCGCCCTGGTTCACGCAGCTTATCTACAACCGCTTCTTCGAAGCGACCAACTGGAACGTCGGCGCCGCTTATGCGCTGAGCCTGCTGGCCGCCTGCATGGTCTTCATCTTTGTGATGATGCGGCTCCTGAAGGTCAGTCTGAAGGATATCGCGAAATGACCCGGACAGCTTCGCGCAGCCAGGCCCTGCTGCATCTCTACATGGCGCTTTTCTTCGCTTACATGTTCCTGCCGCTCTTCGTGATGGTCGCCGCCGGGTTCAACAACTATTCGCCGCCCTCGATCACGGTCTGGCAGGGGCTCACTCTGCGGTGGTTCGGCGATCTCTGGCAAGACACACGCATGTGGACCGGGCTGGCCAATTCGCTCATCATTGCAGCGTCGGTCATTGCACTTTCGTTGCCGATGGGTCTGTCGGGCGCGCTGCTGCTGTCGAAGCTCGGCAGCCGATCCGGTGGGCTGCTTTACGCGATCCTGGTGTCGCCGCTGCTGACGCCGGGGCTCATCATCGGCATCTCGACGGTGATGTTCTGGCGACATCTGGGGGTCTCGGCGGGGATCGTGACCGCCATCCTTGCGCAATCGGCCTTTATCTCGTCCTACTCCATGCTGATGTTCATGGCGCGGCTCCAGCGGCAGGACACGACGCTGGAGGAAGCCGCGCTTGACCTTGGCGCGACACGCGCCCAGGCCTTCCGCCGCATTACCGTGCCCTTTTTGCGCCCGACAATCATCACCGCCGCGGTCATCGCCTTTCTGCAAAGCTTCGAGAACTACAACACGACGATCTTTTCGATCGGTGGCCGGCATACGCTGGTGACGGAAATCGGCGCGCGGATGCGGTTTGGCATGAGCCCGATGATCAACGCGATCGGTATCCTGTTCATCGTCGTCACGGTGATCTGCGCCGTCGGCTGGGCGATCCTGCGCCAACGCGAACGACGCGCGGAGACCGCGAAATGAGGCCGGACTCTCCTATTGAGGAACCCGGCGGCGACTGGCGGGCGCTGATCCATGCGCTGTCTGCGGATCGGGCCAGGGTCTTGGCGGGACGGGCCCGAAGCGCGCCGCTCTTTGCCCATGCCTATGCGTTTCACCTCAACCTTCGGTTTGGCGGGATGACGCCCGCCGACCTTCTCGACTTTGCCCAAGCGCAACGACTGGACGGGGTGAAAATCCATGTCGAGGACGGCGAGGACGCCAGCTTGCGGGCCATGACCGAGACAGCCCGGCACAACTTCGGCACCGCTGCGGCAGTGCGCGGGCTCGCCCTGCATGTGGAAACCAGCAGCACCGACCGCCCGGCGCTGGAAGAGGCTGTGACGATCGCCATGTCGACAAACGCGCGGTCGGTACGTTGCTATCCGCGCTATGAGGGCCGCATCTCCGAAATCATCGCCCGGACAACAGAGGATCTCCGCCTGCTGGACAATCTGGACCCGGACGGTCGGCTGTGCTTCACGCTGGAACAGCACGAGGACCTGACCTCGGACGAGCTGGTCGGGATCGTGGAACAAGTCGGCAATCCGCGTCTGACGCTGCTGTTCGACTTCGGCAACATGATCAATGCCTATGAGCGCCCGCTGGCCGCGCTGGCACGGCAGGCGGCGCATGTGACCGAGGTGCATGTCAAGGATTGTTGCGTTGTTCCCGACCGGGGCGGCTGGGGTCACCGCGCCTGCATTTCGGGGCAAGGGCATCTGCCCATGCATGCCCTGTTGGCCGAACTGTTGCTGCTGGGCGACACGCGGCCGCAGGTCACCTCCTACGGGTTGGAAGAGGAAGACGGGTACTTCGCACCCGCCCTGCGCTGTCCCACGGACGATCCCGACCCATTTATCGCCGCGCGAAGCCAGAGTTACACCGACCCCGGCGCGGTCGACCTCGGCCTGCGGCTCAAGCAAGAGGCCGCCGCTGCGCAGACACAGGTCGAAACCGTCAGGGCCATGCTGCACGACATCGCAGCCGAAGCAGAACACCGGAGCACAAGCATATGATCACCCGCACCGTCCACGACTGTCCCCCCGCGATGCTGGACCTCGCCGTGACGATGAGCGACGCCGTGCGCGGGGTCATACGCCGCTATTTCCGCACCCGGATCACGGTGGATGCCAAGACCGATGCCAGCCCCGTCACCATCGCGGACCGCGAGGCCGAGGCGTTGATGCGCCAGATGATCATGGCGCGTTTCCCCGACCACGGGATCCGTGGCGAGGAATACGGGCTGCACCAGCCGGATGCGGAGTGGAGCTGGGTTCTCGACCCCATCGACGGGACCAAATCCTTTGTCTCGGGCTCGCTCGCCTTCGGAACCCAGATTGCCTTGCTCCACGACGGGGAGCCTTTGCTCGGGATCATCGACCAGCCGATCACAGGCGAACGCTGGATCGGCAAGGCCGGTCACCCCACCACGCTCAACGATGTCACGATCCGCACCAGTGACACGCGGCGGATCGAGGACGCGGTGGTCTATACATCCGCCCTCGACCATTTCGGCGCGGACACGCGCGCCCGCTTCGACGCCGTTGCACGCAACGCGCGCTTTCAGAGGGCATCGCACGATTGCTACGCGGCCGGCCTTCTGGCGCTCGGCACCGTCGATCTGCTGCTTGAGGCGAATGTCCACGACTACGACATCCTGCCCCAGCTTTGCATCATCCAGGGCGCGGGCGGTGTCGTGACCGACTGGGAGGGGCGCGCTTTGCCCGACGCCCGGAGGTTCGACACCGTGGTCATGGCCGCGAATGCAGAATTGCACGCGGCCGTGATCGCAAGGCTGGCCGACACGTAGCGTCAGCCGTCTGGCGCCAAACCTGCGAAAGCCCCGCAAGGGGGCGTGCACGGCAAGCCCGGACACCATGCCGGGCCTGCCGCGACTTGTACGTCGCGGGCGCGCTACTGCGTAGCGACCCGGCGCAGGGGCGTGCCGCTCCGCTGGGACTTGCCCACGCCGGGCGCCGTGCCGACGGCGGCGTTGGACGGCGGCAAAAGCGTCCGTCCCCGCACCATGTCGGCGGCACGTTCGGCCAACATGATGGTCGGCGCATTTAGGTTGGCGTTTGGCTCGGTGGGAAAGACCGAGCTGTCGATCACCCGCAGCGCCGCGATGCCATGCACCTTCAGCTCGCTGTCGACCGTGGCCATGTCATCCTCACCCATGCGGCAGGTTCCGCAGGGGTGATAGGTGCTCTCCATGGTTTCGCGCACCCAGGCGTCGATCTCGTCAGCCGATTGCACATCGTTGCCGGGCGCGATCTCTTCGCCACGAAAGCGGTCGAAGGCGGGCTGGGCCACGATCTCGCGCGTCAGCCGCAGGCACCGGCGAAAGCCTTCGCGGTCCTCCTCCCGGTCGAGATAGTTGAACAGGATGTCGGGCTGTTCATAGGGATCGGCCGAGCGCAGACGCACATGACCTCGGCTCTTCGGCTTATTGGGTCCGGTCAGGACCATGAAGCCATGTTCCTTGAGCGGCTGCTTGCCATCATAGCGCACGGCGGCCGGCATGAAATGGAACTGGATGTCGGGCCATTCGAGCGAGGCGTCGGAGCGGATGAAACCGCCGCTTTCAAAATGGTTGGTGGTCGACAACCCGCGCTTGAACAGGAGCCATTCGGCCCCGATCAGGAAACGGCTCCAGAGGCCCATCTTGCCGTTCAGCGTGATCGGCTCCTTGCAGGCATACTGGATGTAGACTTCGGAATGATCCTGAAGGTTCTCACCCACACCGGGCAGGTCGTGCACCACCTCGACGCCCGCCTTGCGCAGCACGTCCGCCGGACCGATGCCCGAGCGCTGCAACAGATGCGGCGCACCGATCGGGCCGGAGGCCACCAGCACTTCGCGCGAGGCACGGGCGATGTGGCGCTTGCCCCCATGGTCGTATTCGACGCCGACGGCGCGCTTGCCCTCCAGCACGATCCTCCGGGTCATGGCCCGTGTCACGACGGTCAGGTTCGGCCGCGCCATCGCGGGCTTGAGATAGGCATTGGCGGTGGACCAGCGGCGGCCGTCCTTCACGGTCATGTGCATGGGGCCAAAACCCTCTTGCAGATAGCCGTTGGGGTCGTCGGTGGCGACATAACCCGCCTCGCGCCCCGCCGCGACGAAGGCACGGTAAAGGGGGTTTTTCATCTCGTTGCCGGCATTCGTGGCCAGGGGGCCGCTGTCCCCGCGCCAGTCGTCCCCGCCGCCCTTCCAGCTTTCCGCGCGCTGGAAATACGGCAGGCAGTTCGCGTAACCCCAGCCCTTCGCGCCCTGCTCTTCCCATTCGTCGAAATCGCGGGCGTGACCGCGCATGTAGACCATGCCGTTGATCGACGACGACCCGCCCAGCACCTTGCCGCGCGGACAATGCACCCGCCGTCCGTCAAGCCCCGGTTCCGGCACCGTATGGTAGCGCCAGTTATACTTCGATCCGTTCATCGGGATCGACAGCGCCGTGGGCATCTGGATAAAGATGGACCTGTCCGAGCCGCCGTATTCCAGCACCAGGACACGTGTCGCCGGGTCCTCGCTCAGCCGGTTCGCAAGGACGCAGCCGGCAGACCCTGCGCCAATGATGATATAGTCGAAGGACTGGCTCATGAAGCACCTTCCGTCGTTGAAATTGGATTGCTTGGTTGGTGGCATGGCGGGCGCAGGCGCCCGCCGCCCGAGGCAGGCTCAGTTGCCGGGATAGTCGCCCCACTGCGGCCCCTTGGCGAACAGCCGGGTCAGCAGGTAATGGAGCAGTCCGGCGATCACGCAGGACGGCAGCGAGGCGGTCAGGTAACGGAAGGCCGTCACGTTATCGAGTGTCTGCGGATTGAACAGCCAGACATAGGTGACAAAGCCCACGGCCAGTGCGAATAGGCCAATCGGATTGAAACCGCCCAGGAACTGGAACGCACCGCCGGTCTGCGGCCCATGCAAGGCGCGCAGGTCAAGCCGTTGACGCCGCAGGAAGAAGTAGTCCGCGATCCCGATCCCGGCCAGCGCCGAGTTGAGGGCGGAGGTCCACACCAGAAAGTTGAAGAACCCGTCATACATCTGCGGATAGGCCACGACGAGCACCAGCGGAATGATGCAGAAGGCAATCAGCAGCGTCCCCCAGCCGATCTTGCGCAGGCCCGCCGTCCCGACCTGCCGCAGACCGACGATCGAGGTGTAGAGGATATTGGCCATCGACGTGACATTGGCGAAGGCGATGAAGCCGAGCGCGGTAATCCCGACACCCACGCCGGCGATCTGCGTCATCCAGACCGTCGGGTCGCTGTCGCCCATCGACACCGCCGCGAAAAGACCCACAATCTCGCCCAGGACCGCCGCGCCGAAGATGCCGAAGATATTCGGCCAGAAGGCGGTGCGCTCGGTCTTGGTCAGGCGGGCAAGATTGCCGATGTAGGGCCACCAGGAAAACCCTGCCGCCATGTTGATTTCGATGGCAATGATGAAGTTCAGGCGCTTGTCGTCGAAGGGCGGATCGAGCGCCTCCATCCCCATCAGTTCGGCAAAGCTGTGCTGGCGGAAGATCAGCCAGAGCATGCCGATCATCAGCAGCACGAGAAGCGGCGACACGATCATGTTGAACATCTTGATCGAGGTCGGTCCGCGCGCGACGATCAGCCAGGTCAGAAGGATCGCCCCGACCGCCGCAATCGCGACCTTGACCCCGGTCGGGTTCGCAGTTCCTCCGGTCGCGAGCGCGGTCAGCCCGTCGATGGAGCGCCCGAACATCATGGCAAGCACCGCGAGCCATCCCATGGTCAGGACAATCACCGCCAGAAGATAGACAAGGCGGCTGCCGTTGTAGCCGTATTGGCTGCGGATGCCGGTGAACTGTTCGACCCCGTAGCGCCCCGCCATCACGGTGGTGGCCAGAGCGGTCAGCACGACGCCGAAAATGTTGCCGATCACGATGGCCGCGATGCCCTCCTTGGGGCCTACGAACAGCCCGACCGCGCCGCCGATCAGGAAGGCCCAGGTGGCAATCGCCAATGCGGAATTGGCGAAGGTGAATTCCTTGAATCCCCAGAGACGTTCGCGCGGCAGAAGCGGCGCGTCGCCGCGTTCGGCAGCGGCGGAATAGTCTTGTGCCGATGTCTGTGGCGTCGGGGACTGCGGGAAGGTGTCTTGCAGCGTATCTGTTGTCATGTCAGGCCACCCACATCCAGAAACCAACGGTCAGCGACAGCACCAGCGCGGCTATCCCGAGATAATCGACCGCAGTCATGCGGCCTTCGGCCTCGTCCCCGATGGCTTCGTAGACTTCGGCGCGTCTGCCGATCTCGGCGCGCCAGTCGGCACTCGATCTTTCCATGGTTTCCTCCCGTTCAGGCGGGCCGCCCTGGCCCGCATCTCCTCAGTTCCCGTGCCGTGCGGCGTCATCCCACCCGGACCGGGTCCGCGTAATAGGGCAGCCTGTCGACTCGCGGTCGCCAGTCGCCCTGCTTGACGACGTTCAGAACGTGGGCCGCGATCTCCTCCATCGGTGCGAACCACACGTCGCCCTGCGTCGCTGCCTGTTCGAGGAACCGGTGCACGACCTCCCAACGGGCCAGGCGGCCGGTTGCGAAGGGATGCACCACCGGCACCCAAAGCCCGCCGTGACGTCGGGCCGCCTCGAATTCCTGCGCGAAGGGCAGAAAACCCTGCTCTGGCGCGCGGATCGGCATCATGTAGTCGAGATCCATCGACTGAACGTATTGTGGCCAGTCATCCATGCCCCAGTGCGACGGCAGTTCCACCAGACGGCCCGCCGCGCTTTCGAGCAGATAGGGTTGATCGTCGCCCATCAGCGAGGCGTCGTAGACAAAGCCGCGTTCGGCCAGAAGGTCGGCGGACCGGTGCGAAAAGTTGTAGAGCGGCGCGCGCCAGCCCCGCGGGCGCTGGCCTGTGGCCTTGACGATCACCTCGATGCCGCGGTCCAGCCAATGCGCCTCATCCTCGGCGGAAAGCTCGCGCGGATGTTCGTGCAGGAACCCGTGATGGGCGATCTCGTGCCCGCCCTCCAGGATGGTCTCGACCGCTTGGGGATAGGTCTCGATGCACCAGGCCGGAATGAAAAAGGTCTGGCGGATGCCAAGCTGACGGTAGCTCTCGACGATCCGCGGGATGGCAATCTCGGGCCCGTAGCGCAGCATCGAGATCGCCGCGACGCGGCTGTGGCCGTCTTTCGGATGGGCCAGGTGGACAAGGCTGTCGGCGTCCATGTCGAAGGTGATGCAGGCCGCGCATGTTGCGCCGTTCGGCCAGGGGATCGGATTGGCGATCATGGCATGATACTCCCGCCGTTGGGGCCAATACCCTGCCCGGTGAAAAACCGACCGCCGTCGCCCGCAAGGAAGGTCGCGACCGAGGCGATTTCCTCTGGTCGGCCAAACCGTCCCAGCGGGATGGCAAGCTCCTTTGCGCGCCATTCCGCGCTCATCTGGGCGGCACCCAGCATCTCGGTGTCGATCGGTCCGGGGCAGATGGCGTTGACCAGAATGCCGGGGGCAAACTCCTTCGCCCAGCTTCGGACAAGCCCGAGAACGCCATGCTTCGAGGCGACATAGGGCGAAAATGTCTCGCGCCCGTAGTA
The DNA here is from genome assembly GCF_048262615.1 of Antarctobacter sp. Taxonomy (GTDB): domain Bacteria; phylum Pseudomonadota; class Alphaproteobacteria; order Rhodobacterales; family Rhodobacteraceae; genus Antarctobacter. The sequence goes on from NZ_JBLXFB010000020.1 coordinate 55,645, forward strand.
GGCCATGTCCGAGGCGATCAGGATGACCCTCGGCGGGCTGGCGGCGTCCGGCTTCATCAGGCCGAGCGCCGCCTGCCCGATCAGGAAGCTGCCGCGCAAGTTGACGGCAATGACCCGGTCGAAGTCCGCCACAGGGGTTTCCAGAAGCGGGGCCTCGTGGATGATGCCCGCACAATGGACGAGCACATCGAGGCCGCCCCACGCCGCCTTTGTCGCGTCGCGCAGCGACGTCACCGCTGCGGCGTCGGACACATCGCAGGCGATGGCCAAGACCTCCGCCGCCCCCGCCTCGCGGGCGCCTGCGGCGGTGGCATCGGGCTGGCGCAGATCGGCAAGTGCGACACGCGCCCCCTGCCCCGCAAAGGCCAAAGCCGTGGCCGCGCCGATCCCGCGGGAGGCCCCGGTGATGAGAACACGCGCCGTCATGCCATCACCTCACCACGATCCACCATGATCGCCTGCCCGGTGATGTCGCGGGCGCCGTCGGAGGCAAGATAGAGATAGGCCGCCGCCATATCGTCGGGCTCCATCAGCCCCGGCAGCACCTGCGCGCCGGTGATCTCGTCCAGAAGGTCCGTTTCGCTGCGTCCGGTGCGCGTCGACATGTTGGTCAGCGACAGCATTGCCGCCTCGGTCCGGACCCAGCCGGGGCAGACGGCATTGACGCGAATGCCGCGCGGCCCGAGTTCCTTGGCCATGACCCGCGTGAAGCCGAGATTTGCGTGCTTCGAGCCGACATAGGCCGCGAATTCCGGCACCGCCGTGCGGCTCCAGATCGAAGCGGTGACGATGACGCTGCTCCCCTCCGGCATCTTCGGCACCGCGTGACGGGTGACATAGAAGGGTCCGTTGACGTTGATGTCGGTGATGCGGCGAAAGGTGTCTTCCATCGCCTCATCCGGGTCGAGCAGTGGCGTGATCCGCTCCAGCCCGGCGTTGTTCACCAACACGTCGATCCGGTCCAGATCGGCGATCGCGGCCTTGACCGAGGCGCTGTCGGTGATGTCGGCCCGGACGGAACGGCAAAGACGTCCGCAGGCCGCAGCAATGGTCTTTGCCGCCTCGTGGATGTCCGGGCCGGAGGACAGGACGGTCACATCCGCGCCGGCCATGGCAAAGGCTTGGGCGACGGCAAACCCGATGCCCCGGCTTGCGCCCGTCACCAGAACCTGTTTGCCCGAAAAGTCGTATCTGATGCGTCCCATTGCTCAGGCCTCGCGCGCATGCATGATGCGGCCGATCAGGTTCATCAGCACCTGCGCCGCGAGGATCGCCGTGCCGCCGGTGTGATCGTAGTCCGGCGCGACCTCTACCAGATCAACGCCCACGATCCGGCCGCGCTTGGCCAGACCGGCCAGAAGTTCCAGCACCTCGTAATAGATGAAGCCGCCGTGCGAAGGTGTGCCCGTGCCCGGTGCGATCGACGGATCGAAGCCGTCAATGTCAATGGTCACGTAGTAGCGCCGGGCTTCGGGGATGCGCTCAAGCACCGCCTCGACGCCCAACTTGCGGATCTGGCGGACCGACAGGATGTCCGAGCCCATGGCCCGCGCGTCCTCGTATCCGTCGCGCGCGGTCGAGGAGACATTGCGAATGCCGAGTTGCGACAACCCGCTGACATAGTCCTTTTCGGCGGCGCGGCGCATGGGGTTGCCGTGGCCATTGCGCACGCCGTGACGCACGTCGACGAAATCGAGATGCGCGTCGAACTGGACGACATGGATCGGACCGTTTTTCGCGCAGTCCTCGTCGAAGGCATTGATGCAGGGAATGTTGACCGAATGGTCGCCGCCCAGAACCACCGGCAGCGCGCCAGCCGCAAGGATGCGGCGCACGCCCTGTTCGATGTTGGCGTGACTGGTTTCAGTATCGGTGTGCACGATGTCGGCATCGCCCAGATCGACCATGCGGACCTTTTCGGCTGGCAGATAGGTGACATCGTCCTCGTGGTCATAGGCACCGCCATGCCCGAAGGCAAACAGCGTCGAGGCCTCGCGGATCGAGCGCGGACCGAAACGCGACCCGGCGCGCCATTGGGTGCCGAAGTCGAACGGCGCGCCAAGTATCGCAACGTCGGCATCGATCCGGTCCCAGTCCGCAACATAGGGAGATTTCCCGAAGGTGCAGATGCCGACAAATGGCAGGTTGAGGCGTCCCTTGTCATAGGCGTTTTCAGACATCGCTCGCTCCTTGTGTATTGCCAAGGCACCGAAACACGATTCAGTAGTTGGAAAAATATCTATGTTTCAACGTTAACTTGTGAGATTGTCTATGTATGGAGCATCTCACCACTCTGCGCGCGCCGTCACTGGCCGATGTCGATCTGCGTCTTCTGCGGGTTTTCGCAGAGATCGTGCGGGCCAACGGATTTTCTGCCGCGCAGGCCGGTCTGGGCATGAGCCAGGCCACGATCTCGGCCCATATGCGCAATCTGGAAGACCGGCTGGGCCTGCGCCTTTGTGAGCGTGGACGCGGCGGTTTCTACCTGACCGAAGAAGGCCGGCGGGTGCATTCCGCCATGCTTGACCTCTTTGGGTCCATCGACCGGTTCCAGAGCGCAGTCAGCGAAGCGCAGGGCGAATTGTCAGGCGATCTGAGCTTCGGCACCGTCGATGCGATGGTGACGAACCACGAAGTGAACCTGCATCTGGCGATTGCCGCGTTCTGCAAAAAGGCCCCGCGCGTGCGCCTGTCCATCGACATCACCGCTCCGCAGGTGCTGGCACAGGGGGTCCTCAACGGCCGCTATCAGGTCGTGCTTATGCCGAAGCAAGACCCGCTGTCGCAGACCCACGCCATCGACGTCTACGAGGAACGTCAGAACCTTTATTGCGGCGACCTGCATCCGCTGTTCTCGGTCCCCGATGACGCGATCACCGACACGGTACTGTCCGAACAGGATTTCGCCGGACGCACCTACATGGCGCAGGCGCCGATCTGCGGGATCGAGTTCAACTGGCGTGCGGTCACCGCGCAGATGGAAGGCACGCTTGTCCTCCTGCTGTCCGGCGCCTTTATCGGTTTCCTTCCTCGGCATTATGCCGAACCGGAGGTCCGCAACGGACGGCTGCGCATGCTGGCACCGGACCGCATGGACTTTGATGACACCTTCCGCATCGTCTATCCGCGCGAGCGTCCGACACGCGCCGCGGAACTCCTGGCACAGGCTCTGCAAAGCGCCAAGCGTGGCGCGAATTTCGACGCAGGTTCTGAGGCGCGGGAGCCGAGGGCGGAGCAAGATGGACCGGCTCAATGATCGGCGTGCGGGATGGCGGACCCCGTGCGTGGCCGACTTTGCTTGACACGAATCGGGGCCTCGCCTACGCCCCGCTTTACGAAGGTTCGGACAGGAGAGACGGGTGAAAGCCCGCGCCGACGGAGCAACGCCCCGGAAACTCTCAGGCTCAGTTACTGCCGAACCGTGAACTCTGGAGAGTGGTGCCGCATGCACCCGCCGAAGGAGAAAGGCGCGACGATTGCGCCGATGCTCTCAGGCAAAAGGACAGAGGGGGATGCGTCGGACAACCGGCGTGTCACACCTTTGCCTTGGAGTGCCTGGAATGGCTTCGAAATCCATTGCCGTCATCGGCGCCGGTGTCACCGGCGTCACCACCGCCTATGAGCTTGCCACCCGCGGCTATGCGGTCACTGTCTACGATCGCAACCGCTACCCCGCCATGGAAACCAGCTTTGCCAATGGCGGACAGCTCTCGGCCTCGAACGCCGAGGTCTGGAACCACCTGTCGACCATCCGCAAGGGGCTCGGCTGGATGCTGCGCAAGGATGCGCCGCTGTCGCTGAACCTGACCCCAAGCTGGCACAAATATTCCTGGCTGGCCGAATTCGTGGGCCAGATCCCCAATTACCGCAAGCACACCACCGAAACCGCCCGGCTGGCCGTGGCGGCGCGTGCGCGCATGCGCCAGATCGGTGAACGCGAGGGCATTGCCTTCGACCGCGAGGATCGCGGCATCCTGCATTTCTACACCACCAAGGCCCAGCTCGATCACGCCCGCCGGGTGTCGGACCTGCTGGCCCAAGGCGGCGTAGAGCGGCAGGAGTTGGACGCCGATGGCATCCGCCGGGTCGAACCGGCGCTGACCGGAGACTTCGCCGGTGGCTTTATCACTCCCGGCGACAGTTCCGGCGACATCCACCTTTTCACCACCGGGTTGGCCGCGGCCTGCGCACGTCTGGGCGTGCGTTTCGTGATGCAGGCCAGAGTCACCGGCAACACCACCCACGGCAAGGGGGTCACGGTCTGCTATGACACCGCGCCAGAGCCGGGTCGCCGCGCAAGCCACAAGGCAGAGCATGCGGCGGTCGTGGTTTGCGCCGGGGTGCGCAGCCGGGCGCTGGCAAGGGGTTTCGGCGATCGGCTCAACGTCTACCCGGTCAAGGGCTACTCGATCACCGTCAACCTGCCGGACGAGGTCTCGCGCAGGGGCGCGCCGCAGGTCAGCCTGCTCGACGACGAGGCCAAGATCGTCACCAGCCGGCTCGGACCCGACCGGTTCCGCGTGGCCGGTACCGCCGAGTTCGCGGGCGAAAACCGCGACATCCGCGATGTCAGGATCGCGCCGCTGGTGGCCTGGGTGAACCGCTACTTCCCCGAGGTCTGCACCCGCCAGTCAACGCCTTGGGCCGGTCTGCGTCCGATGATGCCCTCGATGATGCCACGGGTCGGCCCCGGACGGCGCGCGGGGGTGTTCTACAATACCGGACACGGCCACCTTGGCTGGACCCTTGCCTGCGCCACTTCAGAGGCGGTGGCCTCGGCGGTGGCGGCCCGGATCTGATCCAAGCCGCAACGAGACGTTGGCCGCGCACTCCGGTTGTCAGGAGGTGCGCGGCCAAGCTCTGTCTGGCCGCCTCGTCAAATGGGGCGCTGTAGACATGCCATGAACAGGTTTCGCCCCTCTGAGTGTCGATCATGGGCCATCAAGGAACGCGTCGGCGGCAACCCTGTGCTTTGCGCCAAAGTCCGTCCGCTCTGCCCAAGATTGGGTGCCGCATGTTCGCTGCCTTCGGTCAGATATGACCTGAGAGGACGTGCTGCGGATCATCACTTGCCCCCCTGCCCCGTCACCGGCACGGGACCTCGTGCAATCAATGACCGCCTGCCCGCGATTGCCGCAGCCATCAAGGGCGCGGATCCAGACATCACGCGGCAAACAACCTGCGGCTTGCTGGAAACCATGCGTGAGCGTACCTCTTGGGGGTGCGCCAGTTGGAAACCGTCCTCGGTAAAGACGCCGTTGGAGCGCGTTGAAAAGCGCGTGGCTCCTCTGCAAACGGCACTTGTGTTGGCCTAACCGATTGCCACTAAATCTAGAAAGTGCTTGCACGAATCTGGTGGGTCGGGCAATAGTCTCGAAAAATAACGCGCGGTCACATAAAAAACGCGCCCACGGATCGGGGCAGACATGAGCGAAGCAGAGCAGGATCTAGACATCGCCATCGGGCACTACGCGGAACTTCTCGCGTCGAACCTGCATGCTCAGCGCGCGGCCCACTTTCCTCCGGATGCAAAGAAGGTGATGCGCTCCTTGACCAGCGGCGAAGCTGCTGAACTCCTTGGCGTCGATCATACCTATCTTCGGAAGCTTCATCGAGAAGGAAAGATCGTTGACGTCGAGACGACGGCAGGAAGTCATCGCCGCTATACGCTCGACGATATCTGGGAAATCCGTCAAACACTTGAAGGAAATGCAAAAAAATCTGGAACCTATGTGCCTGGGCGTCGCGACGGTGACGAACTTCAGGTGGTTTCAGTGGTGAACTTCAAGGGCGGTTCGGGCAAAACGACGACGTCCGCACACCTTGCTCAACGTCTGGCGCTTAAGGGGTACAGGGTCCTTGCGATCGATCTTGACCCGCAAGCGTCTCTTTCGGCTCTTCACGGAATTCAACCTGAACTCGATCTCATGGAGGGCGGAACCCTCTATGATGCCGTTCGCTATGATGATCCCGTTCCGATCACAGAGGTGATCCGCAAGACCTATATTCGCGGCCTTGATCTGATCCCTGGAAACCTTGAACTCATGGAGTTCGAGCACGAAACGCCTGCTGCGATCCAACGGGGAGGTGCGAAGGCATTCTTCGCGAGAGTTCATGACGCGCTCGATAGTGTCGAAGCAAACTACGACGTTGTTGTGATCGACTGTCCGCCGCAGCTTGGTTTCTTGACGATGTCTGCGCTGTCCGCGTCCGCGGGCGTCCTTGTGACTGTTCATCCGCAGATGCTTGACCTCATGTCGATGTCTCAATTCCTGCGGATGACCGCCGATCTGTTAGGGGTGATCCGGGATGCGGGCGCGAACCTGCGCTTTGATTGGCTGCGTTTCCTGCCAACGCGGTACAAAGTCGGCGACGCGCCGCAGACCGAAGTCATCGCCTTCATTCGCGGGCTGTTCGGGCGGTCGGTCCTGACCAATCACATGGTTGAGTCGACGGCGATTTCTGATGCCGGTTTGACCAAGCAAACACTTTACGAAGCGGACAAGAAGGACTTCACACGTCAGACGTTTGATCGTGCGATCGACTCCATGAATGCAGTCAACGATGAGATTGCTGAAATCATCCAGAACACATGGGGGCGGCATGGCAAGAAAGCCTAAACTTGGGCTGCCGTTGCAGACCCTTCGCAACGCTCCTGACGCTCTGGAAGGGCGCCGATTGCGTGGCGGTGTGTTTGAGATAGATCCGGGGCAGATTGTTACCGAAGGACGGTTGGACGACAGACTTCAGATTGAAGTGGAGGGTCTCAAGAGCTCTATTTCCAAGAACGGGCAGCGTGTGCCTGTCCTGGTCCGTCCGCTGGAAGGCGATCGCTACAACCTGATCTATGGCCGCAGACGCCTTGAAGCCTGTCGGGAACTCGGCATCAAAGTTCGAGCGATCGTCACAGAGGTTGAAGGCGATCAAGCGCTTCGAGATCAGCTTCTTGAAAACCAGGAACGTCGCGACCTGAGCTTTATTGAGCGTGCGCTTGTTGCGGCGGCGCTTCTGGAAGGCGACCATCTGGAGGGGGCCGAGCGGACCAACCGAGGTGTCGCCGAAGTCCTTAACCTCCATGAAGCGGCGGTTTCACAGCTCTTGAGTGTCGTTCGGACTGTTGGCGAGGATCTCATTCAGGCAATTGGTGCGGCTCCCGGAATTGGTCGCCCGAGATGGGAAGATCTCAAAAAGGCCTTGGGTCTCTACGACGTTGATCGTGATCATCTGCAAACTGTTGCACATGCGGCCAGGGCCGACAGTTCCGGTTCGGTCTATGAGATGTCTGACAGTGCGTTTCTTGCCGTTCTCGCGGCCGCGAAGAGCCCGGAGATGGACGTGAGGACGCCGCGCAAGGGCGCGCCTGCTTTGGCGATCCCCGGTGTCGGCGCGGCGACAGTCAAGACCGGTCGCCAAGGCAAGCAGCTCAAACTCGATCTGACTGCGGAGGACCCTGAATTTGTCAGCTGGCTGGAGGGCAATGCCCCAAAGCTGATTACCGAGCTTCATGAGCGCTGGAAGCGTTCAGGAGACTGAGGAAGAGCAACCAACAATAACAAAAAGGAGACACGATACAGGCAAAAAGTAAAAGGCCCCGAGAAGCTAGCTTCACGAGACCTTTGTAAGGTTTCGCATCGGGACCAGCCCGCTACAAAATCTCAGTTTTCGCACTTCTGAATGTAGCGTTCTGGCCCCTACCCCGCAAGCGCAAAGCGATTCGCGGGCCGAAGAAATTTTGCCTTCGTGGACATTTTCATGGAGTACACACCGATTTCGCCGTTTATGCGGCCGATCTCGCACGCCCATCTGCGTGTTGTCGAGACGCCCGAAGCATCCGTTCCGGGCAAGCCCATCAACAAGTGGGAGATTCTGCGTGAGTTGTCCAAAGCCCAAGCCGGTTTTGGCGTCACAGAGCGTGATCTGACAGTCTTGCAAGGGCTTCTCAGCTTCTTCCCTGACGACGCTCTTGGGGGAAACGCCGAGATGATTGTGTTCCCTTCCAACAAAGCCATCTGTGAACGGCTGAACGGTATGCCGTGTTCTACGATGCGGCGTCATCTCAGCCGGTTGGTGGATGCCGGTCTGCTTGTGCGGCGCGACAGCCCCAACGGCAAGCGCTACGTGCGCAAACACGGCGAGGAACGCGTGGCCTTCGGGTTTGATCTCTCGCCGCTCTATTGCCGTGCCGAAGAGATTGCCCGCGCGGCGGAGGCGGTGCGAGAGTCCGAAGAGCGAGTTCGGCGGCTGAGGGAGGTTGTCAGCCTAATGCGCCGCGATCTGGCCGCATTGGCGGAGTTCGGAGAGGACTTGCAGCCGGGGCTTGGCTTGTGGGACCAGATGCGTGATATGGCTGCTCTGACGGCCCGCGCGCTGCGCCGCAAGTTCTCCCTGGCCGATTTGCGGCAGCACCAGCTGGAGCTTGAGAGGCTTCTTGATACCGCCCGTAACGTGATCGATGGTTCTGAAACAGAAGAAATGGACACCAATGACGCTCAATCTGGGCGTCACCATCATAATACAAATAAAGAATCTATAGATCTTGAACCGGGCTTAGAAAAAGCCGGGGCGGCGAGCGGGTCGCAATCTTCCGAACTGTGCGATAGTGACGATGGCATGGGGTCGATGGACCTACGGCAATTGCCAAAGATCCCGCTGCATCTGGTCGTCACAAGCTGCCCTGCCTTGAAAACCTTCTATGACGGAGAGGTCAGGCACTGGCACCAGCTCTACGATGCGGCATCGCATGTTCGCCCGGCGATGGGGATCAGTGTGTCGGCTTGGGAAGAAGCGCAACGCTGCATGGGTCCCGAACAGGCATCGATTGTGGTTGCCGCTATTCTGGAACGGTTTGCCGAGATCAGATCTCCTGGTGGATACTTGCGCGCATTGACCGCCAAAGCCGCTGCTGGAGAGTTTTCATGCGGGCCGATGGTCATGGCGTTGATTGGCCGCCGATCTTACACCCTTAACAGCTGTTAAGGGTGTAAGATCGCGTGTTGCTCCACGGCCTGCGGACTTAACAGCTGTTAAGTCCTGTCTAGCGGACCTCTGAACAAGAGTGCGAAAGGATCGCTGGTTTGAGGAAGTCAGAATGCAAGACTGGGAGAGTGGGAGAGTGGCTTTTGACGCACGTCGGGGATTGCTGCAAAGCCCGTATCTTCGGTCCGTTCCGGTCGATGTTAACACCGTGACCGGTAGGTCTGAACCCCAGCTGGCGGTGGACGCTTTCAGACCCTGTCTCTTTCGGTCGAGTAGAAGCAACTGGCTATACGACGCCCCTACCCTGCTTGAACGCAACGCAGAGGACGATTCGACGTTGAAACACTTAGCGGCCTTTTCGGTACACGAACGTCAGCGGCAAGGTTCGGGATTCTATCCGGTCGTTCTGGAGCAATGAGCCTCGCCAAAGCCGGAAGATGCAGGCGATGTTTCCTCAGTGGACAGCAATTTGCGCAGATTGGTCGAAAGAGGCGGGGCAGGCCGCGTAATGGGGCAGGGGGTCAGAGACCTGCGGCCTTGGTCAAGTTTACACCGAACCGGTCGCGGCGTCGTTGATAGCGGCGGGTCATCTCCGCCGAGGCGTGCCCAAGTTGCTTTTGGACGTAACGCTCGTCGACCTCGGCGGAACTGGCAAGACCGGCGCGCAGCGAGTGGCCGGAAAACAGCGCCTGCCGCTCTTTCTCGGGCAGCTCTGATCGGATGCCAGCATCGAGGACCGCGCGTTTGATCAACCGCGCGACATGTTTGTCGTTCAACCGCGTCTCAAGCGCCCGTTGACCATCGCGCGATATGCCGACGAAGACTGGGCCGAAATCGATCTTCGCGAAAAATAGCCATTGTTTGAGTGCATGGACGGGACAGGACTGCTCCGTGGAGCCGCGTCCGATCTCGACCTCACGCCAACCGGTCTTGGCATTGAGGGTCAGCAGCACGCCCTTGTCGAAAACGTCGAGCCAGCCGCCGGAGTCCGGGGTATCGTCCTTGTGAACGTCAAGGCTGACGATTTCCGAGCGGCGCAGACCGCCGGCATATCCTAGCAGCAGGATCGCCCGATCCCGCAGCCCGCGCAGGTCATGGGGCAGGGTGGCGACCATCGCGAGGATGTCCTCGGCGAGGATCGCTTCTTTCTGCACCGGTGGGCGCGCGTGCCTGCGTTTGATCCCGGCCAGCACCGTGGCGATGTGCCGGTTCTTGCGATCGAGGGAAAACCCGCGCTGTGCATAGTTCCACGCGAGGCCCGACAGCCGCCGGTCTATTGTCGAAGCCGAAAGGGGGTGGGATGTCGACTGCGATGGGAAAGGGCCTGACCCGGAGGCCATGTCGGCTAGGTAAAGCCCGATCATCTCCGGTGATGGGGGGATGGGCTCTGCGCCTTTCAACCGACACCAGCGGGTGAAATGTGCCCAGTCCTTTGCATAGGCTTTCCGGGTATTGTCCGAGGCGGCCGCGCGGGCATAGTCGCGGGCGGTATCGACCAGCCGGTCAAGCGTGCCGGAGCCAGCAACAAATGAAGGGAGTGCCAACGTCTCGTCGTGCTGGTTGACGGACGGCCCGTTTGCGGCCTCTGTGTCCGATTTCTGGGTGTTTTCTGACATGCCGCCAAGTTAATCTCGTTATGTCCGATAAGGCAAACTTATTGGACATAACAGAGACCGACAAGGCGGGGCGGTTTTGGCAGTAAATACTGGCGGAAAGCGCCGTCACGGGGTAGTCTCCAAGCATGACATTTGCCCGGCACGCTCCCATAGATGACCGTGAATTCATACCCCGGATCCCATCGTGGGTCACCGCCGCGCGTGCTGAAACCCTTGAAGATGTTGCGTTTTTGTCTGGTGCGGTGCTGAATCACCTGCATGTTGTGATGGGTCGCGGTGACGTACCCCATACTTTGTTGCGGGATCGTCTCGCGCTCCGCGCAGCGGAGGCGTGTATGGCGTTTTCCGGGCGTCCGGAGCGGGCAGGCGAGCTGCGCGATGCGGTGCACCTACTGCGCCCCGGCGATCTGCCCGGACCGGTGGGCGACACCTGTCTGACCTGGCGGCGCGCGGTGCAGCGGCCGGTGTCGATCAAGGCTCTGGGTCGGGCCTTGCCAACCCTCGAGCCGGACCAGATCGCCACGTGGCTCGATGCGGGACCCCAAGGGGGGTCATGCGCGCCGGTCCGCCGCGCCGCACTGGTGCTGGAGGCGGTGCTGACGGCGGCGCCGCGTGCTGACGTGTCGGCGCTGATCCTCGCGGATGCGGCCCTGGCGCAGGCGCTCGGTTGGGATCATCTCGTGCCGCTGCTGGCTGCGGGCTTAAAACAGGCCGACCTGCGCAAGCGGGGGGCCGACCTGCGTCTTGCCTGTCATCGCGCTGTGAGCGCATCGGGGACCGAGGCCGTACGCCTTGCCGCCGACCTCGCGCGTCGGGCTGCGGATCTCAAAGCGGTCGCGCCGAAGCTGCGGGCCAAGGGGGCGGGCGATGCGGTCGAGATGTTCCTGACTCGCGATGCGGTGACGCCTGCCGCGCTGCCCCTGCCGGACCGCGCTGCACGGCGGCTCTGTGACCGGCTGGTCGATCTTGGCGCGGTGCGCGAATTGACGGGGCGCGACACCTTCCGGCTATACGGGGTTTGAGCGATGAGCATGTCCAGCGAAAGTGGGAACCGGGCTCAAAGTTCGGGCATGCGACCACGAAAGTCGGCGAAGGATCGCTCTGACCCCGAACTGGACCGCGAATTGCCTGACCTGCCGCCGGAAGTGCGATGGCGCGAATGGATGCGCCGGATCGAGGCGGTCTTGTTTGCCAGCGCGTCGCCAGTGCCGCGCGAGAAACTTGCGCGTGTTGTGGGGCAGGGGGCCTCGGTCAATCTTTTGGTTGAGGATCTTGCCGCCGATCTGGACGGCCGAGCGTTTGAGATCGCCCAAGTGGCCGAGGGCTGGATGTTCCGAACGCGCCCCGCCTACGCGCCCGCGATCCGCGCTGCGGCGGATGTCTCGGATCAATTTCTGGACCTGAGCGAATTCGATGTCGCCGTCCTCGCCGCCATTGCCTACCACCAGCCCATCACCCGCGACGGGCTCAAGGACATCTTCGGCAAGGAGATCAGCCGCGACCTGATCGGGCGGCTGCATGCGCGCAACCTGATCGGGACCGGGCCAAGGTCGCCGCGACGCGGGGCGCCCTATACATTTGTGACCACGGACGCGTTTCTCGTTGCCTTCGATCTGGATAGCCTGCGGGATCTCCCTGATCGTGAGCAATTGGAAGATGCGGGGCTTGGTGTTGTGTAGCGTGATGAAAGGGATGGCTGTCTGGTGAGGTCTGTACCGGACATACCGTGAAAGGTCTAATGGACATTTCGTGAGATGATTGGTAGGCATCTCGTGAGATGAGTGAAATCGATGAATACCTTCCGCGACATCTGACGCCTGAGTTGCAGGACGCTTTGGCAACTGCACGCGTTGTCAACCTTGTCGGACCACGGCAAGTCGGTAAAACGACCCTTGTGCGTGACCTGTTCAAACAAGGTCGTTTCATCACGCTGGACGATGCTGCGATCCTGACGGCGATGGAGGCTGATCCCGAAGGCCAACTGACAAGCCTTGCGGAAGAACAGCCTGATGCGCCGGTTATCATCGACGAGGCCCAAAGGTCACCGAAGCTGGCTCTGGCCATCAAGAGAATTGTCGATCGCAACCGCCGCAAAGGACAGTTTGTCCTGACGGGGTCATCCAACGTCTTCACAACGGCAGAGGTAGCGGACTCGCTGGCGGGTCGAATGCAGACGCTCAAACTCTGGCCGCTGACAACCGCCGAGGTCAATCGGGCGCCGGCGAACCGGGTGATCGATTGGGCGATGCAGTCGGCTCCGACGCTGCCTCAGATCTCGGATCCCGCGCAGTTGGGACGCAAAGACTATGTCGACCTCATCCTTATGGGCGGATACCCCGAAATCCGCGCGCTGCCACTTCGATCGCGGCAGCGGCGGTATCGCGACTATATCGATGCGGTGGTGGATCGAGACGTGGCGGATATCATGCCGGTCCGAAAGCCTGATGCTCTTCGGTTTTTGATCGATCAGATGGCGGCACGGACCGCGCAAGAGATCAATACGTCCGAATTGGCAAAACTGGCAAAGCTCAAGCGCGAGACAGTTGATCAATACCTCGACATTCTCATGCGGCTCTCATTGGTGACCAAGCTGAGCGCGTGGATGCCGGGCGAGAGCAAGCGGGACATCAAGCAACCGAAGTTCCACTTTGTGGATACCGGAATTTCCAGTGCGCTGCGGCGTCTGAACGACAGATCATTTGACATCGGCAACAGTCCCGAAGCCTTGGGCGGTATTTTGGAGAGCTTCGTTGTCGGCGAACTACAGCGTGCTTTGCCGATGCAGGACGAAGACCATCGGCTTTACCATTGGCGCAGCGCAGACCGTCGAGAGATCGATGTCCTGATCGATGGAGGTCACCGGCTGGTTGGGATCGAGGTCAAGGCTGCAACCACGGTTGTGGCCGATGATTTCAAGCACCTGAAATGGTTCGCCAATAACGGGCCGGGAAAAGGGCGCAGCACTGTCGGGATCGTATTTTATCTTGGGCAGGAAAAACTGACCATGGGTGACGGCAATTTCGCTTTGCCACTCAGCACGCTTTGGGCGGCGGTGGATGCAAACTAAACGCGCACCGGTTCGGCAGAAAAAGTAAATGCCCCTCCTGCCCTTTGGACAGGTCCGCGCCAGAGGCGGGCGGTGTGCCTGCTGCCGAGCTGTGCCGGGAAGTCGAACGTCGTTTTCGGTCGTATTCCGACCCAAAAGCAGACGACGAGATTCACCTGACGAAAGGGTGGCTCCTCTGTCCGGTCCCGCGCCGCAATGCTGATCTGATCAGAGAGGGTGGGGCGCCCCGTCGACTGTTATCCGGGTCTCCGAGGCGCCGTTTTGTCGTCAGTTTGCGAGGGCATCTCTCAATTCGTTCAATGCCTTGTCCGCCGGGATGTCACGGGCTGTCAGGCGTCCGACAAATTCGTCCGCCACGGATTGCATCTGGGTTTCGAACTTGGCCAGATCCTCGTTGGTGAAATTGAAGATATTAATACCCTGCTGCCGGAACTCATCGGCGATGGTTGCCTCGCCCTCGTCGATCCACTTGGTCAGATCCTGCGCAACCTGAAGGCCGCACGCGTCGAAGGCCGTCTGTTGCTCGGCGGTCATGCCGTCATAGGCCTTTTGGCTCATGCCGATCGCCTGAGCGGCGGTGCCAAAGCTGCCGTTGAAGCTCATCGCGCCCATTACTTCCTGCACGGAGTAGGGTTTGACGCTGGAGAACGAAAACAGGGTTGCGTCGACAGTACCGCGCTGCATGGCCGTGTAGATCTCCGGTCCGGGCATCTGAACCGCCACGCCGCCGATAGCCTCGACAAGGAAGTTGAGCGCGGAGCCTGTCGTGCGGACCTTCTTGCCGGCGAAATCCTCAGGCGAATCGATGATGGCGCTGCGGCCGGACACGATCTGGTAGGGGGCCAGGGCGGTGATGGCGATCGGGCGCACGCCAGCGGCCTCCCATTCGCTTGCCAGTACGCCGCCTTGCGCCACGGCGGCGCGATAGGCGTCACCCAGTTCGGTTGCGCTGCTGGCGATCCCGGGAAGCATGGTCACGCCCTGCATCGGCAAACGCGCGGTTTCCTCGCCGATGGTGACAAAGGTGATCTGGGCCAGATCCTCCTGGATGCTTGTCACGCCTTCGTCGCGCTTGATGACAGAACCTCCGGGGTAGTAGTCGAATTCGATTTCTCCTCCTGTCCGATCGGTCACGCAGGACATGAGGGCCTCGAACCCGCGTACGGAGAAATAGTGCGCCGGCGGCAGATCGTGCGCAACGGTCAGTGTCTCGGCGCTGGCCGCTGCGGCAATGGCCGTCATGGCAGCGCCCGCAACGATATGTAGGCTGGTTCTGGACATGGAAATCTCCCTGAATGAGTGGCCGGAGGTCGTCCGGCATCGTCTTGGATGCGCCGCGTCCGGGCCGTCGTCCCGATGTGACAGGCGGTGACGCCCCCAGCATGGGGGTCGTGATCGGCACCATTGCACATCTCGCCAATCAATATCAATTATCTAAATGAATATGACTGGTTTCACTTGTCATCTATAATGCAAATCATCTATCGGTATAGTGCGCCGCTTGGCCTTGTCCTGTGGACGGCCCCGCGTGCCAAAGAGGAGGAGTGATTTCTTGCCCGATTCCGTTCCCCTGGCGCACAGCTGGCATCGCGCGACCGATGCCATCCTGCGCCCTGTCGAAACCGCGGCAGCCATCGCCGGCGGGGCCGTGATGCTGCTGGCAATGGTCCTGACATCGCTCGACGCCATCCTGCGATATGCCGTGAACAAGCCGCTGTCGTTCAACCTGTTCTTTACGGAAAACTACCTGATGGTGACGCTCATCTGCCTGCCGCTGGCCTGGGCCTTTCGGAGCGGTGGCTACATCCGCATCAGGTTCCTGCATGACAGGTTGCCAACGCGCTACGCGGATCTGCTGATCCGAACCGGCCTGTTGGCCAGCTTTCTGCTGATCGCGGATCTGGCCTGGTTGGCGGGGCATCAATGGCACAAGGCCTACAAGACGAATGAGATCGTCATGGATGTGCTGGACTGGCCGATGCATCTGTCGTGGATCTGGGTTCCGATCGGGCTGTGGCTGCTGGCGCTCCGCCTGCTGATGACAGCGCTCGGCCCACGCGACCAGCTGCTTTTCCAACATGACATCGAGGAGGAGGGCCTGTGACCTTCGCAATCGGAATTGCCATCCTTCTCGGCCTGATGGTTCTGGCCGTGCCAATCGGCTTTGCCCTGGGACTGGCAGGCTTCCTCAGTCTGAACATGATCGTCCCGTTGTCGATGATCCAGACCCTGATGAGCAAGGTGGTGCACGAGACCACCTCCAACATGATCCTGTTGACGATCCCGATGTTTGTCCTGATGGCCGAGTTTCTGGCCTGCGGCGGCGTTGCCAAGGACCTGCTGCTGGCCTGCCACCGGATGATGCGCGGGATCAAGGGGGGGCTGGCCATGGCCTGCATCGCGGCGGGTGCGGTCCACGCGGCGGCGACCGGCAGCAGCACGGCGTCGGCTGCCAGTCTCGCGCGGGCCTCTTTTCCGGCGATGCGGGCCGCGGGTTACGCCCCCTTGCTGTCGGTGGGCACCATCGCGATTGCCGGCACGCTGGCGATCATGATCCCGCCCTCGGTGGCCTTTGTGCTGTTCGGTATCATCACGGAAACCTCCATCGGGCGGCTGTTCATGGGCGGCATCATTCCGGGCCTGATGACAGCGGCGGGATACATGGTGACGATTGCCATCGTCCTGTGGTTCAAGCCTGAACTGGGCCCGAGCCGCGACCGCGAAACCCAGGATGCAAAGATCGAGAAGGGCGGCAGCGTCTGGCCCATGGCCCTGCTGATCGCGATTGTCCTTGGGGGGCTCTACAGCGGTGTCGCGACCCCCACGGAAATCTCCGCCATCGGCGCGTTGGGGGCGCTTTTGATCTCTCTGGGCACCGGGCGGATGACGCGGAAGAATTTCATTCACGCGGTCGGCGGTACGCTCAAGATCACCACCATGATCATGACGATCATCTTCTGTGCACATATCGTCGGGTACTTCATCACCTTCTCGCGAATCACCGATACGTTGCTGGAGTGGATCGCGGTCAGCGGCATGTCTCCGACAGCCGTCATGCTGGTCGTGGTGGGGATCTATCTGGTGCTCGGCATGTTCATGGATCAGGCCGCGATCCTGATCCTGACCGCACCGATTTCGACCGCGCTCATGGTGGGGCTGGGCTTCGATCCGGTGTGGTGGGGCATCATCATCATCAAGACGGCGGAAGTGGGGCTGGTATCGCCGCCCCTGGGGCTGGTCACATTCATTGTCGCATCCACCACCCGGACAGAACTGCCGGCCAGCTTTCGCGGTGTGATGCCTTTCCTCGTGGCAGAATTCGTGACGCTGGGGCTTCTGCTTGCCTTCCCGCAACTGACGCTGTGGCTGACATGATCCGGGTCTTTCGCCGGGCAGGGGGGGCGGAACCCGTGTATCCGGGACCTATTGATGCAACCGGTGGTCTGCGGCTGCCGCCCACGACCCGTGCCGACGATCTGAAGGAGCCGCGACTATGACCGCGTTTCGCAACGCTTTCGGGCTGGCCGACACGGTCTGCGTCGTCACCGGCGGGGCGGGCGGTATCGGTCGGGGCTGCGCGCTGGCGCTGGCCGGGGACGGGGCGCGCGTGGCGGTGCTGGACCGCGATGCAGAGGGGGCCGACGAGACCGCGACCATGATCCGCGACGCCGGGGGGCAGGCCCTTGCGGTCGCCTGTGACACCTCGGACCGGGCCAGCATAGAGGCCGCGCATGACCGCGTCGTCAAAGCCTTTGGCACGGTCGGGGTTCTGGTCAACAACGCCGGGATCGCCGGACGGGGCGACCTGATGGAGGTTGATGACAGCGACTGGGACCGGGTCGTTTCCGTCAACCTGACCGGCTACCACCGCTGCGCGCAGATCTTCGGCCGGGGCATGATCCGGCGCGGCGGCGGTGCCATGGTGCATATGTCCTCGATCAACGCCATCGCGCCGGTGCCCGGCAGCGGCAGCTATGCCATTGCCAAGGCCGGGGTCTCTGCGATGTCACATCAACTGGCGGCGGAACTGGGGCCGCATGGCGTGCGCAGCAATGCCGTCCTGCCGGGCCTCATCCGCACAGGCATGGGGCGGGCCAGCTATGAGGACTCCGAAATTGCCAGGGCCAGGGATGCAATCGTGCCGTTGGGCCGGGTGGGTGTGCCCGACGATATCGCGCAGGTGGTGCTGTTTCTGGCCAGTCCGCGCGCCTCTTATGTCAGCGGCGCCGAAATTCTGGTGGACGGGGCATTCCGGGATGGGCTGATGCGGGCCCTGCCGCGGGCAAAGACCCTGCGCGCCTGAGCTGAAACAAGCGTCCGGGCACGCAAGCCCTCAAAGCACCGGTGGCGGTTTGTCGCCATGCCTTCCGGGACGCCTTGAATCCATCATTCTCCGATATAAACAACGGGAAATAATTGTCGGAGGTTGATAGATGAAGCGTGACGAACTGGGCGACCTCATGGCCTTTCTTGCTGTCAGCGAAGAGCGCAGCTTTACCAAGGCGGCGGCCCGGCTTGGCACCTCGCAAAGCTCGCTGAGCCATATCGTCAAACGGCTGGAAGAGCGGCTGGACATCCGACTGCTGACCCGCACCACCCGTAACGTCGTGCCGACACCGGCCGGAGAGCTGCTGGCGGCGACGTTGCGGCCGGCTTTCGACCGGATCAACGACCGGCTTGCCGCGCTGAACGAGATGCGGGACAAACCGGCGGGCCATGTCCGGCTGACCACCTCGCGGCCGGCGGCGCTGAGCATCGTCTGGCCGAAACTGGGACCGATCCTGCAAGAGCATCCCGACGTGACCTTTGAAATCTCGGTCGACAACCGGATGACAGACATTGTCGAAGGCCGGTTCGATGCGGGCATCCGACTGGGCGAAAGCATCGAAAAAGATATGATCGCCGTGCGCATCAGCCCTGACATGCGGATGCTGACGCTGGGTTCTCCCGCCTATTTTGCCCGGCACGGCCGCCCCGAACGTCCGCAGGATCTGACCGAACACAACTGCATCAACCTGCGGCTGCCGACGCTTGGCGGGCTCTATGCCTGGGAATACGAACGCGACGGCAAGCCGCTGAATGTCCGGGTTTCGGGCCAGTTGACGACGGACGACCCGGACCTGATTGTCGAGGCCTGTCTGGACGGGGCAGGGCTGTGCTGCCTGCCGGATTTCCGGCTTAGAAAGCTGGTTTCCGAAGGGCGGCTTGAAACGGTGCTGGACGATTGGTCGCCGCCGTTTCCCGGCTTTCACCTGTACTACCCGTCGCGCCGGCAGGCGTCTCCGGCATTCTCTCTGGTGCTGAACGCCTTGCGCTACCGCGACTGACCGTGCCGCCTTGTGTTTCGGGTGCGGCGCATCATTCGCCTAGCTGGCGGCGCCAGAAGGCGATGGCGTCATCGATCCAGCCTTCGGCGGCGGTTCCCCTCCCGGTTCCAAAACCGTGCCCGACATCCGGTATGACGGCATAGGTCACCTCGATTCCCCGCTGTCGCAGCGCTTCGACACGGGGTGCCATGTTGCGGGGCGGCGCGATGCGGTCCTGGGTGCCGACCACGACATAGGTGGGCGGATCGCTCTCTCCGGTGGCGGTATGGCTGGTGTAGGCCATGACGACCGCTGCGGGCGGTTGCGCGGTTCGCCCGCCATGCCCGGCGGGTGTGTCGCTGCCGATGAAGGCCGCCATCCGTGCCCCCGCCGAACTGCCCCAGACCGAATAACCGTCCGGCGAGACACGGTAGACCCCGGCCCGATCGCGGATCAGGTCGACCGCGCGGGCCATGTCCTGCGTGGCGGGCCTGCCGCTACCGCCGGTCCGGTAGGTCAGCACAAAGGCATTGAGCCCGGAGTCCGAGATCCGGGCAGCATAGGGAAAGCCCTCGTGCACCGATCCGACGTACGAAAACCCGCCGCCCGGCGCGATCAAAGCGAAGGGGGCGCCGGGATCGCCGGCGAAAAAGAACAGGCCCGCAGCCCCCAACGTGGCGTCGGCGGCACGTTCCTCGGCGGAATAGAGGTGCTCAAACACCGGCAGACCGGCGGCGCTGTCCGCAATCAGGCGGTTCAACCCGTCGAGGACCGTGGGGACGTCGACGGCACTGTGATAGGGCAGCATGCCAGCGATCTCTGACAGGCGCTGGTCCGCGTCATAGTCGCGCCCGTACCACGGCAGGGTCATGTCGGCAAAGCCGTCCAGTGCAGGATGTGACAGCAGCTCACCAATGGTGCTGTCAGCGGTCAGTGGAGCGGTTCTTGTTGTGTCTGGCATGGCATCCTGCGCGTGAAGCCGAGCGGCCAACAGCAGGACCAGCGCCAGCAGCAGAAAGGTGGTGCGCCGCATATGAACTCTCCTCCTGCGGGTCAGGGTCCGGTGAAGTGTATCGCCGGTCGTGCACAAGACTATGCCGCTGATCGCCTAGGGCCTATCGGCCTGACACAACGGTCGGGCGCGGGTGGCATTGACCGTTCAGATCCTTTCGACGATCACCGCGATGCCCTGGCCGCCGCCGATGCACATGGTGGCAAGCCCGCGCCGCTTGCCGGTGCGTTTGAGATGGTAGAGCAGCTTTGTCAGGATGATCGCGCCAGAGGCTCCGACAGGATGGCCAAGGGCAATTGCGCCGCCGTCGGGGTTGGTGATCTCGTCGGGAAAGCCCAACCTCCGCGACACGGCACAGGCCTGGGCGGCAAAGGCTTCGTTTGATTCGATGGCGTCCAGATCGTCCACCGTCATCTTTGCCCGCTTCAGCGCCTGTTCCACCGCGGGGATCGGTCCAAGGCCCATGACGCCGGGCGCCACGCCACCCAAACCATAGGCGACGATCCGGCCCAGCGGCTCTACGGCCCGCCGTTCTGCCTCTTTTGCGGCCATCAGGACCAGTGCGGCGGCCCCGTCGTTGATGCCCGAGGCGTTCCCTGCCGTCACACTGCCGCCCTTGGCGAAGGCCGGGCGCAGTCCGGCCATGCCCTCCAGCGTCGTGCCGGGACGGACATGTTCGTCGACCGTGAACTGGCGGGTTTCGCGGCGATGCGTGACCTCGATGGGCAGGATTTGCTCCCGGAACCAGCCGTTCTCGATGGCGCGGGCCGCGCGCCGGTGCGATTCGACCGCAATGGTATCCTGTGTCTCGCGGTCGATCCCGCAGTCGCGGGCGACATTTTCGGCGGTCACACCCATGTGGCCGTTGCCAAAGGGGTCGGTCAGCGCGCCGACCATCATGTCGACCGCGCCGACATCGCCCATTCTGGCCCCGAAGCGGCTGGCCGAAAGGAGATGCCCGGCCCGGCTCATGGATTCCGCGCCGCTTGCCAGCGCCACCGACGCATTGTCCAGCATGATCGCTTCGGCGGCGGTGACAACCGCTTGTAATCCGCTGCCGCAAAGACGGTTGAGCGTCAGGGCCGGGGCGGTCTCAGGCACTCCGGCGTTTATGGCCGCGACACGCGACAGGTACATGTCGCGCGGCTCGGTGTGGATGACATGGCCAAAGACCGACAGGTCCACATCCCGGCCAGGGCATCCGGCCCGCTCGATGGCGGCGCGGGCGACCTGTGCCGCCAGATCGGTCGGGGGCAAGCCGGCCAAGGCACCGCCCAGGTCACCGATGGCCGTTCTGACCGCCGACGCGATGATGACATCGTTCATGTGCCGGTCTCCCTACAGCTTCTCGGTCAGTTCCGGGACGGCCTGGAACAGGTCGGCGACAAGGCCGTAGTCGGCGACCTGAAAGATCGGCGCCTCTTCGTCCTTGTTGATGGCGACGATGACCTTGCTGTCCTTCATGCCGGCCAGGTGCTGGATCGCGCCCGAGATGCCGACCGCGACGTAAAGATCCGGGGCCACAACCTTGCCGGTCTGGCCGACCTGCCAGTCGTTCGGGGCAAAGCCCGAATCGACCGCCGCGCGGGAGGCGCCCACGGCGGCGCCCAGCTTGTCGGCCAGCGCCTCGATCAGCGCGAAATCGTCCTGGCTGCCGACGCCGCGGCCGCCGGACACCACGATCCCCGCCGAGGTCAGCTCGGGCCGGTCGCTGGCGGCGACCTTGTCCTCGACCCATTCCGACAGGGCCGGGTTGTCGCCCGCCGCGATGTCCTCGACGGCGGCGGACCCGCCGGTGGCGGCGGCGTCAAAGGTCGAGGTGCGGAAGGTGATAACCTTCTTTTCATCTTTCGACCGTACCGTCTGGATGGCGTTGCCGGCATAGATCGGGCGCTCGAAGGTGTCGGCGTCGACCACGGCGGTCACATCGGTCAGCACCATCACGTCCAGCAGCGCGGCCACGCGCGGCAGGATGTTCTTGGCGTCGGTGGTGGCCGGCGCCGATGTGGCTGTAGTCCTCGCCAGGGAGATCACCGCCGCCACCGGTTCTGCCGGGCGGTGCCCAGAGCGCATCCGGCCACCAGGACCCTTTTTGCCACGCCGGTGATCGTCGCCGCCGCCTCGCCGCGTTCCAGCCGCTGAACCTGCGGCCAGCACCGTCACCTCGCCAGCGCTCGCCGCGGTACGCCTTGGCGGTCGCGTCCATCGACAGCGCGTCGTGGTGATTTCTGAAGGAGTACCGCCATCGATCGCCCCGCGTCTTCAGTTTCCGCCACCAGCTCGTCGATCGAGCCCACCATGATCCCGCCGCGCGGCCCGCCGGTTCCGCGGTTTGAGACGATCTCGAGCCGCGGTGCCATCGACGCCGTAATCCGCCGGGCTCTTCCCCTCCAGCGGCTTCTTCTTCGCCTTCATGATGTTGAAGGTTGCGCGCCGCGGCTCGTTCAGCCGCAGGTCGGTGGTGACGATTGCCGGCAGCGCCACCTGATGGTCTGCAGCCCGCCGTCGACCTCGCGCGTTACCGGCGCTGTCGCCCTCCACCGCCAGCGTGTTGGCATTGGTCGCCTGCGCCAGCCCGGTCAGCGCCGCCAGCATCTGGCCCGTCGCCCGAGGTCGTTGTCGATGCCTGCTTGCCGCAGATCACCAGACCGGGTTGCCTCGGCGATGATCGCCGCCAGATCTTCGCCACCGCCAGCGGCTCGATGTCGTCGTGCACGTCCTGGCCGCAACCACCAGGATCACCTGGTTCAGCTCATCGCAAGCGCCGCGCAGCGTTCCGCGCCTGCTTCACACCGATGCTCACCGCGATCACCTCGCTCGCGGTCCCCGCCTTTCAGCCGGATCGCAGCTCCACCGCAATCTCGTCGAACGGGTTCATCGATACTTCACATTCGCAAGATCAACCCCTGCCCGTCCGCTTCATGCGAACCTCACGCCAGTCGATCACGCGCCTCACGGGTACGAGCAATTTCATCAGCGGTTTTCTTCCTTCGCGCCAGGAACACGTCGCGCCAGTGAATGCCTCCCGTGGTGATATCAACTGCCGCAGGGTGAAACAGGCTAAACGTCCCGTTAGCGCCGGACGCCCGGCATCGGTGGCGCAAACGGTCGCGGCCGATGCGGGCGCTGATCCGCGGGTCGTTCTTGTCCCGACAGATTCCGCGCAGAGCCGCCCAGCTGGCCGCGTCGAGCGAGGGGCGCGGGCTGGTCGTCGGGGGCGGCGCGCGCGTCGATGGGTGCCGAGCCGGGGTGGGACATGAAATGCGCCAGCGGGCCCGAGATATCGCCGCCCATGGCGCGGAACCGCTCGAACATGTCGGCGAGGGCGCCAGGAGGAAGATCCGCGTCGCGCAGCATGGCATGGGCAAAGCGGTCGGCTGTGATCCGGCCTCCTGGCTGCACGCGTTGAGCAGGCGGTCGGCGAGAAAGGCCATGGTGCGCCGCCGGTGAAATCGAACACAGGCCGAGCAGACCGACCGAGCCTGCGGCACGCGGTGCGCCCCGGTCGGATCGCGATGGACCACGTGGCCGATCTCGTGCGCAGGACTGCCGCCACCATGTCGGGACCGTCAGTCTTGTCGATCAGTCCTCGCACGATCACGACCTGCTGCCGGGCGCGGCAAAGGCGTTCACCATCTCGTTGTCGAAGACCACGACGCCCAGATCAGGTGCCGAGATCGGCGCCGTCGGTCAGCCGGTCGACCGCGTTGCAGCGCCGTTCCCGTCGGGAGAGGTGATCTGCTCATGGTCTCGCCCCCGAGAAAGCGCGCGTCCGCGCGTGACGTTGCGCCCGAAGGCAACCTGGCGTTCCACCCGCAGCCGATGTCGGCCGCAGGCAGGATCACGAAGAGCATCAGCAGCACGGCGCTCCACCGCGACCCCCGCACGGATGATGCGGCGGCCGGTGCCCTGCTTCACGTCGCGGCGCCAGAGCCGGGCGGGTGTGGCGCAGCCACCCGCCATCTCGATGTCGATCAGCAGGCGGGCGGACTGGTGAAGTGCCGTCCTCGACCTCGAGGTGGCGGGTCACGACCACCTGCGCGGATCGCCGACGCGCAGGGCGCGCAGATCGGGGCGCCAGCAGCGGCGCCGGCAGGGTGGTGCCGAGATGAGAAGGCGGTCGAATCCGGACAGCCGCACTGGACCCTGGCGGATGGCGGTCAGGCCGTCGTAGAAGCGTGCCTGGGTTCCCGCATGGCCTGAACGCCCCGCCGACGTCGAGCGCAATGGCAAAGCTTTCGGCATCTGCGCCGACCTGCCGCGCGCTGCTGATGTCGGCGAGGGCGGGCAAGGATGAGGGTCACTGTCTCGACGGTGGCGCAGACTGCCGGTGATCGTTACCAGCGCGTTACGGCATCGCCGCCACCAGCACCAGCATGTAGCCCATCACGGCGAGCACCACGGTGGCGGCGATGGTGCCTGCCGGATCGCCTTCGGCCATGGACAGGACGCCGCCGAACACGATCGCGCCGGCGTTGCTCAGATGGCCATTGAGGATCGAGATCACGAGGTCAATTGTGAGGTTGCCGTGGATCCAGGTCAGATGACCTGCTGGGCCGGGCGTCGAAGGCGACCGTCGCCGAGCGTGGTGTTCTGCGCAGGTAGGCAGGTGCCTGACCCGGAAGGAGATGCTTCACCGCCAGCGGTAGACCAGCCCCACGGATAGCCATTAAGGGCAGGACCGGTGGCGGTGTCGTCGGCGAGAGCGCGGCGCCGATCACGGCGGCGAGCAGGATCATGAGCCCGATGAAGATGCAGCATCCGCCTGCAGCGGTCCAGCGCCCGCCCTGGTGGAAGCGCGCATCGCTTAACCAGTGCGGTCCACCATGTATTTTCCAGCCGGAAGGTCTGAGCGGTTTGCGCAAAGCCGAGGTTGAGGATGGTCAGAAGCCAATAGCCCATGGCGCGCAGGGCATAGCCCCCGGCCGCCTTGTCTGCCGAAGCGGATGCCGCGCCAGCGGTGCGCGCCATCCGGTAGCGGCGCGCGGTAGATCGCGAAGAACAGAAGGGCACGACCGACAGGACGGACATAGCCCGCGACGACCTGCGCGACGATGTCTCCGACCGTCGGGTTCGCGGAACAGGGTCAGGCTGAAACAGAACAGCACGATCTGCACCACGCCGAGGTAGATCGCCAGAACACCACCGCCAAGAGAAAGTTTTATGAATTTCTCGAGCCCGGTGCCGGTGTATTCGAAGCGCGAATCGTCGAGCAGGACCGAGGACCAGATGTAGCGGCGGACGCGGCCTCGCCCAGAACCGGTAGATGAGCGTCAGATGGTCAGTGGGGGTCCGAAGGCGAGCCAGAACAGGTGGCTGCCGTCTCCGCTGGCGTCCGTGCCGTAGGTCGGGGTACTCATCAAGGCATTCCAGGAAAATTAGCGGTGGCGAGGACCGTCGTCCCCGCCAGGATCGTCGTCAGGTGAAGGGTTACCGCGAACCCGCGCCATGCGGCCGGACCTGGCGCGTTTGCCGAGCCATTCCTCCAGTTGCGTTTCGGTGGTGCCCCCGCCGGGTCGTGCCGGACAGACCGTGGCCAGCGGAAGGTGGTGCGTCCGGAAGCCGCCGTCCTTGTATTGCAGCCGCACGCCCTGCCCCGCCCATTCGGCAGTTCGCCGAGCATGGCGACCAGCACCAGGGTTTTCGCCCACGACGGCGACGGTATCGCCGTCAGCTTTGCAGATCCGGCCTTGACGCCGGCGCGAGGTTCATGCCTGCTGCCGGTGCGCGTCTGGGCCAGCACGTCGGTTTCGCTGACGACAAAGTTGCCGGCATCCGAGGCAACGTGCAGCTTGCGCCTGGCACGTGGATGAAGAGGTCGACGATCTGCGCCTGTTCGGCGGTCGACCATGAGGCGCAGCGGTTCGCCCATGCCGCGCCCGCCCGGCAGATTGGCGGCGACAGGTGCAAACGTCGTTGGCTGAAGACCAGCAACCGGTCGCGTCAGCGTGAAGACGGTGCGCGGACCGCCGTCCTTGAACTTCAGCCTGAGCCGAGGTCGATAGGCCCTTCATCGCCCGATCCAGCCCATCTGCGAGCAGACTACGGTGATCGGTTCGTTCGATCATCGTTTGGCGCGGGTCCTCGATCTCGCCCGCCTCGGAGTAGTTGAGGCGCGCGCCGCGCACGTGATCCTTGCCGAAGGTCTCGCGGTCTCGCGCAGTTGCTCGGAGATGGTCTTCCACTGGAGGCTTTCGAGTCGAGCAGGCCTCGAGACCGGCGCGCCTCCATCAGCTTGTCGCGTTCGGCCACCAGCTCCATCCTTGAGACGGCGGTGGAGCGCAGGCGCATGTTCAGGATGGCTTCGGTCTGACCTCGGTCAGGCCGATCGCGTCGTCGCTTACCAGCGGGCGGGCGGAACGTAATCCTTTTCCGAGGTCGCCCGGACAAAGCCTGTCCCCAGTCCTCGTACATCAGGGCGGCCTTGGGGTCGTCATCGTAGCGGATGATGTCGATCACCCGGTCGAGGTTCAGGAAGGCGACGATCAGCCCTTCCAGCACCTCCAGCCGGTTGTCGATCTTGGCCATCCGGTGTTTCGACCGGCGGATCAGCACCTCACGGCGGAAGTCGAGGAAGGCGCGCAGCACCTCCTTGAGCGAGCAGACCTTGGGTGTGACGCCGTCGATCAGCACGTTCATGTTCAGCGAAAAGCGGACTTCGAGGTCCGAATTCCGGAACAGCATGTTCATCAGCACGTCGGGGTCGACGTTCTTGGAGCGCGGTTCGAGGATCATCCGCACGTCTTCGGCGGATTCATCCCGCACGTCGGCCAAGATCGGGACCTTCTTGGTCTGGATCAGCTCAGCGATGCGTTCGACCAGCTTGGACTTTTGCACCTGGTAAGGGATTTCGGTCACGACGACCTGCCAGGTGCCCCGGCCCAGATCCTCGACGTTCCATTTCGCGCGCAGGCGAATGCTGCCGCGCCCGGTGCGATAGGCCTGCGCAATGTTGTCCGCCGGTTCGACGATCACGCCCCCGGTGGGGAAATCGGG
>NZ_JBLXFB010000021.1:0-80260 GCF_048262615.1 Antarctobacter sp.
ATCTCCTTCTCGTCGAAGATCAGCAGACTGCAAATCATAGCTTATGTCAGTGTCCGAATTTCGGGAGGTAGCTCAGAAAGCTGATTTCATGAACGGGTTGCACCATATTCGAATTGTTTCGCCGGTATACCCCAAGCCACGCATGCCGGAGTCGGGGCGTTTTATCGCCAACCTTGCCGAAGCCTGGAGCGCGAGAGGTCTCTCGATTGACGTCGTGGCCCCGACGTCACTGTCCGAACGCCTGAAGACGCGGCGGCGGGCACCGGAAAACATCGACATTCCCGGAGTAGCCGTTCGCTATGTTCCAACGCTGGGGACACCATTCGCGCGCCGCCTGCCGAAGAGGCTGAAGGCTTGGCTTGCCGCACGGGATGCCGCGAAAATTGCGAAAACCTTGCGCACAGGGGTCAGGCCGGAAGTCATCTACGCGCAATTCGCCGCCGCAGGTGCGATTGCACGAAACGCGGGCAAGGCGCTTGATCTTCCGTATGTCGTGGATCTGGGAGAGTCCCATCCGCTGATCGGCGACAAGGACCGCGCCCAGAGAAGCAATCTGCGTGAGATTGACGATGCCGAGGTTGCCCGAAATCGCGAAGTTGTCCGCGACGCGGCCGGGATTGTCTGCGTTTCCCCACGCCTGCGTGACGAGGCAATAGAACTCGGAGCAGATCCGGCGCGCGTATCGCTCATTCCCAACTTTCCGAACTGGGATCGTTTCCGACCGCTCGACAAGGCCGAATGCCGGCGCCAGCTGGGGCTGGACCCCGATGCGTTCATCGTCATCTACGTGGGGCATTTCATGGGGCGCAAAGGCGCGCCGCGCCTGAACCAAGCGCTGCACAAGATGACGAACCCGGTGCAGGCGGCCTTTATGGGGTCGGGGGCGCTTGTTCCCGATTTTCCGGGCATCATTCACATGGGCAGTGTCACACACGACCTGATGCCGGTCTGGATGAACGCGGCGGACGTGATGGCGCTGCCGACCCTTGCCGAGGGCTGTTGCAACGTGATCGCCGAAGCTCTGGCCTGCGCCCTGCCGATTGTGACGTCCGACATCGAGGACATTCGGTGGCAAGTGCCTGACCGGGGCGTCGTTCTGGTCGATCCGATGAACACCGACGCCATCGCGGCCGCGCTGGACGCATTGGCGGCGGACCCGGACCGTGTGTCCGCCATGCGCGCCGACTTGATGCCATTGGCTGAACAGGACCGCGAAAAGAACCGGGCCACTGAAATCCTGAACTGGATGCAAGGCCTGCTGGGCAACGCCGAACAAGCGGCGGAATGATGTCCTTTGATATTGATTGGCAAACAAGTGAAGAGCGGTCCCAAATGAGTTCCAGCGAGAGCCATCGAAAGGACGCGAAGCGGGAAACCGGCGTCATTCATGTCCAGCCGCGCCTTCCGGTCTACAGGATCGACTTCTTTGACCGTCTTGCCCAGCGGTTCGGCGACGGTCTGAAAGTCTATTTCAGTCCCGGAACACAATGGACACTGACCAAGCCGGTCGAACGGGACTGGGCGCATCCCATCGGGGACATGAAAGCCTTGCCGGGAAATCTGCTCTGGCAGGAAGGCGGCGCTTTTGTACCGCTTCGGCGTGGCGATGTGGTCGTCCTTTCGGGCAACCCCCGCCAATTGAGTGTGCTCACATTGTTGATCCGGGCAAAACTGCGCGGGGCCAAGACGATTTGGTGGGGCCATTACTGGAGTTCGACCAGCCGCCGCTGGCGTCAGGCGTTGCGCAGCGGCCCGATGGCGTTGGTGGACGCGATCCTGTTCTACACAGAGGACGAAGTGGCCCGCTACCGGGCCAGTGCCTCGGGCAGGCGGGACCGCCGCCCGGTGGCCGGACTCAACAACGGGTTGGATCTGTCCACCATCACATCGCTGCGGGAGCCATATGTGGCGGCGCGGCGCGGACGGACGCTGCTTTTCATTGGGCGGCTGATGGTGAAATCTCATCTGGCGCAGGGACTGGAGGCGTTGGCGACGCTCGGCGACGACGCGCCGGTTCTGCACGTTATTGGCGACGGACAGGATGGCGAGGGTCTGCGGCAACGCGCGAAAGAGCTGAACCTTGGGCACAAGGTCATCTGGCACGGCAAGATGACGGATGAGGCCGAGATTGCCCGGATCGCCAACCAATGCGCCGCGTTCCTCTATCCCGGAGAGGTGGGGTTGAGCTTGATTCACGGCATGGCCTACGGGCTTCCGGCCATCCTGCATGACGACAACCGGTATCACATGCCCGAAATCGCGGCCTTCCGCGACGGAGAAACGGGCGTCAGCTTTGCCAGAGGCGACACGGCCTCGCTGGCGGGCGCAATCACCAGCGCCATGGCCGATCCGGACCAGTTGGACCGATGGTCCGAAAATGCGACGAACACCGTTGGGCCGACATTTTCGCCGAAGACATGGCGCGCCGCTTCATCGAGCTGGTCGAGGTGTTGGAGGGCAAGAAATGACCGCTCCGGCGATTACGCGGGCGGATGCCCTGCAACCTGTTCTGGTCGCGTCACATCCCCGGTCCGGAACCCATTTGGCGATGGATTTCCTGCGCCGCCAATTTCCCAGTCTGGCGAATTGGCGGTACTGGGGCCTGCCGCTGGACCACCTCTATCTGAATCTCGAACGCCTCGGCGCGCAGGATCGGCGGTTTTCAGAAGACCTTGCGCGGCGGATTGTAAATCGCCCCCGGCGCGCGCTGCTGAAAACGCATTTTCAGGCGGATTTCGGATCCAGCTGGCAACCCGAGGAATCGGCCCCGCCAAACGGACCGTGGCGGGATTTGGCGGACCATGCGCAAACCATCTATATCGTCCGCCACCCGATGAATGTGATGACTTCTTACCACCAGTTCCTGTCGGGGATCGATCCGTCGCGCTACGCGACGGGGTTCATGCAGTTTCTCGAAAGCGATCACTGGGACGCCAGCACCGACCGGCTGGGCTGGTGGGAGCGGCACGTTGTGGACTGGACCGCGCGTCCCGGTACTCTGGTCATCCGGTACGAGGACGTCGTCAAGCGCCCCGAGGCAACGATGCGCAACCTCGCAGAGGTTCTTGGCGAGCGCCCGGCAAACCGCATGCCGCCGATGCCGCCAAAGGTGTCTTCGATCACCCGAACCCGCTTTTCGAGACTGCTCAACCTGTCGCCCCAAAGCACCGCAATTGTCGCTGAGCGAAGCCGCTTTCCGGCGCTGGACTGGCGCAAAGAACTTGGCGCCGAGGAGCGCGCCAAACTCGCCGAACGGCTGCGACCGCTCCTGACCCGTTTTGATTATTCGCTGGAACCACCGGCGTGAGCATCTCAGGCGCGCGCATGACCAGATCGGGTCTTTGCATTCTTGCCCCGGACATGTCGCCACGGTCCGGTGGCGTTTACGAGGCGATTTCCGGACAGGCCCGAGCGCTGCGGTCCGCGGGGCGCAGCCCTCAGGTTCTCAGCCTGATCGCCCCCGGCCAGGAACCGGGCGAAGAGACGTCGGAACTATCCATCCGGACGATCCGGGGCAACGGTCCGCTTGCCTACTCCCGTGTGCCGGGGTTGGCTGCCGCGCTGGATGAATCCGGCGCTGGCATCCTGCACGTTCATGGTTTGTGGCTGCCCGCGATCTCGACCGGTGCCCGCCATTGGCAGCGTCGGACGGGGGGCGCTCTGGTGATTTCGCCTCATGGCATGCTGGACCCTTGGGCGCTGCGCAACAGCCGGTGGAAAAAACGTCTGGCGTTGACCCTGTACGAAGGCAAAACCCTTGCCGGGGCCAATTGTCTTCACGCGCTGAATCTGTCCGAGGTTCAGTCGATGCGTGCGCTCGGTCTTCGGAATCCGATCGCCGTTGTCCCGAACGGCGTTGACCTGCCGCCTGCGTCTCCGGCCGGTCCGCCGCGTGATGCCGATGGTCGCCGGATCATGCTCTTTCTGGGTCGCCTGCATCCCAAGAAAGGTCTTGCCGAGACGATCCGGGGCTGGGCCGCGCTCTGTGCGCAGCGGCCGGACCTGCGCGACGATTGGCGTCTGGTGATCGCGGGATGGGACGACGGGGGGCACGGAGCAGACCTCAAAACCCTCGTGCAGGAGCTTGGCCTTGGCGGCGACGTGGCGTTTCCGGGGGCGGTCTACGGCGCGGCAAAGCAGACGCTCTTGGCACGGGCCAGCGCGTTTATCCTTGCCTCGCGGTCCGAAGGCTTGCCGATGGCCGTTCTGGAGGCATGGTCTCATGCGCAACCTGTTTTCATGACATCGGAATGCAATTTGCCGGAAGGATTCGATGCGGGGGCCGCGATCCGGATCACCACGGACCCGGCTGCGATTGCCGCCACCCTTGTCGCGCATCTGTCACGTGCGGATCTGGATCAGGTCGGGCGTGCCGGTCGGGAACTGGTCGAAGAGCGGTTCACATGGGATAGCATTGGTCGGCAACTCGATGCGGTTTATGCGTGGTTGGCGGGTGACAGCGGCGCGCGTCCTGATTGGGTCACTGTCGCGTGACCGCCCGCCCGCCGCATAGATCCGCGAATTGAAAGGTCTGCCTGTGACCCTGACTGTCGTTATCCTGACCAAGGACGAAGAGATCCACATCGGCCGGGCCATCGGATCGGTGGCGTCGGTGGCGGACCGGATTGTGGTGGTGGACAGCGGGTCGTCGGATGAAACCACATCCATTGCGCGTGAACTGGGCGCACGGGTGTTGGTCCATCCCTTTGTCACTCAGGCGAAACAGTTCAACTGGGCGCTGGAACAACTTCCGTCCGATACCGACTGGGTGTTTCGACTTGATGCCGATGAGATCGTGTCCCCGGAACTGGCATCCTCGTTGGCGACAGTGCTGCCTCAGCTTGGCGAAGAGGTGGCCGGTGTCGAGGTGCTCCGGCGGATGGCCTTTCTCGGTCGACCGATCCGCTGGGGTGGGGTTTTTCCACTTCCGATCGTTCGCGTTCTGCGCCACGGCAGGGGGCGATCTGAAGATCGGTGGATGGATGAACATATCGTTGTTGACGGCACGCTAAGCCGCATCGAAGGAGAGCTTCTGGACGACAACCTGAAGCCTCTGGGCTGGTGGATCGAAAAGCACAACGCCTATGCCAGCCGCGAAGTCGTAGAGATACTGGATGCGGAATTCGGGTTTCTTGAACGCGATTTACGCGGCGGCCAGCACGGCCACAACACGGGGGTCAAACGGTGGCTCAAGGAAGGTCTGTACGGACGTCTGCCATCCGGGATCAGATCCTTTGCGTATTTCCTTTACCGATACCTGTTCCGCTTCGGGTTTCTCGACGGGCGTGAAGGCACGGCCTTCCATGTCCTACAGGGCTTTTGGTATCGCTTTCTGGTGGACGCCAAACTGCTCGAAGTGCGAAAACGGATGCAACGGGATGGTCTGGACCCATTGACCGCTGTTGACCAGGTGCTGGACATCCGGCTGGTGAAAGACGGGCCGGACCGGACATGATGCGGCAGCCCCGGTCAGGGACCGGGGCTGCCTTGCCGCGCTCAGATTTCCGCGCGCCATGAAACGTCGATTGCCGTATTGGCCAACGGTTGCCCGGACAGCTCCTGAACTTCGAGAGCAATCTGTGTGGCCGTGATGCTCGTTACCCTTGCAACGCTTGTTGTATTGCCGACGATCTGAGCGAAGGCAGAATTTGGCGTGTCCAGCAGGCCATGCGGTATCGCAAGCACGCCCGAGGCATCGGTTGTGCCACTGAACGTGCCACGGCGAGCGATGCCCTGCCGTGGGTCTCGACCGATTGCGCCGACTGCATTGGTCCGAAGCTCAAAAATGGCCATGACCTCATCGGCGGTCAGCACGCGGTCATACAACATGATCTCGTCAACCGTATTCTGAACCGAAAGCGCGCCGCCGTTGACAGCCCATTGATCGTAGCCGCCGCTTGTCAGACCAGACGGCATCGGCTGAACGACGCTGTGGACGATCTTGCCGCTGGGCGCGCGCAACTGGAACTCGGTGTTGGCCGAGTCGTAGCTCAGGATGAACCAGAACGGGCTACGGATGGGATTGTCACCGGTCGGACCAAGGTCGTCAGACGTGGCCGCGCCCCCGCTGTCGCGCGTGCGGACCCGCAGAAAGCCGGGGCGCGCGCTCAGTTCAAGGAAGGATGGCCCAGAGTTCTTGACGATATAATGGTAGACTGAATCCGCGGTGGATGGCGTCTGAATCATGACCGCCAGTGTCCAGTCTCCGGTCCAGTCGAATGACGTGTCGTAGACGCGCAGACCGCCGCCCGCCCCATTGCCGGTAACGCCGTCGCCGAAACGTGTGTTGCCGGAAGCCTTGCTGCCGCCCCCGACAATCGACGCGCGCGCGCCCGAAATCGGGCAATGAAAACTGTTGTTGCCTTCGTCGACCAACGAAAAGGCGCGCACCAGCCCGTTGGACGTGAACCCGGTGAACGGGATCGAATAGTCATCGAATGAAGAGCGCCCAAGCGGTATGATCCGTCCGCCGTTCTGGATGATACCGCCGACCACGTTGTTATCGTTGTTGGTGATATCTCCGGAGACATAGATCGTGCCGCTGTCCAGAACGATGTTCCCGTTGGTGTTTTTCTCCAGCCAGCCCTGACCGTCCACTTGGTAGGTCAGACGTTTTCCCTCGTCATCGCCATCGACATGAATGCCAATGCCACAGGCGCCGATCTCGGCGGCCCGCAAATCAATCCGGCTGTGGATTTGCTGGCCACCTCCCAGACGAACCCCGGTGTCGCAGTTCGTGATATTGCGGATGCCGAACAGATTGGCCTGCATGAACGGAGAGACATCGCCAATCGGGGTCGGACACTCGGTCTCAAGCCCCATGTTGCAGTCGAATGCGTTCAGGTTGTGGGTTTCCACATAGGCAAAGGCCCCACCCTCACCGGTAAAGTAATAGGCCTTGTCGGCCCCTTCCACGTAGAGATTCCGCAATTGGCTGGACCGGAGATCATAGCCGTAAAACGCGGTGAAAGTGCGGAAATTCGCGTCTGTTGACTCGGCAATGATGGCGAACCCGTCCAGCGTGGTGTTGACGCAGTTGTCGCCGTCCTGTCCCATCTGGATTGCGCGATACGTGCCTTCATACTTGATCGTAACCGGATGGTTGGCGGTGCCCCCTCCGCGCTGGCCGCCGGCACCCGATCGCCCCTGAAGCGTGGTGCTGCGGGGAATGACAAGGGTGTCGGTGATCCGCCATGTGCCGACAGGAAGTACGACGATACCGCCGCCGCTTCGCGAAGCGGCGTTAAGGGCCGCCTGAATTGCGGCGTGGTCATCGGCAATTCCGTCCCCGATGGCACCAAAGGCCCGGACATCACAGGCACCCAGCGACGGGACCACACGCAAGTTTATTCCACCGGCGGTGACAATGTCCGGGTCGCTCACATTCGACCCGACGACGCTGTAGGTGTGCCCGCCTTCGGCCACCATGATCGTGTCGCCGGCCGCGACCGGGATACGGCCTGACTTCTTGGTGTAGCTCAGGCCAAAGTCAGCGCGCAGTTGCGAAATCGACCGGAACGTCGCGCCGTCGCCGAGTGCGAAGTAGGATTTCACAATGACATTGTCTTGCTGGAACAGCACCTGCCCCTGTTCAGCTTCGATGGTGATCCGGTAGTCTCCGTCGATCAGGAAACAGAGGCCGAATTCGCCGTTTTCATCGGCGGTCATGGGGTTGGTCTGCTGGACGGTCAGACCCCTGTCGGTAAAGACAGGGGCAAGCCGGTCTGTCCCCGCCGCGTAGATATAACGCTTGGCGCGCGGTACGGGCGTGTTGGTCGCGTCCATCGCCTGTCCGGCAATATCCAGTTTCAAGAGTCCCATTGCATTCCCTCGTTTCAGATTGCCATTGACGGCTGTCATCCTCGGGAGTGCTGGCCTCTGCTGCCGCCTCAGCATTGCGGCGGGTGCACCCGCTGGCGAAGGGCGAAAGGCCGGGTCTCCCGAATGCAATTGGTTATTCACTTGCAGCCCTAACAGTCCGTCTCCGGACCGCCCGCACGTTCGGCAACAGCCGACACAGGCGCGGGGGCTTTGGGCGTGGCCTCTGCCCTGTGTGGCGCTTTCTTGTGGTGGCAGAAACGCGGTGATGTCGGCCTGAACATCGGCGAAATCCGGTGATTTGCACGGTCCATTGGCAGATGATGGCGGACGGGCCAGAGGCGGGGTGCTTTCAAGTTGCGCGCCTCCGGCAAGTTGGGATATGCGACAGCCGATGCCTAACCCGGCCACCCCCTTGGCCGTTACAGCAAAGAATGGTTGTTTGATGAAGAAAGCTCTAATTACCGGCGTGACCGGCCAGGACGGCTCCTATCTGGCGGAACTGCTTCTCGAAAAAGGTTATGAAGTGCATGGCATCAAGCGCCGTGCCTCGCTTTTCAATACTGAACGGGTTGACCACATTTACCACGATCCGCACACCAGCGGGAAGAACTTCACGCTGCATTACGGCGACCTGACCGACACCTCGAACCTGACCCGCATCCTGTCCGAAGTGCGCCCCGATGAGGTCTATAACCTCGGTGCGCAAAGCCATGTCGCCGTGTCGTTTGAGGCCCCTGAATACACCGCCGATGTGGACGCCACCGGCACCCTGCGCCTGCTGGAATCGATCCGCTTTCTAGGTATGGAAAAGTCCACGCGTTTCTATCAGGCCTCGACGTCGGAACTCTACGGTCTGGTGCAGGAAATCCCGCAGACTGAAAAGACCCCGTTCCACCCGCGCAGCCCCTATGCCGTCGCCAAGATGTACGCCTACTGGATCACGGTAAACTACCGTGAGGCCTATGGGATGTACGCCTGCAACGGCATTCTGTTCAACCATGAGAGCCCGCGCCGGGGTGAGACCTTTGTCACCCGTAAGATCACCCGCGGCATGTCCAATATTGCGCTGGGCCTGCAAGGGTGCCTCTATATGGGCAACATCGACGCGCTGCGCGACTGGGGCCACGCCAAGGATTATGTCCGGATGCAATGGATGATGCTGCAACAGGACGTGGCCGAGGATTTCGTGATCGCCACTGGCGTTCAGTATTCCGTGCGCGAATTCATCCAGTGGACCGCCAAGGAACTGGGGATCGAACTGGAATTCTCGGGCGAGGGCGTGAACGAGATTGCCACCGTGGCCGCCGTCACCGGCGACAGCGCCCCGGCGGTCAAACCCGGCGACGTGATCCTGCGCATCGACCCGCGCTATTTCCGCCCGGCCGAGGTGGAAACCCTGCTCGGCGACCCGGCCAAGGCCAAGGAAGTGCTGGGCTGGGTGCCCGAGATCACCGCGCAGGAAATGTGCGCAGAGATGGTCGCATCCGATCTCAAGGCCGCCCGCCGCCATGCCCTGTTGAAAGAACACGGTTACGATATTCCCGTCGCGCTGGAAAACGGCTAAGGTCCGTTCCGCGCGGCCGCCATTCGAAGTCAGGAGGCACATTATGCCCAAGATCTACGTAGCAGGCCACCGCGGTATGGTGGGGGGCGCGATCACCCGCCAGCTTCAGCAGCGTCAGGCTGCGGGTGAGGACATTACCCTAGTCACCCGCACCCACGCCGAACTGGAACTGACCAATCAGGTGGCGGTCAAAGAGTTCATGATGTCCGAAAAGCCGGACATCGTGATCCTGGCGGCGGCCAAGGTTGGCGGTATTCTCGCCAACAACAGCTATCCGGCAGAGTTCATCTACGACAACCTGATGGTGCAATGTAACGTGATTCACTCTGCCTGGGAGGCGGGGGTGGAACGGCTGTTGCAGCTTGGGTCGTCCTGCATCTACCCCAAGGCGGTGCCGCAACCGATGCGCGAGGCGGCGCTGCTGACCGGCCCGCTGGAACCCACGAATGAGCCTTATGCGGTTGCCAAGATCGCCGGGATCAAGATCTGTGAAAGCTACAACCGCCAGTACGGGGTCGATTACCGTTCCGTCATGCCGACCAACCTGTATGGCCCCGGCGACAACTTTCACCCGGAAAACAGCCATGTGATGCCGGCCCTGATCCGCCGCTTTCACGAAGCGGCACAAGACGGCAAGGATGAGGTGGTGATCTGGGGCAGCGGCAAGCCGCGGCGTGAGTTCCTGCACGTCGATGACATGGCCGCCGCGTCGCTGTTCGTGATGGATCTGGACAAGGCGAAATATGACGCCAACACCCAGCCACAACTGAGCCATATCAACGTTGGTTCCGGTGTGGATGTGTCCATTCTGGAATTGGCGCAAATGGTGGCCGAGGTGACCGGCTACAAGGGCAAGATCGAACTCGACCGGACCAAGCCCGACGGCACCATGCGCAAGCTGATGGATGTCAGCCGTCTGGCCGACATGGGGTGGAAGGCGTCGATCGACCTCGAAAACGGCGTGCGTGAGACGTACCAGTGGTTCCTCGACAATCAGGACAGCTTTCGCCGCTGACCTTGACTCCGGCCCACAATTGACAGTGAAACGCGTCGCGCCATGGGCACGGCGCGTTTTTCTTTGTGAGGTTCTAAACTCAGTCGACCGGCAGGCCAGAGGGCACCCTGTCAGGCCGACCCAGAGGGCGTGCCGTTACACTTTGCCCGGTCAGCGCGTGCAGAAAGGCGACAAGGTCCGCGACCTCTGCGTCCGACAGGGGCAGGGGGCGCACGTCCAGCGCCCGCGCCTGTCGCGCCATTTCACGGCTGTCCTGTCGGATCAGGAAATCGCCCTCTGCCAGCCACGGCACATCCGGCAGCGCGGCCTCGGCCACTTTCCACAGGTCCGCGCTGGCTCCGGGATCAAGGTGATGCCGGATGATCCCTTCGAGCGAAGCAAAGGCCCCGTTGTGCCCGTAGGGGGCGGTCAAGGCGACGTTGCGCAGCGAGGGGGTGCGAAAGCGGTACGCGTCATCGATCAGGTCCGTCTCGCCCATCCGGCCCACGTCGCGCGGCATCGGGTCAAACGCCCGCGTCCGACCGGGGCCAAAGGCGGGCAGCCCCAGCGCGTGAAACCCTTGGTCCGTGAACAGGGGGCCGGCGTGACAGGTGCCGCACATCGCTTCGCCAAAGAACAAGTGCCGTCCGCGTTCGGCGTCGTCTGGCAGGGGGGCGCCGTCGCGTTGCCACGCGTCATAGGGGCTGTCGATGCTGATCCATTCCGCCGCCATGAAGGCCCCCAGAGCGTTGCCGATCTCGACAATCGTTACCTCTGCCGGGGTGTCGATATGCGCAAACGCCTCGACAAACAGCGCGCCGTATTCCGGAATGGTGCGCACGCGTTTGGCGAGGATCGGCCAGCCAAGGTCGATCCGGTCGTGGACCGCGCCGGTGACGTCGTTCTCACCCACGTTGCCAGCCATCTCGAACTGGGCGGTCAGCGGGAACAGTGCCTGCGCGGCGAGAATGCTGTTCAACCCCTGCGGCAGCCATTCCTCGGCGGGGCTGTCAAAGCCGTTGCCGAACTGGTCCGAAACCTCCAACCGACCGTCGTGAAAGAGGACGCGCACGGATTTGTGGCCAAGGTTCCACAGGGCGGGGGCGTTGCGGGGGATGCGCTTGCGGATCGCTTCGGGGCCGGTGCCGGGGGTGCGCTCCCGTCCAAGGCCGCGGCCGCCCTCGCCGATGCCAAGGCTGAGGCCGTCGCCGCTGGCGAGGCTGTGGTGGTGGCAGGTGCCGCAGGAAATGTTGCGATTGCCGCTGAGGATGGGGTCATAGAACAAAAGCTGGCCCAAGCGGGCTTGCGCCGGGTCGGTGGGCAGGAAATCATCCAGCGTGATGGGCTCGGCCTGTGCTGGGCCGGTGAGGAGGAGGCAGAGTAGATGCAAAAGACAAGCGGCGCGCATGGGATCATTCTGGCAGGGTTGCTGGCGCTCTCAAACCCTGTTTTTGCCGCCGATCTGGAGGAGGCGCGGGATTTGATGGAAGCGGGGGAGTTTCCCGCCGCAATGGATCAGTTCCGGGTGCTGGCGCGGTCGGGCAATGCGGACGCGGAGGAATTGATCGGGGTGATGTATGCCTTGGGGCTGGGCGTGGAAAAGGACCCGGAGCGGGCGTTCGAGTGGTATCTGAGGGCCTCGATGAAGGGCCATCCGGGGGCGCAATCGGGGCTGGGGTGGTATTATGAACTGGGCCTTGGCCTGCCCGCGCCGGACCTTGTTCGGGCCTATCTTTGGTATGCTCTCTCGGCCATCGGGGGGGATGTGGACGCCCCTGATTCCTTGGAGGAATTGACCCCGAGGATGGGCCGGGACGCGCGGAAAAGGGCGGAGGTTCTGGTCGAGGATTATCGGGTCTGGATGTATCCGTTTCGGTGAGGGAAAAATGGCGTGTCCACGCGTGGACAGGTATGCGGGTGTGAAAAATCAAGGGGTTACAGAGACGGTTTTAGGATTGGTTAAGCTTTGAGGTTTGCGGAGGAGGCGCGGTCGGGCCGGGAATTCAATGCCCGTCCTGCAAGGAAAGAGGGGTTGCGCGGCCCCTCTGGAACGTCCGCTCCGCAGACAGAACCACCGACCAGACCAGGTGCGCCAAGGTCTGCTTAGGTGACGGACGCGCAACTCAAAAGTCGTCTAAATTGCGGTTGCTACAGTCACGACTGCGGGAATTGGTACGTCCCAATCAGGTCCGGACCCGTGTTTTTCGAGTACCTTTGATACAACGGCTGCTCGTATCGCTGCCGCATTCTCTGGGGGTTGCGGGCGCAACA
The DNA here is from genome assembly GCF_048262615.1 of Antarctobacter sp. Taxonomy (GTDB): domain Bacteria; phylum Pseudomonadota; class Alphaproteobacteria; order Rhodobacterales; family Rhodobacteraceae; genus Antarctobacter. Next base: position 12,651 of record NZ_JBLXFB010000021.1, read on the forward strand.
GGGCACCGCCCCTAGCCGTCCCCTCAAGAAAGAAATCATAGGGCGCGCCGGGGTCTTGTACGTGCCACCTCGATGCGACTGTGAATTGACGGCAATCTGAAAATCCAGCGTTCTCCAACACGGGAAAGGCGATCGTGGGATCAGCATAGTCATTTGCTCCGGGGCCCGGTGGCAAGGCAATGTCTGGAGACCCGTGTTGACCAATGGCGCCAAAAACATATCCAAGGGCAGTATCGACTTCCGGCCCGCACCAAACTGAAAACGCCAGGCGGCCACCAGTACGAAGAACTCGGCGGGCCTCTGCCACAACTTTCGGGGGGTCCGGAACATGCGGCATCCCGAACCCGATTGTCACAGCGTCAAAGGTCTGATCCTCAAAGTCGAGCGACATGGCGTCGCCTTCGACAAACCGGACCTCTGGCACGGCTGCTCGGGCGATCTTGAGCATGGCAGGTGAGAAATCCAGCCCCGTCACCCGAGCGCCAGCTTTGAGAAGACCAGCAGCCACGTTGCCCTGACCGCAGCACAGGTCGAGCACGGCGATATCAGGTCCGGCCCCGACCGCCGCCACCAAGGAGGGGACAACCATGTCTGAGGCTTTGGCAAACACTTCGGCATAGGATTGTGCCACATCGGATTTCGCCCACTCGCGTTTTTCGAGCGCGGCAAAAGTATCCGGTTCCTGAAACTCTGACATCCTCCGCCCCGCAATGTGCGCCCGTCCATGAACAAGCGTACGAGACACAATGTCAACGAAATCAAGCTGAGCAGACATTCGCGGACCTGTCGGAAATTGGTATCCTTGGCTTCAGACCCGCCCTTCTCAACCTGTGCCAAGCGATCTGCCATCCACACCGCCAAACGCAAAAGGCCGAGGGCGTCACGCCCCCGGCCTTTCATCTTGGCGTTGTCGCGCTCAGTTCAGGTCGGCGTCATAGGCGGCGTTCAGGTCGGCCTCTGCGGCCTCCACGGCCTCGATCAGCGCATCGAGGATCTTGTCCCCGCCGTCGACGTTTTCGCGGAACCAGTCCTGCACCGGCTTGGCGGCCTCGGCGAAGGCTGCTTTTTCCTCGGGGGAGGGGACGTAGATGTCTCCGCCGCCTTCGACGAAATCGGCATAGGCCTGAATCGCGCCCCGCTTGGGCGCGGCAAAGGTGGCCTGTTGCAGCGCGTAGAAGCCATCAACCACCACGCGTTTCATGGCGGGGTCGAGCCCCATGAACTTTTCGTTGCTCATCCACCACAGCGCGCCCATGTAGGCGTGGCCGTCCAGCGTGACGTATTGCAGGCCCGCATCGGGGAATTTCATGCCCATGATGTCGGTGATGCCGTTTTTCGACCCATCCACAACGCCGGTCTGGAACGAGGTGAACAGTTCCGGCCACGGGATCGGGGTGGGCGCGGCGCCCAGTGCCTTGACCAGTTCCTGCGGCAGATCGGCAACCACGGTGCGGATCTTCAGCCCTTCCATGTCGGCGGGCGAGGTGATGCGGCGCTTGGTATTGGCAAAGTTACGCCAGCCGCCGGTGTTGCCGATGGTCATCAGGCGCACGGTGTTGTCGCTGTCCTCCAGCGCCATGTCCCGCATGGTGCGGACGAAATCGCCGGTCAGCACCTTTTCCGCGATGCGGTCATTGGCCATCAGGTAAGGCAGGTCCAGCACCTGAACATAGGGAAAGATGCCCGCCGCCCCGCCGGAGGTGGAGATGTAGACGTCGATGGAGCCCTCTGCCACGCCCTCGATGCATTCCGCGCCGGTCGAGCAGAGCTGGGTGCCCATGTAGATCTCGACCTCGATGGCACCGTTTGAGGCGGCCTCGACGTAGTCCTTGAACACGATCAGGCCGGCGTAGTCCTCATCTGCCTCGTTCGAGTTGGCGGTGGCGACGATCTTGATCGGATCGCCATGGGCGGCGGCAAGGGCTGCGCCGCCGGTCAGGGTTGTGGCGGCGAAGGTCGCCGCGGTGAAGAGATGTTTCAGCATGAGTACCTCCCGTTGGGTGCTGTCGTTTCTGGTTACTTGGGTAGCGGTGCCGGACTGATGCAGGCCATGAAACCGGTGTCCGGCGGGCATTTGATGAAATCCGCCAGATAGGGGACGGTCATCGAGATCTGGGGGACGTAGGTGATCAGGAAGATCACGAAGATTTCGACCGCGAGGAAGGGCAGGATCGCCCGTGCGATGGTTTCGACCTTTTCGCGGCTGACCGTCGAGGCCACGAACAGCACCAGCCCCATGGGCGGCGTGGCCAGCCCGACGGTGAGGTTGACGCTCATGATGATGGCGAAGTGGACGGGGTGGACGCCCAGTTCGACGAAGATCGGGCCAAGGATCGGGCCGAGGATGATGATGGCGGGGCCCGCGTCCAGAAACATGCCGACGATGAACAGCAGGATGTTGATGAGGAACAGCAGCACCAGCGGGTTTTCCGACAGTCCAAGGATGATGTCGGTCAGGATCTGCGGTGCGTGCGAGAGGGAGACCACGGTTTTGAAGGCCACCGCCGCGCCGACCAGCAGCAGGACGGCGGAGGTGGACAGGGCCGAGCGGGCAAGGACCTGATAGAGGTCGCGCAGGGTCATGGAGCGCAGGACGAGAAAGCTGATGATCAGCGCATAGGCGACGGCGACGGCGCTGGCCTCTGTCGGGGTCATGACGCCGACAAGGATGCCGCCGAGGATGATGATGGGGGTTTGCAGCGGGGCGGCGGCCTTTTTGCAGATGATGCGGAAGTCGTGGTCGACCTGTTTGCGCCAGTACATCATCAGCGCGTGGGCGATCACCAGCATGAGTGCGAAGACGATCCAGAGGTTCAGGCTGTGGATCTTGTCGCCGTTCTCATCGAGGCGGGCGAGGCCGAGGGGGACGGCGAGGCCAGAGTAGACCGCCATCAGCAGGCCGCCGACGTTAATGCGGACAAGCACGAAGCTGACCCAGTATTCGGCGACGCTCATGGTTTGGTTGCGGTGGACGATGCGTTCCGCCTTGGGCAGGTCATAGCGGTCGGCCATCAGGCGGACCATGACCATCAGGCCGACCCCCACAAGGATGCCCGGCACGATGCCCGCAAGGAACAGGGCGGCGACGCTTTCGCCCATGACATAGGCGTAGATGATCATGATGCCCGAGGGCGGGATGATCGGGCCGATGACGGAACTGGCGGCGGTGATGGCGGCGGCGAAGCGGCGGGTATAGCCGTTTTTCTCCATCGCCGGGATCAGGGTGGACCCCAGCGCAGATGTGTCGGCCACGGCAGAGCCGGACAGGCCCGCGAAGAGGATCGAGGACAGGATGTTGACGTGGGCAAGGCCGCCGCGCAGGTGGCCCATGATGGCCTGTGAGAACTCGACAAGGCGGATGGTGATGCCGCCGCGGTTCATGACCTCACCGGCCAGCATGAAGAAGGGCAGCGCCATCAGCGGAAAACTGTCCATGCCGTTGTAGAGGTTGCGGTAGAGGACGGAGAGTTGGCGCGATTGGTCGTCCATGACCAGCAGGCCAAAGGGCGCGGCGAGCAGGGCAAAGACCACCGGCAGGCCGATCATGATGAGGACAAGGAAGACGGGCAGGAACCAGATCAGCATGTCAGTCCGCCCCCGCCATGTCGTCCGTGTTCAGGCGGGTCAGGCGATCACCGCCACCCATGAGGGTGATGAACTGGCGCAGGATGAGTTCCACGTTGACGAGGATCAGCAGGTTTATCCCGACCCAGAGCGCGGCGTATTGATACTGGTTGGCGAACTTGGCCTTGCACTTGCCGATCTCGATCCCGAAGGGCCAGCGCAGCGAGGAAGAGCAGCCGCGGCCAGAGAGGCTGTCGACGTGGTTGTTCAGGCCCTTGTCCCAGGCGATCAGCAGCACCCAGAGCGAAATCGCCAGCAGGACCAGCGTCAGCAGGCTGGCCAGCAGCCGGGGCAGGGCGCGTTCCAGCATGTCGATGGCGACAAAGCCGCCTTGCCGGTAGGCCAGCGGGGCCATCAGGCCAACCAGCCAGAGCATTCCGAAGCGCGCGCCTTCCTCTGTCCAGTTGGGGGCGTCGTTCAGCGCGTAGCGCCAGAAGATCTGGCCAAGGATGAGGCAGACCATGATCGCCAGCGCAAGCACCGCAATCACCCGGCCCACGGACAGGATGCCCGTGTTCAGCCGCTCCAGCGGCCAAAGCAGTATCAGCAGCACCGGCATGGCGCTCCTCCCATAAACGGGGCGTGAGGCGCCCCTTGTCGTTCGGGCCGGGATCTTGGCGCCCCGGTCCCCTGATGTGTCTAGCCCTTGAGGCTGACGAACCGGCCGCCCTGAAACAACAGCGGCAGGCCGGGCCGGAAGGCCGCGCCAAGCACGCGGCCCACGATGATCACATGGTCGCCCGCGTCATGCACCGCCTCTTGGCGGCAATCGAACCGGGCAAGGCAATCGGCCATCTGCGGCACGCCGTTGTCGTCCGCCGCCCAGTCGAACCCGTCAAAGGCATGGGCGTCGCGGGTGAACCCGTTGCAGATGTGTTTTTGGTGGCCATCAAGGACGTGGATGGCGTAGTGGCGCGCGTCCCGGAACGTGGGAAAGCGGCGCGAGGATTTCTGTGGCGACCACAGCACCAGCGGCGGGTCCAGCGACACGCTGGCAAAGCTGGAGGCGGTGATCCCGACCGGCCCGCGCGGGCCGGAGGCGGTGACGACGGTGACGCCGGTGGCAAAACTGCCAAGTGCTGCGCGAAAGGCGCGGGAATCCTCGCTGGGGTCAAAGGCCTGCATCGCGTGGCTCCAGTCGCCGTCCATCACGGAACCTCATGTCCCTGCGCGGCGGTATAAAGCTCGAACCACAGCGCGCGCGTCATGTCGACCTTGAAGGCGGTGGAAAAGCGTTTGATCCGCTCAATTGTGTTGGTGCCCATGACGGGCAGGATACCGGCGGGATGCGCCAGCAGCCAAGCGATGGCCACGGCGGCGCGGTCCACACCCTGATCGGCGGCGACGCGGTCCATGACCTTGGTCAGCGCGGTGTTGGAACTCATCAATGCGCCGCCGCCCAGCGGCGACCATGCCATCGGCGCGATGCCGCGTTCCTGAAGATAGGCCAGATCGCCGTTGGTGAACCCCTCAAGCGCGCTGAGGCTGAGTTCGATCTGGTTGGTGACCAGCGGCGTCTTGGTGGCCGATTGCAGCAGCGTCCAATCGTGCTGCTTGAAGTTCGACACGCCCACGGCGCGGACCTTGCCGGAGGCCACGACCGCGTCCAGCGCGGCCCCGGTTTCGCGGTGGTCCATCATCGGATCGGGGCGGTGGATCAGCAGCAGGTCGATCTGCTCGATCTTCATCAGGCGCAGCGAATGATCGACCGAGGCCATGATATGCGCGCGGCTGGTGTCATAGTATTTCACCGGCGCGTCGGCGTAGCGGCCCACCGGGGCGACGATGTCACATTTGGTGACGATCTCGACCTGTTGCCGCAGGTCCGGCGTCATCGCCGCGCCAAGGAGTTCCTCGGCCTCATAGCCGCCGTAGATGTCGGCCTGATCCAGCGTGGTGATGCCCTGTTCAAGGCAGGCGTCGATCTTGGCGCGGACATGGACGGGAGAAGTGTCGGAATCGTCGCCCAGACGCCACATTCCATAGACGATGCGGCTAAAGCTTAGCCCCTGTTGCAGGTCTACGCGTTGCATCATTTCCGCTCTCCCACGCCAAGCGGCGTTGCCGGTGTTTCGTTCGGGACGCGGCCATATTCATGCGGCAGCGAACACGTTTTCAGCTCTGGCATGACCAGTTTGCCGAAATATTTGCATTCATCAATGTGGGGGTAGCCCGAGAAGATAAAGGCTCGAATGCCCATCTTGCGGTACTCTTCGATCTTGGACAGCACCTGATCGGCAGAGCCGACCAGCGCCGCACCACAGCCCGACCGCGCCCGGCCCACGCCGGTCCAGAGGCCGGGTTCGACGTAGCCGAATTTATCCGCCAGTTCGCGGGCGCGGGACTGGTGCGAGACGCCCAAAGAGCCGCTGTCATGGGCGCGGTTGCGGATCAACTGGCCGTATTCGTCGTTCAGTTTGGATACGAGGCTGTCGGCGTAGTCGCGGGCCTCTGCCTCTGTGTCGCGGACGATCATATGGACGCGCAACCCGTAGTCCAGCGTGCGTCCATAGCGTTGTGCCACGGCGTTCACGTCCGTCATGCGCTGGGCAAGCTGTTCCTTGGGTTCCGGCCACATCAGGTAGACGTCGCAATGCTCACCGCAGAGGTCCAGCGCGGCGGGGGAATAGCCGCCGAAGTACAGCAGCGGGCCGCCGGTCTGATAGGGTTTCGCCGGGTCGGTGGTCAGGCCTTTGAAGGTGTAAATCTCACCGTCGAAGTTGATTTCGTCCTGCGTCCACGCCTGTTTGAGGATCTGCACCACCTCGCGCGAGCGTTGGTAGCGATAGCCGCTGTCGGCGGTTTCGCCGGGGAAGTCCGACGAGATGACGTTGAGCGTCAGCCGCCCCTTCATCATGTGATCCAGCGTCGCCACGGTGCGGGCCAGCATGATCGGATGCATCTCACCGCAGCGGATGGCGGCCAGCATGTTGATGGTGCTGGTCAGCGGCGCCATGCCCGCCACGAATGACAGTGTGTCCTGCCCGACCTGGTAGGAGGACGGCGCTAGGATGTTGCGAAAGCCCTGGCTTTCCGCCTCCAGCACGATGTCGCGGCAGTGCTCAAAGGAGGACCGCAGCGCGCCGTCGGGCACGCCAAGATACCGGTAGTCGTCGGAGCAGAGCGCCGAGAACCAGCTGACCTCGGAGGCGTCGAGATCGGATGAGGTGACGGGCACGACGGTCATGTCGGGGTCTCCCAAAGCTGCGCCGGATTCGGCGGCGATTTCTTCTTGCGTAGCATTCGAGAATTAATGCATCAATAGTGTATTAATTTGCGGTGCCCTAAAAATGGGCAGCCGGTGGAGGAGACAGGCTTGACGCGGGGACGGACCTCGGCGGCGCTGCCCAAGCACGCCCAGATCAGCGAAATGCTGATCCGAGACATCGCAGCCGGACGGCTGGCGGATGGCGCGCGGCTGCCGCCGGAACGTGAGATGGCGGAACAGTTGGGTATCGCGGTGGGGACGCTGCGCAAGGCCCTGGAAACGCTGTCGAATGAGGGGTTGTTGGATCGCGTTCAGGGGTCTGGAAACTACGTGCGCGCGCGGGGCGGCGTGGCCTCGATCTATTCGATGCTGCGGCTGGAGTTGAAGGCCGGGGGCGGGTTGCCGACGGCAGAGTTTCTGGCGGTGGATCGCCTGCCGAAACCGCCGGGGGTGCCTGCGTTCGGACCTTCGGATGAGGGCTGGCGCTTTCGCCGGTTGCGATTCCTTGGCGGGGTTCCGGCGGCGCTGGAAGAGATCTGGCTGGACGGGGCGCAGGCGGCGGAGATCGCGGCACAAGACGTGTCGGAGTCGCTGTACCTGTTCTATCGTGAGCGGCTGGGTCTGGTGATCCTCGCGGCAGAGGACCGGGTCAGTTTCGCCCCGGTGCCGGACTGGGGCGATGCCCGGTTCCCCCCTGTCGCGGGGGCGACCGCGGGCTATGTCGAGCGGATCGCGCGCGACAGCGCGGGCGCGCCGGTCGAATTTTCTCGGACGTGGTTTGACGCGGAGACCGTCATTTACATCAACAGGATCGGCAAGGCATGAACATGGTGCGTTACGGTGTGATCGGCTGCGGGATGATGGGCCGTGAGCATATCCAGAACATCAATCTGCTGCCGCATGGCCGGGTGACGGCGGTGTTTGACCCGATGCGCGATCTGGCTGTCAGCGCGGCGGATCTGGCGGGCGGGGCGCAGGTTTGTGACACGCTGGAGGATCTGCTGGCGGTGCCGGATCTGGATGCGCTGGTGATTGTCAGTCCGAACGATTGCCATGTGCCGCAATTGCGCCAGATCGCGGCGACGCGCCCGCTGCCGATCCTGTGCGAAAAGCCGCTGTTCACCGCACCCGAGGATGAGGCGTTTCTGCGCGACTTTGCGGCCAGCTATGGCGCGCCGGTCTGGGTGGCGATGGAATACCGCTATATGCCGCCCATCGCGCTTTTGCGCGATGAGGCGCAGGAGGCGACGGGCGGGATTTCCATGCTGACGATCCGTGAGCATCGCTTTCCCTTCCTGCCCAAGGTCGGCGCGTGGAACCGGTTCAATGCCCGCAGCGGCGGCACGCTGGTCGAGAAATGCTGTCACTTCTTTGACCTGATGCGGCTGATCCTGCGGGATGAGCCGGTGCGCGTCATGGCCAGCGCCGGGCAGGCGGTGAACCACAAGGACGAAACCTATGACGGGCACGCGCCGGACATCTGGGACAACGGCTATGTGATCCTCAATTTCGCGGGGGGCGCGCGGGCGATGCTGGAACTGTGCATGTTCGCCGAAGGATCGCGCTATCAGGAAGAGATCAGCGCCATGGGCCCGGCGGGCAAGATCGAGGCGCGGGTGCCGGGGCCGGGGCGGTTCTGGCCCGCGCATCTGGGCGCGGCCCCGGTGCCGCAGGTGATCGTGTCGCCGCGCGTGCCCAAGGGACCGCGTGTCATCGACGTGCCGGTGGACGCGGCGCTGCTGGCGGCGGGCGATCACAACGGATCGACCTATTACCAGCACGAACGGTTCAACGCGGTGGTGCGCGGCGAGGGCCGCCCCGAGGTCTCGCTGGCGGACGGCATCGCGGCGGTGCGGATCGGGCTGGCGGCACAAGAAAGCGCCGCAACCGGGCAGGCGGTCACGCTGTGACCCTGTTGCGGGCGGCGGAATCGCCGCCGTCTTGATCAGGGACGTTTCGCTGGCCTGACGGACCTGCATAGTGCACGCGAAACGCAGAGCAGGTCATGGTGGACGCCGAGGGCGCGGCCCGAGAACGGGCGTTTCGCACCGAGGTGCTGGCCGGACTGCACGCGAGCGACCGGGGAATCCCGCACCCGCCGGATTCGATTGCCGAGGCGGTCGCCTTTGTCGAACGCCAAAGGCCAAGGGTGGCGGCGGCCCCGACTTATTATGGCATTGCGACATCCGACCGGGGTGATACACAAGTAACCCATGTGAGTTGACGCGCGAGAAGGATTTTCTTGACGGAAGACCGGGTTTCCCACAGGTCAAAACATTACGCGCGTTAAAAATACCGGAAAACTCCGGACTGTGCTGCCGGGAAGTGCCTCCGTGGTGTGCAAGATGGCTGACGGAGAGGAACAATGGACGATCGCAAGATCCGGAACATGGAGGAATTCGCAGAGGTCAGCGGGATTTCACGCCCGACCCTGTCGAAGTACTTCAACGACCCCGACAGTGTGCGCAAATCCACGCGCTCACGGATCGAGGGGGCGCTGGAGCAGTACGACTACCGGCCCAACATCTTTGCCATCAACCAGAACCGCAAGCTGACAAAGAACATCGGCATTGTCGTGCCGTATCTGGCCGACCCTTTCTTTGCCGAAATTGCCCGCAATCTGGAGATGCTGGTCATCGGTTCCGGCTTTCGTCCCATCCTGCTCAGTTCGCACGGGACGACCGATCAGGAGAATGACAACCTTGAAAGCCTGCGCGCGATCAAGCCAGCCGGGGCGCTGTTGGCGCCGTTGGGGCGAAGTTCGGACAAAAGCGCGGTCGAAAGCTTTTGCAAGGCGGTGCCTTCTGTTCTTTTTGACAGCAATCTCAGTGGTTTGGGTGAGGCGTTTGTCGGTCATGACAACGATCAGGCCACGGGTCTGATCTGCGATTACCTGTGCCGGACGGGCCAGCCGCCGGCGTTTTTCGAAATGCGCACGCCCACCAACCCGAACGCCTATCGCCGCCGCAGGGCCTATTGCAACGCGATGGAGCAAATGGGCCATCCGGTGCATCTGTTGCAGGTTGACGGCGACGGCTGGGATTTCGAGAAAATCGGGCTGGAGGGCGGCATGCGGTTGATCGACGGCGGAGATCTGCCGTCAGATACGATCCTGTGCAGCAATGACCGTCTGGCAATCGGGTTTCTGGCGGCGGCCTATCAAAAGGGGCTGCGAGTCGGCCTTGGTCCGGGGTCGGCCCTGCGCATCGCCGGACACGACGATCACCCGTTTTCGCGCTATACATGCCCGCCTCTGACCACGGTTTCGCAAAGTTACGATGCAATCGCAGAACGCAGCGTCGAGCGCCTGTTCAGCCTGATCGAAAGCGGTGAGCGTGCTGAAAAGCGTGATGAAATTTTCCTGGAGGGCCGTTTGATCATGCGTCAATCCGCCTGATTTTGCTGCGTCGCGGCAATTTAAAATTTTACTCCCGTAAAGATTTTGTTGACTCGTTGCTCTCCCTCGGTCACGATGAGTGCGTGAATACTGAGATCCAAGGGAGGAAATTGGATGACTTTGAAAGGCGCATTTTTTGCGGCTTCCGCGCTCGTGTCGGTGTCTGCCACCGCGCTGACTGCCGAGGTGCTGACCATCGCAACCGTGAACAACGGCGACATGATCCGCATGCAGGGCCTCACGGCTGACTTCACCGCGAAAACCGGTCACGAAGTAAACTGGGTCACGCTGGAAGAAAACGTTCTTCGCCAGCGCGTCACCACCGACGTCACCACCAAGGGTGGGTCCTTCGACATCATGACGATCGGCATGTATGAGACCCCGATCTGGGGCGCAAACGGCTGGCTGGTTCCGCTGGACGATCTGTCGGAAGAGTACGACGTCGACGACCTGCTGCCCGCCATGCGCAACGGTCTGAGCCATGACGGCACGCTGTACGCGGCCCCGTTCTACGGCGAAAGCTCGATGATCATGTACCGCACCGACCTGATGGAAGCCGCCGGTCTGGAAATGCCCGACGCGCCGACATGGGAATTCATCCGCGAAGCGGCCGTCGCCATGACCGACCGTGACGCCGAGATCAACGGCATCTGCCTGCGTGGCAAGGCTGGCTGGGGTGAAGGCGGCGCGCTGATCACCGTGACGGCAAACTCGTTCGGCGCTCGCTGGTTCGACGAAAACTGGACCCCCCAGTTCGATCAGCCCGAGTGGGAAGAGGCGCTTACCTTCTACGTGAACCTGATGAACGATGCGGGCCCTCCGGGATACGCGACCAACGGGTTCAACGAAAACCTGTCGCTGTTCCAGCAGGGCAAATGCGGCATGTGGATCGACGCCACCGTTGCGGCGTCCTTCGTGACCAACCCAAACGACTCGACCGTGGCTGACAAGGTCGGCTTTGCTCTGGCACCAAACCACGAAGGCGTCGAAAAGCGCGCCAACTGGCTCTGGGCATGGGCGCTGGCGATCCCGGCGGGCACACAAAAGGCTGACGCGGCCAAAGAGTTCATCGAATGGGCCACCTCGAAGGACTATATCGAGCTGGTTGCCGCCAACGAAGGCTGGGCCAACGTTCCTCCGGGCGCGCGGACCTCGCTGTATGAGAACCCCGAGTACCAGAAGGTTCCCTTCGCTCAGAAGACGCTGGACTCGATCCTCGCCGCTGACCCGAACAACCCGACGGTTGACCCGGTTCCCTATGTCGGTGTCCAGTTCGTCGCCATCCCCGAATTCGCCGGTATCGCGACCGACGTGAGCCAGGAATTCTCGGCGGTCTATGCCGGTCAGCAGACCGTGGCAGAAGCGCTGGAAAAGGCGCAGGCCCTGACGGTCGACGCAATGGAAGCCGCAGGTTACTGAGGCATCCTCCCTGTCCGGAGGGCGGGGGCAACCGCCCTCCGGATTCAGCACCACACCCACTCACCCAATGACATGAATAGAAATGGCGACCCCGCGTCGCCAAGGGAGGAGGCGCGCCATGGCGACCCTGCATTCGCGATCCGCAGCCCGTCTGATGATGGCCCCCGCGGTTTTTCTGCTTCTGGTCTGGATGCTCGTCCCGCTGAGCATGACCCTGTGGTTCTCATTCCGTAAGTATCTGCCGCTGCGCGGCGGGGATCTGGGATGGGCCGGTTTTGACAACTACGTCCGTTTCGTAACCTCGAGCGCGTTTTGGCCCAGCGTTATGACCACCCTGATTATCGTGGGTGGGGTTCTGATCATCACTGTCGTTTTCGGTGTGCTTCTGGCCATGCTGCTGGATCAGCCGATGTGGGGACAGGGGATCGTCCGTATCCTTGTGATTGCACCGTTCTTCGTGATGCCGACCGTGTCGGCGCTGGTCTGGAAGAACATGTTCATGGACCCGGTGAACGGATTGTTCGCCCACCTGTGGAAGTTTTTCGGGGCAGAGCCGGTTTCGTGGCTTAGTCAGGCGTCGCTGGAATCGATCATCATGATCGTCAGCTGGCAATGGCTGCCCTTTGCGACGCTGATCCTGCTGACCGCGATCCAGTCGCTGGACAGCGAACAGTTGGAAGCCGCAGAGATGGACGGCGCGCCGCCGCTCTCTCGCTTCTTCTCCATCATCCTGCCGCACCTTGGCCGCGCCATCACCATTGTGGTCCTGATCCAGACGATTTTCCTGCTGTCCATCTTTGCAGAGATCTTTGTCACCACAGGCGGTGCATTCGGAACCAAGACGCTGACCTACCTGATCTTCCAGCGTGTGCTGGAAAGCCAGAACATCGGTCTGGGGTCTGCTGGTGGTGTTTACGCAATCATTCTCGCCAATATCGTTGCGCTCTTCCTGATGCGCATCGTCGGCAAGAACCTGGACGCCTGAGGAGGGAACATCATGGCACGCGCTGTTACGTCACAACGCAAAGCACTCAATACCGCCTTCGCGTGGGGTGTTGGTCTGCTGATCTTCTTCCCGATCCTCTGGACGATCCTGACCAGCTTCAAGACAGAGGCGCAGGCAATCGCAGATCCACCGGTCTTCCTGTTTTTCGACTGGACGTTGGAAAACTATACGGTGGTGCAGGAACGCTCTGACTATATGCGGTTCCTGTGGAACTCGGTCATCATCGCGGGCGGGTCGACCATACTGGGGGTGATCATCGCGGTCCCCGCCGCCTGGTCGATGGCCTTTGTGCCCTCCGCCCGGACCAAGGACATCCTGCTGTGGATGCTCTCGACCAAGATGCTGCCCGCGGTTGGCGTTCTGTATCCAATCTACCTGATGTTCATCAAACTGGGTTGGCTGGATACGCGGATCGGTCTGGTCATCGTCCTGATGCTGATCAACCTGCCGATCATTGTCTGGATGCTCTACACCTACTTCAAGGAAATCCCCGGTGAGATCCTCGAAGCGGCACGGATGGACGGCGCATCGCTCAAAGAGGAAATCCTCTACGTTCTGACGCCGATGGCAGTGCCGGGCATCGCCTCGACCCTGTTGCTCAATGTCATCCTTGCCTGGAACGAAGCGTTCTGGACGCTCAACCTGACCGCAGCCAAGGCGGCACCGCTGACGGCCTTTATCGCCAGCTATTCCAGCCCCGAGGGCCTGTTCTACGCAAAACTCTCGGCGGCCTCTGTCATGGCCATCGCGCCGATCCTGATCATGGGCTGGTTCAGCCAGAAACAACTTGTCCGGGGCTTGACCTTCGGCGCAGTGAAATAAGGGGGGGACCCATGGGACGTATTCAACTCAAGCAGGTCAAGAAATCCTTTGGCGACGTGACGGTCATCCCGCCGCTGGATCTTGAAATCAACGATGGCGAGTTCGTGGTGTTTGTCGGCCCGTCGGGCTGCGGCAAGTCCACACTGTTGCGGCTGATCGCCGGGCTGGAGGACATGACCGCCGGCACGATCGAGATCGACGGTCAGGACGCCACATCGCTGCCCCCGGCCAAGCGCAAGCTGGCGATGGTGTTCCAGTCCTATGCGCTGTACCCGCATATGACGGTGCGCAAGAACATCGCCTTCCCGATGCGGATGGCGGGGATGGATCAGGCCGAGCAGGACAAGCGGATCGCCTCGGCGGCGAAGGCGCTGAACCTGACCGACTATCTTGACCGTCGTCCGGGGCAACTGTCCGGCGGTCAGCGTCAGCGGGTCGCCATCGGTCGCGCCATCGTGCGGGAGCCAGAGGCCTTCCTGTTCGACGAACCGCTGTCCAACCTTGATGCCGCGCTGCGTGTGGGCATGCGGATGGAAATCAGCGAGTTGCACAAGAAGCTGGCGACCACGATGATCTATGTGACCCACGATCAGGTCGAGGCCATGACCATGGCCGACAAGATCGTGGTGCTGCATGCCGGCGTGATCGAACAGGTGGGTAGCCCGCTGGAGCTGTACCGTGCGCCGCGCAACAAGTTTGTGGCCGGCTTCATCGGTTCGCCCAAGATGAACCTCGTCGAGGGTGTCGAAGCGGCCAAACACAATGCCGATACCATCGGCATCCGCCCCGAGCATATCGAGGTGTCGTCCACCGACGGCCTGTGGAAGGGGCAGGTCGGCGTGGCCGAGCATCTGGGATCGGACACCTTTATCCACGTGCACGGCGTTCCGGGTTGCGATCCGATGACGGTGCGGGTTGGCGGTGAAATCCCGGTGGGTCACGGTGACACGGTCTATCTGACGCCGAACCTGGATCATCTGCATCGCTTCGATGCAGAGGGGTTGCGCATCGCATGATGCGGCTTGACGGAAAATCCGCCCTGATCACCGGGGCCGCCCGTGGCATCGGCAAGGGCTTTGCCGAAGCCTATGCGCGCGAAGGTGCCACGGTGGCGATCGGCGACATCAACATGGAGGCGGCGGAGGCCGCCGCCTCTGACATCGGCGCGGGCGCCTATGCGGTGCATCTGGACGTAACCCGGCAGGACAGCATCGACGCAGCTATTGCATCGGTGGTGGACCGGGCGGGCAAGCTGGACATCCTGATCAACAACGCGGCGGTCTTTGACGCCGCGCATACGGTGGACATCACCCGCGACAGCTATGACCGGCTGTATGCGATCAATGTCGCGGGGACATTGTTCACCATGCAGGCGGCGGCAAAGCAGATGATTGCGCAGGGCCACGGCGGCAAGATCATCAACATGGCGTCACAGGCCGGGCGGCGCGGCGAGTCGCTGGTGCTTGTTTACTGCTCGACCAAGGCAGCGGTGATCTCGATGACGCAATCCGCCGGGCTGAACCTGATCCAGCACGGCATCAACGTGAACGCCATCGCGCCCGGCGTGGTGGATGGTGAACACTGGGTTCATGTGGATGCGATGTTCGCCAAGCTTGAAGGCAAGGCACCGGGCCAGAAAAAGCGCGAGGTCGAGGCCAGCGTGCCCGCAGGCCGTTACGCGACGCCCGCGGATCTGGCGGGCATGGCCGTGTTCCTCGCCTCGTCCGAGGCCGATTACATCGTGTCGCAGACCTACAACGTCGATGGCGGGCAATGGATGAGCTGACAGCCTCCGCTGCGCGCCAAGAAACGAGACCGGGGGCAATCCCCCGACAACCACGTGAGGTTCCCATGGCGATCAAGCTTTGCTCCGCCAATCTGTCCGACCTGCCGGAAGGCGTGGCCGTTCCCACCTATGACCGCAGCGCGCTGACGCCGGGGATCGTGCATATCGGTCTTGGGAATTTTCATCGCGGGCATCAGGCATGGTATCTGCACCGGCTGATGCAGCAGGGGCTGGCGCAGGACTGGGCCATCGTCGGCGCGGGTGTGCGTCCCTACGATGAGGCGCAGCGCCTGAAGATGGCCGAACAGGACTATCTGACCACGCTGATCGAGCTGGACCCGGCGGGCAGTTCCGCCGAGGTTGTCGGCTCGATGATCGACTATGTGCCGATCGTCGAGGGCAATGGCCCGTTGATCCAGCGCATGACCGATCCGGCGATCCGCATCGTTGCGCTGACCGTGACAGAGGGGGGATACTACATCGACCCCGTCACCAAAGGGTTCGACGCCAAGCACCCCGATATCCAGCACGACGCCGCCAACCCGTCGATGCCACGCACCGCCTTTGGGGCGATGATTGCCGCGCTGCGGCTGCGCCGCGACGCGGGCACCGGGCCGTTCACCGGCCAAAGCTGCGACAATCTGCAAGGCAATGGCGCGGTGCTGCGGCAGACCGTTGTGTCGCTGGCGCGGCTGTCCGATCCGGCGCTGGCGGACTGGATCGACGCCAATTGTACCTTTCCCGATGCCATGGTCGACTGCATCGTGCCCGCCACCGGGCCGAACGAACTGGCGCTGGTGCGCCAGCTTGGCCTCGACGATGCGGTGCCGGTCACACATGAGAACTTTCGTCAATGGGTGATCGAGGACAATTTTTGCGCCGGGCGGCCGGATTGGGACAAGGCGGGGGCAACCTTTTCCGACGACGTCCACGCCTACGAGACCATGAAAATCCGTATCCTGAACGGCGGGCATCAGGTTGTCGCCAACCCCGGTGAGGTTCTGGGGGTCGAGACGATAGCAGGCTGCATGGCGCATCCGCTGATCGGGGCGCTGTTCCACAAGCTGGCCAGCACCGAGATCGTGCCCCACGTTGACGCGGTGCCGGGCATGGCCCCGCTGGATTATGTCGACCTGATCCACCGCCGCTTTTCCAATCCCCGGATTGTCGACACCACCCGGCGCGTGGCCTTTGACGGCTCGTCCCGACATCCGGGCTTTTTGCTGCCGACCCTGCGCGAGGCGCTGGCGGCGGGGCAACCGTATGAGGGGCTCGCACTGGTCGAGGCGCTCTGGGCGCGGATGTATGCGGGCACGCGGGAGAACGGCTCTGAGATCGCGCCGAACGATCCGTTCTGGAGCGAAATGCAGGCGGTGGCGATTGTGGCAAGAGAGACGCCGCAGGTCTGGCTGGAGCAGCGTCAGATTTATGGCGACCTCGCCGACCATGCGGGTTTCGCCGCAAGCTTTGCCAAGGCGCTGCACACGATCTGGAGCGACGGGACAGAGGCGGCCATCCGCGCCTATCTGGCGTGACGCGCGGCAATCCCGGCGGTCGCCTGACAGGGTTTCCGGGACGCTGTTGGCCGGTGGGTCAATAAAATCAACAGGTTCCACAGGTGTACTTATGTATGTCCCGTGCCTTGCCCCCGGCAGTCCGCTGCCGGGGGCAAGGCGTTTCAGGGGTGGGTTTTGTGCGTTTGGAACAGATGCACCGGCCCGACCTTTCAGGTTTCAGACAAATTCTATGCAAGCACGATGCGGGTTTTAGGCTTCTGTTCATTCGGAACGGTGAGGTTGGCGGCGCACCTGAAGCGGTGGCGCGGTCCGAAACCAAGGTCTGCATCCGTCAGAACGACGTCAGCAAAGCCGCATGCGGCAAATGAAACCGGCGCAAAACGCGCTTACGAACAGCAAGGGCAAGAATATGTCTAGCATCCTGACGAACAACGGCGCCATGGTGGCGCTGCAAACCCTCAAATCCATCAATGCCAGCCTCTCGGATACCCAGTCGGAAATCTCGACCGGCAAACGTGTCGCCACCGCCAAGGACAACTCCGCCGTCTGGGCCATCTCGAAGGTGATGGAAGCCGACGTAAAGGGGTTCAAGGGCATCTCCGACAGCCTCAATCTGGGCCAATCGACCGTTTCCGTGGCGCGCCAGGCCGCAGAAACCACAACCGATCTTCTGACCGAGATCAAATCCCGCATCGTTGCGGCGCAGGAAGAAAACGTCGACCGCGCCAAGATTCAGGATGACATCAACGCGCTGCGCGACCAGATTTCTGCGGTTGTCGGCGCGGCGCAGTTCAACGGTCTCAACCTGCTGTCGAACACCGAGACAACCGCCGGGACCGGCCGGGTCAACATTCTGGCCTCGCTGGATCGGTCGGGAACGGGGGTGACCGCGTCGGACATCACTGTCAACAAACAGGATCTGGGCACATCGGCCGCATCGATCGATGTGGCATCAGCCTCGGCCACGGCGGTCGGCACCGACGCCGCCTCGGGTGCGGCCAACACGGCGGCGGTGGCCCTGACCGGCGCCGCGACCCAGCCGACCACCCTTGCCGTCATCGGCCAGACGGCTGGTGCGGGCACCGCAACCGTCGCCGCAGGCACCGGCTTTTCGATTGAAATCACCGCCGGTGCTGCTGGCCTTGCGACCTTCAACACCACCGCTACGGCTGGCGCGCAGGAAATCACCTACGTCGCCCGTGACGGCGATACGGAGGCCGATGTCACCCGCGGGCTGGTCGCGGCCTTTAACAAGTATGTCGCGGACAATTCAGACATCACCGAGGGTCTGGGCATCGCGGCCGCCGTGAACGGCACCAACGCCAACCAGCTTGATTTCACCGGCGCCAACAACACCGGCGACAACTTCTCTGTGCAGGTGCGCAGCTATGCCGTGACCGACACCACAATCGGCGGCCGCCTCGAAGAGTTGGCCAATATCGATGTGACCACGCAGGCGGGTGCGGATTCCGCGCTGATCGAGGTGGAAGGCCTGATCGATATCGCCATTGACGCCGCGGCGGCCTTTGGCTCGGCCCAGGGCCGGATCGAAACACAGTCCGACTTTGTGTCGCAGCTGACGGACGCTCTGAAATCCGGCATCGGCGCATTGGTCGACGCGGATATGGAAGAGGCTTCGGCCCGTTTGCAGGCGTTGCAGGTCCAGCAACAGCTGGGTGTTCAGGCCCTGTCGATCGCCAATCAGGCACCGCAGTCGCTGTTGTCGCTGTTCCAGGGCTGATCGAGAGATCCGGTCCCGTGGCCCAACCGGGCGGCGGGTGATGAACGGGGCGGTGCGCATGCGCCGCCCCTTTCGTTTGCGCCCCGGCTTTGGCGCCTCTTCCCACGGCACCCGCTGATGTGATTAAATTTTGGGCATATGCGTCAGGTGTTGGCGTTCTTTGTGGCGGTGCGCCTTGCCCGCCCCATTCCAAGCTGAGACAAACCGGCATGAGCGACCGGATCACCATTGTTGTCGTCGAGGAAGACCGCGAACGCGCCATCGCGATCGTGGATGCCTTGCAGGCATCCGGCCCCTACGAGGTGCATGTCATCGGCAATGCTTCCAGCCTTGCGCGCCGCATTGCCGCGCTGTCGCCAGACGTGGTGCTGATCGACATCGATAATCCGACCCGCGACATGCTTGAGGAATTGACGCTGGCCTCCGGCCCGATGGAGCGTCCGGTGGCGATGTTCGTCTCCGGCGCGGCGGGCAACCTCGCCCGCGAGGCGGTCGAAGCGGGACTGTCGGCCTATGTGGTCGACGGAATGAAACCGGAACGGCTGAAACCGGTGCTGGACGCGGCCATTGCCCGGTTCCAGATGGTGCGCAAGATGCGCCGCGAACTGGCAGAGACGCGCCGCGCCTTGGAAGAACGCAAGGTCATCGACCGCGCCAAGGGCCTGCTGATGAAGGCGCGCGGCATCGAGGAAGAAGCGGCCTATGCCCTGTTGCGCAAGGCGGCGATGGATCAGGGACGCCGCGTGGCCGAGGTGGCGGAGGCGCTGGTCACGGCCTCGGGGCTGCTGTCATGAAGGCAGTGACCTTGCCAATTGCCTACGTGCCACTGGTGGACGCGGCGCCGTTGGTGGTGGCGCACGAGATGGGATTTGCCCGTGAAGAAGGGGTCGAGTTTGACCTGATTTCCGCCCCGTCCTGGTCGTCGGTGCGCGACATGCTGGCCTTTGGCAGGGTCGATGCGGCGCATCTGCTGTCGCCGGTGCCAGTGGCCATGGCGATGGGGCTGGGCGGCGTGACACAGCCGATTTCGGCGGTGTCTGTGCTGTCGGTGAATGGCAATATGATCGGCGTCAGCCGCGCGCTGGAACAGCGCTTGCGGCAATCGGGCTATGGATTCGATTTCCACGATGCCGCCGCCGCCGCCCGTGCGCTGGCCGCCGCCGCCGACCGTCCGCTGGTCTTTGGCGTGCCGTTTCCGTTTTCGATGCATGTGGAATTGCTGCACTACTGGCTGGAGGCGTCGGATATGGCGCGGGTCGGGTTCGAGGTGCGCACCGTGCCGCCGCAACTGATGGCCGAGGCGCTGGCCAAGGGCGATGTGGATGCCGTTTGCGTTGGTGAGCCATGGGGCTCGGTGGCGGTGGAAAGTGCCGCCGGGGCCTTGTTGCTGCCGGGCAAGGCGATCTGGTCGCTGGCACCGGAAAAGGTGCTGGCCGTGCGCACCGACTGGGCGGAGACGGAACCGCACCTGCTGGGCAAGCTCATGCGGGCGGTGTGGCGGGCGGGGCGGTGGCTGGATTCGCCCGAAAGCCGGACATCGGCGGCCGAAATTCTGGCGCATAAGGCCTATCTGGATTTGCCTTCCGAACTGATCGACCGCGCGCTGACCGGCCGGTTCACGATCTCTGGCCATGCCGAACAGCGCGACGTGCCGGGTTTTGTCGGCTTTCACGACGGGGCGGCAAACTTTCCGTGGCGCAGTCAAGCCAAATGGATCGCCAGCCGCCTTGCTCTGCGTTTCGGGTTGGACGAGGGCGAGGCGCGCGCCAGAGCCGGGCAGGTTTTCCGGTCGGATATTTATCGGAACCTGATGGTGTCGACCAATGCCGATCTTCCGGGCGCATCAGAGAAACTGGAAGGCGCGATTCGGGAAACCACGGCGGTTGCATCGCAAAAAGGGCAGATTCTGCTGCCGCCGGATGCGTTCTTTGATGGCCGCATATTTGACCCCGAGGCCAGTTGACGCCTAAGAATGCGGCAGTGCAGCGTAGTCTTTCTCCGGAATCCGGGAATTTTGCGGCAGCGCAGCAAAATCACTTGATCGCAGGGACGCTTTCGCAAATCCTGAGATCACCGGAGCACAACGACGTGCCCCGCGCGACATACCTCCCACAGATCGGGATCATCCGAGCAACGCCGCTCACTCTCTGCCTGCAACAGGCGGAGCGTGCTTGCGGCTATTTGTCTTGCCCGGAGTTTCGCGATGAAACCGGGTGCCCCAAAATAAGGAACCGACCGAATGAAGTCTTTCCTCCTCTCCCTCGCGGCGACCACTGCCTTGGTCACCCCTGCCTTTGCCGAAATGCTGGAACTTGAAAAGGATGAGCTGACCTTCGGCTTTATCAAGCTGACCGACATGGCCCCACTCGCCGTGGCCTATGAGAACGGTTATTTTCTGGACGAGGGTCTGTTTGTCACGCTGGAGGCGCAGGCCAACTGGAAGGTGCTGCTGGACGGCGTGATCGGCGGGCAGTTGGACGGCGCGCACATGCTGGCCGGTCAACCGCTGGCGGCGACCATCGGCTACGGCACCGAGGCGCATATCATCACGCCTTTCTCGATGGATCTGAACGGCAACGGCATCACCGTCTCGAACGAGGTCTGGGAGATGATGAAGCCCAACATCCCGCAGGAAGACGGCAAGCCGGTGCATCCGATCAGCGCAAGCGCGCTGGCCCCGGTGGTCGAGACGTTCAAATCCGACGGCAAGCCGTTCAACATGGGCATGGTCTTTCCGGTCTCGACCCACAACTATGAATTGCGGTACTGGCTGGCCGCTGGCGGGTTGCACCCCGGTTTCTATTCACCCGAGAACATCACCGGCCAGATCAACGCCGAGGTGCTGCTGTCGGTGACGCCGCCGCCGCAGATGCCCGCCACGTTGGAGGCCGGGACGATCAACGGCTACAGCGTGGGGGAGCCGTGGAACCAGCAGGCGGTTCTCAAGGGCATCGGCGTGCCGGTGATCACCGACTATGAACTGTGGAAAAACAACCCGGAAAAGGTGTTCGGCATCTCTGCCGACTTCGCCGAGGCCAACCCCAACACCACCATCGCGGTGACCAAGGCGCTGATCCGCGCGGCCATCTGGCTGGACGAGAACGACAACGCCAACCGCGCCGAGGCGGTCGAGATCCTGAGCCGCGCGGAATACGTCGGAGCCGACTATGACGTGATCGCCAACTCGATGACCGGCACGTTCGAATACGAAAAGGGCGACAAGCGCGAAGTGCCCGACTTCAACGTCTTTTTCCGCTACAACGCGACCTATCCGTTTTACTCGGACGCGGTCTGGTACCTGACGCAGATGCGCCGCTGGGGCCAGATCGCAGAGCCGAAGTCGGATGACTGGTTCGATGAGGTCGCGCGCTCGGTCTATCGCCCGGACATCTATCTGGAGGCCGCGCGCATGCTGGTCGACGAAGGTCTGGCCAATGAGGCGGATTTCCCCTGGGACAGCGATGGCTACAAGGCGCCGACCCCGGCGGCCGATATCATCGACGGCATCGAATACGATGGCCGTGCGCCCAACGCCTACCTTGAAAGCCTGCCGATTGGCCTGAAGGGCGCGCAGACGGTGGTCGGCGCCGAGGTCAAGGGCTGACACCGGCCAATCTCGCCGAGGCCCCGGATCAGGTCCGGGGCGCGTTTCACCCAGTACATCGCGCTCCGGGCGCAGACCCGGAGCCTCCTCCCTCAGATCGAGGACTGCACGACATGACGACCCTAGATCCCGAATTCACCGCTGCCGAGGCCAAGGAGGCCCGCCGCGCCCGCCTGTTCACCCGCATCAACACCGCCGACAAATGGTTGCAGGCTTTTGGCCTGAACTGGATCACGCCGATCCTGCGGGTGGCCGCGGGGGACAATCCCGCCGCCCAGATGAAGGAAATCTGGCGTTTGCTGGCGGTGCCGCTGATCGCCATCATGGTGTTCCTGCTGCTCTGGGGCACGCTGGCCCCCAAGGTGCAGACATCGCTGGGCGCGGTGCCCGGCCCGGCGCAGGTCTGGGAAGAGGCGCTGAACCTGCACGACGACGCGCTCGCCAAGGCCGCCAAGCAGGCCAAGTTCGAGGCGATGGTCGACAAGCGCAACCAGAAGTTCATCGACGCCGGTGAGCCGGACAAGGTCAAATCCGTCGCCTACACCGGCGCGCCCAGCTATTACCAGCAGATCTGGACCTCGATCAAAACCGTCTTCTTCGGCTTTTTGCTGGCGACGATCGTGGCGGTGCCGCTGGGCATCATGGCCGGTCTGTCGGCCACCGCAAATGCCGCGATCAACCCGCTGGTGCAGATCTTCAAACCGGTGTCGCCGCTGGCCTGGCTGCCCATCGTCACGATGATCGTGTCGGCCATGTACACCAGCAATGACGGGCTGTTCGCCAAGTCGTTCCTGATCTCGGCCATCACCGTGACGCTGTGTTCGCTCTGGCCGACGCTGATCAACACGGCGCTGGGCGTGGCCTCCATCGACAAGGATCTGATCAACGTCTCGAAGGTGCTCAAGATGAACACCTACACCAAGATCACCAAGCTGGTGCTGCCCTCGGCGCTGCCGCTGATCTTTACCGGGCTGCGGTTGTCGCTGGGTGTGGGCTGGATGGTGCTGATTGCGGCGGAAATGCTGGCGCAGAACCCCGGTCTGGGCAAATTCGTCTGGGATGAGTTCCAGAACGGCTCCAGCCAGTCGCTGGCCAAGATCATGGTCGCTGTCCTGACCATCGGCATCATCGGCTTCCTGCTGGATCGCGTGATGTTCGCTCTACAGTCCCTTTTCACCTTCTCGAACAATCGGTGAGCGACATGGCTGTAATCGAATTCAAGAACGTCTCGAAAAGCTTTGGCACCGGCACCCATGCCAGCCATGTGCTGAAAAATATCGACCTGCGCGTCGAAGAGGGGGAGTTTCTGGTGCTGCTGGGCTTTTCCGGCACCGGAAAGACCACGCTGATCAACCTGATGGCCGGGCTGGAACAGCCCACCAAGGGCAGCGTGGCGTTTCGCGGCCAGCCGATCACCGGACCGGGGCGTGAACGCGGAGTAATCTTTCAGAACTACTCGCTGATGCCGTGGCTGACGGTTGAGGGCAATGTGCGTCTGGCGGTGGACACGGTGTTCCCGAAGATGCCCAAGGCGGAAAAAGCCGAAAAGGTCGCGCAGTATGTGCAGATGGTGGGCCTGTCCCACGCTGCCACGCGCCGTCCTTCGGAACTGTCCGGCGGGATGCGCCAGCGGGTGAACGTGGCGCGGGCGCTGGCGATGTCGCCCGAGGTGCTGTTGCTGGATGAACCGCTGAGCGCGCTGGATGCGCTGACGCGCGGCAACCTTGCCGAAGAGATCGAGCATATCTGGGAGGCGGACAAGAAGACCTGCGTGCTGATCACCAACGATGTGGACGAGGCGATCCTGCTGGCCGACCGCATCATCGCGCTGAACCCGGACGGCACGCTGGGCGAAGAGTTCAAGGTGGGGATCGAGCGCCCGCGCGACCGCACGGCGATGAACCACGACGACCAGTTCAAGGCGCTGCGGGCCGCTGTCACCAATTACCTGATGGACGTGGGCATCAAGGCGCGGGCCGAAGGCAGCAAGATCCTGCCCGACGTGACCCCCATCCACGGCCTGCCGAAGGTCATCACGGACGCGCAAGAGGGGCTGATCGACGAACGCTTTCTCGACTTCAGCCAGTTGCACAAGGTCTATGCGACGCCCAAGGGCCCGCTGACCGTGGTCGAGGATTTCAACCTGAAGATGGACCGGGGAGAGTTCATCTCGCTGATCGGACATTCGGGCTGTGGCAAGTCCACGGTGCTGACCATGGCCGCCGGTCTGAACGCGATCTCCAAGGGCGCGATCAAGCTGGACGGCCGCCATGTCGAGGGGGCTGACCCCGAACGCGCGGTGGTGTTCCAGTCGCCCTCGCTGTTCCCATGGCTGACGGCGCGCGAAAACTGCGCCATCGGCGTCGACAAGGTTTACCCCCGCGCCAGCCGGGCCGAGCGGCAGGACGTGGTGGATTACTATCTGGAACGCGTCGGTCTGGCGGATTCGATGGACAAACCCGCCGTCGATCTGTCGAACGGCATGAAACAGCGCGTCGGCATCGCGCGGGCCTTTGCCCTGTCGCCCAAGCTGCTGCTGCTGGATGAGCCGTTCGGGATGCTGGACAGCCTGACCCGTTGGGAATTGCAGGAAGTGCTGATGGAGGTCTGGTCGCGGACCAAGGTCACCGCCGTCTGCGTCACTCACGACGTCGATGAGGCGATCCTGCTGGCCGACCGGGTGGTGATGATGACCAACGGACCGCAGGCCACGATCGGCAAGATCGTCAACGTCGACCTGCCCCGCCCGCGCACCCGCAAGGCGCTGCTCGAACACCCCGATTACTACCACTACCGCGAGCAGGTGCTGAGCTTTCTTGAGGAATATGAACACGGTGCCAAGCCCAAGACGGCCACCGCTGCCGTGAAATCTGACGACAAGGAGGCCGCATGATGGACGTGGTCATCGACACACCCACCCGCACATTCATTCAGGTCACAGAGGTCTGGGTGCCCGAGGGCGGCGTGCTGAAGCTGGTCGAGGGCAGCTATGGCGACTTGACCGCCTTTGAGGACACCTCACGCGGGACCGAATTCGCCAAAGGCGAGGGCCTGCCGGGCAAGGCATGGGCCGAGGAACGCCCCGTGGTGCTCAAGGGCTTTGACGGTTCCTACTTCAAGCGGACCGAGGCGGCGGCAGAGGCGGGGCTGACCAGCGCCGTGGCGATCCCGATCTTTGCCGAGGACGTGCTGAAGGCGGTTCTGGTGGTGCTTTGCGGCGACGACGCCGACCGCACCGGCGCAATCGAGGTCTGGGAAGAAAAGGACGGGCTGCTGACGCTGGACGACGGCTATTACGGCGCGGCCAAGCATTTCGAATGGGTCAGCCAGCATACCAGTTTCCCAAAGGGGCAGGGCCTGCCCGGGGGCGTCTGGGTCTCTGGTCATCCGATGCTGATGCGCGACCTTGGGTCCGGGTATCGGTTTGTCCGCGCGGAAAGCGCGGGCAAGGCGGGGCTGACCACAGGTCTGGGGCTGCCGGTGCCGGTGCCGCAGGACAAGACCTATGTCATGACGCTGTTGTCGGCGCGCGGCACGCCCATCGCCCGCCGGTTTGAGCTGTGGGATGCGCGCAAAGCCCGTGCCGGCGGCAATGCGGCGCTGCTGGTGGACGGTATCTGCGCCCGCGAAGGGGCGCTTTGGGATCCGGACAACGCGGGCAACGAACGCCGCGTGACCGGTTTTCAGGGGGCCATCGGGCGGGTGATCGGCACCGGTCTGCCGGTGGTGCAGTCCGGCCAGTCCGGCCTGATCGCCGGGTACAACACCATGGTTGCTTTGCCGATCCATCAGGGCGGCGAGCTGGCGCATATCGTCGCCTGGTACATTTGAGAGGTCACATGACATGAAACAGAAACTTGTCGTCATCGGGGCCGGAATGGCCTCTGGCCGGGTGCTGGAGCATCTGACCGACGCAGAGCCGGACAATTGGGACATCACCCTGTTCAACGCCGAGCCGCGCGGAAACTACAACCGCATCATGCTGTCGCCGGTCCTGTCTGGCGAAAAGACCTACGAGGAAATCGTCACCCATGACGCGGACTGGTACGCCGCGCGCGGCGTCACCTGCCGCTTTGGCGAGGCGACAACCGCCATTGACCGGACCCGCAAGGTGGTGTCGGGGGCCGGGGGCGAGGTGCCTTATGACAAGCTGGTGATTGCCACCGGATCGGCCCCGTTCATCATCCCGGTGCCGGGCAAGGATCTGCCCGGTGTCATCACTTACCGCGATCTTGACGACACCAACGCGATGGTCGAGGCGGCGGGCAACGGCGGCAACGCCGTGGTGATCGGCGGGGGTCTTCTGGGCCTTGAGGCGGCGGCCGGGCTGGCTCTGCGCGGCATGAACGTGACCGTTCTGCACCTGATGGGGCACCTGATGGAACGCCAACTGGACGAGGCGGCGGGCTATCTGCTGCGCAAGGATCTGGAAAAGCGCGGCATCACCATCAAGAC
The DNA here is from genome assembly GCF_048262615.1 of Antarctobacter sp. Lineage (GTDB taxonomy): Bacteria > Pseudomonadota > Alphaproteobacteria > Rhodobacterales > Rhodobacteraceae > Antarctobacter. Next base: position 39,230 of record NZ_JBLXFB010000021.1, read on the forward strand.
GCAGGCCTCGACCAAGGCGATCATCGGCAAGGATCGGGTAGAAGCGGTGCTGCTGGAGGGGGGTGAGACATTGCCCGCCGATCTGGTTGTCATGGCCGTGGGCATCCGGCCCGAAACCCGGTTGGCCAATGACGCGGGGCTTAGCGTCGCGCGCGGGATCGAGGTCGACGCTCAGATGGCGACCTCTGACCCGGATGTCTTTGCGGTTGGTGAATGCGTCGAATTCGATGGCACTCTGTTTGGCCTCGTCGCGCCGCTGTACGATCAGGCCAAGGTACTGGCGCAGACCCTGATGGACGAGCCTGCGGCCTTTGTCGTCAAGGACATTGCGACCAAGCTGAAAGTCACCGGTTGTGATCTGTTCAGCGCGGGCGATTTCGCCGAAGGCGAGGGGCGCGAGGACGTGGTGTTCCGCGACCCGGCGCGCGGTGTCTACAAGCGTCTGATGCTGGAGGACGACCGCCTGATCGGCGCGGTGATGTATGGCGACACCGCCGATGGCAACTGGTTCTTCGGGTTGATCAAGGACGGCACCGATATCTCGGACATGCGCGAGACGCTGATATTCGGACCGTCCTATCAGGGAGGTGGCCAAACGGACCCTCTCTCAGCCGTTGCAGCCTTGCCGCCTGAGGCGGAAATCTGCGGGTGCAACGGCATTTGCAAAGGACAGATCGTCGAGGCCATCGCCGGGGGCGCAACCGACCTCGGCGCGATCAAGGCACAGACCAAGGCCAGCGCCTCCTGCGGGACCTGTACCGGGCTGGTTGAGCAGGTGTTGCAGGTTACGCTGGGCGATGACTTTCAGATGCCGACGGTGCAGCCGATCTGCGCCTGCTGCGACCTGTCGCATGAGGACGTGCGCCGCCTGATCAAATCCCAAGAGCTGAAATCGCAGGAGGCGGTCTGGCAGGAACTGGGCTGGAAGACCCGCAACGGGTGCCATGTCTGCCGCCCGGCGGTGAACTTTTACCTGCTGGCGGATTGGCCGGTGGAATACCTTGATGATCCGCAGTCGCGGTTCGTCAACGAACGCAAGCACGCCAACATCCAGAAGGACGGCACCTTCAGCGTGGTGCCGCGTATGTGGGGCGGGATCACCACCGCCAATGAGTTACGCGCCATTGCCGATGCTGCGGACAAATACAACGTCCCGACCGTAAAGGTGACGGGGGGCCAGCGGATCGACCTGCTGGGCGTCAAGGGTGCGGATTTGCCTTTCATCTGGGACGATCTGAACAAGGCCGGGATGGTCAGCGGGCACGCCTATTCCAAGGGTTTGCGCACGGTCAAAACCTGTGTCGGCACCGATCACTGCCGCTTTGGCACGCAGGATTCCACCGGTTTGGGGATCAAGCTGGAAAAGCTGCTGTGGGGGTCGTGGACACCGCACAAGGTCAAGCTGGCGGTCTCCGGCTGTCCGCGCAACTGCGCCGAGGCGACCTGCAAGGACGTGGGCATCATCTGTGTCGACAGTGGCTATCAGGTCAGCGTCGCGGGGGCCGCCGGCATGGACCTGAAGGAAACCGAAGGGCTGGCCGTCGCCGCGACGGAACAAGAGGCGATCGACCTGACCGTGGCCTTTGTCCAGCTCTACCGCGAGAACGCCAAGTATCTGGACCGGGCGTATAAATGGGTCGCCAAGGTTGGTCTGGACTGGGTCAAGGAGCGGGTGGTTGACGACCTTGAGGAACGCAAGCGTCTGATCGCCGCGTTTGAGCTGTCGCAGCAAATCTACCGCAAAGACCCGTGGGCCGAGCACGCACAACAGGCAGAGCGCTATCAGCCGCTCGCCGATCTGACACTGGAGGCGGCGGAATGAGCTGGATTGACATTGGCGCGATTGATGAGGTGCCACTGCGCGGCGCACGCGTGTTGAAAACCAACGTCGGCTGTATTGCGGTCTTTCGCACCGCCGAGGATGAGGTCTTTGCCGTCTCCGACACCTGCCCGCACAAGGGCGGGCCGCTGTCGGACGGGATCGTGCACGGGCAGTCGGTGACATGCCCGCTGCACAACTGGGTCTTTGATCTGAACACCGGTCAGGCGCAGGGCGCGGATGAGGGGCGCATCGCCACCTATCCGGTGCGCGTCGACGCCGGGCGCATCCAGATCGACGGCTCTGTGCTGCGCCAGCGGAGCGTCGCGTGATGGACGGGGCCGGGTGTGGGGCCGTCCGCTCGACCTGCCCCTATTGCGGTGTGGGCTGTGGTGTTCTGCTGACGCCGGACGGTGCGGGCGGGCTGGACGTGCGCGGCGATCCCGACCACCCGGCAAACCGCGGGCGGCTGTGTTCCAAAGGCTCGGCGCTGGGCGAAACCGTGGGTCTGGGTCATCGGCTGCTGGCCCCGCGGATCGGCGGGCAGGAGGTCGATTGGGACACGGCGCTGGACACGGTGGCAGAGCGGTTCTCAGAGACCATCGCACAGCACGGCCCCGACAGCGTGGCCTTCTACGTCTCTGGCCAGTTGCTGACCGAGGATTATTATGTCGCCAACAAGCTGATGAAAGGGTTCATCGGCTCGGCCAATATCGACACCAACTCGCGGCTTTGCATGGCCTCGACCGTGGCCGGGCACAAGCGCGCCTTTGGCACGGACACGGTTCCCGGCACCTACGAGGATATCGAAGAGGCGGACCTTGTGGTGCTGGTGGGATCGAACCTCGCGTGGTGCCATCCGGTTCTGTATCAGCGTGTACTGGCGGCGCGAAACGCGCACGGCACCAGGATCGTGGTGATAGACCCGCGCCGCACGGCAAGCTGTGATGGCGCCGATATGCATCTGGCCTTGCAGCCGGGATCTGATGTGGCGCTGTTCAACCGCTTGCTGGTCGAGATCGACAGGGCTGGCGCACTGGATCACAGCTATCTGACACACACGCAGGGTCTGGAGGCCGCGCTGGAACAGGCAGCGCTGGATGACGAGACCGTCACCGGGCTGGATACCGCACAGATCGCCGAGTTCTGCCGCCTGTGGATCGGCACCGAAAAGGTCGTCACGATCTTCAGCCAAGGCGTGAACCAGTCCAGCAGCGGCAGCGACAAGGTCAACGCGATCCTGAACTGTCACCTTGCCACCGGCAGGATCGGCAAGCCTGGTTCCGGCCCGCTGTCGGTTACCGGCCAGCCCAACGCTATGGGCGGGCGCGAGGTGGGTGGGCTGGCCAATATGCTGGCGTGCCATCTGGATCTGGAAAACGCCGATCACCGCGCCGCGGTGCGCGATTTCTGGGCGGCCCCCTTTGTGCCGGACCGTCCGGGCCTCAAGGCGGTGGACATGTTTCGCGCCGTGGGCGACGGGCGGATCAAGGCGCTGTGGATCATCCACACCAACCCGGCCGTGTCGATGCCCGATGCGGATGCGGTGCGCGACGCCATCGCGGCCTGCCCCTTTACGGTGGTCAGCGACATCACCGCCGCCACGGATACTGCGCGGCTGGCCGATGTGCTGCTGCCCGCCAGCGCATGGGCGGAAAAGGACGGCACCGTCACCAATTCCGACCGCACCATCAGCCGCCAGCGCGCGGCGTTGCCCGCCCCCGGTGACGCCCGCCCCGATTGGGAGATCCTGGCAGAGGTCGGTTGCCGCATGGGGTGGCGAGAGGCCTTCGACTATCAGTCGCCGGTTGAAATCTTTCGCGAATACGCCGCGCTGTCGGGTATCGCCGGACGGTTCGGGCGGGATTTCGACATCTCCGGCCTGCAAGACCTTGGGGCAGAGGGCTATGCCGCGCTGGCCCCCACCCGCTGGCCGGTGTCGGCATCCCGTCAGGGCGGGCGCTTTTTCGCGGAGGGTGGCTTTTATCACGCCGATGGCAAAGCGCGTATCCTGCCCGTTTCTTGGCGCGCCCCGGCAGCCCGGACCGCGCCGCGCTATCCCTTTGTGCTGAACACTGGACGCACCCGTGACCAGTGGCACACGATGACCCGCACCGCCCTGTCGCCGCGTCTGGCCGCCCATCTGGCAGAGCCGTTTCTGGAGATTCACCCGCAGGATGCCAGCGGCCTTGGCATCGGGTCTGCCGATCTGGTGAAGGTCGACAGCCCTCAGGGCAGCGCCATCCTGCGCGCCAAGATCACCGATGTCGTCCAGAGGGGACAGGTATTTGCCCCGATGCACTGGACCGGAGAGACCGCACCTTCGGCCCGGATCGACGCGCTGGTCGCGCCGGTCACCGATCCGATCTCGGGTCAGCCGGAAAGCAAGGCCAGCGTGGTGCGTGTCACCCGCCTACAGGCCGCGTGGTACGGGTTTGCCGTGTCGGCCCGGTCGATCACGCCGACCTCGGACTACTGGGCGCTCAGCACCACCCGTGCCGGATGCCGCGCAGAGCTTGCGGGGCTTGAAACGCCGTCCGACTGGCAGACGGCGGCGCGCGCCCTTTTTGACCTGCCGGAGGCAGAGCTGTCTTCGGTACACGGACCGGGGCAGGGCGTTGCACGGTTGGCGTTTCGCGAAAACGGACGGCTGGTTGCGGCGCTCTTTGTGTCGCCCACACCTGTCGCGGTGATGCGCGACTATCTGGCCACCATGCCGGATGCCCCTGACCAGAGCCTGCTGTCGGGTCGGTCGCCTGCGGATGTGCCTGACGCGGGGCCGATCCTGTGTTCGTGTTTCGGGGTGGGTGTGAACACCATCCTCACCGCGATCGAGGCGCGGGGTCTGATGTCGGTCGAGGCCATCGGCGAAGCATTGCAGGCGGGCACCAACTGCGGATCGTGCCGCCCGGAACTGGCGGACCTGCTGACCATGGTGCAGGCGCGGGAGGCCGCGGAATGAGCCTGTCGGACCATGTGCGCACGCTGGGGCGCGGGCCGGGCAGGTCGCGGTCGCTGACCGAGGATGAGGCCGCCGACGCCATGGCGCAGATGCTGGCAGGGGCCGCGCCAGAGGCGGTTGGCGCGCTGCTGATGTTGCTGCGGATGAAGGGTGAGACGGCGGAGGAAATCGCCGGGTTCGCCCGCGCGGCACAGGCCCCGTTGGCGGACTGGCCGCAGGCCGATCTGGACTGGCCCTGCTATGCGGCGGGCCGCACGCGCGGCCTGCCGTGGTTCCTGCTGGCGGCAAAGCTGGTCGCGGACAGCGGCGCGCGTGTGCTGTTGCACGGCTGGAACGGGCCGGACCCGGCCATCCGGCAGGGGCTGACGGCGCTGGGTATCCCGATGGTTGAAACGCCCGAGGCTGCGGCCCGCGCTTTGGACGCACAGGGTATCGCCTATCTGCCGCTGGAGGCGGCGCATCCCGCACTGTTCCGCCTGCTGGACCTGCGGCGCACTCTGGGCCTGCGGTCCTGCGTGAACACGGTTTGCCGGATGCTCAATCCGGGCCGCGCCAGCGCCAGCGTGCAGGGGGTCTTTCACCCGTCCTACCGCCTGTTGCAGGCGGATGCGGCACAGCTATTGGACTGGCGCAACCTGAGTGTGATCAAAGGCGGCGGCGGTGAGTTCGAACGGCATCCCGGCATGGAGATCGCGGGCTTTGGCCTGCGGGACGGCGTGCCATGGCAGGGCAGCTATCCGGCCCGCGTACAGGATCACCGGCGGCTGTCCGATCTGGACCTGCCGACTGAGGCGCTGACCGCGCTATGGCAGGACGACAATGGCCCCGAGTTTGCCCGCCAGATCGTGCTGGGCACCGCCGCGCTGGCCTTTGACACATTGGGCTCAGCGCCCGACCTGACCGCGCTCTGGCGCGCCCGTTCCGTTCTGCATTCGGCCTAGGAGACCGCCATGAAAAGCTTTCCGATGTTCATTCGTACCTCGGGCCGCCGCGTCGTGATCGTGGGCGGGGGCGAGCAGGCCGCGCAGAAAACCCGGCTGATCCTCAAGACCGACGCAGAGATCGTTCTGGTGGCGCCCGATCTGGACGCCGAATTGCAGGCGCTGGTGGCAGAGGGGCGGGCGCGTCATGTCCCGCGCCTGACGGCGGAAGTGTTTGATGGCGCGGCGATGGGGTTTATCGCCACCGGCTGTCCCGGTCTGGACGCGGCGGTGCACGGGTTGGCGCAGGCGGTGCGCTGTCCGGTGAACGTGGTGGACCGCCCCGACCTGTGTGACCTGACCACCCCGGCGCTGGTGGACCGCGACCCGGTTGTGATCGCCATCGGCAGCGAAGGCACCGCGCCGGTGCTGACCCGTGAGATCAAGACTCGGCTGGAGGAAAGCCTGCCGCCGAATTTGGGCGGATTGGCCTCGCTGGCGGGGCGTCTGCGTCCAGTGGTTGAGGCGCGTGTGCCGCGCGACCAGCGCCGCCCGTTCTGGGCGTGGGTGTTCAAGGGCGGGCCGCGCGGCACATGGACGCGCGGCCGCGAACGCGAGGCGGCGCAAGCGATCAAGGCAGCCATCGCGGCGGGTGGGGCACCGCAGGCCGAGGCCAAAGGGCATGTTTCTTTGGTGGGGGCGGGGCCGGGTGCGCGCGACCTGCTGACCCTGCGGGCGGTCGAGCGCATGCAAGAGGCCGACGTGATCTTTTATGACCGGTTGGTGGATGCCGACGTGCTGGAACTGGCGCGGCGCGATGCCGAGCGGATTTACGTGGGCAAGGTGGTTGGCGCGCATGCATGGCCGCAGGACCGCATCAACGCGGTGATCGTGGCCGAGGCGCGCAGGGGCCGCCGCGTGGTGCGATTGAAATCCGGTGATCCCGGTGTCTTTGGCCGCGCCGGTGAGGAACTGACCGCGATCCGCGCGGCAGGGATCGAGGTCGACGTGGTGCCGGGCATCACCGCCGCCTCTGCCGCTGCCGCCGCGATGGGCGAGCCGCTGACCGAACGCGGGGTGTCCGACACGCTGATCCTGACGACAGGCATGGCGCAGGCGGGCGCGGCGCTGCCGGACAGCACGCGGCTGGCCTCTCCGGGGACGACATCGGTGTTCTACATGTCGGTGCGGCAGGCGGGACGAATCCGCGACGATCTGTTGGCGCGCGGGCTGCCACCTCAGACCCGCATCCGCGTCGGTGTCGACGTGTCCAAGCCGACCCAGCAACTGCTGGAGTGCCCGGTGGCCGCCTTGGAAGAGACCCTGAGCGCGGCGGAATGTGATGGCTGTGCGGTGATCCTTGTGACATGGCCCGCGCATGGCGTGGCCTGTCAGGCGGACAGGGCAGTGGCCGGGGTCCGCGTGGCCTGAGGCCAGACATGGATTGAAACGCAAAGAGGAGCGCAGGGCGCTCCTCCGATCGTTTTACAGGGGCAAAAGGTTACTTTTTCAGGTTGGTCCAGATCTGGTCATAGACCTCTTGCGTGGCCTGATCACAGACCTGAATGAACACGCCTTCCCCGGCAGTTGCGGGCGGGTTGGATTCCGGCTGTGTTGCCAGCGCGGGATCAAGGAACGGCGTCACCCCGTCCACACCCGACACATAACGCGCATAGTTGGTGACGGCGGCGATGTTTTCCGGCTCCAGCAGGAAATCCATGAATTTCAGCGCGTTGTCACGGTTCGGCGCGTCCTTGAGCAGCACGACATTGTCCATCCAGACGATATAGCCCTGCGTCGGAAAGGCGTATTCGGTGTTGGCCCCTTCCTCACGCGCCTTGGCGGCGAAGCCGTCATAGATCTGGCCGACGGCGGCGTCGCCCGACACCAGCACCTCTTTCGCGGTGTCCGAGTTGAACGAGGCCCAGTGCGTCTTGGCCTCTTGCAGCATGGCGTTCAGCGCCTTGAGCTGGTCGCGGTCGGTCGAACACTGGGGAATGCCCATGTGCAGCGCCGCCATGGCCATTACCTCACCCTGACTGTCCAGCATGTTGATCTTGCCCGACAGTTCCGCAGGCGGGTTGAACAGGATGTCGGTGGTGTTGATGTCGCCGTCATACACGTCGCGGTTCACCGCGAATGAGGTCGATCCCCACTGGTACGGGATCGAATGCGCGCGGCCCGGATCAAAGGACGGGTCGGCCCATTGCGGCAGGATGTTGCCCTTGTTGGCCAGTTCGCCGTCCTTGATGGTGTCCAGCAGGCCCTCACCGGCCATGATCTGCACCATGTAGTCGCCCGGAACGGCCACGTCATAGGTGCCGATGGCCCCCGCCTTGAGCGAGGCCAGCAGCGCCTCGTTGCTGTCGTAGGTGTCCATGACCACCTCGACGTCGTACTGTTCGCTGAACTTGTCCAGCACCTCCTGCGGGATGTATTCGAACCAGTGATAGACCACCAGTTTGCCCTCGGCCGCCGCCATGCCAGCGGTCAGCGCCAGCGCCGCCACGGTTGTCGTCATCAGTTTTTTCATTGTCGTTCCCCTCTGTTGGTTCATTTTGTCTTGTCCTTGCAGCTGATCAGCCATGACAGGGTGACCATGACCACGGATATGCCCAGTAGCATGGTGGAAATGGCCATGATGTTGGGCTTGATGCCCTGTTTGACCGCGCCAAAGATCGCGGTGGGCAGGGTTTCGACCCCGGCCCCTTTGACGAAGTTGGTGATGATGAAATCATCCAGCGACACGATAAAGGCCAGAATGAAGCCTGACACGATCCCCGGTGCCATCAGCGGCAGCAGGATGCGGGTGAACGCCTGCCTGCGGGTGGCGTAAAGGTCCATCGCGGCCTGTTCATAGGTCGCTTCGATCCCCTGCATCCGGGCCGCGATGGGCAGATAGGCAAAGGGGATGCAAAAGGCGATATGCGCCAAGAGGATGGTCAGCAGCCCCCGGTCAAAGCCGATGGCGTTGAAAAAGATCAGCGTCGCCACGGCGGTCACGATTTCCGGCACCATGAGCGGCAAAGAGATCAGGCCAAAGGACAGCAGGCGCAGCCTGAACGTGCCCCCGCGCAGGATGGCCGTGGCGGACAGGGTGGCGATGGCGGTGGCCACGGTTGCGGCGATCAGCGCAATGACAAAGCTGTTGCGCGCCGCCAGCTTGAACTTGCCGCTTTCCGGGCCCGTGAAGACATCCGCATACCAGCGCAGGCTGACGCCTTCCCAGTTGGTGATCGAGGGCGAGGAATTGAAGCTGTAGACCGTCACCACCACCAGCGGCGCATAGAGGATCACAAGGCACAGGATCGCGATGGCGCGAAAGCCGGGGTAGACGCGGAGGTCGTATTTGCGCGCAGCCATGTCAGCCCTCCGCCTTGCGCTGTTGACGGGCAAGGGCCAGCAGGATGATCAACACCAGCGTCAGCAGGATCATCGAGGCCGCCGCGCCAAAGGGCCAGTTGCCGGCATTGCCCTTGAACTGTTCCTCAATCAGCGATCCGATCATGAAATTCTTGGCGCCGCCTAGCAGGTCGGGGGCAAGGAACGACCCCATGGAGGGCACAAACACAAGGATACAGCCCGCCACGATCCCCGGTTTCACCGAGGGCAGCAGAATCCGGCGTAGCACCGTCCAGCGCGGGGCATAAAGGTCCGATGCCGCCTCGGAGAGGGTAAAGTTATAGCGTTCCACGGCGGCATAGATCGGCAGCACCATGAACGGCAGATAGGAATAGAACAGCCCCAGTTGCACCGCGACATTGGTGTTCACGATAGACAGCGGCTCAGAGATGATCCCGATGCCCATCAGCGCCTCGTTCAAGGGGCCTTGGTCCCGCAGCAGGAACTTCATCGACACGGTGCGGATCAACAGGTTGACCCAATAGGGGATGGTGACGAGGAACAGCCAGAACGTGCGCTGGGCGGCGGGCCGTGTGGCGATGAAATAGGCGGTGGGAAAGCCGATCACGAGGCTGAGGATCGTCGCCGCCCCGGCCTGCCAGATCGAGCGCCAGAAGATCAGAATATAGGTCCATTCGATCTTGGCCGGGTCATCGCCGAACAACCCGCGATCGAAAAAGAACTGGTCGTAGGCGGCAAGGCTGAACTCCCAGATCACGCCGCCGCGGAATTCCTTGGTCAGGAAGGAATAGATCAGCATCATGGTGACCGGGGCGAGGACGAGAATGCCCAGCGTTACCCATGCGGGCAGCAACAGCCATGTCCGCGCTTCGGCATAGGTATCGCTGGTAGGGGATCCGCCGGTGGCGGCACCGCCTGCCATCAGTCCATCAGGAGGCGCGCGGCCCCCTGCTCCATATTGACGAAGACCTCTGTCCCCGGCTCAAAGGTACGCCGGTCGCCCCGGCTGGAATTCGGGGCGCGGACACGAAACTCCGGGCCGTCGGCGAGGTCCAGAATGGTCGAGATGTCGGTACCGGAAAAGATGTTCTCGCGCACGCGGCCCTTCAGGCTGTCACCCTGTGTGGGGTCGGCGGACAGGGTCAGACGTTCGGGGCGCAGCGACATGTGGACCTTTGCGCCCGGCCCGATGCCCTCGACCGCGTCGCAGGTCAGACGGTTCCCGCCGCCCAGATGGCAGGCGGCCTGACCATCGGTGACGGTATCGACCGTGACCTCCAGCAGGTTGGTCTCGCCAATGAAATCCGCGACAAACATGTTGCGGGGGCGGTCATAGATCTCACGCGCATCGCCCAGTTGCTGCACCTCCCCGGCGGACATGACAGCGATCCGGTCGGACATGGTCAGCGCCTCTTCCTGATCATGGGTGACAAAGATAAAGGTGATGCCGGTGTCGCGTTGCAGGTGCTTTAGCTCGATCTGCATCGCCTTGCGCAGCTTGAGGTCCAGCGCGCTTAGCGGTTCGTCCAGCAGCAGCACCTTGGGGCGCGGCGCCAGCGCGCGGGCCAGCGCCACCCGCTGCTGTTGACCACCGGACAGTTGCGACGGTTTGCGCGCCGCGAATTGCGACAGTTGCACCATCTCCAGCACTTCGCCCGCGCGGGCGCGGGCCTCGGACTTGCTGTTGCCCAGCATCTCAAGGCCGAAACCGACGTTGTCCAGCACGGTCATATGGGGAAACAGGGCGTAGTTCTGGAACACCGTGTTGATCGGGCGCTTGTGCGGCGGCAGGCTTACGATGTCGTCGCCGAACAGGTGGATCGCACCCTCGGTCACGTCCTCAAACCCGGCGATCATCCGCAACAGCGTGGTCTTGCCACAGCCCGAGGGGCCCAGCAGGGTAAAGAACTCATTGTCCCGGATGGAGAGCGAAACGCGCTTGAGCGCGGTGAAATCGCCGTATCTTTTGACCGCGTTTCGCACGTCGATCGCATTGGGTGTTCCTGTGGCCACGCGCGCCCCGTCCTTGTCCGTATCCTTGGCAGGAGCATAGAAAGACCGCCCGAGGGTCAGAAGCAACGACTGCCTCAGCGGTCGTTAGCCTTTGCCTAAGACCTGTCGATCAACGGTTTTTCCTGCCGTCCCGCGCATGGTTGCACAAAAATGGATCGTGAGCGCGTGATTATTGGGCGGTTCCGAAACACGGTGCCGGGTCAGCCAAGCGTGTCGAGCAGAGAGTCGAGCATCGCGTCGCAGGCGTCCAACTGGGATCGCAGCAGGTATTCGTCCGGTTTGTGGCCTTGGGCCTCCATGTCGCCCGGCCCGCAGACAACGGTGGGGATGCCAAGCGCGTCAAAGAAACCGGCCTCTGTTCCAAAGGCGACCTTGGTCAGCGTCTGGGTACGGGCAAGGCGCTGGACAAGGCGCGTGACCTCGGCGTCGGCGGGGGTGTCCAGACCGGGGTAGGCGGTGACTTGCTCCAGCGTGATCGGCGCGCCGTGGGTGGTGGCGATGTCGTCGGCAAGGGTTTGGATACGCGCCATCAGGCTGTCTGGGGCGTCGGCGGCAAGGTGGCGAAACTCGAACAGCACGTCGGCCCGGTCGGGCACGATGTTCAGCGCGGTGCCGCCTGACAGTTTGCCCACATGCACGGTGCTGTAGGGGATGGCATAGCTGTTGTCGCGCGCGCCGTTCTGCGTCAGATCGTTTTGCAGCGCCCGCAACCCGGCCACCAGATCCGTCGCAAGGTGCAGCGCGTTGGTGAACCGTGGCGCAAGCGCGGAATGCCCGGCCTCGCCGTGACAGATGGCGCGGATCGCGCTTTTGCCCTTGTGACCCACGGCGACCTGCATCGAGGTCGGCTCTCCCACAATACAGGCGCGGGGCAGGCCGATGGCGGGGGGCAAAGCGTCGATCATCTTGGCGATGCCGACGCAGCCGATTTCCTCATCGTAGGAAATGGCCAGTTTCAGCGGTTCGCGCAGGGTGCGTTTTGACGCCTTGTCGGCGCAGGCCAACATCGCCGCCAGAAACCCCTTCATGTCGGTAGTGCCGCGTCCGTACAGGCGGTCGCCTTCGACGGTCAGGCGGAAGGGGTCGCGGGTCCAGGTCTGGCCCTCGACCGGAACCACATCTGTATGGGCTGACAGCAGGACGCCCGTGCCCGTCGGCCCGATGCTGGCGAACAACCCGGCCTTGTCCTCGACCGGGTCGGGGACGCGGGTGACGGCAAAGCCTCGGGTTTTCAGGAAGTCCTCGACATAGGCGATCAGCGGCAGGTTCGACCGGGCGCTGACCGTGTCGAACCCGATGAGCCGGTCGAGAATCTCAAGGCTTGTCGTCATGGCACCAGCGTTTTCAGCGTTTCCAGCACGGCATCAGGGTCGGTCTGCGGGTTCACGATACACAGGCGGAACACCATCTCGCCGCGCCAGCGGGTCGGCAGGCACAGCAGCGCACCGGATCGGCGATGCCCCTCGGCCCATGTTATCATGGCGTTCTCGGACATGTCCCTTGGGCGGAACAGGATTACCGTCAGTTGTGGGCCAAGAAGCAGGTCCAGCCCTTGGGTGTCCGCGATCCCCTGTGCAATCTCCTCTGCCACCTCGCGGGTGGCGGCGATGGCCTGCGTGTAGGCGCGGGTGCCATGTGTCGCCAGCGCGTACCACAAGGGCAGGCCGCGCGCCCGGCGGGTCAGGTGCAGCGCATAGTCCGATGGGTTCCAGTGGGTCTTGTCCACGGTGTCCAGATAGACCGCCTGCTGCCCATGCGCCGCCGCACCGTGACCGGCATCGCGATAGATCAGCGCGCAGCTGTCATAGGGCGCAAACAACCATTTGTGCGGGTCGACGATCAGACTGTCGGCCTTTTCTATGCCGTCGAACGCGGGCCGCATGACCGGATCGGCCAGCGCCGCGCCGCCATAGGCCCCGTCGACATGTAGCCAGAGCCCATGCGTCAGCGCCAAATCGGCCAGACCGGCGATATCATCCACCGCGCCGCAGTTTGTCGCGCCGCCGTTGGCGACGATGGCAAAGACGTGGTCGTCCAAGTGGGCCTTTGCGGCCTCCCCGGACATGCGCCCCGAGGCATCCGCAGGCACAAGGATCACTTCAACATCCATGATCCGCGCGACGGCGGCGATGGAACTGTGCGCCTCGGACGAACAGAGGACGGCGCGGCGGTCGCGACGTCCATGGGTGCGACGGTGCCATTCGCGCGCCGCGTGCAGGGCCGACAGGTTGCCCAAGGTGCCGCCCGCCACAAACACGCCGCCCGCGCTGTCCCCCCAGCTGGCAAGATCGGCGATCCAGCGCAGCGCCTGATTTTCCGCATGAATCGCGCCCGCGCCGCCGTCCCAGTTGCCCGCAAAGATGCCTGCCGCGCCAAGGGCCGCGTCGAAACTCAGCGCCGCGCGGCTGGGGGCGGATGCGACAAAGGACAGGCTGGTGGGATGCCCGAAAGGCCGGGTCGAGGGCACGATGGTGTTGGTGAACAGGCCAAAGGCGGCGTCACCGCCGATGCCGTCCGCGGTAATCGACCCGCCAAGGATCGGCTCCAGCGCGGCAAAACCCTGCGCGCCGTGTTTCGGGTCCGGGCCGTCGGCGATGCGACGGGCGGTCCACTCAAGGATCATGTCCGTCGCGGCGGGGTCAAAGGGAAACGGGTCTTTCATTCTGCCGCCAGCTCCGCGATTTCGCGGCGGAAGGGCAGCGCGTCGCCGATGTCTTCGCCGTCCAACTCACGCGCATAGCGGTGGCCCGCGTAGGTCGCCCAGGCGATGGGGCCGGGGGCCTCGGCGTCGCCGATGATCTTGACCGATTTGATACCCGCGTCGGCCCAATCACCCTGTCGCGCCATCAGGTCGGTATAAAGCGCGTTGTTTTCCAGTTTTGACGTGGCCACCACAACCGCGTCACAGCCAATCTCTGTCCGGCGATCCGTGTAGGTGCAATTCGTCACGACATGCCCCTTGCCGATGGCGGTGACGCCCCGGTTCAACACGATCTCAACCCCCATTTCGGCCAGCCGCCGGTGGATCGTGTGCTGCTCCAGCGTGTTCACCGTCCAGTCGGACAGATAGGCAGAGGGCGTGACGATAGTCACCTCACAGCCCTCCTGCCGCAACAGTTCAGCCAGAACGCCGCCCATGTAATAGTGATCGTCGTCATAGATCACCACATGGCCAGAGGGGCGCTGCCCGTCCATGATGTCGTCAGGCGTGTAGATCGGAGTGGCGGCATCCATCGGGAAGGGCACCACATGCTGACGGCCCACCCCGTCGCGCCGCCACTTTGCTCCTGTGGCGATACAGACGTTCTCAAACCCGAATTCGAGGATGCTGTCGGCGTCCAGTGCACTGTCGAAATAGGTCTGAACGTTGGGTTTCTGGCCGATCTGGTATGCGCGGTAGTCCGCAACGCGTCCCCATGCGGACAGGCCCGGCAACAGGCGTTCGCGCGCAACGCGCCCGCCGACCGCTGTACCCGCCTCGGCCAGAGCGATGTCATAGCCGCGTTCCGCCAAGGCGCGCGTCGCCTCCAACCCTGCGGGTCCAGCGCCGACCACCAGAACCGACTGGCTTTCGCCCTTTGCGTTCATCCGTTCCGGATGCCAACCCTTGCGCCATTCCTCCATGAATGTAGGGTTCTGCGTGCAGCGGCTGATCGACATGGTCATGTCGCCGGTGATGCAGATGTTGCATCCGATGCATTCGCGGATGTCCTCGATCCGGCCCTCTTCGATCTTTTTCGGCAGGAACGGATCGGCAATCGACGGCCGCGCACAACCGATGGCGTCCAGCGTGCCGCTGCGGATCATCCGTGCCATTACGTCCGGTGAGGTGAAGCGGCCCACGCCGACCACCGGCTTGTCCGACAGTTCGCGGATGCCGCGCACCAGCGCCTCTTGCGCGCCTTCCTCTTTGAAGCGGGACGGGCCGGAACAGTCCTCCCACGTTCCGTGCGCCAGATCCCAAAGATCCGGCAGATCCTTGTTCATCTCGACGAACTCACGCACCTCGGCGTTGGAAAAGCCAAGGTCGCCGATGGTCTCATCCAGGGACACCCGCAGGGTGATCCCCATCGTATCACCCACCGCATCGCGCATGTCGGCGATCACTTCACGGGCAAAGCGTGAGCGGTTTTCCAGCGATCCGCCGTATTCATCGTTCCGCATGTTTGTGGCGCGCGACAGGAAATGCTGGAAGATGCCAAAGCCATGCGCGCCATACAGACAAATCAGGTCAAACCCGCCGATCTTGGCCCGCTTCGCCGCGTTCACGAACCAGCGGCGCAGGTCCTTGATCTCATCCCTGGACAGGGCGCGGGCCTGCATCGGGTCGTTGGTAAAGGTGCGGATGGGGCCGGGGGACACCGCGCGCGGCACCTCCTTGGTGTAGAGGTTCGGCCCGTTGATGCCGGAATAGGCCAGTTGAATGCCCGCCAGCGCGCCATGTTCCTTCATCTTGTCGGCCATCTTGGCCAGCATGGGGATGTCCTTGTCCTCCCACAGGCGCAACTCGATAAACGGCGTGATTTCAGAGGTATGATGCATCTCACACTGTTCGGTAAACACCACACCCCAACCGCCCTCCGACTTGACCCCGCGCATGGCCGCCGCCGCCGACGGATCGCGATAACCGCCGCCGTTGCAGTGCGGCACCTGATAGAAACGGTTCTTCGCGGTGACGGGGCCGATGGTCAGCGGCTCGAACAGGATATCGTAACGGGGATCGCGCAAGGTCTGCTCCATGATGTTTGGGCGGAGGATACCCATGCCGGGGCCGCCCGAAAGTCCGCCCTGCGAAAGCGTGGCTTAGGCAGGCGCTAAGGTCAGACCATCGGCTCGCCACCGATGCGGGCCAGCTTTCCGCTGCGGACAAGATCGGCGCCATATTCGATAAAGGCGCGCACCGCATTTGACCGGTCGGCATCCTGCGCGGTCAGGAACCCCATGCGCAGGGACCGCACGTTGCCGGTGATCGGCACGCAGCGCACCGGATTGCCGTCCGGGGAAATGTCGCTCAGGGGCCGCACATTGGCAATGGAATAGCCAAAGTCATTGGCGACAAGGCTGCGCATCACCGCCATGTCGCGGGTGCGTTCGGCGATGACGGGCTTGCCGCCCGCCTTGTCGAAGAAGGACAAGAAGTAGTCGGCGCTGAGCGGCAGGTCCAAGAGGACCATCGGATGATCTTTCAATTCCTCGATGGTGACCGCGTCCCGATGCGCCAGCGGGTGCCCGGTGCCCATCAGCGCAATGGGCGGCAGGCGCACGAGGCCGGTGAATTGCAGGTCGGCGGGCAGGTCCAGATCATAGGTCAGGGCGATGTCGATCTCTGACCGGCGCAGCGCGCTGAACAATTCCACCTGATTGAGTTCGGCCTGCCGCAGGCGCACCTCCGGGAATTGCGCCTCAAACCCGCGCCGGAGACCGGGCAGCACCAGTTGCGCAAACGTCAGCAGGCAGCCGATGGCCAGCGGACCGCGCACCTTGCCGGCAATATCCCCGGCGATATCGGTCAGGGCCGAGGCTTCGCGAAGGACCAGCCGCGCCTGTTCCATCATCTGCCGCCCGCCTTGGGTCAGCGACAACCCCTGCGCATGCTGGCGCACAAACAGCGGCAGGCCGAATTCCTGCTCCAGCTGGGTGATCGCGGCAGAGATCGACGGCGATGAGACATTGATCCGCTCCGACGCGCGGGCAATGCTGCCCGCCTCGCCGACGGCAACGAAATATTCCAATTGCCGGAGGGTGTACCTCAGCATTCTGTGTCCTTGAACGATTGGGTCGCTCAAGCTTTGTCCCTGATGCTCGGGGCGCGCAAGGGGCAGACCCTATTCGTCACCCGGAACCCCGTAGGATGGCGCCTCACGCGGGTCCAGCGCGCGCTGAATATAGGCGTCCAGTTGCGGCTTGTAGATATCCCACGCGGTGGCGACGGCCTCGATCGGGCACTCCTCGGTCCAGTCGATGCGCAGGTCGGCGACCGGCCAGCTGACCTTGTCCACCATCAACATGCCCGCCGAATGCACCGGCCCGGCCTCACCGCCCGCCGCCAGCCCGGCGCGCATGGCGGCAATCAGACGGTCGCCCAGATGGCCCTGCGCGCCCTCGAATGCCGCCACAATGGCCGCGGGCACCCCGTCATTGGCCAGCATGTTGCCGCCAGAGGCCACGTCCTTCCCCTGTGCCTGTGTCCAGATCCCCAAGGAGTTCGGCCCCGAATGGATTGCCGTTTGTCCCTGCGTGTCGACCGCCAGCACCTGCCGGTATTCGATGAATTTGCCCCGACGCTGTACCTCGGCCACCGCCTCTGCGGCGCGCATCCCGCCCTGCATCAGGTCCAGCGCCAGCGGACCCAGCGTCGGGTCGGTGACATTCTGTGAGGCCACGGCCCCAACCCCCGCCCGCGCATAGGCGCAGCGCGCCGCCACGGCGGGGGAGGAGGATGAAATCGCCAGCCCAAACATGCCGGTGTCCGCGCAGCGCGCGACAAGCGAAAAGGTCATGGCGCTTCCTCGTGTTTCTTCTCTGTGAAAATACCCAAAACTTTGCTCTCAATCCGGGATCACGGCGGTGGCGTCGATCTCGACCAGCCACTCGGGCCGTGCCAGCGCCTGCACCACCAGCCCTGTCGAGACCGGATGCACGCCTTTGATATATTCACCCATGGTCCGGTAGACCGCCTCGCGGTGGCGCACGTCGGTGATGTAGACCACCACCTTGACCAGATGCTCCATCGTGCCGCCCGCCTCTTCGATCAACTGGCGGATGTTCTGCATGACCTTGTGGGTCTGTTCGGCCGGATCGTGACTGTCGAGGTTCCGGGCGGTGTCCAGATCCTGCGGGCATTGTCCGCGCATCCAGACCGTGCTGCCGCCCCGCGTCACGACCGCCTGACAGAGGTCGTTGTCAAGGTTCTGTTCCGGGTAGGTGTCGCTGGTGTTGAAGGTTCGGATGCGGGTGTGGGCCATGTCAGTCTCCGGCAGCGTCCCGATCAGCGGCCTTGGAGGCGTCGATCCGGGACATGAGGTATTGCGCAAAATCGTAGTTGGGGCGTTCGAGGTGGCTCAGGTGGCCCGGTTGGGCAAGGTCGGAACACAGGCCGCGATAAACCTTTTCGGTACAGCCGCGGTCCTCGACATTGACATCGTCCAGCAGGGTCTTGAGCGCGGTAAAGTTGTCCTGCGCGTCGGCATCATCGGCGTAATCGTCCGACATGCCGCCGCCAAAGCGGATATGCACCTGTCCCGGCCCCTTGGGATGCAGCGACAGATACCAGAAATATCCCGGCGTCAGGGTGATCATCAGGCTGGGGTAGATCGCCAGCAGGAATGTCGTGCGCCGTTCATCGCCCTTCAGCCGGTCATTCGACGGATGCGCCATGGCGATCCGCAGCTTATCGTCCTTGAGGATCGTGTGATAGTTGAAGGCGTCGCGCCCCGGCGGGCAGATCATGTCCTCTAGCCGCGATAGCCCGCCGATTGTGCCCGCGTGGCAGACCGGCAGGTGATAGCTTTCCATGAAATTCTCGGCCAGCACTTTCCAGTTGGTGTCCCAGACGTGTTCTTCGTAAAAGGCCTCGGTGTAGTTGGTCATGTCGTAGCCGGCGACCATCGCCTCGACCTCGGCCAGCTTTTCGGCCACCGGGGCCGCGTCCGGGTCGAGTGAGACAAAGACCCAGCCCAGCCATTCCTCGCAGCGCACGGCGGGCAGGGTATAGGCGTCCTTGCAGAACCCCTCGTTCTGCGTCATCGCGGGCGCGCCGCGCAGCTTGCCATCCAGATTGTAGGTCCAGGCGTGGTAAGGGCAGACGATGGCGCGGGTGTTGCCACGCCCCTGCAACAGCGTCGACATGCGGTGCAGGCAGACATTGCTGAGCGCACGCAGTTCCCCCTCGCGGTCACGCAGGACAACGATCGGCTGCCCGGCCAGTTCGCAGGTGACATAGTCGCCGGGGTTTTGCAGCGCGTCCGCCCGCCCGATACAGTACCAGTCCTTGCGGAAGATATGCGCCAGTTCCTCATCGACGAAGGCCTGTGTGGTGTAGACATCCACCGGCATGGCGCGGGCGCGCTCAAACGGGACAGAGGTGTTCTGGCGCAACGCCTCGACGGGGTCGATATGGTCCTTTGCCACTAGACATGCTCCTTGGATGAACTGCGCCGGTTGGCGGTCTGGCCAAGAATGCGGCAGGGCGGCGCGGTTGAAAAGCAAAGCTGTGTCTTATCGATGATTAGCGCACCCCTAAGCGGGATTAGCCTGCCCGAAAGCAAGGCTTCATGATTGCCTAGTTTCGACCTGTCCCCGCCCGCGCCTAGGGTCCGCGGCAGAAATTGATCAGAGGACCAAGGGCATGGAACGCACGGATACGGTGGTGGTTGGCGGCGGACAGGCTGGCATCGCGATGAGCGAGCATCTGGGCCAGCAGGGCATTCCCCACATCGTGCTGGAGCGTGACCGCATCGCCGAACGCTGGCGCACGGGGCGCTGGGATTCGCTGGTGGCCAATGGCCCGGCGTGGCATGACCGCTTTCCGAACCGCGAATTTGCCTGCGACGCCGACGCCTTTCCCGACAAGGAAAGCGTGGCGGATTACTTTGTCGCCTATGCGGAACAGATCGGCGCGCCGGTCCGCACGGGCGTCGAAGTGCGTGAGGTTGTGCCGCTAGAGGGGCGCGCCGGGTTCCGCGTGACCACCTCTGAGGGCGAAATCGAGGCGCGGCATGTGGTGGCCGCGACCGGCCCGTTCCAGCGCCCCGCGATCCCGCCGGTGGTGCCAGCGGATGCCGCGCCGTTGCAGATGCATTCCAACGCCTATCGCAACCCGGATCAATTGCCGGACGGGGCCGTGCTGGTCGTGGGCGGTGGATCGTCGGGAGTGCAGATCGCCGAGGAATTGATGAGCGCGGGCCGCAAGGTTTATCTGTCGATGGGACCGCACGACCGACCTCCGCGCCGCTATCGCGGGCGCGACAACGTCTGGTGGCTGGGGGTACTGGGCAAATGGAACGCGGATTCGCCGGGGCCGGGAACCGAGCATGTGACCATCGCGGTCAGCGGCGCAGCGGGCGGCCAGACCATCGATTTCCGCAAGCTGGCCAATCGCGGCATGACCTTGTTGGGCATGACGGCGGGCTATGATGCGGGCAAGATCACCTTTGCCCCGGACCTCAAGGACAACCTCGACAAGGGCGATGCCAACTACCTGTCGGTGCTGGATGAGGCGGACGCCTATATCGCCCGCCACGGGCTGGACCTGCCGGAAGAGCCCGACGCGCGGGTTATCCCCGATGATCCCGACTGCGTCACCAACCCGATCCTTGAGCTGGACCTTGCAGAGGCCGGGGTGGGCACGATCCTCTGGGCGACAGGCTATGCCTTCGACTTTGGCTGGATCAGGGCAGATGCCTTTGATGAGCGGGGTGGACCGATCCACCAGCGCGGCGTCTCAAAGGAACACGGGCTGTATTTTGTCGGCCTGCCGTGGCAGACCCGGCGCGGGTCGTCGTTTATCTGGGGTGTCTGGCATGATGCCAAATTCATTGCCGACCAGATTGCGATCCAGCGCAGCTACATGGCCTATGAGGGGTCGGCTCGGCGGGTGACAGAGGATGCGTGACGCGGCATGAAACTGGCTGTCTATCAGGGCGCGCCCACGGATGGCGATGAGGCCGGTGCCTTTGCGCGGATCGAACGGTGCCTTGCCGCGTCGGCGGCGATGGGGGCCGAACTGGTGGTTTTCCCTGAATTGTTCCTGCCCGGCTACAACCGGCCTGACCTGCATCCCGTCCGGGCGCAGGTGCAGGGCGGCGACTGGGAGCAGCGTCTGGCCGCGATGTGTGGCGCGGCGGGATGCGGTCTGGCGGTCGGCTGGGCGGAACGGGACGGGCAGGACGTCCACAATTCCGCCAGTTGCTTTGACCGGACGGGCCAAAAGCTGGCGCATTATCGCAAGGTGCAGCTTTTTGGGCCGATGGAACGGTCAGTTTTCCGGCCCGGTGACGCCTATTGCCTGTTCGATCTGGGCGGATACCGCGCCGCCCTGTTGATCTGTTACGACGTGGAATTTGCGCATCATGTGCGCGCGCTGTCAGAGCAAGGCGCAGAGGTGATCCTTGTTCCCACCGCCAACCCTGCCGGGTTCGGGAATGTGTCGGACTTGCTGGTGCCCGCGCGGGCGATGGAGATGGCGTTGACCGTGGCCTATGCCAACTACCACGGCACTGAGGCGGGGCTGGCGTTTGGCGGACGGTCGGTGATCGCGGGACCGGATGGCAATATCCTTTCCAAGGCGGGGCCGGGAGAGGCGCTGTTGATCGTCGACCTTGCGGCGACAAGGGCGGTGGACACAAACGTGCTGAGCACCCAGCAGCAGGACAAACGCGACCTGGGCTGACCGCGCCAGTCTCAGGACCGTCCGCTGCGCAGCGTCACAACCGCCCCGAACAGCGCCAGACACACGATCAGCGTCAGGGACAGGGTCGCCGGGATGCGGGGATAGAGCGCCGCCTGCGCGGTGCTGGGCGGGACGACCACCTGAAAGATGCTGCGGTTCAGCGCGGCTTCGCGGTTGGCCTCGGCCTGCGTTGCAATCGCCGTCCTGACCGCCTCGCGCGCCAGCTCAAGGTTCAGGGAGGCGCGCTCATATTCCATCAGCATATTGTTGAGCGGCGTCGGAGAGGTGCCGTCCGGTGACACCAGTTGCGCGCGCTCCTTGTCGATCTGGGCGGTGATATGCGTGGCCAGCGCAATCAGCTTTTCGGTCTGGCGGCTGTCGCCGACCCCGGCGATCTGGGCCTTCTGGATGTCGTTGTCGATCCGGTAGGCCTCGTTTTCGAGTTCCTTGATCCGGGCATAGATGTTCTCGACCCGGTTCTTTGGGTCCACGTCCTGATATTTCAATTGCAGAGCAACCAGCGCGGTCTGCGCGTCCTGCACCTGTGTTTCGGCAACGCGGCGCATATCGGCGGCGTGGGACTGGCGTTTGTCGAACAACATCTGACCCAGCCGGGACACCTGCGATTCCGCGTTCCTCAGCACGGCCTCTGACACCAGAATGGCCTGCTCATGGCTGTCGGCGCGCACAAACAGCGTCAGCAGGCCGCTTTGCACATCGACCGAGGATTCGACGAAACGGTCGAACTGCATCCGCTTGCTGACCGACAGCACCGGGATCGTGCGCAGGCGGCGGATCGGGTCGATCGCGTCGCTGCTGAGTTCGGTGACAATGCCGATTTCCTCTTCCAGAGAGTCCATCAGTGCCTGACTGTTGATGTATGTGTCCGCGCGGAACACCTCTTGCAGGTTGGCGGGTTTTTCGAGGCCGCCCAGAAGCCCCGCCTGCACGCCCGATCCGGAATTGCCGGTCTTGGTGATGGCGATGACAGAGCGCGCCTCATAAAGCGGCGTGGCCACAAACATCAGATAGGCGGTGACCAGCAGGACGGGCAACACGACAATCGCCCCGAACAGGGCCCATGTCTGGGGATCTTTCAGCCTGCGCTGAGGCTGCGTGGCGGCGGGGGCGGGTTTCGGGTCGTCCGACGGGACCGATTGTAGAAACACCATGGCGGCGGATTTGGGGTCTTCTGCCGATGCTGATGCTGATGATGATGCCGACGCCGGGGCCGATGCCGATGCCGTTGCCGGCGCGACAGGTGTCTTGGCGACAGGCGGCGGTTGCTGACGCGCCGTGGCATCCGCCGCCGCAATGGCCGCGCGCTTGTCTTTCCAAGCGGCTATTCCTGCGTCTTCTTTCGCTGCCGGGTTCGACATGTCACACCCTCAAATAAGCTCGGATTGGTTGGTCTTTTGCAGGTCCAGCGCGTCCTGCGCCACGTTCAGGTCATCGCAGGGCACAAGGCGTTTGTTGATCAACACGTAAAACCGGTCACAGTACTGTTTGAGCTGGCGCACGTTCCGCGACAGGAACACCAGACCGCCGTCGGACAGGCGTTGCGTCAGAATCGCATCGCACCGCTTGCGCTGAAACGGCTCACCCACCGTGATGACCTCATCCGCGATCCACATGGCGGGGCCGGGGACAGAGACGGCACAGGCATAGGCAAGGATCGCGCGCTGTGTCGGGGTCAGGTCCTGCATCATCATGCGCGGCAGGCCGGGGATGCCCGAGAACTCTGCGCAAAAATCGACGGCGGCGTCGGTCGGCATGCCGACCAGACGTTCAAAGATATGCAAGTTGTCGCGGACGCTGAGCGCGGGATGC
Organism: Antarctobacter sp.; assembly: GCF_048262615.1. Taxonomy (GTDB): domain Bacteria; phylum Pseudomonadota; class Alphaproteobacteria; order Rhodobacterales; family Rhodobacteraceae; genus Antarctobacter. Next base: position 62,527 of record NZ_JBLXFB010000021.1, read on the forward strand.
AGGAACCCGGCAAATCCGATGGGCCAACTCACCCGGCCCTCGCGGTGGATCTGTCCCCGGTCCGGCTGGTCGATGCCGGCCAGCAGGCGGGCGAGTGAGGACTTGCCGGTGCCGGGCGACGCCAGAATGCCGACCCGTTCGCCGCGCCGGAACGTGGCGGAGGCGTCGGTCACAATCGGTTCGCGACGGAAGAAACCCGGCTTGAGGATGCTGACCTGATCAAGCGCAATCATAGCCGCCCCCGCATGATGCGCCGCTTGGTGGCGAACCGTTCCAAAGGAAGCGAGATCAGGAAAAAGGCCGCAGCGACGACGACCGGATACCAGACATTTGCGAAATGCGATGTGAAGCCAAGGAAATAACCCTCACGCAGGATTTCCGTCACATGCAGGAAGGGGCTGTACCACAGGATGTCGCGCACCGGGCCGGGAAGTTCGGCGGCGGTGTAAAACACCCCCGACAACCAGAAGAACGGGCGCAGGATCAGCGGCACCGACCGCGCAAAGGTGTCGCTGAGTTGCGCGCCGATGGCCACGAAACGTCCCACCCCGCAGCCCAGCATCCAGGTGATCGCCAGCGCGAACATGACTGTGGGCAAGGCGTGCGGCAACGCAGCCCCAAAGAATATCGTCACTGTCCCGAAGATCAGCAGCGCCGACACGATCAGGTTCAACCCCTCCAGCAGCATCGACGACCACAGGATGTCATCGTTGGACACGGTCGCGAAATAGCGCATGTAGCGATGCGCGCTCAGCACCCGGCTGAGCGCGGTCACGGTCTGACGAAAGGCCACATAGGGCAGGATTCCGGTCGCCACAAAGATCGCCAGCCCCGCGTCGATGGGCGGTGTGCGTTCGAGATAGACAAACAGCCCGACAATCAGGGCAATCCAGACGGCGGGTGTGATGTAGGCCCAGAGATAGCCAAAGGTGCCACCCGCGAAACGGGTTTTCCGTTCGCGGCTCAGCAGGACCATGATCCTGCCAAAGGTGCCCGGAGGCGTGATATGCGGCGCGGCGACTGTCATTACACTTGATAGTAGTCCCGATACCAGTTGACGAAGTTGCGGATGCCTTCGGCCACCGGCGTGTTGGGGCGGAACCCCGTCAAAGCCTCCAGCAGATCAGTGTTGGCCCATGTGGCCGGAACATCCCCCATCTGCATGTCCATCATGTTCTTGGGGATCTCCATGCCCAGCGTCTTTTCCAGCTCTGTGATGAATTCCATCAGCGGCACCGACGCGCCGTTGCCGATGTTCATCGTGCGGAAGGGGGCCACGGGGCTGAGGCTGTCGCCGGGGAGGGGCGTTGTGCGGCCCTCGACCTGCGGCGGGGGCGTGTCGATCAGCAGGCGGATCGCATGAACCAGATCGTCGACATAGGTGAAGTCGCGCGCCATTTTGCCGTGGTTGTAGACGTCGATCGTCTCACCGGCGAGCGCGGCGCGCACAAATTTGAACAGCGCCAGATCGGGGCGGCCATAGGTGCCGTAAACGGTGAAGAACCGGAACATGGTTGTCGGGATGTGCCAGAGATGCGCATAGGAATGCGCCATCGACTCGTTCGCCTTTTTGGTCGCGGCATAGAGCGTCAGCGGCAGGTCGGTCTTTTGCGTCTCCTCAAACGGCATCTGCGTGTTGCCGCCGTAGACCGAAGAGGTCGACGCCATCAGCAGGTGATCCACCTTGGCCTCACGCGCCGCCTCCATCAGGTTGAAGGTGCCGGTCAGGTTGGAATCGATATAGGCGCGTGGATTTTCAAGGCTGTAGCGCACGCCCGCCTGCGCGGCGAGATGCACGATGGCATCCGGTTGTGCCTCTGCCACTGTCTTGGCCAGCAGATCGTTGTCTTCCAGCATCCCGATCTGCGCGCGAAAGTTCGGGTTCTTTTCAAGGATCGCGTGGCGGGTCTTTTTCAGGTTCACATCGTAGTAGTCGGTCAGCCCGTCATAGCCGACAACGGTAAACCCCTCATCCAGCAGATGTTTTGCCAGATGAAAACCAATGAACCCTGCGGTTCCGGTGACGAAGATCGTTGCCATTCAGTGTGCCTGCTCGATTGTCGTAAAAAGGTCGGTTGTCCTGTTCAGGATCGTTTCGACCGAAAAGCGGTCTGTGGAATGGGCCATCGCCGTGGCCCCAAGGCGCGCCAGCCTGTCGGCGTCCGCCAATAGCCGTTCCAGTTCCGTGTCCAGTTCCTGTTCGGGGATCTCATTTGCATCGGACAGGATGACACCGGTCACGCCCTGTTCGACAACCTCATCCGTGCCGCCTGCGGGCGTGGCCAGAACCGGCGTCCCGACAAGCTGGCTTTCGATCAGGACGTTGGGCAGGCCCTCCATCTGGGCAAGGTGCATCAGCAGGTCCGCCCGGTGCATGTAAAAGCCCACGTTGCTGCGGATCCCCACCGCAAAGACCCGGTGCGACAGGCCCAGCGTTTCGATCAGCGCCCGCGCCTCAGGCAACAGCGCGCCATCGCCCAGCATCACAAAGCGTGTGTCGTCATGTTTCGACAGGTAGCGCGCGGCGGTTTCGATCCACTGGAGCGGGCGCTTGTTGGTGTCGAAACGAAAGACGCCCAGCACGGTTTTGGTGCAGGGCTCTGTCTGGCTGAGGATGTCGTACCACAGTGCCTTGTCACTCTCGTCCCCATCTGCCGACATGACATTGACCGCGTTCGGGATCACCTGAACCGCGCCGGGCGCAAGGTTCAGCCATTCCTCATAGGCGGTCGCCGCCTTTTGGCTGTTGGCGGTGAGCGTCACATGCGGCATCCGCGCAAGCGCAGAGTACAGCACCGGCAATTCCTCGCGGAAAAAAGTGGGGCGCAGGTTGGGGGGCAGCCCGCGAAACGAGGTGACGATGCGCGGAACACCGGCCAGAACGGCGGCGATGGCGGATTGAACGATGCCGCCGTCCTGCCAGAGATAGGCCACGTCGGTCTGATGCGCGCGGAAATGGCGGATCAACTGGCAGGTATAGCGATGCACATCCGGTGCCAGAAGGTCGATCAGTTCGGCCAGTTCGGCAGAGATGCCGTCAAGTTCGGCGACCGCGATCTCTCTTTCCTCGGCCAGCACGCGGACCGGCACGCCCGCGTCGTTCATCATCGGACGATAGAAATCGGCCCCGGTGGCCGGATTGGCGTGTTTCACCCAAACCTCGGGCGAGGGGCTGGCGGATTGCGTGCTGCGCTCTTTGAACGCGCAGGCAATGCGGGTCATCTGGCGCTCGGCCCCGCCGGTGCCCAACTGCCCACTGAAAAACACGATCCGTTTCGCGCGCGCGGACTTACGCGGCACAGGCGCCCGCGCAAAGATCTCATCGATCACCGTCGCGGAGTGCGACAGGTTGAATTTGGCCATCATGCCTGCTTTTTGCTCAACTCTGGCGAGCATTTCTTGAGATGCTCTGCCCATACGTTCGCGGGCATAGACGCCTTTGGCAACCTCTGCCGCATCGATAAATCGCGACTGTTCCAAAAGTGCCTTTATGTAGTCCATCCGCAGGGACCGATCGCGGGGGTGCAGCACGGACAGGGTTTGCCAAAGCTGATCAAGCTCCTCCCATGCCTTGAGTTCCACAAGGCCGGGCAGGGCGATACGGGCCTGAGACAGCGTGCGCCAGCAATCGGGGTACAGGCGTGCGATATGGTCGATGCCGTCGTCCACCCGTCCGTCGCGCCGATACCAGCGCATCAGCATCCGCAGGGCCAGCGCGTCGTCGGGGTAGCGGCCTTGCAAATCATCCCAAAGCGACCGCATGTCGCGCTCGGTGCGGGTCTTTTCCAGCAGCAAGCCGCAGGCCAGCGCAATGTTCCTGTCGGCGCGGTAGTCCTTTAGAACCGGCTCCAGCCGCTTGAGGATATCCGCCGCCATTTCGGCCTGCGTGATGTTGCGGGACAGGTCAAAAATCTCTTGCGACACGCCGTCCGGCAACGGTTGCCCGTTCCCGGAGAAGTCCAGCTGTTCCGCAAGCGATACCATCGGTTACACCTCGGCGTGCAGTTTGCGCCGAATGGTTTCGGCTTCGGTCTTTGGTTTCGGCGTGTTCTCATCGGCCAGCGCGATGACCTTGTCCGCAGCGGTTTCGGCAAGGGCGTTGTTCCCGGTCCTGACCGCCGCACGCATGAGCAGAATCCAGACATTGATCTTGGTCGGCATCTGATCTGCGGCTGTTTGCCCAAAGGCGATGGCCTGGGCAAAGTCACCCTGATCGTATTGCACGCGGGCGCGCCAGAGATCGTATTCCGGCAGCGGGATCGCGAGCGCCGCAACCTCAGCCTCCAAGGCGGCCAGCGCGTGCCAGTCCCGCGCCTTGCCAGCCTCGCGGAACCGGGTCACAAGGTCGATCCTGGCGTCGCGCAGGGCATGGCGGATGGCTTGATGTCGTGGGTCGGCCTGCTGCACGGTGGTCAGCGCCTCAACCCGCGCCAAAGGCGGTTGCACGCGCGCGGCCTGCTTTGTCCAATGGTCGAGCAGGGCAATCACCCGCTTGTCGCGAATGCGGGTCAGGTTGTGCAAGTTGCGCCAGCGGGCGATGATTTGCGCCGCCACATCGAGGCCACGACGATTGGCCACCGTGGCGGCGATGCGGGCAATGTCCGACGCGCTCAGGCCGTGAAAGATCAGGGTCCGTATCGGGGCGTCGGCCTGTCCCAGCGCGGTTTCGATGTCTTCCACAGTGAACCGCATCTGGACCTTTGCCAGCTTGGCGGGTTCCAGCGTTTCGGACAGATCCATCTGGTGCGAGACGACGAGATCCGCCAGCACCTGTGCGGCGCGTTCCGCGGTGTCGTGCTGGCGGCAGGCCTCGACGGCGAAAGCGGCGGCACTGGCCATATCGCCCACAGCCATCGCGCGCAGGGCCACATCGGTCAGAACCTGACAGGGCAGGGCGATGAAATGATCGTTCACATCCGTGGCCAGCAATCTGGCGGTCTCGAACAGGCCCAGAGCGCCTGCTTTGTCGACGCTCGCGGGGATATCCAGCGCGTCTGCCGAAGAAGTCGCTTTGGCAGACAGGTCGGCATGAAACTCCGCCTGCGCAGCCTTCTGGGCGCGACGCACCTTTTTTTGCAGCGGGCGAAAGTCGGCGGTCTTGTCTGACAACGCCAACAGGCGGGCGGTTGCGTCCGCATACTGACCAGCGGCACAGGCCGCCTCGATCTGTGCCCGGAAGGTGTCGGGCCGTGCGGTGCCGCCGCTGACGGAGGCATCCGTCCGTGGGGCGATGAACCGCCTCATCCAGTCGTGCATGACCGACGTGCTGAACGACGTCGTGAAATGCGCAAGGCTGGTGCTGTCGTCCTCGATCGCCGCAGGCTGGCCGAACTCGGCCATCAGATGCGTGGGATCATAAAGATCCAGCCCGGCGTTCCGGACCTCTTCGCCAACCAGATCGATAAAGGTCGCGCGGGATTTGATGGGCTGACCGTCCGGTTTGCAGGCATTGACGTGAGACACGAACACCACGTCCGGCAACAGCCGCGCCAGAGTCTGGATATCTTGCGCAAGGCTGTCACGGGTAACGTAGGTCAGCTTGATCCGCGACAGAACGGCAGAGTCGGCGCGCTGCGCGTCGGTTGCCGACCATGCCTTACTCAGGAAAGCCGCCGTTTTGGCACGGTCGCCGCACTGGGCAATGTCCCAGAAGGCCTGCATCCGCAGCGGATCGGCAAAGAAGTCGGGGAATGTCGACTTGAGGTAGTTGAGCTGAACCGACACACCGTTGATGGTCAGTTCCTTGGCGGAGGCCAGTTCGATCACGTACAGATCGGACGGCGCATGGGTTTCGGACGACAAAGTCGCGAGTTGATGGGACCGTGACACAAGGGGCCAGATGTCCTCGGCAATCATTGCCTCACCGCGCAGAAAGCGTGCCAGTTGCACCGCTTCGGCGGGCGAGTGGCAATAGCCATAGCTCCGGCTCAGGTTCAGTCGGATGCCGCACGTGGATTGGCCCAGACGCAGCGGCGTCGCAATCCGGCATGAGCCGATCGGTGTGATAGTGAACATCTCTTCGCGCCCCCGCGTTTGTCCGATTATAGTGACCAGTAGGTCATACTTTCGGGTTTATCCGACTTCCGGTGAACGCCTTTGACATCCATCAGGACGCCCCCATCGCGGATGCGGCTCAGGAAATTCCGGTCGTTCAGATACTCCCGGTGGGCGGTGGCAAGGACCATCAGGTCCAGATCGGCCAGTTCTTCGGTATCGCACAGGGTCAGGCCATATGCCTCGGCTTCGTCCTGATCGCAGTGCGGATCGTGCACCAGCAACTCGATGCCATAGCCGCTCAGCATCTTGATCAGGTCCAGCGCCTTGGAGTTGCGCATGTCGGGCACGTCTTCCTTGAAGGTGACGCCGCAGATGGCAACGCGCTTGCCCGCGATGGCGCCCCCTTGTTTGAGCAGGAAGCGCAGCGCCGCATCGGCCGTGTGGCGCACCATCGCCTCGTTCGTGCGACGTCCCGCCATGATCAACTGAGGCGTGTGCCCCACCTTTTCCGCCAGCGTCGCCAGATAGTAAGGGTCCACGCCGATACAGTGCCCGCCGACAAGGCCGGGGGTCATCGCGACGAAGTTCCATTTGGTCGAGGCGGCCTCGATCACGTCATGGGTGTTGACGCCGATCTTGTCGCAGATCATCGACATTTCATTCATCAGGGCGATGTTGATGTCGCGCTGTGTGTTCTCCAGCACCTTCGAGGCTTCGGCCACCTTGATGGTCGGCGCGGCATGCAGGCCGGCGTCGATCACGGTCTCATAGACGGCGCGGACCCGTTGCAGCGTGGCCGGGCTGTCTCCGGAGATGACCTTGATGACATTGGTGACTGTGTTGACCTTGTCGCCGGGGTTGATCCGCTCTGGGCTGTAGCCAAGGCCAAAGTCCTGACCCATCCTGAGCCCGGACAGACGTTCAAGGATCGGCGCGCAGATTTCTTCGGTGGCACCGGGGTAGACCGTCGATTCAAAGACCACGACGTCACCTTTTTTGAGGTGCGGACCGACCGTCTCACAGGCCGAGGTCAACGGGCCCAGATCGGGTTGGCGGGCGTCATTGATCGGGGTCGGCACGGTGACAATATAAAACGAGGCGTCTGAGATGTCTGTCCGGTCCGTGCTGGCCCGCAAACCACAGCGGCGCAGCAGCACTTCATCGACCTCGTTGGAGGCGTCATAGCCGCGACGGATTTCGTCCACGCGCCGCGTCGAGATATCAAGCCCCTGAACGCGCTCGAACTTTCCGGCCAGCCTCACCGCAAGCGGCAGGCCGACATAGCCCAGACCGATGACGGCGATATTTTCGAAACTTGCCTTCGCAGGAGCATTGTCCGCGACAAGATGGATCGCCGGTTCGATCCGTGTAACCCGTGCGCGCCGGTCAAGGCGGGCGTTTTGCAGTGTTGTTGAGACCATGAGAATTCATCCCTTAACGTTCTGTTAATGAAGATGAACAGCAAATGTGGCGAAAATTGGGGCCAATGTTGAAACATTGGGGCCGTCCGCGCCGAAGTGTTTCCGCAGCGGGGACAGTCACCTTGGAATGACGGGATTTTGGGCACGAAAGGCGGCGTTTCCACCGCAACGCCTAGGGGCGGCATCACATCGGAGCCCCAGATATACCCCAATCGCTTCATAAGCCAACCACATTCTCAGGGTTAATGAAAGCTTAAGAAGAAATCCGGCGTATGAACGCGCGGTTTGAAACGGTCGGGCCGAGATGGGTGGATGTGGCAATTTTGCATCACACCTCGTGCCTGTCTGACCGTCGCCAGCCAACCGTGCGTCCCCAATCAGGAAAGGCACATCATGTTTTCGTTTCACTACCCAGCCAGTGGCGCTTTTGGTTTGTATGGTTCGGCGACCCTGAACGTCAGTTTTCACTGGCCGCCGTTTCACCCCGCTAACCCCATCGACCAGTTGCTGCGGATTTTTCAGCGCGAGACAGCGGATTACACGAAAAAGTCCATCTCGGAAAAGCTGCCAACAGATCTTCAGTTTGACGAAGACACGGCGGGGAACATCGATCTGTCGGACATCAAGTTCAACAGCATCGCCAAAAAGTCCGAGACCCTTACGCTTGAGTTCAAGACCGGGGCGGGAACCTTTGATGCGACGGGCACACAGAAAGTCACTGTGACCGGCACCGGGACCGGCACGCTTTACCTGACCGGCACGCGCACTGACATTACCGACTTTCTGGATGATCCGGGCGCGGTGACTTACACCGGCGCGCAGGATGACTTTGGCGATGATGCGGCGACGATCTCTTTGCGCGCTGCGGTCGACGGCGACCTGATCGACCTTGGGTCGATGAATGCAGACATTGCCGATGTTACCGACGATTTCATGGGGACGCCGCAGGACGACACACTCAGTGGCGACCGCGGGATGAATGCCATTGTCGGACTGGCGGGAAATGACAGCCTGAATGGGCTGGGGGGCAACGATATCATCCTGGGAGACGCCGGTGACGACACGATTTCCGGTGGATCGGGTGCGGACACGCTGAGCGGCGGGGCGGACGAAGACGTTCTGTTCTACTTTGGATCGGTCGGCGGGGTGACCGTGGACCTGAACGAGGACGGCGCCGGATTTCAGCAGGCGTCGGGTGGCGATGCCGAAGGCGACGTCATCTCGGGCTTTGAGCATGTCTACGGGTCTGATCATGCTGACGTGATCACCGGCAATGCGGGGCGCAACATCCTGTTCGGCTATGCGGGCGATGATGTCATTTATGGTCTGGACGGTGACGATGTGATCCGTGGCGGTCTGGGCGCGGACACGCTGGACGGCGGCAACGGAACGGACTGGGTCCGATATGTCGAGTCGATGTCGGGCGTAACGGTCAATCTGACGGTGGGTCTGGACGGCTTTCAGTCGGCCTCCGGAGGGGATGCCGATGGCGATGTTCTGTCCGGGTTCGAGAATATCCAGGGGTCCGATTTCGGCGATAACCTGACCGGCGACGCGGGCAAGAACTACATTCTTGGCTTTGACGGCGATGACATGATCGACGGCGGAGCCGGCAACGACACGATCCGTGGTGGCGCAGGGGCCGATACCCTCGACGGCGGCAGCGGAGCCGATGTTCTGCAATACACCGACTCCGCAGGTGGCGTGACGGTGAACCTCAACGCCGACGCCTTTGGCATGCAACAGGCCTCTGGCGGCGACGCGGAAGGGGATGTGATTTCCGGGTTTGAGCATGTCTATGCCTCCAACCACAACGATATGCTGACCGGCGACGCGGGCCGGAACATCCTTTATGGGTACGACGGGATGGACACCCTCAACGGCGGTGAGGGCAAAGACGTCCTGCGCGGTGGTGACGATGCGGACAGCTTTGTCTTCAACTCGGCGCTTGTTGCTGCGAACGAGGATCGGATCATCGATTTCGTCGCGGGCGAAGATGTTTTGGTTCTGGACAGCGCCGTGTTCACCGGTCTGACCAGCGGTGCGCTGGATGCGGGCATGTTCGTTGCCAATGCGGACGGTGTGGCCACAACCGCCGACCAGCGCATCATCTATGAGACCGACACCGGCAAGGTCTACTACGACAGCGATGGCAGCGGCGACGCCGAGGCGGTGGCCTTTGCCCAACTGTCCTCATTGCCAACGATCGGGGCGGATGATTTCCTGATCGTGTAAACCGGCCGCCTGGGCGGTTCTGCGCCCGGAACGCGATATATATGGTGGCGCGGTCCTGCCGTGCCGCTATATCTTATTTGGCGCATGTTTTTCCTTTCGCCCGTATTGTCCGGGTCTTGAAACCGCTCCCTTGTGCGAAGGACGGTCGGTTGCGGGCTCTGGTCCGTCACAAGGGGCCTGCCCGAATCGCACTTGCATCCATTGCTCCGCGCGCCGGTGGCGTTCTGTCTGTCGCATGGTCAGACAACCTCCGACACCCGCCCACAATCCAAGACACGACGCGCCCGCCGAGACCGCGCGCGTGGTGACACTGGCCCAGCCAGCAGGGCTCTGTTTCGCGGAGCGGTGTTGACTGTGCGGGCACGTCGGTCAGGGGGATACGACCACTTCGGTTCCCCAGTTTGTGCATTGTGATTGCAGGTCAGAGGGCAGGGCTTTGTCGGTAAAGAACACATTCACGTCGGAAAGCGAGGCGATCCTTGCCGGGGCGCTGCGCGCGAATTTTGTATGGTCCGCCACAAGAAAGGTTTTGCGCGACTGGCGCAAGATGGTCTGGCTGACGCTGACCTCGCGGATGTCGAAATCCAGCAGGTCGCCGTCGCGATCAAGGGCGGAACAGCCGATCACGGCAAGGTCGAACTTGAACTGACGGATCGTCTCTGCCGCCAGATTGCCGATCAATGCGCCATCGGCACGGCGCAACTGCCCCCCTGTTACAAGGATCTCGCAGGTCGGATTGGCCACAAGGATATTGGCGACGTTCATATTGTTCGTCACCACCATCAGGTTCTCATGGTGCAGGAGTTCCCGTGCGACGGCCTCTGTCGAGGTGCCGATATTGAGGAACAGGGAAATGCCGTTGGGAATGCGCGCCGCGCAGGCCCGCGCAATGGATTGCTTGGCTCCGGGGTTCAGCGAGCGGCGCTCTTCATAGCCGATATTGGTTGTCCCTGAGGGCAGGACCGCGCCGCCGTGCACCCGTTCCAGCCGCCCGGCCTCTGCCAGATCGGTCAGGTCGCGGCGGATGGTTTGATGGGTGACGCCAAAGTGCTCTGCCAGATCCTCGACCGTGACCTTGCCCTTGCGACGGGCAAATTCAAGGATCTCGGGATGGCGAAAGGTTTGTGACATCGGTTGGCGCGTTTCGACAGGGTGTTAACAGACGGGACCTTGGGGTTCAGGGGGCGTTTCCTGAATTTCGGTTCTGACACAGTTGCGGCCACGGTCCGGGATGGCAACCGGAAACGGAAGGATGTTCCGGGAGGCGGGGCAGAATCTTTGTATTCGAAAATAAGAATGGTTCGGATTTGGCCAAAGTTTCGCCAAAACGAAAGAAAACGAACATTTGATGTTGCGCGGTTCGTTGGCGATTGGCATAAGTCAGTCAGTGCGAGCCTGGGGGAGATTCGCGTCGTGCATCCGACAGACAGCGATACACTTGACCTCTTCATCATTGGGGGTGGCATCAATGGATGCGGGATCGCGCGGGACGCCGCCGGGCGCGGTCTCAGCGTCGCGCTGGCAGAGATGAACGATCTCGCCTCGGCCACATCGTCATCCTCGACCAAGCTGTTTCACGGCGGGCTGCGCTATCTCGAATATTTTGAGTTTCGTCTTGTCCGTGAGGCGCTGATCGAACGTGAGGTGTTGCTGCGCGCGTTGCCGCACATCAGCTGGCCCATGAGATTTGTTCTGCCCTATCATAAAGATATGAGGTTTGAGTCGGATACGCCGACGTCAAAGCTGTTGGGCCTGTTCATGCCGTGGATGAAGGGGCGCAGGCCTTCTTGGCTGATCCGGCTGGGCCTGTTCATGTATGACCATCTGGGCGGTCGCAAGATCCTGCCGGGCACCACAACAGTGGACCTGACCACGTCGAAAGAGGGCGCGCCGCTACAGGACCGTTTTGCCAAGGCCTATGAATACTCCGATTGCTGGGTCGAGGATTCCCGCCTTGTCGTGCTGAACGCCCGCGACGCCGAGGCGCGTGGCGCGCAGATCATGACGCGCACCAAGGTTGTCAGCGCAACTTGCGAAGATGGTCGTTGGCGCGTGGAAACGCGCGATACCGAAAGCGGTGCATCGCGCATCTTCTACGCCAAGATGCTGATCAATGCCGGCGGCCCGTGGGTGGGTGACATCATCCAGACCAAGGTGCGCTTGAATTCACGTGAGGGTGTGCGGCTGGTCCGTGGCAGCCATATCGTGACCCGCAAGCTGTATGACCACGGCAAATGTTACTTCTTTCAGGGCACCGATGGGCGGATCATCTTTGCCATTCCGTATGAGACGGATTTCACTCTGATCGGCACGACAGATGCCGACCACGCCGATCCGTCGCAAAAACCTGAATGCACGCCCGAAGAGCAGGACTATCTGCTGAACTTCGCCAACCAGTACTTCAAGGATCAGATTGGCCGGGGCGACATCGTCTGGACCTATTCCGGCGTGCGCCCGCTGTATGACGACGGGGCAAGCAGCGCCACGGCGGCCACGCGGGACTATACGCTGAAGGTCGATACCAGCGGCGGCGCGCCATTGCTGAACATCTTCGGCGGCAAGATCACCACCTATCGTCGCCTTGCGGAAAGCGCGCTGGAGAAGGTCGGAGAGCATCTGACCCTGCAAAAAGCCAAATGGACCGCGGGCGTCCCTTTGCCGGGCGGGGATTTTCCAGTGGACGGGGTGACAAGGCTGGTTTCCGAACTGAAGGCCTCATTCCCGTTCCTGTCCGATTTCTGGGCTATGCGTCTGGTACGTGCGTATGGCACACAAGCAGCAGGCATACTGGGAGATGCCAGAGAGTCAGCTGATCTGGGCCACGATTTCGGGGCGACACTGACCGAGGCCGAGATCGACTGGCTGATTGATAATGAATTCGTGCGAACGGCAAGCGATGTGATCTGGCGGCGCAGCAAGCTTGGCCTGCGTCTGTCAGCCGAGCAGATCGGCGTGCTTGACGACTGGATGGCGCATCGACGCCAGCCTGCCGCCGTTGCGGTTGTGGAATAAGGAGGAGGACGCGATGACGCTGGAACTGCGGGGCGTATCAAAGATCGTGGACGGGAAAACCCATATCCACCCCACGGATCTGACGCTGGAAAATGGCACGATGAACGTGCTGCTTGGACCGACCCTGTCGGGCAAGACGTCCCTGATGCGCCTGATGGCGGGACTGGACGCGCCCAACAGCGGACAGGTCTTTTGGCAGGGCGACGACGTCACGGGCATGCGTGTTCAGGATCGCAAGGTCGCGATGGTGTATCAGCAGTTCATCAATTACCCGTCCATGACCGTCTATGAAAACATCGCCTCGCCGATGAAACTCATGGGCATCGACAAGGCCGAGATTGACCGCCGCGTGCGCGAAAGCGCCGAGTTGATGAAGCTGACCCCGATGCTGGACCGCAAGCCGCTGGAACTGTCCGGCGGGCAGCAACAGCGCTGCGCGCTGGCGCGCGCACTGGTCAAGAATGCCGGTCTGGTTCTGCTGGATGAACCGCTGGCCAACCTGGATTACAAGCTGCGTGAGGAACTGCGGGTCGAGATCCCCAAGATTTTTGAGGCATCGGGTGCAATCTTTGTCTACGCGACAACCGAACCCGAAGAGGCGCTGCTGCTGGGCGGCAACACCGCCACGCTTTGGGAAGGGCGGGTGACACAGTTCGACCTGACGCCGCGCGTCTACCGCCAGCCGGTGGACGCCACGACGGCGCGGGTGTTCAGCGATCCGCCGATGAACTTTCTGCAAATCTCCAAGACGGGTTCGCGGATCATGTTCGGTGACGGCCAGAGCGCCGAGGCGACCGGAAAACTGGCCGAACTGCCCGATGGCCGCTACACCGCCGGGTTCCGTCCAAACCACCTTGAGATCAGCAAACACGCGGCTGACGCGGTGGAGTTCAAGACCACGCTGAACGTCACAGAGCTGACCGGGTCGGAAACCTTTATTCACCTCGATCACCACGGCGAGCGCTGGGTTGGTCTGATCCACGGAGTGCACGACCTGACATTGGGCGCGCCGCTGTCGGTCTGGCTGGACCCGCGCCATGTCTACATTTTCGGCGAAGACGGCAGGCTGGTTGCCCCAGCCGCCTACGCGCTGGCCGCCTGAGGGGGACACCGATGGCCAAGATCACACTCGACAACCTTGCACATTCCTACTCCGCCGCGCCAAAGTCCGAAGACGATTTTGCGCTCAAAGAGCTGAACCACGTCTGGGATGACGGCGCGGCCTATGCGCTGCTGGGATCGTCCGGTTGCGGCAAGTCCACGCTGCTGAATATCATCTCCGGGCTCTTGCAACCCAGTCAGGGGCGCATCCTGTTCGATGACAAGGACGTAACCCACGCGCCGACCGCCGAACGCAACATCGCGCAGGTGTTCCAGTTTCCGGTCGTCTACGACACCATGACCGTGCGCGACAACCTTGCCTTTCCGCTGCGCAACCGCGGACGGGATGAGACCTATGTGGCGGAGCGCGTTCAGGAAATCGCCCGGATGATCGGCATGGAAGAGATGCTGACCAAAAAGGCGCGTGGCCTGACGGCGGATGCCAAGCAAAAGATCAGCCTTGGCCGGGGCATGGTGCGCAAGGACGTGAACGCGCTGCTGTTCGATGAACCGCTGACCGTGATCGACCCGCACATGAAGTGGGAGTTGCGCACGCAACTGAAAAAGCTGCACCACGATTTCGGGCATACCATGATCTACGTCACCCACGACCAGACAGAGGCGCTCACCTTCGCCGACAAGGTGGTGGTGATGTACGATGGCCGCGTCGTGCAGATCGGCACACCCGAAGAGCTGTTTGAGCGGCCCGAGCATACCTTTGTCGGCTATTTCATCGGTTCGCCGGGCATGAACGTGATCCCGGCGAAGATCGACGGCAACAAGGCCTACATCAACGGCTCACATGTGGATCTGGCCAGCGGCTACGCCGCGCTGGATGGCAAGGTTGAGATCGGTGTCCGGCCCGAGTTCGTGCACCTGAGCCAGACCGATGGCCTGCCGGTCAAGGTGCGCCGGGTCGAGGATGTGGGCCGGCACAAAATCATCCGCGCCGAGTTTTTCGGACATGACATCAATATCATCGCTGGCGAGGACGATCACGTCAGCGCCGACATGAACCGCGTCAGCTTTGATGCGGCGCATGTGAATGTCTACGCCAACGACTGGCGCGTCGCGCCAACCGGACCGGTCGGGGAGGCCGCGTGATGGAAAAGACAGTCAACCAAAAGGCATGGTTCCTTGTGCTGCCGGTCCTGTTGCTGGTGGCCTTTTCGGCGGTTATCCCGCTGATGACCGTGGTCAACTATTCGGTTCAGGACACATTCGGCAACAACCAGTTCTTCTGGGCGGGGCTCGAATGGTTCCGGGAAATGCTCGAGTCAGAGCGCATGTGGGATGCGCTGGGGCGGCAGCTGATGTTCTCGGCGATCATCATTGCGATCGAGGTGCCTCTGGGCATCTTCGTGGCGCTGAACATGCCCAAGTCGGGCTTTTGGTCTTCGGTCTGCCTTGTGCTGATGTCGCTGCCGCTGTTGATCCCGTGGAACGTGGTCGGCACCATCTGGCAGATTTTCGGCCGCGTCGACATTGGCCTCTTGGGCTATACGCTGGACGCGCTGGGCATCAACTACAACTACACGCAGGACACCGTGGCCGCATGGATCACCATCGTGGTGATGGATGTCTGGCACTGGACCTCGCTGGTGGCGCTGCTGGCCTTTGCGGGTCTCAAATCCATCCCCGACGCCTATTATCAGGCGGCCAAGATCGATCAGGCGTCGCGGTGGAAAGTGTTCCGCTACATCGAGCTGCCAAAGATGGCGGGTGTGCTGATGATCGCCATCCTGCTGCGGTTCATGGACAGCTTCATGATCTACACAGAGCCGTTCGTTGTCACCGGCGGTGGACCGGGCAACGCGACCACCCTGCTGTCGATTGACCTTGTGAAGATGGCGCTGGGGCAGTTCGACCTTGGACCGGCGGCGGCCTTCTCGCTGATGTATTTCCTGGTGATCCTGCTGGTGAGTTGGGTGTTCTACACCGTGATGACCACTCTTGAAAAGCGGGAGACCTGAGCCATGACGGACATGTCCGCAAATCAATCCTCATCCCGTGGGATCAGCCTGCCAAAGGTCAACAGCCGCGCCGTCGTGATGGCGCTGTACCTGCTGTTCCTGCTGCTGCCGATCTACTGGCTGCTGAACATGAGCCTGAAGACAAACACGGAGATCCTGAACTCCTTCACCCTTTGGCCGCGCGATCTGACCTTTGCCAATTACGCGACCATCCTGACCGATCCGGCGTGGTACATGGGCTATGTGAACTCGCTGATCTACGTGGTGATGAACACGGTGATTTCGCTGGCGGTGGCGTTGCCTGCGGCCTATGCCTTCAGCCGCTATCACTTTATGGGTGACAAGCACCTGTTCTTCTGGCTGCTGACCAACCGGATGGCGCCGCCCGCGGTTTTCGCCCTGCCGTTCTTTCAGTTGTATTCGTCGGTGGGGCTGTTCGACACGCATATCGCGGTGGCGCTGGCGCATTGCCTGTTCAACGTGCCGCTGGCGGTCTGGATCCTTGAGGGGTTCATGCGCGGCGTGCCCAAGGAAATCGACGAAACCGCCTATATCGACGGCTACGGATTTGGCCGCTTCTTCGTCAAGATATTCATGCCGCTGATCGCCAGCGGCATCGGGGTCGCGGCCTTCTTCTGCTTCATGTTTTCATGGGTGGAACTGCTGCTGAGCCGAACGCTGACCACGGTTGACGCAAAGCCCATCGCCGCGATCATGACCCGCACACAGGGCGCGTCGGGCATCGACTGGGGCGTTCTGGCGGCGGCTGGCATCCTGACCATCGTGCCGGGCGCGCTCGTGATCTACTTTGTCCGCAACTACATCGCCAAGGGCTTTGCCCTCGGGCGGGTTTAATCCGGGAAAAGGGAGGACTTCCAATGGACTGGATGGCTTGGACCTGGCCGACCGCGATCTTTTTCGCAGTCATCGCCACGCTGCTGATCACCTTCACCTTTCTGGCGATCAAATTCCCGGAAACGCCTCGCGTAGGCATTCTACGGATTGAAACCACGCGGGGGGATCGCCTGTTCATCACGCTTCTTGGCTCGGCCTTCATCAACCTGGCCTGGCTTGGTCTTGTCGGTGTGCAACAGCCGCTGGCCCTCATCGTTTGCCTGATCTACGCCGCTGCGGTTTTTCGCTGGGTGTAGGTCGGCTTGTGTGTCCGGGAAGGGAGGAGCCCGGACACCAAAGTAAACTTCCTCGATAAAAATGGTACCAATGGGAGGATACCAATGAACCTTAAACTCAAATCCACAACAGCGGCGCTGCTGATCCTTGCGGGTCCGGCATTTGCCGACATGGACGCGGCGCGCGCGTTCCTGGACGCAGAGATCGGCGATCTCTCGTCCCTGCCGCGCGCAGCGCAAGAGGCGGAGATGCAGTTCTTCGTCGACGCGGCCAAACCCTTTGAGGGCATGGAGATCAAGGTCGTCTCCGAGACCATCACCACGCATGAATATGAATCGCAGGTTCTGGCGGCGGCGTTCTCTGCCATCACCGGCATCAAGGTCACGCATGACCTGATCGGCGAAGGTGACGTGGTCGAAAAGCTGCAAACGCAAATGCAGTCCGGTCAGAATATCTATGACGCCTACATCAACGACTCTGACCTGATCGGCACCCACTGGCGCTATCAGCAGGTGCGCAACCTGACCGACTGGATGGCGAACGAAGGCGCGGACGTGACCCTGCCGACGCTGGACCTCGACGATTTCATCGGCCTCAGCTTTACCACCGGGCCGGATGACAAGGTTTACCAACTGCCGACCCAGCAGTTCGCGAACCTCTACTGGTTCCGCTATGACTGGTTCAACGACGAAAAGAACAAGGCCGATTTCAAAGAGGCCTTTGGCTATGATCTTGGTGTTCCGGTCAACTGGTCGGCCTATGAGGACATCGCCGAATTCTTTACCGGGCGTGACCTCAGCCACATGGGCGTGGATGGCGACATCTTCGGCAACATGGACTACGGCAAGAAAGACCCCAGCCTTG
>NZ_JBLXFB010000022.1:0-76482 GCF_048262615.1 Antarctobacter sp.
GAGGTGATGCTTCCCGCCGGCCCCAAGGTCGCCCTGACCGGCGGGACCGATTTCAACGATCACCGCCTGATCTGGGGCAAACTCGACCAAGTCCGGACCAAATATCCCGACATGGTTCTTCTGCATGGGGGCAGCCCCAAAGGTGCAGACCTCATCGCCGCCAAATGGGCTGAATCCCGGGGCGTGACGCAGGTCGCCTTCAAGCCTGACTGGACCAAGCACGCCAAGGCCGCGCCCTGCAAGCGCAACGATGCGATGCTGGATGCGCTCCCGGTAGACGTCCTCGTCTTCACCGGGATCGGTATCCAGGAGAACCTCGCCGACAAGGCTTCGAGGCTCGGCATCCCGGTCATGAAGTTCGAGAAGGGGGCGTGAGACAGCCCCTGTCAAACTATGGCTTTGGCAAAGCCGCGTAGGACCGGATCGTATGGCTTTCGGTCCTGCCATGTGCGCCAGAGAACACGCAACCAGGCGCCTCCCTGGACGCGGATTGCGTACCGAAAGTTTCGATCCACGCCCCCGGGTGGGGGGCGACGCATCGTTCTGGATCGTTGTTCCGCGCCGGTGTTGTTTCGATCCACGCCCCCGGGTGGGGGGCGACGGGCGGCGCGACAGAAGGTCGTCCGCTACCGCGCGTTTCGATCCACGCCCCCGGGTGGGGGGCGACTGGCGCGCTCGACCGGATGGGCGCGGTCATGGAGGGTTTCGATCCACGCCCCCGGGTGGGGGGCGACCGCCGACCGGCAGCGGCAGACCGCGCTCCGGGTTGTTTCGATCCACGCCCCCGGGTGGGGGGCGACCTCAGTCCCGCACCGCCCATGCCGTCAATACGGAGTTTCGATCCACGCCCCCGGGTGGGGGGCGACCCGCCCTTCCGACATGGTTAATCTGGACGACGTGACGTTTCGATCCACGCCCCCGGGTGGGGGGCGACAAGGTGCGGGTGATCAGCACCCACAACGGCCATCTGTTTCGATCCACGCCCCCGGGTGGGGGGCGACCCGACGCCGAGGTCGGCGGGCTGGGATCGGGCAAGGTTTCGATCCACGCCCCCGGGTGGGGGGCGACTCCCTAAGGATAGGGGGTTAGTTTGGCTCAGTAAACCGAGGTGAGGATGCGAACCTGCGGGCAGGTGAGGTAAATGGGTTGCCTTCCTGCCGCGAGGTTCCAAAGGTGTTCAACGATTTCAAAGAGCTGTTGGTCCTGCGAACCTAGGCGGCATGCAGGACACGCTTCACGTTCGCAGGGCTCAGAGGATGAGCGGCCCGTTCAGGTCCATCGCGGGCTTGGCGCCGACGTGTTCAATGCGGCGCTGCCAGTTGGCACCGAGGTAGTAATAGCGCAGCGAGTCATGTTCGACCGCGATGATGCCCTCAAGGCGCGCCTTCAGTTTCGTCCATTGCGCCGGGTCGACCTCGATCTCGAAAACCGAGAACTGGACGCGCTGGCCGAAGTCCTCGCAGGCCTTTGCCACGCGGCGCAGGCGTCGCTTGCCGCCTTCTTCGAGTGTGTTCACATCGTAGGTTACCAAGACAAGCATCTCAACTCCAGAACCAAGGAGGATAGGCGTCGATGTCGCTGCGCAGGTGGCGGGCAAGCAACTGCGCCTGAAGGTAAGGGACGAGGCCGAAGGGGGCCTTTTCCTCCAGGAACGGGTGGCGGCGCTCTTCGCGCTTACGCTCTTGCCAGGCGGTGAGGACGGCCTTGCGGGCGTCGTCGGTCAACAGGACCGCGCCGCTTTCCATGCGCCGGAAATCACCCGAACGCAGCTGCCGGCGGTTGACCAGCGACAGGGCGAGACGATCGGCGAGGGGCGCGCGCAGTTCCTCCATCAGGTCGAGCGCGAGGCTGGGGCGGCCGGGCCGGTCGCGGTGGAGAAAGCCCACGGCGGGGTCGAGGCCGACCGCCTCGCAGGCGGAGCGGCAATCGTGCGTCAAGAGTGTGTAGAGAAAGGACACAAGCGCGTTCATCGGGTCGAGCGGCGGGCGGCGCGAGCGGGTGGTCCAGCGCAGGTCCGGGTCCGGCGAGCGGATCAGGTGATCGAAGACAGCAAAATAGATCGTCGCTGCTTCGCCTTCGGAGCCGCGCATCGCGTCGGTGGTGCTGTCGGAGAGTTGCACGCGACGCAGGATCCGGGCCATGCGATCGCAGGCGGCGTCCAGCGCCTGCCGTTGTGCGGCGGGCATGTCGGTGGCGTAATCGCGCAGGTGGCGGCGCAAGACGGCGCGCTGGTTCGACACCTTGCCGAGGACAAGGGAGCGAACGATGTCCTCCGGGCTGTCGGCCAGGCGGTATTGTGCCCGGCGCAACAGGACGTTGCCGGACATCGGTCCTTCGATCCGGGCTTCGAAGCGACCGTTGCGACTGAGAAGCGCAATGGCGATGCCGCGCCCGGCACAGGCGGCGATCAGCGCCGGCGTCAGCAGGACCGGGCCGAAGGCGACGAGGCCGGTCAGCATGTGCAGCGGGATCCGGGTCTTTTCGGCGCCTTCGACCTCGGCCACCAGCGTTTCGCCCTGCAAGCGCAGGGCGGCGCCTTCGGTGGTCACGTAAACGGTGTTCAGAAGCTTCTTCATGGCTTCAGGAGTCTGTCGAGCGAGGCGTCGCGCCAGGCGCGCACCGGACGGGCGACGGTGTCCGGGCGGCAGAGCTCCAGCAGGGAGCAGGCCCGGCAGCGGGCGCGGTGCGGCGTGGGCGGCGGGGTGATGCCGGAGTTCAGGACGCGGGAGAGATCGTCCACCGTCGTCTCGGTCAGGCTGCGCAGGTCAGTGTCGAAGGGGACGGTGACCCGGCGCTTTGTCTGAGCGTAGAAGAGCGCACCTTCGGGCACGGGCTGACCGGTCATTTCCTCGAGACAGAGGGCCTGCGCACAGAGCTGGACCTCGTCGGCACGATGCAGTTTTGGCTTTCCGCGCTTGTACTCGACCGGGAAGGCGCGTTCGGCGTCGTCGGTGGTCGTGAACTCCACCAGGTCGGCGGTTCCGGTCAGGTTCAGGCGGGCAGAGGACAGCGGCAATGAGGAGACCCGCCGCACCCCGCGCCCTGACCGCCGCCCGCCCTTGTCCGTCACGGCGTGCAGGACATCCCCTTCGGCGGTAAACCGGTTGTCTTCCCAGAGTTGTTCCAGATGGATCAGGGCCGCCTGGCGCAGGCAATAGACCGCGTGTTGCACCGCCGATATCGGGATCGGTTCGGCGGTACCTGTCATCACAGGATCTCGCGGATCTCGACGCCCTCGGGCAGGCCGTCGCCGTCGATCTCGATTCTGTAGTCACGGAAGGCCCGCGCCGGAGCGAGGTTGCCCAGCCCGCGGTCATCTAGGTCGCGATAATCACCGTCGACATTGCGCCCGATGCTGACCCGGTCGAACAAGACATGTGCCGGCGCGTTGCCCAGAGCATTGGCGTGCGAAAAGGCGATCAGCTTGCGCGTCGTCATCTCGCCGCGCGCGGCAGAGCGGTCGTGTTCGAACATGTTGACGAGTGCTTCGTAGAACAGGTCGAGGTCGGCGTCGGAAAAGCCCGTGCGTTCCGCGAACTTGGCCGAGATGAAGCCATGGGC
This sequence comes from Antarctobacter sp., assembly GCF_048262615.1. Lineage (GTDB taxonomy): Bacteria > Pseudomonadota > Alphaproteobacteria > Rhodobacterales > Rhodobacteraceae > Antarctobacter. The sequence continues at coordinate 3,562 of NZ_JBLXFB010000022.1, forward strand.
CACGTAAAGCCCGTAGGGCACGATGTGCTTGCGGCCCATGGTGCGGTTGTCAGTGCGTTCGTCGCCATCCTCACCTTCGGCACGCTTCTTTTTCTCGGCCTCGTTGGTGGCGGCCATGCGGGTGATGGAGATCTCGACCGGCAGGATCGGCTCGACCGAGCGGGCAAAGGTCATCTGCACCGGCCCCTTTACCTGGCCGCAATTGATCCCGGTCGACATGACGGCACCAAAGGTCCGCACATCGAAGAAATTGGCGCACATCCAGTCACGCAGCTGCTTTGCCTCGTCGTCCGACTTGGGGTTCAGTTTCTTGTCGGTGACCTTGTCGGCCCCGCGGACGGCGACATAGGCCTCACGGTGCTTCTCGTTCAGGATCGAGCCCTCCTGCACGTAGATGTGGTGACCCGTTTCGCCGTGCCGGGCGAGGTCGACGTAGTTGCGGATCTTGCGCTTCAGGCTCACGTCCGTAACAAGCCCGTGACTGGTCTCGGGGTCGAGGCGGGGCAGGTTGCCCGCATCGGGATCGCCGTTCGGGTTGCCGTTCGTCACGTCGAAGATCAGCACGAAGTCATGGCGCTGGGACAAGGTGGTCATTGGTCGGTCTCCGGGCTGGTCGTTTCGTCACGCTTGCGGAAGAATTCGGAACGCTGGTGGTAGTAGCCGATCCCGAAGAGCGCCTGTTCGGCAGCCGCCAGGGAGGCCGGGATAGGATCGTCTGCCGGGTCCATCAAGTCCGTGATGGACCCGAGCAGCTTTTCGAGGTTCACGGCGCGGCCGGGGCTCGTTTTGTGCAGCTTCGAGAAATGGTTCTGCGCTCCGGAGTCGAGCGCGCGGTACACCTTCTGCGGGGAAGCGGAGGCCGCTCCGTAGAATTTGTCCTTTATGGTGGCATTAACATTGCCGCCAAGCGCCGCGCGCTGGACCTCTTCGTAGACGGCAAAAAGCCGTCCGAGGATATAGCCCTTGTTTGTGTTCGCGGGGTCAAGCGCCACGGGAACCTCCCTTGCAAGATTACGGATGAGGACGGATTTCAGGATGGCGGCGCGCAGGGCGTTGATCTGCCCGTCGCTGCGGATGCGTATCAGTACACTCGACATCAGCGTGAGCGGATAGGGCGCGCCGGTCAGGATCGCGCGCATCCAGTCGCCCGCAATCAGCGGTGGCACGTTTTCCCGCTTTCCTTGAGCGGCCAACTCCACCAGATAGCGCCAGAGCGGCGGCCAGCCGTCGCGCGGAGCCGGGTCGAGGCGCATGTCCTCGACAAACCTTTGGTAATGCGCGGTGAGACGACCGAAATCGTCCTGCCACCAGAACCGGACTGACAGCCGCGCGGCATTCGGCGCGAGGCCCAGCACATTGAACCGAACACCTGCGGCGAGGCGAGGTTCGACCTGATCGAGGGGGCGACCCTGCCGGATCAGCCCCAGCTGCGCCGCGATCTGTTTCGTGGCCATGGTTTCTTCGCCGGCTCGATCCTGGTCCTTGTCGAAGTATGCACTGAACAAGTCCTCGGCCATTGCCGCCTGTTCCGGGTCTTCTGCATCCGCCCAGAACACGGTCGAGGCATCGCCGATCTGGATGCGGTGGCCGCTGTCCCGGTCGAGAAAGCGGTTGAGCGCGGTGGTATAGGCAAAGGCCGCGGCTTCGGAGACGGGGGCGTTGTCGCCCTGACTGTGACCATAGGATTCATAGGCGTCATCATTGAAGGAAATCAGGGCCATCTCGCTCTTGCCGCCTACGCCCGACATACCTTTGATCGGCGGGTGCGTTCTGGCGATTTCCGATACCTCACCGTTCACGAGACAGATCGCAGGCGTCGTGCTTTTCCCTTCCACGGCGACCCACAGGTGTCTATTGCGCTTCCAGAATGACGTTGCTGTGCCGTTCTCGTGGAGGAAGTGATCCCGACGGCTGTCGTTGCAGGCAAAGACGACTCCATTGGTCGGGAGATCGTCGGCCTGAAAGAAACGCGTGACTTGGGCGGGATCCCAAATTCGCAGGAACACGCAAAAGGCTGAGATCTCGGGATCATCGAGATCCGAGAGGTATTCCAGATGCTTGTCTCGAAACGCGTCGAAGCGGGTGTCGGCGTCGTTTGTCAGTTTTCCGGCGCCCAGGGCGTAGTTGATGTTGTCCCAAAGGAAATTGGGACGCGGTGTCTGACCCGAACGTTTCGGACAGGCCGGAACGATCATGTTGACGGGTGTCCGCTTGTTGTCGGCTGAGCGCCTGTCGACAACATCGACAATGGCTCCATCACTGGACAGGACCACGACAAAGCCGATCTTCTCCGTTGAATAGCCAAAGGCTGGCGCATCCATCCGGTCATAGGCGCGCACCAGCGAGGCGAGGATGCTCATCGCAGCACCTCGGGGCTGTCGGGCGGGGGCACCGTCATGACGCCGTCCACCAGCCGTGCGCGGAAGAACAGCGAGGGGCGGCCTTGGGCGGCGTGGTCGATGTCCCAGAGCATCAGGCCAAGGTCGCGCGGGCTATCAAAGCCGAGGTCGGGTGTCATGGCATCTGGCGCGCGGTCGGGCAGGGGGGCGCCCGGCGGGATCAGCTCGAACGCAGCAGCGAACTCGCGGGTGCCGAGGCAGGGCTGGTGAAAACACTGCCCACGCCCGGCGCGACGGTTGAAGATGTCGAGGTGCTTGCCCTCGGTATCGTCCGCCCCGGCTCGCAGGGTCATCTCGAAATGCGCCTCGATGACGTAGGACGGGTTCACCAGCACCGTGGAGGCGCGCTGCTGCCGATCCTCGTCGACCAGCAGTTGCAGCCCGCCCACGTCACCCCGGTTCATCGCCTTCCTGATGCTGCCGGCCGGGACCTTGTGGCCGACCTCGTTGCGGCGGATCGACTGAAAGCGGATCGGTTCCAGCACGTGGATACGGTCGATCACCCAGCGGATCGCCGGTTTCCAGTGGATCGCCTCGAGAATGCCGCGCGCCGCAGACGGGGTCATGACGTCATAGGTGACGCGCTCGACCTTCAATTCGGGGCGGGTGAAGAGCGCGTGGCGCCCCTGAACATGGAGTCGGATGCCGTAAGTCATTGTTCTAACTTCCCTCTAGGTGGATAATCTGAAGGTGAAGACTCATCTGACGGGCCGGTTAATATTCACTTCAGCGATATCAATTTTTCTGGTGCGGCAAATCACGGTACGGTGCGTTCACCGTTGGTTCGCAATGGGACTTCCATGAAGCGGAGACAGTATGCTCTGCGGCTCCGGATCGGCAATTTCACGATTGCGCTCGAGCTTGACATTGAGCCGCCATAGCAAAGGCGCATGTCGTGAGGTTGGCCTTGTGTGAATAGAAACACTCCGGCGATGTTATGCATTTGCAGGTTTCGCCGCCGTCCTCCGGGCGGCGGCTTTTTTATACCACCCATTGATCCACCCCTAGGTATTCGGCCTGTTCCCACCAGAGTCCGAAATCCTCCCGGTAGAGTGAGCCTTCCTTCAGGACAAAGAACTGATCGCCACGAATGTCGCTCGCCTCGAAAGCCCCCTTGCCGTTGACCCGCAGCAACTCGCGCGCCTTTTGCGGGATCTGGACGGTGTAGGATTGCAGGGCACGGGCGAGCGTGCCCGAGGGCACGGCTTCGAGGGAGAGTTGCGCGATTGCCCTTGCCGCCGTGTCGTCGCCGGAAATGATCACCGGCACCATTGGGCTGTCGATCATGCGGTATTGTTCGGCCAAGGTGCGAAACGGAAAGTCAGTGCCAGATCGGGCGAAAATCATGCTTTTCGCCATTTTCTCGCCCATGCGATCTGCCCCAACGGTCCAGTACACCTCGTTGAACCAGTCACAGATCGCCTCTGGCGACAGCAGGTCCTGGAAACGGGTCGCCGTGCCGCGCATCGCCTTGGCCAGTTGCGCCACCTCTGGCGGCGGGGCGTTGTCCGGGGCTTCGAACACCGTGAGGACCGATGCAGCCAGCGGGCGCTTGCCTTCGCGATTCACCCGGCCTGCCGCCTGGATGACGCTGTCGAGCCCTGCTTCGGCGCGCCAGCCCAAGGGGAAATCCAGATCGACCCCCGCCTCGATCAGGCTGGTGGCGATCAGACGGCAAGGCTGTCCCGACTTCAGCCGCGCACGGATGTCCGCGATGATCTGGCGACGGTGCGCCGGGTATTGCCGCGTGGTCAGATGAACCAGTCCGTCCAGCCCGGCAGCCTGCGCCGCCCGGAAAAGGTCCAGCGCATGTTTACGGCTGTTGACGATGACCACCCCCTGGGGCGTATCCGCCAATGCCGCCACGAGCGCCGCGTCATCCATCACGGCCCCGGTGCGAATGACGACGCGCCGCAGCTTCTGCGCCAGCCCGACCGGATCGGGGGCCAGTTCCCGGTTCTCCAGCGGCAGGCCGCCCTGTTTCAGTTCCCGGCTGTCGAAGGCCGGTTGGGTCGCGGTACACAGGATCACGGTGCAGCGGTAGTGCGCGGCCAATGTGTCGATCATCGCCAGCGTCGGCATCAGCAGGGAACGTGGCAGGCACTGCGCCTCGTCGAGCACGATGACCGACCCCGCAATGTTGTGCAGTTTGCGGCAGCGCGAAGGGCGGGCCGCAAAAAGGCTCTCGAACAGCTGGACGTTGGTGGTGACGACGATGGGCGCGGCCCAGTCCTCCATCGCCAGCCTGAGCTTGTCGCGTGCTTCGGCGCCTTGCCTGTCGCTGTCGATGGCGCTGTGATGCTCGAGGACGACATCTTTGCCCAAAACCTTGCGGAACACCGCCGCCGTTTGGTCGATGATCGACGTGTACGGGATGGCGTAGATGATCCGACGGCAATGGTGGGCGGCTGCATGGTCCAGGGCAAAGCCGAGCGAAGCCAATGTCTTGCCGCCGCCGGTGGGCACGCAAAGCGTGAAAAGACCTAGTGGCAGGGTCGCCTGAGCGCGGACATGAGTGAGGATTTCGGTCCGGGTGCGGTTCAGGTCCGATCCTTGGCCACCAAGCCCCGCCATGAAGGCATCGAACCGCTGTCGAAGATCCGGCAGGACGTCGGCCAGAGCGGGCCAGGTGCGATCCCTTTGCCGCCCTTCCAGTTGGTCGTAGAATTCCTGCGTGTCGCGGAAATCGGCGTCCACGAGGCAGGAAAACATCATCCGCACGGCGACCGAGGCATCGAACCCCAGTTTCGGGCCGGGGCGGCAAAGGCCCATGATCTCCTTCGCCATGGCCGGGAAATCGACAGGGAGATGGTTGCGCCACTCTGGATCCAGCGGCGGCGCGGGGCGGGCCAACCGGCGGTCCATGCAGGCATCGGTTTCGCCCGACTTGTCCGGCAGCCCAGCGTGATGACCAAGGATCGCGTAGGCCAGGGCTTCGGCCACCGGTTGCACGCGATCCTCCTGCGCTAGCAGCTTGGCTCCGCCCGCTGTCGAGTGATCTACGCGCACTGTCTCGTTGCACAGGCGCCGGTCGAATGCGGGGTCGTATTTTCCCAGATCGTGAAATTTCCCCAGAACCTCGGCGCAGGTTCCAAGGTTGAGAAGGTCCGCACGGTTCCGTGCCAACGCCGCGACCTGCTCCAGATGCTCGGGCAGAATTTGCCAGTCGGATCTGTCGCCCGGCGTTCCGGAATGAGCGTAGTGCGGCATGCGTTTTACCTGCCTTGCTTGCATTTCACCCGATGAATCTCGCACCGTTTTGTCGAGTGGATTCTGATTCCATGCCATCTTCGCAAACACCCACGACAAAAGTTGTCATGCTGAGTGAAATGCCAAGAACTATTCCCTTTTGCTCGCAGGGCGGCTCAGCATGGTGCCATTGTACACCGTCTGGTCAGTGTTGCTCTGGCGGCCCGTGAAGCAGAATCACGCCCAGAAGATCGCTTGTCGGCTCCGCAAGCCCGGTAATATTGCCGCGAGACACCGGGATGCCATCTCATGGAATGTCGGCCTGAACGCGTCGGTCATGCGCCGTCGTGTTTCGGAGTCGGTCGATGCCATGGTTGCCGCATTTTGACGTGCAACGGAAAATATCGTGTCCCAAACAGGCGCGGCATCCGCGTTGGACGAACACATCGCCAGCCTGGGGGAAACGGAACGCCCTGAGTGGATGAGTTACATAAAACGAATTATCGGCGAAAATACAGTGTAGCCGCAAAGCTAAAATGTCACCCATGAGCAATTCAGGAATGTCACTCTCCCCCGAAAGACTGAGGTAGATCGGACATGGGATGGGTAATGATGAGCGAGCGCGAGTTGAACCGCGTGGAGGTGTTGGCGCAGGTCGATGATGGCCGGCTGACGGTAGACAATGCTGCGAACCTGTTGGAGCTGACACGTCGGCAGGTTTTCAGATTGCTGAAGCGATACCGCCAAGATGGCGCGGCGGCAATCCGGCACAGGGCGCGCGGCCAGCCTCCGAACAATCGGATCCACAAAGCCAAACGAGATTACGCGCTGTCGCTGATCAAAGAGGCCTATCCGGACTTTGGGCCGACCCTGGCGGTGAGATGCTGGCCGAACATCACGGGTTCAAGGTGTCGCGCGAGACGCTGCGCAAGTGGATGCAGGAAGACGGTCTTTGGCTCTCGCGCAAACAGCGCCGGACGTTTCATCAGCCCAGATTACGCCGGGAGTGCTTTGGCGAGCTCATTCAGATCGATGGCTCAGAGCATCGCTGGTTCGAGGACCGGGGTGATCCCTGCACCCTGCTCGTGTTCATTGATGATGCCACCAGCACGTTGATGGAACTGCGCTTCGTCAAATCAGAGAGCACGTTCAGCTATTTCGAAGCATTGGAGCGCTATCTGACGGCGCACGGCCGCCCCGTTGCGTTCTACAGCGACAAGCACACGGTCTTCCGCGTCCCCAAACCCAACGCGCACATGACCGGCATGACCCAGTTCGGGCGCGCTTTGGCAGAACTCCAGATCGAGATTCTCTGTGCCAATACCAGCCAGGCCAAGGGCCGCGTGGAACGTGCGAACCGGACACTGCAGGATCGTCTGGTCAAGGAACTGCGCATCGCTGGCATCTCGGACATGGAGGCGGCTAATGCTTTCCTCCAGCGCTTCATGGAGCGCTATAACGCCAGGTTCGCCAAGCCCGCTGCCCGTCCGGACAATCTGCACCGCGCGCTGAACGTCGCACCAGATCGGTTGGCCGAGATCTTCTGTCTGCGCAACAAGCGCTATGTCAGCAAGGACCTGTCCCTGAAGTACGCACGCAAGCGCATCCGGTTGGAAGTGAATGATCTGACGCGCGCGCTGGTTGGCAAATATGCCGATACATACGAGTTCCCGGACGGGCGCATCCAGGTTCGGCACAATGGCCTCGCCCTTCCCTGCACCATCTTCGATCCGCACCAGCAGCGCGTCACCCACGCGGCGATCACCGACAACAAGCACCTCAGCGCAGTGCTCGCCCATATCAAAGCCGAGCAAGGCAAGCTGGCTGCCACCGCCGAAGTGCGCCCGGAAAGCGCCCGCAACGGATACCGGAAGAACGGACGCCGTAACACGGGTTGGAATACCCTCGCCGACCGCAAACGCATCGCCAAAAGCAAAGCCAGCCAGGGCTGCGATATCTGAGGTCTCCGCCCTGTCAGGCTTTGCTCCCGTCGCCGTCCTTGGTGACACTTCTGCTTTGTAAACCGGGTGACATTTCTACTTGGTTGCAACAATACAGCGGGCCACGCTGTCATTGCTGGAGGCAACTCCGACAACGGTCGCTTGCGTTGCGACCGTCATATTTTGGCGTTGACCCAAATACGCGTTCTGACCTTCAGTGGTCCTTGCGTACCAATAGCGCACGCAGCGCGCGGGACACAGCCGCAGGTTGCTCGATGGGGGTCAGGTGCCCGCTCCCCGGCACGATGACGAGTTGGGAATTGGGGATCGCAACGGCCATGTCGCGATGCACGGTCGCGGGCGTCCATGCGTCATGCTCGCCGCACAAAATTAAAGTGGGGCAGGTGATGCTGCCAAGCGAGGCCCGGCTGTCGGGGCGGTCGATGCCGCTTTGACGGATAAAAACATCCGGGCCAAGGCGTTTTGTCATGGCGCGCACGCGGTCAGCCATCGCCGCGTTTTTGAGGTTTTCCGGCGCGAGGTAGCTGCGCAACATCCGTTCGCCAAACCCGTGGAACTTGTCATGGGATCTTGCGGTTGCGACCAGCCGGGCGCGCTCGGCCGCGCGATCCGGATCGTCCGGCAGGGGCGTCGTGTCGAGCAGTGCTAGGTGGCTCACCCGTTCGGGCGCGCGGCGCATGATCTCCAGCGCGACGATTCCACCCAAGGAAAAGCCTGCCAGCGCAAAGCGAACCTCGGCGCGGGCAAGGACATCCTCGGCCAAAGCCGCCAACGTTTCGCTCTGCGTGATATCGGCCACTTCGGGCCGCGCCACGTCGCTCAGGGCGGCGACCTGCTCGCGCCAGAGATCGGCATCGTTCAAAAGCCCCGGAACGAGGATGAGCTGCGGCAGAGACACGTCCCTACTCCGGCGCGGCGGCAAGGATGGCCCGCGCCCTGATACGCACCGGCTCATCGACCATGGCACCATCCACAGAGACGGCACCGTCACCCGAGGCAAGGACCCGCTTGGCCCAGGAAATCTCTTTTTCGGACGGAGCAAAGGCGCGTTTGACCTCGGCGATCTGTTTGGGGTGGATGCAAAGCTTGCCGGTCATCCCAAGATCCCGTGCATGGCCCGCGTCGTCACGGGTGGCCGCAAGATCGTCAAGCTGCACCGTGACCCCGTCGATCGGCGACGCGATACCGCCCAGACGGGACGCCAGCACCAGTTCGCTGCGCACCGGCAGCAGGATGTCGCGCAGATGGGCACACCTGAGGTCGGCGCAGAAATCGACCGACCCGAAGGCAAGACGTTCGACACCCTTGACCGTCGCGATGGCGCGGGCATTGGCAAGGCCAAGCGCGCTTTCGATCAGGGCGATGACGGGCAGCCCCGGCAGCGCCGCGACAACCTGCGCCACAGTGTCGGGCGTTTCGGATTTCGGCAGGATGACGGCGGCAAAGCCCGCGCCGGTCACGGCGGCAAGGTCGGCTGCGTGCCAAGGCGTGCCAATGGCATTGATCCGCACGATCACCGGCAGGTCGGTGAACCCGGCATCCAGCGCGGCGCGTGCCGTATCCTTGTCGGCGGCGGCGACGGCATCCTCAAGATCGAGGATCACCGCATCCGCACCGCTCGCCGCAGCCTTGCCAAACCGTTCCGGCTTGGAGGCGGGCACAAAAAGCGGCGTTGTGAGAGAGCTTACCATTGTGCCATTGCCTCCATTGCGACGGGGCCACCGGTGCGGGCGGTCCAGAGTTTGAGCGCGTCGCCGTCTTCCGCCGCGTTCACCGAGAAACCGGCGTTGTCGAAGATCGGCGAGAGTGAACGAAAGGCAAAGGACTTTGGCGCCTGCCCGCGCAGATCGGCGGCGAACTGGCACAGCATCGTGGCCTGCATCGGACCGTGGACCACGAGGCCGGGATAGCCTTCGACATCAACGCAGAACGGTCTGTCGTAGTGGATGCGGTGGCCATTGAAGGTCAGCGCGGAATAGCGAAAGAGCAGGGTCGGGCTCGGGTCTACGACACGCGCATGCTGACCGGTAGCCGCAGGCGCAAGGTCGGCCTTGGTCTTGCCCGCAGGCGTCTTGGGGATGTCGCGATAGACAATGTCCTGACGCTCGCTCAGCACGGCGCGCCCGTTGGCCGAAACCTCATGGCGGACCGTGACAAAGCACAGCGCGCCAGAGCGGCCTTCCTTCAGTTGAACATCCGAGATCGTCGAATGGCGCGTGACTTCTTCGCCGATGCGGATGCCGCTGTGAAAGGTAAAGGCACCACCGGCCCACATCCGACGTGGGCGCGGCACTGGCGGCAGAAAGCCACCCAGCGCGGGGTGACCGTCGCGGCCCAGTTCCGACATCGGCGCGATGGGCTGGGCCAGGCACAGGTGTATCAAAAGCGGTGCCTCGTCCCCCTGCCCGGTGCCGGAAGAGCGATCGAAGGTGGCGTTGAACTGACGCACCAGCGTGGAAGAGACAACTTCGCTGTCGCGTTGCTCGCGCCCGATCCAGCTTTGCAGCTTGGCGATATCTATTTGCATCGTCACCCCTCCAGCGGTTTCAGGCCGGGTACGGCCCCGTAGCGACGTTCTTCGCCGACAAAACGCGCGGCGGGAGCCGGAAAGCTGACCGGCCCGTTCGGGCTGTCCACGGTGATACGGCGCAGATGCGGATGCTCTGACAGGCCGGCCATGTCGTTCACCGACGCCAGGGCAATACCCGTGGCCGAAAGCCGTTTCAGAGCCGTGGCGGAATCCATCTGGCCGAAGGCCGCCGCGACCATGGCATCTGTTTCCGCGCGGTTGTTGACGCGGGCGACGTTGGTGGCGAACCGTGGGTCGCTGGCCAACGCGTTGTCGCCGATGAAATCGCGGCACAGCATCCGCCACTCGCGGTCGCTTTGGATCGCGATCAGGATGGCTGGGCCGGATTTGGGCTGAAACGCGCCGTAGGGCGCGATCGAGGGGTGCGCCAGGCCGATGCGCTTGGGGGGTTTGCCGCCTTCGTGGTTCAGCAGCGGAACGGTCAGCCAGTCGGCCATGACGTCGAACATTGACACCGATATTTCGGCCCCCTGCCCCGTTATGCCACGGCGGACCAGCGCCTCGAGTATGGCCGAATAGGCCGTCGCGCCGGTCGCGATGTCGACGATGGAAATGCCCACACGGGCAGGTTCGGACGGACCACCGGTCAGCGAGCAGAGTCCGCTTTCGGCCTGAATCAAAAGGTCATATGCCTTGCGGTCCGCCATGGGGCCATGGTCGCCGTAGCCCGAAATCGAACATGTGATCAGGCGCGGATGGTCTTGGCGCAGCCCGTCAGTATCAAACCCGAGTTTCGCCAGAGACCCCGGCTTCAGGTTTTGGATCAGGACGTCGGCCTCGGCTATCAGCGCCTCAAGTGCCCGCTTTCCCTTGTCGGATCCGAGATCCAGCGTCAAAGCCTCCTTGCCGCGGTTGAGCCAGACAAAATAGCTGGATTGCCCCTTGGCCACATCGTCGTAGCCGCGGGCAAAGTCGCCTTCGGGGCGCTCTATCTTGATGACTTTGGCCCCGGCGTCGGCCAGCTTGGAGGTTGCGAATGGAGCGGCAACGGCCTGTTCGATGGCAACAACGGTAACACCTTCGAGCGGCAGCATCAGAACGACCTCGGCATGCCGAGAATGTGCTCGGCAACATAGGACAGGATCAAGTTGGTCGAGATCGGCGCGACCTGGTAGAGGCGCGTCTCACGGAACTTGCGCTCTACGTCGTATTCGTTGGCGAACCCGAAGCCGCCGTGGAACTGAATGCAGGCATTGGCCGCTTCCCAAGAGGCTTTTGCCGCGAGATATTTCGCCATATTTGCTTCGGCGCCGCAAGGCTTGCCGGCATCGTAAAGCGCGCAGGCCTTCCAACGCATCAGGTTGGCGGCCTCGACCTCGATGAATGCCTCGGCAATGGGGAATTGCACCCCCTGGTTCTGGCCGATCGGTCGGCCAAAGACTTCACGTTCCGACACATAGGCGGTGACTTTGTCGGTAAACCAGTAGCCGTCACCGATACATTCCGCGGCGATCAGCGTGCGCTCGGCGTTTAGCCCGGTCAGGATATACTTGAACCCCTTGCCCTCTTCTCCGATCAGGTTCTCTTCGGGGATCTCGAGGTTGTCGAAGAACAGTTCGTTCGTTTCGTGGTTCACCATATTGGCGATGGGATTGACGGTCATTCCGTTCTTCATCGCGTCCTTGATGTCGACAAGGAAGATCGACAGACCTTCGGACTTTTTCTTGACGTCCGCCAGGGGCGTGGTCCGCGCCAGCAGGATCATGTAGTCAGAGTGCTGAACGCGGCTGATCCAGACCTTTTGACCGTTCACGACGTACCGACCATCTTTCTTGACCGCAGTCGTCTTGATCTTGGTGGTGTCAGTACCCGTGGTCGGCTCCGTCACGCCCATCGACTGAATGCGCAGTTCGCCCGAGGCGATCTTGGGCAGGTATTTTTGCCGCTGCTCTTCCGAGCCATGACGCACCAGCGTGTTCATATTGTACATCTGGCCGTGGCAGGCACCAGAATTGCCCCCTGCCCGGTTGATTTCCTCCATGATCACCGAAGCCTCCGCCAGACCCAGCCCAGAGCCGCCATAGTCCTCGGGGATCAGGGCACCCATCCAGCCCTCGCGGGTCAGGGCATCAACAAATGCCTCTGGATAGGCTTTTTCTTCATCCACCTTGCGGTGGTATTCGGCCGGGAATTGCGCGCAGAGCGCCTTCACGCCATCGCGGATGTCTTGATAGTCGTCGTCGAGGAAATTCATGAGCCGGGGCCTCCCGTTGCCAAGCCGTGTCTGTCGAAACGTAACGCGAGGCGTGACATTCAACAAATATATGTTTTAGATGCCAATCATACATTCCAGGTATGACTGGCCAACACCATGGATTTCCGTCAGCTGCGCTATTTTCTGGCCATCGCTGAGGCGGGGTCCATCACGCGCGCCGCCGAACATGTCGGCGTCGCGCAGCCAGCACTGTCGCTGCATATCAAGACCATGGAGGAAGAACTGGGCACGCAGTTGCTGATCCGAAGCAAGTCGGGCGTCGCCCCGACGGAAGCCGGCCAACTCCTGATGCAACGTGCCCGCGCCATTCTGGATGATCTTGCACGCACTGAGGATGACATTCGCACGCTTGACAGCGACCCCATGGGCGAAGTCCGCATCGGCTTGCCCGGAACCATCAGCAACATCGTCGCCATGCCGCTGATCAAGGCGGTCCACACGCGCTACCCACGGATCCGGCTCAACATAGCCGAAGCCATGAGCGGCTTTATCGCAGGCTGGCTGGAAGAGGGTGTTGTCGATCTCGCCGTGCTTTATGAGCCATCGCGCTCGCAAGGCATTGCCTCAACTCTGCTTTTGGAAGAAGAGCTTGTGGTTCTGTGGCCCGGTGAGACCGATTGTTTGGCTGAAATGGGCCTGTCCGGGCTTCGGGACTTGCCGATGGTCTTGCCCAGTCGCGCGCACGGGCTGCGTCTCTTGGTGGATCGCGCCTGCGCCACGCTTGGCTTTTCGCCCAACGTGGCGTTGGAAATCGACAGTTATGCGAATATCAAACGGCTGGTTGCGGAAGGGTTCGGCGCGTCGATCCTGCCGACCCACGCGGTCCTGCCAGAAACACATGCCGGGACATTGGCCATCAGTCACATCGCTCCGCCCGGCCTGTGGCGCGGCGCGTGGCTGGTTCATCCGTCAGGACGCCCCGCCACCAGAGCGAAAGAGGCTGTTCTGTCGCTCACGACCGAAATTGTGCGGTCCCTGATCGCGGACGGCACATGGGCGGCCGTGCGGTCCACGCAATCCGACCTGTAAGCAGCCAATGCCGCTTGCCGATCCGTCGAGAACCGGCTTTGACCGCGGCACCTGCGCATGGCTTCGGACTCCGGTTCGGAAGGCAAGGTGCTGATCGACGAGACCTCGCGCCTGTCCTTGGCGGAACCGGTCACGCGATCGCTTGCCTCAAGCGACCGGGCATTTTCCTCGCCGGTCTGTCACAAAGGCATGCGCGCCTTTTTTGCCAAGGAAGGCCCCGGAGGGCCGCCGGGCCCTTGAGGGGAACGTTGCAGAGGCGGACGCGGTCATGACCAACCTGTACGGCGATCCGCCCGGCCAGCTTGGTCTGACCCATCCGGGACTGAAACACGTCAAAGAGGATCTCGGCTGCCTGCACGTTTCGGCCTATGGGCAGGGAAATTCACGGGGCTCCTGCCCGTGGCCCCGATCCTGAGCCTGCCCGCCGCGTTGCAGAACCCTTTCGTGACCGAAGCCGAGATGATAATCCATATTCCGCATCCCGACCGCCCCAAGCTGCGGCTTCTGGCCAATCCGATCCGGTTCGACGGCGGACGCCTTGGCCAGAGCGCCGGACCGGCCTTTGGCGCACAGACCGGGAAAATACGTCTTTCCGGAAAAGGACAAATGTCAGGCATGACCCGCCCCCAGATCACCGAAGCGCACGTCGTGGACTCGATCCACGATGCCTTGCAGTACATCAGCACCTATCATCCGCCGGATTTCATCCGTGGTATGGCGCGGGCCTGGGATCTCGAACTTAGCGCGCCTGCCAAGGCCGCAATCGGGCAGATCCTGATGAATTCCCGCATGGCTGCCTTTGGCCGGCGGCCGATCTGTCAGGACACCGGCGTCGCCAATGTGCATGTCCGCCTTGGCGTTGAGGCGCGCACGGCGTGGCGGCGCAGTTTGCAGGACCTGGTCGACGAGGGAACGCGCCGCGCCTATCTGTCCGAAACCAACCCTCTGAGGGCCTCGATTGTTGTCGACCCCCTGTTCGGACGGCGCAACACCGGCGACAACACCCCGGCCATGCTGACCGTTGAACTGGTGCCCGGTGATCAAATGGAGATCACCGTTTCGGCCAAAGGCGGGGGGTCCGAGAACAAGACGAAATTCGCGGTTCTCAACCCCTCTGACTCGGTGTCCGACTGGGTGGTCAGTACCGTCGAGACGCTGGGCGCAGGCTGGTGCCCGCCCGGTATTCTGGGGCTGGGCGTCGGCGGTAGCGTCGACAAGGCGATGGCCCTGGCCAAGCAGGCCCTGAACGAGCCGATCGACGCGACCGAGTTGCGTCTGCGCGGCCCGTCCACGCCGGTTGAAGAAATGCGGCTTGATCTGATCGACCGCATCAATGCCACCGGTCTGGGCGCGCAGGGGCTGGGCGGCGTCACAACCGTGCTCGACGTCAAGATCGCGACCTTTCCCACCCATGCCGCCTCGCTGCCGGTTGCCCTTGTGCCGAACTGTGCCGCCACCCGGCACGTGAAATTCACCCTTGATGGCCACGGTCCCGCGCAGCTGGAGCCGCCCGCGCCGGATCTCTGGCCGGACATTGACACAGCCGATGCCACGGTCGGCGCGCGGCGCGTTGCCCTCGATACGCTCACCCGAGAAGAGATTGCCCGCTGGCGTATCGGTGAGACGGTGCTCCTGTCCGGGCGGCTGCTGACCGCGCGCGATGCCGCACACCGGCGGCTGCAACAGATGCTGGCGCGCGGTCAGGAGGTGCCGGTCTCTTTCCGCGATCGCGCGGTCTATTACGTCGGTCCGGTCGACCCGGTCGGCGCCGAGGTCGTCGGTCCTGCCGGTCCCACCACATCGGGGCGGATGGACCGCTACAGTGAGATGATGCTGGGCGATCTGGGGGCCGCGTTGCTGATTGGCAAGGCCGAGCGCAACGCCGAAACCGAGGCGCTGCTTGCGCGGCATCGCGCGGTATATCTGATTGCCGTCGGCGGGGCCGCTTATCTGGTATCGAAGGCGATCACTGCCGCGCGGGTCGTGGCCTTCGACGATCTTGGGATGGAAGCGATCCACGAATTCGAGGTTCGCGACATGCCTGTGACCGTTGCGGTCGATGCCGCGGGCAACTCTCTCCATCGCAGCGGCCCGTTTCAGTGGCGCCGCCCGGCCTGACTTGGTCGGCAACGGATTTTCCCCTGCGTCTTCTCGAAGGTCTCCCTGCACTTGCCAGCGAACATGTTGTCGCCGTCCCGCTGGCGTCCTGCCGGGGGGCCGTTGCCCGCGTCATCAAGGTTGAACGTCCCGACGGCGATTGCGCACGCGGCTGCGACGCTGTGGCCCTGTCGAGGCGGCGGTGGATGGTCTGGGCCATGCCATCCACAGTCTTGGCCCGACCAAAGGTCTCCTTGATCCTCTAGTCTGTCGACACACCGGGACATTTTTGTGACTTCCGATCCAAGACCAAACGCAGTCCAGCGGCAATGACGGCAGTGCAAACAATGGCAAAAGCCAGCCGACCAAAAAACACCGTGGTGAAATCGGCCCCAAGAGCGACCATTAGCAGGGTATCTTCGACAAGCGCATGGGCGAAGCCGAGAAAAATGCAGGACAACCAGAGTTGACGAGAGGAGATTTGACCGCGCGTCGCACTGCGTTTCAGCAGTCCGCTCCCAAAGGCAATGCCGATGATCAGACCGATCGACGTCACTTCCACGGCTTCGTTCTTTAGGCCGGCCAGTTTCAGGAGCGGGGCGGCAAACCGTTGAAATATCTGCGCGGCCCCGGATTTCTCCATTAATTGAAGGCCGTAAATCAGGATTGCGAGGATGACGTAGATCTTGAAGAGCATCTTGACCAGCCCGACCCAGAAACCGTCCTCCCCGACCGAGAACACCTCTTGGCTCAGTGTTGGCTGGATCGGTTCAGCCAGCCAACCCGTCAGATCGAAGATCAGTCTGAGCAGTCCTGCAAACAGCATGGCGCCCACAATCCGAATGAGGGCGGTCACAACAAAACCCGGACCGACCGAACGAATGACAGATTGCTCCAGTGGCAAGGCGTGCGCCATCAGCAACAGGCCGGAGAACACGGTCACATCAGCGACCGTCAGCGTGTCGGCGGGAACCACAGTGAAAAGGATTGCAACTGCGCCCCACATTGAGGTGAACAGGCCCGTCAGCCAAACCAGCCCCATTTCGGGAGGCAGGCCGAATATGGACATCAGCGGTCGCAGGAACGGCGCAATTTCCTCGATCAGACCCCATCTGGACAAAAGCTCGACGGCTATCGAAACGGGAACGATGACCTTGGCGAGGCTTAGAAACGTAGCATTGACGTCTCCGAACCATTTCAGCAGTCCGCGCATGGAAATCTGACCAGTCATGGAAATTCAGCGGCCCCAACGTCTGGGTCCGTGGACCGCTGGCGATTTGCGTCATGCATCGACATAGTTGGACAATTCCAGAAGGTTGCCATCGGGGTCACGGAGGTAGACCGACAGGATGGCGCCGGTCGCGCCGGTGCGCGTTACGGGCCCCTCCTCGATCTCTATACCGGCCTCCTGAAGTTTCGTCACGACGTCGTCTATCGGATCTACGGTGATCAAGCACAGGTCAGCAGAGCCGGGTCGCGGTGTCTTGGCCTTTGGTTCAAATTCCTGGCCCGCCTGGTGCAGGTTGAACTTTTGCCCGCCGAACCTCAGCGCCTTGCGGCCCGCGCCAAATGTCACGATCTCACAGCCGAGGATGTCCTTGTAAAACGCGCAGGTCTTGTCCATGTCGGTGACGGTCAGGACCAGGTGATCCAGATTCTTCAATGTTATCATATTTGGCCACCTTGTTATTTGGCGTTATCGTGCCCTGTGAGGTATTCGAACATGGCCCGGCTGGCGCGACCGGGTTGAATGTTGGGCTTTCGCACAAGAAGCAATTCCCGTTCCGCCCAAGGCTCTGAAATGGGCACCATACTCAGTTTGCTGTCCCGCGCGGCGTCCAAGACCGCACCCTGAGGCAAGATAGCAACGCCAAGATGGGCTTCGACCATCCGGCGCACACCGTCAAAGCTCATGACTTGAACGCGGGTCTTGGGTATTCGGCCCTGTGCTTCGGCCTGCGCGTCCACGTAGGCCTGTATCGAGCTTCCGTCTTGAAGAGAAACAATGTCCTGATCAAGGATATCTTCGAGTGAAACAGAGGATCGTGACGCCAGCGGGTGACCTTCTGGAACGGCCAGCACCAAGGTATCGCGGCGATACAGTGTCGTTTCCAGGTCGCCGGGACTTGTGAGACCGGAGCAAATCCCGATGTCCGCGTGCCCAAGGCGTATTTGCGCGATGACATCCGTGCTGAACATCTCGACAAGCTTGATCCGTACACCGGGGAAATCATTGACAAATGCAGCCAGGTCTTCTGGTAGAAACTGGGTGATGCTCGATGTATTCGCGGCGATCCTGACAACGCCCTTCAGACCGTCGGCAAAGTCCTCCATCGCCTGGTCCATCCGTTCAATGCGGTTCAGAAGCGCAGAAACATGGCTCAGGAATTCCTCCCCGGCGGGCGTCAATTCGACACCGCGCCGCTGACGATAGAACAGCGCGGTGCCGACCTGAACTTCGAGGTCGGCAATACGCCGACTGACAGCCGAAGCCGCAGTATTGTGAATCTCGGCAGCGCCCGCGAGGCTTCCGCTTGACACCACGGATTTGAATAGCAGGAGGGACTGGAGATCGTAGTTCAAGAGTTGCTCCAAGCTGGTTTCAAAAAGCTTCGCCCCACACTGGAACCTCAACATTCCAATGCAATGGCATGCGGCCAGAGACGCCAATGGACAGGACGGGAAGCGAGTCCCCCAGCAAGTTGCCGAATATCACTTTATCCAAACGCTCCCCCGCAAAGGCAATGCTCGCAATGTTCCGGAACACTGACGTCGGGGCCGTGTCAAAGTGCTTTCTCCCCATTGCGCCGGCATCCAACGCGGATTCGACTGTATTGACCCAGTCCTCGTCCCTTTCCTGCGCGACAATCGACCACGATCCGTCCGCAGCGATCCTGACCAGTTCATTCGAGACGATACACGCGCAGAGCAGACATCCTTCGCTGTCGAAAGCGATGCCGTCGACGAAGGCACCGCGAGGAAGGTCCGCAAAGGTCACTGGTTCCCCGTGAACGCCGGTTTCGTCCAGGCGGATACGGCTCACCTTTTGACCGAAGGTTTCACTGATATAGAGCCAGCCAGCCGCAAGGTCCGGACGAATCTCATTTGTGTAATGCAGGCCCTCGACCACGATCCGCATACCGCTGGCGTCGATCATCCCGATGTAGCCATTTCTCACGTCCCGCCGATAGGCAAGGTCACGAGGGCTGCATGTCGAGCTGACGCTGAACCAGATGCGCCCCAGTTCATCCAGCGTCACGAAGTTTACCGGCGGCGCGACCTCGGTTGTCGAACAGCGGTGAAACAGCCGCATTCCGTCCGGGTCGACTTCGAGAAGGCCGCCAGCATCAGAGATGTTGGCCACGAGGAAACTGCCATCAGACCGGAGCGCGATGCCATTTGGAACGACGGGCAGGCCGCCGATCTCTGTCTGTTTGGCCAACAGAAACTGCCTGCCATCCGGCAGAATTCTCGCGATGCCGCGTCCTTTGTGAGAGACAAAAATGTCGCCGCTCGATGTCGCAAGAACGGATTCGGGGCGGCTGAGCCCGCGCCCGACCGATGTCACGCTGTCCAAGCGGCGCATGCTGACCTTCCCCATCTCATGCCATCTCTTTCACGACGCCTTCGACTTCGCGCCGCAGCTTGTAGGCGGCCGTCGTGGTGTCGATCTCGACATCGTTCCAGGTTACCGCGTGACCCTCCTTTACCGGTTTCACAAGCTTGACGTTGTGCGCCAGACCCAACGGAACATATCCATGCTCGACCGACTGGCGGGCGGGCCTCAATCCACCCGAAACGGTAAAGCCGCCTTCGCCGTCCAGAACCTCGCCCTTGGACAGGTCGCGCTTGGCGACGGCAGCCACATCGGCGCGAAAGTCCGCAGCGACGCCGGTTGGCTCCCGCCGAAGGCCGATGGACGCGACCGAAACACCAAGTTCGAGGCCAATCAGGTGCCAGCGCTTGTAGTTGCACATATACCGGCCAGACGGATCGGTAACGACCTTGTATTCCTCGAAGCAGTTCTTGAGGTAATCGGTATCGCCTTCGAAGCAGACCCAGACACCCTTGCGGATATCATGCGGGATCAGTTGCCCCTCGGCGGTAAGGCACGACACGACGTCAACCATTCCCTTGCGCGCCAGAACGCCGCCTTCGGAGACTGGGCGCATGAGCGTGGGCACATCGTCGATGCCGCCCGGAGGAAAGACAAGCCCGTCCTCGGGCGCATCCAGCCCGCAGCAGTTCGCGATTGCGGCGCTTTCGATTGCGGGCTTGGACCCGTCCAGAAACGCATTGAACATCTTCGGGTTCAGG
Source organism: Antarctobacter sp. (assembly GCF_048262615.1). Classification (GTDB taxonomy): domain Bacteria; phylum Pseudomonadota; class Alphaproteobacteria; order Rhodobacterales; family Rhodobacteraceae; genus Antarctobacter. The sequence goes on from NZ_JBLXFB010000022.1 coordinate 23,359, forward strand.
CGTCCACGTTCAGCCTGTTCGCGGGTCAGCCCCCAATGGTCCCAGACGGTGTCGGGTGTCGATTGACGGTAATGCGGCAGCCATTTGTGCCCCCGACCCGCAGCGACCACCGGAAAACCGCAAGTGCGCGCCCAGTCCACCAGATCGCAGGCCAGCGCTGGCTGATCACCATAGGCCATCGAGTAAATGACCCCTGCCCGCTCGGCGCGGCGACCGAACGCGGGGCCGACAAATGCGTCTGCTTCAACGGTGACGTTGATGACGTCCTTTCCGGCCTCGAAGGCTGCCAGGATATGCTCGACAGCCGCCATGGGGTTGCCGGTGCATTCGATCACGATGTCGACCGCAGGGTGCGAAACGAGCGCTTGCCAGTCATCGCCGACAAAGGTCGCGCCGGATTTCGCGGCATCGTCCAGCGACGCCGCCGCGTATTGCGCCGCGTCCCATCCGACAAGATCCATGTTCGACTTTGCGGCATCAACCCTCAGGTCAACAACCCCGACAAGGTGAATGCCCGGAATGCGAAGCGCCTGCGCAAGGAACATCGTCCCGAACTTTCCAGCCCCGATCATACCGATGCGAACCGGCTTGCCGCTGGCTTCGGCCACCTGAAGTTTTTTGAAAAGGTTCATCTGATTGCCTCTGAATGCTTAGGTGTTGGTCGCCGGGTGCAGATCTTCGTGAAGGAGAAAGTCGAAATCGCAGCCTTCCGGGGCCTGAAGGACCCGTTCTGCGTATAGCGCGCGGTATCCGCGCTTGGGCTTGGCGGGTTCAATATGGCCCTGCATGCGGCGCGCAATTTCGGCGTCGTCGACCAGAAGCTCGATCTTCTTTTCCGTCACGGACAGACGCACACGGTCGCCATTGCGTATGGCAGCAAGGGGACCGCCAACGGCGGCTTCGGGTGAGATATGCAGCACGATGGTCCCGAAGGCGGTGCCGGACATCCGTGCGTCGGATATCCGAACGATGTCCTTGACGCCTTGCCTTGCCAATTTCTTGGGGATGGGCAGATATCCGGCTTCGGGCATACCGGCAGCGATCGGACCGGCGTTCCGCAAGACCATCACATCGTCGGCTTTGATGTCGAGTTCGGGATCGTCCACCCGTTTCGCCAGATCTTCGAGGTCTTCGAAGACAACCGCGCGTCCTTCGACCTCGAACAACTCCGGCGTCGCGGCCGCCCGTTTGAAGATAGCGCCGTTGGGCGCGATATTGCCGGACAGGGCAATCAACCCGCCCTCGGGCGAGACCGGATCGCTGGCCTCGCGGATAACGCGGCGATCCACCCAGTCGAGCGGCTCTGCCAATCGGTCCGCCAGTGTCACGCCGCAGACGTCCATCGTGTCGAGATGCAGGAGAGGTTTGATTTCGCGCAACACGGCACCCACGCCTCCTGCGGCATGGAAATCTTCCATATAGCCCTGCCCCACCGGCTTCAGGTCCACCAGAACCGGGGTTTCATCCGAAATCTTGTTCAGCAGCGCATCGGACACGCGAATGCCACGGCGTCCGGCAATGGCCGCGAGGTGAACCACCGCGTTGGTTGATCCGGACACCGCCATCAGAACGCGCAGGGCGTTCTCGACCGATTTCCGGGTGATGACCTGACTGGGCAGGATCGGCTTTGAAATCAGCCCCACGGCCGCGGCACCGGTGGCTTCGGCCGCAACCAGACGGTCGGCGTTTACTGCCGGAATAGCCGCGGAACCGGGCAACGACATGCCCAGAACCTCGGCGATGATCGCCATGGTAGAGGCGGTGCCCATCACGGCACAGGTGCCCGCTGTCGCCGCAAGCCGCCCTTCAACCTGATCGATCTCTTCCCGCTCTATTTCGCCTGCCCGGAATTTCCCCCAAAAGCGGCGGCAATCGGTGCAAGCGCCAAGCCGTTCGCCCTTGTGACGGCCGGTCGACATCGGGCCGGTGACAAGCTGGATCGCCGGGACATCCGCCGAAGCTGCCCCCATGAGCTGCGCCGGCACGGTCTTGTCACATCCGCCGATCAGAACGACCGAATCCATCGGCTGGGCCCGCACCATTTCCTCGGTGTCCATAGACATCAGGTTGCGATAGACCATGGAGGTCGGGTTCAGGAAAACCTCACCGGTCGAAATGGTCGGAAATGGCCGTGGCAGCGCACCGGCGGCAAGGACGCCACGGCTCACCGCTTCGACCAGTTCCGGCATCGACCGGTGGCAATTGTTGAATCCCGACGGTGTCATTGCGATCCCGACAATCGGCTTGTCCAGCATATCGCGGGACAACCCCATGGACCGGGCAAACGACCGGCGCAGGTAGATGGCAAAATCTTTGTCGCCGTAATTGGTCAAGCCTTTGCTGAAACCGTTTGCGTTGCTCATTTGTTGTCTCCTTCGCCGGATTTGCGGAATGTGACGCCCAGAAGGCTCTCGAATACCTTGACCATGGCGCCCTTGTCCTGATCGCCCAGCCCTTCAAGCAGGGCACGCTGATAGGTCGCGGTTGCCGCTCCCAAAACCGGAAGAGGAATGGAGTGGCGGGCACCCAGTTCCGCGCCCGAGATCAGGTCCTTGTAGGCGTGCCCCATCGGGTAACCCTGATCGAAAATGCCTTGCAGGATGTTGGGCAGAAAGAACTCTGACGCATAGCTGCGTCCGGTTCCGGAATTGATGACATCAGCAACCTGTTCCGGATTCAGCCCAAGCTTTACGGACACTGGCAGGATTTCTGCCAGTGCGGCCATGTTGATGTCGAACAATAGCTGGTTGATGAGTTTGGTCAGCTGCCCCGCACCACGCGGACCCATATACAGGATCTTGTTCGCCATCGTGCGCAGGACAGGGTCGAGGGCGCGGGCCAGCGCCGCGTCGCCGCCAATCATCATGGTCAACGTGCCATCTTCCGCCCGCTTTTGCATACCTGAAACCGGCGCATCCAGAAAGCGAAGGCCCATGGCGTCCAACCGGTTGCCGATATCGACGGTGGCGTTGTACTCGACTGTCGAGGTGTCGACGATGACGGTTCCGGGCTGGAGGATGCCCGCCAACCCGTTCTCCTTGTCGAACAGGACGATCTCCAGCACCTTGCTTGACGGCAAGCTCAGGAAAACATGGGTGCATTGCGACAGGTCATGCAGAGTGCCAGCCTGCTTGGCCCTGGCATCGGCAGGCAACACATCGGGCCGTTGATCATAGGCGATCACTTCAAAGGAGTTGCCAAGGTTGATGGCCATTGGTTTGCCCATTTGGCCAAGGCCCACAAAGCCGTATTTCATCATTCAACTCCTTCCGGTTGATAGCTCCTGCGGCGCTTCATCCGCACGCTCATCCAGATCGAGAAGGCGAGGAAGAGCGCGGTGAGGCAGTACAGGCTGATCGAAATGGGAGAGCGGACGAGCACGCCCCAGTCACCTGCGGAGATCGACAGGGCTCTGCGCAGATTGTTTTCCATGTCCGTGCCAAGCAGCAATCCAAGCACCAAAGGCACCAGCGAGATATCAAGCTTGCGCATCAGATACCCCAGCAGACCGAACCCGAGCAGCGCGTAAAGATCAAAGGTCGAGCGGCTGAGCGAGTAGATCCCGACAAAGCTGATTGCCACGACAACAGGCATCAGCGCCCAGTTCGGGGTCCGCAGGATCGTCGTAAAAATGCCGATCATCGGAATATTGAGGATCAGCAACGCCACGTTGGCGAGATAAAGCGCTGCCACCAACCCCCAGACCAGGTCGGGACTCCGTTCGAACAGCAGCGGTCCGGGTTGCACATTCAGCGACACCAGCATGGCCAGCATCACAGCGGTCGTTCCCGATCCCGGAACACCCAGTGCCAGCATCGGAATCAAGGCTCCACCCGAGGCGGCATTATTGCCAGCTTCCGGAGCGGCCACACCACGCGGGTCGCCTTTGCCGAAGGTTCCGTTGCGGTCGGAATACTGCTTTTCCATGGAATAGCTCATCACCGCGCCGAGGGACGCACCGGCACCGGGCAGGATGCCCGCGATGAACCCCACACCGGAGCCGCGCAGGGATGCCCCGATCGTCCCTTTCAACACCGACCAGTCCGGCATCAGCTTATTGACGTGCAGACCAGACTTGTTCTCGGACATGTGGCGCTCAAGAAGCACGAGGACTTCGGAAACGGCGAAAAGGCCAACCATCGCGACAATCAGATCAAAGCCGTCGAACAGTTCATAGGACCCGAGGGTAAAGCGCGCGATCCCGGTCGATGGGTCCAGCCCGATCGTGGCGATCATCAGTCCGAGAACAGCGCTCAGAAGCGCCTTGCGAAGATCGACGCCCATCAACCCGCCGATGGTCGCAAAGGCCATGATGTACAACGCAAAATAGTCTGCGGGTCCAAAGTAGATCGCGGCCTGTGCCAGAAGCGGCGCAAACAGCGTCAGCCCGGTCGTCGCCACGGTCGCGCCGATGAAAGAGCCGACAGCAGAGATGGCAAGCGCTTCGGAGGCTTTGCCGGCCTGGGCCATGGGATAGCCATCCAGCGTCGTCATCATGGCCGGTTCGTCACCGGGAATGTTGAGCAGGATGGCCGAGATCCGACCGCCGTACATGCAGCCATAATAGACCGAGGCCAGCAGGATCAGCGACGACGTGGCGTCGAGTCCAAAGGCAAAGGTCAAGGGGATCAGGATGGCCACGCCATTGACAGGCCCAAGCCCCGGCAGCGCGCCGATGAGGGTTCCGGCAAAACAACCCAACAGCAGAAGCGCGATATTGAGGGGCATCAGAGCAACGCCCAGACCGCCCAGAAGATGAGAAAAGATATCCAATGTCTTATCCGATCCATTCACCAAGGGCTGGCAGCGGCAGATCCAGCAGCTGATCGAACAGCAGCCAAAGCGCGGGGGACGCAATCGCGCCAATGATGCACGCTGCCACGGGGCGCGCCTGCATGAGCAAGGCCAGAGCGATCACCATGCCTGCCGTCGAGATGAGAAAGCCCAGTCGTTCGAGCAAGAACACAAAGGCGAACAGGCATACGACAGCCCCCAGTTGACTCATCCGGCGGTCACGCTCGGCGAAGACCTCGGAGGTTCCGGGAAAGACAACCAGCGACGCAGACCCAAACAGCGCCGGGATGGCCAACATCAGCGGGAATGCCTTCGGTCCGAGAGGGCCGCCGAAAGATGCCTCGTAGGTCAGCGCCGAATTGAGGTATAGCGCCGCAATCACGAAGATTGCGGCGCCGAAGATGCGGCCGATCATTTGATGATGCCGATGGCACGGGAAATGTCCGCGATCTCCGCTTCCTGGTCGGCCAGATACGCCTGGAAATCCGCGCCCGCGATCCAGTTGGGGATCAATCCGGCGTTGGTGGCGGCGGCTTTCCATTCATCCGAATTGTAGACGGTCTCGAGGCGGGACAGCCACGCATCGTAATCAGCGTCTGAGACGTTCTTGCCGGTGTAGAACCCACGCCAGTTGTACCCGGTCACGTCGACACCCTGCGATACCGCGGTGGGAATGTCGGGAAATGCGGGCACAGGTTCATCCGAAAGCACCGCAAGGAGCCGGATATCCCCGGACTCCGCAAATCCCGACGCTTCGCCAAGATCGGTCGATACAACAGTGATTTGTCCGCCCATCATCTGTGTGATCGCTTCGGTGCCGCCGTCGAACTGCACCCAGCGCAGGCCAGTGATGTTCTCGACGCCGCTTTCTTTTGCGACCAGAAGATAGCGGATATGGTCCCAGCTACCGGCCCCGTCGCCGGCCCCGATGACCTGATCCGGGGTGTCTTTTATGGCAGCGGTCAGGTCGGCGAGCGTCCGGTAGGGGCTATCCGCGTCCACCGCGATGACGCCGACATCGGCACCAAGCATGGCGAGGAAGCGCGCGTCTTCCAGCCCGCCGGGATACTTGCCTTGGGCGATCTGGGTCACCGCAACCGTGGAGGTCGCTACGATGAGTTCGGCGTCATCAGAGCGATCCGCCGCCACATGCGCAAACCCCACCGCGCCGACGCCACCCGGCATGTTGGTAACTTGCACATTGCCGCTGACCTTGCCGAGTTGGGTCAAGAGTTTGCCGACAGAACGACATGTAAAGTCCCAGCCACCGCCGGGGTTGGACGGTGCGATGCACTCTGTGGCATGGGCCGGGACAGCAACCGCAGAGCCGATCAGGATTGCTGCTACGGCACGAAAGGTTTTCTGTTTGGTCATATTTCCTCCTCCGGTATGCCCTTGAACGCCTCAACCGGGCCAAGGGAACTGGGGGGAAGAAACATAGAATCGAGGAAACCTCGCAGAATTGAATTGCGATGGCTGACATCGCGATTCAAGATGGCAGACCGCGACTGAGCAGGGCGCAAGAGGCCAGCCGCGACTCTGGTCGGCTGGTCAGGATAGTGGAGTGAGGGCCGACACGGATCACCCCGCGTCAAGATCCTCGTAGTATACAAGGGCGGGTATATTGCGGCGCTGGTGTACGATCCGCAAGATAACCGGAGCGCCATCCGCAGCGTCGAGCCGTTTGAAAAAGATCACGTGCCGCTGACAGTTGACGGACCGCATGCCCGGCACGAACAGGCCACGGTCCCGGCCGATGTCGGCATCACCGGTGATCCGCTCGAATGCGGTGACCAGCTGGCGGTAGTAGATCAGCCACTGATCCCGGCCCCAGGTTTGAACGGTGTAGTCGCGAATATCTTCGAGGTCGGCCCTGGCCAGACCGGAGAGCCGGATCGTCATGCCGGTCAGCGGTCGAACGCATCCGGCTCGAAGGCTCGGGCGTCGAACTCTGCGAAATCGCCCTTTTCAGCCAGTGCGGCCGCCTGTTCCAGATCCGCCTTGAGGGCGTAGAACTGCCGGGCGCCATCCTTCTCCATCAGCATCCGCAGGCCCGCGCGCACGACCTCGCTCAGATTGGCATAGGCGCCGGATTCGATCTGCGCCCGGACGTATTTCTGCATCGGTTCGGTCAGGTGGATGTTTGGCATCAGTCTCTCCTCGTATGCTCGATTCTATCAGATACTGATATAGGCTCGCAAGGTTTCACCCTAGGGGCGTTGTGTAATTCCCGGACGGCTAGTATAAATTTTTCACATATTTGCGATGGTTGATCGAATGAAGAATGAGCGGTTCGAAGCTGTTGGTGGGCGCGTAAACCTATACAGGAGGGAAAACAGCCGGTTCTGGCAGTGCCAGGGCAGCTTTGGTGGACGGAGCCAACGCGCCAGCACAAAAACCGAGAGCCTGGACGAGGCGAGGCGGTTCGCCGAGAACTGGTATCTTGAGCACGAAGAAAAGCACTCTGGCAGGGTGCCCGATCTGCCGACACCGCCGCCGCCCTCTGTCGCAGGCACTCCGGGCACCGTCGCCTTTCCACAGCATGACAAAAAGGCACGCCTTTTGGCTGCCGCCATAGAACTGGTGTCCGAGGTCGGGTTCAAAGACACCCAGATCAGCACAATCGCCGAACGGGCCGGCCTTGCTCAGGGGACACTATATCGGAACTACAAGTCACGAACGGCCCTGCTTGTCAAAGTCGTCGCCCATGTCTCGCAGCATGAGGTCGATGTTGTGGCTGGCGTCGCCATGGGAGATGAGCCCGCCGCAGAAATCCTGCGTCGATGCGCCTACACCTTCGGCAGCCGCGCTATCCGTGGCAGACAGATGGGGTATGCCCTTGTGGCGGAGCCTGTCGAGAGCGAGATTGAAGTGGAACGCCTGCGCTATCGACAAAAGCTGATGCGCGTGTTCGAGACGGTAATCGACCGGGGCATCCGCGAAGGTGTGTTTGTCGATCAGCCCGCCCAGGTGTCTGCGGCCTGCATTGTCGGATCCCTCTTCGAGGCGCTCGTTGGTCCGATTGCCCGAGTTAACGACATCTCGGAGGCTGAACAGCTTCGGCAGGTGGCGGCCATTGCGGATTTCTGTGTGCGGGCGGTGGTCGGCAAGTCGGACACCTGACCGCACGCCGCGATCTGCGCGCCGATTGCCGTGATCGCAACTCCGAAGAATGCGCGCGCCGACCAGAGCAAGACAAACAGGGCCGACGCACTGAGGTGCACCATGCCACCGCCGGACGAGGCCGTGTCAAACACGCAGGAACCCGGACAGGCTTTCTTTCAAAACGGGGCTTGAGGCGTGCTGTTCCAGATGCACGATCTCATTTTCAAGCGCCTCTTCGAACCCAAGCACATCGGCGGCGATCAATAGGGATTTGGCCTTTGCGATGGTCTCGCGGTGCCCGACCGTCAGATCGGCAACGATCCGCAGCGTTTCCGCCCTCAGCGCGCCTTGCGGCGCGCAGACGGTTACAATCCCCCAGGCCTGTGCCTCGGCCGCCGTGATGGATTGTCCCGACAGGATCATCCACTTTGCCCGTTGATGGCCGATGGTACGCGGCAGACGGACACTATTGCCGCCGCCGGGCAGCAGGTTGCGCAGCATATGTGCATCCCCGATGGTCGCGCCTTGCTCGGCGACGACAGCGTCGCAGCACAGCATCAGTTCAAGCCCCCCTGCCCGCGCCGCGCCGTGGATCATGGCGATGACAGGCAATGGCGACGACTCGAACCTGGTGCATACATCGCGAAAGGCGTTCAACAGACGCCGGAACGCGGGCGCGCCGCCGTCGAGAAGTTCAGCGAGATCGGCACCGGCGCAGAAATTGCGCCCGTCACCCGACAGCACCACGGCCCGGACGTCCTGGGTGTGTTCCGCAGCATCCATAGCCGCAAGGATATCGGTCGCCAGAGCGGTGTTGACAGCGTTGGCCTTGTCGGGCCGGTCCATGGTGATCCAGGCGATCCCGTCCTCGATGCGACAGATGCGGGTCAGGGCCCGCGATGTTTCTTGTGCTTGCGCCTGTGTCATCCGGTCACCTCAAGTGCCAAGGCCAATGCCTCGCCGCCGCCAAGACAGATCGAGGCCATGCCCCTGCCACCCCCGCGCGCGGTCAATGCGGACACAAGCGTTGTTACGATCCGCGCGCCGCTGGCCCCGATGGGATGGCCAAGGGCACAGGCCCCGCCACGAACGTTCACCTTGTCCAGCGACACACCGATATGGCGCGCGGCGAGGATCGGCACGACGGCAAAGGCTTCGTTCACCTCGTAAAGGTCGGTGTCGTCGGCGGCCCAGTCCAGCCGGGCCAGAAGATCGGCCATGGCAAAGCCCGGCGCGGAACAGAACTGGTCAGGTTCTGCCGCGTAGCAGCCATGCCCAAGAATGCGGACACGGGGGGATTGCGCCGGAACGGCCCCGACGCTTGCCAGCAGCAGGGTCGCCGCGCCGTCCGAGATCGACGAGGCATTGGCCGCTGTGGTGCGCCCATCAGCGCCAAAGGCGGGTTTCAGGTGGGGGATCTTTGTGCTGTCGGCATTGCGGGGCTGTTCGTCGGTGTCAACGGTCTGGGCCCCGCGCCGCGTGCGGACCTCGACCGGTGTGATTTCATCGACCGATGCCCCTGTCATGGCGCGCTCCAGCGACATCACCGCGAAGTCGTCCAGCTCTGCCCGGTTGATCCGATGCGCCACGGCGGACCGGTCGGCGAACTGTCCCATCAGCGCGCCCGGCTCATAGGCGTCCTCCAGCCCGTCGCGGGACATGGAGTCGATGATGGTGCCGTTGCCGAACCTGATGCCCTGCCGCTGGCGGGGCAACAGATGCGGTGCGTTCGACATGCTTTCCATCCCGCCGGCCAATATGACCGAGGCACCGCCCGCCTTGATCCGGTCATGTGCAAGAAGCGCGGCCTGCATGCCGGAGCCGCACATCTTGTTGACGGTGGTGGCCTGCGTCGACCGGGACAGGCCAGCCGACAGGGCGACCTGCCGCGCCGGGGCCTGCCCCAGCCCTGCGGGAAGGACGCAGCCCATGAAACACTGCTCGACCGCCTCAGAGGCAAGACCGGACAGCTCGACCGTTGCGCGGGCGGACTGTGCCCCCAGTTCGATGGCGGTCAGGCCGGACAGCTCGCCCAGAAGGCCCCCGATCGGGGTTCTGGCGGTGCCGAGGATGTAGACGTCTTGGGTCATGACAGGGCCCTCCGGGGCCTATGGGGCAAAACGGGTGCCGCCGTCGATGCGGAAGCAATCGCCATTCAGGTAAGGGTTGGACATCAGCGCCAGCACCATGTCGGCAAACTCCGACGGGTAACCGGTGCGGCGCGGGAACAGGTAGTTGCGCTCCATCGCGGCGCGGCCCTTGTCGGGGACGCTTGCTGTCAGTTCCGTTTCGAACACGCCGGGGGCGATGGCGACACAGCGGATGCCGTGATCGGCAAGGTCACGCGCGATGGGCAGGGTCATGCCCGCAACCGCCGCCTTGCTGGCGGTATAGGCGGCCTGCCCTTTCAACCCGTCGAAGGCGGCAATCGAACTGGTGTTGACGATCACGCCACGCTGGCCGTCGCCGTCCGGGTCGTTGGTGATCATCTTCTCGACCGCAAGGCGCAGCACGTTGAACGATCCGGTCAGGTTGATGCCGATGACCCGGTTCCACAGGTCCAGATCATGCGCCACCCCGCCTGAGACGGTCTTGGCCGCCGAGGGGATACCGGCGCAGTTCACCACAAAGCGCAGCGCGCCAAAGGCCCCTGCCCCGGCATCGACCCCCGCGCGAACCTGACCGGGATCGCGGATATCGGCGGCGGCGACGATATGGCTGCCGGGTAACGTGGCGCGCACCTTCTCCAGCCCCTCGGCGTTCACGTCCATCAGCACAAGCTGCGCGCCCTCGGCGGCCAGCCGTTCCGCCGTCGCCCGGCCAAGGCCCGATGCCGCCCCGGTGACGATGCCTGCGGTGCCGTGCAGTTTCATTCCGACACCTCCAGCGCGCGCCGCAGATCCTGACGGATCACAAAACGCTGGACCTTTCCCGAGGGCGTCTTGGGGAGGTCATCGCGGTAATGCACCCGGCGGGGATAGGCATAGGTGGCGTAGTCCGTGCGCACCTTCTGCTTGATCTCGTCCGACAGGGCCTGTGACGGCACATGTCCTGCCGCCAGCACAACAACGGCTTCCAGCACTTCGCCGCGAATATCGTCGGGGACGGCGACAACCGCCACTTCGCGCACCGCGGGATGGGTGGAGATCACGGATTCGATATCGAACGGCCCAATCCGGTAGCCCGCCATGATGATCACGTCATCGTCGCGCGACGAGAACCGAAACGCCCCATCGGCGTCGTATTGCGCCAGATCGCCGGTCAGATACCAGCGGCCACAGGGGGTCAGCCGTTCGACGTTCTTTTCAGGCGCGCTGCGATAGCCCGAAAACCACGAAAAGGGGCTGTCCGACAGGCGCGCGGCCAGCAGGCCCGGCTGATCCGGGCCGAGTTCCTCATGAGTTTCCGCATCCACCACGGTCATGTCCCAGCCGGGCAGCGGCTGGCCCATGGAGCCGGGCATGACCGGTCGTTTCAGATCGGGGTGGTGGTGGTTGTTCACCAGCATCCCGGCCTCGGTCTGGCCAAAATGGTCGTGCACCTCGACCCCCAGCGCATCCGGCGCCCATGCGTTCACGTCCGGCGTCAGCGGTTCCCCGGCGCTGGAGGCATTCTTCAGGCCCGTCACCCCCGGTGCGACCCCATGCGCCTTGAGGCTGCGATAGACCGTGGGCGCAGCGGTAAAGTTTGTCACGCCCTGATCGCGCAGCACCGCCAAAGTGCCGTCGGGCGAGAACTTTTCAGTATGCATGATCGCCATGACGCCGTTGGTCAGCGAGGCGATGACCCCGAAATAAAGCCCGTAGGCCCAGCCGGGGTCCGCCGCGTTCCAGAACACATCTTCCTGCGTCAGGCCAAGGCCAAACTCGCCATAGGCCTGAAACCCGGCCCAGGCGTGCAGGGGCACAACAACGCCCTTGGGCTTGCCGGTTGTGCCCGAGGTGTAAACCTCGATCACCGGACCCTTGCCGCCTGCGACATGGGCCGGGAAACTATTGGTGCCGCTGGCCTCGATCGCCTGCATCGACAGATCGCTGCCCGCATCCCCGAATTGCCCGACCTTCAGACCGGGCAGCGCCGCGTCCGCCAATCCATCCAGTTTGGACCGTTGCGCGGCATCGCAGACCACCAGCCGCGTGCCGCTCGACTCCAGCCGCATCTCAATCGCGCCGCGCGCAAAGGCGGTGAACAGCGGCACATACACCGCGCCCAACCGCCAGACCGCAAGGAGCGTCACAAGGTAATCTTCTCCTTTCGACATCAACGTGGCAATACGGTCGCCGGGGCCATAGCCCAGCTTGGCCAACCCGCTGGCCAGCCGTTCGGACCGCGCCCTGAGCGCACCGAAGGTCAGGTCGACCGGGGCACCGCCGCCGATGATGCGGTAAGCCACGCGATCCGCCGGATGCCGGTCGCACAGCAGATGCGCGGCGCAGGCATCCGGGGCCGAATAGGTGGCGGTCAGATCGGCCACGCGGGCGCTAATCTGCGGCGGTATCTTTCTGTCTGGCATGGGAATTCCTCCTCCCAAAGGTGGGTCTGGTCAGCGCATCAGGCCCGGAAGCCAGCCGACAATCTGCGGGAACACGGCAATCAGGATGACGTTCGCCAGAATGACGCCGACAAAAACGAGAGACCCGGTCGAGATCTCGCGAAACGAGGCATGCGGGAACAATCCGCGCAGCACGAAGAGGATGATGCCGACCGGCGGCGTGATCAGCCCGACCTCGATCATCATCATCAGGGCAATGCCGAACCACAGCGCGTCATATCCGGCGTGCAGAACGATGGGATAGGTGATGGTCACCGTCATCAGCATCATCGAGATCGGGTCGATGAACATGCCGAGGATCAGGTAAACGACCATCAGCATCAGCAGAACCGACACGACGGACAGGCCGCTGCCCTCAACCGCTTCGACCAGCATTGTTGCGATGCGCAGGTAATCGACCAGCCAGCTGAGCATCCCTGCCCCGATGACGATGAACAGTATGCCGCCGGTCAGCGCGGCGGTTTCCAGCAGCGCGCCTAGGATCATGTCGCAGGACAGTTTGCCGGAGACCCCCGCAAGGATCAGCGCAAGGGCCGCGCCAAGGGCGCCCGCCTCGGTTGCGGTGACAATCCCGAAATAGAGCGCGGCGATGACGATCACGATCAGCCCGAGAAACGGCCCGAACTGGACAAAGGCGCGGGCCTTCGCCGCCATCGAATAGGCGCGACCGGTATGGCCCGCGTCCGGGTTCAGCAGGCACCAGATCCAGACAGCGGCCATCATGCTGGCCAGCACCATCAGACCGGGCACGATACCCGCGACGAACAGCTTGGTCACGGACACGCCGACCATGGCCGCGAAGATGATCATCGGAACGCTGGGCGGGATCAGGATACCCAATGTGCCGCCCCCGGCGATGGCGCCAAGCGCCAGCGCGGGCTTGTAGCCGCGATCCAGCATCTCTTGCCCGGCGGCCTTGCCGATGGTGGCGGCGGTCGCGATGCTGGACCCCGACAGCGCGGCGAACAGCCCGCTGGCCGTCAGCGTCGCCTGCGCCAGCCCGCCCGGAATGCGCCCCATCCAGACAACAAGACCGTCAAAGAGGCTGCGCGAAATGCCCGCCCGCATCAGCAGGCTGCCCATAAGGACGAACATCGGAACTGCGGTGAAGGTAAAGGAGTTGACGCCGTTCCATGTCCGTTCCGCAACCACGACGGTCTGAGGGATCGGCGGCAGAAAGATCAGCCCGAGCGCACCGACAAGACCAAGTGCCACGGCGACCTGCATCCCTATGGCAAGAAAGGCGAAGACCAGGATCAGGATGACGATGCCCGCCCCGACCTGCCCGCCGCCGGCAGCCAGCATCATAGCGCCGGTCGCCGCAGCGGCGATCGCCGCGAAAAGCATCCCGCTGCGCCAGCCGGTCGTGATCATGGCGGCGACGGTGGTCGCCGCCGCGACAATCATCAGGCTCCACGGGATCGTGTGGCCAAGGATCGGCAGCCCCTTGCGGCCCGCGACATAGGCCGCCACGACAGAGGCGGCCATGGCGATGGCCGACGCCACCCGCCAGCCAGCCCGTTCCGAAGCCCGCCAAGACAGGATTGCGGTAAACCCGGCAAGGCCCAGAACAACCGGCACCTGCGGAATCCAAAGCAGCGTGGACATCAGTCCCCAGTTCCGGGTGCCGGCATTGTAATCCGCCACCAGATACCGCGCCATTTCCACCGTGCAGAAGGCAATGAAAAAGACCCCCAGCCAGTTGGCCACCTGAAAGATCGGACCACGCAAAGCCTCTGGCACTTGCTCCAGAAATGCCTCGACCCGGACATGTTCACCGCGCAGCTCGGCATAGGCCACAGACAGGAAAACCGCCGCCACCCCGACATATGTGGAAATCTCGGTTGCCCAGAATGTAGGGGCATTGAATCCGTAGCGTGAGACAATCTCGAAGACCGAGATGACAAGCAGTGTCGCGACACAAAGAGCGCCGGGAAAGCCTGCGACCTGCCAGCCGCCGCTTGTCCCGGCGCTGTGCGCGGGAACAGGGGACTGGTCCGCCACATTAAGTGCGGTTGACGACATGGTGTGCTGCTCCTTGAAGGATGCTGAATTACTGGCCCGACGTGGCCGTCATCGTCTGGTGAAGCGTCTTGTCGCCGTCGAAGCCCTTGTCAGTCATGCGGGATTTCCAGTCGTCAAATACCGGCTGAGTGTTCACATCGGCGAATATGGCGGACATCGCGTCTTTGGAGGCTTCGAAATAGGTTGCGCCCTCGGCGGTCATTCCGTCCACGCATTCTGCGGTATTGGCCGCAAAGTTCGCCCACATCTCGGCCTCGACGGCGGCGCCCGCGGCGGTCAGAGCGGCCTGTTCGTCGGCGCTGAGCGCGTTCCATGTGTCTATATTGATCAGGATCGCCCACCCCTGGATCGGGCCGATCTGCCAGTTGCCGATGTGCGAGGCGGAGCGAAACAACTCTTGCTTGAATGCATAGCAGGAGGGGGTGAACAGGCCGTCGATCACCCCGCGTTCAAGACCGGCGGCCATTTCGGACGCATCCAGCGGGGTCGGCAGCGCGCCCAACTGGCTGATGAAACGGGCCGTTTCCGCATTATGGACCCGGATCTTCAGGCCTTTGAAGTCTTCCGGGCGCTCAACAGGTTTTGTGGTGAACAGATTATGGGTTGCCCATGCGCCTTCGGCCACCACATGTGAATGCCAGTTGTCGTTCCACAGAGTCCGAAGGTCTTCGCGCCAAAAGCCGGCGAGGACGTCTTGGTAGTCCTCTGCGGTGCGGATGACGCCCGGCAGGTTCTGAAGCCCCATCACCGGCTCGGACCCGGACAGATAGGGGTGCACGGCCACCACCGCATCGACAACGCCATCCCGCACAGACGGTGCCAACTGTGCGCCTTTCAGAAGCGAGTCGTTGACGATCACCGTCAGTTGACCCGGCATCTCTGCGGCGACCTTTGCGGCAAACAGATGCGACGCCTTTTCAACGGTCGTGCCGGGCACGGCCATGGTGCCAAGAAGCAGTTCTTTCGCCTCCGCCGTCGCCGCTGTCGCGACAGCACCAATAAGCGAAATGGCCGTGAGTGCGGTTCTGAAGTTCATGATGGTCCTCCTCCCATGGCACGGATGATCCGTCGCCTTGATGAGTTTCTTACCCATTACTGTGTAAAAATAAAAGTCATGATTACATTTTTGGCAAGAATGGTCGTGCGGGATGACAAACGCCTCAGCTAAGGCCTTGTTAAAAAACAGGTTCGAAAAGGCTCGTCGTCCATGTCTCCAAGCACGGGTAATGTGGTACGGCCCTGCCCTGACATATGCCGTCAGTCAGGGCAGCAGACACATTTCCGCAACTTCACGGGGCAATCTGGAACAAACACGCCCCGTAGACCCTGTTTGGCGCCGATTCGCGGAAAAGGTTCCTAGATCCGGCCCACAAAGCCGCAATGGCGGCTCGGGGTGGTGTGAAAATGCGGACTGGCGCGGCTTTGTATGTGCAAGATAGGTGCATTTGCACAGTGCTCAGGTGACATCGCGGAGGCTTGCGCCGTGCTGCCGCCCGCCGAGGATTTTGGCGACTTTGGCCACATCGTCGACAAGAGACCGGGATACCGACCAAGGCGCGATCCATGCGCGTCAGACCCGGCGGTATCGGCTGTTCTTGTTGCCCCTTCGATCGTATGATGAAAGACCCTCAGGCAAGAATACGACCACTTCATAGGATTTCCGGACCGCAATCAGTGTCTGTATGGATCGCGGTGGGTGCGTCATGAGAAAGAAGGCAGATTTGGACACCAAGACATTCTTTGAGGATAGCGGGAACGAATCCATCGCCGAAAAAGGTCTGCGCCGGATCCGCTCCGACATCATCCGCAACGATCTCGCGCCCGGAAGCAGGCTGCGGCTGGAACGGTTGCGCGAAACCTATGGCACCAGCGTCACCACGTTGCGTGAGATCCTGAGCCGGCTCGTTGTCGAAGGATTTGTGGAGGCGCAGGGCAACCGGGGGTTCAGTGTCGTCGGGGTGAGCGAGGCCGATCTGCGCGACATTTGCGAAATGCGATTGCTGCTCGAATGCAATGCGCTTCGGCGGTCAATCGCTGCCGGGACGCTGGCATGGGAAGCGCATGTCGTCGCCAGCCATCACAAGCTTCGTACAATCGAGACGCAGTTGATCGCGGGGGACCGCGACCGCAGTCTGGTGTCGCAATGGGTGCAATACGACTGGGACTTTCATCATGCCACGGTCATGGCCTGCGACATGCCGGTCCTGAAGGTGACGCATTCCAACATGTTCGACCGTTATTTGCGCTACCATCTTCTTGCGCTGGATTTTCGCGGCAGACCGGCGGCGCAGGAACATGAACGTCTGCGCGATCTGGTGGTGAGCCGCCAGACAGACGCCGCCATCGACTTGCTCAACGCACATGTGCATGCGGGGATGGAACACATATTGTCGACCGGAAAGATCCCGGTGTAAACATCACGCCGCCCGCTCGGCGACAAGGTCGCGCAGCAGGCGGACCGCATGGCCGTATCCGCGCGCTCCGGCACCGGCCATGACTGCCGTCGCCACCGCTGAAACCAGCGATTTGTGATACATCGGCTCACGCTTGTGGACGTTGGTGATGTGGAACTCGATCATCGGATGCGGATACATCTTGAGCGCATCCATCACCGCCATCGAATAGAAGGTAAAGGCGGCAGGATTGATCAGCAGTCCGGCGGAGTCGTCGATGGCCTCGTGAATCCAGTCGATCAGTTGCTGTTCGGAATTGGTCTGGCGGAACACGATGTCGGCGTCCCCACCGGCCTCCCGGCAGATCGCCTCGACCTCGGCCAGCGTGACGCGCCCGTAAATCTCGGGTTCGCGGTGGCCCAGCCGGTTCAGGTTCGGGCCATTCAGCACATAAATCGGTTTGGTCATGGGATCATCCGTTGTAGCCGAACAATCGCGGCAGCCAGAGCGAGAGGTCGGGGAAAAGCGTGATCGTGAGCAACGCGACAAGCAGCGCCAGAAGAAACGGCAGGATTTCCCGGATGATCTGGCCCAGCGAACATCCCGAAATGCTGGTCATCACGAACAACAGCAATCCATAAGGCGGCGTGATCAGCCCCAGCATGATGTTGACGACGCAGACGATGCCGAAATGCACAAGGTCGATCCCCAGCAGATTGGCCGTGGGGATGAAGACCGGCACCACCACCAGCAGGATCGTGGTACCTTCCAGCAGACAGCCAAGGACCAGAAGGATAACGTTGACCAACAGCAGGAACGCGATCGGCGACAGATCGTATCCGGCAAGGAACCGGCTGAGCGTCGCGGGCACGTTCTCGACCGTGACGACGTAGTTGAACACCAGTGCGCCTGCGATCAGCATCCCGATGGAGGCGGTGGTGCGCGCGCTCGACAGGACTGAATCGTAGGCCGATTGCAGCGTCACGCTGCGGTACAGCAGAACCGAAACCAGCAGCGCATAGAGGGCGGCAACGGCAGCCGCCTCTGTCGGGGTTGTCACCCCGCCATAGATACCGCCCAGCAGCACCACCGGCATCATCAACGCCGGAAAGGCGTTCAACGTGATGCGCGGCAACTCGATCAGAGGGATCGGATTTTCGACCGGAAAGCTGCGGCGGCGCGCAGTCGTGACGATGATGATGACCTGCACCAGCCCCATCAGCAGTCCCGGCAGCACCCCGGCCAGAAACAGAAAGCCGATAGAGGCATCCGACACCAGCGCATAGATCACCATGGGGATGGACGGCGGAATGATCGGGCCGATCACCGCAGTCGAGGCAGTCAGCGCGGCGGCAAAGGCCGGCGGGTACTTGCCCCCCTCGGTCATCATCTTTTGCATCATCTTGCCCGACCCGGCCGCATCGGCGATGGCCGACCCGGACATTCCGGCAAAGATGATCGACTGCGCCACGTTCACCAGCGCCAGACCACCGGGAAAACGGCCGACAAAGGCATTGCAGAAGGCCAGCAGCCGCAATGTGAGGTTGCCCGAATTCATCAACTCGGCCGCAAGGATGAACAGCGGCACCGCCAGCAGGATGTAGCTTGAGAACATGCCGTTCAAAAGCTGTTCCGCCGCCGTACCCATGTCCGAGCCGGTCAACATCAGGTAAAAAATCGAGGAGGCGATCATCGCATGGCCGACCGGCAGGCCAAGCAGCGCCAGCAGCACAATCGACAGGATCGACGCGGTAAAGGGATCGAGCCAGCTCATTGCAGCCCGCTCCCGCGCGCGTCATCCGCCACGCCTTGACCTGTCAGTGCCCGCCAGAACAGGCAAACATAGCGCACAAGGACCGCGACCGCGAAGAGGATGTAGATGCTGTAGACATAGTCATAGCGGATATCGAGATAGGAGGTTTCCTGGATTTTCATGAAGGTGACGTAGTCCCAGACAGCAGGCAGCGACACGCCGTAGAGAAACAACAGCGCCGCGCAGGACAGCAGGGCCATAAGGCGTCGGATGCCCGGCCCCATCATGCTCAGCAGGAAGTCGAACCGTATCTCGTCGCGTTCGCGCAGGACAAAGGCCGCCCCCCAGAGCACCAGCCACAGCCACATGATGATGGTCAGTTCCGACGCCCCGCCCGACGGCAGGTTGAGCAGGTAGCGAAAGGCCACCTGCACGATGAAGGCACCGAACATCACCGCCAGCATCAGCGCCGCGATGTTCTCTGCCCGCCGGTGTAGCCATGCCCCGATCTTTGCCAGTCTGTCCACGACCTTGCCTCCCGTTGTCGATTGGATCGCGCCCGGTGCGCCGGGCGCGATCCACGGCTCAATTCCGGGCGCTCACAGCCCGTTGATCCGGTCCAGCATCCCTTCCGGCCAGTCGGCGGACAGCTCGGAGTCCAGATAGGCCTTTTGCGCATGCGCCCGGAATGCGTCGACGTCCGGCGTGTGGATCTTCAGCCCCTTCTCCTCGAAGAAGGCGCCCAGTTCCTGCTCACGGGCAAGATGCTGTTGGGTGCTCCACTCGATGGCCTCATCCGCCGCCGCCTGGAATGCCGCCCGCTCTTCGTCGGTGAACCCCTTCCAGACCTTGTCCGAAATCACCAGCAGGTCGTAGCCGACAAGGTGCGACGTGCGCACGATCTGGTTCATGACCTCGTAGAACTTCATATTCTCGACGTTCGGATAGGGGTTGTCCTGCCCGTCGATGGCCCCGGTCTGCAACCCGGTATAAACCTCGGCATAGGCCATCGGGGTCGGGTTGGCCCCAAGCGCGGTGCCAAGGAATTGCCAGGCATCGCCACCGGGCATCCGCAGTTTGACGCCGGACATGTCATCGGGCGTGTTGATTTCCTTGTCGATCCGCAGGCCGACCTGACGGGTGCCGAAATAGGTCGGGCCAAGGATATGGATGCCAAGCTGGTCTTCGGCCTGCGCGATCATTTCGGCCCCTGCGTCGCTCGCGAAAAAGGTCTTGAGGTGATCGGCGTCCCTGAACAGATAGGCCGACGTCAGGATCGAGAACGCCGGGATCTGGGTTGCGATGTCCTGAGGCGCGATGTTCCCCAATTCGAGGTTACCGCGCTGAATCGCAACGATCTCGGTGGTTTGCTTGAACAGGGTGCCGCCATAGTAAAGTTCAAGGTTCGCGATATCCGAGACGGAGTCCGCCAGCTTTTTCATCATGTCCGCCCGGATGTCCTGCTCCGAAAAGACGGCTGAAAAGCGCAGTTTGGGTGCGTCCTGCGCGAAGGATGGCGCTGCGACGGTCAGCGCCAGAGCAGTGGCTGTCAACCCGCCGAGTAGAGTTCTGCGTTTCATCATGGGCTCCTCCCAGTTCTGTCATACGAAAGTAAAATCATAGGACGATACTTGTTTAGTAGTGTGATTGGGATCGCCTGTAAAGATGGGGACGACGCCTCTGCGCCTTGCGCATTCGCCTGCCGGAACTGCTAACAGGGGTTTTCCACGCCAGTTATTGCTGGACGCTGGGACAGATCAGGGTGGCGGCCATTGATGAGATTGCCGGCGGTCCCTTCCAACAGTGGAGCGATGGCGGTCTAGGCGCGCGCGCAGTCCCCCTGCCCGCCCATTGCCAGCGGTGCGAAGACCGGGCCTCCCTTGCGGGCGGCGAAACATCCCGCGGTTATGGCGGCGCGATATGGCTTGGAGACCCGTGCTGCGCGCCGCTATTGGCGCCTTGGCCCCGTGTAGGCACTTGTGGCTGGAAACCGCCCGGTAAAGCGCGATCATCGCTTGCGGGAATCATCGCCGCAGCCGACTTGGAGTCACCGGAATATCCAATAAAGGCTTAGAGTTAGGTCACAAGTGCAAGACCGCTCACGCGGCGACCAGTCACGACCGCCCTTCCCTTATCGTTCGAAAACAATGGGTTACAGGGAGGCGACGGCATCTCTGCCGATTGGTGCTGTGGATAACTTTTCCACTACATTTAGATTCTTCTTGCCGGACTCAGAGGTTCGTGGCATTTCCATTCTGACGGCAAAACGCGTCAGACGCGGCTTCGACCGTCAGAACGATAAAGAGCCTTAGAAAAGGCCATGAGAGGCGGCAGAATATGGATGATCGAAATACGGGCTACGTGCAAGGACTAGGCTCTTCCGACATCGGAGCATTCGCGGACAGTCTTGCCGAGTCGCTTGACCGGCAGATGAAAGTTGCGTTCGAGCCGGAAGAACGCAAATCCTTGCGCCGCTTCAGCTCTACCGAGGTTGCCGAACTGCTGCGGGTCAGCCCGTCGAACCTGCGCAATCGCCACAAAGATGGCAGTTTCCCCGAAGTCCACACGGACGGGCGCGGTCACAGGTTCTACACGGCCGAAGAAATTGACGCGCTCCGCAGCATTCTGGCGCGGACCGGGAAAAACGCTGACTCGTACCGACCCGGTCGCCGTGAGGGCGATCGCCTTCAGGTCATTTCGGTCGTGAATTTCAAAGGCGGCAGCTCAAAGACAACGGCGACGATCCATTTGGCACACCGCTATGCCCTGCGCGGTTACCGTGTGCTCGTCTTGGATCTCGACCCGCAAGCCAGTTTGACAACCTTTTTCGGCTTCCGGCCAGAGCTCGAATTTGCCGAAGGCGGCACCATCTATGACGCCCTGAGGTACGAGGATCAGGTTCCACTTTCGGACGTGATCCAGAAAACCTATTTCCACAAGCTCGACATGGTGCCAGCCGGCTTGATGTTGTCCGAGTATGAGACCGAGACAGCGAACGCACTTGCGCGCCGCGTCCAGCCGATTTTCGCGGAACGCCTCGCCCTCGCGTTGGAACAGGTCGAGTCAGACTACGACATCGTGCTGATCGATTGCCCGCCACAACTTGGCTTTCTCACATTGACGGCACTGGCGGCGTCGACCGGCCTGCTTGTCACAGTCGTTCCCGGCATGCTCGACATCGCGTCGATGAGCCAGTTCCTCAAGCTTGCATCGGAAACGATCAAAGCCGTCGAAGAAGCGATTGGACGGCAGGTCACCTGGGACTTCGTCAAGTTTCTGATCACACGCTACGAGCCGTCGGACGGACCGCAAACGCAAATGGCCGGCTACCTGCGGTCGATCCTCGCGGGCCAGGTCATGACAGAGCCGATGCTGAAGTCGACGGCCATCTCGGACGCTGGTATGACGCAGCAGACAATCTACGAGGTGGACCCCAGCCAGCTTATTCGGAAGACGATTGACCGGGCCTTGACCAGCGCGAACAGCGTTGCCGATGAGCTGGAGCAGACAATCCAGATGGCTTGGGGGCGTCGCTGATGGCCCGCAACATTTTCAACCAACCTCCGAAAGACCAGAAAGAGACGGCGGCCCCCTCCCCTGCCCCGGTCAAACCCACAAAGCTGCCCGGCTCTGTTGGCGGATTGCGGGATTCTCTGCGTGAGATCACCGCCAATTCAATCCGGGACATCGAGCCGGACAGGATCGACATTGACGGTCTCAGGGATCGCCTGATCCTTGAAGACAGCAGCATAGACGATCTCGCCGAGAGCATTCGCAAGCATGGTCAGCAAGTCCCGATCATGGTGCGCCCGTCAGACCAACCGGACCGATACCGCATCATCTATGGGCGTCGAAGGCTTGCCGCCATCCGCAGGGTTGGCGGAACGGTCAAAGCCATTGTCCGGACGCTGGATGACGATGCCTCTCTGATCGCGCAAGGCCAGGAAAACAACCTGCGCCTTGACCCGTCTTTCATTGAAAAGTCCCTTTTTATCAAAGAGATGCAAGGGGCAGGATATAAGCCGAGCGTGATTCAGGACGCACTGGGCCTGACCCGTCAGGGTGTATCGAACCATCGGGTGATCATCGAACAACTGCCCGACGAACTTGTCCGACTTATCGGACCGGCCCATGGCGTAGGTCGGCGACAGTGGGGTGATCTGGCCGCACTTTCAGCGAAGGTGCCGCTTGTCGACATTGCGCGGGAAACACTTGCCACCCTGCCCGACGCCACCGCCAGTTCAGACCGGTTTCAAGCCGTCTACCTCGCCTGTTCCAACAAGGCACGGGGCACGGTCGCCCGGCGCGCCAGCGGCCAAACGACCGTGGTAAAAGACAAACATGGTCGCCCTGTCGGCACACTTTCAGTTGATGGCAAACAGGTCGCCATCAAGATCACCCGCAAGGACAACCCGGAATTCGGCCAATGGCTCGAAGAGCGCGCGGAAACCACGCTGCGACAGCTTTTCGAACAATGGCAGAATGAGAGAGGCTCGGGGACCTGAGCCCCGGCCACAACAATAAACTCGAGCAGAGGAGCAAGGCGAAGGCCAGAAAGAAAAGAGCCCCCCAAGGTTTCCCCCGGAGAGCCCTCATCATCTGATTAGCACCTGTGATGTAGCAATTTCCGACATACCGGTCAAGAGTCACCGATTCGGTGGACGTCTTTTTGTTGCCTTTTCTCGCCTGAAAGCGCGGGAAGAGCCGGGAAAGCTGTGGGCCGACACGGTCGTCGTTCAACACACATGGCATTCACAAAACTTTCCGTACAATGCGCGGGCGGCCAAGGCACCGTCCCCGCCTCCACACCCGAAACCGACATCTGGGCGATCTTCCGCGCGCTCAGAGACACCCGCAGCCTGTTCGGGCTTCGTCCCGCGCATGTCCAAACACTCCAGGCGATGCTGAGCTTTCTCAAGCCCGGACATGGCGATACTGTATTCGCATCCAACCATGAGATCTGCCGCCGAATTGGCGGGATCGATGAACGGACCCTCCGCAGGCACATTGATCGCTTTGTGGATCTCGGCTTCATGAAGCGCCACGACAGCCCAAATCGGAAACGATATCGGGTGAAGTCGTCCGATGGCCGATCCATCAGCTATGGCCTGTCGCTCACCCCTTTGCTGGCCCGCGCCGGTGAGTTGCTCGTGGCCGCTCAGGAGATGGAAAACGCCCGCCGAGATCGCGTGTTCTTGAGAAAGCAAATCCTGACCAAACTTGCACACCTCGATGAGGTCGAACCCGACAACGGTTTCACTCAAGAGGTCCGGCGCGTGCTTCGGAGAAAGCTGTCGATCCCAGAATACCATGCGCTTCTCAGCGAACTGGATGGCCAAATTGAACGCATGTCCACCACGGTGGACGCTCCGGAAACGATGAAACTGCCCGCCAACGACGGGCAAAATGTCCGGCACCATTCTAAGTCTGAAAAAGAACAAAAAGATTTAGAAAGAACGAACGACCACGAAACACCTGAACTGAAGACCCTCACAACGGTGTGTGATCAGGCCAGATCGTTCACCACAAGTCCATTGAGAGACTGGCTTGACGTGGAAAACCATGCCCGGACACTTGCTCCAATGATGGGAATACATACAAGCACCTTCGAGCAGGCAGCCAAGAAGGTAGGATCGCAAAAGGCCTCCTGCGCTATCTTCCTGATCCTGCAACTGGGCAACCGTATCCGGAACTTCGGAGCCTACTTCCATAGCATCACGCTCGGACGCAGAGAACCGGCCTTCAATCCATCGCACTTGCTGGAAAGGCTTTCGCGTTCCGAGGGAACCCATGCGTGATGTCCACCGCGGTGGACATCTTGAGAGGACGAGGGCGGCTGTGAAAAGGGTGATGGGAAGGACAGGAGGCTTGGCACAAACGACGCTCATTTCCGGTATCGTGCGGGTCCGCAACTGCGCCATCCTTGGCAAGGAAACCTCTTTCGGAACGAGCAAACCGCGCCACGAAAGGGCAGGGGGCGCGGATATTTTCGCCTTGGCCTGTATTAAACCAGGGGGGTTGTATTGAACCGGGGGGACGCACCATTGACCGGCCATTGTCGTTCTATGGATTTCAAAACCGCGACAAGAGAGTTTGTTTGCCCGACGTCGCGACGTGCCAACCGCATCCTGCGCAGAGAAAGCGAATGCGTGGCTAGGACAGCACAATCAGTCAGCGGTCTCTTGCGCCAACCTCTCGCCAAAGGCGGCGCTTGGTGTCTGTTATGTGGCCTTGCGGTTGCGGTCCTTGCCGGTATCGAACGCAGGGCACGGCTGGCTGAACTGACGGCGGAAAGCGCACGCCTAAACGCTGTCGCCTCACACCGCGTCGACCAGCATGATGTGCATCTGACGGCGCTCTCGGCCATCGCGACAGTTTGCGACACAGCCCGCCGGAATCAACCGCATGGGACAGCGCCTCCGTTCTCGATGGTCGACTTACTGGGGCGTACCAAAAAGCCGCTGAATGACCCCAAGCTTTGCCCACCACCTCCAGTTTCGCTTCAACTCCTGAAACCGTGAAGGGATATCTTTTGCGGAAGCATTTTGAAAAATACGAAACAGACTCGAGGCCACAGGCAATTGCGCCTTCGGTGACAGGCTGCCGAACGCTCCATACGCAGGTTCAAATAGAATTTTTGGGGCGGTTATTTCAGGGCCGCCGTGAACAGGCGTTCAAGCTGCCAATTGGAAACACCCAAGAACTCAGCAACTGTTCGGCGGCCAGCGTGGCAAATTCGGTGTCCGTTTGGTCGATCACGATGTTCCGGTTGCAGAGCGTGACCGCATCAAAGGTTTCCGAAAAGCTTTCCCGGTACGGCCAGTGTATGGTCGCTGATTTTCCGTTCAGGTGCCCGGCGCGCGCCAGTACATGAGCGCCCATGCACAGGCCACCGATGCTTGCGCCAAGCTTCGCCGGGAACACGCGGTGCAGCGCGGTCTTGTTGCGTATGTCGCACCGGTTCACAGAGGTTCCGTATTGTGAATTATCACTTTTGCATTACGGAACTGTCGCCCCGGAATGCCGCGGGTCAGACCAAGTCGCGCGGGGGAGGGGTCCATGGTGGCTCACCATCGAAATTTCATCGGCGGCTCATTTGTCGCAACAAGGGGTGGCAACCATATTCCGGTTCTCACCCCAGCGACCGGCGAAGTCCTGTCCGAGATTCCGGACGCCGTTACCGTGGCCGACTTTCTCACCGCCGTTCTCAAGCGGCAAATTACAGTGACTACGGGCCGACCTCTTCCTTCTATACCCGCGACATCGGCAAGCGATGCGCACGTGACGCGAGATCAAGTTCGGCGCGACCTACATCAACCGAGAAAATTTCGAAGCCATGCAAGGCTACCACGCCGGAGTCCGTAAGTCTGGGTTCGGCGGTGCCGACGGCAAGCACGGTCTCTATGAATATACACAGACCCATATGGTCTATCTACAGAACTGAAATTCCCCAACCTGACCGGGCCATATTCTGGCCCGGCTCATATTCGGTTTACAAATCTTAGGTGTTTGATCCCATCGTTCGATGGTGCGCTGCCTTCTCAGGAAGGGAAGGAAGCACTAAGCTTCTTGGCCGATATCGCCGACGACCCGTACGCGCACCCGGCGCGACCCGCCGGGCAGATAGGCAATCGGAATGTCCTCGGTTTCGATGGTCTTAATGCTGCCGGGCACGGCACCGGCCTTGCGGGCACGGGCGTCGGCGATGCGTTCGGCTTCGGCAAAAGCCGCATCGCGCGACATGCCGCTGAAGACCTGATCTACCTCGCCCGAGACCTGGGCCATGGCCGCTCCAAGCGCGTTCGCCACGCCGGCATGTTCGACACGATGTACCCGTGCGACGCCCTTGAGCTTGTCGGGGATCAGGAACGAACCGCCCCCCACCGCAATCAGGTCAACGTCATCGGCAGAGGTCTTCATCCGGTCGATGCTGTCCTCGATCATGCTGACAGAGCGCTTCAGCAGGGATTGCACAAGTGCGGGATCGAGATCGCGGACCGCAGCCTTGTCGCCGATATCCGCCCTTCCGGACGCCACCGCAAGGTCGGTCGCGGTCAGGGTCCGGCCGCCGAAGACCCGCGCCTCCTGGGTAATCCGATAGCCGACGCTGCGCGGACCGATCCGGCCGCTTTCGGGATCGACAATCGATCCGCCGCCCAACCCTATCGGGAGCAGATCGGGCATGCGGAACAAGGTGCGGACGCCGCCGATCTGCACGATATTGTTGGCCTCGCGCGGGAAACCGTCGATCAGGCAGCCGATATCGGTGGTGGTGCCGCCGACGTCCGCCACCATGGCGTTGGTGAGTCCGGTCAGGAAGGCTGCGCCGCGCATCGAGTTGGTGGGACCGGAAGCAAAGGAATAGACCGGGTTGCGCGCTGCGATCTCGGCCAGGACCACAGTGCCGTCATTCTGCGTCAGATAAAACGGGGCCGTGATGCCGGCCTCAGCCAATGCCGTGCGGAAGGCGTCGACGGTCTTTTCGCCCAACTGTTGCAATGCGGCGTTCAGCATGGTGACGTTTTCGCGCTCCAGAAGGCCGATCCGGCCCAACTGGTGCGACAGGGTGATGCGGACGTCCGGGATGATCCCGGCGACGATCTCGGCGGCCTCTTCCTCGCATTCCGAAGTCAGAGGCGAGAAAAGCGCGGTGATGGCGACCGAGCGGATGCCGGCATCGGCGATCCGGCGCGCGGCTTCGGCTATGGCGCGGCGGTCCAGCGGCACCAGCGGGCGACCGTCGTATTCGTGCCCGCCCTCGACCATGAAGACCATGGGATCGACCAGCTGCAACAGGTCGTCCGGCCAGTCCGATCCGGGCGGGAGAGAGGCCGCTGCCGGCATTGCGATGCGGATCACGCCGATCCGCTCCATGTTGGAGCGTTCGATCACCGCATTGGTGAAATGTGTCGTGCCGATCATGACCGCGTCAATCGGGCGGTCTGCTCCGTTGCCCGCGCTGGCGCTTTGTTCCATCACGCCGCGGATCGTGTTGACCACGCCGGTCATCACATCCGAGGTGGTTGGCACCTTGATCGAAGACAGGATGCGCTCTCCGTCAATCAGCACCGCATCCGTGTTCGTGCCGCCGACGTCTATTCCGATACGTTTCATTGTGCAAACACCGATTTGAAGTCAAAGTCATAGCCGAAGGCGCGGGGGCCGACGTGTTCCAGCCCTTTTGCACCGCGCAGGATTTCGGGCGCAGGCAGGGCGATGGCGGTGACCCGTTGGCCATAGCGTACCGTTTCCGTCCCGATGGCCTCGCCGTTTTCACTGTCGAGCAGGCAGATCAGGTCTGGTGTCATGGCGATGGGATCGCCGTCGCAAAGCGCGACGATCCATTCGTTCTGGAACTCCAGCACCAGTTCGCGGTCACGGTCGCCATCCAGCCCTGCAATCCGCGCCTGTCCGCGCAGGAAGCCGCCGGTTGTCGTACGGTCCACATCGACGACCTTGCCGGTAAACAGCCGTTGGCCGCCTTCCAGGTCGAGGATCGCCTTGACCGGATCGGAATGAGTGCGCCGGGCATCCAGCACGGCGCGGCCAAGCCGGGTGGCCTTGGTGACCGTATGCAGCACGCCCCATTCTTTGACCTCGGCGCCTGTGCGCGGCGCCTTGCACGTGGCGGAGGTTGAGCCAAGCTCGGTGCAGA
Source organism: Antarctobacter sp. (assembly GCF_048262615.1). Taxonomy (GTDB): domain Bacteria; phylum Pseudomonadota; class Alphaproteobacteria; order Rhodobacterales; family Rhodobacteraceae; genus Antarctobacter. Next base: position 51,636 of record NZ_JBLXFB010000022.1, read on the forward strand.
CGCTGCGCGACACGCGCTCCATCCATTTCCACGATGCCGCCTTGGCGACAATCGCCTCATTCGCGCGGCAATCGACCATGGTCAGCGGGTACATCTTGAGATCGCCAATCGCGAAACTGGTCATCTGCGCTTCGGGATAGGCGCGGCCCATCGCGTCGGCGTCCACCACGGGAATATCCAGAAGAGCCGCGGCCAGGAAGGGCGACAGGGCGTTGCCGCCGCCGATCTCGATGCTCATGACGGCGGCGAACTTGCGGCCGATGGTTTCCTCCATCAACTGCAATGCACGCGCCAGATGTGCCGGGTCGACAAGCCGTTCCTGCCCGACAAGCGGTGCGCCCATCTTCGAGACGACGGCAACCGGATCGTCATCGTTCAGGTCTTCCGGCGCGATGATCCGGCAGGTCTTTCCTGCGGCGTAGAGTTTCTTGAGGTTGAGCTGGGCGAGGTAAGGGTTTCCGCCTCCGCCCGTGCCGAGTATCCAGGCGCCTACGGCGAGCGGATCGATATCTTCGGCTGGGAATTCTTGGGTCATCGTCAACTCCATCTTGTTGACGCCAAACTACAGGGCAGGGGGGGTGCCCGGTATAAGGGTGTGCCCCTAGATCGGCCAAAGCCGCGGTAATGCCTGCCGATTTCGTGTCTGGCGGCTTGAATATCTTGAGTTTTCCGGAGTGCAAAAATAGCATCGATGAATGCAGATCAGCCCGGACCCTCCCACGCCACGTGTCCTTGTCGTCACCATCGGGCACTCGCCGCGCCCGGACTTGATCGACGAGGTTTTCAGCCGTTTGAAGCTGCCGCTAGACGCGACCGAGCTTGGCTTGCTGGACGGACTCAGCGGCACTGAAATCGATGAGATGCGCGCGGGTCGGCGGGAACCGGTCATCGTGACCAGCCTTGCCAATGGCGCGACGATCGAATTGTCGCGGGCAAAGACCGCTCAACGGGCCTTTTCCGTCATCGCCGCGATACCACCCGGCGCCTACGCGCTTGTCGTGCTGATGACCACCGGCATTTTCCGCGACCTTGAAAGTACCTGTCCGACAGTCAATACCCAGCGAGCCGTCGAATCGGCGATCATCTCCATGGCCGCAGAGGGGGAAACGGTCGGTATCGTCTTTCCCGCAGAGAGGCAGGTTGGCGAGGTGGATATTCCTGCCCTGTCGCTGTTCGATGTGCGGGTCGATTATGCCCGGCATGGCAACACGGCGGATCTGGAGCGCGCGGCCGGGGCGCTGGCGGATTGCGCCTATATCGTCCTGAACTCCGTGGGCTTTACAGAAAATGACCGAGAGCTGGTCGCCGCGCTCACCGGTAAACCGGTCATTCTTCCGCGGCGCATCATCGTCAGTTCGATCCAGTTGATCCTCAGCACCGCGCGTCAGCCGGCGTCGTCTGTCTTTGCCGAAAGGGTGCAGGACCGCGTCGACCGTCTGACGAACCGTGAACGTCAGGTGATGTCTCTTGTCTGCGAAGGCCTGTCCAACAAGGCCATCGCCCAGCAGTTGGACATCAGCTACAAAACCGTGGAAATCCATCGCTCCAACGTGCTGAAGAAGATGGAAGCGCCATCCTCGGGCGCGCTGATCCGGCTTGTTGTGGGCGCGGGTCTGACGTGACCTGCGGCGGCTAGGGAGCGCCTAGGGGATCACCCGTATTGTTTGGTTTCGGCCTGTCCGTAAGCTTAAACCAACAACAAAGCGGACCCCCGGAATGCCTGATACACTCCGAATAGCTTTCGTCACCATCGGCACCAGCCCTCGGGCCGATATCGTGCCCGAAATGGTGGAAGACATCCTGAACGGTCGCCCCGCCAGCGCCCTGAGCGTCGAGGAATTCGGTGTGCTTGATGGGCTGAGCGAGGCGGAGTTGGACGTCATGCTGGCCAAAGGCGATGAGCCGCGCTTCGCAACCTCGGCTGAGGACGGCCGCGAAGTGGCGGTGTCGATCGGACGGACCGAAGAACGGCTGAACGCGCTGCTCTGTCGGATCGACGGTATGGGGTTCGACCTGATCGTGCTGCTGTGCACCGGAACCAAGATCACCCCGCTGACCCACACCATGGTGATCGAGGCACAGAAAGTCGTCGATCATGCCATCGAAGCGGTCACGCTCCCCGCCGGACGTCTGGGGATACTGCTGCCGCTGGAGGCGCAGATCGAAGGCTTTGCCGCCCGCCATCCCTTTGCCGTCGATGCCACGATTGCTGCGGGATCGCCCTATGACGGCGCGGCACTGGCGCCGCGCGTCGTCGATCTGGCGGACTGCCCGATCATCGTCATGCACTGCATGGGTTACACCGGCGCGATGCGCGACGCACTGCGCGCAAATCTGCCGGGCCACGTTTTGCATGCCCGCGGGCTCGTCTCGGCCCATGTCCGACAATTCCTGTGATCCCTGCATGCCCGAAATCCAACGAGAGGAAAACAACATGAACGCCAAATTCGCCCGCCGATCCTTTTTGGCCATGGCTGCCGCCAGCGCCGGGTTTCTGGCCTTGCCGGCCCATGCCTTCGAGCGCACGGCCAACGGCAATATCATCGTCTTTGCCGGTCGACAGCCGATCCCGGTGCTGGACCCGCATGTCCGGTACGACTGGTCGACCCGCATGGCGCAGCAGGCGCTCTATGATGCGCTGGTCAAATACGAAGGCGACCCGGCCGAAATCAAGCCATGGCTGGCCCAGTCCTGGGAGGTCAACGACGAAGGCACCGTCTGGACCTTCCGCCTCGATCCCGCTGCTACCTTCACAAACGGTGATCCGGTCAATGCCGAGGCGGTGCGCTATTCCTTCGAACGTGCGCTGGTTTTGAACAAGGGCGTGGCCTGGATGCTCAAGTCAGTCCTGGACCCGCAAGGCGTGCGCGTGGTCGATGACACCACGGTTGAATTCACTCTGAACGCGCCCTTCGCGCCGTTCCTGTCCTTCCTTCCGTGGTGGTACATCGTCAACCCTGTGCAGGTCATGGAAAACGAGATCGATGGCGATTACGGGCAGGGCTGGCTGACCAGCAATTCTGCCGGGTCCGGTCCTTTCGCGCAGGGCCGCTGGGAACAGAACGTGCTGTATGAACTCACCGCCCGCGACGGTTACTGGCGTGGCTGGTCGCAGGGCGAGAAACGCCCCGCAGGTGTCATTTATCGCATCCTGCGCGAACCTTCGGCGCAGAAAGCGGCCCTTCAGCGCGGCGAGGCCGACATTGTCGAGGGCCTGACCAGCGACGATTTCGCCCTGCTGGAAAACCGACCGGGCATCAAGATCGAGGACCACAAGGGTGTCACGACCTTCGGCGTGAAGTTCAACACCCAGGTTGGCCCGACCGCAGACATCAACCTGCGCAAGGCGATCGCCTATGCCTTTGACTATGACGCGCTGCTCGCGGTCTACAACGGTGCGGCCAGTCTTGAGACCAGCCCCTTTCCGGACGCGATGATGGGCCATATCGAGGTGCCCGGCATGCCGCGCAAGGATCTGGACAAGGCCCGCGAATACCTGGCCAAGTCGGACTATCCCGACGGTGGCCTGACGCTGAAATTCGTACATGTCGCAGGGCACGAAGAAAGCCGCCGGATCGCGCTGGTCATGCTCGACTCGCTCAAGGCGCTGAATATCAACGTCGAATTGCAGCCCGAGCAATGGCCCAACATGGTGGCGCTGGGTTCCCAGGTCGACACTGCGCCAAACATGGTGTCGGTCTTCACCACGCCGGTCTCGACCGATCCGGATGCGGTGGCCTACCAGTACCACAAGAACAGCTGGGGCCAGTATTACGCCATGGCGCATTACGACAATCCGGAGGTCAGCCAATGGATCGACGAGGCCCGCGCCACCACCGATGAGGCCATGCGGAAGGATCTGTATGCAAAGATCCAGACCCAGATTGTGGCCGATCAGCCCGAGGTCTTTGGTATGCTACAGAACCGCCGGTGGGCACGCCGTGACTATCTGAAAGGCTTCCAATACAGCCCGGTTCACTTCACCGGTGAGGTCGATCTCTATCAGCTCTGGATCGACGCGGAATAATCCGGCGGGCCGGCCGCCAAGGCCGGCCTCACGCAATTGGGGGGTCAGAACGCAATGTTGACATTCACCTTAAAGAAACTGCTCACGCTTGTCGGCACGATGCTTGGGGTGGCGGTCCTGACCTTCCTGATCACCAATGTCGCGCCGGGCGATCCGGCGCGCCTGGTTGCCGGGCCCAACGCGACCGAGGACATGGTGGAAACCATCCGGGTGGAAAACGGGCTCGACAAACCGCTGATCATTCAACTCGGGGTCTATCTTGGGAACATGGTCCAAGGCGATCTGGGCACTTCGATCATCTCAACCCGCCCGGTTCTGGAGGAGTTGTGGCGCCACACGCCGGCGACGCTGGAACTGGTGTTCGTGGCGATGGGGCTGGGTATCGTCTTTGGCGTCGGCCTCGGGGTTCTGTCAGCAGTCTGGCGGGACGGTTGGTTCGACCAGGTCGTCCGGGTGTTCTCTATCTCGGGTGTGGCACTGCCAGCCTTCTGGTTCGGTATCCTGCTCCAACTCTATTTCGCGGTGCAACTGGGCTGGCTGCCGGTTTCGGGCCGCTTCCCATTGGTGATGTCGCCGCCCGATGCGGTTACCGGTTTCTATCTGATCGACAGTTTGATTGCCGGCGACCTTGCCAAGTTCGGCACCGCGTTGTCCTATATTCTGTTGCCTGCCATTGTGCTGTCCTTTCCCTGTCTTGCCTCGATTCTCCGGGTCTGCCGGTCTGAGATGATCGAGGTGCTGCAATCCGACCACGTCATCGCGGCACGGGCGCATGGGCTTTCGCGACGCCGGGTGATCGGGTTCTATGCCTTCAAGAACGCGCTCTTGCCGACACTGGCCATCATCGGCCTCAGGTTCGGTTGGATGCTGGGCTCGACCGTCCTGGTGGAATCGGTGTTCGACTGGCCGGGGTTGGGGCTTTACGCCGTATCATCGGCGCTGGCGTCGGATTTCAAGCCGGTGATCGGCGTGACGCTGATCATCACCTTCTTCTTCGTCCTCATCAATACACTCGTTGACCTGGCCTATGCATGGGTCGACCCCAGACTGAGGAAAGCGGCATGACCCAGATTGACGCAAGCCCCGCCAAGCCCGGCTTTCGCGAACGCAATGCCAGCCGGATTCGCATGTGGCGTCTCTATGTCCACACGCTGCGCCGGAGTTTCACCTCGATGGTCGGGCTGGCGCTTGTAGCAGGCTTCCTGTTCCTCGCCGTTTTCGGGCCGATGATTGCACCCTACCCGGAAGATGCCGCAGGGGCGATCCATATGTCGCAGCGGCTGATGCCGCCAAGCGCCGAGCACTGGTTCGGCACCGATGAAATGGGCGCCGACATCCTGTCACGGGTGATCATCGGGGCGCGCACCTCGCTCTGGATCGGGCTCCTGATCACCGGGATTGCCGCGCTGATCGGCGTGCCGCTGGGCATCGTTGCTGGCTATCAAGGCGGCTGGACGCGGGCCATCATCATGCGGCTGACCGACCTGTTCCTGTCGGTGCCGGGGCTGGCGCTTGCTCTGGCCATTGTCGCGGCGCTGGGGCCGGGGATCACCAATTGCGTGCTGGCGCTGTCGCTGGTTTGGTGGCCAGGTTATGTGCGGCTGGTCGAAGCCAAGACGCTTTCCGTGAAAGAAGAGCTTTTCGTCGAATCCGCCCGCTCCATCGGCGCCAGGACGCCCTGGATTCTGTGGCACCACATCTTGCCCAACTGCCTGTCGCCGGTGATCGTCAAGGTCAGCCTCGATATCGGCATGGCCATCCTCGCCGCGGCCTCTCTGGGCTTTATCGGTCTCGGTGCGCGTCCGCCCAGCCCGGAATGGGGTGCCATGATCTCTATCGCTCGGACCTACATGCCGGACTGGTGGTGGTATTCCGTCTTCCCCGGCGCAGCGATTTTTCTGACCGTCCTGGGCTTCAACCTGCTGGGCGACGGGCTGCGTGACATTCTTGACCCGAGGAGCCGTGACAGATGACCAGCTTGATCAAAATTCAGGACTTCAGCCTCGATATCGACACGTTCGACGGAACGCTGCATGTGCTCAAGAACATCTCACTCGAAATCGAGCGTGGAGATACCTTCGGTATCGTGGGTGAAAGCGGATCGGGCAAATCGGTGCTGGTGCGCACCATGCTCGGGATCGGCCCCTCAAATGCGCGTCATGTCGACGGAAAGATGACCTTTGACGGTATCGACCTGACCGCCCTGACCGAGAAGGGCTGGCGCAAGCTGCGCGGGATCCGGATTTCCATGATTTTCCAGGATCCGATGACCTATCTCAATCCGCTGATAACCGTCGGCACCCAGATCATCGACGTGATCGCGGCGCACCGACGCGCGGCGGGCAATCCGGTGGGGACAAAAACCGAACGGCTGGAGTTTGCCGCCGATCTGTTGGCGCAGGTGGATATTCCCGATCCAGCGCGGGTTCTGGATCAATTCGCCTTTCAGCTATCGGGCGGGATGCGCCAGCGGGTGCTGATCTCGATGGCGTTGGCCGGTCATCCCGACGTCCTGATCGCGGATGAGCCGACGACGGCGCTTGATGTGACGGTGCAGGCGCAGGTTCTGGATCTGATCAACGATCTTGCGCAACGGCTGAACCTTACGGTGATCTTCATCAGCCACGATATCGGTGCGGTCGCCACCGTGGCGAAGAAATGCGCGGTGATGAAGCACGGCGAAATCGTTGAGCAGGGCACGACGCGTGAGATCCTGACCGCGCCCAAACACCCCTATACGGTGGAATTGCTGGACGCCGTGCCCGAGCTTGGCACCGGAACCGGGGAGGTGCCGCAGACCGCGCCGACCGAGAACCCGATCCTTACAGTCAGCAACTTGCGCAAGCGGTTCAATCTTGCGGGTGGTGGCACTCTGGACGCGGTAAAGAACGTGTCGTTCTCGGTTGAAAAGGGCGAAATCCTCGGCGTTGTGGGCGAAAGCGGATCGGGCAAGTCGACACTGGCACGGATGATCCTGCGGCTGATCGAGCCAACCTCCGGGTCTGTTCGCTTTGAGGATCGCGAGATCACGCAGCTTTCACCGGCGGAGATGCTGGTGGCGCGGCGGGACATGCAGATGGTCTTTCAGAACCCGCATTCGGCGCTGAACGGGCGGCATACAATTGGCGACGCCATCACCGAGCCCTTGCGGTTGAACCGGAAAATGTCGCGACTCGAACGCGAGCGCCGCCTCGACGAGTTGCTCGATATCGTTCACCTGCCGCGGATCATGAAATACCGCTACCCGCATGAACTGTCCGGCGGGCAGAAACAACGCGTCTGCATTGCGCGCGCCATTTCGCTCAACCCCAAGCTCCTGGTGCTGGACGAGCCGACGTCGGCGCTCGACGTGTCTGTGCAGGCCAAGGTGTTGGACTTCCTGAAGCAGCTTCGACAAGAAATGAACCTGACCTACCTGTTCATATCGCATGATCTGGCAGTGGTCCGCGAACTCTGCGACCGTTGTCTTGTGATGCGGCGCGGCGAAGTCGTCGAACAAGGACTTACGGGCGCGGTTTTCTTCACACCGAACCACGAATACACCCGCGCGTTGATCGCAAGCGGGCAGAAAACATCGAAAGATGCCGCTTTGGCAATGGTATGAGGTGAGCATGCCTTTGGTGTTCTCGACTTGATCCGGGCGGTGGCGCACAGCGGCTTTCCCGTCGATGGAGGACATCGGCGCGGCGCTTTGAAGCTTTGTCCGGGGTCCGTTTGATCCCGACCTTGCGGTCCAGTTTCTGGTTGGTGTCGGAGTCCAGCCTTGGCCGGGCGCGAGGCGGAAGGGCAGGGTGGTCTGACGGTGTTTCCGACACCGAAAAAGCCGAAGACGTCGACCTGATTGCCTTCCTCACCTCAGACCTGCCGAGTGATGAAGCGACGATGATGGCTGCGGAGTGATCTGCGCCATCCGAGGGCGGCTTTGTCCGCCTTGAATCTGATAAAGTTCGTCATATCAATAAGGTAAGCACAAAACTTGGCGTTCAGGATGAGGACTCATGACTGCAACGACTATTTTGATGCTGCGGCCCTTGCCGAACTCCCAGTTCTTGCAGAAAACTCCCTTGCAACGATGGCTACAGCGGCACCGAAAACGGCTTGCAGGACGTTGATGCAAGGGCCGTGGGCCAGCGATCCGCGCCCACGGCGACGAATTCCACCTGGTGAAACGCTTTCTCGACCCTGACAGGCGCAGCGACATAGAGTTCTGGAAGTTTTTGGCCGGTGAAACGGCCTTCAGATCTACCAGGAGGCGTCGACATGAACGTTCAGGACAAGGCAGAACTCACAAAGGCGGATGGCAAAACAGTCACCCCCGGTTACATGCCAGGCTTCGGCAACGATTTCGAGACCGAGGCCCTGCCGGGTGCCTTGCCGCAGGGCATGAACAGCCCCCAGAAATGCAATTATGGCCTCTACGGCGAGCAGTTGTCCGGAACGGCCTTTACCGATGTACGTCCCGAACGCACCTGGTGTTATCGCATTCGACCCTCGGTCAAGCACAGCCACCGCTACGAGAAGATCGATCTGCCCCATTTCCGTTCGGCCCCCGACATCCACCCGGATGTGACCAGTCTGGGCCAGTATCGCTGGGACCCGGTTCCGCATTCGGGAGACAAGCTGACTTGGCTTACCGGCATGCGCACCATGACCACGGCGGGCGATGTGAACACCCAGGTCGGCATGGCGAGCCATATCTATCTTGTGACCGAATCCATGGTCGACGACTACTTTTTCTCGGCCGATAGCGAGCTTCTCGTGGTGCCGCAGGAAGGCCGACTGCGCTTCGCCACCGAACTCGGGATCATCGATCTCGAACCCAAGGAGATCGCCATCCTCCCGCGTGGCCTCGTCTATCGGGTCGAGGTGCTGGACGGTCCTGCGCGCGGCTTTGTCTGTGAAAACTACGGCCAGAAATTCGAGCTGCCGGGCCGCGGACCCATCGGGGCAAACTGCATGGCCAATCCGCGCGATTTCAAGGCCCCGGTGGCCGCCTTCGAAGACCGTGAGGCGGCGTCGACGGTGACGGTAAAATGGTGCGGCCAATTCCACCGGACCGAGATCGCCCAGAGCCCGCTCGACGTTGTCGCCTGGCATGGCAATTACGCGCCCTACAAATACGACCTGCGCACCTATTGCCCGGTCGGCGCGATCCTGTTCGATCATCCCGACCCTTCGATCTTCACCGTGCTCACCGCGCCCGGAGGCCAGGCGGGGGTGGCCAACATCGACTTCGTGCTGTTCCGCGAGCGGTGGATGGTGATGGAGGATACCTTCCGCCCGCCTTGGTATCACAAGAACATCATGTCCGAGTTGATGGGCAACATCTACGGCGAGTATGACGCCAAGCCGCAGGGCTTTGTGCCCGGCGGTGTGAGCCTGCACAACATGATGCTTCCCCATGGCCCAGATCGCGAAGCGTTCGAGAAGGCGTCGAACGCCAATCTCGGCCCGGACAAGCTCGACGACACCATGTCCTTCATGTTCGAGACCCGTTTCCCGCAGCACCTGACCCGGTTCGCAGGCAAGGAAGCGCCGCTTCAGGAGGATTACATCGACGTCTGGAAAAGCCTCGAAAAGAAGTTCGACGGCACGCCGGGCAAGAAATGAGGCTCTATACCTATTGGCGGTCCACCACGTCCTACCGTGTGCGGATCGCCCTGAACCTCAAGGGACTGACTTTCGAGACGGCCCCGGTGAACCTGGTGGCAGGGGAGCAGGGGGCGACGGATTACGTCGCTCTGAATCCCGGACGCGGCGTGCCGACGCTTGTGCTTGAGGACGGCACTGTTTTGACCCAATCCATGGCAATCCTCGACTGGCTGGAGGAAACACATCCCCAACCTGCGCTTCTGCCCGCAGAGCCGGTGGCAAGAGCGCAGGTTCGCGCGGCCGCGCTGACCATCGCCGCCGATGTACATCCCGTGAATAACCTGCGCGTCGTCGCGAAGCTGAAATCCATGGGCCATGGTCAGGACGAGGCGGTGTCCTGGATGAACGACTGGATGACGCGCGGCTTCGCCGCATTCGAGCGGCTGATCGCACCAGAAACGCCGTTCTGCTTTGGCGAGGCTCCGGGGCTGGCCGACCTCTGCCTCGTGCCGCAACTGTATAACGCCCATCGCTGGGGGTGCGATCTCGCACCCTTCCCGCGCCTGACCGGGATCGAGGCCCGCTGTCTTGCGCTGCCGGCCTTCAAGGCCGCTCTCCCCGAGAACCAACCCGACGCCACCTGAAGAAGGATATTCCGATGACCGACCTGATCCGCTCATGGGTTGAAACCGCGAACCGCGCCGACTGCCCCTTTCCCCTGAACAACTTGCCTTTCGGCGTCTTCTCGGCAGGCGACGCGCCGCGATGCGCGGTGGCCATCGGGGACAAGGTGCTCGACCTTGCCGCGTTGCAATCGGCCGGGTTGCTGCCGGAGTCCGGCTTCCACGAACCCGCGCTCAATACATTCATGGGCAAGGGCAAAGGGGCTTGGCAGGACGTTCGCGACAAACTGACCGATCTGCTGCGCGCGGGGAACGAAACGGACGCGGTGCGGGCCGCACTTTACGACATGGCCGACGTCGCCATGCATCTTCCGTTCCAGGTCACCGAATATACCGATTTCTATGCAGGACGGCAGCATGCCTTCAACGTTGGCTCGCTCTTTCGCGACCCCGAGAATGCCCTGCCGCCCAACTGGCTGCACATTCCCATCGGTTACAATGGCCGCGCCTCGACGGTTGTGGTCACTGGTACAGATTTCAATCGCCCAATGGGTCAGTTGAAGGGCCCGCAGGATGACGCGCCCAGTCTTGGGGCCAGCAGGCGCCTCGACATCGAACTTGAAATGGGCGCCGTTGTGGGCATCCCCTCGGCCATGGGCGAGCAAATCAGCGTTGACGAAGCGGACGACATGATTTTCGGCTATGTCCTGCTGAACGACTGGTCGGCGCGCGACATCCAGGCATGGGAGTATCAGCCGCTCGGGCCGTTTCAGTCCAAGGCCTTCGCGACGACGATCGGCTGCTGGGTCGTGACGAAAATGGCCCTCGACCCCTTCCGCTGCGACGCGCCGAAGCGGGAAAAGGAGTTGCTGCCCCACATCAAGGACACCGGCCCGATGCTTTATGACATCGACCTGTCGGTCACGATGGCAGCGCCGGGGGGCAAGCCCAAAATCATTTGCGAAACCAACTACAACACGCTCTATTTCTCTGCCGCGCAGCAGCTTGCGCATCACGCCTCCTCGGGCTGTGCCATGCGCACCGGCGACCTGCTGGGTTCCGGCACAATCTCGGGACCCGAGAAGGGCATGTTCGGCTCGCTTCTGGAGATGACCTGGGGCGGCAGGGACCCGCTTACGCTGGACGGTGGCGAAACCCGAACGTTCCTTGAGGATGGCGATACCCTGGCCCTGCACGGTCACGCGCAAGGCGACGGCTATCGCATCGGCTTTGGTCCCTGCGTCGGGACGATATTGCCGGCCAAGAGTACGCGGGAGGGCCGGCCGTGACCGCCGAGGTGATGTGGACTCCGTCCGAAGACCGCGTTGCGTCGTCGGAGATCGCGGCGTTCGGAAGCCATATCGGCAGGCGCGCAGGGCGCCGTGTCGAAGACGGCGCGGATCTCGCCGCCATGGCGCTCGACAATCCCGAGGAGTTCTGGAGCGCGTTGTGGGATTATTTCGGCGTGATCGGCGAGAAGGGGGACGCGCCGTTCATGACCGGCGATGATATGCTCTCGACCCGCTTCTTCCCCGGCGCACGGCTGAACTTTGCGGAAAACCTCATGTGCCTCGGCGGCGACCGTGATCCGGACGCCCCGGCGCTGGTGTTCCGCGGCGAGGACAAGGCCCGGCTCTGCTGGAGCTGGGGCGAGCTGCAAAGCCACGTCTCGCGGTTGCAGCAGGCGCTTGCCGAGGCTGGCGTGGGCGCGGGAGACCGGGTCGCCGGACTTCTGCCAAACCGCCCCGAAGCCGTCGCCGCGATGCTGGCCACGGTTTCGCTGGGCGCGACGTGGTGCTCGGCATCGCCGGATTTCGGCGCACGTGCGGTGCTCGACCGCTTTGGCCAGATCGCGCCGAAGGTGCTGTTTGCAACCGATGGCTACTGGTATGCTGGCAAGCGGTTCGAGATTGGCCAGAAACTTGGCGCTATTGTCCAGCAACTGCCCTCGCTCACCCGAACCGTTGTCATCGACTATCTTGGCTCGGCACAGGACGTCGCAGACAAACTGCACAACGGCATTACCTTTTCGGCTCTGGAATCCGGGTACGCCGCCGCACCCCTGAGCTTCGTCCGGCTGCCCTTCGATCATCCGCTCTACATCGTGTTTTCTTCGGGCACGACCGGCGCGCCGAAATGTATCCTTCATCGCGCCGGGGGCGTGCTGTTGCAGCATCTCAAGGAGCATGCGCTCCACGCCGATATCCGGCCAGAGGATCGGCTGTTCTTTTTCACCACGCTGGGCTGGATGATGTGGAACTGGCTGGTTTCCGGCCTTGCCCGTGGCGCGACGCTGTTGCTTTACGACGGCTCGCCGTTCCATCCCGGACCTGAGGTGCTCTTTGACTACGCCAGCGAAGAGCATATGACCCATTTCGGGACATCGGCCAAATACATCGACAGCCTGCGCAAGGTGGACTTCCGCCCCGGCGCAGAGCACGATCTGGGCGACTTGCGCGCGATGATGTCGACCGGCTCGCCCCTGCTCGGCGACGGTTTCGACTATGTCTATGACACCATCAAACAGGACCTGCATCTTGCCTCGATTTCGGGCGGCACGGATATCGTGTCCTGCTTTGTCACCGGCGATCCGACGGCCCCGGTCCATCGCGGCGAAATCCAGCGCGCGGGCTTCGGCCTTACCGTCGATGTCTGGCGCGATGACGGCCATCAGGCCGAAGACGGCGAGAAGGGCGAACTTGTCTGCACGGCCCCGTTCCCGTCGATGCCACTGGGCTTTTGGGACGACGCGGACGGCGCGCGCTACCGCGGTGCCTATTTCCAGCGCTTTCCGGGCGTCTGGTGCCAGGGCGATTTTGCCGAGCGGCGCGACACCGGCGGTTTCGTTATTCACGGGCGTTCGGATGCCACCCTCAATCCGGGCGGGGTGCGCATCGGAACGGCAGAGATCTATGCCGAGGTCGAAAAGTTCCCGCAGGTGAAGGAAGCCGTCGTTGTCGGGCAGGACATCGGTGACGACATGCGCGTTGTCCTGTTCGTGTCCCTGACGGCGGGCGCAGAGCTGTCCGATGGGCTGATCAAGGAAATAAGAACCGCGATCCGGCAGGGTTCCTCACCCCGGCACGTGCCTGCTCTGGTTCTGGCCGTTGCGGATATTCCGCGCACAAAAAGCGGCAAGATCAGCGAGTTGGCGGTGCGCGATGTGATACACGGGCGGGCGGTAAAGAACACCGACTCGCTGGAGAACCCCGAAGCGTTGGATTGCTTTCGCGACTTGCCAGACCTGCGCCCCTGAGCCTCTTTTGCGAATACAGGTCAGGCGAAGTCGGCGTAACATTGCCCAATCGTCCTTGCCGTGGCTTGAAGCTGTGCAAGGTGATCCCCGGCAACGGCCTCGATGGAGCGATAGCTGGCGTTCCAGACTAGGTTGAGTGCGCCGACCGGTTCCGCAACTGCCAGGATCGGAACACCGATTGCCGATGGCAGCTCGCCATAATCCACCGCTCGCCCCCAATGGCCTTCTGCCCGTGTCGCATAGCCCTTTTCGGCGATGGACTTCAGGATCTGGGGCAACTGCGGAACGGCGGCCGCATCTTCACGCGGAAGTCTTTTCACGAGGTCGCGCAGCGCCTCGGCCAGCGCCGGTTTCGCGAGGCCCGAGAGGTAAGCTGCGCCGAGCGCCGAGAGGATTGGAGAAGGGCGAAATCCGACCGCATCGGGATAGACTCCGTGCTTCTTGAAGACACGGGTTGTATCTACGATTTCGGTTCGACCTCCGCCAATAGCAGCAGCCAAATCGACCCCCAGCCCGGTTTCCTGGGACAGGCGCACGATCTCTTCCTTGGCGACGGCCACCAGCCGATCGACCAGATCCGGCTTCCCCCCCGTGGCGGGAAAGGCAGAGCCGATCTGATACCATCCATCGCTGTTCCTGCGCATCAGCCAACGCCGGCTTTCCAGCGTGGCGCATATCCGCAGCAGCGTCGGTTTCGAAAGTTCCGTCCGCGCCGCGAGGCGGGCGAGCGAAATGGCCCCCGAGATATGGATAACCTCAAGCACCGTCAGTCCGCGTTCGATGGATCGGTTGAGTTTTGTCATGGCGTCGTTTCACCCAGTGTAACGCCAAATCGATTCGAGTCCAATCGTTCGATAGGCTTTGGACATTCGTCGGAGGTCCGAAGGCAACGATCGGACTCAATGACGCCAGTCACACCAGGGAGGATGATGTGTTGGAGTTCAAATGGAACGCGTATCTCGAATACGCAATTGCGGGCCTCTCGCTCGTGGTCGTCGGGGTCGTCTTTTACGTGTCCGTATTTGGTGTGTTCTCGGATTCCTACTTGCGAGTTGGCATGCTTCTTCTCGGTGGCCTGCTGATCACACTTGCCGGCCTCGGCAAGTCCACCGGCATTGTCGACCGCGCACTGCTCGTCGCTGCTGCGATCGCGCTTTTCCTTGCCGTCTATCAGTACTTCCTGGCCGCTCAGCAGATCGAGACCGGGCTTTATTTCCTGTCGGCGACGGATATCTGGATGGGGCTTTTGGGTCTCGTCGCGGTGATCGAACTGACGAGACGCTCGGTTGGGCTGGTGATGGCGCTGGTCGCGGGCCTGCTGCTGGCCTACGGCGCGTTCGGGCACCTTGCCCCCGGATTCCTGCGCCATGCCGGCATCTCGACAGAAGAACTCATGACCGTCCTGTGGTTTTCGTTCGACGGCGTGTTCGGGCGCCCGATGGCGACAGTCGTTTCCACTATCCTGATCTTCATCATCTTCGGCGCGCTTCTCGAACTGCTCGCAATCGACATTGTTCTTGTCCGCCTCGCGATGGCGGCCACCGGGCGTATGCGCTCTGGTCCAGCCGCAGCGGCCACGGTGGCAAGCGGGCTCTTTGGCACGATCTCGGGCAGTGCGGTGGCAAACGTCGTGGGGACCGGCGTCATCACCATCCCGCTGATCAAGAAACGCGGTTTTTCGGCCCGCTTCGCGGCGGCGGTGGAATCCGCCGCGTCCAGCGGCGGCCAGATCACTCCGCCTATCATGGGCGCGGTGGCCTTTATCATGGCGGACGTCACGGGTCAGCCCTACCTCACGATCTGCGTCGCCGCGGCGGTGCCGGCCCTGCTTTACTACGGCGGTCTTTTCGTCGCGATCTCAAGCGCCGCGCGCAACATGGACCTCGCCGATGAGCCCCGGCCAAGCTTTTCCTTCAACTGGCGCGAACTTGTGCAGATGGGGATCTTCGTTCTGTCGCTTGCGGGTATCGTGGTGACGATGGTCGGCGGCTCGTCGCCCGCCTATGCCGGATTTATCGGTGTCGCGCTTGCCGCCGTCCTGGGCTTTGCCATCCGGCCGGACCTCGTGGCCAATGGACAGGCATGGTTGAAATTCGTCAAGTCGGCCGGTCTGATCTCGGCCCAGCTCGTCGTTATTGTCGGGGCCGTGGGCATCGTCATCGGCGTGTTGAACATGACCGGCGTCGGATTGCGCTTTGCCTCGCTGCTCTCGGGCCTCGCGGATGATCAGTTGATCTTGTCGCTTGTGCTGATGGCCATCGCCTGCCTGCTGCTGGGAATGGGGATGCCGACCGTCCCGGCCTATCTGATCATCGTTTTGGTGATGGGACCGTCGCTGCAAAGCCTCGGCGTGCCGATCATCCATACCCACATGTTCGTGCTCTATTTCGGCGTGCTGTCAGCGGTGACGCCGCCCGTGGCGCTGGCCGCCTTCGCGGCGGCACCGATCGCAGGCTCTGGCCCCATGGCCACGGCATTCGAGGCCTCGCGGCTGGCGCTTCCCGGCTTCGTGATCCCGTTCGCCTTCATCTACCAACCGGCGCTGCTGCTCGGGACCGGGTATGACCTGTCTGAGTCGCTCCAGTCGATCATCTTCGTCCTGCTCGCCACGATCCTGATCTCGCGGTCCTGCTATCCGCGCCGGGGCAAGGCCTACATGATGCCAGTCGGATTGGGTTTGGCCATTGCCCTGATCTTCTTCGGGTCGACCGTGTCATGGGTCGCCGCCGCAGCCGCCATCGGTCTGATGTACGTCGACCGATTGGACCTCACCATCAAAAACCAAGTTTCATGAAAAACAAAAGGGAGACCCACATCATGAAGTCCATCACTCTGAACCGCCGCGATGTCCTGCTTGGCACCGCCGCCGCCGCAACCGCATCCATGCTGCCGCGGGCCGCAATAGCCAGGGAATTGCTGCGCATGTCGACCCTTGGGCCGGGCACCAGCCCGAACCTCGTGATGACCACCTTTGCCAATATCATCAACCGGGAACTGCCGGATTACGAGATCCAGATCAATGCCACGGGTGCCGCCACCCGCCACGCCCTCGAGGTGGCAATGGGCCGGACCGCGTTCTGCATGTCCTCGCCGGCCCTGCATTCGCTCATGGTCAACCAGAGCGCGATGTTCGAGACCATCGACCAGGCACCGGAACTGGCCAAGCGGCTGCGTACCGTCCTGAACTTCCCGATGGGCGTCTACCATATCGCCGTCTACGAATCCTCCGGCATCACCTCGATGAGCGACGGTGCAGGCAAGCGCGTCTTCCTTGGGCCTCCGGGAAGTGCTGCCTACGCAACCATGTCGCGCCTCTTCGAGGCCGTGACCGGTCTGGTGGCGGATACTGATTACGAAGCCGTGGACCTGGGATGGGACGCCGCCGCAGCATCGTTTCAGGACGGCAATCTGGACATCTACTGCAATCCGACCAACGCGCCCAGCCCGGTGCTGACCCAGATCGCCGTGACCAATCCGATCCGCTTCCTCGGAATCCCGCAGGATCAACTGGACTCGGAGGCCATCAAGACGCTGGCAAGCCGCCCCGGTTTCGGGCTCGCCACACTGCCGGCCGGAATTTATGGCGACAACCAGGTCAATACCGAAGATACCACGACGCTGCGCGTCACCGTCGGAATCGTCACCAATCAGGATGCCGATGAAGAGATGATCTACGAGATGACCAGGACCTTCTATGCCGGCGTGGACGAGATGCGCGACAGTGCCCCCTGGCTCGCCGCGATCACGCCTCAGGTGGCGGTGCAGGATATCAACATGCCGCTGCATCCCGGCGCATTGCGCGCGCTGGAAGAACTGGGCGTGACGATCCCCGACATCGCCCGCGGCTGAAAACGAAAACCGATCGGGGCGGCAGCGCCCCGGTCAAAATTCCAGGTGGTACCGGATCATGACCAGAAACGTCCTTTTCATCATGTGCGACCAGCTTCGGTGGGATTACCTGTCCTGCACCGGGCACCCGCATCTGCACACGCCAAACATCGACAGACTGGCGCAGCGCGGGGTGCTGTTCGATCGCGCCTACGTTCAGTCGCCGATCTGCGGTCCGTCGCGGATGTCTTTTTATACCGGGCGCTATGTCAGCTCGCACGGATCGACCTGGAACGGCATCCCACTGAAAGTGGGCGAAATGACACTTGGCGACCATCTCCGGCCCTTGGGCGTGCGTACTGCGCTGTGTGGCAAGACCCACATGACCGCCGATGTGGAGGGCATGCGCCGCCTCGGGCTTGCGCCCGACAGCACCATCGGCGCGCTGGTGGCCGAATGCGGGTTCGAACCTTATGAGCGCGAGGATGGGCTACACCCGGATGGCCCGCGCTATCCGCGCAACACCGCCTATGACACCTTCATGAAAGAGCGCGGCTGGTCTGACGAGAACCCCTGGCACACCGTCGCCAACAGCGCCGAGGACGCGGACGGCAATCTTCTCAGCGGCTGGTTCATGGACAATGCCGACAAACCCGCCCGCGCCGCCGATGAGGAAAGCGAAACCCCCTATATCACCAGCCGCGCGATGGATTTCATTCGCGAGGCCGGGGACACGCCCTGGTGCCTGCATCTCAGCTACATCAAGCCGCACTGGCCCTATATCGTGCCTGCGCCCTATCACGACATGTATGGCCCCGAGACGCATCTGGACCCGGTGCGCAGCGAGGATGAGCGTATCGACCCCCACCCGGTCTACGGCGCCTTCATGGAGGAACGCGTCAGCCGCGCCTTCTGCGACGACGGCACCCGAACCCGCGTGCTGACGGCCTATATGGGCCTGATCAAACAGATCGACGACCAGATCGGCCGGCTGATGGCGTTTCTGGACGCCGAGGGTCTTTCGGAAGAGACGATGATCGTCTTCACCTCGGATCACGGCGACTACCTTGGCGATCACTGGATGGGCGAGAAGGAACTGTTTCACGACGCGTCCTCCCGTATCCCGCTGATCGTCGTCGATCCATCGCCCAAGGCCGACGCCACGCGCGGGCTGAAAACTACCGCTCTGGTCGAGGCGATCGATATCGTGCCAACGATCCTCGACTATTTCAGCGGCGACGCGGCGCCGCATATCCTTGAAGGCAGGTCGCTGCTGCCGATCCTTCACGGTCAGACCGACAAACTGCGGGATTTCGCGGTTTCCGAATATGATTATTCCATGCGCGACGTCCGGCGGCGGCTTGGCGTCGAGATCAGGGATGCCAAACTGACGATGCTGTTCGACGGGCGCTGGAAATTCGTCTTCGCCGAACGGTTCCGACCGATGCTGTTCGATCTTCAGAACGACCCCGACGAGTTGACCGATCTGGGGGATGATCCCGCCTGCAAAGGCGAGATTGCCCGGCTGGAACGGCTATTCTTCGACTGGACGCGGCGAACCTCACAGCGCACGACCCGATCAGATAAATGGATCGCCGCGCGCGATACCAAACTCGGAGAGGCCAAGGCAGGCATCCTGATTGGCTACCGAAACGAGGCCGAACTCAATGCGGTTTTGTTCGAGGAAGGCACCGATGAAGAAAACATCGGTAAGGCGTCCTGACCGGATGGGCGGGACGCGCGCAGTTTTCGGCCGGCTTTCGCCGGTTCGACCATGGTTCCGTGGCCAGACCCCGGCATCGCTGAAGGCCGACGCGCTCGCGGGCCTGACGAATGCCACCATCGTGCTGCCGCAGGGCGTGGCTTTTGCCATTATCGCGGGTCTCCCGCCGGAATACGGGCTATTCACCGCGATCATTGTGACGATTGTCGCGGCCCTATGGGGATCATCGCGCGTGATGGTTTCAGGGCCGACGACCGCCATTTCCGCCGTGCTCTTTGCGTCGCTCAGCGGCCTCGCAATTCCCGGCAGCGAGACCTACATCGCGCTGGCGCTGGCGCTGACCTTCCTCGTCGGCGTGTTGCAACTTGGGGCAGGGCTCGCGGGGTTGGGCGGGCTGATCGCATTCATCTCTCATTCCGTGATCGTGGGGTTCACCGCCGCCGCTGCGGTCCTGATCGCGGTGTCGCAGCTTGGTCCGGCGCTGGGTCTGGCGGCAGGATCCGGCGGCGCACTGGATCGCCTGTCGGAGATCGCCCTGGGCATCGACGCACTGAACACCGACGCGGTGATCATCTCGGCGGTGACGCTTGCGAGCCTGATCGCAGCGACCCGGATCAACCGGCGGCTGCCCGGATACATCATCGCACTCGTGGCCGGATCGCTTACGGCCATTGCGATCGGGGCCGGGGCATCGGACGTGGCGATGTTTTCGCCGCTCGATGCGGTCCTGCCAAGTTTCGGGCTGCCCGAACTGGACATGAACACCATGGGGGACCTTCTGCCTGCCGCATTCGCGGTGGCCTTCGTGGGCTTGCTGGAAGCGATCTCGATCGGCAAATCCTTTGCGATCCGGCGCGGCGAGGCCTACGATTCCAACCAGGAAATGGTGGGCCAGGGCCTGTCGAACCTCACCGGCGCCTTTTTTCAGTGCTACGCCGGTTCCGGGTCCTTTACCCGGTCGGGCCTGAACGCGGAAAGCGGGGCAGCCTCGCCCATGTCGGCGATCTTCGCGGCCGGTTTCCTGACCGTTCTGCTGATCCTGCTGGCTCCGTTCGTTCGGTTCGTGCCGGTGCCTGCCATGTCGGCGATCATCCTCTATGTTGCGTGGAAGCTGATCAACGTGGCGGAAATCCGTCATATCTTGGCAACCAGCCGCTCCGAGACCTTCATCCTCGGCGCCACCTTTCTCACCGGCATTCTGTCCGAACTCGACTTTGCGATCTTTGTTGGCGTTGTCTCTTCGTTGGCGGTCTTTTTGAACAAGAGCGCACACCCGGTTGTTGCGGTCGGTGCGCCGACCGAAGTGAACGGGCGGAGGGTCTTCGTGAACGCCGAGGCCTTCGATCTGCCGCAATGTCCACAAATCCGCTTTGTCCGTATCGAAGGGCCGCTGTTCTTCGCCTCGGTCGAGCATGTTGAACGGGAGTTCCGGAGGATGGAGGAGAGAGACGGTTTCAAGACCTGCATCCTCAACCTCAAGGGTGTCGGAAAGATCGATCTTGCCGGAGCCGATTTCATTCTGTCGGAAGCACGTCGCGCCCGCAAACGGGGCAATGATCTGCACCTGATCGCCGCAAATCCAAGCGTCGTCAATGTCCTTAAACGGCTACACTGTCTCGATGTTCTGGGGGCAGAAAACGTTCACCCCCACAAGTCCGACGCGATCCGACTGGCAGTTGCCCGCGCTTCAGATAAAATTTGCACGTTCTGCGAGATCCGATGTTTCAATGAATGCAGAGGCAAGCCCGGCGCGGTTCAGCCGGCGCCGACAACGTCGTCAAGGCCGTTTTAAGCTGCTTGGGATCCCAAAGGCGCTCTCTCAGTAATTGATCGGCCACCCAAAGAACGCCATGCGCGGCGATCCCGTTGTCCTCGGCAACGCGCCGCCGCATGTCATAATCCCGTTCTGAGGTCCGCCAAACGTCTCAAGGGGCGCGGCAAGCCGCACAAACCCGCTATCGTTGCTATCGCGCGCAGGCTCATCACCATCGCATGCGTAATCCGCAAATCCGGAATCCCCTGGTGACATCAATCATCGCATCGACACAGTTGCTAGTTGATGGCGGTTTTCCGGCGGTCTGACTAAAGCGTTTCATCGAGTTATGGTGGGCATGACATAGCCTCGAGCATACGTCCGCTTCATTTGGGCAAAGCAATCTTCCGCAGACATAGACGTTGCAAAGCGGGCGGGGTTGATAAGCGGCAGGCTGTAGGGCGGTTTCCCATCAACCATCCAGTCCGCCAGATACTTGCCTGCGCCACCGCCGGTGCCGATGCCGACGGGAAAACCTGCTGCAAGCCAGAGGCCAGCATGACTAAGTACTGGCCCGACCAGCGGACAACCATCCGGCGGAAAGCACAAAGGCCCGTTGTTCACAGCCTTGATCCCGCTGGCTCCGAATGCCGGAATCCGCGCCATCACGTGGATCAGGTGATTTTCCAAACGATCCATGTCGGGCACCAGCAATTCCTGCCCGAAAGCCTTCGGAATTCCGTCAGTGGCCCAAAGAACCGGGTCAGTTTCATAGACGCCACAGAGCAAAGAATGGCGCTCCTGCCTTGTATTGGCGGGGGCAGCCGGGTCACGGATGGTTGGCACCTCGCGATCCATTGCCTTCAGCTCGGGCACGTCGTCTGTGATGACCTCGTGATGCTCAAAAGCATAAAGCGGCAAGTCGAGACCAAGTTGCAATGCCAGCTCACGTGTCCAGAAGCTGGCTGCCAATACGACATGTTCGGCGTAATGTGTCCCGGTTTCCGTCACAAGCTGCCAGCACTGGTTGGCGATTTGGCGAATATGCGTCACGGGACATTGGCGCCGGATATCCGCCCCCATTGCACGGGCAGCCTTGGCGAGCGCATGGGTCGCGCCGGATGCATCAACATGCCCGTCGGCAGGCGTGTGTGCGGCGCCGAACAGACCGTCGGTGTTGACAAGTGGATGAAGCCGTTCGACTTCGTCGGCATCAACCACGTTATAGGGCACGCCAAGCTTTTCATAAAGCGGCTCTAATGTCTTGTAGGCCTCGAGTTCGGCTGCTGACGTCGCCAGACGAAGACTGCCTGTCGGATGAAATCCGATCGACTGTCCGGTTTGCGCCTCTGCCTGTTGATAGGTTTTCAGGGAATCCACGTAAAGCCGGGTGATTTCAGCGTAGTGGCCGAAATGGGTGATGTTGCCTGCCGCGTGCCATGTGGAGCCTGCGGTCAACTCCAGCCTCTCCAGCAGCACCGCGTCTGTCCAGCCGCGCTTGGCCAGAGCATAAAGCACGGCGCAGCCGACAATGCCACCGCCGACGATGGCAACCTTGGCGTCATTTCTCATGGGCCCAACCTGCCGTCACGTCGACCACCGGCTCGTCAGTCGGTCGGTTTCCGAGCAGGGCAGGCGGATCGGGAACCTCGCGCGCACCGTGGCATCCGCTTCAGGTGTTCTGTTATCGGGGTGGTGGGTTCGTATAATATCCTGCACCCTGCGCGCCGCGCGGTCCCGAATGTCCATCGACCCCTTGTCTTTCCAGCGGTCCGGGCTGTCGCGGTCGGCCAATTCCGGATAGAGGTTTTCGGTACGCGCGACCTCGGCGATGATCTCGGACAGGTGTTTGCCGAGGACAATGCTGGTGCCCAGATGTTTCCTGGTGCCCTTCGCAATCGCATAGACGGTGTTGAGGTCGAGTTCCCGCCAATCCTCAATGTCGGTCGCAACGACAGGTCGCGCGAACCATTGAATGTTGGGCAGCGTGTCGCAAAGCCGGGCGAGATCGTAAAGATCAGCTATGGTCAACGGTCGGAATTCCGTTGAGGGACTGGCTGAAAGTACTGGATTACGAACCGTTTCCGTGGGCGGCTTGAAGCCGACGCGTGCCAGAACTTCCAGCGCGGCAGCGTGGATTTTGTGAACATCCGTTTCGGAGAGGGGCTGATACATGCCGCCTCGCGTTCCCGAAGGAGGCGGGGCGATACTGACCGGCGCTCTGGCTCTATCTGCGCGGCCTGCGCGGCGCGACTTGCCTCGTCTGGCTTCCATTCGCCTGCTTTTCGGGACTGGGATATTGCATTGCGAAACTATCGACTTCGACTTGCTGAGCGTCAAGCGCAAAACTGGGCGCCTAGGGTCCTCTTGTGAGGACAGATGCGAACCAATAGCTTGGCGCGAAATGCGAAGAGGAGATGATCGATGGGCCGCGAACTACAGAGCTCGATCGTGGACAAATGCGCCACCGTGCTGGACACGCTGGCTGCTTCGCAGAGCACAATGAGCTTTACCGAGATCGTCGAAACGACGAGTTTCACCAAGAGTTCTGCCCACAGGATTATTGCGATCCTATTGGGCGAAGAGATGCTGAGCTACGAGGAACGTACACGATCCTATACCTTGGGTCCGCGCGTGTTGAACTGGGCGCGTGCCGCTTGGCAAAAAACAGACCTTCAGCAAATCAGCGATGCTGAATTGGCGGAGCTGCGGGACAGGACCGGTTTGAATGTTGCTGTCTCTATTCCAAATGGCGACGCGGTGATGTTCATCAGGACATTGGATACGAAATCCGTTCGATACGCGGCCAAGGTCGGCGAACTATCACCTCTGCACTGCACTGCTGCGGGCAAACTCTTTCTAGCCTACGATGGAAACGAAGGGAAAGGGACGCTGCCTGCGGGCTACGAACTTGAGAAATATACTGAGACCACCATAACAGATCCCGACCGGCTTGCGGACGAACTGTCCCGCATTCGAAGTCAGGGCTATGCAACCTGTGATCGTGAAGAGTTCCTACAGGTCAGCGGAATCGCCGCGCCGGTATTGGACTATCAGTCCAAGATAATTGCCGCACTCAGCCTGTGGGCGCCGACAAACGTTGCTTCCATCGAAAGCCTGCTTCCGCATGTACCGGTTTTGAAGGAAACTGCGGCGCTAATTTCCGCCCGCTTCGGTGCCATGGCCTGAAAACCATATCGCGAGGAATTTCGCCCGGAATCATAGCCGGAACCAAACAGTGCAGTGAATCGCGCCGGGTTTGCCGGAGGCTGATTGTCGTTCGTGACGCGGCCATGTCTTCAGTTTCCAGGCGGCATATACCATGTCGGTAGATGTGACTCGCGACAGCCCGGCCTGGCAGCCGCTGACCGAGGAGGCGGAAGAAGCCGTGACAGAGGCGCTGCGGGAATTGGCCCTCTGGCTTTACCGTCGGCTTGAGGCCGATTACGACCACCTTACTTCGGACGGGCCATCGAGGAGGGGATCATCGTCAACGCGTATACGTTCACGGAAGGAGGGCGGCGGTTCGGGTAACGGAGGTCAAGATGCGAAGTTCATTTGACCTTTACAATAAGTCCATATGGACTATATTGAGGCCAATGGAGGACGCCATGTACGTTGCAGAGAAAATTCGGGAACCCGCACAAATCAACGCCGTCGCGTTGAAAGCTTATGCGCGCGTGGCCGATGCCTGGGGTCTCAGCCTCAAGGAGGCGGCTGGCCTTGCCGACATGTCAGAGAGCACGTGGAAGCGCGCGAAGAAGCCGGATTTCGCGGGGGAGCTTACCAAGGACCAACTGCTGCGGCTCAGCGCTGTAATTGGCATCTACAAGTCCCTTGAACTCTACTTCTCGGAGCCTCTGGCAAAAAGCTGGTTCACCCGACCGAACACCGGTCCGCTCTTTGGTGGCAACCGACCAGTCGACACCGCCATCGACGGGGGCTTGCCGCAGATCCTCGCGGTTCGGACCTATCTTGATGCGTTGCGTGGTGGGGCATGAAGCATACCGAGGTTTCCGATCGCGGTCTCGTTCGTCTTCTGCCC
>NZ_JBLXFB010000023.1:0-63829 GCF_048262615.1 Antarctobacter sp.
GAAGAGGCGCCGATCTTTCAGGTCGCCGACTACGGCCTTGTCGCCGACCTGTTCCAGGCCGTCCCGGAACTGACCGAAAAGCTGTGAGCGGGGGACTTCATGCCCAACCGCCGCGCCGGGACCAAAGGACATACGGCATTTGTCGGGTCTTTACCGCCAAAGGGCCTTTCGGGCCGTTGGACCCGGCGGATACGATTGCAAAACGAACGGGTGCCCCTGTCCATTCGGGGCGGCCAGCCTGTCCGCGACCCCCGATAGTGAGGACTGCCGCGCATGTTTCTTGAAGAACCGCAACCGCTCCGGGCACAGAGCACGCATGTCACCGAGGGTGTCAAAAGGCTCGTGGCCAACAACCCCAGCAAGATGACCTATCACGGGACAAATACCTACATCGTCGAGACATCCGGCAAGACCTTTGTCGTCGATCCCGGACCAGTGGAAGACAGCGCACATTTCGAGGCGATCATTGCGGCGCTGCAAGGAAAGCCCGCAGGCATATTGGTCACACATCACCATTCGGATCATTTCGGGGCGGCCCCCGCATTGCGGCAACGGACGGGCATGCCGGTTTTTGTGTCGCGGGCTTTTCCGGACGACGCCTTTGAACCGGATGGCTATCTTGTCGACGGGCAGAAGATCGCCGGGCTGACCGTTCTGCATACGCCCGGTCACGCAAGCGACCACCTGTGTTTTGCCACAGAGGACGGCGTTCTGTTTTCCGGCGACCACGTGATGAGTTGGAACAGTACAATTGTCAGCCCGCCAGACGGCAACATGCAGGACTATTGTGCGCAACTCCGGCGGCTGATCGAACTCGACAGCCGGATCTATCTACCGGGCCATGGTCCGGTGCTGGAAGACCCGAGACCCTATGTCGAACGATTGCTCAGCAACCGAATGCGTCGGGAAAAGGAAATCCTCGACCACCTGACATGCACACCCGCCACCGTCGAAACGATTGCCAAGGCGGTCTACCGGAAAACCGATCCGCATATCGCGATGGCCGCGGAGCGAAATGTGGCGGCGCACCTTGAAAAGCTGTGCTCAGAATCGCGCGTTGTCGAAAAGGCCGGGCTCTGGAGGCTAGCAGGCCATTGACCACAGGGACAATCTCCTGCCTACCCAAACGGGCCGGGTTCGGTTGGGCCGGGGCAGCCCGCAAGACATAACCACAAGACATGACCGCAAGACTTGACCGCAACGTGCAAAGCCCGGTTCATTCAGTTGATGCCCCATTGAGAGATCGACGCCTGCGCCGCGACAGGAACGGCCAGAGCCCCCCTTGGAGCGGCAGGCGGCGCGCTTGATATCGGGGGGCGTGGCTGCTCCCTTCCCCCTTGCGGCCATTGACATGAAGTCCGGAGCCAAGACGCCCGTCGCCGCCGTCAGCGACCTCATTCGAGAAGGGAATTCATCGCCTCCAGAGCGTCCGCGAAGTCTTCCTTGAAGTCCTGAACCACAGCCGAGGTTGTGCGGATCGCGTCGATCAAACCGACGCCCTGTCCCACATAGTAGCTGACCATGTCATGTGCCTTTGCGTTGCCCTTGTCTGCGGCCTGTTCGGCCTTGTTGAGCGCGGGTATTGCAATCACGCCCTGTAGCGGCATCCCAAGTGGTTCGGGCGCACCGGGTGCCGACCAGGCGTCATGCCAGGTCGAACGCAGTTGACGGCACATCTTGCCGGTGCGCGCCGTCGACCGCACTGTATCGCGCGAACTCGCCTTCAGCATCTTGTCGCGGAATGCGTCCGAAACTTCAGAGTCCGAGGTCGCAAGCCAGACCGAACCGGTCCACGCCCCCTGCGCGCCGACCGCCATCATCCCGGCCATCTGTCGCCCGTTGACGATGCCGCCAGCGGCCAGAACCGGCACGTCGCGGCCCACCTGTTTCAAAGCGCGCAGGACTTCGGGCACCAGCACAAGGGTTGACACCTCGCCGCAATGCCCCCCCGCCTCCGTGCCCTGCGCCACGATGATGTCGACTCCTGCCTCGACCTGACGGAGCGCGTGTTTCGGTGCTCCGACCAAAGCGGCGACCGGCACCCCATGCGCCTTGGCCATGTCGATCATCGGCTTGGGGGCCAAGCCCAGCGCGTTCGCAATCAGCTTGATCGGGTGGCGAAAGGCCACCTCCAGCAGTTCCTCTCCTACCGTCGCCGAAATGGTCGGGGCGCGCAGCAACTGATCGTCCCGTGAGAATTCCAGATCGTGGTCTCTCAAAATTCCGGCTATGAAATCCTTGTGGGCCTGCGGGACCAGCTCCATGAGCTCTTCCTGCGTTGCACCCCGTTTGGCGTTGGTCTTCTCGGGGAAAACCAGATCCGCGCCATAGGGCATCCCGTCCACATTCCTGTCGATCCAGGCAAGCTCCTGTTCGAGTTCCTCCGCCGTGCAGCGCACACCACCGAAGACGCCAAAACCGCCGGCCCGACTGACCGCCGCCACAACGTCGCGACAGTGACTGAAGGCAAAGAGTGGAAACTCTATGCCCAGAAGTCTGCAAATATCGTTGTTCATGAGAGCCGTCCTCCTTGCATAATGGTCGTACCATTTAATGTTTAATCCGTAAAGAGGGGTCGACGCGGCGCCTGCCTTTGAAAATGGACGGCGGGCAGCGCCTGTGTGTCGATCTGTGCAGCAGGCTGATAGCGCGCCATTTCCTGACGCTGGCACGGCGCAAATATCAGGCAGCCCAGCGCCAGATCGGGCTGCAAAACCGCCATGGCCAGAGCGGATACAGGCCCAGACCCATGCCGGATCAGGAGCAAGGCAGGTCTTCGGCGCGCACCGGCATGAGGATCAAGGTCAGGCCCGGACACCCTTTCTAACGCACCGCCCAAGGCGGCCCCTCCCCCGTGGGTCTGGCGCACAGGCCGTCGAAAGCCAATTCGTGCCACCCCAATAGTTGTTAAGCTATGGCTAACGAAACCTGTAATACACGGTTCAGGACGGGATCGCCGGGATCAGATAGTCACACCTCCAACGGCAACGCCGCCAAAGGGAGGACACCATGACGGCAGAGGGTCGCGATCACGCGATTTCGAACGTTTCACTCGCACAACGCGCGTGGAACATCCGGCGCAAGGCGCTTTTGATGGGTGAGGTGCAGGGGCAGGGCTATATCGGCCAGGCCCTCGGTGTGGCCGATGTGCTGGCCGCATCCTATTTCCACGCACTCCAATACCGCGCCGAAGATCCCGAGTGGGAGGGGCGCGACCGTTTCTATCTCTCCATCGGTCACTATGCCATCGCGCTCTATTCGGTGTTGATGGAGGCAGGCATCCTGCCCGAGAACGAGCTGGAAACCTACGGCATGGACGACAGCCGCATGCCGATGTCCGGCATGGCGTCTTACACGCCGGGCATGGAGATCACCGGCGGGTCACTGGGCCACGGTCTGGGCATCGCCGTTGGCGCGGCATTGGGGCTGAAGCGCAAGCAAAGCCCGGCCTTCGTCTACAACCTGATGTCCGACGGCGAACTGGGCGAAGGGTCGACCTGGGAGGCGGTGATGTCCGCCGTTCAGTGGAAGCTCGACAATCTGATCTGCCTTGTCGACTTCAACAACCAGCAGGCCGACGGCCCGACGCGGGACGCGCTTGCGCAGGGTGACGAGGACAAGAAATGGGCGGCCTTTGGCTGGCATGCGCAGCGGGTGGACGGCAACGACATGGATGCGATCGTCGCGGCCTTCGACGCGGCCCGGAATACCGACCACGCCGGTCCGCGCGTCATCATCTTTGACACCAAGATGTGCAAGGGCGTCGACTTCCTCGAAGCCCGTGAAATCACCCATTTTGTGCGTGTCGAAGCCGACGAATGGGCCAAGGCCCTGACCAAGCTTGAAGAAGGAAAGCCGCAATGACCCTCGCCTCGATGAAGCGTAAGTACGAGCCGCGCACCGTCCAGCTGGGCCCCGACGGTCAGAAGGTTGCAACCTCCGCGATGATCGCCTCCCTGGCGGCAGAAGGGTATGACACAGTGGCGGCGCCCTTTGGCCATGCTCTGGTCGAAGCCGCAAAGAAGGACGACAAGATCGTCGGCCTGTCTGCCGATCTGGCAAAATACACCGACCTGCATGTCTTCGCCAACGCGATGCCGGACCGGTTCTACCAGATGGGCATGGCCGAGCAGTTGCTGATGTCAGCCGCCGCCGGGCTGGCGCGCGAGGGGTTCAACCCCTTTGCCACCACCTATGCCGTCTTTGCCTCGCGGCGCGCCTATGACTTCATCGCGATGGCGATCGCCGAGGAAAACCTGCCGGTCAAGATCGTCTGCGCCCTGCCCGGCCTGACCACCGGCTACGGCCCCAGCCATCAGGCGACCGAGGATCTTGCAATCTTCCGGGGTCTGCCGAACATGACCATCATCGACCCCTGCGATGCCGACGACATCGCCGGTATGGTGCCGCAGATGGCCGCCCATGACGGTCCGGTCTACTCGCGGCTGCCGCGCGGCAAGGTGCCAAGCGTCCTGACCCGCCACAAGCCGGACTACAAGTTCGAACTGGGCAAGGCCCAGATCATCCGCGAAGGCAAGGATGCGCTGATCATCGCGACCGGGTTCATGACCATGCGGGCGCTGGATGCCGCCGTCAAACTGGAGGCAGACGGGGTGGAGGCCGCCGTGCTGCATGTTCCGACGATCAAGCCGCTCGACACGCAGACGATCCTTGCGGAGGCACGGAAGGGCGGACGTCTGGTCGTCACCGCCGAGAACCATACCGTCGTGGGCGGGCTGGGCGAGGCGGTTGCCCGCACACTTCTGACGAACGATGTGACCCCGACATTCCGCATGATCGGACTGCCGGACGCGTTCCTGGAGGCCGGTGCCTTGCCGACGCTGCACGAGATGTACGGCCTGACCGTCGACCAGATCGCCGGGAAGATCAAAGGCTGGCTGTGACGACCTAGAGGTCACGCAATCTGAAATTTTACACTGAAGGAGAGAAGCCATGGCGCTTCTGAAGGACAAGTATGCCATCGTGACAGGCGCGGCTTCGGCGCGCGGTCTTGGCAAGGCGACGGCACGGGCCTTTGCGGAACAGGGTGCGACCGTCGCCATTCTGGATCTCGATGCGGATGCGGCAAAGGCCGCGGCGGCGGACCTGGGCGAGGGTCATATCGGCCTCGCCTGCAACGTCACCGACAGAGAGGCCTGCAACGCGGCCATCCGGTCGCTGCTGGGCTGTTGGGGCCGGATCGACATTCTCGTGAACAATGCCGGGATCACGCAGCCGCTCAAGATCATGGAGATCGAGCCGCAGAACTACGAGGCCGTGACCGACGTGAACCTGCGCGGCACGCTCTACATGAGCCAGGCCGTCATCCCGGCGATGCGTGCGCAGAAATCCGGCGCCATCGTCAACCTGTCGTCGGTCTCCGCGCAGCGCGGCGGCGGCATCTTTGGCGGGCCGCATTATTCCGCCGCCAAGGCGGGTGTCCTTGGCCTGACCAAGGCGATGGCGCGTGAGCTGGCCCCCGACAACGTGCGCGTCAATGCGATTTGCCCCGGCTTCATCGCCACCGACATCACCGCAGGCAAGCTGAGCGTCGAACAGCACAGAATGGTGCTGGACGGCATTCCGATGGGTCGCGCGGGCGAAGCGTCGGATGTGGCGGGCTGCGCCCTGTTTCTGGCCTCCGATCTCTCCGCTTACTGCACGGGCACCGAGGTCGACGTCAACGGCGGCTCGCTGATCCACTGATCGCCCGCGCCATGAACCGGCGCCCCGAGGCGTGGCGCTACCCCCGACATCTTCGCAAAGGGAGGAACCCAAAATGAAGACAACCCTGATGGCCGTTCTGGCCACAACAACCCTGATCACTGGCACCGCACAAGCCGATGAGATCATCTTTGCGCATGGCGCAAACCCCGGCAATCCGCGCACTGTTGCAGCCGAGAAATGGGCCGAACTGTTCACCGCCTGCACCAATGGCGCGACGACGGTCAACGTCGCCCCGTCGGCGACCATGGGCGACGACGCCGAGATGCTGACCTCTGCCATTGCCGGGGTGATTCAGGTCACCGCCAACAGCCAGGGCGCCATGAGCCAGATCGTCCCGGAGATCGGCCTGCTTGGTCTGCCCTTCCTGTTCAAGGATCTGCCGACCGCCTGGGCGGTTCTGGACGGAGAGGTCGGCGACATGATCGACGCCCGCGCCCAGAACGCCGGGCTGAAGGTGCTCGGTTTCTGGGACAATGGTGTCCGCAATGTCAGCCACGTCTCAAAGACCGTGTCGGCGCCTGCCGATCTCACTGGCATGAAGATCCGCACGCCCCCCGACCAGATGACCGTCGACATCTTCGAGGCGCTCGGTGCATCGCCCGCTCCGCTGGCTTTCTCGGAACTTCCCACGGCGCTGCAATCCGGTGTCTTCGACGGGCAGGAAAATCCGCTGGTGAACATCTACTCGTCGAAGATCCATGAGATCACCCCGTTTATCACCCTGACCGGCCACAAGTACGAATCGACCCCGGTCGTCGTGGGTCTGGCCTGGTGGTCGGGGTTGGACGAGGCGACACAGACCTGCGCCGTGACAGCGACCGCGGACGCGGGTCGGATGCAGCGCCAGATGGTCGCCGCCTCGGACGCCGATCTCATTCCGACGATGGAGGCCGAAGGCGTGACCTTTGCCGAGGCCGACAAGACCGCCTATCAGGCGGCGACCCGGTCGGTCTATGACAAGTATGCCGAACAGTATCCGGAGCTTGTTGCGGCTCTGCGCGACGCGGCGGGCCTCTGAGATGTCCGCCGGGGATAAATCCTCCCCGGAAAACAGCCAGAAGGGGCGGAAACGCCCCTTCCTCGGGCTGGTTCGGGGAACCACTCTCACACTTGACTGGAGCGGGCGGCTGATTGTCGTCGCATGTCTTGCCGCCATGTTCGTGGCGCTGCTGGTCAATGTTGTGCTGCGCTACGCCCTCGGGTCCGGGATCTCCTGGGCCTATGAAATCCACGCGCTGCTGTTGCCCTGGCTTGTCGCCGGCGGCTTGGTGATTGCCTCGGCTCGCGGCCGCAACATCGCCATCACGATCATGCCCGACATGTTGGAGGGCCGTTCCGTGCTTGTGCTGAATCTGATCATCCAGAGCATCATCCTCGTGATTTGCCTCAGCGTGCTGTGGAGCAGCCAGCCGATCCTGAAGGCGTCACAGTTCCAGTCCCTCTCGACTCTCGGGGTCAAGCAGGTCTGGGGCTATGCGAGCCTGGTCTACGCATTCGGGGCGATGGCCGTGATCGCCGCCCTTGGCATCGTCCGGACTCTGTCGGGTGAGGACGTCACCGACCACGACCCCGGCCACGCAAGCCTGAGCTGAAGGAGAAACCAAATGACCGCCCCCCTGATCTGGATTTTCTTCATCCTGATGGCGATTTCTGTTCCCGTCGCGCACGCGATGCTTGGCGGCGTGGCAGCCGCACTCTGGCTCGATGGCAAACCGATGGCTGTGATTGCGCAGCGGCTTTATACGCCGACGCAAAGTTTTCCCATGCTGGCGATCCCATTCTTCATCCTCGCCGGAAACCTGATGATGTCCGGCAAGTTTGGCGAATACCTCGTCAACATCGCCCGTCTACTGGTCGGCAACTTCAAAGGCGGATTGGGCCAGGTGTCGATCATCGGCTCGGTGATGTTTGGCGGCGTCTCCGGCTCGGCGGTGGCGGACGCCTCCGCGCTTGGCAACGCGCTGATCCCCGTTCAGAAGAAGGAAGGCTATCCTGCCGGTTTCGCCGCCGCGATCAACTCCGCGTCTTCGACGGTCTCGGTGCTGATCCCGCCGTCGATCCCGCTGATCCTGTACGGCCTCGTCTCAAACGTTTCCATCGTCGACCTGTTTGTCGCGGGCATTCTGCCCGGCGTCATGTTGGGGATCGGAATGTTCGCGACTGTCGCCATCGTCGCACATGTGAAGGGTCTGCCCCGGTCTCCGCTCGCCGGTGGTTTCGCTGCCTTCCGCTCGCAAATCGTCGCTGCCATCCCGGCCCTGCTGATGCCCGTCTTCGTCATCGGTACCCTGCGGTTCGGTATCGCGACGCCGACCGAGGTGAGTGTCATGGCCGTCGCCTATGCGCTTTTGGTCAGCGGCCTTGTCTATCGCGACCTGTCCTGGCGCGGGATGTGGGATGCCGCTGTCGACACCGGGCTGATGACCGGGGCCGTCATGATCATCATCATGGCCTCGTCGACAATCCAGTGGGTGCTCACCGCCGAGCGCGTGCCGCAAGAACTTGCGGTCTGGGTACAGGCAACCTTCTCGGAACCCTGGATGGTCATTCTGGCCCTCAACGTCGTGATGCTGATCGTCGGCGCGTTCCTCGATCTGCCGGCCGCCGTGTTGCTGCTCGGACCGCTCTTCGTCACCATCGGGCAAGCCATCGGTCTCGACCTGGTTCAGCTTGGGTTGATGATGGTCGTCAATCTGGCCATCGGCCTCTACACGCCGCCGGTGGGTACGACACTCTTCATCTCCGCCGCGATCTCCGGGGCTCGGATCGGGGAAACCGTGAAGGCGCTGCTGCCGTTCTACGCGGTTGCCATCGCCGTGCTGCTGCTGATCTCCTACGTCCCCTTCCTGACGATCTACTAAAGTCCCCAAGGGGTGACATCGACCAGTTCCGGCCCGGTCTCGGGCCGGAACGTACAGCCAAGCTCTGTCAGCAGCGCCCGTGCTTCGGCTTCATGTGTGCTTGCCATCCTGACCAGCCATTCCGAAAACCGGTTCACGATCCTCCGGTTGAAGTGCCGTGGCGGACAAACCATCCAGTAGGCCGGGAAGTCGATGACCTCGAACGAGGTCGAGAACGGCACGAGTTCGCCGCGCTGAAGCTCTGGCAGGCAAAGCGTCACGCTGTCCAGCGCGAGCCCGCCGCCCTGCTTGGCCATTTCAATCGACATCGACGACCGGTCAAAGCGAAACGGATAGGTCAGGTCAGGGACGTCGATACCGTTGGAGGCCAGCCAAAGATCCCACCGGTACAGCATCTTGACGCTGTCGATCAGGCGCGCAGATTGCAGTTGCTCGATGGGATTGTCTGATATCGACCGCAATTCTTCGAGATAGGCAGGGCTGCAAAGCGGAAGAACGAGGTCGTGCATGATGCAATTGACCGCCAGACCGGACCAGCCGCCCAGCCCGTAGCGAAGATCGAAATCGACCGCTTCGGTATCGAAGACACTGAAATCCGGCGTCGCATCGACCCGGATATTCCAGGTCGGATTGTCGGCGGCAAATTCCGCGATACGCGATCCCAGCCAGCGCACACCAAAGCTGGGGCTGACCCGAAGCGTCAGATTGCGCATGTCACGTTGGCGGGTGATGGCGCTGTGCGTGTTGCGGATCGCGCGGAACGCCTGCGACATGGTCTGAAACAGGCGGTCTCCGTCCAGTGTCAGCACCAGTCGGCGTTTTTCCCGCCTGAACAGGTTCACGCCAAGCTGGGTTTCCAGTTGTCGGATCTGTTGGCTGACGGCCGAGGTGGATACGCCAAGCTCACCTGCGGCCTTGGTCACGGTCCCAAGGCGCGCGACCGCCTCAAAATGCTCGGTCGCGCGGATGTTGATGTCACGTAAACTGCTCAACGCGTTGCCTCCCCCCTGTGCTTCAATTCAGATCTCCGCTCAAATCTACACAGTTCTCGAAGGTGCGCTTCACAAAACCGAACCACAAGCGACAATGCGTCAGACCAGAGCTATGGATTTGGGAGTACCTGCGGTATTTGCCCCAAGTTTTCGCCCCCCATTGGTGAACTGGCCCGCATCAGGATGATGGCCGCAACCGGGGTGAGGGGGCCGTTCACGGCCTGAGGTGCCCCCAGTCCCCGGACACCTGCCCGTTTCCGTTTTGCGCGTTGTTGGTCAGCGACACCTGGACCGGGGCACGACGACCCAGACAACATGGCGGCCCCGACAATACGGCGGCCCCGACAATAAGTACCGCGCAGCGTAGCGCGTGCGCGACCCCGAAATTTCCGGCGGACAGGCTATCGCGCCCAAGCATCCCTTGACCCCGCATCCATGCTGAATATTGATGGCCGCGGAGGGCATCGTCATGGACTTAACGCAGATCAAGACTCTGGTGCACGTTGCGGAGATCGGCTCGATCAGCAAGGCGGCCGAGCGTCTCAATACTGTGCAGCCAGCTCTCAGTCGGCAAATCCGGCTGTTGGAAGAAGAACTCAAGGTCCGGTTGTTTGAACGACACGGGCGCGGCATGCGTATCACGCCAATCGGGCAAGAGGTGCTCGACTCCGCGACACGCATTCTGACGGAAATCGAAGCCATTCGCGAAACGGTTCACGATGGCAGCAAATCGTTTCGAGGCGAGGTTCGGATCGGGCTGACGCCGACGGTGGCCGACATGATGATCGCGGCCCTCGCCCGACGGCTGCGGGCGGATCATCCCAAACTGCACGTCCAGTTCAAGACCGCTTTCAGCGCCTATCTGCTGGATTGGCTGCGGCGCGGCGAACTGGACCTTGTCGTCAGCTACGATCCTGAACCGTCGCGGTCGCTGCTGGTCGAGCCGGTGCTGATGGAAAGCCTGTTTCTTGTTTCCCGGCCCGGTCACGGCCTGTCGCTGAACAAGCCGGTGCCCTTCGCCGACCTGAAAGGAAAGCCCTTCGTTTTGCCCGGCGCGGGCCATGCCCTGCGCACGATCTTTGACAATTGCACCCGCCTGTCCGGCATTTCCGTCGATACGACGGTGACGGCGGATTCCATGCGCGCCATGCTTGATCTCGTGCGGGACGGCTTTGGCATGACCATGCTGCCGCTGGGACCGATTTTTGCGGAAATCGACAGCGGCGTTCTCGAAGCCGCGCCACTGACCGACCCGATGCCGCAACGCCGGTTGGTCATGTGCCTGTCTGCCGACACGTCCATCGCGCAAGCCACGCGGCACGTGGCCAAGGTGTTCCGCGAGATATCCGCAGATCTGGTCAAACGCGACATCTGGCGCGGGCAAGTGCTGGGGGAAGCGGCAGACTGAGCCATAGCAGGCCGCTATATCTCAATGCGCGAACTAGTATTATTTATTGCAGCTTGTGCCTTCTAGATTGCTCCGGACCTGACCCCGGAGACACAAATGCCCCTCGATATCGAAAAAGAACCGCCAGCAAGCGACTGGCAAACGGATGTCTTCGACGTCCTGAAGACCCATGACATCAAACACATCGTCTACGTCCCCGATGCCGGTCATTCTGTGGCCATTCGCATGGCCGAAGCCGACGCGGATATTCATTCTGTTGTTCTGACCACCGAAGAAGAAGGCATCGGATATCTGGCCGGAGCTTGGCTGGGCGGAGAGCGCGGCGCTTTGCTCCTGCAATCCTCGGGTGTTGGAAACTGCATCAACACGCTGGCCCTTCAGGCCTGCGCGCGGTTCCCGCTGCTGATGGTGGTGACGATGCGCGGCGAATGGGCCGAGTTCAACGGTTGGCAGACCCCAATGGGGCAAGCGACCGAAGGCACCTTGCGGCAGATGGGCGTGATGACCTGGAAAGCCGATCAGCCAGAGGATGTGGCGCCGCTTTTGCACGGTGCCGCCACCATGGCCTTTCACGGCGACAGTGCCACCGCCCTGCTGCTCAGCCAACGCCTGATCGGAGAAAAAGAATGGATCAAGTGACCAAGGGCGGCCCCCTGCCCCGCCGCGACGCCGTGGCCGAACTCCTGAAGGATCGCAAGGATCTGCTGGTGGTCACCGGGCTTGGCTCTCCCTCCTATGACGTGATGGCGGCGGGCGATCACGACAGCAATTACTATCTCTGGGCCGCGATGGGTTCGGCGGTGACGGTGGGCTTTGGCCTCGCCATGGCACAGCCCAAGCGCCCGGTTCTGGTCTTGACCGGAGACGGCGAG
The DNA here is from genome assembly GCF_048262615.1 of Antarctobacter sp. Lineage (GTDB taxonomy): Bacteria > Pseudomonadota > Alphaproteobacteria > Rhodobacterales > Rhodobacteraceae > Antarctobacter. The sequence goes on from NZ_JBLXFB010000023.1 coordinate 11,861, forward strand.
GTGATGATGGGCGTCGGCGCACTGGCGTCCATTGCCGTGAAACAGCCAAAGAACCTGACCATCGCGGTGCTGGACAACGGGCATTTCGGAGAGACCGGGATGCAGGAAAGCCATGCCGGGCGCGGAATTGCCATCGACCGGGTCGCCGCGTCGATGAATTTCCCGCACACCGCCTGTATCACCGACATGAACGGGGTGGCCGCTCTTCGCGACCGGCTTGACGCGAAAGACGGGCTTCGCCTCGCCGTGCTGAAGATCCGGCCGGGCAACGAGAAACGGGTTCTGCCGTCGCGCGATGGCGTGCATATCAAGAACCGTTTCCGCGCCGCGCTCGGCTTTCAGCCGATCTGAGGGGCGTCATGACCGAACGGTTTCTGAACATCGTGAACGGCGCGCCGGTCGCAAGCGGGTCGGGCCACTGGTTCGACAGTGCCAATCCCTATGACGGCAAGGTCTGGTCGCAGATCCCGCATTGCGACACGGCGGACGTGAACGCCGCCGTCGCTTCGGCCCACGCGGCTTACAACACCGGTCCCTGGGCCACGATGACCGCCACCCAGCGGGGCAAGCTGCTGCGCAGGCTGGGCGATCTGATCGCGCGCGACGCCGAAAAGCTGGCGCAGCTCGAAGTCCGCGATAACGGCAAGCTTTATGCCGAAATGCTGGGCCAGGTGAAATACCTGCCGGAGTATTACCATTACTTCGGCGGGTTGGCCGACAAGATCGAAGGCAGCGTGCTGCCAACCGACAAGCCCGAGATGTTCAGCTATACCAAGCATGAGCCGCTGGGAGTCGTGGTTTGCATCACACCCTGGAATTCGCCGCTGCTGCTGTTGACCTGGAAGCTGGCGGCGCTTTTGGCGGCAGGCAATACTGCGGTGATCAAGCCGTCAGAAATCACCTCAGCCGCGACACTGGCCTTTCTGGCGCTGTTCAAGGAGGCCGGGTTTCCCGATGGCGTGGTCAACAGCGTCACCGGCTTCGGCCACGAGATCGGCGCGGCGCTGGTCGAGCATCCGCAGGTGGCCAAGGTCGCCTTCACCGGCGGCGATGCCACCGGGCGCGCGGTCTATCAGGGCGCGGCCAAGGGTCTGAAACATGTCTCGCTGGAACTGGGCGGCAAATCGCCCAACATCATTTTTGACGACGCCAACCTAGACGACGCCGTGAAAGGCGCGATTTCCGGCATCTTCGCGGCCTCGGGGCAGACCTGCATCGCCGGCTCGCGGCTGCTGGTGCAGCGGTCGGTCTATGACGAGGTCTCCGAACGGGTGACGGCGTTTGCCGCCACCGCGCAGTTGGGCGACCCCATGCAAGCCAGCACCCAAGTCGGCCCGATCACCACCCGGCCACAGCGCCAGAAGGTTCTGGATTACATCGAAATCGCCAAGAATGAAGGCGCTCGGTGCCTGTTGGGCGGCAAGACACCGGAAGCGGCGGATCTGGCCGAAGGCTGGTTTGTGGAGCCGACGATTTTTGCCGATGTCAGCAACGACATGCGCATTGCCCGCGAAGAGGTCTTTGGCCCGGTGCTGTCAATCATCCCCTTCGAGGATGAGGCCGATGCGATCCGCATCGCCAATGACACGATCTATGGTCTCGCCGCCGGAGTCTGGACCACGTCGATGCGGCGGGCGATCAGGATGGCGGATGCGCTCAAGGCCGGGACGGTCTGGGTCAACACCTACCGCGCGGTCAGTGTCATGGCACCGTTCGGCGGCATGAAGCAAAGCGGCATCGGCCGCGAGAACGGGCAAGAGGCGATCCGCGAATTCCTGCAAACCAAATGCGTCTGGCTGAACCTTGCCGACGGTGTGCCCAATCCGTTTGTGATGCGTTAACCCCCGCCGGATCCGCCCGAGGCCCCTGACGGGAGAAAACAGGGGCTCAGGGATGATCGCCGTCTTCACGCTGCGCATAGGGGCCATTGCCCGCGTGTTATGCGGCTGACAGGCGCGGCACATGCATCCAGCCGATGCCATGCGCGGCTGCGATGCCGCAACCCAACTACAGCGCCCTGATCTGCCCAGCCCGGTAAGATGTGCCGGAGTAATCCGCGCCTCGTGGCCTGTCGCGGCGCTTTTGCGCGCGCGCCGCTGCGATCCGGCGCAGGTTTCGACACCAACCGATACATGGTCCGCAGCGGCCAAGACTTGAACCCGGCGTAAACAGTGGAGATCGGTATCGTGGCAACACGCATCAGCCCGATACCGATATCCAGAGTTCAGGCAGTCCGCCCCTCTTGGGGGATCAATCCGCCAAGACCAACCCCTCGCGCATTGCGGTCCTGTTCCATCTGATCGAGGACCATAGCGACACCGCAATCAGAGCGGCGCCGCCAAGACCGGTGATCACTTCGGGGATGTGCACCAAGGACTGGGCAAACATCACGATGGACAGCGCGACGATTGCGTAAAAAGCTCCGTGCTCCAGAAACCGATACTCGGAGAGCGTGGCGTTCTCGACCATCATGATCGTCATCGAACGCACGTACATGGCACCGATCCCCAGACCGAGGGCGATGACAAACAGGTTCTGGCTAAGGGCAAAGGCCCCGATCACACCGTCAAAGCTGAACGAGGCGTCAAGCACTTCGAGATAGAGAAATGCGCCCAGACCACCGCGCGCGGCGCCCTGCAACGCTTCTTTGGAACTGTCCAGAAGGCCACCCAGCACCTCGACCAACAGGAAGGTCAGCAGCCCCCAGATCGCAGCGCCAAAGAAAGAGTCCCGGTCGGCCCCGTCGAGAAGCCCGGAAAACCCGGTTACAAAGATCAACACGATGGCCACCTCGACACCGCGGATCGTGGCATATTTCGCCATCCGGGTTTCAAGCCAATGCGCCCAGTGCACGTCCTTTTCGTGGTCAAAGAAGAATGACAGCCCGACCATCATCAAGAATGTGCCGCCAAAGGCCGCAATCGGCAAATGTGCATCTTGCATGATGCGGGCGTATTGCTCGGGCTGGCCTGCGGCCAGTTGGATCGCTTGCCAGGGTCCGATGTTGGCGGCGATCACCACGATCAAAAGCGGGAACACGATCCGCATGCCAAACACCGCGATCAGGATACCCCAGGTCAGGAACCGGCGTTGCCATTCCGGCCGCATCCCCTTGAGTTTGTTGGCGTTGACGATGGCATTGTCAAAGGACAGTGAGATTTCGAGTACGGCAAGCACCGTGCAAACGAAGAGAATGGCCAGCATCCCGCTGAACGTGCCGGTCGTATGCCAGCCGAGCAGCGCACCAAGCGCGAGGCCGGCGAAGGTGACGATTATCGCCCACTTCAGATAGGAAAAAAGTGAACGGTCGCAAACCTTGTCAGGCGCGCCGCCGATTTGGGGTCTTGGTCCCTGAGACATGTTGGAGTGATCCAGGCGGCTGGAAAAAACAGGTGCCGACATCACGAAAGCGCCGCCACTTCCGCCAGAGGGGCCCGGTCACCGGTTGAATGCGCGGTCAGGCAGACAGACCCCTGAACGCGCGACTTGCCAGTTTGCCGACATGGGAGGGACTGCACCTCTTGCACCCGCAGCAAATAACAAGTCTTCACAACTTGGTTATCCGCTCCCCGCGGTTCAATGCATCGCCGCAACAATCTTCGGCGGGCCGCCCCAGGAAACGGCGGCTATCCATGGAATCGTCTCCGGCCTTGTTCGGCTGTCTCGGGCATCTTCGTTTCGGCTGGCGAAATCGCAGGGACGAATCACAGCGCCCCGGCCGATGCGCGGCACCTTTCCCACAAGCTGCGCGGCCAGGGCTTCCATCCCGGCGACATGCCCGAACCGAGCGCTTGCGCCGAACAAAGCGTTGCTCGACATGGAAAAAACCGGCGCGCGGCTGGCCCCGGACAGTTTAGGATCACGCCAGAAACCAGGAGGAAAGCCATTGACCGACCAAAAAAAGAGTTCTACACATCAAAATATGAATTCTATTAAACGAAATATGAGCGAAGCAGAACGCACCGTGGGCGCCGTTGAATGCGCGATGGAATTGCTGCTGTGCTTTCAGGAAAACAGTGTCCTGAAACTTCATGCGCTCCACGAACAGACCGGGCTGAACAAAAGCCGGATCCTGCGCACCGCGGGCACTCTGGTGAAATACGGGTTCCTGAAGTTCGACCCGGATACCAAGACCTACGCGCTGGGTTCCGTGTTTCTTTCGCTGGCGGGCACCATGGCGCCCGCACTGGAACGAGCGAAACGTGCGGCACAGCCGATCCTCGACGCTCTGACCGGGGAGTTGGGACAAACGACCATGCTGTCCAATGCGGTCGGCGAAGAGCGCGTCGTGGTCGTCCGTGCCGAACCGCAGCTTGGCCTGCGCTATGGGGTGGCCGTGGGCCAGCGGCGTTCGCTGTATCACGGCGCCACCGGGACGGTGCTGATGGCGCATTCCGGCAGCGACCGCGATTACGCCGCGCGGTGGCCGCGCGTCGCGGCCCTGGCGGAAGAGACCTATGCGGGCCCGGATGTTCTGACACAGGCCCTCGCGGCGTGCCGCGAGACCGGAACGGCGATCAGCCAACGCGGCAATGCCTTTGCGCTGGCCGTGCCTGTACGGCTTGAGTCCGAAGTCGCGGCACTGACGGTGGTCGGGGCCACCGCCGACCTGACAGATGAAAAAGCCGAGTTCTACACCGCCCGCGCCCAGGCCGCCGCCGCGGCGATCCGCGGCGCGGTCATCGCATCAAGAGACCATCCACATACCTGACAAGAGGAGATAGCGGCATGTCCAATGTTGCAGAGGTATATGACAATTACGACCAGGCTGGACGTATCTGGGGCGAAGTCCCCAGAGAGCGTGTCAAGGCGCTGGATTTCCCGCGCGTGAGCGAAGAAATCCGGCAGGGCTACCTCAACCTCAAGGACCTGTCGACGGGCGTGTCTGACTGCCTGGACAAATACGGTATCTGCGGCGCCATTGCCCAGGCCCACCTGCCCGGCCTGATCCCCGGAAAGCGCATTGCCGGTACTGCCGTCACGCTGCGCAACATCCCCGAGCGCAAGACCCCGACACAGGGCGGGTTTGACAAGGATCCGATCAAGATGTCGAGCCGCGAATGCCACTACGTGGCAGAGCCGGGTGACGTGCTGTGCGTCGATTTCGGCGGTGATGTCGAGGCGTCCAACATGGGCGGCCAGTCCTGCCTGGTCGGTCAGACCCAAGGATTGTCCGGCGCCATCGTGCACGGCGCGGTGCGCGATGTGAACACCATCCGCGATCTCGGCTTCCCGGTCTGGTGCAAGGGCGGAACGCCCAAGACCGGCAAGTATCGCATGGAGGCGATCGAGGTGAACGGCCCGATCACCATCCACAACATCGTCGTATATCCCGGCGATTTCATCGTCGCCGACGATTCCGGCATCTGCGTTATCCCGCCACATCTGGTCGAAACCATTCTGGCCGAGACACAGGAAAACGAAGCCTCGGAGGCCCGTGGCCGTGACTTGATCGTCAGCAAGGCACCGCTCGCCGAGCTGAAACCGCATTTCCGCGCTCGCTACAAGTGACCGCGATCTCAGCGTGCCGCGAGGGGCGGCACGCGACCTGAACGTATAGTGAATTGGGAGGAACCGATGACCAAGACCAACCGCAGAACCTTTGGACTGTTTCTGGGTGCAAGCCTGGCCGCGTTGACGGCCACGACGGCCACGACGGCCATGGCCGACAATTGCGGCCTGACGCAACCGATCAAGATCATCGTCGGCTACGGCGCCGGCGGCGGCACGGACGGCTACGCGCGCGTGCTGGCAGCCACCCTGCCCGACGTGCTCGACGGCACGCCAGCGGTGGTGATCAACCGTCCGGGTGGCGCGCAAGTCGCCGCCATGAAATTCGTCAAGGCCGCAAATCCCAATGGCACCACCCTTCAGGTCGTGGCCATGGGCGGCGGGCTGATGTCCACCATGCTGCGCGATCAAGGCATTTCGTGGTTCGAGGATTTCGTGCCGATCGCGCAATTCGGCGTCACCAATCAGGCGCTGGTGGTGCGCAACGATTCCGGTATCACAACGGCTCAGCAACTGATCGATTTGATCAAGGAAAAGGGCGCAGCGGGCGAAAGGGCGCGCTGGTCGCACCCCGGACGCGGGTCTGTCAGCCATGTCGGTGTCACCGCTTTTCTGGCGCGCAACGGCCTGTTGGACATGACCCAGGACGTGCCATATGACGGCGGCGCGGGCACCCGCAACGCCCTGCTGTCGGGTGAGGTCGACTTCTCGGCCAGCGGCGCGCACACCGTCCCGGCATTCGAGGATCAGGAAACCGCTGTGGGCCTTCTGTCCGATGAGCGCGACCCTGTGGTGGACTCCATTCCGACACTTCAGGAACAGGGGCTGGATTTCGTTCCGACCTCCTCGCCGATCATTTTGGCCGCGCCTGCGGGCGCATCGCCGGAACTGGTCGACTGCCTGTCGGCCGCGGTGGGCAAGTTGCCTGAAAACGTCGCCTTTTCGACGATGCTGAAAAAGGCGCAACAGGCAATCCGCTACCGCAATGCCGCCGACACAGAGGCCAACCTGCGGGCCCTTGCCGAGGCCTGGGCGCCGACCATCGCCGAAGTCCGCGAAAATCTGGCGGACTGACCCGTGGCTGCCGAAGATCAGACCGCCGTGCACGGCGGAGAGGCCATCCGCCAATCCGCCGTCGCCCTGCTCTGCCTCTCTGTGATCGCGGTCTTCGCGACGCAGCTGGGCAAGATTTACGTGGAGCCGACCGACGCGGGCCTTGGCGCGCGCGGTTTGCCCACGACGGCGCTGGTCTTCGGCGCCCTGCTTGCGGGCATCCAACTTGCCCGCAACATCAAACCGGCCATTCAGGCCCTTGCGCGACCTGACCAGCCCGCCGACTGGACGGCTGCGCGGCGCACGGCCCTGCTGACCGTCATCGCCTTCTCCTATGTGTGGGCGATCACCCTGTTCCAGTACGCGCTGCCGACGCTGGTGGCCATGAGCGGCCTGCTCTGGCTGTTCGGCGCGCGCGGTCTGGTGCGGCTGGTGCTCATACCGATCATCGCTGTTGTCGCCTACTACGTGCTGTTTTTCGTGCTGTTGGGTGTCTTCGAAAGTCCGGGCACAATTCTGCAATACGACTCCTACAGCTTTGCCTACAAACTGCGCCAGCTGATCGGTCTGCAATAATTCAAACGAACTCGACCCTTTGGGAGGGGAAAGACATGGCAATCGTTGACGGCCTGATCGCGCTGTTTTCATCATGGCAAGCGGTATTGTTCACGATCCTCGGCACGTTGATCGGGCTGATCGGCGGCGCGGTGCCCGGATTGTCCTCGGGCGCGATGATCTCGCTTCTGATCCCGGTCACATTCTACATGGGGCCGCTGCCGGCGCTGGCGATGATCTATGCTGTCAGCAAGTCCTCGGATTTCGGCGGCTCGATCCCGGCGATCCTGTTCAACACGCCCGGCACGCCACAGGCCTCGGCCACCCAGATCGAAGGCTTTCCCCTGACCCAACAGGGCAAGCAAGGCAAAGCCCTGCGCACCGCGGTCATCGCCTCGGCACAGGGGGATTTCTTTTCGGAACTCCTGTTGATCTTCGGCGCGTCGTTCCTTGCGGTCTACGCGGCGCGTCTTGGTCCGCCGGAATTCGTTGCCGTGTACCTGTGTGCCTTCATCGTGATCGGCAGCCTGCTGGGAAAATCGCTGATCACCGGGATGTTGAGCGTGATCCTGGGATTGATCCTGTCCCTTGTGGGCACGGATCCGATCACCGCCGGAGAACGCTTTACCTTCGGCAATTTCCACCTGCTTGACGGTTTCGGGCTGGTGCCCGTCCTGCTGGGTGTCTTTGTGCTGTCCGAAGTCTTTGAAAAGGTCGGAGAGCGGTTTTCCGCAAACGCCTCCGCCGCCATCGCCGGAACGCCGAAATCCCGCGACGACAGCCGCCTGACCTGGCCGGAATACAAACGCATCTTTCCGACGATCTGCCGCAGTCAGGTGATCGGGTCCGGCGTCGGCATCCTGCCGGGGCTGGGATCGGTGGTGGCAAGCTTCGTGGCCTATTCCGAAGCCAAGCGCACCTCGAAAACGCCCGAGACATGGGGCAAAGGCGAGATCGAGGGCATTGCAGCGGCGGAGGCCTCGAACAACGCCACTTCCGGTTCCAACCTGATCCCGCTGCTCACGCTGGGGATACCGGGCAGCACGTCCGCCGCGCTTTTGGCGGGTGTCATGCTGATCCACGGGGTCGAGATCGGACCCCGCGTGTTTCAGACCTCTTATGAACTGATCTACGGCCTTTTCGCTGCCGGCTTGCTCTGCATCCTGACCTATCTGGTGGTCGGCTACTGGGGCGCGGCGCATCTGGGGCGGATGATCGCGAAGATCCCGGCGCAGGTGGTGTATCCGATCATCTTCCTGACCTGCTACATCGCGGTTTATGCCACCGAACAGGAAGTCTTCGACATGGTGCTGATCACCATATTCGGGCTGCTGGGGTTCCTGATGAAGAAAATCGGCATGAGCCCCCCGGCCTTCATCATCGCCTTTATCCTCGGCCCTGGCCTGGAAGAGACGTTGCGCCAGACGTTCCTGCTTAGCGATGACGGCCTGTTGTTCTTCCTGCAACGCCCGGTCGCGCTGGTCTTCTTTGGGCTTGGGGCGATTGCGTTGATCCTGCGGGCACGTACCCAGGTTCGCAACAGCCGGAAAGAACGCGCGGCCTAAGGATGTCGCCCGGTTCCTTGCGCAAGTCGTCAGGCAGGGCTTGTGGGCACTAGCGAAAACCCACTCAGACGCATCGGGGCCTAAGCGGCCCTGATGCAAGGAGCCCGCCGGATAAGCGTGCCGCCGGACGCTGGCATTTCCCGGCCGTTTCACGATGACGGGCCGGTGACGTGATCGGAACACGACATGGCGGTCGGGTTGTCCTGTCCGCTGTGCGAAGGCCGGCCCTGTTCGCTGCGGGTCCAAAAAATTTGCCCGTCACGGGTGAAGCGGCGCTAGGGGTGCTCCTTGTCGTCGGCGCAACAGGCCGTGGTGTCGGTGTGGATGTTAAGGCGGTGCCCCTGAGTAAGGACGCCTTGCCCAAGACCGGAACAAACGTTCCGTCCGCGCCGATCACCGGCACCGGATCCTTGGTTCGGCGTCCGACCGTCAGAACCGGGTTCAGCGAACTCATCTTGCCTTGAAAGATCATGGCAATCTGACGCCCGCAGACGGTGCGCATCTCACGTTCCGAAGGCTCGGCCAGATTCTTGCCCTCACACAACACCGGTCCGCCGGTGATCTTTCCCGGCGGATTGGGCACAAGGCGCAAGAACGCCAGCGCCAGCATGGAAAACGCCATGAGCACATTCATGACCCTCTGAATCAACTTATCCAGACGCCTCCCGAAAAATCCGCTGATCAACCCGAGCACCGCGCCGGTGGTCGTGCCAGGGATGACCGCCATGAATCCGACAAAAAGTGAGATATGCGCCCGAAATCATGCGGCTGAGGATGTGACGACCGAATTCGTCAGTGCCGAACCAGTTCGCACTGTGGGGCGGTTGCAGCAGCCCGCTGGACTCGATGGTCAGGGGCTAGAAGAATGCCAACAAGGGCGCACAGATCGCCACGCAGAAAAGTGCAAACGCGCGTGAAAGCCTCACCACCCGCAATTGCGCCATTTCGCCCTGTGACGGCCCGGTGGGCGGGGCTGATCCTGACGCTGTGTTCAGCCAGAACTGCCTTTGCGACGGTGGGCGACATTATCCGGAACGGAATGACCGCAAAGTGGATGAGCTTTTTGCCAAGCTGACCAAGGAGATGGATGAGGCCAAGCGGCTTGATATGGTGCGCGAAATGAGGATTGCCGCGGCAGAGAAACTGGGCATGGCAGATGCTGTTCTGGCGGGCCCGTTTGCGTGCCTCGGGCAGCACTGTGCGCGATCTGAAATTGCACCCCGCCATGGACAACAGCTTTCGCATGCAGAACGTCTGCTTGGCCCAGGCAAGGATTCCGCCAGCGGCCAATGCCGGTCTACGCGACCGGCATTGTCATTTCAGGTGCAACCGGGTTGCAAACCCGTGTAGACCGGTTCTGTATCGGCAGTCTTTTCCAAGGCTTTTCAGGCGCTTGCGCCGTGCGCTGTTTGCGTCTGTCCGGCCCGCTGCCGCGCCGGAATTTGACGGACCGGCCCCCGGAGGCTGGCCGTCAGGATCAGCGCAGTCTGCCCTCAGGGGTCGATGTTCGTCAGCATCCGGCGGATCACGGCCAGAAAGACCTCCAGATCTTCCGGCGGCACACCGGCCAGCATTTCACCTTCGCTGCGCAGGGCGATTTCCATGATCTCGGCGTGTATCGCCCGGCCAGACTCTGTCAGCCACCACCGGCGCTTGCGCGGGTCCGACGTCAATGCCTCAAAGCCCACAAGGCCGCGTTGATTCAACAGCTTCAGCGAACGGCTGACCGCGGCCTTGTCAAGGCGGATGACTTCACAGATCCGGTGAGCCGTGATCTCGGGCTCTATGTTGAGCATGGCGATCACCCGCCACTCCACGATACCAAGATCGAATTCCTTGCGATACATGGCCGATGTCTTGCGCTGCCATGCGTTGCTGACCGCGTTCAGCAGAAAAGGCGCGTAATGGTCGATGTCGAGGATCTTGACCCCCGAGCGCAGCTTGGTCGGGTTCGAAATCCGGTCTTTGGGCGTGTCAGTCACGTCTGGCCTGTCCAACTCTGTCAAAACGCGCTCAGGTCATAGTCTTTCGCTGCAAGGATGTCACGGGTGGGCACATGATCCGATGCCAGCAACCTGCGAGCGGCCATATGAATTTTGGCGTCGTTGAGTGTTTCGACGGCGGTCAGCCTGTCGTTACGGAACCTCAACACAGCTTTTTCGCCCGCAGGCATTTCCTCATCCTCTGGCGTGGCGAGTCCGGCGATCTGCAACTTGCAGTCGGCCTGATCGGACCAGAACCACGGAACCGCGTCGAAGCGGCAGGGCTGCCCCGAACTTATCGACCGGGCGATGGTGCGGGCGTGATCCGTGGCGGCCTGCACGCTTTCCAGACGGATTGCCAACCCCGACACCGGGTCGGGAAAGGCGGCGCAATCGCCAAGCGCATAGATCCGCGGGTCCGGCGTGCACAGGCATTCATCCACGACGATGCCATTTGCAACCGGCAGCCCGGCCGCGACCGCCAGCGCGTCGTTCGGACGAACACCGGCGGCCAGCAGGACCAGGTCGGCGGCAATCATGTGACCGTCACCAAGCACCACACCCGCGTCGGTGACTTCGGCCACCGGCGCATCCAGATGCAAACCGGTTCCCATAGACCTGTGCAGCGCTTCGAACCGCCGGGACATTTCGGGCGACACCGCGCGGGCCATCAGACGCGGCGCGGCCTCGGCGACGGTGACCTGATGGCCAAGCGCACGGGCGACGGCGGCAAATTCCAGCCCGATGAAGCCACCGCCGATGACCGCAACGCGGCGCGGCCGTTCGAGCGCCTGCCGCAAGGCGCGGGCATCCTCCAGCGTCCGCAGGCCAAGCGCCCGGTCGATGCCGGGTAGCGGCGGGACAACGTTCCGGGTGCCGGTCGCGAGGATCAGGTGATCATAGGGTATCTCTCCGTCCCCGATGCGGACAACCCGCGCCTGACGGTCGATGGCATCGACGCGACTGCCCGGCCTGAAAGTGATCACCTTCTTCTCAAAATAGGATGCGGGGCGCAGCGCCAGCTTGTCAGCCTCTCCGGTCTTGAGAAACGCCTTTGACAGCGGCGGGCGTTGGTAGGGCAGCCCCTTTTCGGCACCGATCAAAGTGATCGGCCCTTCGTGCCCGGCCTGCCGCAAGGACATCGCGGCCTGCAACCCGCCCTGCCCCGCGCCGACGATCACGACATGTCCGGCGCTCACACCTGTTCCTCCGGAAGATGCACGACCAGTCCATCCAATTCGGCGGTCAGCCGGATCTGGCAGGACAGGCGCGACCGGTCCGTAACGTCGCAGACCGCGCTGTCCAGCATGTCGTCCTCGCCATCCGCACGGGAACCGGCGCGGTCGGCCCAGTCCGGATCGAGATAACAGTGACAGGTGGCGCACATCATCGAGCCGCCGCATTCGCCGACGATGCCGTCCAGACCTTCGGCGATGGCGGCGCTCATGACGCTGTCGCCTTCGGCGGCCTCGACGGTGATCTGATCGCCGTCATGGGTGATATAGGTCACTTTGACCATGTTCGTGTCCTCACTTCGGAATAAGCGTCAGGGGAAGGCGATCCAAGGCGCGGATCGCGTTGTTGGGCCGCCATTCGGGCGCGCCTGCGGGTTCGATCCGGTCGACCTTGTCCAGCAGCGCGCCAAGGATCGCCTCCAGTTCGGCCCGCGCGATGTTCTGCCCGACGCAACCGTGAATGCCCGCGCCAAAGGCCATGTGCCCGACCGGCTTACGGTCGATGCGAAAGGTGTCGGCGTCCGGCCATTTGTCAGGGTCCGAATTGGCCGCGCCAAGGACGCAAATGACCTTGGTGCCTTCCTCGACCGGAAAACCTGCGATCCGGGTGGCGCGGCCTGCGGTGCGCCCGAAGGTGTGAACCGGCGATGTAACGCGCAGCACCTCTTCGAATGCGGCGCGGGCCAGCGATGGATCGGCCTTGAGCCGCGCCCACTCTCCGGGGTTCTGCGAAAAGCACCAGAGCGCGTTGCCGATCCCGGTCACGGTGGTATCGACCCCGGCCGACAGGAACGAACGGACCAGCATCCCGGCCTGCTCGTGGCTTATCTCGCCCGCGTCGGCGGCGGCATAGACCATCGCCCCAAGGCCGCCGTCGCTCAGCCGGTCCCGCGCGCAGGCCGCCGTGATCCACGGCACGATTTCGCCCGCATGGCTCATGGCCCGGCGGCGGATCGCATTGTCGGGACCAACCGCGTTAAAGACCATCGCGCCGTAATCGACGAGATAGCGCGCATTGGTGTCCTTCATGCCAACCGCCTTGGGAAAGACCGTGGTGGGAAAAGGCTCTGCCATGTCGGCGACCGCCTCGATCGTGCCCTTTTCGAGCAGCCCGGCGATCAGTGTTTCGGCGGTTGCGCGAAAGAGGTCTGCAAAGGTCTTGGCCACTTTGGGGGACAACGCCCGTGACATCACCTTGCGGGTGATCGTGTGATCCGGCGGATCGGCTTCGAGAATGATCGAAGGCGGACGCCACGGGTCTTCCAGCGCGAAATCGTTCAACCCGACCCCGCGCGACGAGACAAAGTTTTCGTGATCGCTGAAGACTTTGCGGGTCACTTCATAGCGCCCGACGGCCAGAACGCTGTAGCGCGGAATATAGACAACCTCGCCCAACCGGCGCAGTTCGCGGTGGTAGTCGTGCGGGTCGCGCAGGATCGCCTCGTCATAGGGATCGACGTCCCAGACCGGTATGCCGTCAGCGGGCGTTATGGGCCTGTGCCCTTCGATGAGCGTCATTTCATTTCCTCCAGAATTAGGCCCCGACGGCCAGCCCGACGTATCGGTGCAACAGCTCAGGGTCGCGTTGCAAAGCCTCGGCCGGTCCGTCGTGGACGATGGCGCCGTTCGCAATCAGGACAGCGCGTGTCGCAAAGGCCAGCGCGGCGTCGGCGTGTTGTTCGACCAGAACCACGGACCGCCTGCCATCGGCGGCAAGTCCCTCGAACACGGTCATGAGTTGCTCGCAGATCACCGGCGCAAGACCTTCGAGCGGTTCGTCCAGCAGGACGATTTCGGGGTGCGTCATCAGCGTGCGGGCAATCGCCAGCATCTGCTGTTCGCCACCCGACAACTGCGCGCCGCCATTTCGTCGCCGCTCCTTCAGCCGGGGGAACAGGGCATACGCCTCTTCCAGCGAGGCATCGCCCCTCATCGCCGCCAGCAAGTTTTCCTCGACGCTGAGCGAGCGAAAGATATCGCGGGTCTGCGGCACAAGACCAAGGCCAAGCGCATTGCGGCGATAGGGTGCCAGCCGGTCGATGACCTGCCCCTTGAACCGCACATGCCCTTCGTGCATCCGCGTCAGTCCCATGATGGTGTTCAGCAGGGTCGTCTTGCCCGCCCCGTTGCGCCCGATCACCGCCAGCCGCTCTCCCGGAGCCAGCGTCAGATCGACGCCGCGCAGCACATGCGTCGGCCCGTAGCCTGCGGTGACCTCTTTCAGGTCCAGTACCGGATCAGCCATGTCCGCCTCCCAGATAGAGTTCGCGGACCTGCGCATTGCCGGCAATTTCCTGCGGCGTGCCCTCTGTCAGGATACGCCCCTGCACCAGCACCACGATCGAGTGCGCAACCCGAAAGACGAGGTCCATGTCATGTTCGATCACCAGCACCGCCAGATCCTGTGGCAGCCGTTCGATGGCATCGGTGATAAGATGCGTCTCGCTCGACGGCAAACCGGCGGCGGGTTCGTCAAGGATCAGAACGCGGGGTTTCAGCGCCAGCGTCAGCGCCATTTCGACCAGCCGTTGCTGACCGTAGGCCAGATCCAGAACAGGCCGGTCCGCCAGCGCGTCGAGGTCGAACTGGGCGATCATATCGGCCACTTCCGCCTCGATCCGGGGATCGCTGTCGGCGCTGCGGAACAGGCGGCCTCCCCGGCCCTCGCGCTCCAGCACCGGCAATCGCAGGTTTTCCCGCACGGTCATCTTCGGGAACAGCGTGGTGATCTGGAATGTCTTTGCGATGCCCAGCTTGACCCGCTGCGCCTCTGCCAGACCCGCGATGTCCTGACCGTCAAAGCGGATGGTCCCGCCGGAGGGCGCAAGGATACCGGTCACAAGGTTGGCAAAGGTGCTTTTTCCGGCACCGTTCGGCCCGATCAGCGCCTTTCGCGCGCCTGACGGCAGGTCGAAGTCGATGTTTTCCGAAACCACCAGACCGCCGAAATGTTTGGAAAGACCGCGCACCTCAAGACCCTGCATGGCGGCCTCCCTTGATCAGCCGGGTCAATGTCACCGGCAGGGCGATCAGCCCGGTTGGCAGAAAGAAGACCACCGCCAGCACCATCGCTCCGATCACGAAAAGCCAGTTGAAGGGATCGTTTGCGGCGGCCGTGTGGTGCACGGACATGAAGATCACCGTGCCCAGAACCGCGCCGTAAAGCCGCCCGGCGCCCCCGAGGATCAGCATGATCAGCGCCTCCGCCGAAAGCGCAAAGGCAAAGGTTTCCAGACTGACAAGCTGGGTGATCTGGGCGGTCAGCGCCCCCGCGATCCCGGCAAAGGCACCGCCCAGCATATAGGCCGTGACCCGGCGGGCGTAGATCGGCGCGCCGATGGCCTCCATCCGGGCCGGGCTTTCGTGGATACCGCGCAGCGACAATCCAAAGGCCGACCGGACAATGACAGCCATCAGGGCAAAGGCCAGCGCCACGGTCACCAGCGCGTACCAATAGCCCGTCTGGCCGATGAAATCGAACTCGAAGAGGCCCAGAACCGGTTGCATCCGGATACCGCGAAGGCCATCCGCGCCGCCGGTCACATCGCGGGCGCGGTTGGCGATCTCGGCGCAGATCTGTGCCACGGCGATGGTCAGCATGATCAGGGTCAGGCCCTGCGTCCGCATCAGCACAAGCCCGGACAGTCCGGCAAGGAGCGCGCCAGCGGCGGCGCCGACCAGCAACCCGGCGACGGGATCGGCCCAGACATGGATGGCGAACAGTCCCGCCGCATAGGCTCCGGCGCCATACATGGCGGCCTGCCCCAGTGTCGCGATCCCGGCAAATCCCAGCACAAGGTCAAGCGACAGCACCAGCAGGATCATGATCAGGATACGGGTCAGAAAGGCAAGGTTGTAGGGAAAGAGGAAATAGGCCGTGATGGCCGCGATGGTCATCAGAACGGCAGGTCCGTATGTGCGCAACATCTCAGGCCCTCCCCAACAGTCCGCGCGGACGCACCGCAAGGAACAGAATGACAAGGGAAAAGAAGGTGATGGTGGCGAGATCGGGCACGAGATAGCGGCTGGCCGTCTCGATCAGCCCGATGCCAAGCGCCGCAGCGAACGACCCCAGGATCGACCCCATGCCGCCAATCGCCACCACGATCAGGAACAGCACCATGTAGCGCAGCGGGTAATAGGCATCTATGGGCAGCAATTCCGCCCCGAGGATACCGCCCATGGCGGCCAGACCGGCCCCCAGTGCAAAGGTCAACATGTAGATCCGTCCCGTGTCGATCCCCAACGAGGATGCCGTGTCATTGTTGTCGACCGCCGCCCGCAGCCGGATGCCGAACCGCGTGCGGTCAAGCAGCAGCCAAAGACCGAGGATCACCATCAGCCCGACGCAGATGACCAAGGCCCGGTGCGCCGTCAGCTTGCGAAAGCCAAGATCGAAGGACTGTCGCAATGACTGTGGCAGTTCGATGGTCAGCAGGGTCGACCCCTGCCATGCGTTGATCGAGGCGATCATCAGAAAGGTCAGGCCGATGGTGGCCAGCACCTGCTGCAACTCGCCGAAACCGTAGATCCGGCGATAGATCACGCGTTCAAGCGGCAGCGCCAGAACGACTGTGCCAAGGATTGCCAGCAGGGCGGCCAACCCAAAGCCAAGCCCGAGATCCACGCTCAGCCAATGCGCCAGCGCACCGCCGATCAGGGCAAAGCCGCCATGCGCAAGGTTGACCACCCGCATGAGGCCCATGGTCACTGACAATCCGACGGCGATCATGAAAAGGATCATGCCGTATGCGATGCCATCGACCGCGATGTTGAGAAAAAGGTCCATAATGTCCTGTCCGCTGACTGTGGACGGGCCGGGTCGGTCCGGCCCGTCGGACGTCGCTCAGTTCCAGCCGAGGTCGCCGACTGTGGCGATCACACCTGTCTCGGTATTCTCCAGCAGGCCGGTGTCGGGGTTCCGGGTGACTTCGCGGATGTAGACGTTCTGGATCACGGTCCGCGTCTCCGGGTCCATCTTCAGCGGACCGCGCGGGCTTTCCCATTCCAATCCCTTGGCGGCCTCGACCGCAGCAGGGCCGTCGCTGCCCGCCTGCTTCACCATTTCGTAGATCAGGTGCACGCCGTCATAGGCCCCGACCGACGCCCAGTTGGCGATGGCATCGGGATGCAGGTCCGCCAGCTTGGCCAGAAACGCCCGGTTCGCGTCCGAGTCGTGTGCCGCCGAATAGTGGTAGGCGGTGCTCAGACCGATGGCCATGTCACCCAGACCCTGAAGGTTGGTCTCTTCGGTTTCGGCGGTGCCAAGGAACCTGATCCCCGCGTCCGCAAGCCCGTTCTGGTTGAAGGTCTTGGTATAGGTAAAAGTCGGCGGACCGCCCGGCAGAAAGGTAAAGACCGCATCCGGGGCCTGATCCTTGACCCGCTGGAGGAAAGGCGTGAAATCGGTGGTCGAGAGCGGCATCCGCACCGTGTCCATCACCGTTCCGCCCTTCGCTTCGAACGCCGACTTGAACGCTTTTTCGGCGTCGATGCCCGGCCCGTAGTCGGACACCGTCGTGACCACGCTGCGGATGCCTTGGTCATAGGCCCAGTCGGCCATGGGGGCGGAGACTTGCCAGAGGGTGTAGCTGGTGCGCAGGTAAAAGGGGCTCTCCTTGTTGATGACCGAGGTTGCCGCGTTGAAGATCACGGTCGGCGTTTCCGACTGCGTGATCACGGGCCCGACCGCCAGCGCGTTGGGGGTAAAGGTGAAACCGGCAAGGTAATCCACCCGGTCGCGGATCAGCAGTTCCTGCGCGAGGCTGCGCGACTGATCCGGGTTCACCCCGCCCACATCCTTGTAAATGAAGGTGATTTCATGATCGCCCACGCTGGTGCCGTGTTGCGCCTGATAGACCTCTATGGCCTGCTGATACTGAATGCCGTATTGCGCGAAAGGGCCTGAGAACGGGGCGATCACACCCACCTTGATCTGGTCCGCAAGCGCGCCTGTCGCCGCGCCGATAGCGATGGTCAGGCACAGTGCCCGTGTCGTGAATCTGGTCATGTTTCCTCCATTTGCGGCCGTTCGCGAAGCCGCAGGTGATGCCTCTCCTCCAGAGGCAGGACAAACCTGTCCGGTCCGCCCGAGAGGTTTCCGTCGGACGGTCGTAAGGGTCTGTTATGTCGGATAGTCGTCACTGGATCGGCAGCGCCTTCCGCGGCCTGCCGGGTCCATGGTCTTGGTGGCTTAAATCCGCGTTGCCAGTATCCTGACAGACAAGGCTTTTGCCCTTGTCATGCAGGCGCACCCGCGTTCCGGCGGGCATCCGCCGGACGTCATTCATCACATGCCTCGGTATCCTCCTTGGACCGCTCCCCACGGCCTCAGTTGAGTTATCAACTCGTGGCACCATATCGCTCACCGAGTTGTTTTGTCAACCCGCCACCATCGGGCGATTGCGTTTTCTCAAGCCGGTCCCCGCGCGCCGCCCGCTTGCCGCATCGGGCTGGCCCTTGTCCGACAAGGCCCGACTTGGCGCGCAGGGGGGCACAATACCGCCGTCGCACTCGCCTGCCGCAGCCGTCGAGAGCGGTCAGCCCATGTGCAAATCATCCGAATTGCCTGTCGAACCCAGGGCCCGATTCTCACGGAGGCAATCAAAATCCTCCGGAAGCAGAGCGGATGAAAGCACGCCTTTACAGATGGTTAATCCAACCACCCTGTCGCGGTCACGATCCGGTAACGCCCTCAATGCCCGATGCTCTTTGTAGAAACGGAGGCCATCATGCCCAAGGATACAAATTACACCCAGCCACGGCCCGTTCCCGACGCGGCCGATCACCGGGCCGAAGCCCGGAAACGCCGCGATGCTGCCAACGCGGCCAGCGCCGGAGCGGTTGAGACCACCCACAACGGCGAGGCCGAGGCCTTTGCCGGCACATGGCCGACCAATTTCTCCAAAGGGTTGCCGCACGACCCGAACGGGATCGTGGAGTCGACCGCCTATGCTGCGTTCTTCAAGGAAATCGCCGACCCCACCTACCTTGAAACCGGCGGCAAGAAGAGCGCGCCTTTCGACGTTCCCGCCTACGGCGGCCCTTACCGGACCTCGTCGGGTTTCGACAATTCCGACTTCATGTGGCGGGCTTGGGAAAGCCCGATCGCCGGACATCAATTCGTGCTTGAAGGGCCCGATCCGGCTGCCGTCGGTATCGCCCCCGCGCCCCGGCTGGGGTCCGATGAATTGGCCGCCGAAATGGCCGAAGTCTACGCCATGGCGCTTTTGCGCGACGTGTCCTTCGAGGCGATTCGCGGCGGCTCTGACGACGCGCAACAGGTGACAGAGGCACTGGGCCAGATGACCTGGTTTGACAGTGACGGCACCCCGAAGGACGCCGACGGAGGCGAAATCAGCGCCGTCTCTGCGGCGCGACGCGCCCGCGACGGTGGCCCGCTCACCCGCCAGACCCTGTTCCGCGGGTCCAGCCCCGGTTGCGCCAAGGGGCCGTACCTGTCGCAATTCATGCTGCAAGGCCATGATCCTCTGGCGAACGGCAAGTCCCAGTTGGAAGGCCCGCAGCAGATCCCCGGTCGCGCGATGATGCCGGATGGCAGCCCGATCACGGCACGCGACGGGATGATCCTGTTCGGGGCGCAGCGGATCGATCAGCGGATCGAACCACAGGCCAGACAGGTCGACTATTTGCGCGACTGGGCCGAATGGCTGGATGTGCAGAACGGTGCCAACACCAAAAACGATCAGGCCTTTGAACCCGGCGGTCTGACATTCATTTCCACGCCGCGCGATCTTGCAACCTACGTGCACTTCGACGCGCTTTATCAGGCGTATCTCAATGCCTGCCTGTTGATGTTGAGTTGGGGCACAGCCGCCGGCGACGGTCTGCCGGAACCCGGCGGCAAGAACGGCAGCCGGGATCCCTTTGCCACCTGGGGCGGGCCGCATATCCTGACACTGGTCACGGAAACCGCAACCCGCGCCCTGCGCGCGGTGCGGCGGCAGAAGTTCCAGGTGCACAACCGCGCGCGTCCCGAAAAGCTGGCAAGCGTGGCCAGCCTTTGCGCCAACGGCCACGGTGCCGTTCTCGGCCCGGCAGAGGCCATGGCAAAAGCGCATCTGCAAAAGCTTGAAACCGCCACGCGGGGCGGCTTCAGCCTGATGGACGCGATTGCCGCCGCGCCGACGCAGCCACGATTCAGGCACAAGGCCGGGTCACATGACGGGCTGCCCGACAACAGCCGCAACCTGCTGTTGCCCATGGCCTTCCCCGAGGGCTCGCCGATGCACCCCGCCTATGGGGCGGGCCATGCCACGGTGGCAGGCGCCTGCGTGACCGTGCTCAAGGCCTTTTTCCGCACCCACGCGGCTGACGGATCGGCGGTGTCTCTGCGAGAGGCCGGCGCACCTGCGGTCTACGTCCCGGCGATGGACGGTAAAACGCTGGTCACGGCGACACACGCCGGGGACGATGTGGACAGCCTCACCCTGAACGGTGAACTCAACAAGCTGGCCGCCAATATCTCGATCGGTCGCAATATGGCGGGGGTCCACTATTTCAGCGATTACTTCGACAGTGCCCGCATGGGGGAACGTATCGCGGTTGGCATCCTCGCGGAGCAGATGACCACCTACACCGAAAGCGTGACACTGTCGCTGGAGACCTTTGATGGCGACCATCTGAGTATCCACGGTGACGGCAAAGGCGGCACGGAAATACGCCCTCACGGCAGCACGGCCAAAGCCTGGTGGACGCGGCACCTGCCCGCGCAGACGGGGGGCTGACCGATGGCGACCGCTCCCGTACCCAATTGCCTGAAAGCCAGCACCGCGCGGGTCAATCGCGCCCCCGCCTTTCGCAATGTCCCTGTGGTGGACCCAAGGGCAGCACTGGGCCACGCCCTGATCCGGTGCCTCCCTGCGGCGGTGACGGTCCTGACAGCGGACCGCGGACCGGACCGCGTGGTGCCGGAGGTGCCTGACATCTTTGTCACCGCGAGGGCGGCAGCCATGGGCGCGCTGGCCGGTCGGCCACTTGCCCGGTCCTGACAACGGCCCATCACAACCAGTCCCGGTGACCGCCGAAGTCCCTTTGCGCGGTCGCCGTAATCCCCCCTTTCAACAAACTCAGGAGATTTGTCATGCATATCTTTCAAAGCCCCGGCCTTGCCGATCCCAACGTAAACGACGCCGCGCTGACCTCGTGGAACGCGCAGATCCGGTCCCTTGTGGACGGTCACCGGGTCAGCCCGTTTCTGGTGCTCGACCCCCGCGACATCAAGGACGGCGACATCGCCAATTCGGTCAAATGGCCGGGAAACCCGCGCGAACCGCTCGATTGTCTGGGCGAGGACTTGGCCACGAAACTGTCGGATTGGGGTTGGCCCGGCCGGGCGGAACTGCACAACGAGTATCTGGAATACACGCTGGTGATGCGCCCCGACGCCAATGGCAAGCTCCGCCCAAAGCGATTTGTCGCCACAACCGAATTGATGGAGTGGTGGTTGACGATGGCGGTGTTCGACCTCGAGTATTTCCTGCTCACGATCAAGAACATCACCGGGCACGCCTACACCGCCGCAGATCTTTTCCTTCTCCAGCCGGACCAATGGGCCGCCTTGCCCGTTCAGGCCCGCGCAGAGGTGTTTCATCGCCGCCTTGTTGGCCTCGGCCGCACCCAGCCGCCCGAACATCCGCTGAATATCGAACATGTTCTGTTCATGTCAGAGAACATCAATGGATTGAACGATCTGATCTTTGTGGTCCATTTCGGGTCCTTTCCCTACGCCGTGACCGAAAACAGCAGCCGCAGGCGCGCGCGGATCGAAGAGATTTTCCTGTCGGTCAACCGGCCCGATCTTTTCTGCCGCAACGCCGATCCCGGTGCCGCGCAGGGCGCCTACGATCAGGCGTTCATTCCGGGGTCGACCCCGCCGCAGGGCAAGGCGCTGGCCTTCGCCGATCCACTTGGCATGTACATGCGCGGGTTGACGACAACGGATCTGCGGATCGCCGGTGCGCCGGTGCCGAATGACTGGGTGCGGTTTTCACGCGGCGTCGACACGATGCATATGCGGCTGGAATTCGGGCCCGACGATGACGACCCCCGCTTTCTCGATGAGGTGGTGGCCGGCACCGGTGACGCCGCACCGCCGATATCGGGCTATTTTCTTGCCCGCGAGATCGAAGTCGGCCCACGGGTGGTCATTGGCCGCACGCCGCGCGCCATCACCGCGGCGGAGTTCGAGGACATTCCGGCGGTCACGGCACAGGACGCGATCACATGCGGTTTGCCCGGCAATGCGCGCTGCCGCATGATCTCGGACTTTGCAGACCTATTCGAGAACCCGCTGGGTATCGTTCCCGGAACGCGGGGGCAGCGCGATGGCTAAGTTGCAGGACGGCATATACTGGGATCATGATCAGGTTCCGCCGCGCCATTTCGCGATCATGTTTCTGCGTGTCGCCGGGCGTCCCGCCGCTGCGGAGGTCGATCTGGCGCTGAGCGATCTTGTCGCCATCTGGCGCGGCCTTGCCTCCGGGCAGGTCCCGCACCTGCCGGGCACCACTGTCCCGGCCAGCGGTTTTACCTGGCTTCTGGCCTTTGGCCGCAAGATCTTTGACATCAAGGGGGCCGCGCGCAGTGCGCCGCGCGGCCTCACCCATACCAACGTTGTCGAAAGCGCGTTGCCCGGCGGCGGCGGGGCCGTGGTGCTGGGCGGCGGAATTGACTACGCGCCCGATGTCACCCGAAATCCCGGATCCGAAGAGATTGCGGTGCAGTTTCTGGGCGACACACCTCTGGCGGTGGCCCGTGCGGTGGTGGAAACCGAAAGCTATCTTCAGCAGGCGCGCGCGGCGTCAGGCGGCCTGTCGCCGGTGCATATGGGCGCGGTCTATACCGGCTTCAACCGCGAGGATCACCGCAGTTGGATCGGTCATCACGATGGCATTTCAAACCTCGAAGCGGGCCGCCAGCGTCAGGATGCCATCGAAGTCCCGCCTGTCGGGCTTGACCCGAAAGACCGCTGGACCGCTGCGGGCACCTATCTTGCCTTCATGCGGCTGGATGTGGACCTGCCGTTGTGGAACGCGTTGCCACGTCAGGACCAGGACTTTCTGGTGGGCCGGGACAAGATCACCGGATGTCCGTTCGGATCAATCGACGCCGCCGGTCGGCCAACGGCGGTGGTCGGCTGCCCGGTCCTGGGGACACAAGGCCCGACAGATCCATTGAACGCGGCGTTCCGCGAACCGCCGGATGGCGTTCCGCAACAGCTGCGGGAAAGCCACGTACAACGGGCAAACCACCATCAGGACCCGGCAAGCCGCCCGGAAAACCAACGGTTTTTCCGTCAGGGATATGAGTTTCTCGATCCCCCGGACGGCACGCGCCCGCTTCGGGCCGGTCTCAACTTTGTCAGCTTTCAGGCGCAGATCTCGCGGCTGCGCGACACGCTGCGGCGCAACACCTGGCTTGGCGGTGTCAATTTCGGTGGCGCGCCCGGTCCCAGACTGATCCACGCGCGGGCCGCCGGCTTTTATTTCTGCCCTGCGGACGGGGTGCCGGATGAGGCCTATCCGGGTCAGTCGATCCTGCGTGCTCAGGCGATGTGATCGCGATGCCCCGAGATGATCGGCAGGGCCTTGATCACGGGAAGGGGAATGTCGGCCGCGGTCATGTCGAACACCGCGACGGTCCGGCCCGCGACCTTGGCCGCGGCGCTCAGCGCCGCCGCCAAGGTGGGGCTGGGCGCGGTCCAGGCGTCCGCGTCAAAGGTGGCCCCCGGACGGATTGGCCGGTCGGTGGACGCGCCTCGGTAAAGGTGGAACAGCCGCGCCTCGTGGTCGTCCATCGCACGCGGGATGTTCCCCTTGAAGTCCAGCGTGACCATGTTGCGCCAAGAGACCACCGCCTCGCTGGCGGCCTGCCAGACCCCTGTGCGCACATCGCCGGAAAAAGCGGTGCCATAGGTGGGGCGACCGTTGTCACGGTCCGAACAGACCGCACGAAACAACAGGCCAATTCCGGTTGTTTCGGCCACATGCACCTCCAGCTTGCGCAGATTGCCATCGAGCCATGTCGTCAGGTCCGACGGCAAGACCTCTGGCGGCAGCACATGGGTATAGGCGTCGCGGTCATCAAGCCCGTGTTCGAGGCATTCCAGCACGGCCCGCAGGGCCGCAGCCTCGGCCGTCGGACCCGCCGCCGCCCCCTTGGAGGTGATACGCCCGTTGCTGGCGGGCGCGCCCAGCGCAAGTGCATCGCGCCGAACCATGTGGGTGCCGCCGTCGGAAGCCAGCAGGCTTTCGCAGGTGTCGGGCAGGCCGTCGCAGTATTGCAAAGCGTAGCGTTCTATCGCCTCAAAACCCGAAATCTGCGCGGCCTGTGCCGGTGTACGGGCAGCGCCAAAGGCCACGCGACGCGCCATTGCCCCGGCGGGCGGACGGGTTCCGGCTCGCAGTTCAAGGAACCGGAACGCCACATGAATAGGTGCGCCGTGCGGGAACTCCGCAAAAGAGGGTTTGGAAATGAGCCTTGCGGTTTCGGCCAGGTCGATCAGCGATTCAGCCATTTTCATTTCCGGAACAAAACAGAAGGAGGTATACCAATGGTTGTAGACTTTGACGGAGGGGATTTGAAATGGCCAGATTGAAACTGAACCCGAATTACGCGCTGAAGGATCTGGGCAAGGAGGTTCTGATTGCGGCGCAAGGCAAATATTCCGGCAATCCGACAGTCTTTGGATCGGCAGAAGCCAATATCAGGAAGATGCTTGCGGATGATGGGAACCTGCTGCTCGAAAACCCGACGGTGGAATTCGTCTACGACAGCGAGGACAAGGTCCATATCGTCGTCCCCTATGTGGGCGACAAGGTCGTGCGCGATCAGGACTTTTTCCCCGAATTCGATCTCGACCACCTCGCCGCCGAAACAATGGGCTTTATTGTCATCTTCGGTTGCGCCAAATGAGCCTGGGACCGCGACGCGCCTGATTGTCGGCCATGGCCAAGGCGCGGACCAAGATATTCCTGTCCGGCCCGCTTCAGATCATCTGTGACGATGGGCGCGATGCCACGCCGCGAGGGACCAAGGCCAAGGCGCTTGTCGCCTTGGTCCTGCTGTCCAGCAACGCCATTCGCAGCCGGACATGGCTACAGGACCGGCTGTGGAGCACCAGCGCGCCCGCGCAGGGCGCCGCATCTCTGCGCAAGGAACTGAGCGTTCTGAGCAAACATTTCAGTGCGTTCGGCCTGACCTTCTTTCAGATCGGGCGCGAGACAGTCGCGATCGACCTGTCTGCGGTAGAGGTCGATGTTTTCGAAGACCGGCCAATGTCCGATCGGGCGGAACTTCTCGAAGGGCTCGACGTGGGCGATCCGGAATTCGAGGACTGGTTGACGGTGGAACGTCAGGCCTACTGGGAAATAGAGACCGCAGACAACGCCCCAAATGGCATGCCGTTTCGCCGAAACGCCCCCGCGCACTGGGGGCGGCAGCGGCCCGCGGTGGTCTTGGAACCGATGGAGGTGGTCGGAGAGACATCCGACATCGCCGTTGTGGCGACCTCTATTCATGATGAGTTGATGTTCCTTCTGGGGACGCTGTCAAACATGATCGAGCTGCGCGATTCCCGGCGACAGCAGGGCCCGGTGGACGGCTATATCCTGAGCGGCAGCGTCGTCGGAGCGGAAGGTTTGAGAGTGGCGTCGCAACTGACCGCAACGGCGGATCGGACTTGCCTTTGGACGCAACGATGGCGGTTCCGGGGGCAGGACACCTTTGACGCCGTCGAAGGCATTGCCGTCAAGGTTGTCGAGGCCCTGCAATTGCAGCTCAACGATGGCCACTGGACAGAAATCTGGTCCGGTCGGGCGACCACAACAGAGGCCTGGACCGCGTTTCAACGTGGCAGGGGGTTTGAAGGTCAGGCCAGCCGTGATGGTTTGGCCCGCGCCATTCGGCAGTACCACATCTGTCTGGAGCAGGACCCGGACTATCTGCCCGCCAAGGTCGCCATCGGCTTTTGTCGGCTGGACCTGATCCGGCTGGGGATGGACGTAACCCCCGAGCAGACGCTGGCCGAGGTCGACGATGCCTGCGCCCTCCTGCGCGCGGCGCATCCCTCCGACCCCTATTGCGCCGCGTTGGAGGCCTTTATCCGCAATGTTGCGGGCAAGACCGAAGAGGCCTGTCACCTGATGCGGCAGGTCTTGGAGCGTTTTCAGAACAGCCCCGAGCTGCTGGGCTATTATGCCGGTCTGCTGGGCTATGACGATCAACTGGAGGCCGAAATCGCCGTGTACCGGCAGGCGCTGGCCCTGACGCCACATCCACCGGTCTGGATCGAGGCAAACCTCGCCATGGCGTTGGCGCTGAATGCCGATCAGGCGGCGTGGCACCATGCGCACAACGTTGTCCGGGTCGATCCGGACAACGTGCGCGCGCGTGTCGTGCTCTGCGCGTTGTCAGTGGACGGCGGCAATCACTCGCTTGCGCGACGGCACGCGCGGCGCATCGCCGACTTGCAACCGGGGTTCACCGCCGCACGCTGGGCCTGGCCCAACTGTTTCAAGAATGGCGATCACCATGCGCGAATGGCGCATTTGCTGGCAACGGCGGGTCTTTAGGCGCGCGCACCAAGGCGGACCACGCAGATGGCCCGGCGCAAAATATCCGGCAATCCGCACCCCAAGCGCCGCGCCGCCGCATCGGTGCACCGGGGACACCGCCACCCGATGACAAAGGTGAAATGCCCAGCAGGCGCTTTCGCATCACTGGTGCCGCCCCAATGGCAGGGGCCGCGCGGGCCCAGACAATCGGCGGCTTTCACGAAATCAAAAGCTATTTGCGTCAGACCGATTGCCATCTCAGGAGTTACGGTCATGCCTACAACCTTCACGCCTCCGGGCACTGAATTCGCCACCTCGACCGGCGAGAATGTGAACTGGGACCCGGACTGGAGTTACTTTGATCACCCGCCGGACTCTGGCGCGACCCTCGCCATAACCTCAAACGATGGCGATCTCGACCCCGGCAAATTTGAAACCGGCGAATCCTATGATCTCTCATGGACAGGCCATGGCGGCGGAAACATCGAAGATGCCGTGGTCATTCGCTCAGACTATCTTGGCCCCGGACAGGGTGTTGTTGTGTTCGAGGGCACCAATACCGATACGGGTGAGCTCGTTCAGATCGTCTGGACCCCCTCGTTCGATCTGGGATCGTGGTATCACAACCATAGCGCAGACTCTTCCTCTCGCCCCGCATTCTGGACCTCTGACCAAGACCCCGAGAGTTTTCAATTCGCATGCTTTGCCAAGGGGACGATGATCGAAACGCGCGATGGTCCGCGCGCCGTTGAAACCTTGCGCGCGGGCGATCTGGTGATGACGCTGGATCACGGCCCGCAGGAAATCCTGTGGACCCATTCCAGCGATCAACCGCTGGAAAACGCGGACACGCAGTCGAAACCCGTGCTGATCAGGGCGGGCGCCTTTGGTCCGGGCCGGCCAGCGCGCGATCTGGTCGTTTCCCCCCAGCACCGGATACTGGTTGGCGGACAAGACCAGATCGAAGGGCTGTTCGGGGACGAATGTCTGGCCCCCGCCAAGGCGTTGGTCGGTTTGCACGGCATCCGGTTCATGAAAGGCAAACGCCGCATCACTTGGGTGCATTTTGCCTGTGCCCGCCACGAAGTGGTGTTTGCTAACGGTTGCGCGTCGGAATCGCTGCTATTGGGACCAATGGCGCTGCAACCGCTGACTCCCGGCGAGCAGGCTCAGGTCTTTGGGACGTTCAGCGCCCACCAGACAGAGGCAGAAGCCTTGAACGGGCCCCCCGCCCGCCCCTGCCTGAGTGTCGGTTCGGTCCGTCAGCAAATTGACCCGCACGTCAGGCCGACGTCACGGCAAAAAGCGCAGGAAATCCTGAAATGGCATATCGACCTCGCGGTCGAGACAGCCCGGACACGGGACAGTTGCCCAAGACAGTCAGGCCTCCGCGGGTCGGATTTCAGGGCGCGGCCCTGAGGGACACCAGACGGGCCGCCGCCCCGTCATATGTCGATGTCGATGTCGCCAAGGATCAGCGCGAAAGAGGCGCCATGCATGTCACGGTCGAAAATGGTTCCCTGAATTTCCGGGCGCGGCAGGCTGAACTTGACGACATTCAGATCCGGCATGTCGAACCGTTTGAGCGTCGCCGGATCGGTCCCGAACACCTGCGCCACGCGCCCGGTGTCCAACCCGCCCGACACCCGTGCATAAACCTCGGGCGCACCGCAGAAGATGTCGACCGTCAACCAGAACGGTCCGGCGTTCTTGGACCGGACCTTGGGGACCAGATCGGCAAGCTTGCTCATGCGCCCAACTCCTCGGTGGTCAGGGTAAAGGCCGCCATCGGATCGTCCAGCACCAGCACATGGTTCAGGCAGAATTCGTAGATCGCCCCGCGTGACATTTCCGCCGGTGAAAACGGAAAGGCAAAGGTCGGCATTTCTTCCTGCTCGGTCAGCGGATGATGCAGCAGATAGGGATTCAGCATCTTGGCCACCTCGCGGCTTTGCGCCTCTGTGGGGGCGGTGACGATGCCCAGCACCCCGACTTCGCTGCCGACAACAGGGCCGGTGTCAAGCGGGCCAAGGGTGGCATCGACACCGATCAGGCGCAGTTCCATGGTGAATTCGCCGCCCACACGGTCGCGGGCCTTGGCGCTGCACTTGGCATGGATGTCGTCACACCATTCGCGGATATGAGCCACGTACCGCGGGTCACGCACCAGCGCCAGTGAGACGGTCTGGTAACCGCCCAGCAGCGCGCCTTCCAGTTTTACGGTGTAGGTGTCGGAAGGCACCCATGCGCTGCCCTCGACCCGCACCCGCCTATCGTCCAGCGCGGTATAGCTGGCCCCGCGCACGTCCAGATGGCCGCCCGGTTCATACAGAATATAGGGGTCAGAGTTTTCATACAGCATATGGGCGGACACGGTGTGCGGCGTGGCGCGTGCCTCTGCGCCCATCGGGGTCATGGTGAACCCGGTTTCGTCAAACGCGATCAGGATGGTGCCGGAATTGGGGCTGGTGGTGGCCAGCGCGCCGCATTCGCCGATCTTGGCCCCGTGCCACGCGCCGCCCGCGTGACAGCCGCGCGCCAGCGGCAGGGCCGAGATGATCGCCGTGTCCGTGGTCCGGCCCGCGATGACGATATCCGCGCCGGTGTCCAGCGCGGCCTGAACCTGCTCGGCTCCGGCCAGCGCCACGATGTTGGTGCAGGCGCGGAACGTCTCAGCCGTCACCTCGGGGGCGGCGGCCAGCGGTGTGATGCGCCCGGCCTCGAACGCCTGCGCCATGGCCTCGGGCGACTGGCCGCTTTTCAGCACCGCCAGCTTCAGCGAGGCACCGGTTTCGGCGGCGATCTCGCGGGTGATCTCGACCAGCCAGTCGACCGCATCATCCGCGCCACAGGTGCCTGCGGTGCCGATGATCAGCGGCACGCCCGCCTCGGCCCGCGCCGCCATCAATTCGCGCCACTCGGCCTTGGTCGAGCCGCGCGAATATTTGGAGGTGCCAGTGCCCAGATAATGCGGCCCGCTGTCGGTGGACCCGCCGTCAATGGCGATGATGTCGGGCCGCTCGGCGATACCACGGGCCAGCGCGGCCCGGTCATACCCCAGCCCCAAAGCGCCGGAGGGGATCAGTACCTTGACCATCAGTCGGTGATCCTCTGCGGTTTCTTCATGATGCCGCGCAGGAACATCGGCGCGACAAAGCCAGCGACAGCGACAACCCACAGCGATATGGCGATGCCAGAGCTGAACAGATAGGTCCAGTCGCCATCCGACAGCACCATGGCGCGGCGCAGGCTGTCCTCCATATGGCCGCCCAGCAGGATGCCAAGGATGATCGGCACCGTCGGCACGTCCAGCTTGCGCAGCACCCAGCCCAGCGCGCCAAAGCCCACCATCAGCAGCAGGTCAAAGTACGAGCCCGACAGCGAATAGATGCCCACGAAAGAGATCATCGTCACACCCGGCAGCAGCACCCAAGGCGGCACGCTGAGGATCTTGACGAAGATCTTGACCATCGGGACGTTCATCAACAGCAGGACAAAGTTCGCGATCAGCAAGGAGGCGATCAGGCCCCAGACCACCTCGGGCCGTTCGGTGAACAGCGTCGGGCCGGGGGTGATGTTCAGCGTCATCAGCAGCGCCAGCAGCACCGCGGTGGTGCCCGATCCGGGCACGCCCAGCGTCAGCATCGGCACCAGAGCGCCGCCGGCGGCGGCGTTGTTGCCTGCCTCGGGGGCGGCGACGCCCCGTGCGACGCCGGTGCCGAACTTGCCCTTTTCACCGGCAATGGATTTTTCCGACATATAGGCCAGGAACGACCCCAGCGAGGCCCCTGCCCCCGGCAAGACCCCGGCGACAAAGCCGATCAGGGAACTGCGCAACTGCGTCCACTTGGTGTCCCAGATGTCGCGCCACGGAACGGTGACCTTGTCCAGCTTGACCCCGATCGAGGTGTTCTTGCCGTGGCTCTCGATGAAAAAGAACACTTCGGCGATGGCGAACAGACCCACGATGGCGACAAGGAAATCAATTCCGTCGAACAGGTGCATGTTGCCGAAGGTCAGGCGCGGCAATCCGGAGTTGTTGTCGACCCCGATCATCGCGATTCCCAGACCGATACAGGACGCTATCGCCGCCTTGGCCTGATTGTTCGAGGCGATGCCACCCAGCGTGGCAAAGGCCAGCAGATAAAGCGCGAAATATTCCGCCGGGCCGAACTGGAAGGCGATCCGCGCCAAGAGCGGCGCCAGCAGCATCAGGCCGACCGTCGACAGGAACGCGCCGGTAAACGAGGCCACGCCCGAGATCACCAGAGCATCGCCCGCCCGGCCTGCCTTGGCCATGGGATAGCCATCCAATGTGGTCATCAAGGCGGGTTCGTCGCCCGGAATGTTCAGCAGGATGGAACTGATCCGCCCGCCGTACATCGCGCCGTAATAGACGGCTGTCATCAGCACCAGCGCGCTGGTCGCATCCAGTCCCATGGAAAAGGTCAACGGGATCAGGATCGCCACGCCGTTCGACGGCCCAAGGCCCGGCAGCGCGCCGATGATCGTCCCGATGAAACACCCAAAGACGGCCAGCATCAGGGTAAAGGGGCTCAGCGCGATGCCAAAGCCGATCGCGAGGTTCGAAAACAGTTCCATGTCGACATCCTCAGCCGTGCAGGACGGCCGGCAGCGCAACAAGGCCGAGGCCCAGCGCGAATTTGAAAATGATGAACAACCCGACCGACAGGCCGACACCGGCCAGCGCGGCCGCGCGGGGGCGCGGGCTGATCTGATAGCTCAGGATCGCCGCCGTGATCGCGGTCGGCAGCAAGAAACCCAGCGGTTTCAAAGCGTAGGCATAGCCCACCAGAACCACCACGGCGACAAGCAGCGCGCCCAGCGTGCCCAGAACCGGCCATTCCGGGTCCGCGTCCGGGCGCAGGACCACAAGGATACCGCAAAGGGCGGCCACGCCTCCGACGATGAAGGGAAAGGTGCGCGGGCCGACCGGATCGGCCAGAAAGCTGGTCTGAATCTGTGTGGCGCTGGCAATATATGCCAGCGCCACCAGGGTCACGACCGCTCCGAAGATGCGGTCCGAAACCATTACTGGATCACCCCGATCTCTTTCGACAGGGTGCGGATTTCCGCCACGACACCATCGACATAGGTCTGGAAATCAGCGCCGACCTTGGTGAACGGTGCAAGACCGTTCGCGGTCATCGCGTCTTTCCACTCGGCGCTGTCAGCGACCTTTTGCAGACGCTCGGCCCACATGTTGAAATCGTCGTCGCTGATGTCCTTGGGGACATAGAGACCACGCCAGTTCACGGCGACCACGTCGATGCCCTGCTCCTTGGCGGTGGGGATGTCCTCAAAGCCGGGAACCCGCTCTTCGGTCAGCACGGCAATGGCGCGCACATCGCCCGACTTCAGAAAGCCGACAACTTCGGACATGTCGCCGGTCATCGCCTGGGTAAAGCCCCCCACGGTCTGGGTGATCGCATCCGCGCCGCCGTCGACACCGATGTATTTGATCGCCCGCACGTCCGTCACACCGGCGCGTTGCAGGATCATCAGCGGCTTGAGATGGTCAAACCCGCCCACGGCAGAGCCACCGGCAAAGGCGATCTTGCCCGGCTCGGCCTTGATGGCGTCGACCAGATCGTTCAGCGACTGGTAGGGGCTGTCCGCCGCCACCACGATCACACCCGGATCGGCACCGATCGCCCCGACAAAGCGGACCTGATCGGCGGTCATGCCGGCATAGGCGTTCTGTGCCAGCCGGGTCGAGGTCGCCGACGAGGCTGCAACGATCAGGTCGGCGTCATCGCCGCGTTCGCTGACCACATGGGTAAAGGCAAGACCGCCACCGGCGCCCGCCATGTTGGTGACCTGCACAGGTTTGTCGACGACGCCGATGTCATACATGATCTTGCCGATCTGGCGGCAAGTGAAATCCCAGCCACCGCCGGGGTTTGCCGGGGCGATGCACTCCGCCGCATATGCAGCGGACGCGCCAAAGCCCAACACGGCGCTGGTCACCAGCGCCTTGAGTACGTGATTTTTCATATTTTCTCCTCCCGTTTGACACAACGTGCCGTGTCCAACATGCTTAAAGGAAATCCTGAACCTGACAACAACCTGTCACGTTCCTAAAAAGGTTGCCGATGCGGTTCCTGCTGATCGAAGACAGCCCCAAGCTGGCCCGCGCCGTTGTGGAACGGCTGCAACTGGATGGACACGCGGTGGATCATGCCGAAACGCTGGACGCCGCCAGCGCCTGTATCGCCGTGGCGGACTACGATCTGATTTTGCTGGACATCATGCTGCCCGACGGCGACGGGCGGGATTTTCTACAGCACCACCGCGAGGCGGCGAACAAAACGCCCGTCATCGTCATCACGGCGCGTTCGGCGGTGTCGGACAGGGTGGGACTGCTGGATCTGGGGGCGGATGACTACATCACGAAACCCTTTGATTTCGCCGAACTGGAGGCCCGCTGCCGGGCCGTTCTGCGGCGACAGGGCGGCCCCGCCGACAACCGCAAAAGCTTTGCCGGAACGGTTCTTGATTCCAGTGCCGCCGAATTGCAGTTTTCGGGCAAATCCATCCCGCTGCGCAATCGTGAGTTGCGCCTGCTCGAGGTGTTCTTCAACGCGCCGGGACAGGTATTTTCCAAGACCTATCTGCTCGACCGGCTGTTCTCGCTGACCGATGAGGCCAGCGAAAACGCCATAGAGGTCTATGTCGGACGGCTGCGCAAGCGTCTTGAAGGTTCGGGTACGATCATCGAAACCGTGCGCGGTCTGGGCTATCGCATGGTCGCCGCGTGAACGCGCGCGGATCGATCCGTCGCCGGCTGTTCTTTCAACTTGCGGGTGTGGCCGCGCTGTTGTCTCTGGCGTTTTTTCTGGTGCTGCGCAGCGTCGCGGAACGCGCCGCCGAGGGCACGCAGGACGGCATTCTGGCCGCCTCGGCCACGGCGATGGCGGATAGCCTGCGCAATGTGGCCGACGGTGTCACGCTGGACCTGCCCTATTCGTCGCTGTCGATGCTGGGCTCTGTCGGGCAGGACCGCGTGTTCTACCGCGTGGTCGTGGATGGCCAGACCCTGACCGGCTATGACGACCTGCCGCTGCCGCAAACCATCCCCTCCAACGGCGAGCCGGAGTTCGATTCACTGGTCTTTCGCGGCGACAAGGTGCGCGTGGCCGTTGTCAGTCGCACGGTTGGCAATCTGGGCAGCCTGATCCGGGCGGACGTGGCCGTCGCCCAGACGCGCGAGGCGCTGGAGGCCACCTCACGCCGGATTACGGCAATCGCCACCGGCGTCGGTGCCGGGTTCTTTGTTCTGGCCACACTGCTGAGCCTCTGGGCCGCGCAATCGGCGCTTGCGCCCATCGACCGGATGACCGCCTCGGTGACACGGCGCGGGCCAAAGGACCTGCGCCCGGTGACAACGGACACGCCTAGGGAACTGGTGCCGCTGGTCGATGCGCTCAACAGTTTCATGTCGCGATTGCGCGCCTCATTGCTGCGGACCGAGGATTTTATTGCCGAAGCGGCGCACCGGGTCCGCACGCCGCTGGCCACCGTGCGCACGCAGGCCGAAGTGACCCACCACAAACTCACCAATCCCGAGCATAAGGCCGCCATCCGCGAGATGATCCGCGCCATCGACGAAAGCTCGCGGTCGGCGGGGCAGATGCTGGATCATGCCATGGTGACATTCCGCGCCGACAGTCTGGCCAAGGACGCGCTGGATCTTGTCCAGTTGACCGTTGAGGCGTGCAACCGCCTTGGACCCACCGCGGAACTAAAGGACAACGCCATCCTGCGCCACCTGCCGGATCACCCCGTGACCTTCCACGGCGACGGCATCCTGCTTCAGGCCGCCTTGCTGAACATTCTCGACAATGCGATCAAATACTCCCCCGCCGAAAGCGACGTGCTGGTCCGTGTGACCGAAGGCGAAGAGATCTGCCTGTCCGTCACCGATGAGGGACGCGGGTTTGGCGGCGTGGACGTGTCGCGCCTGACGGAACGCTACCAGCGCGGCTCCAACGTGGGCGACATCGTCGGGTCGGGCCTTGGGCTGACCATCGCCCATGACGTTGCGCGCGCCCACGGCGGCCGGTTGTCGATCTCCGAAAACGCGAAAGGACAGGGCGCATGCGTCTCGCTTTTCTTGCCGCGCTGATATTGTCGGCTCTGGCGTTGCCGGCCGCCGCGTTCGAGATCGAGGACAGGGTGGTCTACCCGTCCACCACACCCGGCCCGCTGCTGCGCATCCTGTCGACCACGGACCGCGAGGCGTTTGAGCCGATCATTCTGGCATTCCAGGCCGAACACCCCGGCATAACGGTGGATTACACAATCGCCAGCACCACAGAGCTTATGACCGCGCTCCACAACGAGGGCGCGGCCTTTGACCTTGCGATTTCCTCGGCGATGGATCTGCAAACCAAGCTGGCCAATGACGGCTTTGCCGTGACCTACAGCGCCGCAAACACCGGCGCATTGCCGGAGTGGGCCAACTGGCGCAAACAGGTCTTTGCCTTCACGCAGGAACCGGCGGTGCTGGTCCTGTCCGACAGGTTTTTCCCCCCCGGCACCGCGCCGCGCACCAGAGACGACCTGATCGACCTTTTGCGCGCCGACCCCGACCGGTTTCAGGGCCGCGTCGGCACCTATGACATTCGCAGTTCCGGTTTTGGCTATCTCATGGCGACGCAGGACAGCCGCAACAGTCAGGCTTTCTGGCGATTGATGGAGGTCATGGGCAGGCTGGAGGCCAAGCTGTACTGCTGCTCCGGCGACATGATCCGCGACGTATCCAGCGGCGAGCTGGCGCTGGCCTACAACGTGCTGGGCACCTATGCCGCCGCGCAGCAGACGCTGGGGGACGGTATCCAGATCGTCGTTCTGGAAGACTATGCCAATGTGATGATGCGCACGGCGTTGATCCCGGTGACCGCCGAAAACGTGCTGGACGCGCAGAAGATGATCGATTTCCTCATCACGCTGGGGACGCGCCCCGATCTGGTGGCGTCCTCGGGGCTTGCCGCCATCGATTCCACGGTCCTGCGCGAAAACACCGCCCTGCGCCCGATCCGCTTTGGCCCCGGACTGCTGGTGTTTCTGGATCAGTTGCGGCGCAAGAACTTTTTGCGCAACTGGCAGAACTCATTGGTGCAGGAATAGGCGGGGCAAATCCCGGCGTTCTTGCCCTGTCATCCGTCCCCGGTGTCCAGCGGATGGAAGCAGGCCACCTGCACGCGCCCCTGCCCGTCCAGAACCGGCACCTCGGCGCGACAGCGCTCTGACGCGCGCGGGCACCGCGCCGCAAAGGCACAGCCGGGCGGCGGGTGAAGCGGATCGGGCAGTTCGGTCTCACGCCCCTCGGGGGCGGTCAGCGGGCGGCCAACCACTGGCGCGCTGTCGGCCAGCAGGCGCGTGTAGGGATGGCGCGGCGCGCGAAAGATATCCTCTGCCGGGCCGAGTTCCACAACGGACCCAAAGTAAAGCACCGCGATCCGGTCGCTGACCGCCTCGACCACCGCAAGGTCATGGCTGATGAACAGGTAGGTCAGGCCAAATGCGCGCTTTAAATCGGCCAGCAGGTTCAGCACCTGCGCCTGCACCGACACATCCAGCGCCGAGACCGGCTCATCCAGAATGAGAATACGTGCCTGCGCCGCCAGCGCGCGGGCAATCCCGATCCGCTGCGCCTGCCCGCCTGAAAACTCATGCGGATAGCGGTCAAGGAACTCTTCGCGCAGGTTCACGCTGGCGAATATCTCGGCGATGCGCCGCGCCCGCTGCGCCTTGTCCATGCCATGCAGATGGATCAGCGGCGCCTCGATGATCTGGCGAATGGTCTTGCGCGGGTTCAGCGAGGAAATCGGGTCCTGAAACACATACTGGATGCGTTTGCCAAACAGCGCTGGATCGGCATTGTCCAGCGCCGCGCCGTCAATTTCGATCGTGCCGGTGGTCGGCTCCAGCAGCCCCACCAGCATCCGCGCCAGCGTAGACTTGCCACAGCCCGACTCCCCCACGATGCCCAGCGTCTCGCCCTGCGCTACGTTTAACGTGATCGGATGCACCGCCTTGACCGAGGCCTTGGGCGCGCCGAAAAGCCCGCGGCCGACGGGAAAGCTCTTGGACAGGTCGGTCAGTGTCAGCGCGGCCCTCATTCGGCGGCCTCCGTCAAAGGGGTCACGGGATGCAGGCAGCGCACGGCGCGCGCGCCCTGCCGGTCCAGCAAGATCTCACCAGCGCGGCAATCAGCCTGCACCCGGTCACACCGGTCGGCAAAGGCACAGCCTTCGGGCAGGTTGTCGACCACCGGCGGCAGGCCCGGAATCGCCTCCAGCCGCCGTTTGCCGCCGCCCAGTTCCGGCACGCAGGCCATGAGCCGTGCGGTATAGGGATGAGTTGGGGTTTCCAAAACCGATTGGGTCGGTCCCTCTTCGACAATCCGCCCGGCATACATGACGGCCACCCGATCACACAGCTGCCCGACCACGCCAAAGTCATGGGTGATAAAGACAATCGCCAACCCGCGTGAGCGACGCAGATCATCCAGCAGCGACAGGATCTGCGCCTGAACGGTCACGTCCAGCGCGGTGGTCGGCTCATCCGCGATGATGATATCGGGATCATTGGCCAGCGCCATGGCGATGCCCACCCGCTGCCGCATCCCGCCGGACATCTCATGCGGGAAATCCGTCAGCCGCTGTTCGGCGTTGGGAATGCGCACCGCCTTAAGCAACTCGATAGCGCGCGCCTGCCCTTCGCCCCGCCCGATGCCATGATGCGCGCGGATCGCCTCGATCAACTGGTCGCCGATACGGTACAGCGGATGCAACGTGGCCTGCGGATCCTGAAAGATATAGGCGACGTTGCGCCCGCGCATGTCGCGCAACTTGTGATAGGGCGCGCCGATCAGATCGCTGCCGTCGTAGCGCACCGCCCCGCCGGTGATCACACCGGGCGGCGAGGCCACCAGCCCCATGACCGACAGCGCCGTGACCGATTTGCCCGACCCGCTTTCTCCAATGATGCCAAGGCATTCACCCGGTTTGACGTGTAGCGACACGCCGCCCACCGCGCGATAGATCCGGTTGCGAACATGGAACTGCGTCTGCAACGCCTGCACCTCCAGCAGGCCTTTGCCCTCTGGCCCTGGCACCGGCCCCTGCCGCCGGACCATGGTCGAGGCCATGGGCCGCGACAGCGCCCCGCTTTTCAACCGCGGGTCCAGAGCATCGCGCACCCCGTCCCCCAAGAGGTTGATCGCCATGACGATGATCAGGATCATCACCCCCGGCACCACGGAGGTGTGCGGGTTGGTGATCAGGGCAGAGCGCGCTTCGCCCAGCATTGAC
The DNA here is from genome assembly GCF_048262615.1 of Antarctobacter sp. Classification (GTDB taxonomy): domain Bacteria; phylum Pseudomonadota; class Alphaproteobacteria; order Rhodobacterales; family Rhodobacteraceae; genus Antarctobacter. Next base: position 49,680 of record NZ_JBLXFB010000023.1, read on the forward strand.
CCCAGATCCGCCTGCGGCGGCTGCGACCCAAGGCCCAGAAACGACAGACCGGCGGTTTCAAGGATCATCCAGCCGATGGTGGTGGACATGGCAATCACGATCACCGGCACCACGTTTGGCAGGATCTCCGTCAGGATGATCTTCGTGTTCGACAGCCCCGCCAGCCGCGCGGCGTCCACAAATTCCTTGTGGGCGATGCCCACGGTGATGCCGCGAATGTTGCGGGCAAAGAACGGCACATTGACCGCCGCCACCGCGATCAGCGCATTGAACAGACCGGGGCCCAGCGCGGCGACAATCGCCAGCGCCAGCAGGATATAGGGAAAGGCCATCAGCATATCGACGCCGCGCATGATCAGGTTGTCGGTCCGCCCGCCATAATACCCTGCGATGATGCCGATGGCGGCCCCCAGCGTGGCCGCGACAACCGCAGCGGCAAAACCCACCGCCAGCGACAGCCGCGTGCCCCACAACAGCCGCGACAGCAGATCGCGGCCCAGATGATCGGTGCCCAGCAGCGCGCCTTCGGAAAAGGGTCTCAGAAACCGCGCCGAGGTATTGGTGACATTCGGCTCTGCCAAAGGCAGCAGCGGCGTCACCAGCGCCAGCAGCATCACCAGCACCAGAACAATCCCGCCCGCCAGCGCCAAGCGGTTGCGCGCCAACAGCTTGAGAAACGCCCTCATGTCTTGATCCTCGGGTCCAGCAGGCTTTGCGCCACGTCCACGAGGATATTGAACATCACATAGCAGGCGGCCACAAAAACCACGCCTCCCTGCACCAGCAGGATGTCCCGCTTCAGGATCGCATCGACCAGCATCCGCCCAACACCGGGCCACTGGAAAACGATCTCGATATAAACCGCCCCCGACAGGACAAAGCCCGCCTGAATGCCCAGCACCGGAATGATCGACACCATCGCCGCCCGCAAGGCATGCCGCCAGATCACGCCACGCTCATGCACGCCCTTGGCGCGCGCGGTGCGGATGAAATCCTGCCGCAAGACCTCCAGCATGGCAGAGCGGGACAGCCGCGCAATCACCCCCGTCGCCACCACCGCCAGCGCACTGGCCGGCAACACAAGGTGGTCCAGCAAGGCCCAGATGTCCCGCGTCCCATAGATTGGCCACATGCCCGACACCGGGAACAGCCGCAGGTTCACCGCGAAATAGAGGATCATCATCATGCCAAGGAAAAACGACGGGATCGAAATCCCCAGCAACACCACAAAGGTGATCGCCTTGTCGCCCCAACCATACTGATTGGCCGCCGACACCACGCCCGCCGCGATCCCCAGCACGGAACAGATCACAAAGGCGGTGCCCGCCAAGATCAGCGTCGCGTTGAACCGCTCCAACACCTCGTCGATCACCGGACGGTTCAACGAAAAACTGGTGCCGAAATCCCCCTGCACCATATTGCCCAGCCAGATGAAATACTGCGCCACCAGCGGCTTGTCCAAACCCAGATCGCGGTTCAGCTTTTCGACATTCTCGGGCGTGGCGTAACTGCCCAGAATGGCCGTCGCCGGATCGCCCGGAATCAACGCCATGATCGCAAAGACGATCACCGTGATCCCCAGCAGCACCGGCACCGCCGATACCAGTCGTCGCAGGATATAGCGCCCCATGCGCGCCCCCCAATCCGAAATGCACTGCCCCGGTTTTCTTCTGTCCAGAAATATCCCGAGGGTGCGCGCCAAAGGCGCGCTTTGGGGGCAGAGCCCCCGCCGGTCCGGGCCGGGCTCGATGCCCGGCCCGCACCGCGATCAGTTTTTCACCACGTCATCCAGCAGCAAAAAGAACGACGGCTGCAAAGAGAACTCTTCGACCTTGTCGCTGGTCACCGCGTTCTGTTTCCAGTTCGCGACAAAGACCCAGGGCGCATCCTCCTGCACGATCACCTGCATTTCCTTGTACAGACGCGCGCGCTCGTCCTGATCGGTGGCGACACGGGCGGCCTCCAGCAATTCGTCCACCTTGGGGTTGGAATAATAGCCCGAGTTGAACCCGCCCTTGTCCGGCCAGGCCTCGGTCCGCAACGCAAGGAAAGGCAGCGTGTCCGGGTCGTTGGTCATCCAGGCCATCTCGGCCATGTCCGCCTTGCCCTCCAGCCCCGGATTGACGTTGCCAAGGAAGGTGTTCCACTCATAGGTCTCGATCTTGACGTCGAACCCCACCGCCTCAAGGTCGGCCTGAATGGCCGTGCCCATCGCCACCGGGTCCAACATGCCCGATCCGCCTTCGGTCACGTAGAAGGTCAGCTCGGCACCTTCGACACCGGCCTCCGCCAGCAGCGCCTTGGCCTTTTCCGGATCATAGGGATAGGGCTCCAGCGTCTCGTTATAGGCCCAGGCAAAGGCCGGGGGTGTCGGCCCTGCGGCCACGGCGGCGGTGCCTTCCAGCACCTCGTCCACCAGCGCGGTCTTGTTGATCGCATAGTTCGCCGCCTGCCGAACCAGCTTGTCCGCAAAGGGGCCTTCCTTGGCGTTCAGGATCAGGAACCAGACGTGCGGCCCGGCCTGCTCATGCACGGTATAGGCGTCGCCCTGAAACTCGCTCAATGCCACGGGCGGCACTTCGACCATCAGGTCGATCCCGCCGGCCAGCATCTCGGCGGTGCGGGTGTTGGCATCGGTGATGGGGCGGAAGACAACCGCCTGCAAGGCGGGCGCGCCGTCCCAGTAATCGGCGTTGGCCTCAACCACCACCGCCTCGTTCGAGCGCCATTCGGCGAATTTGAACGCACCGGTGCCCGACGGATTGCGGCCAAAATCCGCGCCATGCTGTTCAACCGCCGCCGGAGAAACGATCAAACCCGTGGGATAGGCAAGGTTCGACAGGAACGGCGCGTAGGGTCCGTTGAGGGTGAATTTCACCGTCGTGGCATCCACCGCCTCAACCGACTCGACCGCCGAAAAGAAGAAGGCCAGCGGGAACGGCCCGGTGTCGTGGTAGGGGTGGTCCTCGTTCAGCATCCGGTCAAAGTTGAACTTGACCGCCTCGGCGTTGAACGGGCTGCCGTCGTGGAATGTCACCCCCTCGCGCAGGGTAAAGGTGTATTCGGTGCCGTCCTCGGAGATGGTCCAGTCGGTCGCCAGCGCCGGTTCCACCTCCAGCGTGCCGTCCTTGTAGCGCACCAGCCCGTCATAGACGTTCATTAGGATGCGGAAATCGTTGACGGCTGTGACCGCCGCCGGGTCCAGCGCCTTGGGCTCGGCGATCTGGCCGACGATCAGAACCCCCGGCGGCGTCTGCGCCTGAGCGCCCGACACCGTGCCAAGCACGGGGCCAAGGGACAGCGCAAGCGCCGTCCCTGCGGCCAACACCCCGCGACGCGTGAATGAAAAGAGCGACATTGCGTTACCTCCGCTGTTGTCTTTGATTTTTATTTTTCATGATAAATTGCATCAGGCCAAATTTTCATGATAAATTCAAGCCTCATGATGAGGAGGCCCGCATATGACAATCTCGATCCTCGCCCACGATGAAAAATCAGGCCATTACGGCGGTGCCGCCACAACGGGCAGCCTGTGCGTCGGCGGCTGGGTGCTGCGCGGCGATGCCGAATCGGGGATGTCAGCCGCGCAAGGGTCGCTGCCATCGACCCTGTGGGGTACCGATACGCTGGCGCTGATGAAGGCGGGCAGCGCCGCACAAGCGGCGGTGGATCAGGTGACAGGGGCCGACAGCGGGCGTGGCCAGCGCCAGTTGGCGACGCTGGACCCACGGGGCGGCGTCGGCCATTTCACCGGCGCGGACAGCATCGCCGTGGCCGGTGCCCGGCAAAGCGGGTCCGTGATTGTCACCGGCAACCTTTTGTCCTCCGAGGCGGTGCTGGACGCCGCGCTGGAGGGGTATCTGTCCGCCGAGGGGCCGCTGGACCTGCGGCTGATGGCGGCGCTGGACGCGGCCTTTGCCGCCGGTGGCGACAGCCGGGGCCTGCTGTCGGCGGCCTTGTTGATTGTCGGGCGCGACATGGCCCCGCGCACCCTGCGCATCGATTATTCGCCAACGCCGCTGGCCGACCTGCGCGCGCTGCACACCCGTGCCACAACCGGCGACTACGCCGACTGGGCGGTTCTGGTGCCCACGTTGGACGACCCGGTGCGCGCCACGCCCTATGGAGCGAAAACCGACCAGCCGGTGTAATCGGCGATTTTTTCGGCCAGCCAGGTTCCGACCTTTGAGTTGCCGTAGCCGTCCAGACCCGGCGACCAGACCGCGATCGAGGCGCGTCCCGGCGCGACCAGCAGGATGCCCCCGCCCACCCCGCTTTTGCCCGGCAGACCGACGCGAAAGGCAAAGTTGCCCGACCCGTCGTATTGCCCGCAGGTCATCATCAGTGCATTGATCCGCCGCGCCCGTTGCGGTGAGATCATCGTCGGCGTCCCCGGCAGCAGCGCCAGCATCCGCCCCGACCGCGCCAACTGGCGACAGGTCATCTCGATGGCGCATTGATGGGCGTAGGTGCCCATGACCATCTCTGGCGGACACTTCAGATTATCGTGGGATTTCAGGTAGTAGAGCAAAGACATATTGCGGCTCGCCGTGGCCTTTTCCGACTCTGCCACCGCCTTGTCGATATGGATGTCGTCATCCTCGGCCGCCGCGCGCACCAGATACATGATCTCTGACAGCGCCTGACGCGGCTCGCGCCCGCCCAGCAGCGCGTCGGTCGTCACCAGCGCGCCTGCGTTGATAAACGGATTTCGCGGCCGCCCCTGTTCCTGCTCCAGCAGAAAGATGCTGTCAAAGGCGGTGCCCGACGGCTCGCGCCCGACCCGCCGCCAGAGATCGTCGCCCAGACGTCCCAGAACGGCGGCCAGCGAAAACACCTTTGAAATGCTCTGGATCGAAAACGGCACCTCGGCGTCCCCCGCCCCGATCTCCTGCCCGTCGGCCAGACAGACCCAGACCCCCACCTGCGCCGGGTCCACCTTGGCCAGTTCCGGGATGTAGTCCGCAGGCACCCCCCAATCCTGCGCGGCGCGGGCCTCCGCCACCAGCCGCCGCAGGTCTTCCGCCAGTCCCTGCACCGCTATTCCGCCATGAACCGCTTCATGACCACCGCCTCCTGATCCTCCATCAGGCGGCGGGCCATCTGCATGTGTTCACGCATGATCGCGCGCGCGCCCTCGGCGTCCCCGTCCCGCAGCGCCGCGACCAGTCCCGCCTGATGGTCGCGCCCCTGCTTCCACAATTCATGGTTCGGCTTGGCGTACAGCCGCTTGTAAACCGTCAGATCGGCGAGGATCTGCGCCATGAAGCCGATGAAGAATCCCAGCAACGCGTTGTCCGCGAATTCGGCCAGCCGGGCGTGGAACTTCAACGAGGCGACATGTTGCGCGCGCTCTTCCTCGGCATCGGCGGCGGGGGCGGCATAGGCGGTCATGATCTCGTCCAGTTCGGCCAGTTGGTCCTCGCGCAGCCTTCCGGCCAATGAGGCGGCAAGGTCCGGCTCCAACGCGATGCGCACCTGATAGATGTCATCAATGGAAATGTTGCGGAAGAAAAAATAGTTTCCCAGAAGCGCGTGGGCACGGTCCTTGCCAACCTCACCGACAAAGCTGCCACCCCCCGGCCCGGTCTTGGTCACCACCAGCCCCTGCGCCTGCAACAGGCGCATGGCCTCGCGGATGGTGCCCTTGGACATGCCGAACCGGGTGATCAGATCGGCCTCACCGGGCAGCCGGTCGCCGGGTTGCAGCCCGCGTTCGACCACCCAGTCCTTGATCGCATCCGCCACCAGAACGGGGCGCGATCTGCGGGCGCGGCTTTGGATCAGGGGACCGGGCCCCTTGAGATTCGTCATGAGAGACAAAGGCGTGTCAGCATTCACCGATGCAATCAATTCATCATGATCAATTCAAGAGGCAAAGCGGACTTAGGGCCAAACCAAAGGGCTTTCGCGGCCTCATCGTGGGGCCGGACGGATAAAATGCGGTCAGTCTGGCGATCTGCGGGACCGCCGCGGCCATATGCGCCGCCTCTTTTGCACGGTTGGCGGAACGGTATCGCAGCAAAATGCCGCGCAAGACCGGACCGCGACGGCAATCGGCACCGCAACGCGGACCTGCCTGCCACCGCCACAGATGACCCGAGCCATCTGATTGAGGCGTTTCACATCAGAAATCGCCCGTCGTGGCATTTGACCTGATGCCCCTCGCGGGCATCTTGCCACCAGAGTTTCACAAAAGGACCCCACCTGAGATGAGCCTACGCATTGCCATGATCACAGCCGCCGTCCATCCGGCGAGGCGCTGGCGTCTCGTCGCCACCGGTCACGCCTGTTTCGGGTCGCCGGTCGCCCCGCAGGGCTATACCTTGCCCGTCAGGGAGATCGGCACATGAAACTTGGGTTTGTATCGGACAGCCTTGGGGCGATGCCCTTGGACACCATGCTGGACCACGCCGCCCGCATGGGTGTCTCGGGGATCGAGGTGAATACCGGCGGCTGGTCCACCGCCCCACATTTCGACCTTGGGACGATGAAATCCAGCGCCGGAGCCCGCAAGGCGTTTCTGGATGCTTTCGCCACCCGCGGACTGGAGATCGTCAGCCTCAACGCCAACGGCAACCCGCTGCACCCGACCGACCGGGCCCAGGGCGATTGCCTGCTCGACACGATCCGCGTGGCGGGCGACATGGGAATCGACACCGTCTGCACCATGTCCGGCCTGCCCGCAGGAGCCGCCGGGGACAAGATGCCCAATTGGGTCGTTTCTTCCTGGCCTCCCGAAACGCAGGACATCCTGCGGTTTCAGTGGGAAGAAGTGCTGCTGCCCTTCTGGGAAGGGGCCGCCGCCGTGGCGCGCGACAGTGGAGTCAAGCGCATAGCGCTGGAATTGCATGGCAATCAATGCGTCTACAACGTGCCATCTCTGTTGAAACTGCGCGACGCCATCGGGCCGGTCGTGGGGGCCAACCTCGATCCCAGCCACCTGTTCTGGATGGGGGCCGATCCGCTGGCCGCCGCCGATGCCTTGGGGGATGCCATTTATCACGTCCACGCCAAGGACACCTTGCTGAACGCCCCGGTGCAGGCGACCACCTCATTGCTGGAAAACGGCTCGCTCATGGACATTCCCGCGCGCAGCTGGTCCTACATCACGCTGGGATTTGGCCATGGTGAGGAATGGTGGCGGCAGTTCTGCTACCGCCTGCGGATGGCCGGCTACGATGGCTGGCTGTCGATCGAACATGAAGACGTGCTGCTGAACGCGCTCGAAGGTCTGGAGAAATCCGTCGCCCTGCTGCAAGGCGTCATGCCCGTCGCCCCTTCTGACTTCAAACCACAGGACATCTGAGATGAGCTTTCAACTTGCGGCCTGCGCCGAAATGCTGTGGCAGGACAAACCGATGGCATGGCGCGCGGCACGCCTGCACGAAATGGGCTTTGGCGTTGGCCTGTGGAACTGGCCCGCATGGAATCTGGAGGCGCTGGAAAAGACCGGCGCGCATTTCACCATCATGAACGGTTATCTGGAGGGGCGGCTGGCCGATGCCGAAGGCGCCGATCTGCTGATCAAATCCGCGCGCGAGACGGCGCAGGTGGGCAAGCGGCTGGGCGTCGACCGGTTGAACCTGCACGGCACCGGTCTGGGCGACATGGGCCTGCCGATCCAGCAGATGGCCCATGTGGCCCCCGGCATGTGGCTGCGGGCGCGCGATACGCTGCACCGCATCTGCGATATGGCCGAACAGGAGGGCGTGACCTTTACGCTGGAAAATCTCAACCTGCGCGAACATCCCGGCTGTCCGTTCAACTCGACCGCCGATGTGCTGTCACTGGTCGCCGCCGTCGACCGGCCGCAGTTGCGCATCAACCTTGACCTGTATCACACGCAGATCGGCGAAGGCGACGTGATCCGCTGGGCAGAGGCCTGCCTGCCGTGGATCGGTGAGGTGCAGGTGGCCGACAATCCGGGCCGGTTTGAGCCGGGCACCGGTGAGATGAACTGGCCCGGCATCGCACGGGCGCTGGCCGGACTGGGTTATGACGGTCCGGTCGGGATGGAGGCCTTTGCCAAGGACGATCCCGAAGTGGCGCTGGAGGCGTTCCGCGCCGCCTTCACGCTGTAATGGGTTCCTGACGCGCGTCACCGCGTGCCGCGCCGCGCGCCCCGGACCTGATCCGGGGCCTCTTGCCAGACAGGTAGTGGTCCCGGGTCAAGCTCGGGACGGCCCTCACACCCCGTGCAGGCCCTTCAGTGTCAGATTGGTGACAACCTGGGCATAATCCTCGCGGGCCTCGCTGCCCGCACCGGAATTCCACATGTAGTACCAGTTCAGCATCCCGAAGACCGACATGGTGACAGAACGCAGCTTGCGCGCGTTCGTCCCCAGATCCTCTGGCGCGATTTCGGTCAGGATGGCCGACAGATGGGCCACCATGTCGCGCTGATAGGCGCGCAGAACCTTTTGCCTGTCCTCGGACAGCGCGCCCAGGGCAGAGACCTGAACCCTGTGGTGATCGTCCGCCCCCTGATAGGCCCGCAGCACCGCCCGCACGGTCTGCAACAGCCGGTCCTCCGGGGTGGTGGCGCCCGGCTCTGGCGGGGCGCACACGCGGTCGCGCAGCTCGGACAGATAGTTTTCCAGCAGGTCGAACAGCATCGCGTCCTTGCCCGCGTAATAGTGATAGATATTGGCCTTGGAGATGCCGCAGGCGCTGGCGATCTGGTTCATCGACGCGCGATCATAGCCTTCGGCGGCAAAGACTTGCGCCGCCGTGTTCAGGATCTGCGCGCGCTTTTCGTCGTGGTCCTTGGCGATGGGGCGTGCCACTGTCATTCCTCGCTGCCTGCCCCGGCACGATCCCGCGGCTTTGGCGGCAAATTAACTGACCGAATGGTCAGTGACAATATCGCAGCCGCCCCCGCCTGCGTTACGCGGACTGGACCAGAGTTTCGGGCGAAGGTCTGGGAAGGCGCGTCAGCAGCCGGTCCATGCGCACGCGGCAGTCCGGCCCGGCCCAAATGTCCGGCAGAACGTAGTCCGGCAGTTCGGGCGCTTTCAGAACAATCCGTCGCCAGCTGTGCACGATCAACACACGCAAGGCCGCCGCCTGTATCGGATCCGGCGGCGCGGCCCCGTCCAGCGCGCGCTCCAGCCGCGCCAGCCGCGCCGCCAGATCCGCCGACAACGCCGCCGTGGTGTCATCGCAGGTCTTGGCGCGCATCCAGCGCGGCAGGACCTGTGCAGCGCTCAATGGCGTGGCAAAGGCCTCGGCCCCCTGCGGCGGATGCGCCGTCAACACCGCGTGCGGCGTGACCCAGATGTCCCCGCCGCTCCAGTCCAGCGGCGACGCCGGGTCCGTCAGCACCAGAAACGCCCTGTCGGCGGGCGGGTCCACCGCGTAGATGCGCGGGCTGGCGGCCACCGCCTGCGCGCGGCCGCCGGAGGTCAGCCGGTACAGGCTGCTGCGCCCCTGTCGGGTGCTGTCGATCCAGCCATCCTTGCGCAAACGGTGCAGCGCCACGCGCATCGCCTCGGGTTTGATCCCGATGCGGGCGGTGATCTCACCCAGAACGGCGGCGGGGATCGCTGCTCCGTCCCGCGCGAGGTCGCCAAACACGGTGACAAGCAGCGACCAGACGCGCGGCGCCACGTCGCCCCGCAAATCGGCCACCGCCTGTTCGAAAACCTCTGCCTGCATCGTCCTCCGTCTGCGCCTCAGGCGCTGTAGGCGTTCATGGTCAGCAGGTCGTATTCCGCCACCGTCTCACCATCCTGATTGGTCAGCGTCACGTGCCAACGCGTTTCGCCGTAGTCATCGGTCCGCCGGGTCTTTTGCTTGACGGTCAAACGCACGTTCAGCGCGTCGCCCGCCACCACCGGTTTCATAAAGCGTAGCCCGTCAAGGCCGGTGTTGGCCAGCACAGGCCCTTCATTCGGCTCAACAAAAAGCCCGGCGGCAAAGCTGAGCAGCAGATAGCCATGCGCCACCCGTCCGGGAAAGAAGGGGTTCCGCGCGGCGGCCTCGTCGTTCATGTGGGCGTAGAAGGTGTCGCCGGTGAATTCAGCGAAATGCTCGATATCGTCCAGCGTGATCACGCGCGGACCGGCCCGCAGCGTCTCGCCGATCTCCAGATCGTCGAACCCTCGGGTAAAGGGATGCGCGTGCGCCGCGATCTCGGGCGCGCCGGGGATCCAGCGACCGCCGATGGCGCTCAGCATCTCGGGGCTGCCTTGGACGGAGGTCCGCTGCATATAATGCATCACGCCACGCACGCCGCCCATTTCCTCACCGCCGCCGGCGCGGCCGGGGCCGCCGTGGACCAGATGCGGCAAAGGCGATCCGTGGCCGGTGCTTTCCTTCATGCTGTTGCGATCGTTGATGTAGATCCGACCGTGGAACGCGCCTGCGCCCAGCGCGACCTCACGCGCGACCGCCGGATCATGAGTAATGACTGACGCCACCAGCGACCCGCCGCCGCGATTTGCCAGCTGTACGGCATGGCCAATGTCGCGATAGCCAAGGATCGTTGAGACAGGGCCAAAGGCCTCTGTGTCATGCACGCGCTCTGCGCCGTCCGGGTCGCCACAATGGAACAGCATCGGCGGCAGGAAGGCCCCGGTGTCCCCGTCGGCCCCGACCACGTCAAAGCTGTCGGGATCGCCGTAGACCCGCTCTGCCTCCGCGCCGATCAGCGCGGCCTTGGCCAGCACGTCGCGTTTCTGGCTGTTCGACACCAGCGCCCCCATGCGGGTCGCCTCATTGCGCGGGTCGCCGATCACGGTCTTTGACAGCCGGTCCGACAATGCCTCGATCAACGCCGGGACCTGTGCATCTGGCGCAAGGATGCGCCGGATCGCGGTGCATTTCTGCCCCGCCTTGGCGGTCATCTCGCGGTGGACCTCTTTGACGAACAGGTCAAACTCGGGCGTGCCGGGCGTCGCATCCGGCCCAAGGATCGAGGCGTTCAGACTGTCCTGTTCAGCGACAAACCGGATCGAGTTGCGCAGGATATGCGGGTTCGACCGCAGCTTGAGCGCGGTATCGGCAGAGCCGGTAAAACTGACCACGTCCTGACAGGTCAGCCGGTCCAGCATGTCGCCCAGACCGCCGGAAACCAGTTGCAGCGCGCCCGCGGGCAGGATGCCGCTGTCCAGCATCAGCCGCACCGCCAGTTCGGTGACATAGCAGGTCGCCGTCGCCGGTTTGACGATGGCGGGCACCCCCGCCAGCAGCGTTGGCGCCAGTTTCTCCAACATCCCCCAGACGGGAAAGTTGAAGGCGTTGATATGCACCGCAACCCCTTGCAAAGGCGTACAGATATGATGCCCGATGAACTGGCCCGAGCGGGACAGATGCTCGACCTCGCCATCCAGATAGACATGCCCGTCCGGCAGTTCGCGCCGCCCCTTGGAGGCAAAGACAAACAGCGTGCCGATGCCGCCATCGACGTCGATCAGATGATCCTTCGCCGTGGCCCCGGTGCTGTACGACAGATCGTACAGCGCCTGCTTGTGCTGGCCCAGATGCTGCGCCAGCGCCTTGAGCATCTTGGCACGCTCATGGAAGGTCATCGCCCGCAGCGCCGGTCCGCCGGTCTCCCGCGCGTAGTCCAGCATCGCCGCCACATCCAGCGCATCGTTGCCCGCGCGGCCCATCACGGCCCCGGTCACGGCATTTTCGATCTCGCGCGCACCCGCGCCGGGCGCAACCCATTGGCCAGCCGCAAAGCTGTTGATTTGTAGAAGGCTCATCCTTCCCCCCTGTTCCCCCGGCCAAAGCCGGTCATTGTAAAGTGTTCAGGCGTCCTGCGTCAGGCCCAGCCGGTCCAGCGCCGCATCCAGCCGCGCCTCCCAGCCCTGTCGCATCTCCGCCGCCGTGGCGTGCCGCAGACCCCAGGCCTTAAGCTGTGCCAGACGGTCATCAGACGGATCGCCAAAGATCGCCGCGACGCGCGGCCGCCAGTAGGACAGACTGTCGGCAATCGCCGCGCCCAGCCTCTGCTCGGCCAGCCACGCCAGCCCCTCTTCGGCCAGTTCCGTGTGCCGCCGCTCGCGCGGGGCAACCTCCCGGATCGCCTCGGCCAGCGGCTGGTACGAGGCGCGCATCATGTCGTCCAGTTGCACCGCCACCGCGTGCCCCATGCACAGGTTCATCACCACCGCATCGGCCCAGCCCGTCAGCGGATAGTTGAACACCGACAGCCGCATGTCATGGGCCGACCTTGCGCTGCCCGGCGCGGTGTCGCGCGGCAGGCGGTCCGTCCACGGGTGGTGGCCGACATAGCGGTCGGTATTGGCCCCGAACTCGCCCATCAGGCGCAGCACCTTGTCGGCGTGATCGGTCTTTTCCAGAACGATCCGCGCAGCGGCGATGCGTTCCTTGATGCCCGGACCGTCGTTGATCACATCGGCAAAGCCCGCCGCCCCCGCCAGTTCGCTGTCGACGAAGATGCTCATCAGCTTCATCAGTTCGGCGCGATAGCGGGGCGGCACGTTGGCAGGATTGGTCAGCTTGCCGCCCTGAGACAGGTAGTCGGCAATGTTCATCTCGTCCGTCATGTCCCTCTCCCTTACTGGTCGTAATCGACGACCACACGGTCGGTCAGCGGGAAGGATTGGCAGGACAGAACATAGCCACGTTCCACCTCGTAATCCTCCAGCGCGTGGTTGGCGACCATCTCGACCTCGCCTTCCAACACCTTGCATTTGCAGGTGGAACAGACCCCGGCCTTGCAGGCATAGGGCGCGTCCATCGCGTTTTGCAGCGCCGCGTCGAGGATCGAGATGTCCTTGTCCATCTCAAAGCTGCGCGCGGTGCCGTCGAGCGTCACCGTCGCCTGCGTCCGCGCCGCCTGAGTGCCCGCGTCGACGTCACGGGCCTTGCGTTCCAGCCGTCCGGGCTGGGCGCTGGCGAACAGTTCAAACTTGATCTGCGCGTCGGCCAGCCCGTGATCCTTCAGCGCCTTGGCAATGCCCAACATCATCGGTTCCGGCCCGCAGATAAACGCCGTGTCGACGTTTTCCACGTCGATCCAGTGTTCGAACAGCGCCGCGCATTTTTCCGCGTCCACCCGGCCCTGAAACAGCTCGATGTCCTGTGCGTCGGATTCCAGCACATGGATCACGTTCAGCCGCCCCATGTAGAGGTTTTTCAGATCCTCCAGGTCCTCGCGGAACATGATCGTGTTCACCCCCCGGTTGGCATAGACCAGCGTGAAATCCGACTGCGGTTCCGTGGCCAGCACGGTCTTGAGGATCGACAGCACCGGGGTGATCCCCGACCCGCCGGCAAACCCCAGATAGCTGCGCCGCGCAGCGGCATCGAGGGGCGTGTGGAACGATCCCATCGGCTCCATCGCCTCGACCACCATGCCCGGTTGCAGCACATCGTTGGCCCATGTGGAAAAGGCCCCGCCCTCGACCTTCTTGATGCCGACTTGCAGCACCCCTTCGCCACGCCCGGCGCAGATCGAATAGGAACGGCGCAGTTCCACGCCCTCGATTTCCTGCCGAAAGGTCAGGTATTGGCCTTGGATAAAATCGAACGCCTCGCCGTTTTTTGGCTCCAGCGTCACCACAACGGCGTCACGGATCGTCTTTTTGACGTCCCGCACGGTCAGCTCATGAAAGCGCGGCATCGGCCACCCTCCTCAGATGCATTTGAAATAATCGAAAGGCTCAAGACAGTCGCTACACCGCCAATGCGCCTTGCAGGGGGTAGAGCCGAACTGGCTCACACGGGTGACATTCTTTGACCCACAACGCGGGCAATGGTCCGGGCCACCGGCGGGCGACGGCGGCGCGATGCCGTAATCCTCCAGCTTGGCGCGGCCCTTGTCGGACAGCCAGTCGGTGGTCCAGGGCGGCGCGATGCGCGTCTCGATCCGGATCTTGTCCAGTCCGCGATCGCGCAGCGCCGTCTCGATATCCATCGAGATCACCCGCGTCGCCGGACAGCCCGAATAGGTCGGCGTCACCGCCACCTTGACGGTATCCCCCTCCAGCGTGACCTCACGCACGATGCCCAGATCGACGACCGAGATCACGGGGATCTCGGGGTCCGGCACCTCGTCCAGCCAGCCCCAGATCTGATCCACTGTCGCTGTCATGGCCGCCTACCAGGTCGCGCCGGGATAGGCCCGCTGCAACCACTGCATCTGCGTCAGCAGGTGGCCCAGATGTTCGGTG
>NZ_JBLXFB010000024.1:0-59916 GCF_048262615.1 Antarctobacter sp.
TGCAATGCCGGTCGCAACGGAAATCGAACGCCGCAACAAGGCGCTGTTTGCCTGCCTGATGATCACCGGAGCGCGAGACGGAGCGCTGGCCTCACTGCGCCTCAAGCATGTGGATCTTGTCGAAGGCGCGATCTTTCAGGATGCGCGGGAGGTCAGAACCAAGGGGTCAAAGACCTTCACCACCTATTTTTTGCCGGTCGATCCCGTTTATCTCCCTCATTTCGAGGCATGGGTGCGCGAATTGCGCGAAGTAAGGCTGATGGGGCACGACGACCCGCTTTTTCCTCCACCGCTTATGGGCGTCGGCGACGAAGGCTTTGAGGTGGTTGGCCTGAAAAGGGAATGTTACGCGGGAGCCGGGGCGCTGCGTGAGGTCATCAAGTCGGCCTTCGCGAACGCCCATATGCAGGCTTTCGGCCCCCACAGCTTCCGCAAGACTTTGGTGCGCTGGGCGAGTGGGCACTACGCGACCGTAGAAGCGTTCAAGGCGTTTTCGCTGAATATCGGCCACGACAGCGTTGTCACCACCGTCAGCGCCTATTGCCACGTCACGCAGGAACGGCAGGCGGAGCTGATCCGGGCCGGAACAACCTGAGTTGCAGCCTTGACGCGGCAGCGCCATAGTGTGGCGAAAATCAGTATTCCGGGCAGTCATGTACGAAAACGCATTCAACAAGATCGAAAAAGACCTCCGTGCCGAAGAGGGTGTCTCCAATGAACTCGACTACGTGTAGCAAACTTCTTGGGTGCTGTTTCTGAAATACCTGCACGATCTGGAAATCGAGCGTCAGGATCGCGCGGAACTTGAGGGACGGGAGCATTCCCCGATCATCACCGGGAAATACCGCTGGAATGCTTGGGCGGCTCCGAAGAAGAACGGCGCGTTCGACCATGACGCGGCGCTTACCGGCACCGATCTGACGGATTTCGTGGACAAGGAGCTGTTTCCCTACCTCGCCTCCTTTCGGCAGTCCGCAGAGAACCCGCAAACCATCGAATACAAGATCGGTGAGGTCTTTACAGAACTCCGCAACAAGTTCCGGTCCGGCTACATCCTGCGCGACGTGCTGGAGCAGGTCGATAGCCTCGCCTTCAACACGCAGGAACAGCGGCACGAGCTGTCCGAACTATACGAGACTCGCATCCGCCGCATGGGCAACGCAGGGCGCAACGGGGGCGAATACTATACGCCCCGCCCGCTGATCCGCGCGATGATCCAAGTCACCGACCCCAAGATCGGCGAGACGATTTATGACGGTGCCTGTGGCTCTGCGGGCTTTCTGTGCGAGGCCTTCGAATACCTGACCATCAATCCTGACGGCACCCGCAAGGACATTGGCGGCGGCTGGAACACGCTTCAGACCCGCACCTTCTACGGGCAAGAGAAGAAGGGACTCGCTTATATCATCGGGATCATGAACATGGTCCTGCACGGGATTGAGGCCCCGAATCTTGTCCACTCCAACACACTCAATGAAAACGTGATGGATATTCAGGAAAAGGACCGCCACGACATCATCCTCGCCAATCCCCCCTTCGGCGGCGGCGAACGGCGCGAGGTGCAGCAGAACTTCCCGATCCGCACGGGCGAGACCGCCTATCTGTTCCTGCAGCACTTCATCCGCAAGCTGCGGGCCGGGGGCCGCGCGGCAGTCGTGATTAAGAACACCTTCCTCAGCAACACCGACAACGCCAGCGTTGCCCTGCGCAAGGAACTGCTGGAGGCGGCGGAACTGCACACCATCCTCGATTGCCCGCAGGGCACGTTTCAGGGGGCAGGCGTCAAGACTGTCGTGCTGTTCTTTGAAAAGGGCGCGCCGACGCGCGACATCTGGTTTTATCAGCTCGATCCGGGGCGCAGCATGGGCAAGACCAACCCGCTGAACGACGCCGATCTGGCGGAGTTTGTGGAGCTTCAACGCACCCGCCCGAACGGGCGGAAAAGCTGGATCGTAAACCGTGCCGATCTGGATGAAGACACGTTTGATCTGTCGGTCAAGAACCCCAACGCCCCCGAGGCCGAGGCGCTGCGCAGCCCCGAAACGATCATCGCCGACATGCTGGCGCGGGATGTCGAGACGGCAAACATTCTGGAGAATATCCGGGGGATGCTGTGAAGGCGGGTTGGAAAGCAGGGCAGATTGGCGATGTCTGTACAGTGATTGCAGGACAATCACCAAAGGGATCGGCATACAACGACGATGGCGTCGGACTGCCTTTCTATCAAGGAAAGAAAGAGTTTCGCGACCGTCATATCGGTCCGCCGACTACATGGACTTCAGTGGTAACCAAAGAAGGTGAATCCGGCGACATTCTGATGTCTGTCCGTGCTCCCGTTGGGCCGATCAACGAGGCTACGCAGCGAATTTGTATCGGTCGAGGCCTAGCAGCGATCCGGGCTAAAGATGGACTGGATCGCGATTTCCTTTGGTATGCCCTCTTGTGGTTGCAGCCGACGATCAAAGGAAGCGCTGGGGCGGTTTTTGACTCCATAAACAAGGCTGGCATCGAGAGCCTTCCCATCCCTCTCCCGCCGCTCGAAGAACAACAGCGGATTGTTGCGGTTCTGGACGAGGCCTTCGAGGGTCTGGCCCGCGCCCGCGCCCACGCCGAAGCCAACCTCCAAAACGCACGAGAGTTGTTTGATAACTTCGCCACGGGAATATTTTCCCAGACCCTTGAAGAACATGGGCAAACAACTTTGAAGGATGTTTGCGAATTTATTACAGATGGAACGCACCAGACTCCAACGTACTTTGATTCTGGATTTCTATTTTTGTCGGCGAAAAACATCAAGGATGGCCAATTAGATTGGAAGGATGTGAAGTACATTGACGAGGTGCAACACATCGCAATGCAAAAGCGCCTTGCTCCTCGATTGGGTGATCTCCTCATTAGAAAGAACGGGGCTGGGTATGGAGCGGCCGCTCTTGTGGATCGTGACGTAATTTTTGACGTTTACGTCAGCTTAGCAGTCCTAAGGCCCAAGAATTTTATATTGCCTGAGTACATGCTCCAGTTTGCGAACTCCTCATTCGCTCAATCACAGTTTAAGGATCGAATCAAAGGCCAAGGCGTTCCGAACCTTCACCTTCAAGAGATAAGACAAGTGAAGCTACCTGTTCCTAATGACATAAGGGTTCAAAAAGATATTGCGGATAAAATCCAGACGGCATTTGAAGCTATTCGGGTTGTTGAATCGACTTATCAAAAGAAGCTCCAAGACCTCGATGACCTCCGCCGATCTCTTTTGCAGAAAGCCTTCGCGGGCGAATTAACATGATGTAACGAGTAGACCTGATGAGCATTCACATTGAGACCGAAGCCGATACCCGCGCCGAGCGCATAGACCCCGTCCTTGCGGCTGCGGGCTGGGGGCAGAACGGCTCCAAGGTACGGCGTGAGGTCATCTGTCCGGGGCGTATTCAGTCGGGCGGCAAGCGTGGCAAGGGATTGTCCGCTGACTACGTCCTGATCCACAAAGGCCACAAGCTCGCCGTTCTGGAAGCCAAGCGCGCTGGCGTGAGCCACCGTAACGGCGTTGGACAGGCCAAGGACTATGCAACGCGTCTGGGGTCTCGCTTTGCCTATGCCTCGAACGGTTTGAAGTGGTACGGGATCGACATGACCACCGGGGCCGAAGGTGACATGGCCTTGCCTTTCCCCACGCTGGATGAATTGTGGGACCGCACCTTTGCCAGCCAGAACCTATGGCGTGACCTGTTCGGGGCCGTAGACTTCGAGACAGACGGCGGAACGTGGGAGTTGCGCTACTACCAGCACAACGCGATCACGGCGGCGTTGGACGCGCTGAGCAAAGGCGACAGGCGCATCCTGCTGACGCTCGCCACCGGCACCGGCAAAACGTCAATCGCGTTTCAGATCGCGTGGAAGCTGTTTCAGGCCAAGTGGAACCTGTCTGGCGCTCCGACGCGACGCCCGCGCATCCTGTTCCTCGCCGACCGCAACATCCTTGCGGATCAGGCCTACAATGCCTTCTCTGCGTTTCCGAATAATGCCGTCACCCGCATCGACCCCGGCACAATCCGCAAGAACAAGGGCGTGCCCAAAAACGCGAGCCTGTTCTTCACCATCTTCCAGACCTTCATGACAGGCGAGGGAGAGCCGGTTTACAAGGATTACCCGCCCGACTTCTTCGATTTCATCGTGATTGACGAATGCCACCGAGGCGGGGCCAAAGACGAAAGTGAGTGGAGGCGATTACTTGAGTATTTCGAACCCGCCGCGCAGCTTGGCTTGACCGCGACACCCAAACGCAAACACAACGCCGACACTTACGCTTATTTCGGCGAGCCAGCCTACACCTACGCACTGCGCGACGGGATCGAAGACGGCTTTCTGACCCCGTTCAAGGTGCGCCAGATGGCCAGCACGATTGACGAATACATCTGGGACGGCTCCGACGAGTTGCTCGAAGGTGAGGTGGAAGAGGGGGAGCAATTCACCGAAAACGACTTCAATACCCGAGTGGTCATCGAAGAACGTGAATTGAGTCGGGTCCAAGAGTTCATGAGCCAGATCAATCAGCGGGAAAAGACGCTAGTGTTTTGCGCAACGCAGGATCATGCGGCTTTGGTGCGTGACCTGATCAATAAGGTGAAGGTGAGCAACCACCCGGATTATTGCCACCGGGTCACGGCAGAGGATGGCGCAATCGGCGAGGCGTGGTTGCGGACATTTCAGGACAACGAAAAGACCATTCCCACGATCCTGACCACGTCTCAAAAGCTTTCCACCGGGGTCGATGCGCGCAACATTCGCAACATTGTTTTGATGCGCCCGGTAAAATCGATGATTGAGTTCAAGCAGATCATCGGGCGAGGAACGCGGACCTATGAGGGGAAGGATTACTTCACCATCTGGGACTTCGTGAAAGCGCATTTGAACTTTCAAGATCCTGAGTGGGATGGTGAGCCTGACGATCCAGAACCGCCAACCCCGCGCCCGCCATCCGGGCCAAGCGATATCGATGATCCATCGCCGAAGCCTGAAGACACGCCGGAAGATGTCGAGCGGCCCGCGAAAGTTAGGATCAGTCTTTCAGATGGGTCGGTGCGCGACATTCGATATCTGGCGACCACGACATATTGGAGCGCAGACGGTCGGCCCATGACGGCGCAGCAGTTTCTTGAGCAACTCTTCGGCGACCTGACCGGCCTGATCAAGGACGAGGACGAATTGCGCAAGAAGTGGAGCAATCCGACGACGCGCATTGCCTTGGTGGAGCAGCTTTCGGATCGGGGTTACGACGCTGAGAAGTTGCAAGAGATCAGGCGGATGGTCAGCGCGGAGAATAGCGACCTCTTCGATGTTTTGGCTTACATTCTGTATCAAGCGAAACAGAAGACCCGTGAAGAGCGTGTAGAAGCGGCCAAGCCTGACGTTGCTGGCCAAGAGAACCGCGATCTGAGGGAGCTACTCGCAAGCGTTCTGTCAGCCTACGAAGAACGGGGTTTCGAGGATCTCCAGATGGATAAGCTTGGAGAGTACCTGACGGCGCGGTTCGGCGGGGTATCTGAAGCCAAGAGCAAAGTCGGTGACTTGGGGGTCATCCGCGCAGCGTTCCTGAGGGTCCAAGAAGCGCTCTATCGCCACTAGACGAGCGAATTTGGGGGTAGATTTGGGGGTAAGCAAAAATTCGCTTTCAAAATATTCATATTTTAACAAAAGGTTGACGTCTTGATGTGTGTCCTATCACCGCACCACTTTTCCCTTTTTGAATGAAACGGTTGCATCCGGTCGTCTCTGGGCGTCGGGCGCATTTATTCTGTGTTTTGGCCGCCAGAATGCAGACGCGCGATTGGGCCCGTCATCTGTTCTGTGGGCGTCCGGCTGGCGGCTTGTGGGTGCGCGCCTGTCAGCATCCATGCAACCCCATAGAGCGGGTCAGGAATCAAACCAAACCAGCGTCCTGGCCCGACGGATTGAACATTTTTTCTGGGTGAACGTAGGGCTGCCTTCCGGGGCGAAAATGGTCGAAAACCTGCCCATCGCTGTGAAAAAATCCAGCGATTTGAGGTCGAAATTCCACATTTGCCGATGAGTCGGCAAATTCCGTGCAGGTTGACATCGACCAGCCTGCCCCTTGTGGTAGCGATAACGGAAAGAAAATATTACCAATTTCGAATACACGCCCTAAAGTGTCTCCAGGGCAACCCGAGGTTTGAACCACGGGAATCCCTGAAGTCACGGGAGGACTGACATGACAAACAAGATCACGACGCGGCGCGCCGCGCTGCGTACTTTGGCAGGTGCCGGGGCGGCGACCCTTGCGGCTCCGCACATCGCCGGAGCGGCGAGCCACACCAAGACCTGGAAGATCCAGACCAGCTGGCCCGGCGGCGCCGGTTTGCAGATTTTCAAGGACTGGTGCGCGACGATTGAGGAAAAGACCGGCGGCGAACTGGCGTTTCAGCCGTTTGGTGCCAATGACGTCGTGGGCGACTTTCAGTTGTTCGACGCGGTCAAGAACGGCGTTCTGGACGCGGTGAACCCCTTCACCATCTATGCACAAGGCATCATTCCCGCGGCAACGTTCCTGACCTCTATCCCGCTGGGCCTGCGCAATCCGCATGAATTCGACGTCTTCTACTACGGTCTCGGCGGCATCGACATCGCGCGTGAGCTGTACGCGGCCCAAGGCATGCATTTCGTCGGCCCGGTCCACCATGGCCCGAACATCATCCACTCCAAGGTGCCGATCCGCTCGATCGACGATTTCGCGGGCCGCAAGATGCGCCTGCCCGGCGGTATGGTCGCGGAAATCTTTACCCAGATTGGCGCTGAAACCACGGTTCTGCCCGGCTCGGAAATCTTCCCCGCTTTGGAAAAGGGCACCATCGACGTGGCCGACTATGTGGGTCCGGCGGTGAACTACGCGCTCGGGTTCAGCCAGGTGACAGACTACATCGTCATGGGCCCTCCGGGTTTCATGTCGCTGTACCAGCCGGTCGACATCATGGACATCACCGTGGGCAAGGCCGCGTGGGACGCGCTGTCGCCGCAGATGAAGCAGTTCGTCGAGATGGAAACCCACGTTTATTCCGACATGCACCACGCCGCGATTCAGGCCGCCGACCAAGAGGCCTGGGGCAAGTTCGAGGCCGACGGCACCGAGGTCACGCGCCTGACGCAGGACGATGTGGAACTGATGACAGAGGTCGCCGTTCCGATCTGGTTCGACTACGCCAATCGCGACCCGCAGGCCGCGCGCGTGTTCAAGATCCAGCTGGATTACATGATGTCCGGCTCCTTGGGCTATGTCGATCCGGCCCTGACGCAGGGGCTAGAGCTCAAGCTCTGACCGGTTTCTCAGAACCACTTCTTTCGCCCGGCGCCATGTGCGCCGGGCGCTTTCATACGACTCCAATCTGCAAGGACCGCAAATGCCGAGTCTCAGCTTCACGCTGCCGCATTGGCTCTACTGGGTGGGTCTGATCGTCTTTCCCATCGTCGCGATGGTTCTGTCACGACGCCCCCAGAAAGCCGAGAAACGCTATACCCTGCCACTGGCCTACATGATCGCCGTCACCGGCGGGATCATCGGGCTGCACCGTTTTTACCTCAAGAACATGCTTGGGCTGGTCTATATCCCGATCTTCCTGTTTGTGCTCTACGCCAACGGACAGACACAGGATGCGCGCACGATCCTGTCGAACCATGAAAACCAGTTGCGCGTGGCGCAGCGGGTGATCGACCGGGAAGAGGGCCGGGTCACCGATGCCCGCGCCGGACTGGCCGACATGCAGGCCGCCATTGACGCCGCCGAAGAGGGCAGTTTTGCCAGACGCAGCGCCGAAAAGCGGCTGGAGCGCGCGCAGGATACCGTCTCCAAGGGCGAAGAGCGCCTGACAGAGGCGCGCGCCACGCTGATCGAGGCGCAACCGTTGCGCGATCAGGCCGCCGCCGCCCGCGCCAATTGGGACAATGCAGCAGGCTATGCGCTGTATGCCATCATCGCGCTGCTGCTGATCGACTTTGTCCTGCTGCCGGGCATGGTGCGTCGTGCCAACGATAGCCTGCCCGCGCATGAGGAACTGACGGAGGCCGAAAAGGCCCTGCGCGCCGCCGAGGCCGAAGAGGGGCCAAAGCATGACCGCGACTATGCGGAAAACTGGATCGACCGGCTGTCGCTGTTTTGCGGCGAATTCGTCGCCTACTGGGCGGTGATCGCGGTCTTTGTCTACTACTACGAAGTCATCGCGCGCTATGTCTTCGGCTCGCCGACCAACTGGGCGCATGAGGCGATGTACCTGATGTTCGGGATGCAATACCTGATCGCCGGGGCCTACGCGATGATGACCGAAAGCCACGTGCGCGTGGACATCTTCTATGCCCCGCTGAGCAAGCCGAAAAAGGCATGGGTCGATCTGCTGACGTCGATCTTTTTCTTCATCTTCGCGGGCACCTTGCTGGTCACGTCGTGGATCTTTGCCATGGACGCCGTCGCGGTGCCGTCGGGCAATTCCATCGTGTCCGACTGGGCGCGCGGGCAAATTAGTCTGGGTGAGATGTTTGCAGGTTTCGGAACCAGCCAGTGGACAGACCCGAACATTCGCTGGGGCGAGATCAGCTTTAACGAGTGGGAGGTGCCGTTGTGGCCGATGAAATGGGTCATGGTGATAGGTGGACTTTTGCTGGTGCTGCAAGGCGTCTCGAAGGTCTCAAAAGACATCCGTGAAATCGCGCGGGGGAACTGAGGCATGGGAATAGAAATCGGAATTGAGTGGCTGACGCTCATCATGTTCGGCAGCCTTCTGGCGCTGCTCATGGCGGGCCTGCCACTGGCCTTTGTCACCGGGGGGCTGGCCTGTGTGTTCCTGTTTGTGCTGGGCGATGCCCGCGCGCTGAACATCGTGCCAAGCCGCATCTTCCCGCTGATGACCAACTATCAGCTCTCGGCGATCCCGCTGTTCATCTTCATGGCGGCGATGCTCGAAAGGGCGGGGATCATCAACGACATGTTCGATGTGATCTACAAGGTCCTCGGCGGGGTGAAGGGGGGGCTGGCCTCGGCCACCATCATCGCCTCGACGATCCTTGCGGCGATGGTGGGGGTGATCGGCGCTGCGGTTGTGACCATGGGCATCATTGCCCTGCCGGCCATGCTGAAACGCCATTACGATCCCAAGATCGCGATGGGATCAATCATGGCGGGCGGCACGCTGGGCATCCTGATCCCGCCGTCGATCCTGGCCATCATTTACGCGGTCGTGGCCGAACAATCGGTGGGCGAACTGTTCATCGGCGCGGTCATTCCCGGACTGATGCTGTCGGGCATGTACATCGCCTATGTCACCCTGCGCTGCTACATCAACCCGGTTCTTGGCCCGGCTATCCCGGTCGAGGAACGCATCTCGAACGCCGAAAAGGTAAAACTTGTCGGCAAGATGGCCGCCCCGATCACGCTGGTCGTGGTGGTTCTGGGCATCATCTTTTCCGGTGTGGCCACCCCGGTTGAGGCGGCGGGCATCGGCACCTTCGGGGCCTTCATCGTGGCCGCCATTCACCGCAAGCTGGACTGGCCCACGGTGCGTGAGGCCTGTACCACCACGCTCAAGGCCAGCGCGATGGTCATCTGGATCATGTTCGGCGCGACGATCTTTGTCGGGCTTTACGTGCTGGAGGGCGGTCAGCAATTCGTGCAGGACGCGCTGGCGGCCACGGGGCTTGGCCCATGGGGTATCCTGATCCTCATGCAAATCCTGCTGGTGGTGCTGGGGATGTTTCTGGACTGGGTCGGCATCCTGCTTTTGTGCGTGCCGATTTTTGTGCCGATCATCAAGGCGCTGGGGGCTGCGGCCTTTGGGTTGAACAACCCCGAGGATCTGGTCCTGTGGTTCGGTGTTCTTTATCTGGTGAACATGCAGATGTCGTTCCTGTCGCCGCCTTTTGGCTATGCGCTGTTTTACCTGCGCGGCGTGGCCCCGGATCACATCCCGATGACCGATATCTTCAAGTCGGCGCTGCCGTTCCTGGCCTTGCAGGTGTTGGGGTTGGTCCTGTGCATGGTCTTTCCAGAGATCATCACATGGTTGCCGCAACTGGTCTATGGCTGACGCCAAACCCTCTGGGGCAGGCCCTGTCAAATTGACAGGGCCTGTCTTGTATTACCGGGGCTGGCCCCGGTTTTCTGTTGATGTGGCTGCGCAGTTGCTCCGGTCACGGCAGAGCACCGTCCTGACCCGAGCGCTTTTTGTGGCCGCCCGAGGTCATGTCGTCATCCGTTGCGGAAATTTCTTCGAAATAATCGCATACTTGTCGTGTTCAGGTGGCAGGTGGCAGGTGTCTGTTTCTGGCCTTGGGTGAGAATTGTCCGGGCGTGGTGTCGGGCCGGGGGGACGATCGTGGGGATATCTGCGGCGTGGCCCGGTATGCCCAACGCCATTGATGCGCCGGATGCACGGTGCGGCCTGCTCAATCCGCTCAGGCCGGGCCACCGGGACGACAAGGGCGGTGCGACGGGTCTCCGGTCATGCGGCCTCGGCAGTCATGCAGATTTTTCCGAACTGTCGACTGGCCAGACCCAGAGGGGGGCCAACGGCTTCGACACCCAAGTCCAATGCGGCACCGACAAAAGCCGGGGCGCGGCCAGCGAAGGCAAATCGCGTCAAGGGACGGCCCAGCGCCTGATATGCGCGGTCGGCCAGAAGGGTGGCCTGTAACGGGCCATGCACCACAAGCGCGGGATAGCTTTCCGCGTCGCGGGCATAGGACTGGTCATAGTGGATGCGGTGCGAATTGAAGGTCAGCGCGGAATAGCGGAACAGCAGAGTCTCGGTCGGCCACAGGCGGCGCACGCCCGCTGAAAGCGGCGCGGGATCTTCGGCGGGCAGCGGATCGGGCGCATCGCCGTTTGCGGCGTCGCGATAGACGATATGCTGTTCTTCGTCGATTGCGGGGCGATCATCGGCCAGGATGGTGTGGCGCACCGTGACAAAACACAGGTTTCCGCTCTTGCCCTGTTTCGGCGTGACCGCGGTGATCCGCGATTGCCGGGTCAGGGTCTGGTTCCGGCGCAGCGGCGACAGCACCGTCATTTGTCCCGACGCCCACATGCGGCGCGGAAAGGGCACCGGTGGCAGGAAACCGCCCTTGGGCGGATGTCCGTCCGAACCAAGGGCCGATGTCGCCGGACTGTCGAGCCCGACGCACCAATGGATGCCGAGGGGCAGATGCCCCGAGTTGTTGTCCGCGATCTCCAGCGTAGCGCAGAACCGGTCCACCAACTCCTCTGTCAAAATGCCTTGGGACTGCTGCGCGCGCCCCACCCAGTCGTCGAAAGTGTCCAAACCGTCCGCCATTGCCATGATATCGTTTGTCCGACACATCTGGCCGGGATCGCTGTATTGCGAGCCGACCATGCAGGAAGGCCGGGTGTTATGCCAATCGACGGCACCTTTGGCAGATGGAGCTGCGCCCTATGGGCGGTCAGTGGGCGGTTCGATCGGATGCACCATGGCCGACAGGCTGTAGCGCTGGATCATTTCGGCAATGACAGAGATGATCGTGGCCTGCACCGCCTGATCGCTGACCGTCAGAGGCCGAGACCACTTGCGCACCAGATATGCGGTGCGCTGAAGCTTGGCATCCTTGATCGGGACCAGCGCCAGAGAGCCGCGTTCCACCTGACGCAACACCGCCGCCTGCGATAACAGCGAATAGGCGCTGGCGCGTTCGACCATTTCGATGATGTGGGGCAAGGCGTCGATTTCCGAGACCACGTTGAGCCGACCACCGGCGGAGGCGACGCAGCGTTCGACGATGGTCCGGGCACCATGCGAATTATGCGGCAGGACCAAAGGCAGCTTTTGCAACTCTTCCAGCGTCACCGGGTTAAGCGCGATTCCGTTGGGGCCGATCTCACCGGGCCAGTTGTCCGGGGCGGTGATGACGAAAAGTTCTTCGGTCAGCAGGGGCTGGGACACGAAACGCGACGCGTTGGCGATGTCGTAGACACAGCCGATCTGAGCGGTTTCGTTCTCGACCTGATCAAGGATGTGGCGCGACATGCCCTCGGTGATGTGCAGGCGCACTTTCGGCAGCTCGGTCAGGACCGTCTCGGCCAGAGGGACGCTGATGATCAACCCGATGGTCGGCGGCAACGCCACCGTCAGCTCTCCAGCAGCCACGCCGCCGGTCTGCTTGACTTCGTTCGCCAGCGCCTCTGCCCGGTCGAGCAGGTCCTTGCCGCGCATCGCCAGAGTGCGACCCGCCTCGGTCATTTCAACGCCGCGCGGACTGCGGACCGCCAGACGGGTGTCCAGATGGCGTTCCAGCTTTAGCACCGCCTCTGAAAGTGATGGTTGGGTCAGTCCCAGAGCGTCTGCCGCCGCCGACATGGATTTGTATTCGGCCACAGCCAGAAAATAGCTGATGTGGCGTAGGTTGAAGGCTGGAGTCATCGACCGATCCCCTTGCGACAGGTTTCGACCCGGCGTGCACAGGAGAGTCCCATGTCGGGTCAAGGCTCACTTTATGACAGGGCACATTGCAAGGCAATAAAATTATGCATTATGCACAAATCTGGCATTTCGGGAACCAGACCCGATGTCATCCCCACAAGAAACCCCAGCGCGCCACATCTGGAAATCCAGTCAGGGAACTGCAACGCCGCGACCCGCAAGGACCGCAGACACAGACCGGGACCGACCGGTTCGACAGGCGATCCCGAGTGAGGGTTGTGCTACTATTGCGGCAATGACACGGACGCGGGCAATGCGTCGGCTATGCACCGTGTGATCAGTCCCGGCCGGTTGCAGATTCTGCCTGATCCTCAGCCCAGACGCCCTGTCTTTCGAGATACTTGACCAGAATCTCGCCACCTTCGGTCAGGTGTTCGGTCATCAACTGGCGGGCTTTTTCCGCGTCACGTTCCAGGATCGCATGATAAATCAGCGCGTGATAATCGACGGCCCCGTGAACCTGCTCTTCGACCAGACCGTAGAACTGGTTTGGCAACTGCTTGGTCATCTTGCCCAGCAGAACCGCGAGACGGGTAGAGCCGGACCCCAGATTGATGGTCCGGTGGAACTGGTGGGCGAGCCGGGTGTGCAGCGCCTCGTCACCCTTCTCGGTGGCGTCCCTGTGGTCGCGCAGCAACTGCCCAAGTGCCTCACGCTGCGACTCGTCAAGGCTCAGCGCGGCGCGCGCGGCCAACTCTCCGGCGAGAACACCCTGCGTCCAGAAGATATCGCGGACATCCTGCTTGCTGAACCCGACCACCATGAAACCACGCCGCGGCACAAGTTTCACAAAGCCCTCGTTCTGCAAAAGCAGCAGCCCCTCGCGCACCGGGGTCGAGCTGGTCTGCATGGCCTTGGCGATGGCCTCGATGCGCAGGAACTGCTCTTTCCGAACCTTGCCGGAGATGATCAGTTCCCGAACGTAGCTTGCAACGTCCTGCGAAAGCTGGCGGCGCGGCGCAACATGATTATCGGGCAGGTTCACACGACAGATCCAACATTATCCATGATGTCGAGACTCTTGCAGCCGGGCGTGAAAATCAAGGACCACTTTGGGCCGCTGACTTGCGCTGTTGGCCCGACAAGGCGCCGATGTCAAAACAGGCTGCAATCTCGTCGTCAGACAGGCCCCAGTCCGCCAGCACCTCCGCTGTATGGTCACCGGCCTCCGCCGGAGGGCGCACCAGGGCACCGGGGGTGCGGGAAAACCGCGGGGCCGGGCTGGGATGGCGGACCCCGCCAAGCGGTTGGGTCACATTGCGAAAGCGGTTGTGCGGATGTTCCGCCGCCTCTGTCAGGTCAAGAATCGGGCTGACGCAGGCGTCGCAGCCGTCAAAGACTTTTTCCCATTCGGTCCGTGTCTTGTCGAGGAAGCGCCGCGCAAGCACCGCGCGCAGACGTGGCCACATCTCGGGGTTGTCGCGATCCGGCAGGGTGGCCCGGTCGAGGCCAAGTTTCTCTATCAGGACGCGGTAAAAGCGGCTCTCGATAGCGCCGACGGCAACATGCCGTCCGTCGGCGGTCTGATAGGTCGTGTAATAGGGCGCGCCGCCGTCCAGCACGTTTGTCCCGCGGTCCGGGTTCAACTGCCCGGCGGCCTGAAAGCCGTGAAACACCGTCAGCAGGCTGGAAACTCCGTCGATCATTGCGGCATCCACGACCTGTCCCCGGCCCGAGCGTCCTGCCTCGAAAACCGCCGCCATGACCCCGAAGGCGAGAAACAGCGCGCCCCCGCCATAGTCACCCACCAGATTCAGCGGCGGCACCGGCGCGCCCCCGGCGGAGCCGATCATGTGCAAGGCACCGGTCAGGGCAATGTAATTTATGTCATGGCCCGCCGTCATCGCCAGCGGCCCCTCCTGTCCCCAGCCGGTCGCCTTGCCGTAGACCAGTGCGGGCCGCGCGGCGAGACATTGGTCGGGGCCGATGCCCAGACGTTCGGACACGCCGGGGCGGAACCCTTCGAGAACCACGTCAGCCTGTGCCGCCAGCGTCAAGAAGACCCGTTTACCCGCGCTGGATTTCAGATCTATGGCCACCGAGCGTTTGTTCCGGCCGCGCAACTCGAAACGGGCGGGCTTGTCGATGCCCATCTCCGCTTGTGTTGTGCGGTCGATGCGGATCACATCGGCCCCAAGGTCGGCCAGAAGCATGCCGCAGAACGGCACCGGCCCCATCGCCGCGACCTCGATCACCTTCAACCCTTCAAGCGGTCCCATTTTCGACTCCTCTTGTGCCCCGGTCCCGGCGGTCATCCGCTAGGCCGCAACGATGCTTTGATCGACAAGCTTGCCGATCTCGGCCTGGCTCAACCCCAGTTCTGTCGCCAAAACCTCTTCGGTGTCCTGACCCAGCCGCGCGGCCGGGAGGGCGGCGGCGCGCGGCATGCCCTCGAAGCGGGCCAAGGCACCGGGCACCGGATAGGTGTGGCCCGACGGCTGGCGCAGGGTCTGGAAAAGGTCGTTGTTCGAGACAAGCCTTGGATCTTCTGTAACCGCCGCCTGAAGGCTCTGGTAGGGTTCCCAGCAGACGACCGCCGCATCCAGTCGCCTGCCGATCTCGGCAAGGTCGAACCGCGCGACGGCGGCGGCGACGATGGGACAGATCCGGTCACGATTGGCAAAACGAAGTCCCTCGTCCCGGTTGAAACTTACGCCGAGGTCGGTTTCAAGCGCGGCGATCTCATCGGTGATTTCCAAGGCCGCGATCAGACCCGTCCACTGCCTGCGGGTGATTGCGACGATCATAATGCGGTGATTGTCGGCGGTCAGGAAGTCGCGCCCGAAGGCACCGTATAGCGCATTGCCCGTCCTGCTGCGATCGCCGTCCGTCATCACCTCGGCGATCTGGCCAAGATGGCCCAACGAACCGATGGCGATGTCGCTGAGCGCCAGCCGAATCTCACGCCCGGCACCCGTCATGCGGCGCTGACGCTCGGCCGCCAGCAGCGCGAAGGCCCCGTAGGCCCCGGCCAGCAGGTCCCATGCGGGCAGGGCGTTGTTCACGGGCCGGTCGCCGTTGTCGTCGGGATCGCCGGTCATGTGTGGCACGCCGACGGCGGCGTTGACGGTGTAGTCAACCCCGTTGCGCCCGTCGGGCCAGCCCATCACGCGAAGGGTGATCAGGTCAGCGCGCCGCCGCACCAGCCGGTCGTGGCTGAGAAACCCGTCCTTTGGGTAGTTGGTGACGAAAAGCCCGCGATTGTCGCCTGCCGCCGTTATGATCGCGGTGGCCAGTTCGCGGCCCTCGGGCCGGGACAGGTCCAGCGCGACGGACAGCTTGCCCTTGTTCAGGCCCTCCCAATACAGGCTGTCTCCGGCCTTGGTGACCGGCCAGCGCCGATAGTCCGGCCCGCCCCCGATCATGTCAAAGCGGATGACCCTCGCGCCGAACTGGTTGAGATGCAGCCCGCAGGACGGTCCCGCGATGAAAGATGCGCCTTCGACCACGGTAAGATCGGACAGCAGGTCGTACATTCAGATCGTTCCTTTGTTCGACATTCCAAGGGCGCGTGCCGGTCAAGGGCGCGCGCCGGTGTCCCGGCCTCGGCGTATTGGGACGGACGGTGCGGTACACGGATCACCATATCCCGAATTATGCATTATGCAAAAATGTTGCTCAGATACCGGCTATAGGAAAAGCCATCCAGGATTTGCCCCGTGCAACGGGGCCATGCGGCAATCGTTTCCAGCAACCACCGATACCCCCGGCAGGGGTGCCCGATATCGGGCCGCCGACGGGGCTGCGGGACGTGGCCTGCGTTGGCCCCGACCTCTAGGCTCGGACCACGCTTTCCACCACACCGGGACACCGACAGCCGCCATGATCGATCCAGCCGGATTTCGCCCCCGCCTCTACACCTCATCCGACAGCGCATACCCCGGTTGTGTGACCTACTGCACGCGGGTGGACCGCTGGGAGTGTGACTTCAACGACCATTAGAATGCCCGCAACTACGCGCGCAGCTTCCGGATCGCCGCAGAGGTCTGCGCCAGCCTCTCGGGTCTGGCAAATCCGGCCGACAACACGCGAACGCGTCACATCCGTTACCACCGCGAATTGCGCGATGGAGACCCGGTCGAAGTCCGCTCGGCGCTGTTGGGGGACGGACCTTTTGCCGGAAGTCTTGTGCACTGGATGTGCAGCGACGGCAGGCTGTCCGCGACGGCCCTTGATCTGTGCAGCGTTCCGCCCGGTCGCCTGCCGGTCATCGCCGCCGATCTTGCCGGCCCGGCCCGCCCCCGTGGGCTGAGCCTGCGGCAGACGGACCTTGCACAGACCGTCACGCCGGCGGACTTTCAGGTGCCCCTCGGCGTTGCCGGGCTGTCTGACTTTGATCATGACCGGCGGTTCCTTGACGAAAGCATCCTGCGGTTGGTGGCGGTGGTATCCAGCCAATACCTGAACTCTGTCGGCTTCACGCCGGCCTTCACTGCACGCACCGGGCTGAACCGCATGTCGGTCGAAAAATGCTATTCGCTCAATACCTGCTGCTGCCCCGGTGACTTTCTTTGGGCCGATACAAAGGTCACCGGCCTTGCCCGCAAGAGCCTTGTGCTGTGCCACGACATCTATTCCGGATCCGTCAGGATCGCCCGTGTGGAGCATGTTTTGGTGGTGGTGGACCTGAAGACACGTCGCATCGTGACGATACCGCGCGACCAACTGGCCTTTGCGGACGGACCGCCGGACGCGGTGTCGTAGCGCGGCGCGCGCTGCTGAACGGTGCGAGACACCCAGCGTATCAGTGTCACAGACCTTTCGGGCAACCCCCAGCCGAGGGGACCGGGCGGCTCATTGGTCGGCGCTCGGGTCAAGGGAAACCTGATCCCCCCCTTTGCCTGTCCCGATGGCCCCGCGCGACTGGCTGTCCAAGCCGTCGTCGATGGTGGAAAATCGCCGTCACATGATCACCGCCGGCGGGGCCGGAGCATCAACCAAGGAGACTGACATGCCTGCAAACTACCAGGAGCGCGTGAGCGGCAAGTATTACGAGGAACTGGAAGTCGGCGCGATCTACAAGGCCTCGATCACCCGCACCGTCACCGAAATGGACAACACCCTGTTCTCGTCGCTGACCCACAACATGGCATGGCTGCATCTGGATGCGGAATATTCCAAGGACCAGATGTTCGGGCAACGTCTGATGAATTCCAACTTCACGCTTTCGCTGGCCGCCAGCGTGCAGGTCATCGATCTGACCCTTGGCACCACCGTCGCCAACATGGGCTACGATCAGGTCAAGTTCCCGAACCCGGTCTTTGCAGGTGACACCCTTTATGTCGAAAGCGAAGTCATGTCCAAACGCGAGTCGAAGTCACGCCAGAATGTCGGTCTGGTCGAATTCGAGACCCGCGGCTACAACCAGCGCGACGAGCTGGTGGTGATCTTTCGCCGGACATCAATGATGATCAAGAAATCCTCCCTCGAAACGGTCGGGTAACATCGCAGCCGCGAATAGCGGTACTGTCGGTGCCCCTGCTGCCGTTTTCAGCGCGCGGGGGCCTGACCCCTGACCGGGGGCGATCCCGCGTCATTCCGACCCCGCTCCGGCCTTGCCATCGCAGCGGCCGTGCCTCACCTTCGGCGCGTCTATTCGGACGGCAAGGCACTTCAACCCGCCACCTGACGCTCCGGCTCTGCCCATCCATTCCGCCGTTCGGCGGAGCGATGGGACGGGTGATTTGTGTTCCAAGGCTGGCGCGGGAGGACCGGGGGGTAAGGTCCCTTCTATAAGGGCATTGGCTGGGCCGATGGCGTGGAGGAGGCCAGCAGCGCGTCCAGTGTGTCGCGCTACGGATGAGATAACAAGTTGAAATAAATAACAATCTGACGCCCGTTCAACAGTCGGCCCGATAGAAGGCGGCCTGTCAGGGATGAACTGGTCAGCCGCGATGCCAGATTATGCATAATATATAAAACATTGACACTGGGGATGTTGGAACCAAGGATGCGGGTGCCGGGCCATACGCCGGGTCGGAGGACATTCCCTTGAGCGTCGCAGTCAGGCGGTCGTTCAGGCCATAAGGAGGAGGAACTTCATGACTACCATCTCCAAACGCATCGCGGCGGCCATGGCCGCGTTCCTGACGACGGCGTCGTTTGCCCAGGCTCAGGAGGTGACGCTTCGGATCGCCCATCCCTACGCCGACAACCACTACCTGTCCGAGCACGGCATAAAGATCTGGGCCGAAGACGTCATGCGTCGCACCGATGGGGCCGTGGCCTTCGAGTATTTCCCCGCCGGGCAGTTGGGCAAGGCCCAGGTCTCGTTGCTGGAAACCGGGCTGGCCGACATCTCGTTTCTGGTGCCCTCGCAGGAAGTGGACAAGATGCCGCTTTCGTCGGTTCTGGAACTGCCCGGCTACATCCAAAGTGCCTGCGCCGGTGCCGATCGTTTCAACGCCATTGCCCGTCCCGGCGGCGAACTGGACCGGCAGGAACTGGCGCCGCTAGGTGTCCGTCTGCTCTACACCAACATGCTGCCGCCCTATGTCATCATGACCAAGGCGAACCCGGTGCGCAGCCCTGAGGACATGGTGGGCCTGAAGCTGCGGGCCAACGGGGTGGCCATCGGCGAGACGATGCGCGGCCTTGAGGCGGTGCCGCTGCCGATCTCCTCGGCTGAGATATTCGAGTCGATCAGCCGTGGCACCATCGACGGCGCCTTCTTCCCTTGGGCGGCGATCACGCCGTATTCGCTGGAAGAAGAGATCAGGTACATCACTCAGGGTGTGTCCCTCGGCGGGGCCGCCTCGCTGGTCTCGATCAGCGAGGAAAGCTGGCAGGGCCTGTCGCCCGAGATCCAGACCGCCATGCTCAAGGCTTCGGAGGTGGCGCAGGAGAACCTGTGTACTTGGCTTGACGACAACGTGGCGGCCACGCGCGCCAAGATGACGGGCGACTTCGGTATCGAGCTGATCGACCTGTCCCCCGAAGATGCGGCGGCATGGTACGAAAAGGTTGCCGGCGTCGCGGACAACTGGGTGGCGCGCATGGGCACCCTCGGCCTTGACGGGGCCGCCGTGATCGCGGCCTTTGACGCCGCTGGCGGAACCTGATCCGCACCATCCAATAATATCCAACGCCGGGAAGGAGGCCCATGGAACGGATCGTTTTCCGACTGGAGCAGGCCTGCATGGTCGCAGCCGTGTTCTGCATGATCACCGTGATGTTTGTCGTCGCCTATGACGCCATCGCGCGGTACGCGCTGAATGCCCCACTTCCGTGGGCCTTCGAGGTACTCAACTACTACGTTCTCGTGGCCCTGGCCTATTTCGCCGTGTCGCCGACCTTTCAGCGCGGCGATCACATCGGAGTCGATCTGTTCTACAATCTGATGGGCCCGCGCGCGCGGGCCGCCTGCGACCTTGTCACCGCAGTGCTCAGCGCGATGTTCTTTGCCTGGATCGGTTATGCCACCTTCGCGGCGATGATGAAGTCCTTCGATCGCGGCGCGGTCTATCTTGGCTACTTCGCCTATCCGGCGTGGCTGTCGTATTTCCCGGTCGTCTTGGGCTCGGCACTGTTGGTCGTGCGGCTGTTGACGCACATGGTGGCGCTGCTCCGTCACGGCGAAGATCCCAATGTCGGCATTCACGAAGGAGACGGGTCATGATGGCCGCGACTGTTGTCCTTTTGTTGGTCCTCTTGCTGGCAATCCGCACGCCGGTCGGGTTCGCCATGGGCATTTCCGGGGTCGTCGGGCTTTACTGGTTCGGTGGTGAGAGAGTTGTCATGGGCATCCTTTCAACAATGCCACGGGACTCGGCGGCGGTTTATGAGTTTCTCACCATCCCGATGTTCCTGCTGATGGCGGAATTTGTGCTGCGCTCGGGTGTGGCCGACGACCTGTTCCGCGCCGCGTCGGCCTGGTTCGGGCGTCTGCGCGGCGGTCTTGGCATCGCCACGGCGGTGGCCGGTGCCGGTTTCGGGGCGATCTGCGGTTCTTCGACCGCTTCAGCCGCGACGCTGTCCTCAACGTCGCTGAAGGCCATGCTGACCTACGGCTATGAGCCGCGTATGGCGGCTGGCGCGGTGGCCATATCCGGCACCCTTTCGATGTTGATCCCGCCAAGCATCGCCATGGTTGTCTACGGCCTGCTGGCCGATGTGGGCGTCGCCAAGCTGCTGATTGCCGGAGTCATTCCCGGCCTGATGGTGACGTTGACCATCGCGCTGACCATTTACCTTCTGGCGTGGCAAGACCCGCAGCGTGCTCCGTTGGCGGACAAACACAGCCTGAGCGAGAAAGTCGCCCTGCTGAAAAACGTCGGGCCGATGCTGGTGCTGCTGTTTGCGGTGACCGGCGTTATCTACACCGGTCTGGCGACCCCGACAGAGGCATCGGCCATGGGCGCGCTATGCTCGGCTGTGATCTACTTTCTGCGCGCGCGCCGCAGTCTCGGCGAGACCTACGACCTGATCGCACGGGCGGTCCGTTCCTCCTGCATGATCGCCATGATCCTGCTGGGCGCGCACATTTTCTCGACCTTTTTTGCGCTGACCCAGACCACCAATGCCATGGTGCAATGGGTGACTGCGCTGGACCTTGCCCCTTGGGTGTTTATCGCGGTTCTGGTGCTGATCTACATCATCCTCGGTTGTTTCCTCGACCAGATGGCGATCATGGTTCTTACCGTGCCTGTTGTTGTGCCGCTGGTAGAGACCATGGGCTTCGACCTTATCTGGTTCGGCGTGATCATGATTGTCACCGCCGAGTTGGGCATGGTCACGCCACCTTTGGGGCTGAATGCCTTTGTGGTGTCGAAATACTCAAATGTTTCGCTGGCGGACGTGTTCCTTGGAACCTTGCCGCATGTGCTTGCGCATATCGTGCTGATCGTACTGCTGGCGGCGTTTCCGATCATCACGCTTTGGTTGCCGAACCAGATGTAAACGCACCGGAAAAGTATGGGGGCCGACAAGCGGCCTCTCAGG
Organism: Antarctobacter sp.; assembly: GCF_048262615.1. GTDB lineage: Bacteria > Pseudomonadota > Alphaproteobacteria > Rhodobacterales > Rhodobacteraceae > Antarctobacter. The sequence continues at coordinate 21,426 of NZ_JBLXFB010000024.1, forward strand.
AAAGTGGACCAGCACCACGGGCGGGACAGCGGGCTGTTTACCGCCGTTGCCAGAACGCTGATCCAAGATCAGGTGCGGGCGCTCTTGCCGATGCCGATCTCGACAAGGTCCGGCAGGTCTCCGGTGCTTTTGGTTACTGCGCCTGTGCGCTGGCCATTGGCGTGGCGCGGTCAGGGGTGGTCTTCGGACATGCGGCCCATGTCCGAAGACCACGGGCGCGATTTCCGCAAGATGGCCAACCTGCGCAAGGCCCCTGCACTTGGCCGTCCGGGCACGCCGGACAGGGCCGCAAGCGCGGCCTGTTTCCGCGTCTCGGACGGTGCGCACCTCATCACCGGAACGGTTCTGCCCCGCAACGGCGGTCATTCCGGCGGCAAGACCTGATGCAGTGCGCGGGGCGGTACCGTGAAGGGGTTGCCTATACCCGAGCAACGCTCTTCCGAGGCCACCGGGCGTTCTCTGCCTGCGCCCGCTGTGGCATGATAAGTTGTGCATAATACACGAAACCGGGGCGTCCCCAGCATGGCGCGTCCCCACCGGGCCGGACCCTCTAACCCGACGGAACGCCACCCGCCAAAATCAGAATCCGGGCATCAGCCCGACCGAACAGCCGGAGAAGACAACATGCCCTTGGACCAATCGGAACTTGACCTTATCCGCGGCTCGATCAGCAAGATCGCGCAGCAGTTCAACCTCGATTACTGGCGCAAGGCCGATGCCAACAAAGACTATCCGTGGGACTTCAAGAATGCCTTGGCCGAAGGCGGTTGGCTGGGCATGTTCATGCCAGAACAATACGGCGGCATGGGGCTGGGCCTGCAAGAGGTCGGAATCGTGCTGGACGAGCTTGGCCGCAAATGTGGTTTCAACGGAAACTCGGTGTTCCAGTATTTCGTTTTTCCGCCGGGTCCGGTGATCCACCACGGCCATCAGGAGATGAAAAAAGAGTTCCTGCCCAAGCTGGCTACGGGCGAAGAGATGATGTGCTTCGGCGTGACCGAGCCCGACAACGGCGTCGACACCTCACGGCTCAAGACCTTTGCCAAGAAAGACGGCAAGCGGTATCTGGTGAACGGGCGCAAGGTCTGGATCTCGAACGCGATGAACGCCGACCGAATCCTGCTGCTGACCCGAACCGCGCCGCGCGATCCCGAACGGCCCTTCGACGGCGTGACCCTGTTCCTGACCCGCTTGAAAGGCAAGAAAGGGGTCGAGATCAATCGCATCGACAAGATCATGCGCAATACCGTGGACAGCGACGAGATTGTCTTCGACAACTTCGAAGTCTTCGAGGACGAGATTGTCGGCGAAGAGGGCAAAGGCTTCCGCTGTCTGATCGCAGGTCTGAACCCAGAACGCATCGCGGTGGCCTATACCGCCATCGGCCTTGGTCGCGGCGCACTGGAACTGACCACACAATACGCCAAGGACCGCGTCGTCTTTGACCGTCCGATCGGCAAGAATCAGGCCGTCGCTCATCCCCTTGCCGAGGCCTGGATGCGGCTGGAAGCGGCAGAGCTGATGACGCAAAAGGCGGCGCGCATGTTCGACGAGGGCAAGTCCTGTGGTCCCGAGGCGAATGCGGCCAAGTTTCTCGCCACGGACGCAGGTTTTATGGCGGCGGACTTCGGCATGCAGTTCCACGGCGGATATTCGATGTCGAAGGAATACCACATCTCGCGTTTCTGGATGGAAACCCGCCACCTGAAGATTGCACCGATCAGCCAGCAGATGGTCTGCAACTTCATTGCCGACAAGGTGCTGGGGCTGCCAAAGTCGTATTGAAACCGGCAGGGGGCCTTGGCCCCCAATCCTGAAAACCCGGAAAAGGCCGGTGCCCTCTGCCAGAGGACACCGGTCTTTGCGTGTGATCAGCCCGGCGGGCGAACCGAGTCGCAATGCGGGGCTGCGAAAGGGCACGGACCGCCTAAGGACGGGCCTGCGCCAGACTGCGCCTGTCAGACGGTGCCGTTCTCCCGCAGACCGGCTATTGCGGCCGCGTCGTAACCGTAGTCGCGCAGCACCGCGTCGGTATGTTCGCCCAGCAGCGGCGGACGCGACAACGGCACCGTGCCATGCGACAACGAGGCCGGGGCGGGGACAATCGGAACCGGCTGCGAGTCCGGGAAATCGACGTTCTTCATGAAGGTTTGGCGCAGATCCAAAGACCCGCCCACCACCTCTTTCGGCGACAGCACCGGACCGCATCCGATGCTCGCCTTGCCCAGTACCTCGATACACTCATCGCGGGTCTTGTCGGCACACCACGCCTGCATGATCGCGCTCAGGTCTTCACCGTTGTCGCCACGCAGCTGGTCGGTGGCAAAGCGTGGATCCTCGATCAGATCCTCGCGACCGATGGTCTTGCACCAGCGGCGAAAAACCTTTTGGCCAATCACCTGCATGATGAACCAGCCGTCTCGGGCGCGGAAAAGGTCCGAGGGTCCGGACATCGGGCTGCGGTTTCCGCTTGGTTCGCGGTGCGTGAAACCGGTCGCCTCTTCCATGAGGATCTGGTTCGTGAGATTCAGCGATGTACCCACCAGCGAAGCCTGGACATGGGCGCCCCGACCGGTGCGTATCTTGCCGATGATCGCGCCAAGGATGCCGTAGGTCAGGGACAACGAAGTCGCGAAATCTATGGGCGCGGTGGCGGCACGATAGGGCCGATCCGGCTCACCGGTCAGGTAGATCGCGCCGCTGACCGCCTGACCCACCCCGTCAAAGCCGATCCGCTCGGCCATCGGACCCGCGCTGCCATAGGCAGAGGCGGAGGCAAGTATGATGTCTTCTTTGATGGCCTTCAGGGTCTCGTAATCCAGTCCGAAATGCTTCAGGCCGCCCGGCGAATAGTTGGCAATGACCACGTCGGCCTTGGCGATCAGGTTGCGCATCACCTCGCGTCCCTCCGGAGAGGTCATGTTCAACGTCAGACAGCGTTTGCCACCGTTACATTGGAGATACTGGGCACCTTCGCCATGCGCCGTCACCGGCATCAGGTATCGGTCATCTTCGCCCTTTGGGCGTTCCACCCGCACGACATCCGCGCCCAGGTCCGCCAGCAGATGTGCGCTGTACGGGCCGGCGATCCAGCGCCCGAAATCAAGAACCCGGACGCCATCCAGAATGCCAGTCATGTTATGCTCCTCCTGCCAGAGTCTGGACCCAAGACTAGGAGGGCGGCTGCCCGGCCGCCATTCCACGTTTCCGCAGGAAGGTTTTTCCGATGCCGACCAACGGTAATGTTGATGGGCCAGCGCCAGCGCAGGCCGTGATCGGCAATCCGGCCGGACCGCCGCGAGATGCATGCATTCCGCCGATGCCAACCTTCAGCATTGGTTTGGCTTGCCTATGTCAGGTGCCAAATTTCACACCAAGCGGGTCTGTTTCCCGATGGCGCAATGATGCTCCTGAAATTTCTGAATATATTCAGTGGCTTGATTTGGGGCAAAGCCGTTTCCGATATCTCGTAAAGGCAGGCCCAGCCGGTTTGCCCGTAGAGCCCGGAGGCAACGAAATCTACAATGGCACCACAGAGGATTTCGACACGGACGGGGAAACATGCAGACGTCAAAACCGCTAACGGGTATCCGGGTGCTTGAACTCGGGGCCTATATTTCCGGACCCTACGCGGGTGCCTTGCTGGCCTCGCTAGGTGCCGATGTGGTCAAGGTCGAGGCGCCGGGCGGCGATGCATTCCGCCGTGGCGTGGGTGTCGAAAGCCATTATTTCGTCCAGTACAACGCGGGGAAACGTTCGATCGCGGTCAATCTCAAGGACCCGCGTGGCGTGGCCCTGATCAAGTCGATGCTGCCGCAGTTCGACGTCTTCATCGAAAACAGCCGTCCCGGCAAAACAGCGCAGCTTGGGCTGGGTCCGGAGGTTTGTCTCGAAATCAATCCGCGGCTGATCTATTCCTCGGCCAGCGGCTTCGGCGACGGCGGAACATGGCGCGACCGGGCGGCCTACGATTCCATCGGTCAGAGCATGGGGGGCTTCTACTCGGTGATGAGCGAGGCCGGGATGCCGCAACTTTCGGGCACCTGCGTGGGTGATCTGATCACCGCGATCACCGCCACGATGGGTATCCTTGCCGGTCTGGTGGGGCGCGGCCTTGACCCGGAGGGGCAGGGCACCCTGACCCAGACCTCGTTGTTTGAGGCGATGTCCGCGCTGACCATCGACGCGATGACCCAGTACACCGAAACTGGCGCGACGCCGACCCGCCAATCGCGCCATCCACAGGCGCAAAACTTTTGTCTGATGACCGCCTCCGGCGATGCCATCACCCTGCACCTGTCTTCTTCGCAGAAGTTCTGGCGGTCGCTGACCCGCGCGATGGGCCGACCGGACCTAGCCGACGATCCGCGCTTCACCGGTTATTATGAGCGCATGACAAACTACTTCGCGTTGCGGCCCATTGTCGAAGCGGAATTCCTCAAGAAAAGCCGGGCCGAGTGGGAAACGGTGTTGATCGCCGAGGATGTTCCGTTTGCGCCGGTGCTGACCATGCAGGAATTGGCCACACATCCGCAGACCGAATGGCTGCAATTGCTGGAACCCAAGCGCGGCGAGTGTCAATTGGTGCGCCCGCCGCTGCGGTTTCAGGGCGAGCGCCCCGACCGGACCTTCGATGCGCCGGAAGTGGGCCAGCACAGCCGCGAACTGGCGGCGGAGTTTTGTTCGCCCGAAGATCTGAAAACCCTGATTGCGGACGGCGTGATCGTCCAGCACGAAAAACTGGAAAGCGTGAAATGAGTTACCTTGACGAAATGTTCGGCATCGCCGGAAAATGCGTGTTGGTCACCGGCGGCGGGCGCGGCATCGGTGAATCCATCGCCGAGGGTTTTGTAAGGGCCGGGGCCAAGGTCTACATCTGCTCACGCAAGCCCGAGACCTGCGAGGAGACGGCAAAGCGGCTGGGGGCCTTCGGTACCTGCATCGCGCTGCCGGTCAAGGGCGACATCGCCAGCGACGAGGGCCGGGCCGCCATCGTTGCCGCAATGAAAGAGCGCGAGGAAAAGCTCGACATTCTGATCAACAACGCCGGGGCGATCTGGGCAGCGCCGCTGGCGGACTATCCTGAAAGCGGCTGGGACAAGGTTTTCGACCTGAATGTGAAGGGCCTGTTCTTCCTGATCCGCGATCTGGTGCCGATGCTCGAAGCCGCTGGCAGCCACGGTGCTCCGTCGCGGGTGATCAACATCGGCTCCATCGACGGCTTTCATATTCCCAAGCATGAGACCTATGCCTATTCGTCCTCCAAGGCGGCCTCGCACCAGTTGTCGATCCACCTCGCCGATCAGTTGGCTCCGCGGCACATCACCGTGAACGTGATCGCGCCGGGCATGTTCCCCTCGAAGATGATGCAGGGCACGCTCGACAAGGTCGGAGAAGAGAAAGTGCTGGAAAAAGTGCCGCTGCGCCGCCTGACCGGGCCCGACGACATGGCAGGGACCGCGATTTATCTCGCCTCCCGCGCGGCATCCTACGTGACCGGCGCCGTGGTGCCGGTGGACGGGGGCACGGCCACGACCCTCTGACAAGGGGGCGTTCGGACCGGTCGGGGCGTCTTGGTGCATCCTCCCCACCAAAGACGCCCCGGCCGGTTTTTTTTGGCCCGGACCATCGAACAAGCGGAACAGCCTTTGGCCTGCTCAGCATGCGCCTATGCAGTTTGGCGCGACCGACCGGGGACCCGCCGATATTGTCGAGACAGGCCTTGAGGAACGAGACATCTCAAGACGTCTAAAGAACCGATCAGTCCTGCATCCGCAGGCGCGGTTGTTAGAGAGATCTAAGGGAGGACACGACATGTTCAAGACAATGACAGCGTTGCCGCTGATGGCGGCGCTTGCCGTTTCGGTGGCATCGGGCGCCACCGCCGAGACCTATCGCTTTTCGATGTGGTCGAGCGACAACGAGGGTACGGTGATTGCCAACCGCCAGTTCGCCGAGGATCTCGCCGAAGCCACGGACGGCGAGATCACCTTCGACTTTTTCTCCGGCGGGTCGATCATGCCGCCGAAGGCGCATTTGCAAGGCGTTGCCGATGGTGTCGCCCATGCCGGGCAGGTCACCAGCGGCTACACGCCCAACGAGGTGCCGCTGACCAATTCGCTGAGCGGTTTCGGCTTCATCGAACCCAACCCGACGGCGATCGGTGCCGCGTTTGCGGACTGGGTGATGAATGACCCGGCCGCGCTGAAGGAATGGACCGACAAGAATCTTGTGCCTCTGGGCGGCTTCTCGACCTCGACCTATCCGCTGATCTGCAACACCTCGGAGCCGATCACGGAGGTCGACCAGTTGAAGGGCCTGAAGGTGCGCGCCTACGGACAGATTGGCACGCTGGTGCAGGATCTCGGTGGTGTTCCGGTCAGCATCCCGTCGTCCGAGGCGTACCAAGCGTTGCAAACCGGCGCTCTCGACTGTGCCGCGCTGCCGGTGAGCTTTCTGACCATCGACAACAAGCTGGTCGAGATTTCCAAGTTCACAACCATGACCGAGTGGTCGCCGGCCTATACCTCGCCGCAGCTGACCCTGAACAAGGATTTCTGGCAGGGCCTCACCGACGAGCAGCGCGCCACCATCCTCGAACTGTCGGCGCGCACCCACGCACGTGCGCAGATCTATTACAACGAGGCCGCCGAACGCTCGATCAGAGAAGCGCAGGAACTGGGTCATCAGGTGGTCGAGCCGGGCGAGTCCCTCAAGAAGGGATTGCAGGACTGGATCGACGCCGGCGTCGGCAACATGGCCGGTGTCGCGACCAACACCTACGGGGTGCAGGACCCCGAGGCGCTGTTCGCAAGCTTCATGCCCTACGTCGAGAAATGGGGCGCACTGGTACGAGGCATGGAAAACCCCAATGACGAGGACGCGCTGACCAAGCTGTTCCTCGACAACATGTACAACAACATCGACCCCGCCACCTTTGCCATGGATTGAACGGGCCGAAACTGACAACGAAAACGGGCGCGAAACCTCGCGCCCGTTTTCCTTTGTGCCTTGCAGCGATGACAGTGGCGGACCGAATGGTCAGGCTTGTTCCGCCGGGATGCGCACCACCAGGCCATCCATCGCTGCTGTCACCTTTAGCTGACAACTCAGCCGTGAGAGCGCCGCGTCGACCTCCGGGGCGAAATCCAGCATGTCCTCTTCCATATCCTCCATTTCCGGCACCGCAGAGATCCAGTCAGGGTCGACATAGATGTGGCAGGTCGAACAGGCGCAGGCGCCGCCGCATTCCGCGACGATGCCGGGCACACCGGCATCCCGTGCGCCTTCCATGACGGTGTGGCCGGATTTGACGTCGATGCTGTGACGCGCGCCGTCCGGGTCGATGTAGTGAATTTGGGGCATTTCGGGTTTTCCTTCGTAGTGTTGTCGGGCCTCGGTCAGGCGTTTTTTAAGATCACCGGGACGCTGTCCCACGTGTCGTGCAGGCTACCCTCGGGGCGCTGCGGCGGGTTGTCGGGATCAAGCTCCGCACCCAGTTCGTACATCGCCTTGAGGACCCGCACCGCGGTGCCGTGGGTGCCGTGCTTTTCGTCGCCCTTGTTCATGATCCCGGTCACCAGATTGCGGCCGATGCAACTGTGCGAACCCAGACCGAAAGTCATACCCCAGGGCTGCATGCCCTGCGGCGTCTCGCGGTCCGGATCAAAGTAGCGGCCATCGTCGCCAAAGACTTCTTCCGAGACATTGGCCACCGGGGCGTGCAGGGCGACCATCTCGCCGGCGGCGATCTGGCGGCCGGTTGACAGCGTCACATCGCGCACCGCGGCGCGAAACCGCGCCGGAGTGGTTTGGTGCAAGCGGAAAGCCTCGGCAGAGGCGCGGTGCAGCCACTCCACATCCGTCTTCTTGCCGTGATCCTCGGGGTGCTCCTTGATCCACTCGTCGATGTGGACGAAGACATGCGGCAGCGAGTGGCTGGTGGTTTTGATCGAGGCGGTCAGGAACAGGGCGCAGTGACGCCAGATATAGGCAATCTTCCCGGCATCGTCGGGGCGCGACAGGTCATCGGCAAGGCACATGGACATCAGCACGTCACGCGGCAGGGCATCCTTGCCGATCTTGCCTGCGGCATGGTCGGCGGCAAGGGCGATGCGCCGGTCGAGTGAGGGCTTCAGGAACTCGGCGATCAGCATCGCCATCGCGTCACGGCCGGATTGAATGGACTGTTCGGGAGAGTCGGCGTTGGAATAGCTTGCGGTGGTGGCGGCGCTCAGCGCGAGGACAAGATTGCAGAAGCGGTCGGTCTTCTCCTTGCCGTCGACGCCGTCGATGCCGGTGACGCGGGCCGATATGCGGGTCAGGGCGGCGTGGATCAAAGGCACCACATCGGCGCGGATGAGGCCGTCCTCGCCGCGCCGGGTCTGCATCTCGGCGATCACGTCCCGGATCACCGGCTCGACAAGGTGCAACTCGTAGTAGGCCAGCGACTGCCGTGACATCAACGGCGCAAAGAGCTGCTTGAGTTCTGTGTGGCGCTGACCTTCGGTCATGATCAACGTGTCTTCGAGAAAAATGCTGCGCTCGGGCGCGCCGGCCATCGCAAAGTCACGCGACTTCATGATCTCTTCGATCTCGGCATAGGTATCAATGCGCTGAAGGCGCGTGACGAACTCCGGCACGGCCGGATCCTGAACGGGTTGCATGCTTGCTCCTCCCATGGGGCACAGTCTGGAAAAGCCGACAGAGCAAGCGTCGCGGAGCGTCGCAGATGCCGGATGCAGAGACATTAGCAAGCCGGGGGGAGGCTTGTCATGAAAGCGTGCGTGTCCATAGGCAGGCCCTTGAGCGGCCCATGGCTACTTTCGGTCGGGCTGGGTGGCTTGGATACCGTAGCGTTCGACCATTTCACCCAGAATCGTAAAGATGGTGGCCTCGACGATGGCGCTGGCCCGCGACACCGGCCGCGACCGCTTTCGCACCATGTAGGCGGTGCGCTGGATCGTTGGTTCGACGATGCGCACGAGGCCGATCTTTCCCTTGTCGACCTGCTGGATCACGGCACCATGGGACAGGATGCTGTAGGCGCTGGCGCGACCGACCATCTCGACAATATGCGGCAGCGAATCGATGGCCGCGACAACGTTGAGGTTGAAACCGCCGGCGCGCGCGAACTTTTCTTGCAGTTTCCGCGCGCCGTGGGTCGGGCTGGTCAGCACCAGCGGCAGTTCCTGCAACTGCGACGCCTTGATCGGGTTCTTGGCAACCATGTCGGGGCCGAATTCATCGTCCCAGTTGTCCGGGGCGGTCACCAGAAAAAGCTCTTCGGTCAGGAGAGGCTCAAAGGAATAGGGGCTGCTGTCCGAAATTTCATACACGCAGCCGAAATCGATGCGGTCGTTGGCCAGCCAGTCCAGAATGTCGCCGGACATCGCCTCGGCGACATGCAGGCGCACGTCCTTGTGCTCGCTGTGGATGGTTTCCAGCAGCGGCACGCTGAGCAGGATGCTCAGCGACGGCGGGAACCCCACGGCCACCGGGCCGCGCGGTTCCTCGCTGAGGGCGCGCAGCTCTGTCACAAGGTCGTCGACCGCCTTCATGATTTCGGTGCCGCGCTCTACCAGTTTGGTGCCGGCCTCGGTCAACTGGATGCCGCGGGTGCCGCGAATGGCAAGCTGCACCTCAAGTTGTCGCTCCAGCTTGGCGATGTTTTCCGAAAGCGAGGGCTGCGCCATATTGAGCGCATTCGCCGCCGCCGAAATCGACCCGTATTCGGCCAGTGTCAGGAAATAGCCCAGTTGCCGGAACCGCAGGGTCCCCTTTTTGAATTCTTGCACCGCGCGTGTCCCCTCTCCCGTGGTCGGGAGAGCTTGGCTATAGGTTGTGGCTATGTCAAGCGCGCGGAGCGACCGCAACAAGGGGTCAGGTCGGCGTGCGCCCGGCGGTCTCGCGCATGTCTGCGGCGGCGGCCTGCACGGCGCGGATGATCTTGTCATAGCCGGTGCAGCGGCACAGATTTCCGGCCAGCCAAAAGCGTATTTCCGCTTCGGTCGGGTCGATTTTGCGCTCCAGCAGGTTGGCCGCCGCAATGATGAATCCCGGCGTGCAAAAGCCGCATTGCAGGGCCGCTTCTTTCAGGAAGTGTCTTTGCAGCGGGTGCAGGGTTGCGCCGCTGGCCAGGCCTTCGATGGTGGTGATCCGCCGCCCCTCGGCCTCGGCCGCAAGCATGGTGCAGGAGCAGACGACCCGGCCATCGACCTCTACCGAACAGGCGCCGCAATCCCCGGAGCCGCACCCCTCTTTGGTGCCAGTCAGCCCAAGTTCGTCCCGGAGCGCCGTCAGCAGCGTCTGGTCAGGCCGGGCGAGAAACTCTGCCTCATTGCCGTTGACGGTGGTCGAAATATGGATTTTTCGGGCCATCGCGGGTCTCTCCCTATGCCTGCGCGCGTTGTAGCGCAACTTTGACGGCGCGCTTGAAGATGGTTCCGGCGATGCGCTTGCGATAGGCCGCCGAACCGCGTTTGTCGTCGATCGGGCGGCAGGCGGTGCGCACTGCTTCGGCGGCAGTGTCGAGCGTCTTGTCTTCGATCCGGTTGCCCACCAACGCCTGTGCCGCCGCCTCGATCAGCAGCACCGTCGGTGCCACCGCTCCGACGGCGACCCGCGCCGCGCAACAGGTGCCGCAGTCGTCGAGTGTGAGGTTGACCCCGACCCCGACCACCGCGATGTCCATCTCGCTGCGCGGGGTGAAGCGCACGTAGGCCTCTCCCGAGCGCGGCGGCTTGCGGGGAAAGTTGATCGCGGTGATGAACTCTCCGCTGGCCAGCGCGGTGCGTCCGGGGCCCAGCGGCACGGCCTCCACCGGAAGCTCGCGGAGGCCATCGGGTCCGGCCACGGTCACCGTCGCGCCGGCGGCCACCATGGCGGGCACGCTGTCGCCTGCGGGCGAGGCGTTGCAAAGGTTGCCGACCGGCGTCGCACGGCTCTGAATCTGCATGGAGCCGATCAGGTCGGTGGCCTCGACAAAACCGGGCCACAGCGCCTTCAGCCGGGCGTCCTCGTTCAGCCGGGCGCCACAGACGGCGGCGCCAATGCGCACCGCGCCGTTCCGGTACTCAATGTCGTTCAGCGCCGCGATCCGCTTTATGTCGACCACCAGATCCGGCTGTCGCAGACCCGCGGTCATCTGCACAACCAGATCGGTGCCACCGGCCAGTACATGCGCGGTGCCCACGGCGGCTGACAGCAGGGTCACGGCCTCATCGACCGTGGTGGGGGAGGCGAATTGCATATGGTCCTCTTGTCGTTTCTGGGACCGAACTATTCCGCGGCCTGCAACAAGGCATAGACCGGGTCCTGCGCGTCCCGCCGTCCGAGCAGACCGACGATCTTGCGCAGGTGCTGGGTGCTGGGCTGGGTCCGGGTCGAATCGTAGACCACCTTTCGCTGTGCGATCTTCCAGCCGTCGCCGCGATTTTCGAAGCGGTCGATGTAACGCCCGAAGACCTCATGATCCTGTGCCTTTTTGCCGTCAGCACTGATGGTCTCACTGCGCTGGATCGCCCAGAAATAGGTTTCCACGGCCGCAAGGCTGTCGGTCCTGAACTCCACGAGGCAATTCAGAAGATAGTGCATCGCGAAAGGCAGGTCGGCGTGTCGCGCGCTGACCCAAGCGATGAATTCGTCGCCGTTGCCGTGGAACGCGCCGTGGTGGTCCGTCGCATCATCGTGGAAGCAGCCGCGCGCCAGCGTCCAGTCACGGCGGTCGATGCCGCGCGCGTAACGCTTCAGGCAATCCTCGATCTCGGCCTTGGCGATCAGCCTCAACACGTCTTCCATTCTTTGTCTCCTGTCGCGTCTTGCCTTCAGCCTATCGGAGGGCTGCGTGGCGTATACTCCGGGCCTGCCTAGGCCACGGATAGGATTGTCCTATGAGCGTACCCGGCGGACGGGGTCAGCCGCAGAGCGTCTGGCCGCCGTCGACCACAAGGCACTGTCCGGTGATGAAGCTTGATTCGCCGCTGGCGAGGAAAACCGCCGCATGGGCGATGTCCCAGCCGGTACCCATGCGTCCCATCGGGATGCGCGAGGCTTTCTCTTTCCACGCGTCGCCAATGGCGTCCGGAGCGATACCGCGATTCCTCATGGCGCTTTCGCGGGCCATCGGTGTGTCCATCAGTCCGGGCAGAATGGCGTTCACCCGCACCTGTTTTGGCGCAAATTCCGCAGCGGTGACGCGGGTCATGTGGTTGAGCGCGCCCTTCGTCGTGTAATAGCCGACATAGGACGTGTTGAGGTAGCGCAGCGACGAGATCGACGAGATGTTGACGATCGACCCGCCCCCCTGTTGCTCCATGTGGGGAATGGCGTGTTTCATCGCCAAATAGCAGCTTTTCAGGTTGATATCGAAGATCCGGTCCCAATTCTCTTCGCTCAGCGTCACGACATTGCCCATGAAGACCACGCCAACGTTGTTGAGCAGAATGTCGATGGAGCCAAATCGTTCCAGACAGGTTTCCACCGCGCCTTTCAGCGCGTCGGAACTGGTGGCGTCGCCGTCGACAGCCACCGCTTGCCCGCCTTCGTCGCGGATGAACGCGGCGGTTTCTTCGGCGGCTTTGCCGTTGAGGTCGAAACAGACCACCGAGGCACCCTCGCGGGCGTATTGCACCGCGCAGGCCTTGCCGTTGCCCCAGCCTTCTCCGACGCTGCCCGCCCCGATCACCAGGGCCGACTTGTCTTTCAATCTCATCTGAACCTCCCGAAACACGACAACCGTGGCGGCAAGGGTGACGAAAAATTGCCCGCGCTGCACCCCCGATCGCCAGCCATCGGCTTCGCCTTGGTCCCCGGCAGGCCCCGGCTGGCGGGGACTTTCGCTGAATCGCGAACGCGCCTACCCCATTGCGAAGACCAATGGAGACAGCAGCATGAAACCGACACGCTCGATGTTATTCGTTCCCGGCCACCGCAAGGGATGGGCCGAAAAGGCCGTGGCGGCCGGGGCTGACGCGGTGATCCTCGATCTTGAGGACTCGGTGCCGATGGATATGAAGGCCGAGACCCGCCACATGGTCGCCGAAACCATCGCCGATCTGGCCAAGAACCATCCTGACGTCGGCGTCTATGTGCGGCTCAACGCGCTGGAGACCGGTATGACCGGCGACGACCTGGAGGTTGTGGCGGTGCCGGGCTGCGACGGCTACCTGCCGCCCAAGACCTATGGGGCCCGCGACATCGTGCAGCTGGAAGCGCTGGTCGACCATTACGAGCGCCGCAACGGTGTCACAGCCGGTTCGCTGGAGTTTGTGCTTTCTCTGGAAACCGCGCAGGCCTATGCCGAATGTGAGGCGATGCTGGCGGCCAGCCCGCGCTGCGCCACGCTGTTTGCCGGCACCGCCCGCGACGCCGACGTGTCGCGGTCCATCGGCTTTGAATTCACGCCTGACGGCGAAGAGACGCTGTTTCTGCGCAGCAAGGCCGTCTTGGCGGTGCGCGCGGCGGGCAAGGATTTCCCCATCGTGGGCCTTTGGCAGGATCTCAAGGATGATGACGGCGCTTGGAATTTCGCCCGCTACAACAAGCGGCTGGGCTTTCGCGGCATGGTCTCTATCCACCCCAAACACGTGGCAATCGCCAACGAAGTCTTTTCGCCGTCGCAGGGCCAGGTCGATTTCTACCGGGGCATGATCGACGCATTTGAGGCCGGTCTGGAGAAGGGGCTGGCGGCGGTCACCTACGAGGGCATGCACATCGACTACGCCCATGTGAAGACCGCGAAAGAGGTGATCGCGCTCAGCGAGACACTGGCGCAGCGGGGGCGGCAATGAAAGGCAGGGCGATCTTCGGCGCGCCCGAGGCGGCCGCTTGGCGGCCCTCGGCGCGGGAACTGGACAGAAGCCGGCTGGCGGCAGCGATGCGGCGCTGGGGTCACAACAGCCTTGCGGGGCTGCACCGCCACTCCATCGACGAGGCAGAGGATTTTTGGCGCAAGGCGGTCGCAGATCTGGGCATTGAGTTCTCGCAACCCTGGACGGCGTTCAAGGATGACAGCGCCGGTCATGCGTTGCCGCGTTGGTTTGTGGACGGCAGGCTGAACGCGGCCTCGAATTGCGTGACCCGACACGCGCAAAGTGCCGACGCGAAAGACCGCGCCGCTGTGATCTACGAGGGCGACAGCGGCGCCCGGCGCGAGATGAGCTACGGCGAACTGGGTTCGGAGGTCGAGCGCATCGCCGCGGGTCTCAAGGGGCTCGGGGTCGGCAAGGGCGACCGGGTGGCGCTGTTCGCGCCGGTGATCCCCGAGGTCGCCGTTGTCTTCATGGCCTGCGCCAAGATCGGCGCGGTTTTCGTGCCTGCTTTTTCGGGGTACGGGCCGGAGCCGCTTGCGGCGCGCCTCAATGCCGCCGAGGTGGCGGTGATCGTCACTGTCGACGGCACCACCCGCAAGGGCAACCGGGTGCCGATGAAAGACGTTGTGGACGCGGCGACGGCACTGTCGCCCAGTGTCCGGCACGTGGTGACAATCCGCCATGACGGCAGCGAGACCGCGCATCAGACCCGCGACATCGACTGGGCCGAGCTGGGCAAGGGACTGGGTCCGGTGCCGACCGAGGCATGCGATGCCAATGACCCGGTGATGATTGTCTATACCTCGGGCACCACCGGCGCACCCAAGGGAATCGTGCACAGCCACGCCGGATTTCTGGCTAAGGCCGGGCTCGACTTTGGCTATTGTTTCGATGTGCAGGCCGACGACAGGATCGGCTGGATCGCCGACATGGGTTGGTTCCTTGGGCCTTTGATGCTCTTTGGTTGCCTTCAGTTCGGTGCCACCATCGTCTTTGTCGAAGGGCTGCCGAACCACCCCGACGAGAACCGCATGTGGGAGATCGTCGCGCGCAACCGGGTGACGGTGCTGGGTATGGCACCAACGGCGGCGCGGGGGCTGCGGGCGGCGATGGACGGCGCGGCACCTGACTACGACCTGTCCTCGTTGCGCGCCTTCGCGGCCACCGGAGAGGCCTGGGACGTTCCGACCTGGACCTGGATGTTCGAGACCGTGGGACAGAGCAGATTGCCGATCCTGAACTACTGCGGCGGCACCGAAACGGGCGGCGGGCTGATCACCAACTACACGATCACGCCGATGTCCCCGGCCAGTTTTGCCGGGCCGATCCTGGGTCATGACATGGATATCGTGGATGCAGACGGCAACCCGACCGATGGTATCGGCGAGATCATCGTGCGCAACACCTGGCCGGGCATGACCCATGCTTTCTGGCGCGACACCAAGCGTTATCTTGGAACCTATTGGGACCGCTGGCCGGGGATCTGGCTGCACGGCGATCTTGCCAGCATCGACAGCGACGGCTTTTGGCACATCCACGGCCGCTCTGACGACACCATCAAAGTGGCTGGCCGCCGGATCGGTCCGGCGGAGATCGAGAGCGCACTGGTGACTGACCCGCAAATCTCCGAGGCGGCCGTGATCGGTGTGCCGGACCCCGACAAGGGGTCGCGTATCGTGGCCTTTGTGACCACCAAGGGCGATGCCGCGGGCTTTGACCGGTCGCAATCCGCCGCCTCTGTCAGCCGCTTGGTGGGCAAGGCCATGGTGCCGTCCGAGATCCTGCGGGTCGAGGCTTTGCCCAAGACCAAGAACGGCAAGATCCTGCGCCGCGCCATCCGCGCCCGCTATCTCGGGGAACCGGCGGGCGACATGTCTTCGCTCGACGCGGCGACACCGCTGGAGGCGATCCCGGTCCGGGCCTGACCTTAACCATTGAAAGGATGCCGCCGTGCCGACCACGCGACCCAGCCCAAGCAGGGCCACCGTCAGACCGGTGTGGCCGGGCGTATCCCCCGACCGGGGCACCGCAATGGTGGCACGACGGGCCGGGGAGGTCATGGCGATCCGTCGGCGGACAGTACTGAACACCAACTTGGGCAAGCGGCTTGGCCTGCCGAAACCCTACTGAGGAGACACGACATGCGCGATGCAGTCATTTGTGAACCGATCCGGACCCCCGTGGGCGGTTATGGTGGCACGCTGAAGGATGTGCCGGTGGCAGAACTGGCCGCGACCATTGTGCGCGAACTGGTCAAACGCAGCGGGGTGACCAGCGAGATGATCGACGACGTCATCTTCGGGCAGGTTTATCCCAACAGCGAGGCACCGGCGATCGGGCGTATTGCGGCGCTGGACGCCGGGCTCGACATTTCGGTGCCGGGCACCCAGCTTGACCGCCGCTGCGGCTCTGGCTTGCAGGCGGTGATCAACGCCTCGATGGCGGTGCAGACCGGTGCCGCCGACCTGATCATCGCGGGCGGCGCAGAGTCGATGAGCCAGGCTGAATACTACACCATGGGCATGCGCTGGGGCATGCGCGGGCGCGACTCCGAACTGATGTGCCGGATCGGTCGTGGCCGGGTGACCTCGGGTGGCAAGAACTACCCGGTGCCGGGTGGCATGCTGGAGACAGCGGAAAATCTGCGCCGCGATTTTTCGGTCAGCCGAGAAGAGCAGGACCGCTTTGCGGTCAATTCGCACGCCAAGGCGGTGGCGGCGCAGACATCCGGCAAGTTCGCCGAAGAAATCGTGCCGGTGACCTTCAGGACCCGCAAGGGTGAGCAGGTCTTCGACACCGACGAGCATCCACGCCCGGATGCCACCATGGAAAGCCTTGGCGCTCTGCGTCCGATCATGGGCAAGGCCGACCCTGAGGCGACGGTGACCGCGGGCAATGCCAGCGGTCAGAACGACGCCGCCGCAGCCTGCATCGTGACCACACGGGAAAAGGCCGAGGCGCTGGGGCTGAAGCCGTTGGGCCGGCTGGTCAGTTGGGGCGTGGCCGGTGTCGGGCCCGAGCGTATGGGCATCGGCCCGGTGCCGGCGGTGGCCAAGGCCTTCGCACGCTCCGGTCTGAGCATGGCCGACATGGATCTCGTGGAACTGAATGAGGCCTTCGCCGCGCAGGTGCTGGCCTGCACCAAGTCCTGGAAATTCGCCGAGGGCGACCATGACCGGCTGAACGTCAATGGCTCCGGCATCTCGCTGGGCCACCCGGTGGGCGCCACCGGGGTGCGCATCCTTGCCACCATGCTGCGGGAACTGGACCGACGCAAAGGCCGCTATGGTCTGGAAACCATGTGCATCGGCGGTGGCCAAGGCCTTGCAGCAATCTTCGAGAGGGTAGAATGACCATCAACCTGAACGGCCGCACCCGGCTTTACCCGCTGCTCGGCGACCCGATCGTCTATGCCCGCTCGCCGGACTGGCTGAGCAACCACATGGCCAAGCGCGGGATGAACTGCATCTCGCTGCCGATGGAGGTGCCGGAGGGCAAGCTGGACGTCGTGATGCAGGGGCTTGCCGCCACCACCAACGTCGACGGCGTCAGCTTTACCATGCCGCACAAGACCGCTGGCTTTGCCTATTGCGCCACGGTCACGGAAACCTCGCGGCTGCTTGGCGTGGTCAGCGCGGCTCGGCGCAACAAGGACGGCAGCTGGCACGGGCACACCACGGATGGTGACGCCTTCGTGAAGGCGCAGATCGACAAGGGGGCCACGGTCAAGGGCGCGCGGGTGTTGGTTCTGGGTGCCGGCGGGGCCGGTAGCGCCATCGTGATCTCGATGCTTGATCAGGGCGCGGGCGAGGTGGTCGTGCATGACGCCGACGAAAGCCGCGCGGCCGGGCTGGTGGAGATGCTCAAGGCCAAGGCCGG
This sequence comes from Antarctobacter sp., assembly GCF_048262615.1. Classification (GTDB taxonomy): domain Bacteria; phylum Pseudomonadota; class Alphaproteobacteria; order Rhodobacterales; family Rhodobacteraceae; genus Antarctobacter. Next base: position 39,116 of record NZ_JBLXFB010000024.1, read on the forward strand.
CGACCGGGTCAGGGTCGGGTCGAACGATCCCACCGGTTTCGACCTAGTCAGCAACGCCACGCCCATGGGCATGGATGCGGGCGATCCACTGCCGCTGGACCCTGCCAAGCTGACGGCCGGGATGTTCGTAGGTGACGTGATCGCGGGCCACGGCGAGACCGCACTGATCAAGGCCGCGCGCGCGGCCGGTTGCCGCACGGCGGACGGTGACGACATGGTCGTGGCTGTGCTCGACGTGATGTGCGATCTGCTGGAAGACGCCTGGACCTGACGGGTCGGTCCGACCTGAGATAACAACTGCGGCGGGGCCTTACCCCGCCGCCGTTTTTTTGTGCCCGGTCCGGATCAGCGCCCGAACTTGTCGGTGTCCGGCTCGCGCTTTTCGGCAAAGGCTTTGGCCAGTTCCTTGGCCTCTTCCGAGCGGTAGTAAGGCGCCAGCATCAGGTCATGGGTGACGCGGCTGAGCCCGACCACCCCGGAATGCCGCGCGCTGAAGGACCCCTTGACCGCCGCCAGCGCATAGCTGCCGCGCAAAGCGATTTCACGGGCGAATGCCATGGCATCCTCCCAGAAGGTTTCGTCGTCGAAGACCTGATTGATCAGGCCGATCCGCTCGGCAAATTCGGCGCTCATCTTGGGGTTGCGCATCCAGATCTCCTTGGCGCGTTTCTTGCCCACCAGATCCTCAAGGAACCACGTGCCGTACCCGGCGTCGAAGGAGCCGACCATCGGTCCGACTTGACGAAAGATTGCGGATCGCTTTGCCACGGTCATGTCGCAGACCACTTGTAGCACGTTGCCGCCGCCCACCGCATAGCCGTTGACCGCCGCAATGACGGGCTTTTGCAGCCGCTCAATGGCCTCGTACATCTCCAGCGTCGGCACCACGCCGGGATAAAGAGTTGTGTCGTCGACGGCGTCATGCTCGCCGCCGATGCAAAAGAACCTGTCGCCCACGCCGGTCAGCACGATTACGCGGGTGCGGGTCTCCATCCGGATGCCTTCGATGCAGCGGCGCAGCTCACCGATCATCTGCGCGTTGAACATGTTGCCGTTTTCGGGGCGGTTCAGGCGGATGATCCCGATTGGGCCGTCTTCTTCGTAGATGATCGTGTCGTATGTCGTTGCCTCGGTCATGCCGGGTCCTCCGCTGGGCTGTTGTTCGTGCAATGGCGCCACCGTTGCCGGGCCGGTGGGCGCCGCGTCCGCAAGACTGTTCAGCCCCGCGGCACCAAAAGCGCCGCCACCTCCGAGACCGGGCGATCCGGTTTCATCTCATCGACTAGCGCGAACAGCTCTTCGGACTGGGCGCGGCCAATGGAATCCTCGGTGAGTTCGAACAGTTTTTCCTCGTGTTCGCCCGGCTTGTAGGGCTTCAACGGCGAGCCCTTGGCGCGTTCCTCAAAGCGCTGCGCGCTGGTGCCGTCCTTGAAATGCACGGTCACGTCGGCGACGAAATAGGGGTATTTGTCCAGGTCCGGCGCGACCTGCAATTTCATCCGTTTGGTCATGGCGATGGCCTCGGACCCCTCGGAAAGGTCGAGTTTGCCATCCATGAAATCCTTGTGGGCGCGGTAGCCGTTGCCCAGTCCCATCACCGAAAGCGCCATCTGCGCGGGCAGGGAGTATTGCAACTCTTCGATGTTGCGGGGCTGGAAAATCTGCGCGTTCCGGGTGCCGACGATGCTGTCGGCCATGGTCTGCACCTTGGTGTCGACATAATCGATTTCAGTCGCACGGTCGCGGAAATGCTCCATCGCCTCGATGAAGGGAAAGGTGCCGGCGCAGCAGCAATAAGGCTTGAACGACAGGCCGGGCATGAAGTTCGGAGCCCCGGCGGCAAAGGCTTCGCGGGCCTCGTCGCCCACCTCTTTCTGGGCGAACAGCCTGAACAGGCCACGGTTGCCGGTCAGCCATTTGCGCGGGCCGGTGATTCCGGCGCGGGCCAGTTCGGCGGCCTCGATGCCATTGCGCACGCAGATACCGGCGTGGATTCGTTTGATCGAGCCGCCGGTAGAGGCGTATTCGGTCGGCCCGCTGAGGTGGCTGAGCGCGATGGCCAGCGCGTTGAAAGTTTGCTCTTCGTCCAGTCCATACAGCTTGGCGGCGATGGCGGCGCTGCCGAAGTTGCCGAACAGCGCATGCGGTTGCCAGCCGACGTTGAGCACCGCCGGGGACGCAAAGCGGCCAATGCGCACGTAGGTTTCGTAGCCCGCCACCAGCGCCGTCATGGTGTCTTCGAACGACTTGCCCAGTTCCTCACCCAAGGCAAAGGCCGCAGGCACCACGGCACAGCCGGGATGGGCGTTGTCGAAGAAATCGTCGTATTCGAATCCATGGCCGTAGCTGGCGTTCAGATAGGCCGCGTCGACGGCTGCGGCTTTGGTGCCCTCGCCGACGATGGTGGCGCCGCCCGGTCGCGGGTTGCGGAACGTGCGGGTCTGGCGCGACCACGGCAGGGACTGTGCGCCAAGCTGAATGGCGAACTGGTCCTTGATCAGTGATTTCAAAGAGTTGCGCGTGTTCTCGTCGATGTCTCCGGCGCCGTATCCGACGACAAATCGTGCGACATCGCGCTCAAGGCTCTGGCTATCGTCGTTCATGGTTTTGGGCTCCGTGACTGGTTGGAAGGGGCTTCGTTGTTGAAAATTACTACGCAGCCCGGATGATGCACGCAAATGCCGATAGGGGCCGCCTATGCCTGCCAAAGAATGCGCCCGGCCCGCGTCGACGATCCAAAACACCACATTTGCAGACTGGCCCGGAGGAGACCCCGCCATGACCATTGTTGAAGACCTCGCCGCCTTTACCACGCGGACGGATTACAAGGATTTGCCCGCTGACGTGGCCGATGAAAGCAAGCGCCTGCTGCTTGACTCGATCGGCTGCGCGCTGGCGGCGGTGGACCATCCAAAGGGCAAGATCGGCGTGGACATCGGCCGGTCCTTCGGCGGCAGCGCACAGGAGGCGGTGGTGCTGGGCACCGGCGCGCGCTCTTCGGTGTTGGGGGCGTGCTTTGCCAATGGTGAGTTGATCAACGCGCTGGACATGGACGCCATCCTGCCGCCCGGCCATGTCGCGCCCTATGTCATTCCTGCGGCGCTGGCGCTGGCCGAAAAGCACGGCACCAGCGGTGCCGACATGGTCGTCGCCAATGCGCTGGCGCATGAGATATCCAACCGTATCGGCAAGGCGATGGATTACCTGCGCGACATCCGCAATGGCCAGATCGACCCGCCGACCGTCTACGGCTATTCCAGCACCATCTTCGGGGGAACTGCGGCCGCGCTGAAGGTCAAGGGGGCCTCGGCCGAGGTGATTGCCCACAGTCTGGGCATCGCCGGCTGCACGGTGCCGGTGAACTCTCATATGGCCTGGGTCAACCATGCGCCCAGCACCACGGTGAAATACACCGTTGGCGGCGTGATGGCGCAGGCGGCGCTGACCGCGGCCATGCTGGGTGAAGGCGGCCACCGTGGCGACTTGCAGGTGCTGGACGATCCGGAATACGGCTTTGCCAAGATGATCGGCACCAAGCGCTGGGAGCCGGCGCCGATCACCGACAAGCTGGGCGAGGTCTGGGGCTTTGTGGCGCAATCAAGCATCAAGCCCTATCCCTATTGCCGGGTCCTGCACGCCGCCTTTGACATCATGGCGCGCTTGCAGGGGGAACATGACATCAAGCCCGAAGAGATCGAAACGATCAAGGTGCAGGGCGAAGGCTTTCTCGAACGTCCGCTGTGGCAGAGCACCGAGATCGGCCATGTCATCGACGCCCAGTTCAGTCTGGCCCATGGCATCGCTCTGGCGGCGCATCGGGTGCAGCCGGGCAAACAGTGGCAGGACCCCAAGCTGGTCTACAGCGACTCGGTCATGAAGCTGATGGAGCGGGTCTCGCACGAAGAGCATCCCGCCTATATCTCGTCGATGATGAAGAACCCCGCCAGCCGTGCAACCCATGTGGAAATCTTCGCGCGCGGGCGGAAATTCAGCGGCGACCAGTTGTATCCCAAGGGCAGCCCCTCGCCCGACCCTGCAAGCCGGATGACCACCGGGGAGTTGGTGGAGAAGTTCCAGCACAACGGAGCCGAAGTGCTGTCGGCCGCAGCGCTCGACGATGCGGTGGACGCCATCATGAACTTCGAACAGCACAACAGCGTGGCACGGGTCATGGCGATCTTCGTCGAAGGCGCAAAGGTGCAGGCCGCCGCCTGAACCAATTTTTCGGGATGCACTGGATACAGCGTGCGGGGCGGGGGCCCCGCACGCTGTTTTGCGTTCGCACAGGGTTCACATGCCCGCATCGGCGGCGCGAGAATCCCGGCGGCGGTCGCCTCGGAAGAATTCAACTCCAAGCGGCGCAATTGCCATCATATTCGCGTTCCGCGAAATCCAAGGCCCGCGCCGCGGTCCGCAACCCCGGCTCCGCACCGTCGGACAGTCCCGGAAAGCGGCTGATAGACGTTTTGAAAATCGTTGTATTCCAGTGGCTTGATGTGGCGTCCGGGGTTGGCATAGGAAACTCCGATGCACCGCCTAGGCCGCAGTTTCAACTGCCTTAATTGACTTGGAACAGCCGCACCTCCTAACTCGAAGGCAACGCGTGGCGGGGTCGTCATGCCGATTTAGGGAGGAAATCATCATGTTCAAATTCACAGCGATCTCTGCCGGACTGCTCTGCGCATTGGCCGCGCCCGTCGCCGCCGAGAAGTTCAACATCACCCAGGTCTTTTCGGCCACGCACTGGCACATGACCGAGGGTATCCAGACCTTCATGGACGAAGTTTCCGCTGCCTCGAACGGCGAGATCACCTTCGAGGTTTATCACGCCGGGCAGCTTGGCAAGGAAAGCACCACGGTGGTGAACTCGGGTCTGGCGCAGATGGGCATCCTTGTGCCGGGTTACGAGGTCGAGAAGCTGCCGCTGACGTCTGTGGTCGAGTTGCCGGGCTTTCACACCTCCGCCTGCGAAGGCACCATGCAGTACTGGGAGCTGGCCAAGGAGGGCGGTGCCCTCTTTGAGGAAGAATACAAAAAGCTGGGCGTGCGTCCGCTTTACGTGATGGTTTTGACGCCCTACGAGGTGCAGACCAATTCCGCCGTGGTGGAAAGCGTCGACGACATGAAGGGGCTGAAGCTGCGGGCCAACGGCGCTCTGGCCAAGGCGGTGGACTTTCTTGGCGGCGTGCCAATGCAGGTGACATCGCCGGAATTCTACGATGCCCTTGCGCGCGGCGTGGTCGATGGCGGCATGTGGCTGTCGGGCTCGACGCGTCTGGTTGGTCTGGAAGACGTGCTGAACCACACCGTAAAGGGAACGTCGATGGGCGCGGGCAGCACCATGTTCGCGATCAGCGAAAAGGTATGGCAGGGACTCGACGAGGAGACGCAGAAAATCCTCATGGAGGCTGGTGAGAAGACCACCCGGCACATGTGCGAATATCTTGATCGCAGCGGCGCGGAAGAGGAAAAGTGGCTGGTCGAGAACGGCAAGCTGACCCTGCACGTACTGTCGCCGGAACAGGCCGCTGTCTGGAGCGAGGCCATCGCGCCGGTGGCCAGCCAATGGGCCGATGACATGAACTCCAAGGGCCGTGCCGGCACCAAGGTGCTGGACGCCTACAAGGCCGTGGCCGAAAGCATGTGAGCCTTTGGGGCGGGGCGCGCCGGGATGGCCGCCCCGCCTTGCCGACATTGTCGACAGGCCCTGCCTGTCCACGCAACTTTCGACCGTCCGCACTGAAAGGAAGGTTCCGTGACAACCCTACTCAGACGCCTGGACCAGGCCGCGATGCTTATCGCCGTCTTCGCCATCGCGATGATCATGTTCTGTGTCAGTCTTGACGCTGTCCTGCGCTACGCCTTCAACGCCCCGCTGCGTTGGTCCTTTGAGCTGGTGCGCTACTACCTGATGGTGGTGGGTATCTACTTTGCGGTCTCCGGGACGCTGGCACGCGGTGACCACGTCAGCATCACGCTGTTCCGCGACATGTTCCCGAAAAAGCTGCGCAACTGGCTGGATATCCTCTGGTGCATGGTGGCGGCGGTCGTCTTTGCCTTTCTGGTCTACGGCACCTGGCACAATGTCACCGACGCCTGGGAGAACCGCGACTTCATCCCCGGCTATTTCCTCTGGCCGTCCTGGCTGTCGCATCTGGCGATTCCGCTGGGGTGCGCGCTGCTGGTGCTGCGGCTGGTTCATCACAGCATCACGCTGGCCATCTCCGGTGACGATCCGGACTTCGAAGAACATGGGGAGCCCCACGAATGATTTCCGCAACCTGCGTGATCCTGATGGTCGCCCTACTGGTGGTGGGCGCGCCGATCAGCTTTGCCATGATCATCTCGGGGGCCGTTGGCCTGTACATGATCGGCGGCACCGACCCGATGATTGCGATCCTGTCGTCGTTTCCGCGTGAAAGCGCCATTACCTTCGAATTCGTTACCGTGCCGATGTTCCTGCTGATGGCAGAGCTGGTGCTGCGCTCCGGCGTTGCCGACGACCTGTTTCGCGCCGCCGCCGCATGGTTCGGCCGGGTGCGCGGCGGGCTGGGCATCGCCACCGCGCTGGCCGGTGCAGGATTTGGCGCGATCTGCGGATCGTCCACCGCCGCCGCCGCAACGCTGTCCTCGACCTCGCTGCCTGCGATGCTGAAATACGGCTATGAGCGGCCGATGGCTGCCGGTGTCGTGGCCATTTCCGGCACGCTGTCGATGCTGATCCCGCCCAGTGTCGCGATGATCGTCTACGGCATCCTCACCGATGTGAGCATCGCCAAGATGCTGGTGGCCGGGGTCATACCGGGAATCCTGGTCACCCTGACCATTGCGCTGACCGTTTATTTCCTTGCATGGCAGGACCCCAAGCGTGCACCGCTGAGCGCCAAGGTGCCGCTGCGCGAGAAGATCGCCCTGCTGCGGCTGATTGGTCCGATGCTGCTGCTGATGCTGGCGGTGACAGGGTCGATCTACGGTGGCGTGGCGACCCCGACAGAGGCCTCGGCGGTGGGTGCGCTGTTCGCGGCGATCCTCTATTTTACCCGTGCGAGGCGCACCTTTGCCGAAACCTTCGAGGTCTTCTCCAAGGCGGCGCGCACCTCCTGCATGATCGCACTGATTATCCTTGGGGCGCATGTCTTCTCGACCTTCTTCGCGCTGACCCAGACGACGCAAGGCATCGTGTCATGGGTCGGGGAACTGCCCCTCGCGCCGCCGCTGATCATCGTGATCCTGATCGCCATCTACATCCTGCTCGGCACCTTCCTCGACCAGATGGCGATTCTGGTGCTGACGGTGCCGATCGTGGTGCCGACGGTTGTCTCGCTGGGCTACGACCCGATCTGGTGGGGGGTTATCCTGATCGTTACCGCCGAACTGGGGATGGTGACGCCACCTCTGGGACTCAATGCCTTTGTGGTGGCGCGCTACTCCGGCACCCCGACCGGAGAGGTCTTCCGCGGCATCATCCCGCATTTTGTCGCCCATCTGATCGCCATCGCGATTCTGGTGATTTTCCCGGCGCTGTCGCTGTTCCTGCCGAACCAGATGTAGCGTCGGCGTCGTGACCCGGCGGGGCGCGGCTGCGCCCTGCCGCCTGCCCGCAATCTTGCCATAGGTATTGGTACTGCCTTGGATAGGTAGCCGCGGGCTGGTGCCTGCGCCCCGATCTGCGACGCTGTCCCCGAATAAGAAACGAGCCAAGAGCCAAGACGCGGCCGGGAGGAAAACGTGAAGAAAAACCTGCTCGAGTGGTTGTCGGAGGCATTGCTGACGCTGACCGCGATCCCCATGCTTGCGATGATGGTCCATGTTACACTGGACGTCATCCTGAAATACACGATCAGCACCCCGATACAGGGCACGCTGGAGATCACCGCCTATTACTACATGGTCTCGGTGGTGGTGCTGCCACTGGCCTTCGTCGAGCTGACGCGACAGTCGATCGCGGTCGAGCTGTTTTACCAGATGATGAGCAGCGGGCTTCAGGTGGCGGTCATCGGCTTTGTGCTGCTGCTCAGCGCCGTCACCTATGCCGGACTTGCCGTGATCTCGATCCCCGACGCCCTGCGCGCCTTCGAGATGAAGGAGATCGTGATGGGCACAGTCAACATCTACATCTGGCCGATGCGGTTTGTCCTGCCGGCGGGGCTGATCCTCGCCGCGGCCATCACGATGATGCTGTTCTTTCGCCTGCTGTTCAGCAGCCACTGGCGGCACGCGCTGACCGTCATTAATGAACACGACCCCGACGCGGAAGGACACTGACCATGTCGATGCTTGAAATCGGTTTTGCCTCCACCGGGCTTGTGCTGTTCCTGATCGCGCTTCGGGCGCCCATCGGCATTGTGCTGCTGGTGGCGTCCTTCCTCGGTATCTGGGCGGCACTGGGGTTCAATGTGGCCTGGGGCATCGCCCGCGCCATCCCGTTCGACTTTATCGCCAACTGGGCCTTCAGCGCGGTGCCGATGTTCCTCCTGATGGGCTTTATCGCGTCCAACGGCGGGCTGACCGACGGGTTGTTCAAGGCCCTCAGAATTCTCTTGAGATGGCTGCCGGGCGGACTGGCCTGTTCCGGTGTCGGTGCCTGTGCGCTGTTCTCGGCGGCGTCGGGTTCATCGGTGGCCACGGCGGCGGCAATGTCGAAGATTGCCGTGCCCGAGATGCTGAAACAGGGGTACGACAAGGCGCTGGCCACCGGGGCCATCGCCTCGGCCGGCACACTGGGGTCGCTGATCCCGCCGTCGATCCTGATGATTGTCTACGCGATCTTTGCCAATGTCTCGGTCGGAAAGCTGTTCATGGCGGGGTTCCTTCCCGGCCTTTTGTCAGCCGCAATGTACATGGCCATGATCGTGATCCGGGTAAAGATGAACCCGAACCTTGCCCCGCGTGAGGACATCCGTCCGGAACCCGGCGAAACCGCTCAGGCGCTGAAAGAGGTCTGGCCGCTGCCGACGCTGATCCTCGGTGTTCTGGGGGGCATCTTTCTTGGCATCATGACCCCGACCGAGGCCGGGGCCGTGGGTGCCTCACTGGCGATGGTGCTGGCCGCGATGCGCCGCCGCCTGAACTGGACTGTGGTCAGACTGGCCGTGCGCGATGCCGCCATCGGCACCTCGACGGTCTTTATCATCGCCGTCGGCGCCACCATGTTTACCTCCTTCATGGGGCTGACCGGCGTGCCTCGGGCGATTTCCAGCGCCATGCTGGCGGTCGGCGACGATCCTGTGACGCTGATCCTGATGATCGCGGTGATCTACATCGTGCTCGGCATGTTCATCGAGTCGATCGGCATCATGCTGCTGACGCTGCCGATCATCTACCCGCTGCTACAGGCCGCGAATGTCGACATGATCTGGTTCGGCATCATCGTGATCAAGCTGCTTGAGATCGGCATGATCACTCCGCCGGTGGGGCTGAACTGCTACGTCATCAGCTCTGCTTTGCGTGGCATTGTGCCTTTGTCGACGATCTTCCGTGGCGCGATGTGGTTCATCATGACTGATCTTGTGACGCTCAGCCTGCTGATCGCCTTCCCGGTGATCTCGCTCTGGTTGCCGTCTATCATGAACTGAGGACTGACCAATGGATACAGGAATTGCGGGCAAACGGGCGCTGGTCACTGGCGGAAGTTCCGGCCTCGGGCTGGCGGCCTGCGAGGCGCTGGCGGCGGAGGGGGCCGAGATCGCCATCTTCGCCCGTGAAAAGGGGCGGATAGACACCGCAGCCGAGCAGTTGCGGGCGCGTCACGGCGGGCGGGTCGACGGCTTTGCAGGCGACATCACCGTGCAGAAGGACGTCCGCGCCTTGGCCGAGTGGATGGCAGGGACCGGCGGCGTCGACATTCTGGTGCTGAACACGCCGCGCCCGCCCAGCCCGATGCGCCCCTTCCTCGAAGAGACCGAGGACGACCGCTGGCAGCGCGCTTGTGCCGACCAGCTTGAAAGCGCGCTTTTTGTCTTGCGGTTCCTGACGCCGCTGATGCTGGACAAGGGGTGGGGACGGATCATCGGCGTCACCTCGGCCAGCATCAAGCAGCCAATGCCGCGTCACGCGCTGTCCTCGATCTTTCGCGCCGGTGTGCAGGTGGCGCTAAAGCATCTGGTCGAAGAGGTGGCGCCGCATGGCGTGACCGTCAATTGCATCGGACCCGCAACCGTGCTGACGCCCACCTTCGGGCAGTTCCACAATCTGGAGCGGCGCGTAGCGGGCACGGCGCTAAAGCGCGCCGGCACGCTTGAGGAATTTGGCGGAACCGTCGCCTTTCTGGCCTCGCAGCAGGCGGGCTACATCACCGGAGAGACGCTCCAGCTTGACGGTGGAATGACAAAGGGATTGTGACGCAATGGGCGAATTTGCAGGCAAACAGGCGCTGGTGGTCGGCGGCGGCAGCGGCATCGGGGCCGAATGCATCCGGCTGCTGGCCGGGCAGGGTGCCGCAATCGTGGTTGCCGACCGCGACCAAGACGCGGCGGAGCGGGTCGCCGCAGAACATGGCGGCCGGGCCGAGGCTTACGACATTTCCGATCCGGCGGCGGCAAGCGATCTGGTCGCGCGACTGGAAATGGATAGCTGCCTGCCCGACGTCCTCATCAACTGTGCCGGTATCCGCGAGATCGCGCATCCCTTGGACCTGACGCCGGAACAGTGGCAGCAGGTGCTGGCGGTCAACCTGTCGGGGGCCTTCTACATCGCGCAGGCGGTGGCGCGGAAATGGCGCGATGATGCCCGGCCGGGCGCCATCGTCATCGCGGCATCGACGTCGGGTCTGCTGGCCTCGGAGAACCGGGCCGCCTATGTCGCCTCCAAGCACGGGGTCGTCGGGCTGACCAAGCAGCTTGCGCTGGACCTTGGGCCGCTGGGCATAAGGGTCAACGCGGTCGCGCCCGGTGTTGTGCGGACACCGATGACCGAAAGCTATTTCGATGATCCCGAGACCGTGGAGCGGCTGAACCGGGTGTACCCGCTGGGCCGTGTCGCCTTGCCGGTGGATGTGGCCGAAGTCATGGTCTTTCTGGCCTCGGATCGCGCGCGCCACGTGACGGGCACCGTGGTGCCCGTCGATGCCGGTTATACCGCCGGGCGGCGCAAGTGACCGCGCGTCAGATCTCAAGCCGGTAGATGCGCGCGGCTGTGCCGGAATACAGCGCCGCCTTTTCCTCTGCCGAGGCACCACGGGTCAGGATCTTGTAGGCGTTCCACAGCGGCACATACCCGCTGGAACGACCGTCGGGCGGGAAGTTGCTTTCCATCATGCAGCGCGCGGGGCCGAAGGCCTCTACGGCGGTCTCGAAATAGGGCCGCCAGACCTTTGCCAGTTCTTCGGAAACCACCACGTCCTCGCGCGCCTCAAAGCCGAAGCCCCAGAAAGGCATTCCCAGCCCGCCGGTCTTGCAGACCACGTTCGGGCGTTCGGCGAGAGCGCGGATATTGTCGCGCCACCGGGCAAAGATCTCTGCCTTTTCGTCCGGGGACATGTCGACGCCGACTGCGGTGCCCATGTGATTGAGGATGAACGTCAGGTTCGGAAACTGGTCCGCCAGAGCGATCAGCCGGGGCAGGGTGGGGTCCCAGACAGCGGCATCAAAGGTCAGCCCGCGTTTTTCCAGTTCTGCCAGACCGGCGGGAAAACCCGGCGTGTCGAGCACGCCACGCGGCGGTTTGAATGTCATGATGAACTTGTATGGCCGGTCGTCGGGATGTTCGACCGCGACGTGGCGCACGCCGCGATAGCGGTCGGGGGCAGCGGCCATGCAGCGGTCCAGCAGGGCGCCCACCTGCGCGCCAAGGCTCAGGTTGGCATGGCCGATGATGCCGTGGTTGACTTTGCAGGGGCCGTATTGCCCGGTCGCCGCCATGGCGGCGATGCCATTGGCGAATTCGACTTCGCCCAAGGGCCGCAGATGCTCTGGCCCGTCCGTGCGAGAGTACACCTGCGTCTCGCAGTAGATCGAGGCGACGATATTATGGCCGCCAGTGGCGTCGGCCATGTAGTCGTCCAGCATGTACCGATTGTTCGGCAGGTCAAAAAGGTGGATGTGCGAATCCACGATCGGCAGATCGGGTTCGAGGATGGTCTCTTCGCGGCCTTCGAGGCGTTTGCTTTTCATGGCCTTGTCTACTCTTTGATGAAATCTTCGTCGCTGACGGGTTCAAGCCATTCGACGGCGCTGCCGTTTTCGGCCTCGGTGATGGCGATATGGGTCATGCCGGTGGTCGGGCTGGCACCATGCCAGTGCTTTTCTTCCGGCTCGAACCAGACGACATCACCCGCTTTCACGGCGCGCACGTCGCCGTCCCAGGTGCCGACCTGGCCGCTGCCAGCGGTGATCACCAGCAGTTGCCCGACCGGGTGGGTGTGCCAGCGGGTGCGTGCGCCGGGGTCGAACGTGACCTGACCGCAGGCCAGCCGCGAGGGTGCGTCGGCCATGTAGATCGGGTCGCGCCGGACGTGACCGGTAAAGTTGCTCTCGCCGCCAATGTCAGAGGGCCGGGTGCCGTTCTCAATGATCTTCATCTCATCTCCCTTTCTATGTGGCCCGTGCTGCCGTCGGGCGGCCGGGGCGGGGTCGTTCGGTCGGGGACAAGTCAGTCGAAGACAAAGACGCCCTTGCCGCCGGCCTGTTTGTCGAAGGACGTGTAGGCCTGTGCCGCCTGATCGAGGGTCCATCGGTCGGAAAAGACCTTGTCGACCTCGACGCCGTGGTCGGCGATGAACCAGGCGCATTCCTTCATGCCGGTGATCGAGAAGGTCCAGGAGCCGACGACGGTGCGCTGCCGGGCGATCATGTCATTCCAGCCGACCACGTCGAGGTTGCCGCCCACCGCCACCAGCGCGATGCGCCCCCAAGTCGCGGTGGCCCGTACCGCCTGCTGCTTGGCCACGTTGCCACCGGCGCAATCCATGGCGCAGCTTGCGCCCTTGCCACGGGTCAGGCGGTGGATCTCTTCCACCGGGTCGTGCGTCTTGCCGTTGATCGCATGGGCGGCACCAAATGCCTTTGCGGCGGCGACGCGGCCCGGATCTATGTCGACGCCAATGACCTCGACCCCCATGGCCGCGGCAAGCTGCACCGCCGACAGACCCACCGGTCCCAGCCCGAAGACCGCCAATGTATCGCGCGCGCTGAGGTTCAGACGGAGGATGGCGCCATAGGCGGTGCCGGTGCCGCAGGCCACCGCCGCACCCGCCACGAAGGACATCTGTTCCGGCAGCTTCACCAGTGTCGAGGCCGGCACCAGCATGTAGTCGGCATGGCCACCGTGTTTGACCGCGCCGTGCGGCCGGGTGCCTTCCTCGCACATCTGGGTCCAGCCGGTCCGGCAATGGTCGCAGGTACCGCAGCCCTCGTAATGGAAGACGATCACACGGTCGCCGGGGCGGAAACGCGCCGGGTCCACCCCCGGCCCGACCGCCTCGATCACGCCGCAGGGTTCATGCCCGGCGATGATCCGGGATGACGCATCCATGCCGCCCGCGCCCAGCGTGATCAACCCCTGCTGTACGAGGAAATCCAGCGGGTTCTCGGCCCGGTAGAAATGCAGGTCGCTGCCGCACATGCCGCTGGCCTTCATACGGATCACGGCCTGACCGGGGCCGGGCTCGGGGTCATCGAAGGACGTCACTTCCAGGGTCCGGTTGCCGGTAAAGACCACTCCGCGCATCACAATCTTCCTTTGTTCTGGGTCACGTCTCCGGGCCGCGCTCATCAAGCGCCCGCAGCACGGTTTCTGGGTTAAGTGGCAGCGAGGTCATCCGCCGTCCGGTGGCGTTCGACACCGCATTGGCCACGCAACCAAGCGCCGAGACCATGCCCGCCTCGGCCACACCTTTCACGCCGAAGGGGTGGTGCGGGTTCGCAACCTCCACGATCACCGTGTCGATCATCGGCAGGTCGGAGGCCACAGGCATCCGGTAGTCGAGCCATCCGGCGTTCTGCAAGACACCGTCGGGGCCATAGACATAGCCTTCGTTCAGCGCCCAGCCGATGCCCTGCGCAACCGCCCCCTGCATCTGGCCCTCGACATAGGCGGGGTGCACCGCGCGGCCGGCATCCTGGCAGGTGACGAAGTCGAGGATCTTCACCGCGCCGGTCTCCGGGTCGACCTCGACATCGCAGAACATGGCGGACAGGCCCGGCGCGTGACCGGTCATGGTCTCGCCGTGGGAAGCCCCGAAATGCCCGCCAGAGGCCGACGCGCCCTCGGCCAGTTCTCTCAGGGTCAAAGGCTCAAATCGGCCAACGTTCGACGACGACGGATGTGCCGCGCCGTCCCGCCAATCCACCGCCTCGGCATCGACTTGCCAGATCTGCGCCGCCCGCGTCTTGAGCTGGGCGATCACCGAGGTGCAGGCCGCGACGATGGCCTTGCCGGTTGCAAAGGTCACGCGGCTGCCGCCGGTCACGTCGCCATAGGGCACCGACGCGGTGTCGTGGATCTCGGAGCGAATTTGATCGTAGGGCACACCGAAGGTATCGGCGGCCATCATTGCCATGGCCGCGCGGCTGCCGCCAATGTCGGGGCTGGAACTGGCGACGGTGACCACTCCATCTGCATTGACAAAGCAGGTCGCGCCGGAATGCCCGGCGCCGTTGTGCCAGAACCCGGCAGCGATCCCCCGTCCCCGGTTGGGGCCCAGAGGTTGGCGGTATTTGGGATGAGCCTTCAGCGCACGCAGGGTCTCGGCAAAGCCGTCGTGCGACATGGTGCGGTCGCCAAGTTGCGCATCGCCCGCGCGGATCGCGTTCTTGAGCCTCAGGTCGATCGGGTCCATGTCAATCCGGCCCGCAAGCACGTCCAACACGCTTTCGGTGGCAAAACATGACTGGGTCGAGCCCGGCGCGCGATACGCGGCCGTCATGGCCCGGTTCGAGACGACATCGTAGCCGGTGCCGCGCTGGTTGGGGATCGCGTAGTGCGCAAAGGCGCAGAGGCAGCCGTTGATAAAAGGTGCCGAAGGGAAGGCGCCGGAATTGTAGTAGAGTTCGATTTCCGCCGCGGTCAGGGTGCCGTCGCGCCGCGCACCGATCTTGACCCGGATCTTGCTGTCCGAGGCCGGTCCGGTGGCGCGGAAAACCTCATGGCGGCTCATGGTCATCTTTACCGGCAACCCGGCGCGCTGCGACAACAGCATCGCCACCGGCTCCAGATAGACTTTGGTCTTGCCGCCGAAACCGCCGCCGATCTCGGCCGGACTGGTGCGGATCGCGGATGCCGGCAGGCCGGTGAACAGCGCCGTCAGGTCACGCATCTGGAAATGGCCCTGACTCGACACCCAAAGATGCGCGGTGCCGTCGGCATGGCATTCGGCCACGCAGGCGTGCGGTTCGATGTATCCCTGATGTACCGGCACCGTGTCGAAGTTCAGCTCGACCACTTCGTCGGCCACGGCAAAGCCCGCCGCGACGTCTCCCAGGCTGTCGGACCAGCGGCGGCTGATGTTGGAGGGCCGCAGCGGCGCGGGCGCGACGTTGCGGGTAAACATTGTCTCATGGACGAGCGGCGCGTCCTCGGCGATGGCCGCGTCTATCGTGACAACAAAGGGCAATGGCTGGTAGTCGACGGCGATCAGGGCGAGGGCAGCCTTGGCAGTGGCTTCGTCCTGTGCCGCAACGGCGGCGACGGCCTGACCGTGGTAAAGCGCCTTTTCCTTGGCCATGACATTGCGGACGTCGTGGTGAGAGTTCTTCTGGAGCCGTTCAATACCGCTATAGACGTCGGGGAAATCGGGCAGGTCCGCGCCGGTCACCACCGCATGCACGCCGGGCAGGGCGCGGGCCCGTGCGGTGTCGATGCCACGGATGCGGGCGTGCGCATGGGGGCTGCGCAACACCTTGCCGCAAAGCGCGCCGGGCGGGGTGTAGTCGGCACCGTAACGCGCTGCGCCGGTGACCTTTGGCACGCCGTCCGGACGCACCGGGCGGGTTCCGACAAAGGGCCGTTTCGGAGGGGCGATCTGGTTCATCGGATGGTCTCTCCCAATGTCCGCACGGGTATGCAGCGTTCCAAGGTATGTGCCGTCTTGGCCGTCCTGCCGCAGGCTATACCCGCTGCCCCGGAAACCGAATGAAGCGCGGGCCTGTGGCGGCAATAGGCGAAGGCTTCGGCTCCGGGTCTAGACATCCGGCTGGCTTCCGAAGCGATGGTGCGAACCGGGGTCGGCCGCCGGGTCCCGCACCAGTTCATAGTGGACCTCCGGCTTGCCCGTGCCCTGATGCAACTCCCTGACCCTCTCGATCACCTGCACATAGGCAAGGGTGCTGCGCGACTGTAGCCGCAACGCCTCTGCCCAAGTGGCCACCTTGAACCGTTCGAACCACAATGTCGGGTCGAGCAGATCGCGCGACAACGTCCAGCGCATGGCGCCGTCGCGGGCCCGGTGGGCCCGTTTCTCGCGCATGGCGGTCAGGAACGCCGCCACGTCGTCTTCCCGGATGCGGTAATGAATGGTGGTGACGATCGGTCCGCTGCTGGGCACCATGTCCAGACGTGGTTCGGGTTTGATCCATCCGCCGTGCGGGTCCAGACCGTCACCGTCGATCTCGCGTACCGGACAGCAAAAGCGCAAGGCCAGAGCCGCCGCCAGCAGGGCCGCCGCCACGGTCAGCGTGATCCGCGTGCCGGACCCGCCCGCCAGAACGCCCCAGGCCATGCTGCCCAACGCGTTCCCGCCAAAGACGAACGTCAGGTAGATCGCGATGCTGCGGCTCATCACCCAACGCGGCGAGGCGGTCTGGAACCCGGCGTAGAGCGTCGATTGCACAAAGATCCATGCGACCCCGGCCACCAGCGCGGCAAGGAGCGAAAGCCAGACGAGGGAACTGACGGCCAGCACCCACATGGCGACGGCGAACAGCCCGTGCCCCAGAGCCAGAAAGGGTTCGGACGCAATGCGTGCGCGTAGCGCGCCGAAAAAGAACGCCGCCATCACCGCGCCAGCCCCGAAAGCGCCAAACAAGAAACCGTAGAGTTGCGGCCCTCCGTGCAGCAGATCACGCGAGATCAGTGGCATCAGGGCGAGGACGGCAACGGCCCCGAAATTGAACACGGCGGCGCGCAGGCTGTACGCGGTCAGATTGGGTGACAGCGCCACGTAGCGCAGCCCGGCCATGATCGCATGTCCAAAGGTTTCGGGCGGCAGGTCGTCTCTGGCGACGCGCTCTGGCCAGCGCAACGCGGTCAGAAACACGCTGACATGGCTCAGCGCATTGAGCACGAAGGCGACAAATGCGCCGACCGCGGCCACCACCAGCCCGCCAAGGGCGGGGCCGAGGCTGCGCGCAAGATTGTTGTGCAGCGCGTTCAGCGCCACGCCCTGCGGCACCTCGCTGCGCGGCAGGAACTCTGAAACCATCGAAGACCAGCCGGGGTAGTAGATCGCCCGGCCGCACCCGATCAGAAACGTGCAGGCCAGCAACAGGTTCGGCGTCAGGTTGCCGTAATAGGCGCTTGCCGCGAGATAGACCGAGATCACCAGCAGAAAGATCTGGGCCCAAAGCACCATCGCCCGCTGGCCAATTCTGTCGGAGATCGCCCCGCCGGGAACCGACAGCAGCATAAAGGGCAACGCCACGGCGGTCTGGACCAGCGCGATCTGCGCCGGTGTCCCGCCCAGCGTGGTCATCAGCCATGAGGCACCGACGATATGAAGCTGCCAGCCGAAGTTTGAAGACATGCCAGCCACCGAATAGGCTAGGAAGGCAGGCTTGCGCAGCGGGCCGAGGGTCGAGGTCGAGGTTGATGGGATCACGTCCTGGCGGCCTCTGCGGTCTCCGGGCCGGACAATCGCGATGGCATCCGGATCGACACGCCCGGTCGGCGCGGACCCAAGGTCGATCGGTTGCTTGGCACAGGCATCCCTTTCCGAGTCGTTTCGCGCATGGCGCAATTGAGCCGGGTCCGGTCGCGCGGGTCAACGCCGCCGCCCCCCTGCCTGGGGCTATCGGGGGTATAGCGTCCGCCGAAGCCGGCCGGTGTTTGCCCCCGGCGCGGTTGTGGTCGCGACGGCGCGCCGCATACTGGACGGCATCGAGCGGACCCGGAACAGGGTGCGCCCCTTATTTCTTGGAGACAGCACATGGACCTCGGCATCACGGGCAAGACCGCCATCGTCACCGGCGCCGCAAGCGGCATCGGCGCAGGGATCGCCAGCCGTTTGGCCGAAGAGGGGGCCAATGTGGTGGTGGCGGACATCAACCTGCCGGCGGCCGAGGCGCACGCCGAAACCATCCATGCCGCCGGTGGCGTTGTCTTGGCGGTCAAGGCCAATGTCACCGACGCCGACGACGTGGCGGACATGGTGGAACGGGTGGTTGCCGCCTTCGGCTCTGTCGATATCCTCGTCAACAACGCCGGGTTGGCCCGCGACGGCCGGATCACCAAGATGAGCGAGGAAGACTGGGATCTCGTGCTCGATGTGGTGCTCAAGGGGGCCTTCCTGTGCACCCGTGCGGTGCTGCCGCACATGAACCAGCTGAAATGGGGGCGGATCGTCAACATCTCGTCGCGGGCGCATCTGGGCAATCCCGGACAGGCCAACTATTCCGCCGCCAAGGCCGGCATCATCGGCTTTACCAAGGCGATGGCGCTGGAAAATGGCCGCAACCTGATCACCTGCAACGCGGTGGCGCCGGGCATGATCGACACCCCCTTTGTGCGTGCCCATCCGAAATGGGAACTGATCCGCGACAATGCCGAGAAGACCACGCCGGTGCCACGCATCGGGGCGGCTGAGGACGTGGCCGATGCGGTCGCTTTTCTGGTGTCCGAACGGGCAAGCTATATCACCGGGGATGTGCTGCACGTCACCGGCGGTCGCTACTGAGACGGCGCGCGGGCCATGGACCAATCCGCACAGCGCAAGACCTACGTGCTGGTCCACGGCGCCTATCACGGTGGCTGGTGCTGGGCGACAGTGGCCGAGGGGTTGCGCGCGCTTGGCCACCGTGTCTTCACGCCGACCCTGACCGGCTTGGGCGAACGCGCTCATTTGCTGCGGTTCCACCCCTGCCTGAACACCTGGATCGAGGACGTGGCCCAGGTGATGCGCTTCGAGGATCTTTCCGAGGTCATCCTTGTCGGGCACAGCTTTTCCGGCTCCATCGTCTCGGCGTTGGCAGACCGGATGCCAGAGCGGTTGCGCCGCCTCGTCTACCTCGACGCGATGTTGCTGCAATCCGGGCAAAGCCCGAAGGACATCAGCGCCCCCGGCGTGATCGAGGCCTATGAGGAACGCGCGCGGGCCAACGACGGCATCGCCGTGCCCCCCAATCCCCCCGCACACTACGGCGTGACCGATCCGGACATGGCAGTCTGGTTCGCCACCAAACTGACGCCGCACCCGGTGCGAACCTATCTGGACGCGCTGCATCTGGACCATCCGTTGGGCAACGGCGTGCCGGCCACCTACATCGCCTGTTCCGCACCGTTTTTTGCCACCACCCGCAAGTCCCGCGCGGTGGCCCGTGCGATGGCGGGCTGGACCTATCTGGAAATCGCAACCGCACATAATGCGATGACCCTGGCACCGGACCTGCTGACAAAGGTTCTGGACCGGATCGAAACCGCCATGTCGGAGCCGTCGACAGAGGACGCGGCGGTGGGCGACTGATCACGGCGTCTCCGCGCCCGACCGGCCTGGTTTTTCTGCGCGCCGGTCGGCGACGGGGTGGGGGCAGGAACGTACAGGACAACAAATTGAGGAGACTTACATGAAAATCGGTTTTATCGGGCTCGGGTTGATGGGTCGGGGCATGGCGGCCAACCTGCAAAAGGCCGGCCATGACCTGACGGTACACGACCTCAGCCGCGAAGCGGCCCAACCTTTCCTCGACGCTGGCGCGCACTGGGCGGAGACGCCCAAGGCATTGGCGCGGCACGCCGAGATCGTCTTCACCTCATTGCCGCGGCCGAGCGATGTGGATGCGGTGGCCGAGGGCGAAAGCGGGCTGATCGCCGGGTTTCGCGCAGGTGCGGTCTGGTTCGACCTCTCGACCAATTCCGTCGATGTGGTGCGCCGGATCTACGACAGCCTGTCGGCAAAGGGTGTCCATTTCCTTGACGCGCCGGTTTCGGGTGGTCCGGCGGGCGCTGCCAGTGGCAAACTGGCGATCTGGATCGGCGGCGACCGGGCGGTTTTTGACCGCTGTCAGCCGGTGCTCGACGCGATGGCCGATCAGGCGCGCTACGTGGGCGATATCGGCGCGGGCTCGATTGCCAAGCTGTGCCACAACCTGTCCTCGACGGTGATGATTCAGGCGCTTGCCGAGGCCATGACGATCGGCGTCAAGGCGGGGCTGCCACCGCTGCAACTTTACGAGGCGATGCGTGCCGGTGCCGCCGGACGGGCCCGCGCCTTCGACATGATTCACCGCCGCTGGCTGCCGGAAAAGCTCGATCCGCCGAATTTCCAGCTGCAACTGCTGCACAAGGACATCAAGCTTGCCGTCGAACTGGCCCGTCAGGTCGGCGTGCCGGTCCGGCTGTCGCAGATGGCACTGGAAGAGATGACCGAGGCGCTCAACCGGGGTTGGGGAACGCGCGATGCCCAGACCATGCTGCTGCTTCAGCAAGAGCGCGCCGGGCTTGAGCCCTTTGGGCTGGAGATGGACGAGATCGAAGAAGTCATGTCCCGGAGCTGAAGGGCCCGACATGACCAAGGCCCGCCGGTGCGGCGGGTCTTGGGCGTATGGTGAAAGGCGGGGGCACCCCCCGCCCAAGCTCACAGCTTCTCGGTCAGTTCCGGGACGGCCTGGAACAGGTCGGCGACAAGGCCGTAGTCGGCGACCTGAAAGATCGGC
>NZ_JBLXFB010000025.1:0-55082 GCF_048262615.1 Antarctobacter sp.
TTTGGCGCAACCTCCGTCGGCACCATGGCCATCCGCCGCTTCCTGCGACCGGTCTGCTACCAGAACATGCCCGACGATCTGCTGCCCGAAGATCTGCGGTAAATCCGGGAATGTCGCGGGCTTCGGAATCGACGGGGCAGACGCGCGCGCTCCTGCCGCTTGTGTCTGTCCTTCTTGTGGCCGTCGCGGGTCTGGAACTGCTGGCGCGGTTCACCGGCATGCGGGCGGTGCAGGATGCCGCCTGGATCACCATGCTCTGCGCCGTCATCTTGTCAGCGCGCCGGCTCGGCGCGCGGGAATACTACCTCGTCGCCGCCAGCGCCGCCGTGACAGTGCTGGTGATCCTGCTGCGCCCGGACCCGGAACCGATCCTGATCGGCGCGCTGGATCAGGCGGTCTTTCTGATGAGCTTCATTCTCTTGCTGGGCTTGTTGCAGGCGACGGCCAAAACCTCGCCTTCTGTGGCTGAACTGGGCGCATTCCTGACCCGCCAGCCGCCCGGACGGCGTTATGCGGCGCTGTCGGGCGGGACGGCGCTGCTTGGGGTTCTGTTCAACATCGGCGTTGTCAGCTTTCTGGTGCCGCTCATTCAGCAGGGCATTCACCGCGCAGCACCGGGGGACGCCCTGAACCCGATCCGGGAACGGCGGCAGATTTCAGCCCTGTTGCGCGGCTTTGCATGGAGTGTCACCTGGTCGCCGACCGCCATCGCGCCCTTGATCGTCGCCGACCTGTTGCCGGGAATAGAGCGCATCGTCTGGATGGGGTACGCTTTCCCGGTGTTCATGATCCTCATGGTTGCCGGATGGCTTGAGGACCGGGTGCGGTTCCGCGCGTTCAAGCCCAAGGGCGTGTTGCCGGTGATGGCATGGCCGCGCACCGCCGCGCTGCGGTTTGCCGCGACAACCGTGTGGTTCCTGCTGCTGGTGCTGGGCTTTGTCTGGCTGTTTGACGAAAGCATCGTCTTTGGCGTGCTTGCCGCCTGCCCGATTATGGTGATCGGCTGGCTTGTGGCGCAACAGGGCCGTGCCGGGGTGCCGTCCCGGCTGCGCCAGATGATCGGCACCGATTTGCCTGCTTCGGTCAACATCGCGGTCACTCTGGCGACTTCGGGATATATCGGACGCGCCGCAGCGGGTCTGACCCCTGCCGAGAGCGTGGCCGAGGCTTTGGGTCTGGCCACGACGCCCGATTGGCTGATGCTGGTCATTCTGCCCACCTTGACCGCATTGATCAGCCTGCTGGCCTTGTCGCCGACGATGATGGCGGTGTTTCTGGGCTCGTTCTTTGCGGCATTGCCGGTTTTGCCCGCAGACCCGACCCTTATCGCCTTTTCCATATCCTGCGGATGGGCCCTGTCGATGACATTTTCCCCCTTTGCGACGCTTGTTCTGGTCGTCTCGCGGGCGTCCGGCATTCCCATCTCTACCCTCACCTGGCGCTGGAATCTCCTGTTCACAACCTTCGCTGCAATCCTGCTTTTTCCGGTCTTTTACCTTTTGACCGGCGGGCACTAATCCAAGGAAACGCTCATGATCGCCCCCACTGACCTGCGCACCATCATCCGCTCTGGCCTGCTGTCCTTTCCGGTCACACCGTTTGACGCTGAGGACAAATTCAACGCAAACGCCTTTGCCGCACACCTGGAATGGCTCAGCCCGCACAAGATCGCCGGGCTGATCGTCGCTGGCGGCACCGGAGAGCTGTTTTCCCTGACGCCCGCAGAGGTGGTCGAAGTTGTGAAAACCGCCCGCGCCGCCCAGCCGGACCAGCCGGTGATCGCGGGCTGTGGCTATGGCACCCGAATGGCCTGCGACATGGCGCAAGAGATCGAGGCGGCGGGCGGCGACGGCATCCTGCTGTTGCCCCATTACCTGATCGGCGCGCCGCAGGACGGGATAGAGGCGCATATCCGCGCGGTCTGCAACGCCACCAACATGGGCGTGATCGTCTACAACCGGGGGCAGTCCGTTGTCTCTGCCGAAACGCTGGCACGACTGGCGGAGGATTGCCCGAACCTGGTCGGATTCAAGGACGGCACCGGCGATATCGACACGGTCAAGCGGATCACCGTCGGTCTGGGAGATCGGCTGGCCTACGTCGGCGGGATGCCCACGCATGAGCTGTTTGCGCAGGCCTATCGCGGCGCGGGCGTCGACACCTATTCCTCTGCCGTTTTCAACTTTGTCCCCGAAACGGCGCTGGCCTTTCACGCCGCCTTTGTCGCCGGGGACGATGCCACCTGTGAGGCGATGCTGCGCGACTTCTACTACCCCTTCGCAAAGATCCGTGACCGCAAAACCGGCTACGCGGTTTCGGCAATCAAGGCCGGTGTCGCGCTGCGGGGATTTGAGACCGGGCCGGTGCGCAGCCCGCTGACCGACCTGACCGATGAGGAACGCGACCTGATGCGCGGTCTCATTCAGGACCGGAAATAGGCGCTGACCGGCCATGTCCCCCGTCATCCTTACAACCTCTCCGACCTTCGCAACCATCGGCGGGCTTTCCGAACGGATCGCCGCCGATGGCTATGAGCTTGCCCGCTTCCCGCAGGTCGATGCCGGCTACCATGCGGCTTTGGCCCGCGCCGAGTTTCTGGTCGCGGGGTTGCCTGCGGTCGATGCCAGCACAATCGCCGCCGCACCGCATCTGAAAGGCGTGCTGAAACATGGGGTCGGGCTCGACTCCATTGATATCGACGCCGCCTCGCGGGCGGGCGTCCCCGTGACCTCGACACCGGGGGCAAATGCGCAGGCGGTGGCGGAGATGGCGCTTGGCGCGATCTTTGCCCTGTCACGCAATACTGTGGCTGGACATGCAACCGTCACACAAGGCCGGTGGGAGCGCAGGCGCGGGCGCGAAGTGGCGGGGCGCACGCTGGGCATTCTGGGGTTTGGGCAGATCGGTCAGCGGCTGGCCCGTATGGCGCTTGGCGTCGGAATGCGGGTGATTGCGCATGACGCCTTTCCCAACCTCGCGGCCGCCGAGGAAATTGGCGTTGAAATGGTGTCTTTTGACACCTTGCTGGACCGCGCCGACCATCTTTCGCTGCATCTTTCGGGCGGCCCTGCCTCTACCGGATTGATCGGGTCGCAGGCCATGGCCCGCATGAAACCGGGTGCCTGCCTGTTGAATTTCGCGCGCGGCAGCATCGTGAATCTGGATGCGCTTGCCCAAGCGCTTGGGTCCGGCCATCTGGGCGGCGCCGCGCTGGATGCCTTTGTCCATGAACCGCCCGACATCGGCCATGCCCTTTTTGCCCTGCCGAACACCTTGTTTTCTCCCCATTCCGGGGCCGATACCACCGAGTCCATCCAGCGGATGGGCGAAATGGTATTCGAAGATATCCAGACACTGGCCAAAGGCGACCTTCCGGAGCGAACAGTCAATCAGGCTGATTTGGCCTAGACAGCACCGGCACTGACGGGTCCGGCCCGGCATTTGTGGCGATCCAGGGACTCGATTATTCCTGTCGTCAATTCGACAGTATTGCCAAAGCGCAGATGCTGGGCCGGGTGATATAGCGGATGCCGACCTCCCAACCGCTTGTGGTTCGACAGGTCATGGCCTCCAGGTTGACCTGAACATCCTGAAAACCCAAAGGGACGCCGTCGATTGGATTCACGGCTTTATAGACGGCTTCTTTGACCACGAACAACAGCCTGCTGGACAGGACGGCAGGTGGATATCGGAGTTGTTCCTCCGGAGTCGCCACTCTGGTCTCTATCCCCAGTGGCAGCGGAATCGCCGGTTCGATATCGATTCCAAGCCCGCGACAGCGAATCGTTGTCGACAGGGCGGCCACGGCAAACTCTGCGTCATGGGCAAGCGACCCAACCAGTCCATCGGGCCAGCGCGGGGGTCCGCCACGGACCCTTGGAATTGCTGCGGGCCCGTGACCAATGCGTTGCATGAGGTCCCTTGCCACGATCCGGGCAGCCCCGCTTTGCCGCCGGACTTTGGGAACTGAATTGCGAAAAATCTCTGTTTCTTCGGGCCATAGGCCGCCACCATCCTCCGCAGCGATGTGGCGGCAGGCGATCAGAAGCCCCGGACACGCAAGCGTCAAGAGGGCCGCTTGCAGCTCGGCTTCATCGTTAAACATGCTAATTTCTTACAGGTTTTCGTGCAGGGTGACGTGCAAACCTATGTCGGTTTTTCAAGGCCTTCAACGTGAAAGGGCTTTGGCAGACGGCCGGACAGACCGTCGATAATTTTCCCTTAACTTTCTTTCTCTTAGGAAGTTGACTTGAGGGTCGCGCCGCGAATCGCCAAAAAGTTGTTTGGGAAAATTTTGCTTTCGTGTGAGTATAGTAATCGGGTTGAGGTGTATTGGCTTCAATCAATCATTTAACGGAGGATTTTGTTATGAACGATGTTCATGACCGGCTTGGTGCGTGGTTGTCAGGTGTAAACATTAATGTACGGAATGATGATGGCGTTATGCACCCGATGCTGGTGCATGAGAATACCGCCATCCTGAACGAAGCCAAAGGCGCAAAAGACACCCCGGCCATGGTTCAGGTCACGGGTGATGAGCCGGTTCCGGACCAACAGCGCATTCTGTACGAGGCGCAGAAAAAGTACGGGGCCACCAGTGACGAAGCCGTGCAGGCCATGCTGCGCGCCCCGGCAACCGGCCTGATGCATGTGTCGGACATGGCCCGTGCCGCGACCGGCTGGAACCCTGTTCTGCTGGACAGCAACGCAAACTCGGTCGCCTACGACGCCTATCTGCAAAAGATGCTGAACTTTCCGCTGGTGACGCTGAACTATGCCAACCATGAGATGATGCGACGGACAACAAGCGACTGGAACACGTTGATTGATGCAATCGCGGACACGTTCCAAGGCATTGCCGCCGAGGACAAAGGCGCGATCGTGAGCGGCTTGAAGAACCTCGCTCAGGCCGCGTCGAGCAAGGAAAGCACAGAGCAAAAGACCGCGCTGTTCTGCCAGAACGCAATCAATACCGCGAACGATACCTATCAGTTCTTCCTCTACAACAGCACCGCGACGTTCAAAGAGGAAAAGGGCAAGGGCTTTGACATGAAGTCGAACGACTTCAACGTGCTCAAGATCAAGGTGACCTTGAAATACGAGCTGTGGACAGAGCAGGCGGTGAAGATGCTCATCGGTCAGACAGCGCAAAGTCTGGATGACTGGATCACCGGCAACAGCACCTCGCTTGAAGGCACCAGCCCGATCCCGGCGCTTCAGCAAGGCACGCCTTAATCCCCCCATATCCGAACCTGAAGGCAGAGATGCGCCGTTGCGCGCGGCGCACCTCTGCCCGGTACTGAATTTTAAAGGTAGTTCGTGCGATGACCGATAAACCGGGGCTGTCGACGGCCCAATGGAAACGGGCGCATAGCGTTCCGCATGTCAAAACCAAAGGCGCATTGCATGACGCCGAAAAGGCAAGAGCCATCCGGGCGCTGGATCCACCGGCAGGCGTTGTCCTGTCCGGGGCCGTTCTGGCGGGGACAGAGACGGATCAGGCCAATGACATGAATGCGGCGGCCAGAAAGGCGCTCGCCGAGTTTGGCAGCCAGAGCAAAGAATTCGCCGACGTCTTTTTCAAAGCCCCCGCCTCTGCGCTGGCGGTCCTGACACAGGACGCACGCACAACCGCCGGGTTCGAACCGCAACAAGAGCCTCCCAGCACATCGGAATTCAACGCTTTCACCTCGGCGATCGGGACAAACCCGCTGCTTTTTGTCACCACGGCCATCCAATTGCACGGCAACACGGCGATCTACACAACAGAAGTGGCCGCTGCCGAGGGTACATTGGACCTGTTGCCTTTTACGATGCCGCAAGACCAGCAAAAGGAACTTGAGGCCCTTTTTGCGGAGGTCGCTGAACAGGCGCGGCAGGACGGCAGCACACCCGAACACCCCTTGGCCATCTATCTTTTCCGGATCACCGCATCTGATGAACTGGGCTTCAGTCTTACCGGGTCGAATTGGAATGTCAGCGCCACTTTCAAGCGCCCGCCTTTCGGCAAGGAAAAGAAACTTGAAATCCGGGTCGAACTGCAAAACGGACTGAATGCCGTGCTGAAATGGAAGCCCGACCAATGGAAGGTCGAGGTTGCCGAGATCGCAAAAGATACCGATGTGATCCCCACATTCAAAGAGTGGATCACGGGGTTCAGCACGCCGTTCACTGAAACGCAATAAGACGCCCGCGCCCGCTGTTTTGCGGACAAAAAGCATGGCCACGGCAGCAATAAAAGAGATGCGACGTGATGACTGATTTTCAACAGGACGATTTCGACAACTGGCTGGCCGCGAACAGGCCCGGATCCAAAAAGACGGAAATGGATCCCTTGTCGCGGTTCATGGGGGCGCTGGCGGATGGCACGCCGGTGGTATTGAACAGCACGCTCACGGGGGCAAACGCGCAGCAGGCAATGGAAAAGGACGCCGCCTATTCAAGCGCGCCTCCGGGCCCTCCGGCGGTCGAAGCCCTGAAGCAAAGCCCCGCAACTGGCGCGTCCATGATCATGACGCTGGCGCAGGAACAGTCTGGCTACAACCCATCCGATCCGGCCCAGTTGGGGTCCGCCAGCATGTTCATGACGTATATCAACCAGGTCTTGCAGTGCCCGCTTTACTCGACCGTGATCAACGATATCGTCAATCTGCAACTCTCGGGCAGCTGGGACCACGGGATCGATCAGATCCTTGGCTATTACGTTGGCATACCGCAGCGCGATCTGGACACGATCCGCGAAAGCCTTGTGACTGTCGCTGCCGCGGCTTCAAGCAACCCGTCCACCAATCAGGTGACAAACCTGTTTGCACAGGCGACCCTTAGCGCAGGCGACACCATCGACGCCTACATGTATCAATCGAATGTTGTCATGCGCTCGACCCGACATTCAGGTGGCAAGAACCAGCCCGATTACACAACAAATCAGGCCAATATGTCATTGCATCGGGTGCAGTTGCGATTTGATCAGGCCAATTGGCCGTCTCAGGCCGAGAACGTTTACAACGCGACGCACCAATCGCTGTCTGACTGGCTGGCTGGGGGATCGACGCCGACAGGAGACCTGCCCGACAACTGGGCCCCCCGCTAGACATGTGGAAGATTTCCGACGCAATGTCTCTGGCATCCATCTTTCGAACCGTCTGAGCCAAGGGGCAGAAACGCGTGCAAGACTCTGAATCTATTGCCATTGTCGGGATCGGCTGCCGCTTTCCGGGGGGTGCCGCGACGCCCGGTGCGTTTTGGAACCTGTTGGAGGCGGGCGTGGACGCCACCTGCGACGTGCCGGAGGAACGCTGGAGCCTTCAGCGGTTCTATGACCCGGATCCCGCGACACCCGGCAAGATCTATACCAGCCGCGGTGGGTTCCTGCGCGAGTCGATCCGCGAATTCGACGCCCGTTTCTTTGGTATCTCGCCAAGGGAGGCCGCCCAGATGGACCCCCAGCAAAGGCTGCTGCTGGAGGTCGCATGGGAGGCTTTTGAACACGCGGGCATCGTGCCCGATGACATGCGCGGATCGTTGACCGGGGTCTTTGTCGGTGGCTTCACAATCGACAACAAGATTCACCTTTTGAACGCGCTGAACCGCGAGGCGATCACCAGCCACACCGCCGTCAGCGCAACCTTGGGGATGTTGTCCAACCGCCTGTCCTATATCTACGACCTGCGCGGCCCCAGCATCACGACCGACACGGCCTGTTCATCGTCGATGGTGGCGTTGCATCTGGCGGTTCAGGCGCTGCGGCGCGGAGAATGCGACACGGCGCTGGTCGGCGGTGTCAACGTCATGTTCCGCCCCGCCTACATGGTGGCCATGTCCAAAGGCGGCTTTCTCTCCCCCGATGGCCGCTGCAAAAGCTTTGATGCCCGCGGCGACGGATATGGCCGCGGTGAAGGGGCCGGCCTGCTGGTGCTCAAGCCGCTGTCAGCGGCAGAACGTGACGGCGATACCATTCAGGCGGTCATCCTTGAAACCGGCGTGAATCAGGACGGTCGCACGGACGGCATCACGCTGCCGAACGTCGACGCACAGGCCGCGCTGGTGGAACGGGTGCTGGACCGCGCTCAGGTTTCGCCCGCAATGGTGCAATATGTCGAGGCGCATGGCACGGGCACCCGGGCGGGCGATGCCACAGAGGCGGAATCGCTGTCGCGGTCCATCGCCCGGAAACGGCCCGCCTCTGCCGGGCCACTGGTGATCGGGTCGGCGAAATCCAATATCGGCCATCTGGAAGCCGCCGCAGGCGTGGCCGGAGTGATCAAGGCCGCTCTTGCCCTGAAGCACCGCAAGATCCCGCCAAGCCTGCATTTCCGGACGCCACCGGACACAATTGACCTAAAGGCGCAGCGGATCACGATCCCAACCGCCTTGCAGGACTGGCCAGAAACCACGCGGGCCATAGCGGCGGTCAATTCCTTTGGCTATGGCGGCACCAACGCCCACGCGCTGTTGGCGGAGCCACCCAAACAGGTTTACACCGCTGCGCCTGCACCCGACCGGCCCATCGTTCTGCCAGTCTCTGCCCGCAGCGATGCCTCTTTGATCCGCCAGTTGAAACATCTGCATCAGATCATCAAGGCGCGTCCCGGCACCAGCTTGCCAGACCTGTGCTACACGGCCGCCCGCCGCCGCTCACATCACCCGTTTCGGGCCGCCGTGGTCTGCGACGGCCTCGATCAAGTGCAAGGACAGCTTAAGAACTTCTTTGCGGGCGACGACAGCGAACGGGTCTTTGTGCCGCCAACCGACAATCGCGTCACGCCGAAACTTGCCTTTGTCTACACCGGAATGGGGCCGCAAAGCTGGGGAATGGCGGCCGAGTTGATCGATGCCGATCCCATTGCCGCCAAGATGTTCGATCAGTGCGACGCGCTTTGGTCGGACCTGACGGGCCAATCCCTGAAACCCCTGTTCGCCGACCGGTCTGGTGCCCCCATGCAAGAGCCGATCGCCGCACAACCGGCGAACTTTGTAACCCAAGTGATGCTGACAGAGGTCCTGCGGGCCTACGGCCTCACACCTGCTTCTGTTGTCGGCCACAGCACCGGTGAAATCGCAGCCGCTTGGGCCAGCGGCACCCTCACCCTCAAGGACGCACTGTGCGTGACATGGCACCGCTGCCGCCTGCAACAGACCTGTCTTGGTCTAGGGCGGATGATGGCCGTCGGCCAGCCAGAGCGCATGACACGCGCCGAATTACCCGACGGGCTGGACATCGCGGCGGTCAACAGCCCGCGCTCTGTGACGCTTGCCGGAACAGAGGCGGCGCTTTCAGACTATGCCCGCCAGATCGAGGCGAAGGACGGCTTTGCCCGATTGCTGAATGTGGGGGTGGCCTACCACAGCAGGCAGATGGACGGCATCAAGGACGACTTCCTGTCGTCGCTGACCTCACTTTCCCACACCGATCCTAAGATGCCGCTCTACTCGTCAGTTACAGGGGCGCGGGTCCAGAGTGCCGAACAGGGTGCCGACTATTGGTGGCAAAACCTGCGTGAGACCGTTCGATTTGCCGACGCTGCGAGTGCGATGGTCGCGGACGGCCATACGATTTTCCTTGAGGTCGGGCCACACCCGGTTCTGGCTGGCGCGCTGGTCGAGATCCTCGCCGCCGCCCGCGTCAAAGGGGTCTGTGTGCCCTCGCTCCGGCGTCAACGGCCAGAGCAGGTCTCGGTCGCCTCCGCCGTGGCCGAAATCTATTCGCATGGCGTGGATCTGGACTGGCAGCGGCCCTGCCCCTCTGGGACCCGCGTGCCTCTGCTCAGCTATCCTTGGGACCGAGAGGATTTCTGGAGCGAGTCGGAACTGTCTGCCCGCGACCGTTTGGGGACCAACGAACATCCGATCCTGTCGCGGTCGCTGGATCAGGCGACACCCACATGGCAAGGGGAACTGACCCGCACCACCCATGGCTTTTTGGCCGACCACTGTGTGCGGGGTGACCCGGTTTTTCCCGCAGCGGGCTATGTCGAACTGGCCCTTGCCGCGCGCCGAAACCCCGCCGCATCGACGGTCATCGAGGATATGAAGTTTGAGGCCCTGTTGCCCAGTTTTGCCACGCCGATGCTGCGGTTGCATCTGGATGAGGCAAGCGGGGCAATTCAGATCTATGCCCGCGAACGCAGTGTGGATGCGAAATGGGGGGTAAATGCCACGGGCTATGTCCGGCAAACCTCTGCGCCGCCACGCCACGAAGGCGTTGACCTGAGTGCGATCAGGGCGCGCTGTGCCACCACCTTTGACACCGCCGCCTTTTACCAAAAGGCCAAGGCGCTGGGGCTGGACTATGGCGCGTCCTTCCGGTGTTTGCGAAGCGGGCATCTGGGTCAGAATGAGGCGCTGTTCCAGTTGCGACTGGCCAGCACCGACACACCCACCGCCAACGACTATTATGCACATCCCGTCCTGCTGGACGGCGCTTTGCAGGCGGGCCTTGCGCTGCAATTTGCCACGCAACCGGATGCGGACACGGTGTCGCTGCCAACCGGGATTGGCCAACTTCGCTTTCACAGGAAACTGGACGCCGAGGTATGGTGCCACATCTGGCAACAGGGCACCGACATCTCACTTGCGATCTATGACGCGCAAGGCGCGGCGTTGTTGGAACTCTCGGGTCTGCGGACCCGCGCGTTGCCCGTGGCGACGGTGCGGGGCCGGTCTCAGGATCAGGTACTGTATACCAGCCTTTGGGACTCGCCCCGGACCACAAAACTGCCGGTCGCCAAGGAAACCACATGGCTGGTTTTCGCGGACAAGGCGGGCATTGCCGAGGGGCTTTGTGATCGGGCACCCGACAAGCTGATGACATTGGTGACGGTAACGCCCGGACCCGCATTTGCCCGGTTGTCGCCCACCGACTATCAGATCGCGCGTAACAGCCCCGATGACATGCAAAAGCTGCTGAGCAGTCTCGGCGACCAAGAGCTTGCCGGTGTAGTCTACCTCTGGCCTGTCGATATCCCGGATATCGGGCCGGAGACGGACCATGCGACAACAGGATGCGCGGATGTGGTCGATCTTTTGCACCTGATCCAGGCGCTGAACACCCAATTCGGCGCTGCGGTGCCGCCCCTGACGGTGTGTTGCGCCCAGTCGCAGATCGTCACGGTCGGCGACACGGGCCAAAGCGCTCCGGGCCAGCACGCGGTCTGGAGCGCGATCCGCGCAGCACAGCTTGAACTCAGGCAAATGGCGTTCCGTCTGGTCGATCTGCCGACGCGGAACGGCTTTATCGCGTCCAAACGCCTGATGCACGAACTGCATCTGGCACTGGCCGACACAGAGGTGGCCTATCGCGGCGACTATCGCTTTGCCAATCGCGTTGTCCGGCTTGGGCCGGAACGCTATCCGGCGCGCACGTCTAAGTCGGGCACCAGATACCAGTTTGCCTCCGTCAATCAGGGCGGCACCGAACGGCGCGGTCTTATCGAAATAGCGCCAGACGCATTGGGGCGCGACGATGTCGAGGTTGCCCTGCATTGGAACACGATCGGCGATTTTGACCACCGGAGCATTCAGAAACATGGCGCGCCGACCTTGCCGCCTCTGGCCCTGCGGTGTGCCGGGAGGATCACGGCGCTGGGGTCTGGGGTGACAGACCTCACAGTGGGCCAGCCTGTTGTTGTCCTTGCGCCGCAAGGCTGGATGAATTCCCATCTGGTGCTGCCCGCCGGACAAGTGCTGGCCTACCCCGAAGAGGTCGCGCCCGACGAGGACCGTAGCGCACTGCTCGACTGGATGACGGCGCATCACGCGCTCTTTGCGCTGTGCGATGTGACACCGGGCGACTGGGTGCTGATCCAACAGGCAGAGACAGGTGTCGGCTTTGCGGCGGCACAGCTCTGCCTCGCAATCGGCGCGCAGGTCATCGCGACGGCCGGGACAGAGGCGCGCCGCGCGGCCCTGCGCGACGCGGGCTGTCAAGTCGTGAGCGACGCACGCACGTTCGCTTTTCGTGACGCCGTCCACACCGCGACAGAGGGGCGTGGTGCAGATGTGGCCCTGACGCCGCTCGGCGGCGAAATGCGGGTGGCCTGTTTCGATGCCGTGCGCCCCGGCGGCGCACTTCTGGATTACAGCCCGGTTGAGGCATCGGGCGCGCAGATCCCGCTGCGCCTGTTGGATCGCGGCATCCGTTATCTCCGTGCCGATCTGGCCCGCGTCTTCGCGGGTGATCGCGCCCTTGCCGAGCGCGCCTTGGCCGGTGTGCACCCGCTCTTGGCCGGGGACGCGCTGCGCCCGATCCCGGTCACAACGTTCCATCCATCGGAGATCGAAAAGGCGCTCAACGCGTCTGTGCAGGACGGTCATATCGGACGGCTGACTTTGGACACCGGCGACAAGATCGTGCCGCTGATCGCACGTCCGCCACGGCAGATCGTGCATCCGGACGCAGGCTATCTGATCACCGGCGGATTTGGCGGCATCGGCGTCGAAACGATCCGCTGGCTGGTCGACGCGGGCGCGCGACATATTGCGGTGCTCAGCCGGTCCGGCCCCAAAAGCAAAGCCGCTGAGGCCATGTTGCAAGAGCTTGATGCGCGGGGCTGCACTTTGCTGCATCAAGAGATCGACATGGCCGAGGCCGCCTCCGTCGCGCAGGCGGTAAAGGCGTTGTCGTCGCAGATGCCACCGCTGCGCGGGGTTATCCATGCGGCAGGCATTTTGGCGGACACGGACATAGAGCAAATGACCGCTGATCAGGTTCAGGCGGTGATGGCCGCAAAGGCCAACGGGGCGTTGAACCTGCATCATGCCGTTGCAGGGACCGATCTGGATTTCTTTGTCTGCTACGGGTCGATCGCGGCCTCTTTGGGCAACATCGGCCAATACAATTACGCTGCGGCGAACGGCTTCCTGCACGGGCTGGTGATGGCGCGGCGCGCGCGCGGTCTGGTCGGAACCTGCATCAACTGGGGGCCTGTGGCGGACTTGGGCATGGCGGCAGAGGATGACCGCATCGCGGAACGGCTGGCGCGCGCCGGGCTGACGCCGGTGTCGATGGAGATGGTCTTTGACGTGATCAGCGAGGCCATCCAGCACCATTGGGTCAGCTTCGACGTCGTGGACATTGATTGGGGGATCTGGGGGCGGCAGGCCAGCACCAAGGATCGGCGCAGGCTTGCCAAGGTTCTGCCAGAGGGACCGGCGGGCGGGGTCAGCACGGCCGCCGCGTTCCGGGAGCTGATCTACAGTCTTGATCCGAATGAGCGGCTTGCCACCATCTTTGCGATGGTTGTCGGGGTCACGGCACGGGTTCTGCGTTTGAACGAAAGCCAGATTGACGCCTCGGCCAACCTTGCGGATCTGGGGACGGATTCCATCATGGCGGCCGAGATCCGGCAGGAACTGGCCGCGCGCACCGATGTCAGCCTGCGAACCGTCTATCTGACGCGGGGGCCAGCGCTTGCCGATATCGCCAAACGGCTGGAGCTTGCGATCCTGCGGGGTGAGACGGTCTATTCCTAGCGATCCGGGCGATCCGGGCGATCCGGCGCATCTGCTGCGGGGCCCAATCAGCGGAGCGGTCCTGCCTGCCCGAGGGCATCCGGACAGCGCGACGGTCTACCGCGCGCCCCATGTGTCTGACAGCCGATAGCCTTCGGGCCATGGGTCGGACGGGTCCAGCATGTGTTGGTGGGTGCCTGTGATCCAGCCGCGCCCGGAAATTTCCGGCAGGATGGCCGGCCTCCCTCCGACCGTCGTTTCGCCCAGTATCGTCCCCGCGAAGGTCGATCCGATCACGGATCGCGCCGTCAGCCTGTCACCGACCTTCATCCGGCCGCGCGCGTGCAGCACTGCCATCCGCGCCGACAAGGCCGTGCCGGTTGGCGAACGATCCACCTTGCCCGGTTGAATGGCCACGGCGGCACCGGCCTCCAGCCCCTCGGGACCGCTGCTCATTTGCCCCGCGAACAGGCAGAAAGAGATGTGCCGCCAGTCGGGGTTTTCGGGATGGGTGAACCCAAGCTGCGCGTTGGCCGTATTGGTGATCCTGACCCCCAGTTTGGCGATATCATGCGCCTCATCCTCACACAGCGCAAAGCCCAGCGCCTCGGCGTCGACTATCACGAAACTGTCGCCGCCATAGGCCGTGTCCACGACCAGCGTTCCAAGCCCCTCCACCTCCAGCGTCCGGTCAAGGTCACAGGCGAAAGAGGGCACATTCTGCACAAAAATGCGCTCGGCCTTGCCGTTCCGGCATTCGGCGCGCACACGGACCAGCCCACCGGGCGCTTCCAGAACCATGTGGGTTTCCGGTTCGACCATCGGCACCAGCCCGCCGTCCAGCAGGACGGTCGCCACACAGATCGAGTTGGAACCGGACATGGGCGGCGTGTCCTCCGGCTCCATGATGATCCATGCGGCCTGCGCCTCGGGGTGTTTCGGCGGCACCAGCAGGTTCACATGCCGGAACACGCCGCCCCGAGGTTCGTTCAGGACGAAGTTGCGCAGGGTCTGGTCCCGCGCAATCCAGCGGGACTGTTCCCAGATCGTGTCGCCGGGGGGCGGCAGGACACCGCCCACGATAACATCCCCGACCTCGCCCTCGGCGTGGGCCGAGATGACGTGAATGGGTTTGGTCGAGCGCATGTCAGATGTCCTTCATCAACCGCAGCGCATCGTAGATCGCCGCATGAGTATTGCGCGCGCTGACCGCGTCGCCGATCCGGAACAGCTGAAAGCGCCCATCGGGGTTGCGCTGCACCGTTTGCGCGCGCCCGTCGATCAGGGCGTCGTGGTCCACGGCACCACCATTCGACGAGCGTGGCTTCAGTTGGAAATACAACTCGTCGAGCGGCATCGTGCCGTAGTTCACCACCACCTGATCATAGCTTTTTTCGCTGGTGAACCTGCTGTAGTCGGTGCCGATCACGGCTGTCAGGCGGTTGCCGTCTTTGCGAACATCTTTCAGACGGCGGGTGACGGTAAAGGTCACGTCCTTGTCTTGCAGCGCGCGCATGTAGGGCACGAGGTTCATGGCCATGATATCCGGGGCAAAGGTCCGGTCCGGGGTCATGACCTCGACCCTGGCCCCCGCCTGCGCGGCCACTTCCGCCGCCATCAGCGCCGGGTGATCGCCGCTTTCATCGTAGATCAGCACATCTTGCCCCGGCTTCACATCGCCCGACAGGATGTCCCACGCGCTGACCACATGACGCGCCTCTGTCCCTTCGAAGAGTTCAAGGTTTGGTAATCCCCCGGTGGCGATGATCACCACGTCGGGGGCAAGCGCGGTCACATCATCCGCCTCGGCCCAGGTGTTGAAACGAAATGTGACGTCGCGCGCGGCGCATTGCGCCATGCGCCAGTCGATGATCGAGATCATCTCACGCCGCCGGTCCGACAGGGCGGTCAGGCGGACCTGACCGCCGGGATCGGGCTGCGCCTCGAAAACGGTCACATCATGGCCCCGTTCCGCCGCCACCCGCGCCGCCTCTAGCCCGGCGGGACCGGCCCCGACAATCACGACGTTCCTGCGTTCTGTCGCGGGCGGGATCTCGTGCGGCATGGTCAATTCGCGCCCCGTGGCGGCGTTGTGGATGCACAGCGCCTCTCCGGCGGCATAGATGCGGTCAAGACAATAGGTCGCCCCGACGCAGGGGCGGATGTCTTGCTCGCGCCCTTCGATGATCTTCTTGACGATATGCGGGTCGGCCATGTGTGCGCGCGTCATGCCGACCATGTCGAGCAGGCCCGCCTGAACAGCGTGCCGGGCCGTCGCCACATCGGGGATCTTGGCGGCGTGAAAGGTGGGCATGCCGGTGGCGGCCCTTACCGCGCCGGCAAAATCCAGATGCGGCGCGTTTTTCATCCCCTGCACCGGGATTACATCCGTCATGGCGGGATCGGTGTGGATACGACCCCGGATCACGTTGAGGAAATCCACCATGCCGCTGCCGGCCAGCCGTTTCGATATCTCGATGCCCGTCTCGGGCGTGATGCCCCCGGCCTCTGCCTCGTCCGCCGTGTAGCGCAGGCCGACGATGAAATCATCGCCCACGCGTGCGCGAATACCCCGCAGCACGTCCATCAGCAGTTTCATACGGCTATCCAGCGTCTGACCGCCATAAGGACCATCAAGATCATTTGTCAGCGGCGACCAGAACTGATCCAGCAGGTGGCCATAGACCTGCAACTCGATCCCGTCCATGCCGCCCGCCTTCATCCGTTCGGTGGCGTCGGCGAAATCGGCGATGATGCGTTCGATGTCCCAGTCTTCGGCCCGTTTTGGAAAGGCCTTGTGCGCCGGTTCGCGGTGCTTTGACGACGACACCGAAGGCAGCCAGTCGCCCTTGTTCCAGGTGGTCCGGCGGCCAAGATGCGTCAGTTGAATCATCACCGCGCAGCCATGATCGTGGCAGGCATCGGTCAGTTGGCGAATATAGGGAACCACCTCGTCCTTGTAGGCCAGGATGTTGTTGAACACCGGCGGGCTGTCTCTGGATACCGCCGCCGACCCCGCAGTCATGGCAAGCGCAACACCGGCTTTTGCCCGCTCGGTGTGATAGGCGGCATATCGCGCCTTGGGCATGCCGTCCTCCGGGTAGGCCGGTTCGTGGCTGGTGGTCATGATGCGATTGCGCAGCGTCAGATGCTTGAGCCGATATGGCTGAAGAAGGGGATCGGTGGACATCGGCAAACCCTCTGGCTGATACGCGACACAATCCCAAAATGTTCATCCATGTCAACTTTTAGTTCACTGTCGTACATTTCTCTTGTCGCGTGTTTTGGGCAACCTTACGCTTGCCCTCATGACAGCAACCAAAGACACCCCGAACGCGACCGACAAAACCTCTGGCTGGCGTGGTTCGCGCGAGGTCTGGCTAGCGTCAGCCGGACAGGCATTGATCACGTCCGGGGTGGATGCTGTGAAAATCCAGTCGCTGGCAAATGCGCTGAACATCTCGCGCACCAGCTTTTACTGGTTTTTCAAGGACAGGAGCGCGCTGCTAGATGCGCTCTTGCAAGAGTGGGAGGTGAAAAACACCGGGGCCTTCCTTAACGCATGCAGTGCCTATGCCGAGACCATTTCAGAGGCCGTGCTGAATCTCATCGCGGTGTTTCACAACGATGCCGCGTTCGAACCCCAACTTGACTTCGCAATCCGGGGATGGGCGCACCAGTCGGATGCGGTGGCATCCCGAGTCCACCGGTCGGACGAAATTAGGCTCGATGCGATCCGTGCCATGTTTTCGCGGTTCGGCTTTGACGACGATGAGGCAGATGTCCGCGCCCGAACCGTCTATCTGACCCAGATCGGTTACATCTCGATGCAGGTTCGGGAAGATCGGGCCACCCGCGTGGCCCGTGTCCCGGCATATGTAAAGACGTTTTGCGGACAGGCCGCCAGCGACAGCGAAATGGCCCGCTTTCTGGCGGGCCTTAGGATTGAGTCCAGCACGCGGAGCACCAAAGGCGCATAGTGACCGCGCACCGCACCACCAATTCCGGATCAGAACACGGCCCCAGAGACCGGACGCGCATCCGCCCGCCCTTCGCCCGGAATGTGGCCCAACCCCGCTCTCTTCGGAACGCTGCGCTGCTGATGCGACGGATGTCGCCCGGGTCCTTCGAGTTCTTGAGCGAAGCGAGCCATCGATACGTCGCGCCCAGGACGTTGCCGCGCTCGGGTTTGATGCCCTGCTTCAGAAAGCGCGATTGCGTGGCTTGAAGCGCATCCCGGATGCCGCCCTCCCCTTTCGAGGTCGCCGCGTAGCCGGCACGGCCTGCGGTATCCCAATCGTTGTCGGAGAGCTGGCCGGGTAGCGCCTCCGGTCCAAACTCCAGAAGAACCCCCAGCATCTCGGTCGCACGGAAAGCCTGCTCGAGTGTCTGACTGTCGAGCCAGGTCGGACCCCTGGCTCCATCGAGGCGCGCAATGACGTATTCCTGCAAGCGCGATGGAGATCGCTGCAAA
Source organism: Antarctobacter sp. (assembly GCF_048262615.1). Lineage (GTDB taxonomy): Bacteria > Pseudomonadota > Alphaproteobacteria > Rhodobacterales > Rhodobacteraceae > Antarctobacter. The sequence goes on from NZ_JBLXFB010000025.1 coordinate 17,924, forward strand.
GCCCCGTCCACCAGTTGATCCAGGGCATCATTGCGCTCCGGGACCCGCAGCGCCAGCTGGTGGAACGCGTCATCCCACGCCACCTTTTTCCTGCGCATGAGCGCATTCCCCATTGCCGGTAACCTACGTCGATGTTGTTGACACTCCTGGACCGGCTCTCGCATCGGCAGTCGCTCGCGAGGTGGCCGGTCGGATGTTCGGACGGTCGAGTGGAAAACTGGGAGAGATCCTACTTCCCGGTGCGAGTGGTCTCGATATGCTTGGCGCACTGAGTGTCAAGCTCGGCGAGGAGGGTGTGCATGCCCATGTCGTGATCGACAACGCCCACAGAGTCCCGGCATCGGAGATCGAGGTGATCGTCGCCCGCGCGACGAATCTCCGATTTTTGTTGCTCGCTCAGCCGGGTTCGGAGGTCGCCGCTCTGGAGGCAGGACTCGCCATCCGTGCCGAGATTCTTCACGGCTGGGACGAAGACACGATCGCGGCCGCCGTTCATGATGCTGGCTGCCAAGCCGACTTCAACGACTGTGAGCGCCTTTCGCGCCTGACCGGTGGGTTGCCGTTCTACGTTCTCAACGCTGCCACGGTTGCCAAACGGGAATATGGCGGTTTGATCCGCGCCTTCTGCGCAGATGTCGAAGCGCAGACCCACATCGTCGAAACTGCCCAAGAAATCATTCTGAGGCGCGCATTTGAGGGATTGCCGACCGAAGCCCGTGAAACGGTTGCGATACTGAGCTTGGCCGACGTCGCGCTCTCGCGGGACGAGGCGGTCAAACTGTTGCAGGATGCCTGTGATCTCGATGACAGGGCAAGTGCTGCTCGCCTGCGAGCGCTGCCTGCGACGGGTGCGCTCGAATTATTCGGCAATTCCGCACTAAAAATACATGACGCCGTCCGCATGTTTGGCCTCGCCGATTTGGCTGGTCGGGGCGCCGCGGTCGAAAGCAAGGCGAAAGCCGCGCTTCGTGAGGTTATCATCGGCTCGCTCCGCGAGGACTGGAGTATCGCAAAGCTGGGACTTCTCATCCGCCTCTTCGGGCAACTGGGGGATTCGAAAATCCTCGTCGAGTTTGCAACGGACGAACTGTTCCACGAGATGGGTGTCTGGCCCGAGATCGAGCCATTCTTGGTTGAAATAGCCGCCAACCCGCACGCAGATCCCGAAACGCGTCTCTGGGCGCTGGATGGGCTTGTGTTCAACCACCTCAGGGAAGGAGCAGTCGAACCCGCCCGCAGTCGCATTGACGAGATGCAGGCCCTGGTCGAGGCAACCGGTCTCGGTCAGGACGAGTGGCTGGCCTGGGGCATGAAACAAATGCTCCTCATGTCGATGCTCGGAGACGCAGAAGGAGTCGATGAGATGCTCACGCTGGTCGAGAAGCGTATGCCGGCAACGTCCACGCACATGCGAGTTTTCCGCTATAACAGGGCGCTCGCCCATTTCAAACTCGGTGACAACACCAGCGCCGTGGCCGCAGCTTCTGAACTGATAAGAGAGTATTATAGGGAAATCGGCATCACCGCTGGAGATGTGATTGGGCGCAACGCGCCAGAGCTGTGGCCGGTGCTGCCCCAAGATCGAGATATTACCGATATACTGAAGCATTTCGCCGACACGCTTGACCTTTTCGCGCAGGCGAGCGGAAGTAAAGGTATGCACGCTGCGGCGGCCCGCATCCAAGCGATGAAGTTCTATCAGCTCGCCAACGCGTTTGACTCGCTGCTTCGAGTCGGCCTCGATCTGGTTGATGACTTCGTTTGGGACAACGACTTCATAGGCGCCCGTCAGATACTGGAGCAAAATCTCTTTCCGATTTTGCAGAAGGTAGGATTGGCGTCGCGCGTTCTGGAGACGAGAGCGCTATATGCTGTTGTGCTTGCCTACTGTGGTGACCATCAGGCCGCAGCAGATGAGGTGGCGCGGCTCCAGCCGTTCGAGGAGGCTATGGTGCCGGGCCACCGCGAAGCGTTTCAGGATCAGAAGCGCATAATCGAGCGTGTTCGTCTCTTTGGAGGGCCGCAGCAGCGGGAGGTTCATATCCCAAGACAAGTGCAGGCGCTTTTTGATTCGCGTCGCGGTCCATCGAAGCTAATCGAGCCGCGTCGGAAGGTCGGTCGCAACGAACGCTGCCCATGTGGATCTGGCAGGAAATACAAGCATTGCCACGGACGGTGATGACTGTCTCGACTTAGGGCACAAGTATTTCGACTTCTTAGGCCAATGCTTTGGAGGGGTCGCACAGCCGACTTTCGCAAAATATGAAGCGAACGACCGGAAACCGCCCCACCCAGTCATTCGCCCTATCCACAGCGAACGACCACTCCCCACACACGGCCACCACCCACAGAGGAATGAGCGCCAATGGTGCATAGCCCCAGTGTGGCCGCACATATCGGCACCCGGGCTTGAAACTAACAAATGGACACCAAATGCTGGGAAAATGGCCATTTAGACGCGCCAAATGGCCAAAAATTGCTGGTTATATCAGAACAGCATCCTCAGCCGCTTATCCTGAACACTTGGAATGGCCGCATGTCCCGCATGTCATGCAGCCTTCGATCATCCGCATGTCGTATTGTCCGCAGTTCGGGCAGGCCGGGCCGCGCGGTGGGTCGAGGTTGACGACCTGCGCTTGGGGATCGCTTTTCAGGCCCATCCCTTCGCCTTCCAGAAACCCGGTCGAGACCATGTGCCGTTCGATCACCCCACCGATCGCTGCGAGGATCGAGGGGATGTATTTGCCTTGCACCCAAGCGCCGCCGCGCGGGTCGAAAACCGCTTTGAGTTCTTCGACCACAAACGACACGTCGCCGCCGCGCCGGAACACCGCCGAGATCATCCGGGTCAGCGCCACGGTCCAGGCGAAATGTTCCATGTTCTTGGAGTTGATGAAGACCTCAAAGGGTCGGCGGTGTCCGCCGACGATAATATCGTTGATCGTCAGATAGATGGCATGCTCGCTATCGGGCCATTTCAGCTTGTAGGTATTGCCCTCCAGCGCCTGCGGCCGGTCCAGCGGCTCGGACATGTAGACGACATCGCCATGGGGTTGGCGCGGTTCTGCGTCCGAAGTGGCCACGACGTCGGGGGCGCTTTTGATCCCCATGAGTGTGGAGAGGTCAACACTCAGAGCTTTCGCTATTTTGCCAGCATTGTCCAACGACGGCGTTTTCTTGTTTTTGACCATTTGTTGAACGAAGTTTCGGCCCAATCCAGCTTCTTCCGACAAACTTCTCAAGCTGAAGTTCTTAGCCTCGGAGAGAGCTAGGACACGAGCAGCGAAATCCTCGCCAGATGTCCCAGCAGGCTTCTCCTCCGAAACACTCAAAACACTCCCCGTCACCGCATTCGGCCGGTAGGTCGTGCAGCCCTTGCACCCCGTCTCGAAGGCTTCAAGGTACACATCCTTGAAGTCCTCGAACGAAATATCCTCGGGGCAGTTGATGGTCTTGGAAATCGACGAATCCACCCATTTCTGCGCCGCCGCCTGCATCCGCACATGGTCCAGCGGCGCCAGCGTCTGGGCGTTCACGAAATACTCGGGCAGGTCCGCCTCCGCGCCGTGCAGCTCGCGATACAGCGTCACGGCATAGTCGGTGATTTCCTCCTCGGTCCGCGATCCGTCCTTTTGCAGCACCTTGCGGGTATAGGCATAGGCAAAGACCGGCTCGATCCCCGACGACACGTTCCCGGCATACAGCGAAATCGTTCCCGTGGGCGCGATGGAAGTCACCAAAGCGTTGCGGATGCCGTGGGCGCGCACCGCCTCGCGGACATCCTCATCCATCGCCATCATAGTTCCGCTGGCCAGATACCCTTCGGCGTCGAACAGGGGGAAAGCCCCCTTCTCCCTCGCCAATTGCACCGACGCCAGATATGCGGCGCGGGCGATCCGCTGCAGCCAACGCTCGGTCTGACGCGCCGCCTCCTCTGAGCCATAGCGCAGCCGCACCATCAGCAGCGCATCGGCCAGACCCGTGACGCCCAGTCCGATCCGGCGCTTGTTCATGGCCTCAAGGCGCTGCGCCTCCAGCGGGAATTTCGAGGCATCGACCACGTTGTCCATCATCCGCACAGCGGTGCCGACAAGCTCATCCAGCGCGGCCTCATCCAGATGCGCGTCTCCGGTGAAGGGATCATTCACCAGCCGCGCCATGTTGATCGACCCAAGCAGGCAGGCCCCATAAGGCGGCAAGGGCTGCTCACCGCAGGGGTTGGTGGCGCTGATCGTCTCGCAATAGTTCAGGTTGTTGGCCTGATTGATCCGGTCGATGAAAATCACACCGGGTTCGGCATAATCATAGGTCGCGCGCATGATCCTGTTCCACAGGTCGCGCGCGGGCAGCGTGTGATAAACCACGCCGTCAAACTGCAACTCCCACGGTCCGTCCGCCTTGACCGCCGCCATAAAGGCATCCGTGACCAGCACCGACAGGTTAAACATGCGCAGACGCGCGCTGTCGGCCTTGGCGCTGATGAAATCCTCGATATCCGGGTGGTCACAGCGCATGGTCGCCATCATCGCGCCGCGACGCGACCCCGCCGACATGATCGTGCGGCACATGGAATCCCAGACATCCATGAACGACAGCGGGCCAGAGGCATCCGCCGCCACCCCCGCCACCGGTGCGCCCTTGGGCCGGATGGTGGAGAAATCATAGCCGATGCCGCCGCCCTGCTGCATGGTCAGGGCGGCCTCTTTGAGCATCTCGAAAATGCCGCCCATGTTGTCGGGGATGGTGCCCATGACAAAACAGTTGAACAGGGTGACAGAGCGGTTGGTCCCCGCGCCCGCCGTGATCCGCCCGGCGGGCAGGTATCTGAAATCCTCCAGCGCGTTGTAAAACCGCTCTTCCCACAGGACCGGATCGGCCTCGACAGAGGCCAGCGACCGGGCGATCCGGCGCCATGTGTCCTCGACGCTCAGGTCGATGGGTGTCCCGTCCGCCTGCTTGAGGCGGTATTTCATGTCCCAGATCTGTTCGGCGATGGGGGCGGCAAAGCGGGTCATGTCAGGCGATTCCCTCAGGTGGCAGACTGGCAATCTAGCAAATCCACGCAACAGGTTGAATACGAGGAATGTAAGTATACCACATCATGAGGTTCACCAAAACGCGCATGGTTTACGTCCGCATCTGTCGTTTTCCCTTCAACACCCGTTCTTGAACACTGGCTTGCGCCCGCTATGATCCCCCGGACACGAAAGGCCCATCATGCCGGATACAACCCATCTTCTCAAACTCAGCGCAGGCACCGAAAGCGTCGACAGCCTGATCGATTGGCAGGGCACGCGGCGCGCCCATGGTAACGACGGTCTGCCCCGGCATGTCACGCGCATGTGGCCCCGGCGGGAGGCCGAGGTGCTGAACGGCGGGTCGATCTACTGGGTCATCAAGGGACTGATCCAGTGCCGCCAACGCATCCTGCGGTTTGATCCGGTCACCGGACAGGACGGGATCAACCGCTGTGCGCTGGTCCTTGACCCCGAATTGATCCGCACCGCCGCCGCGCCGAAACGTGCGTTTCAGGGCTGGCGCTATCTTGCCGCCGCCGACGCGCCGCCCGACCTGCCCAGAACCCGCGCGGACGAAGAGCCGCTGCCGCCGGAACTGGCTGGCGCTCTGGCCCAAATTGGTGTCATCTGACCTCAGGATTGGCCTGCATCAAGGCGCATGTCACCCGGCGATCATAAAATTGATTTATCGAAAGTGGTCATGAGGAGGTTCACATGAAACGTTTTTTACTCGCTCTTGCGCTGGTGCTTGTCGCCCCGCTGGCGGCACAGGCCCAGCAACTGATGGGATCGTACAACGCCTATATCGGGCAGCAGGATCTGTTCAACTCCAACGGGGCGCGCCTGTCGTCCGCGGCGCAGGTTCTGCGTCAGGACCGGGCCAACTATCACCGCTTTGGAATCTCGCAATACGGCGACGACTGGGATCCGTATTTCGGTGATATCAACAACCGTGGTCGACTGGAACAACTGGTCAACAACGGCGGTCTGCCGCCCTACGTGGCCAATGCCATCATGGGCGGGAACCTGCACATCGTCGTGAATGTCTACGGGTCGAACGGCTGGATGCAATACGTCGAGGTCATCGTCCCCGGCTGATCCGGCGACCGGCGTGGGGGCGGTGCCTTAGCGCCCGGCCCCGCGCAGCCAGTACCAGACCAAGGCCACCGCCTCACGCGTCCAGGCCCGCGCCACGCGCCAGACCGGGGCCCCCGTCAACCGCGGGCAACTTGTCCGCGCCCGCAGTCCCACACGACGCGCCACCAGCCGCGCCCGCGCCGCATGGTAGCGGTCAGTGACCACGATCACCTCCCGCGCGCCCAAGGCGTCCAGAATCGGCCGCGCCAGCCGCATGTTTTCCTCGGTCGTCGATGCCTCCGGTTCAAGGACCATCGCCGCATCCGGCACCCCAGCGTCGCGGCAGACCTGCGCCATGACCTCGGCCTCTGTCGGCGGATGTGTCCGCTCCCCTCCGGACAGCACCAGTCCCCGGACATGGCCATCGCGCCACAAGGCCGCCGCATGGCGCGCGCGCCGCTCCAGCGCGGGCGACGGCACTCCTCCCGGTCGCACCGCCGCGCCCAGCACCAGCGCCACCGGCCTATCGTCTGGATCAGTCATGCGCACAGATACGCACAGTCACTGTGCGCAGCCCAGCCCTCCTCTGGCATTCCGGTACAAGAGTTGTACGTTCTGACCAGCGAGACAGGAGAAGTGATGCCATGACCGAAAACTACACCCCCCCGAAAATCTGGACCTGGGACAAGGAAAACGGCGGCGCCTGGGCCTCGCTGAACCGGCCCATCGCCGGGGCCACCCACGACAAGGAACTGCCTACCGGCGCGCATCCCTTCCAGCTTTATTCACAGGGCACGCCCAACGGCGTCAAGGTCACCATCCTGCTGGAGGAACTGCTGGCCGCCGGGCATGACGCCGAATACGACGCCTGGCTGATCCGCATCGGCAAGGGCGACCAGTTCGGCTCTGGCTTTGTCGGGATCAACCCGAACTCAAAGATTCCCGCCTTGCTGGACCGCTCTGGCGACACGCCGGTTCGCGTGTTCGAGTCCGGTGCGATCCTGATGCATCTGGCCGAGAAATTCGACGCCTTCCAGGGGCCCCGCGAAAAGCGCGCCGAGATGTTGTCATGGCTGTTCTGGCAGATGGGCAGCGCGCCCTATCTGGGCGGCGGGTTTGGCCATTTCTACGCCTATGCGCCCTATCCGATGGAATACCCGATCAACCGCTTCGCCATGGAGGTCAAGCGCCAGCTTGATGTTCTCGACCGGCACCTTGCGGACAACCGCTTTATGGTCGGCGCGGACTATAGCATTGCCGACATGGCAATCTGGCCCTGGTATGGGCGCACCGTTCACGGCGAAAGCTATGACGCGGGCGAATTCCTTGACGTTGAAAGCTACACGCACGTGCGACGCTGGGCGGACGAGATCCTTGAACGCCCCGCCGTGCAACGTGGCCGCATCGTCAACCGCACAGATGAGGGGACGCTGGAGGAACGCCACGCGGCGTCCGATTTCGACGGGTTGGTCTAAGCCGCGCCACAGCTTCGGCGCAGGCAATTTTAGCTGGCATTGGCGGACGCGCTTGTGATGTATTGGTCGGAAATCAAAGGAGTTTCCGACCAAATGCATTGCAAGACGCCTTATTTTTCCGCTGCCCTTATTGCCTGCACCCTTGCCCTGACATCGCCCGCCTCCGCCGCAACCCTGACGGACGGCGGCGATGCCTACATGGGCTGCACCGCCACATTGGCCGGCGCATTGGCACCCGGCGATGCTGCCAAGGCCAAAACCTTTTTCGAGGCCCGCACCGACCGCTTTCACATCCTGTGCCTCGACAGTCCGGGCGGCAGTCTGGTCGAAGGCATCCAGATCGGCGACCTGTTGCAGGCGCAGGGCATTTCCACGGCGGTGGCCCGCGGCGCAGAGTGTTTTTCGGCCTGCGCGGTGCTGTTTCTGGCCGGGCTGGAATGGTTCAATGACGCGGGCCCGTTTTATCCCCACCGGCAATTGCATGCCGCCGGGCGGCTGGGCTTTCACGCGCCGTCTCTTGTCGTGCCCGAAGGCGCGTTCAACGCGGAGCAGGTCAGCGCAGCCTACGCCGTTGCCATCGCGTCGCTGGCCGAGGTCAGCGCGCGCAAATCCGACTGGCGCCTGTCCGACTCCCTTTTGACGACCCTGCTCAAGACCCCCCCTTCGGGCATGTACCATGTCGAAACGGTCTACGATGCGGCGCTATGGGGCATTTCCGTCGTCGGCACCGTCTACCCCGATGACATCACCTTTCTGGGGGCTGCGGATGCCTGCACCAAATCCTATGCCCATCGCCGCGAGACCGGGCTGGAACGTGCGGCCGAAACGCCGATTGGACCGGAATACCGGCACGGGCGGGACCCTGCCCGCATTCAGACCGACTCTGGCCCCGCCATCCGCATTCAGGGGTTCGGCGACGAAGGCGGGCAAATTCCCTGCACGGTCAGCCTGCCCCAAGACCTGCCAAGACCCGAGGATCTGAAGGTCGCAGTCGGCGAATACGGCGACCAACGCACCTTCTCGCTGGCCGACTGGAACGGCACCGATCTGGACCGGCTGCCGCCTTTCATGTTCTTCGACAATGCCACCCGCCTGAGCGACATTGCGACCCCTCGGGATGGACAACTGGTCCGCGTGTCGCTCGCCGATTTCACCCGCCCAGAGATCGACACGGTCGTGGGCGGAACCTGCACCGTCTGGCGCGGCGCTGCCCTGCGCGACAGCGAAACCTGTACGGAAAACCGTCTTTTGACCATCTCGTCGGATATGGTCCGCACGGACCTGCGCCGCTTCCAATGGCCATCCGGGGCGGAAACGGTGATCTCCAGCGTCGACATGAGGCCCACGGTCAACGGCCAACCCGCAACACCCATCTGGGACTGGGAACAGCCTCCCGGAATTGCCGGGTCATGCTGGCTCAATCAGGGGTCCGGCAATACCTTCTGCTTTGAGCCGGACTGACCGGGGCCAAAACCCGCAGCCGATCCGATCGTCACAGACCCAGACGTTCTTCCAGAACCCGCAGCGTCACGCGCTCTGCCTCTGTTTGTGCCGCCAGACGGGACTTGAACAGGGTCGCCTGCGACCGCAAAACCGGCTCTTCGGCCAGCACCTTGAGATGGTTCGCCCGCAGCGTCTCGCCGGTCGAGGTGATGTCGGCCACGGCCTCGGCGGTCAGGTTCTTGACCGTGCCCTCTGTCGCGCCCTGACTGTCGACAAGCTGGTAATCCGCCACGCCGCCGTCATGCAGATAGGCCCGCACCAGCCGGTGATACTTGGTCGCAATCCGCATCCGGAACCCGTGCCGCGCCCGGAAGGCCGCCGCCGCCGCGTCCAGATCGTCCAGCGTGTCCACGTCCACCCAGCAGGCAGGCACCGCGACAATCAGGTCCGCATGGCCAAAGCCAAGCTCCGCCAGCGGGGCCACTTTCTGATCCCACTGCACCAGCTTTTCCTGAATGAGGTCGGTGCCGGTCACGCCCAGATGAATGCGCCCCGCGGCCAGTTCGCGCGGGATTTCCCCGGCGCTCAGCAGCACCAGTTCCACGTCGTCGACCCCGGCCACTGCGCCGGAGTATTCCCGGTCCGACCCGGTGCGGGACAGGCCGATGCCATGGCCCCCGAACCAGTCAAAGGTCTTTTCCATCAACCGGCCTTTTGAGGGCACGCCCAGCTTGATGCTCATGCCGTTCCCTCCTCAAGATCGACCAGCAGACCGGGGCGGATCACCCCGCCCACCGCCGGGATCTCACGCCCCTGCCCCAGTTGCCGGGTCAGCGCGTCATAGCGTCCGCCCGAGGCCACCAGCGGCCAATCCGGATGCCCGGGTGCCGAAAAGCCAAAGACAAAGCCGTCGTAATATTCCATCGAGGTGCGCCCGAAATTGGCATCGAACGGCAGGTTGTTCACATCGACGCCCCGCGCCGCCAGCGCCTCGCAGCGGGCGGCCAGCCGGTCCACCGCGCCGGAAATCGCTGGCATGTCGACGGCGATGTCGCGCAGCCGTTCCAGCGCATAACCGCAGGTCTCGGAGACCCGCACCAGCGCCTCGATCAGATCCACCTGACCGGCGGGCAGCGGCGGCTCGGCGGCATCGGCGCGCAGCGCCGCCAGCCGCAGAGCGATCTCATCCTCGTCACGCAGCCCGATCACCGGACCCGTCGCCGCCATCGGGTCCGCCGCCTTCAACAAGGCGGTTCGCGTCGGCGGCACCGGCGCGCGGCCCGCATAACGCTCCAGCAACGCCCGGAATCGACGGGGCCGCCAGATGTGGCGCATCATCGCCGCCTTGCGCGCCGCACTTGTCTCCAGCCCCGACACCGCCGCAATCAAGATTCCGATGTCACCGACAATCGCCCGCAACCCGTAAGGGGCCAGCGCCTCTGCGAAGCGGGCAAAAACCTCGGCATCCGCTCCCGCCGGATCGGCCCTGTCAAAGACCTCATAGCCGACCTGATGATATTCCGAAGGCCGCTCCGGATGCTCTTCCTGTCGACGAAAGATTTCGCCCGCATAGGTGTAGCGCGCGGGCTCTGCCCCCTCGGCCATGTGCTTTTGCACCACAGGCAGGGTGAAATCCGGGCGCAGGATCACCTCTCCACGCACAGGATCATGTGTCAGGAAGGCGCGGGTGCGGATGTCCTCGCCATAGAGGTCCAGCAAGGTCTCCGCCGGCAGCAGCACGGGGCAGTCCACCGGCAAAGCGCCCGCTGCGGCAAACCCGGATTTGAGCGCCGCCGCCTTGGTCTTGATCGCGGCCAGTGTCATGTGTGCAGGTCCAGAATCTCACGCACCTTGGCGACCAGATCGCCGCGCGGCACCTCGTATTGGCTGGGGTGGTCTTTCCATTCCTCAAGGCTGGCATCGGCGGCCAGCTTTGCGCCAAGGATCAGGTCCTTGATCTGCACCACGCCGCGCTCTTTCTCGTCGCCACCCTCGATAACCGCCACCGGAGAGCCGCGCTTGTCCGCGTATTTCAACTGGTTGCCAAAGTTCTTGGGGTTGCCAAGATAGACCTCGGCCCGCAGCCCGGCAGAGCGCAGGTCCGCCACCATCGCCTGATAATCCGCCATGCGATCCCGATCCATTACCGTCACCACAACCGGCCCCTGCACCGCGCCGCCAATGCGGCCTTTTTCGCGCAGCGCCGCCAGCAAACGGTCCACCCCGATAGAAACCCCCGTCGCAGGCACCGCCTGCCCGGTAAAGCGCTTGACCAGATCGTCATAGCGCCCGCCCCCGGCAACCGACCCGAACTGCCGCTTGCGGCCTTTCTCGTCAAAAATCTCGAACGTCAGTTCGGCCTCGAACACCGGCCCGGTGTAGTAGCCAAGGCCCCGCACGACGGAGGGGTCAATCATGATCCGGTCGGGACCATAGCCCTGCGCCGCCAGCAACGCGGCGATCTGTTCCAGCTCCGCGATCCCCTCTTCGCCAATTGTCGCGCCGCCGATGGCGGCACGCAAATTGGCCAAGGTCTCTGCCGCGTCCAGCCGACCGGAGGTCAGGAACGCCACCACCGGTTCGGCCTGCGCCTGCGACAGCCCCACGCCGTCGATATACGCGCCAGAGGCATCCAGCCGCCCCTTGCCCAGCAGCTCACGCACACCGGCCTCACCAACCTTGTCGAACTTGTCGATGGTCCGCAGAACCGCATCGCGCTGCGCATCATCCGACAGGCCCATGGTTTCCAGCACACCGTTCAGAACCTTGCGGTTGTTCACCCGGATCAGGTAATCGCCACGCGGGATCCCGACCTTCTCCAAAGTGTCCGCCAGCATCGCGCAAATCTCGGCATCCGCCGCCACGCTTGCCGCCCCCACCGTATCCGCATCACACTGGTAAAACTGCCGATACCGCCCCGGTCCCGGCTTTTCATTGCGCCAGACCGGCCCCATCGCATAGCGCCGATAGGGCAAAGGCAACTCGTTGCGGTGCTGCGCATAGACCCGCGCCAAAGGCGCCGTCAGGTCATAGCGCAGCGCCATCCAGCCGTCGTCCTCGTCCTGCCATGCAAAAACCCCCTCGTTCGGGCGGTCCACATCCGGCAGGAACTTGCCCAGCGCCTCGACGGTCTCCACGGCAGCACTTTCCAGCGCCTCGAACCCGTACCGATGATAGACCCCGGCAATGGTTTGCAACATCTCGGCCCGTTCGGTCACTTCCGGTCCGAAATAGTCGCGAAAGCCCTTCGGCGTCTGCGCCTTGGGGCGAGGAGATTTCTTCTCTTTGGCCATGGGTCGTCCCCGGTTGTCGGTTCGCTCGCGCTCCCTCTAGCCCTTCGGCCGCGGAGGGGCAAGCACGCCCCCTTGCAGCTTCTTCTCTGTGAAAATACTCACAGCCAAGACCAGCAAAGGGGCAAACGCCATGAACGACAGAACCGACCTGCTCGAAGAACGTCTTGCCCACGCGCTGCGCGCTCTGGATGACCTGTCCGAAATGGTTGCGCGTCAGGACAAGGAACTCGCCCGCCTGACCGCCCGTGTCGAGATGCTCATGCAACGTGAGGCCAGCCGCGAAAGCGACGGCACCGGTGGCATCGTGCTGGGCGACGAACGCCCCCCTCACTACTGAAACGCCGCCCGCATGGGACGGCGGGCGGGGCGATATGCGGTCCCGCAGGGCCGCAGGAGCGCCGTGCGGCGTCCCCCTTCAGTTCTTGAGATCGACGGCGACCACCTCACCGTCATGCAGCAGGATGTTTTTCCAGCGTGGATTGCTGCCGAAGCGTTCGTAGACGCTGACAAACACCGTGTCGCGCGCCAGCGTCCGCATCCTTGTCCCGCAAGGCTTGCCCTTGCGGACACGACACACCCGGCTTTTGAGTTTTTCATAGGCCGCATCGGTGGACGAAACCGGCAGTTCCGCACCGGACGGCCCATAGTGCAACTGCTCATAACTCTCGGGCGCACCAAAGATCACCAGCGCCGCCGTGAACTGCCGCGCACAGCGATCCTTGAACCCGGTCAGGTAAAAGGAACGCGGCGCTGTTGTGCCCGGCGCGCTGTCATACAAGACGTATTTGCTGCCCTTGGCAGGGTATCCCTCGATCTTTTTGCCCAGTTTGCGGTTGGGCTCACCGCAAACGCGGGCCAGCTGGCCATAGGGCAACGTAGCCCCCAGCGGCACCTCGCGGGCGTCCGGGGCACCGGAACGGGGTGCAGGCCCCGGCGCATCGGCACCGCCATCGCCCGTGGCCGCCGCCGCCCGTGCCCCGAAGATCCCCAACAGCCCGCGCTTCGGCGTCTCTCCGGTCACGGTCGCGCGCGGTGTATCCGGCGCCAGCGCATCCGCCTGCCCGGCATCATCGGCCAAAGGCACATCGCTGTAGCGCGGCACCTCGGACAGCGGATCGCCGCACCCTGCAAGCATCAGGCCCAGACTCAGGCCCAGACAGAGGGTCACTCCGGCTCTTGAAACGCCTGCGCGCATGTCGTTCTCCCCGCAAATCCACGGGGTTGTAACGCGCGCAGGGGGGCCGCGTCCACCATCCGTCACGCCAATTGGCATATTCCAGCGGTGTGGCGGTTCAAATTTCCTCGACCGCCAGCACCCCGTCGAGCGATTTGACCGCGCCCTTGATTTCCGGCGTCACCGGATAATCCAGCCCCGCATCCAGTTCCACCTCCCCCGGCAGCGCCGGGTCGTTGAGGCACAGGGTGATCGGTCCGCGCGCCGCCTTGGGCATCTGCTCCGCCGCCCGTCCCAGCACCGAAGCGATGTTGGGAAAGGCATCCGCCGTCTCGACAAAGATGCGCAGGCCCGTCACCCCCGCCCCGGCCACAGCCACATCCACCGGCGCGACAGAGCGGCCCAGCAGTTTCAACTGGTCGGATTCCATCGTCGCCTCGACGGTGACCAGCACCTTGGAGCCGCTCTCAAGGAATTCCCGAGACTTTTCCAAAGCTTCGGAAAACAGCGTGACCTCAAAGGCCCCGGTCGGGTCGGACATCTGGCAAAAGGCAAAGCGGTTGCCGCGCGCCGATTTGCGTTCCTGCCGCCCCGCAACGACCCCCGCCAGCTTGGCCACCATCGCGCCATTGCCCTGCACCTTGTGGGTCAACTCATCCAGCGTCATGAAGGCCCCGGTGCGTTCGACCCGGCGCAGGCGCGGCATGTAATCGTCCAGCGGATGCCCCGACAGGTAGAACCCCACCGCCTTGAACTCTTCGGCCAGCCGTTCGGCGGGCAGCCAGTCGGCCACCGGCGACAGCCGCGGTTCCGGCAGATCCTCGCCCGCCTCGCCGAACAGCGACACCTGCGCCGAGGCCTTCTGCTCATGGATGGCAGAGGAATACATCACCAGCGCATCCAGCGAATCGAAGATCCGCCGCCGGTTCGAATCCAGCACATCGAAACACCCGGCCCGCGCCATCATCTCCAAGGGGCGCTTGCCGATCTTCTTGAGGTCCACACGCCGCGCGAAGTCAAAGATCGTGGCAAAGGGTCGGTCCTCGCGCCCGGCAACGACCAGCCGCATCACCTCCAGTCCGACGTTCTTGAGCGCGCCCAGCGCATAGACCAGCTCGCCGTCCACCACGTCGAATGTCGCCTGTGAGCGGTTCACGCAGGGCGGCACCCAAGGCAGTTTCAGCCCCTTGCGGACTTCTTCGAAATAGACCGCCAGTTTATCTGTCAGATGGATATCGCAGTTCATGACCCCGGCCATGAACTCCACCGCGTGGTTCGCCTTTAGCCACGCAGTCTGATAGCTGACCACCGCATAGGCCGCCGCGTGCGACTTGTTGAAGCCGTAGTTGGCAAACTTTTCCAGCAGGTCGAACACCTCGGACGCTTTCTTGGCGTCCACGCCATTCTCACCCGCGCCCTTTTCGAACTTGGGGCGTTCAGCGTCCATCGCCTCCTTGATCTTCTTGCCCATGGCGCGGCGCAGCAGGTCGGCACCGCCCAGCGTATAGTTCGCCATGACCTGCGCGATCTGCATCACCTGTTCCTGATAAACGATGATGCCTTGGGTTTCGGCCAGTATGTGGTCGATGGAAGGGTGCACCGAGGTGATCTTTTTCAGCCCGTTCTTGACCTCGCAATAGGTCGGGATGTTTTCCATCGGGCCGGGGCGGTACAGCGCCACCAGCGCCACGATGTCCTCGATACAGGTGGGTTTCATCCGCTTGAGCGCATCCATCATGCCCGAGCTTTCCACCTGAAACACCGCCACCGTCTTGGCCGCCGCATACAGCCTGTAAGACGCCTCATCGTCCAGCGGGATGGCGTTGATCTGGTTCTCCGCGCCCTCTGCCGGTTCGTACAACTGCGTGCCATCAGCGGCGACATGCAGGGGACGACCGGACTTAAAGATCAGGTCCATGGCGTTCTGGATCACGGTCAGCGTTTTCAGACCCAGAAAGTCGAACTTCACCAGCCCGGCCTGTTCGACCCATTTCATGTTGAACTGCGTCGCTGGCATGTCGGATCGCGGATCGCGGTAGAGCGGCACCAATTCATCCGTGGGCCGGTCAGCGATCACCACACCGGCGGCGTGGGTGCCGGCAGAGCGCAACAGCCCCTCAACCTGCATGCCGTATTTCAGCAGCCGGTCAACGACCTCTTCGTTCTTGGCCTCTTCGGCCAGACGTGGCTCATCCCGCAGCGCCTGTTCGATGCTGACGGGTTTGACGCCCTCGACCGGGATCATCTTTGACAGGCGATCCACCTGCCCATACGGCATCTGCAACACGCGGCCCATGTCGCGCACCGCCGCCTTGGACAACAGCGCGCCAAAGGTGATGATCTGACCCACCCGGTCGTGGCCGTATTTCTCCTGCACGTAGCGGATCACTTCCTCTCGGCGATCCATGCAAAAGTCGATGTCAAAGTCAGGCATCGACACCCGTTCCGGGTTCAGGAAGCGTTCGAACAGCAGCGAATAGCGCAGCGGGTCAAGGTCGGTGATGGTCAGCGCGTAGGCCACCAGCGACCCCGCGCCAGACCCCCGCCCCGGACCGACCGGGATGTGATTGTCCTTGGCCCATTGGATAAAGTCCGCAACGATCAGAAAGTAGCCGGGAAACCCCATGCCCTCGATGATGCCGAGCTCAAAATCCAGCCGTTCCTGATATTTCTCGACCGTCACCGCGTGCGGGATCACCGCCAGACGTTTTTGCAGCCCCTCATTGGCGATGCGGCGCAGTTCGGCCACCTCATCGTCGGCAAATTTCGGCAGGATCGGATCGCGCCGGTACGCCATAAAGGCACAGCGTTTGGCGATCTCGATGGTGTTTTCCAACGCCTCGGGCAGATCGGCGAACAGCACCGCCATTTCCTGCGGCGTCTTGAAATAATGCTGCGGCGTCAGGCGACGGCGCGGTTCCTGCTGGTCGACATAGGCCCCGTCGGCGATGCAGATCATCGCGTCATGCGCCTCATACATCTCGGTCTTGGGGAAGTAGACGTCATTGGTGGCGACCAGCGGCAGGTCCATCTCATAGGCCATCTCGACCAAGCCGCGCTCTGACTGGCGCTCTGCCTCGGGCGTGGTGCCGTCCTCGCCGGGGTGGCGCTGCAACTCGACATACAGCCGGTCGCCATAGATCTGCGCCAGTCGCGTCATCAGCGCCTGCGCCGCGCCGCGATGCCCCTGCCGCAGATGCCGTCCCACCGGCCCGTCCGGCCCGCCGCTGAGGCAGATCACATCCTCGGAATGCGCCTCCAGCTCCTCCAGCGTCACATGCGGCAACTCGTTGTCGCGACGCATGTAGAGGCAAGAGTTGAGCTTCATCAGATGCTCATACCCGGTCTCTGTCTGCGCCAGCAGGACCACCGGGGCGGGCGGCTTGGCCCGCTCCCCCGGCTGCGGCTCGACATAGCGCACGTCCATCTGGCAGCCGATGATCGGCTGCACCCCCGCGCCAGCGGCCCCGACGGAAAACTCCAGCGCGGCGAACAGGTTGTTGGTGTCGGTCAGCGCCACCGCCGGCATTCCCATGTCCGCGCAGAGACCGGGCAGCTTTTTCAGCCGCATGGCCCCTTCGAGCAGGGAATATTCAGAGTGGACACGCAGGTGAATGAATCGAGGATCAGCCATGCCTGCACGGTATCTTGTGTCCCGCACCAGCGAAAGCGCGAAGTCTCGACGGCGTCACCCCTCGGCAAAGGGTTCTTCGCGCAACAGCATCGAGGCAATGCAGGCCAGCAGCGCCGCAACCGCCGCCGCCCAGAAAATCGGGTGCAACGCGTCGGAAAAACCGTCCAGCACGCGGGCCTGTGTTTCCGCGGGCAGCGCGTTGACCACTTCTGCGCCCAGCGCGCCAATCCCGCCCGACACTTCACCCGGCAAGGCATCCGCCAGATTGCGCATCAGCCCCGCGCTGAACATCGCGCCAAAGACCGCCGTGCCGACCGACCCGCCGATCAGGCGGAACATGTTGGTCGAGGCGGTGCCAACCCCCATCATGGAGCGCGGCACAGCATTCTGGATCGCCGCCACACCGACCGCGAAAACCGGACCCAGACCAAGGCCGACCAAGACCATGACGGCCCCGATGATCCACAACGCGCTGTCCGCATCCAGCCGCGACATCGCCAGCATCGCCAGCGCCAGCAGACCCGTCGACAGCGTCGGCATCAGCTTGTACCGCCCGGTCGATGACATGATCCGCCCGGCCATCGTAGACGACAGGATCAGACCGCCCATCATCGGCACAAGGAACAGACCCGAGGCGGTGGGCGTCACGCCTTTGACCATTTGCAGGAACAGCGGCAGAAAGGTGATCGTCCCGAACATGCCCATGCCGACCAGAAAACCCACCGCGTTGACCACCAGAAAGGTGTTGTTGGTGAACAGCGACAGCGGCAGGATCGGCTCTTGCGCGCGCCTCTCTGTGATCACAAATCCGCCCAGCGCAAGGATCAGGACGAGGATCAGACCCATCGTCGGCAGACCGCTCCAGCCATAGGTGCCCGCCACTTGGGGCACCAGCACAACACTGCCCAGCAAAGCCGCCAGCAACAGCGCCCCCAGATAGTCGACCGGCTTGTCCGAGCGTTCGACCGGCGTCGGCAGCGCGCGGTTCAGCACGACAAAGGCCAGCACACCCACGGGCAGATTGACGAAAAAGACCCAGTGCCAGCCGATGCTCTGCACAATGGCCCCGCCCAGCAGCGGCCCGATCACCGTCGACACACCAAAGGCCGCGCCAAGATAGCCCTGCGCCTTGCCGCGCTCTCGTGGCGGCATCAGGTCGCCCACGGTGGTCATGCAGGTCACGATCAGCCCGCCGCCGCCAAGGCCCTGCACCACACGCCCGGCAATCACCGTGCCCATCGTGCTCGCCGTGCCGCAGATCACTGCGCCCACTACAAAGATCAGGATACCGACCTGCAAGACCGCCTTGCGGCCATAGAGATCGGACAGCTTGCCCGCCACCGGCGCGCCGATGGTCGAGGCCAGCAGGTAGGCGGTGATCACCCATGTGATATGATCCATCCCACCAAGGTCGGCGACCATGACCGGCATGGCGGTCGACACGATCGTCTGGCCAAGCGAGGCAAACAGCAGCGTCGCGCCGATGGCGGCCAGCGCAAGGCGCAGCGTCGCGGGGTCCGGTTGCTCGATGGCGGGAATGGCAGGGGCTTCGGCAAGCGACATGAGGAAATCCTTGAAACAGCGAAACAGCGCCCCCCGGCCCGCACGCGGAATGATCCGGGCAGGCGCAAGGATTGCAACGGGTCTGAACTGGCTCTAGATATGTGCCAGAGACAAATACATGTCAACAGCACGCTTTTGTCGAAAGCATGCGGTTTCGCACAACGGGGTTTGCATGGGCGCACGGGATGACAAACTGAAGGCGCAACTGGAACGCGCCGGGATCGGCGCGGACGCCACGCAGGCGGCACTGGACGTCGATGCCATCTTGCAGGTCTGGCGCCGCAAGATCTTCAAGCGTGAGCTGGGCCTGCGCGCGCTTCAGGATCTGGACCTGCAAATCGAACTGGCCGAACTGGATGTGCTGATGGCTGTCTGGGCCCCGTCCAATGAATTCCGCGATGCCTCGGGTGAGGAAACCATGGTCTCGACCGTGGCCACCCGTCTCAATATCGACCCCTCGCGCGCCAGCCGCCTGACCAGCCAGTTGATCAAGCGCGGGTTCCTGTGCCGCGCGGTCAGCCAGCAGGACGCCCGCCGCGCCGTGCTGGAACTGACCGAAACGGGCAAACGCGCCATCGAGGCCGTGCGCAGCTACAAGTTTCTGGTGCTCGGATCCTACCTCAAGGACTGGACGCCCGAGGAAATCGCCACCTTCCTGCCCCTGCTGGAACGGTTCATGGCGTGGTCGGAACGCGCTGCCTGCCCCTCTGGCCCGGTGGCCGAGGAAATCGCCGCCCTGCGCGACGCGCTGTCCGACGCCAAGCACAAGACCTAGCCAATCGGCTAAGTTTCTCTTGACGCCCGCCAGTGCGCCGGAATAGATAGCCACATGGCTAACCATCTGGACACACTCTTCGGCGCCCTGTCCGATCCGACTCGCCGCGCGGTGATCGAACGGCTGATGTCCGGCCCGGCCCCGGTCTCTGACCTGCACCGGGATCACGACATGGCCCTGCCCTCTTTCCTCAAACACCTTGGCAGGCTGGAGGCCGCTGGCCTTGTCCGCTCACAGAAACGCGGGCGCACCCGCATCGTCCATATCGAAGCGGCCCCCCTGGCCGAGGTGGAAAGCTGGCTCGCCCGGCAACGCGCCCTTTGGGAAGGCCGCCTTGACCGGCTGACAGCCCTCGCAGAAAACATGGACCCCGGAGAAGAGTGATGGATTTCGAAACCCTGACCCTGCAACGCAAGGTTGCCTGTCCGCCCGCCCGCCTGTTCCACCTCCTGACGGACCGGGACGCGCGTGCAACCTGGGGCGCGCCGAATGACGATGTCTCTGTGATCATCGACACGTTCGACATGCGCCCCGGCGGGCGCGAAGTATCGCGCTGCGGCCCGAAAGACGCCCCGCATTTCGCCGTCACCACCGACTTTCATGTCGTCGACGCCCCCGCTCGCCTGATCTGCACCGAAACCCTTGATATGGGGGACGGTCCGGTCTCGGTCTCGCTCATCACCCAGCAGGTCAGCGCGACCGCGCAGGGGTGCCTGCTGTCCGTCACCCTCCAGATCGCCAGCCTGAGCGGCCCGGCGCTGTTCGATGACTACAAGATCGGCTGGAACAGCGGGCTCGACAACCTTGTCCGCCTCGCCGAAGTGCACGGCTGACCCATACCCGCGCCCCGCAAACGGCCCCTGCACAGGACCGCCCCCCTACACCCACGCTCGACCTGCGCCTTGACCGGCCGATCCACGCCCGCCCTGCCCGCGTCCGGCGCGGCCGGGCGCAAGACCCGCGCCGCCATGGGCTTTGACGGCGGTCGGGACACGGCGGCGAAACAGATGGCGGCCCGCCCACAATCGCTGCAAGCGCCCAAACCATCGCCGCGCCCCCCGCGCCTGCCACAAAACGCAGCGATTTTTCCTTGCCAATCCGGGCACCCCGCGCCTAGCCTGATCGCCGAACATCAGGGACGTGCGCTTTCTACGCCGTATCGAAGGCGCGCCCCCCGGAGCGATCCGGGGGCCCAGTCCGGGGCAATCAGTAAGGCGGCGGGTCACTGGATAAATGAACATCACCTTTCTTCTGAACGGAGAGAGCGTGGCCCTGCGAGAGGTTCCGGCCACCGTCACGCTGCTCGACTGGCTGCGTGAACAACGTGGCCTCACCGGCACCAAAGAGGGCTGCAATGAAGGCGACTGCGGCGCCTGCTCCGTCATGGTGACGGATGCAAACGGCGCGCGGGCGCTCAACGCCTGCATCCTGTTCCTGCCGCAACTGCACGGCAAGGCGGTGCGCACGGTCGAAGGGCTGTCCGGACCGGACGGGCAACTGCACCCGGTGCAACAGGCGCTGGTCGATTGCCACGGCAGCCAATGCGGCTTTTGCACACCCGGTTTCGCCATCTCCATGGCCACCGCGCATCTGAACGGCGACACCAACCACAACGACGCGCTGGCCGGCAACCTGTGCCGCTGCACTGGCTACGCCCCGATCCTGCGCGCCGCCCGCGCCGCCGCCGATTTGCCCGCGCCCGACTGGCTCAAGGCCGATCAGGATTTCTTCTGTCCGGAAATATCCTCGGGGGGGACCGGTGCAGCCGGTCGGGGGGCAGACAGCCCCCCTCCCAGCGTCCATGCCCCGCAATCCACTGATGAACTCGCGCATCTCTACGCCGCAAACCCGGAGGCCACGCTGGTGGCCGGGGCGACGGATGTCGGCCTCTGGGTGACCAAGCAGCTACGCGATCTGGACAAGGTCATCTTTCTCAACCGCTGCACCGACCTGCAAGAGATCACCGAAACGGACAGCACCATCCGCATCGGCGCGGGCGTCACCATGGACCGCGTCCACGCGCTGATGAAAGATCACTACCCCAGCTACGCCGAAATGATCCGTCGCTATGGCTCCACCCAGGTGCGCAATGCCGCGACCATCGGCGGTAACATCGCCAACGGCTCTCCCATCGGGGACAACCCGCCCGCGCTCATCGCGCTGGGGGCCACCCTGCACCTGCGCCACGGCGATACCCGGCGCGCCCTGCCGCTGGAGGCGTTTTTTCTCGACTACGGCAAACAGGACCGCGCAAAGGGCGAGTTTGTCGAGGCCGTCTCGATCCCGAAAGGGCCGGACACCCTGCGGGTCTACAAACTGTCGAAACGCTTTGATCAGGACATTTCCGCCCTCTGCGGCGCCTTCAACCTGACCATCACCGACGGCATCGTCACCCACGCCCGCATCGCCTTTGGCGGCATGGCGGGCATCCCGAAACGCGCCACGCAGGTCGAGGCCGCGATCACCGGTCAGCCATGGACAGAGGCCACGGTAGACGCCGCCGACCCCGCTTGGGCGCAGGATTTCACCCCGATGTCAGACATGCGCGCCAGCGCCGACTACCGCCTGACCGCCGCCCGCAACATGCTGCGCCGCGCGCTTGCCGAGGATCAGGGCCACGCCACAAGCGTGCTGGAGGTCCGCCCATGAGCGTGAACAAACCCCTGCACCACGACGCCGCCCGCCTGCACGTCACCGGTCGCGCGCGCTATGTCGATGACATCCCGACACCCGCCAACTGCCTGCATCTTGCCTTTGGCCTCTCCCCCATCGCCGCCGGTCGGCTGACCGCGCTGGACCTTGCCGCCGTGCGCGCCGCCCCCGGTGTGGTTGGCGTCTGGACACACGCGGATCTGCCTTCGGGCTGCGATTGCTCCCCGTCGAACCATGATGAGCCGATGCTGTCGGACGGCACGATCCACTATCAGGGCCAACCGCTGTTCCTTGTCGCTGCCGACAGCCACCTTGCCGCCCGCAAGGCAGTGGCCTTGGCCGGGATCGAAACCGAGGCGACACCGCCAATCCTGAACATCGAACAGGCGCTGGCCGCCGACAGCCGGTTCGAGGAAGGCCCCCGCATCTGGACGCGCGGCGATGTCGAAACCGCCATCGCCAAGGCGGCCCACCGGATCGAGGGCACCATCGAGATGGGCGGGCAAGAGCATTTCTACCTCGAAGGTCAGGCGGCGCTTGTCACCCCGCAGGACGACGGCGACATGCACGTCGTCTCGTCCACGCAGCACCCGACAGAGATCCAGCACAAGGTTGCCGATGCCCTGAACCTGTCGATGCACAACGTCCGGGTCGAGACGCGGCGCATGGGCGGCGGCTTTGGCGGCAAGGAAAGTCAGGGCAACGCGCTGGCCATCGCCTGCGCCGTGGTGGCAACGGCCACCGGACGGCCCGCCAAGATGCGCTATGACCGCGACGACGACATGATCATCACCGGCAAACGCCACGACTTCCGCATCGACTACCGCGCGGGCGTGGACAGTGACGGCGTGATCGAGGGCATCGAGTTCCTGCACTACACCCGCTGCGGCTGGGCGCAGGATCTGTCGCTGCCGGTGGCGGACCGCGCCATGCTGCACGCCGACAACGCCTATTTCCTGCCCGCCGTGCGGATCGAGTCGCACCGGCTGAAGACCAACACCCAAAGCGCCACCGCCTTTCGCGGCTTTGGCGGGCCGCAAGGCGTGGTCGGAATCGAGCGGGTGATGGACCATATCGCCCACACTCTGGGCCGCGACCCGTTGCAGATCCGCCGGGCGAATTATTACGACGGGTCGGAGGGGGGCGCTGCCCCCCACTCGGGCAAGCCGAGCCCCCCCGGGCGTATTTTTGCAGAAAAGAAGCCGCGAAACGTCACGCCTTATGGACAGGTGGTCGAGGACTTCATCCTGCACGAGATGACCGATGCGCTGGCGCGGTCCTGTGAGTATGCGGTGCGGCGGGCGGATGTGGCGGCGTGGAACGCCGCCAACCCGGTGCTGAAGAAGGGGCTGGCGCTGACGCCGGTCAAGTTCGGGATTTCCTTTACCCTGACGCATCTCAATCAGGCCGGTGCCTTGGTGCATGTCTATCAGGACGGTTCCATCGCCATGAACCATGGCGGCACCGAGATGGGTCAGGGCTTGTTCCAGAAGGTGGCGCAGGTGGCGGCGCATGTCTTTGGCGTGCCGGTCGGGACCGTGCGCATCACCGCCACCGACACCGCCAAGGTGCCCAATACCTCGGCCACGGCGGCCTCTTCGGGATCGGACCTGAACGGGGCCGCGGTCCGGGTCGCCTGCGAGACGCTGCGCACCCGCATGGCGGAGCATCTGGCGCAGATGCACCAGTGCCGCCCCGATGAGGTGGTCTTTGACGGCGGGCGCGTGTCGGCGGGCGCGCAGGAGATGTCATTCGCCGAGGCGGCGGCCTTTTGTTACGCGGGCCGCGTCAGCCTGTCGGCCACCGGGTTCTACAAGACCCCCGGCATCACCTGGGACCGGCTGCGCGGCGACGGTCGGCCGTTCTATTATTTCGCCCATGGCGCGGCCTGCACAGAGGTGGTCGTCGACACCCTGACCGGCGAATACCGGATGTTGCGCACGGATATCCTGCACGATGCGGGCAAATCGCTGAACCCGGCCATCGACATCGGTCAGGTCGAGGGCGGCTTTGTGCAGGGGGCGGGCTGGCTCACGACCGAGGAACTGGTCTGGGACGACAAGGGCCGTCTGCGCACCCATGCGCCCTCGACCTACAAGATCCCCGCCTGTTCCGACGCACCGGAGGTGTTCAACGTCGCGCTGTGGGACGGCGAGAACCGCGAGGAGACGGTCTATCGCTCCAAGGCGGTGGGAGAGCCGCCATTCATGCTGGGCGTGTCGGCGCTGATGGCGCTGTCGGACGCGGTGGCCGCCTGCGGGTCGGCCTATCCGGCGCTGGATGCGCCCGCGACGCCCGAAAGGGTGCTGGCGGCCATCGGGCGGGTGCGGGCATGAGCTTTGACCTTGATGCCCTGCGCCGCGCCGTCGCCGCCCATGGCCGGGTGGCGCGGGTTGTGGTGGCCGAGGTGGCGGGATCAACCCCGCGTGAGGTGGGCGCGTCGATGCTGGTCTGGCCCGAACAGGGCGGCACCGGGCAAAGCGGCACCATCGGCGGCGGCGCGCTGGAATTTGCCGCCGCAGCCGCAGCGTTTGACCACGCGGGGCTGACACGGCATCCGCTGGGGCCTTCGCTGGGCCAGTGTTGCGGCGGGGCGGTGACGCTGATGACCGAACAGTTCGATGCCACCGCCCTTGCGGCGCTGGAAGGGCGCGACGTGGTCGCGCGCGGCGCGGGTGACATGCCGCTTGCCGTGCACCGGGTGCTTGACCGCGCCCGCGCGCGCGGCGAGGTGCCAGAGCCGCAACTGGTGCAGGGCTGGATGATCGAACCCGTCGCGCCCCCCGCCCTGCCGGTCTGGGTCTGGGGCGCGGGCCATGTCGGGCGCGCCCTGATCTCAACCCTGGCCCCGCTGCCGGGGTTCAGGCTGACATGGGTGGACACCGGGCCAGAGCGCTTTCCCGCGGACGCGCCGGACGACGTGAAAATCCTGCCAACCCCCGCGCCGGAACGCGCCATGGCGCTGGCCCCCAAGGGCGCGGCGCATCTGATCCTGACCTACAGTCATGAGCTGGACCTGTCGCTGTGCCACGCGGCTCTGCAACACGGGTTCGGCTTTTGCGGGCTGATCGGGTCCGAGACGAAAAAGGCCCGCTTTCGCAACAGGCTGGCCGCGCTGGGCCACACCCTTGCCCAAATCGACGCCATCTGCTGTCCGATCGGGCACAAAGACCTTGGGAAACACCCGCAGGCCATTGCCATCGGCACTGCCTCCCAGCTACTCAGTTTGCAAAAAACAAGGAATGACAAGGCGTGGCCGATGCACTCCTCAGCCTCCGGGGCCTGACCAAGATCTATCCCGGCGTGATTGCCAATGACGCCGTGTCCTTTGACATCGGGCGTGGTGAAATTCATGCCCTGCTGGGCGAGAACGGCGCCGGCAAATCGACGCTGGTCAAGATGATCTATGGGCTGGTCGCCCCCGACAAGGGGGAGATGCGGCTGGACGGCGCGGGGTATGCGCCCGGCAAACCGTCCGAGGCGCGGCGCGCCGGGATCGCCATGGTGTTCCAGCATTTCTCATTGTTCGACGCGCTCAACGTGGCGGAAAACGTGGCGCTCGGGATGGAAACGCCGCCGCCGATGTCCGACCTTGCCCGCCAGATCCGCGAAGTGTCGGAAACCTACGGCCTGCCGCTGGACCCCGGTCGCACCGTGGGCACGCTGTCGGCGGGCGAACGGCAACGGGTCGAGATCATCCGCTGCCTGTTGCAGAACCCGCGCCTGCTGATCATGGACGAACCGACCAGCGTGCTGACCCCGCAGGAGGTCGACATCCTGTTCGAAACCCTGCGCAAGCTGAAGGCCGAGGGCACCTCGATCCTCTATATCTCACACAAGCTGGAAGAGATCCGCGCCCTGTGTGACAACGCCACCATCCTGCGGCTGGGCAAGAAGGTGGACACCTGCATTCCGTCGCAATCCTCGGCCCGGCAAATGGCCGAGATGATGGTCGGGTCCAGCTTTGCCACGCCACAGGCCCGCGGCGGCACGGCGGGCGAGGTGCTGCTGGCGGTGCGTGACCTGCACCTGCCCGCCCCCGGAGCCTTTGGCACCCCGCTGCGCGGCATCAGCTTTGAGGTCCGCGCCGGTGAGGTGCTGGGCATTGGCGGCGTGGCTGGCAACGGGCAGGATGAACTGCTGTCGGCGCTGTCGGGCGAACGCGAAGCCCCCGCTGGCAGCATCCTCCTCGACGGCAAGGATATCAGCCGCGCCGGTCCGATCGCGCGGCGCGGTCTGGGGGTGCTGTCCGGCCCCGAAGAGCGGCTGGGCCATGCCGCCGCCCCGGACATGAGCCTGATCGAAAACGGCGTGCTGACGGCGGCGCGCAGCGAAGGCATGCTGACCCGCGGCTTTATCTCTTGGCGCAAGGCGCGGCGCTTTGCCGAAGAGGTGATCGGCCACTTTGACGTGCGCACCCCCGGCCCCGGCACGGCGGCCCGTGCGCTGTCGGGGGGCAACCTGCAAAAATTCGTCGTCGGGCGCGAGATCCTGCAAGGGCCAGAGGTTCTGGTGCTGAACCAGCCCACATGGGGCGTGGACGCCGCCGCCGCCGCCTTTATCCGCCAATCGGTTCTCGATCTGGCCGCCAAGGGGGCGGCGGTTGTGGTCATCAGTCAGGATCTGGATGAGCTGATGGAGGTCTCGGACCGTTTCGGCGCGCTGAACGAAGGGCGGCTTTCGCCCACGCGTCCGGTTGCCAGCCTGAATATCGAACAGATCGGCCTGATGATGGGTGGCGCGCATGACATGGAGGTGGCGCATGTGGATGCCTGACCGCCGCTCGGCCGGGGCACGAATTTTCGCCGAAAATTCGCCTCTTCCGACACGCACCGGAGACCGCCCATGATCCGGCTCGAAAAACGCCCCCAGCCATCGCGGCGCTGGACCTTTCTGGCCCCGGTGCTGGCCGTCCT
Organism: Antarctobacter sp.; assembly: GCF_048262615.1. Lineage (GTDB taxonomy): Bacteria > Pseudomonadota > Alphaproteobacteria > Rhodobacterales > Rhodobacteraceae > Antarctobacter. The sequence goes on from NZ_JBLXFB010000025.1 coordinate 44,944, forward strand.
GCTGACCATGTTTGTCGGCGGGCTGCTGTTCGCGGCCCTTGGTGCCAACCCGTTCGAGGCGATCCGCACCATTTTCTGGGACCCGATTTTCAACACGCAATTCGCCGGGTTCACGCGGCCGCAACTGCTGGTCAAGGCCGCGCCGCTGATCCTGATCGCCATTGGCCTCAGCATCGGCTTTCGCGCCGGGATCTGGAACATCGGTGCCGAGGGCCAGTACATCATGGGCGCCATCTGCGGCGCCGCCGCCGGGCTGGCGCTCTATCCGTCGGAAAGCCTGCTGATCTTCCCGATGATGGTCGTCGCCGGGGCCTTGGGCGGCTGGGTCTGGGCGATGATCCCCGCCATCCTGAAAACCCGCTTCGGCACCAATGAAATCCTCGTCTCGCTGATGCTGGTCTATGTCGCCGAAACCATCCTCGGCTCGGTCGCCACCGGCCTTCTGCGCAACCCCGAGGGCCGTGGCTTTCCCGGATCGCGCAATTTCAAACAATGGGACGCCGCCCACAACGCCGAGATCTTTTCCGGCACGGGCATGCACTGGGGCGTGGTCTTTGCCTTCATCGCGGTGATCGGGGCCTATGTGCTGCTGACCCGGCATATCCTTGGCTTCAACATCCGCCTGACCGGCGAGGCCCCCCGCGCCGCGCGCTTCTCGGGCGTGCGCCCGGCGCGCATCGTGCTGATCTGCCTTGGCCTCTCGGGCCTGCTGGCCGGCATGGCGGGCCTGTTCGAGGTCACCGGCCCCGCCGGCCAAATCTCCATCGACTTCAACTCGGGCTACGGGTTCACCGCCATCATCGTCGCCTTCCTTGGCCGCCTCCATCCGGTCGGCATCCTGCTGGCCGGGCTGCTGATGGCGCTGACCTATATCGGCGGCGAACTGGCGCAACTGATGCTCGGCGTACCGGGTGCCTCGATCCAGCTGTTCCAGGGGATGCTGCTGTTCTTCCTGCTGGGGGTGGATGTGTTCACCAATTACCGCCTGCGCATCGGACGGAGAGAGATCGCATGACCCGCACCTGCCGTTTCTTCTGTCCGAAAATATCCCGGGGGAACTGCGCCGCAGGCGCAGGGGGGCAGCGCCCCCGGCCCCCGGCAGACAAAGGGTACGCCCCATGGACCTGAGCTCGATCAACCCCGTCCTCCTGATCGCCTCGATCATGGTTTCGGCAACCCCGATCCTGCTGGCCGCCATAGGCGAAATGGTGGTGGAGAAATCCGGCGTGCTGAACCTTGGGGTCGAGGGCATGATGATCACCGGCGCGGTGGTCGGCTTTGCCGTGGCGGTCAACTCGACCTCGCCCGCCGCAGGGTTTCTGGCCGCCGCCGTGGCCTCTGCGGTGCTGTCGCTGGCCTTTGGCGTGCTGACCCAGTTCCTGCTGTCCAATCAGGTCGCCACCGGCCTTGGCCTGACACTGGTGGGTCTGGGCATGTCCAGCCTGATCGGCAAACCCTATGAGGGGATGAAATCCCCCACCCTGCCGAAACTGGACATCCCCCTGCTGTCGGACCTGCCCGTCGTGGGGCGGATGCTGTTCAGCCACGATCTGATGGTCTACCTCAGCCTTGTTCTGGTCGCCTGCGTCTGGGCCTTTCTGAAATACACCCGCGCCGGGTTGATCCTGCGCGCGGTGGGCGAAAGCCACGACAGCGCCCATGCGCTGGGCTACAAGGTGGTGCGCATCCGCCTGATCGCCATCCTGTTCGGCGGGGCCTGCGCGGGCCTTGGCGGGGCCTACCTCAGCCTTGTGCGGGTGCCGCAATGGACCGAAGGCATGACCGCCGGCGCAGGCTGGATCGCACTGGCCATCGTGGTCTTTGCAAGCTGGCGCGCGGGCCGTGTCGCCATCGGGGCCTACCTCTTTGGCGGCGTCACCGTGCTGCAACTGAACCTACAGGCGGCGGGGGCCGACGTGCCGGTCGCCCTCTTGTCAGCCTCGCCCTATCTTGTCACGATCATCGTTCTGGTGATCATCTCGGCCTTGGGCGCACATGGCGCGCCCGCCTCCTTGGGCCGCCCGTTCCACGCCTCGTCCTGACAAGCGCACGTGGCGAGATGGTCCAAAGCAAGAGTCCGACTGGCACTGAACGGAGCCGACCCAAAATTCGGGCCTGCCGTAGCAATTGCCATCTTTGGGGCAATATTGCTGTCTGCGACCGTTCTCACCGTTCGAAGCCTGCCGAGCCTGTCAGACTGGCTGGATCGGACCTTGGGATATGTCGAAGTCATCTTGCTGGCATTCTTCGGCGCTGAATACGCCATGCGGCTCTGGTCTGCGCCCAGCCGATGGCGATATGCGCTGAGCCTGTGGGGATTGATCGACCTCATTGCAATCCTTCCAGCGCTGCTGTTTCTGATCCCTGACACGCAATCCCTACGGCTGCTCAGATTGCTCCGGGTATTCCGCCTTCTGAAATTGTTGCGGATGCGGCGCGCGCTTGAGAGACTTGAATACGCCCTGGCGCAAAGTCGCGATGAACTCATACTGTTCAGCTTCCTTGCCGCCATCGTCTTGTTTTTGACGGCGGTGGGTATCCACCATTTGGAAAAAACCGTGCAACCCGATACCTTCGGGTCGATACCGCAATCCTTGTGGTGGGCGCTGGCGACGCTTACCACTGTTGGCTACGGCGATGTCTACCCGGTTACCACTGGCGGCAAAGTCTTTACCGCCCTGACATTGCTCGTCGGGCTTGGAATCGTTGCGATACCGGCAGGGATCATCACTTCAGCCTTGATAAGTGCCCCGGAAAAAGAAAAAAATCACGGCAAAAGACCAGCAAAGGACCGACCATGAACAGAAGAACCCTCCTCTCCACCGCAGCCCTCGCGCTGACCCTTGGCTTTGGCTCTGCCGCCGCCGCTCAGGATGTCACCGCAGGCTTCATCTACGTCGGCCCGATCGGCGATGGCGGCTGGACCTACGAGCACGACAAGGGCCGTTTGGCCGTCGAAGAGGCCTTTGGCGACAAGGTCAAGACGATCTATCAGGAAAGCGTCCCCGAGGGGGCCGATTCAGAGCGCGCGATCACCCAGATGGCGCTGTCGGGCGCCGACATCATCTTTACCACCTCGTTCGGCTACATGGACCCCACCGTGTCCGTGGCCGCGAAATTCCCGAACGTGAAGTTCGAGCACGCCACCGGCTACAAGCGCGCCGATAACGTCTCCGTCTACTCGGCCCGCTTTTACGAAGGTCGCGCCATTCAGGGCCATATCGCCGGGTCGATGACCAAGACCAACAAGATCGGCTATATCGCCTCCTATCCGATCCCCGAGGTCATTCGCGGCATCAACTCTGCCTACATCCACGCCAAGAAGGTGAACCCGGATGTGGAATTCTCGGTCATCTGGGCCTTTACATGGTTCGACCCGGCCAAAGAGGCCGACGCCGCCCGCGCGCTGATCGAAAACGGCGCCGACGTGATCCTGCAACACACCGACTCCACCGCACCACAGGCCGCCGCCGCTGCCGCGGGCAATGTCATCACCTTTGGTCAGGCCTCGGACATGGGCGACTATGCCCCGATGCCGCGCGTCTCGTCGATAATCGACAACTGGGCGCCCTACTACATCGACCGCGTGCAGGCGGTGATCGACGGCACTTGGGTCTCGACCGACACATGGGACGGCATCGGCCCCGGCATGGTCGGCATCGGTGAGATTTCCGACGCGGTTCCGGCTGAGGTCAAGGCAGAAGCGCTGGCGCTCAAGGACGCCATTGCGGCGGGCGACTACCACCCGTTCACCGGCCCGCTGAACAAGGCCGACGGCTCTGTCTGGCTGGCCGAGGGCGAAGTGGCCGACGACGGCACCCTGCTGGGCATGGATTTCTATGTCGAAGGCATCAACGCCGACATCCCGAAGTAAGCAGGATCTCGGTTGCGACACCACAAAGGCCCCGCATCGCGCGGGGCCTTTTTTTTTGCGCCAGCGCCGGAACGCTCAGTGCGGTGGCAGGTCTGTCAGCCGGGTCAACCCATCGTAGAAGGCGTAGTGAGGCATCTCGATCGAGTCTCGTGTCAGGATTAACTCGTCCGACACCGCATCCCAGACTTTTTGCGCCGGCTCACCCGGCCAGACATCCACTTTCTGCAAGCTCAATGAAATTGTCGGGAAATCCACCCGCCCATTGGGATACAGCCCCTCGGCGTTGTAACGTTCTGCCCGCCCCAGAAAGAACCCGAAAGTGCTTTCACGGATCACGCAAACAGACTGCGAGCGCCGCTCACCATCCATGCGAACCACCCAGGATGTTTCATCGACATAACCAACGCGCTCACCCGGCTCTGCCGCATCGCGCAGTTTCTGGAGATGCGCCGCGGCATCCGACAGGGCAACATCGACCCCACGATGCACCAGATAGGCATTCTCACACAGGTGCACGAGGTTCGTCTTGAGTATCTTCTCCGGCGCTTTTGCTGCCGAAACCGCCACATTCGCCATCAATGCCTCGGCCACCGTCTGGACACGGAACATGCTGTCGCCGGGGGTCTCCAGAATCCGCGCGTACAGGAAATCGTTCAGCGCCTCGACGTTGTCATCCGTGGTCAGCTTGATATCGAAATACCCTTCGGCCGCTGTCAACGCGATGCGAAAGGCATTTTCGACATCCTTGGCCGGATAGCTGCCCCCGTCCGGCAGATTAAGGCTGGGGGCATGGAACCCCAAAATGCCGCCCGGCTCGATGCTGCGCGACGGAAACCGGACCGCCAATGACCCTTCCTCAACGCCGCCACCCAACCAGGCAATCGCACAGGCAGATTCGCAGCGGTCGCCTTTGACCACGCGGGTGTGCATCTGCGAATTCCAGATCGCGTTGAACATCGCGATCCCTTCCAGCAGCGACCCGCCGGGGCTGTCCAGACACAGCGAGGCCCCCGCCGCGCCGTATGTGTTCAACGCGTCAATCTTGGCCGCGTCGCCCGGAGCCACCTTCCCGGTGAATTTATAGCTGCATTCCGCGTCGAAACCGCCCAGTTCCACGATCTCGCCGCAAAACGCCGGTCCTGCGGTCAGGGTCAACGCAAGAAACCAATGTCCAAACTTCATCAATTCCGCCTTTCTTCAAAGTGTGGCCCGAAAGAATAGGCAAACACGCCGTTTGGACCAAGAAAAACTTGCATTGGCCCTCATCGTTCAACGCGGGATCAATCGGCCCCCACATCCGCACGCATCACATGGCCCCACGCCATGATCCGCGCCAAATCCCCGTCCGGAAGCGGCCGTCTTTTGGTTTTCCGCCACGCGATCCCCCCGCACATAGGCACAGCCAGCCTGCGGCCGCCTCGTAAAGAAACTGAAGCCTGATGAATTGGCTAGCGCAGCTTGTGCTCTGATCGCGCCTCCAGCGCGCCCAGCACGTTGCACCCCAGCGTCGTGCGCAGCGCGCCGATCAGCTGATCCACGGTCTCGGCGCTCACATAGCGCCCGCCGGTGCGGTCCGCCAGACAGCGGGCCACCGTGGTGACACCGGGATCGTCCGGCTTGGCCCAGTCGAAATGGTCGCTGCGCACCTTGAAACCGATCACATGCACCGTCAGCCCCGGCGCAACGGCGGCGATCTCGTCGGCCAGCAGGCAGGGCGCGCCACCACAGGTTTCCTTGCCGTCCGTCACAAGGACTACGGTCCCCGGCTGGCGGGTATAGTCGAGGGTTTCCGCCGCCCGCCGCACGCTTTCGGTCAACGATGTCCCGCCCGCCGGGCGCAAGGCGTCCACATCGGCGATGATCCGCGGCCCGGCCTGCCATTGGGGTGAGAACCGCAAATCGGTGTTTTCGCAGGTGCGGTCCCCGGACGGGCCGTAGATCACCAGACCCAGCCGCCGCACCGTCGCAATAGAGGGGATCACCCGCCGCATCGCCGTGCGCGCCTCTGATATGCGCGGCACCCCGATGGCGTTATAGCCGATCTCGGCCATGCTGCCGGAGCCGTCAAAGACGATCATCGCGTCTTCGGTACAGCTTTCCCCGGCTCCCGTCACAGTGGGGGCGGCAAACATGGCAGCCACCAAAGCAGCACTGGCAAGGCAGGGAAACACGCGCATCGGCAGGGTTCCTTTCCCCACCAGCATGGCAGGCACCCGCACGTCTGTCGAGTAACAGAGCCGTGCCGCCCCCCCGACTTTGGTGCTGCCCCGGCCCGGTACGCACAGCGCAAGCGCCCCCGCCGCAGGCGTCGAAAATCGCCCATGGCGGCAGAACGGGGCTTTGCCTGCCACCTCTGCCGTGGCAGGTTCTCCCCATGACCCTGACAACGATTTCGGGCGACACGCCCGCGCCCTTCGCCTTTGGCTGCATGCAATTCGGTGGCCGCGCCTCCGAGGCCGACAGCCGCGCCATGTTCGACGCCTGCCGCGCCGCGGGCATCGGCCATTTCGACACCGCCTATGTCTATACCGACGGCCAGTCCGAACAGATGCTGGGGCGCTTCGCCGCCGCAGAGCGTGACAACCTGTTTATCGCCACCAAGGCCAAATTCGACGGCGGCGCCAGCCGCGCCAATATCCGCGCCTCGCTGGACGAAAGCCGCAGCCGCCTGAACATGGAGGTGATCGACCTCTATTACATGCACCGCTGGGACGGCGACACACCGCTGGAAGAGACGTTCGAGACGCTGGCCGCCCTGCAATCGGACGGCCATATCCGCCATATCGGCGTCTCCAACTACGCCGCGTGGCAGGTGATGAAGGCGCAGGCCGTCGCCGCCCGCTTTGGCACGCGGATCGACGTGATCCAGCCGATGTACAACCTCGTGAAACGTCAGGCCGAGGTTGAGATCCTGCCGATGTGCGCCTCAGAGGGCATCCTGCCGGTGCCCTACTCGCCGCTGGGTGGCGGGCTGTTGACCGGCAAATACACCGGCGGCGGCGCGGGTCGCCTGACCGAGGACGCGCGCTATGCCAGCCGCTATGGCCGACCGGAAATGCATCAGGCCGCCACCGCGCTGGCCGATGTGGCCAAGGAACTGGGCACCGATCCGGCCACGCTGGCGGTGGCTTGGGTGGCTGCCAATCCCGCAAACCCCGTCCCGATCCTGTCGGCCCGCAATGCGGACCAACTGGCCCCCTCGCTGGCCGCGATGCGCTATCCGCTGGACGACGCGCTTTATGCCCGCCTGTCGGCCCTCAGCCCCGCGCCGCCCCCGGCCACCGACCGGCTGGAAGAGGCCTGAGCAGGGGCGCGGCGCTTATCGCCAGTCCACAACCTCATCCAGCGGCGCGCGGTCCGTCCTGAACTGGTTCGCCGGGTGGTCCGGATCGGCATGGCCCAGCGCGATCCCGCACAGCAGGTCACGGTCCTCGGCAATGCCATAGCGTGCCCGCACAAACGGCGCGAACCCGGCGACCGACGCCATCGCGCAACTGGCCACGCCCCGCGCCTGAAGCGCCAGCAGGACACCCGTCACATAGGCCCCACAGTCCAGCACACCGTAGGTGCCCAGCGCCTTCGGCGTCGTGATCAGCAGGAAATTGGGCGCGCCGAACAGGCGAAAGTTCTCGCGCATCTGCTGGCCAGACGCCGCGCGGTCGCCCTTTTGCACACCCACCGCGTCATACAACTGCCAGCCGCATATGCTGCGCCGGTCCTTGTAAACGCCCTCATACCGGGCTGGAAACGGGATGTCGCTCTGGTGCGCGGCCTCTGCCACATGCGCATACAGAGCCGAGGCAAACTCCGCCGTCTCTCCCTGCGACAGCGCAACCACCTGCCACGGCTGCGAATTGCACCAGCTTGGCACCTTCTGTGCGTCCTGCAACGCCGCGTCGATTAGCGCGCGCGGGACCGGGTCCGGCAAAAACCCCCGGCAGGAAAACCGCGCCTCCAACAGGTCGGCAAATGTCTCACTTTGGCTCACAGCAGCCCCCTTTCCGTCAATTCCTGCAAAATCGCCGCGCTGTCCTGCCCGTGGCGCGGCGGGTCGCCCACCGGTCGGACCGCTCCGTCAAAGCGCGGCGCGGGCAGCGCACTGCCCGCCTCGTGCCCCCGCGCCGCCATGTGCGTGTCCCGCGCCGCCTCACCCGGGCTAAGCACCGGCGCCACGCAGGCATCCGACCCGTCAAAAAGCGCCGCCCAATGCGCACGCGAATTTTCGGCGAAAATTCGGCTCAACCGCGCGCCCTGCGCCTCCCACTGATCTGGGTCGAACTGCGCCGCAAACGCCGGATCATCCGCCAGTCCCATCTTGTCCAGAAAGAGCGCGTAAAACTTCGGTTCCAGACATTGCACCGCCACATGCCGCCCGCAGGCACAGACATAGCACCGCGACCAATGCGGCCCGTCCAGCAGCGACCGCCCCCGCGCGCCGGTGTCGAACTGCGGCCCCATCGACCGCAACAGCGCCATCATGTGCTGCGCGCCATCGACAATCGCCGCATCCACCACGCAGCCCCTGCCGCTGGTCCGCGCCTGTAGCAGTCCCGCCAGCATGCCCACGGTCAGGTACAGCGCCCCCGCCCCGATATCGCCCAACATCGTCGGCGGCACCCCCGGCACCGCCCCCGGCAGCCCGCCGTAGAACAAGGCCCCCGACAGCCCGAGGTAATTGAGGTCATGCCCCGCCTGCCGCGCCCGCGGCCCGTCCTGCCCCCAGCCCGTCATCCGCCCGTAAACCAACGTCGGATGCACGCCCCGCACCTCTTCCGGGCCAAGGCCCAGCCGTTCCATCACACCGGGGCGCATCCCCTCGATCAACCCGTCGGCGCTGCGGATCAAGGCCCGCGCGATCGCCAGATCGCCATCGTCCTTGAGGTCCAGCGCGATCGCCCGCTTGCCCCGGTCCAGCAGGTCAGTGGCCCCCTTGGCCGGGTTCCCCTCCCCGCCTTTGCGCTGCACCACAATCACCTCGGCCCCCAGATCGGCCAGATGCATGGCGGCAAAAGGCGCGGGCCCCAGTGCCTCAAACTCTACAATGCGGATACCTGTCAGCATGTCGGTCCCTCCCCCAATTCCCGGCGCGAGTTCACCGCATCCGCAACCGGAAGAAAAGCGCCAAAGCCCCCTGCCCGCGATGCCCGGTTTTGCTTTTGCCGCTGCCGGGTTACGTCTCGGCTATGACAAGGCTCCCCGACGCTCTGCAACACTGGTTCGACACGCGCGGCTGGCAGGTCCACCCGCACCAACGCGCCCTGCTGGACCGCGCCGATGCGGCCTGCCTGATGCTGATCGCGCCCACCGGCGGCGGCAAGACGCTGGCTGGCTTTCTACCCACCCTGTCCGAACTGACCGAAGACCCGCGCCCCGGCCTGCACACCCTCTATATCTCGCCGCTCAAGGCGCTGGCCGCAGACATCCGGCGCAATCTGCTGATCCCCATTGAGGAGGCAAACCTCCCGATCCGGGTCGAGGATCGCACCGGCGACACCCCCGCCAGCCGCAAGAAACGCCAGCGCGCCGACCCGCCGCATATCCTGCTGACCACCCCCGAAAGCCTTGCGTTGCTCACCTCTTACGAGGACGCGCCGCGCATGTTCGCGGGCCTGCAACGGGTGGTGGTCGATGAGATTCACGCGCTCAGCGAATCCAAACGCGGCGACCAGCTGATGCTGGCGCTCGCGCGGCTGCAAACGCTCTGCCCCGACCTGCGCCGCGTCGGCCTGTCGGCCACGGTCGAGGACCCAGAGGCCATCGCCCGCCTACTGGCCCATGGCGATTTGCCCTGTGACATCCTGCAGGCCGACCCCGGCCCCGATCCCGACATTTCCATGCTGATCACGGATGAGGCCCCGCCCTGGGCCGGGGGCGGGGCCAAGTACTCCATCCCCGCCGTGCTGGAACAGGTCAAACAACACCGCACCACGCTGATCTTTCACAACACCCGCGCGCAGGCGGAAATCTACTTCCACAACCTGTGGCTCGCCAATGAGGACTCGCTGCCCATCGGCATCCACCACGGCTCGCTCGACCGGGGCCAGCGGGAAAAGGTCGAACAGGCCATGGTCGCTGGCCACCTGCGCGCCATCGTCTGCACCGGGTCGCTGGACCTTGGCATCGACTGGGGCGACGTCGACCTAGTGATTCAGGTCGGCGCGCCGAAGAACGTCAAACGGCTGGTGCAGCGCATCGGCCGCGCCAACCACCGCTACAACGCGCCGTCCAAGGCGATCCTTGTCCCCGCAAACCGGTTCGAGGTGGT
>NZ_JBLXFB010000026.1:0-52362 GCF_048262615.1 Antarctobacter sp.
TGACACCAACCGGAGACCCCGCCATGACCGCCGCCACACCCAGACCCCCCGGACGGACATCCCTTCGCCTGACGGGGACCACCGTGGCGGCGGTCACCCTCAGCGCCACCCTCGCCGCCACCCTCGCCGCTACCTTATGGGCCCCATCATGGCCGCCCGGCCCGGCGGAGCGCGGGCATTGAGGCTGGGTGTCGGTTTCTGTGCTTAAATAGTGGGCAGCCCAGTCGCATGTGGTGGTTTGTTACCCTCTGAAATTGAGAATGCCTCGCAGTAACATTGACTTTTGCGAGTTGGTCGCAATATAGATCGGTTGAAACGGGTGCTCGGGGCGCCTTTTGCAACGCCCCGGTGTGCCTCAAGTAGGAGCCGATGGCGTGACACCAACCAAAAGAGACTTTTTGACCGGCCTTGCTGCGGCGTCGCTTGTGCTGGCAAGCGGCCCGGTCGCGGCGGGGGGGACGCTGTCTGTCGTGGCCACCACAGGCATGATTGCCGATGCGGCCCGTCAGGTCGGCGGCGATCTGGTCGAGGTCAAGGCCCTGATGGGGCCGGGCGTGGACCCGCACAGCTATCGTCAGACCCGGACCGACATTGTGGCCCTGGCCCGCGCCGACGTGGTGCTGTGGCATGGTCTGTACCTTGAGGCGCAGATGCAGGACTTTTTGCAGGATCTGAGCGAGCAGGGCACCGTGACCGCCGTGGCGGAGTCCATCCCGCGCGCATTGCTGCTGGCCCATGACACCTATGCCGACAAATTCGACCCGCACGTCTGGATGGTGCCCGACCTCTGGGTCCATGTGGTCGAAAATGTGCGCGCGGCCCTGACCGCGGCCCGGCCTGAAAACGCCGGGGCCTTTGCCGCCAATGCGGCCGCCCATCTGGACGAACTGGCTGCGCTGGCCGCCTACGCGGCTAAGATCATGGCCACCGTTCCGGCCGAACGCCGGGTGCTGGTCACGGCGCATGACGCCTTCAACTACTTCGGGAAGGCCTATGATTTTGAGGTCATGGGCATTCAGGGCATCTCGACCGAGTCCGAAGCCGGATTGCGGCGCATCGCCGATCTGGTGGACGTGCTGGTCAGCCGCGAGATCAACGCCGTCTTTGTCGAAAGCTCTGTTTCCGACCGCAACGTCCGCGCCCTGATCGAAGGCGCGGCGGCGCGGGGCCACAAGGTTGAGATCGGCGGCGAGCTGTTCTCGGACGCCATGGGGGAACCGGGCACATATGTCGGCACTTATATTGGTATGATTGACCACAACGCGACGGTGATCGCCCGCGCGCTGGGGGGGACCACCCCAGAGGCGGGCATGAAGGGATTGTTGAACGGATGACGGATACCGCTGTAACCTTGGCCGCCGCGGACGGACAACCGGCGCGCCTGCCGCAGAAATCCGACGCGCCTTTGGCGCTGCGCGGACTTACGGTCTCCTACGGGGAGAAGCCTGCGGTTTTCTCGGTCGACGCCACTTTTCCGGCGACGCAGATGACCGCGATCATCGGACCGAACGGGGCGGGCAAGTCCACACTTCTCAAGGCCGCGCTGGGGGTGATCCCGCGTCTGTCGGGCGAAGTCACCAGCTTTGGCGCGCCAATCGATTCCGCCCGCGCCCGCATCGCTTATGTCCCGCAAAGGGCCAGCGTGGACTGGGATTTCCCGACCACGGTGATCGATGTGGTGATGATGGGGCTATATCGTCAGGTGGGTCTGCTGGGCCGCTTTACCGGGCGTCTGAAATCCCGCGCGCTGGCCTGTCTGGACCGGGTCGGCATGGGCGGTTTCGCGGATCGTCAGATTGGCCAGCTATCGGGTGGCCAGCAGCAGCGGGTTTTCCTTGCCCGCGCGCTGGCGCAGGATGCGGATCTGTACCTGCTGGACGAACCCTTTGCCGGGGTCGATGCGGCGACAGAGCGGGCGATCATCGACGTGCTGAAAACCCTCAAGGCAGAGGGCAAGGCGGTGGTTTGTGTCCATCATGACCTTGCCACGGTGCGCGACTACTTTGACCACGTCTTCATGATCAATGTGCGCAAGATCGCCGAGGGGCCGGTTGAAACCACCTTTACCCCCGAGGCGTTGAACGCGACCTATGGCGGGCGACTTGCGGCCACGCATATCGACCAATTGCAATTGGTGGGCGGCGCGTGACAGCCTTCTTCGAGGCGTTGCTGCTACAGGCAGGGTACAACGCGGCGCTGGTCGCGGTGGGGGCCACGCTGCTGGGCTTTGCTGCCGGGGCGGCGGGGACGTTCCTGTTCCTGCGCAAACGGGCGCTGGTCTCTGATGCGGTGGCCCATGCCACGCTGCCCGGTGTCGGGCTGGCCTTTATCATCATGGTGTCGCTGGGCGGCGACGGTCGGAACCTGCTCGGGCTTTTGGCCGGATCGGCGGTCACGGCGGGCATCGGCCTGTTGGCGGTCGAATGGATGGCGCGGCGCACGCGCCTGTCCGAGGATGCGGCCATCGGGGCGGTGCTGTCGGTCTTTTTCGGCCTTGGCATCGTGATCCTGACGATCATCCAGACCATGGGATCGGGGCGGCAGGCGGGGCTTGAATCCTTCTTGCTGGGCTCGACCGCCGGAATGCTGTTTCAGGATGCGGTGGTGATTGCCGTGGGCGGGTCATTGGCGGTTCTGGCGACATGGATCATGCGGCGACCGATGACGATGGTTGCCTTTGATGCGGAATATGCGGCGGCCAACGGGGTCAACGTGCCAGCGGTGGACCGCATGATGATGGGCCTTGTCATGGCGGTGACGGTGATCGGCCTGAAGATCGTCGGCCTGATCCTGATCGTGGCCCTGCTGATCATACCGCCGGTCACTGCACGGTTCTGGACCGAACGCAGCAATTCGGTGATCTGGTTCGCGGGTGTTCTGGGTGGCCTGTCAGGCTATCTGGGCGCGGCGCTGTCGGCCTCGGCCCCGGATCTGCCGACCGGGCCGATCATCGTACTGGTCTCTGCGGCGCTGTTCCTGCTGTCACTGTTCTTTGCCCCCGTGCGGGGCGTCGCGGCGGCGGTGTTCCGGCATCGGCGGTTTCAGCGCCGGGTGCACCGGCGGCAGGGTCTGCTGGCGCTGGCGCGCCGAGAGCCGATCCATGATGAGCTGACCCTGCGTGTGTTGCGCGCCGAGGGGCTGATCCGCGCCGATGGCGTCGGCACGGAAACGGGACGTGCGCAGGCGGCCAAGATCGCCCGCGATGAGCGGCGCTGGGACGTTGCGCGCGAGATCCATCAGGACACCGGCCTGACCGGGCGCTACGACGGCCTGACGCCCATCGAAGAGGTCTTTGCCCCCGATGAGATTGCCGAGTTCGACCGCAAGATCGGCGGGCCACGACCGGTGGCAGGGGGTGCGTGATGGGCAGTGAGTTTGTGATGTTCTCGCTGACGCCGATGCTGATCGGGGTTCTGGCCTCTGTGGCCTGCGCGCTGCCGGGAAACTTTCTGATCCTGCGGCGGCAGGCGTTGATCGGCGATGCCATCAGCCATGTCGTGCTGCCGGGGATCGTCGTCGCCTTTCTGCTGACCGGCGTGGTTGCCGCGCTGCCGATGCTGCTGGGCGCAGCGGGGGCGGCGGTGGTGGCGGTGGTGCTGATCGAGGCGATCAAGCGGCTGGGCAAGATCGAACCGGGCGCCGCCATGGGCGTCACCTTTACCACGCTTTTTGCGGGCGGCGTCCTGCTGCTGGAGCAGAGCGACACCTCCAGCGTCCATCTGGACGTCGAGCACGCGCTGATGGGCAACCTTGAATCGTTGGTCTGGCTGCGGGCGACGGGGTGGGGGTCATTGCTGGACGCGCACGCGCTGACCGGCCTGCCGGAAGAACTGCCGCGCATCGCGGTGGTCTGTTTCGCGGTGATCCTGCTGACGCTGGTGTTCTGGCGCTGGCTGAAGATTTCGACCTTCGATGAGGGCTTTGCGCAGGCACTGGGCCTGCCGGTCGGCATGATCGGCATGGGACTGGTGATCACGGCGGCGGTGGCTGCCGTGGCGGCCTTTGACGCGGTCGGGTCGATCATCGTGATCGCCATGTTCATCTGTCCGCCCGCTGCGGCGCGACTGATGACCAACGGCCTTGAACGACAGGTCTTGTGGTCGGTGCTGTTCGCGGTGGTCTCGGCGGTGGCGGGGTATGTGCTGGCAGGCTATGGCCCGCTCTGGCTGGGGGCAGAGGATGCCGTCAGCGCTGCGGGCATGATCGCCACCGTGTCGGGCGCGATCCTTATTCTGGCCTGTATCTTCGGGCCGCATCGGTCACGGGTGGGCGCGCGGGCCGAACTGTGATCCCGGACCCTTGGCCACATCCAAAAATACAGCGCCGCATCGCACAGGCGATACGGCGCTGACTGTATCAATCTATAAGACCGGAGGCGTTGCGATATCGACCGGTCAGGCGGCGGGGCGGGCACCGACGACGCCGACGGTGACAGAGTCCGTCATTTCCAGCGTTTCGTTTTCGCTAAGGTGCATCAGTTCTGCCAATCGGGCGCGGGCGCGTCCCACGCGGCTCTTGATGGTGCCGACGGCCACGCCACAGACCTCTGCCGCCTCTTCATAGGCCAGCCCCTGCGCGCCGACCAGCACCAAGGCTTCGCGTTGGGTGTCGGGCAACTGGTCAAAGGCTACCTTGAAATCCCGCAGGTTCAACCGCCCGTCGTGATCCGGCTTGGTCGCAAGACTTTCGCCCATCGTGCCGTCCGCATCCTCGACCTCGCGCTTGCGCTTGCGGCGCAGCGAATAAAAGGTGTTGCGCAGGATGGTGAACAGCCAGGCGCGCATATTGGTGCCTGCCTCGAACTTGTCGATGTTTGTCCACGCCTTGACCAGCGTCTCTTGCACCAGATCGTCGGCGGTGGCGGAGTTGCGGGTCAGGCTGAGGGCGAAGGCGCGCAGCGAACCGATGTGATCGGTCAGTTCCTCACGGGGATCAGGCATCCTTCTCGCCTCCGCCCTTGCGCGGAGTTTCGGCGGCTTTGAGTTGTGCAAGAAGGTCCGTGAAGCGGTCCGGGACGGGCTGCTCTGCCATGTCATCGAAGGCCTGCCGCAAGTTTTTGTCGATTTCCTCGGCAATCCTTGAATTGATCTTTTTCCGCGTCATCTGTTTTGTCATCTTTTGCCTCGCAACGCCTCGGTACGGAACCAAAACGCTGCAACCTGCGTTAGGTTCCATATCTAACGTCAAAAATTGGAGCGACAAGCATGACTGGCCCGTCTTCCCCGGATATGACATCCGCAATCGGTGGCAACCTTCCGTACCTGCGCCGCTACGCTCGGGCACTGACCGGGCAGCAGGACAGCGGAGACCGCTATGCGGTCGCCACGCTAGAGGCGATCCTGAACGATCCGGACCTTTACGACGCTTCCCTGTCGGACAAAGTCGCCTTGTTCCGTGTGTTCCACGCGATCTGGAGCTCATCGGGCATGCCGGTTGCGGACGGAGGCGAGGTCGGCCTTGCCGCGCGGGCGCAGCAACATCTGTCGCGCCTGACGGAAAACACCCGCGAGGCGCTGTTGCTGCACACGATCGAAGAGTTCGCCATCGACGAGGTGGCGCTGATCATGCAGGTCGACAGCGAAGAGGCCGGGCAATACGTCGAAACCGCCTTCCTTGAAATGCGCGACGCGATTTCCGGCAAGATCATGATCATCGAGGATGAGGCGGTGATCGCCATGGACCTTGAGAGCATCGTGATGGACATGGGCCACCGCGTGACCGGCGTAGCGCGCACCGAAGGGGACGCGCTTGACCTTGCCGCCAAGGAGCGGCCCGACCTGATCCTGTCGGACATCCAGCTGGCCGACGATTCCAGCGGCATCGACGCGGTCAACCGGATCATCGCGCGCGACGGCGATGTGCCTGTGATCTTCATCACGGCCTTCCCCGAACGGCTGTTGACCGGCGAAGGGCCAGAGCCGGCATTCCTGATCTCCAAACCCTATACCGAAAACCAGGTGCGGTCCGCCGTCAGTCAGGCGTTGTTCTTTGCCTCGACAGAGACACTTATCCGCTGAGCGTCGGAACAGAACAAAAAAAGGCCCGTCTATCCGACGGGCCTTTTTCATGTCTAAAGAACGAAAGGTCAGCTTTTCGACAACGCGCGCAGCATCCATGCAGCCTTTTCGTGAAAGGCGCTGCGGGCGGTGGCAAGGTCTTCGGTCACCGGGTCCTTGCGGCTGCCCGACATCTCGACCAGCGCGTGCAACCGATGCGCCAGCTTTTCATGGTCGGCGGCCAGTTGGTCGATCATGCCGGCGGCGCTCAGCCCCTCGGTCACATCTTCGACGCGCGACCGATGGATGATGTCGTCCAGACGCGACGGCGCAAGATGACCCAAGGCGCGGATGCGTTCTGCCAGTTCATCGGCGGCGGCGAAAAGATCCTGATACTGCGCCTCGGTCAGGTTGTGCACCGAAAAAAACAGTGGACCTTCGACGTTCCAGTGAATGGCGTGGGTCTTGAAGAGCAGGCGATAGGTATCGGCCAGCACGTCGGACAGGGCACTGGCCAGCGGTCCGGTGTCGCGCACTCCGGTTGAAACGGAATCTGCTGTTGGGACGACTTTGAGCGAGTCGGTCATGAAATCCTCCTGATTGCTTGTTCATCATATCAACGGGTCGGCGGTGGAAACGTTCCCGTAAAACCGCCGGGAACCGGAGCCGGAAGGCTGCCGGTTGATCAAAGAAACGGACTGCCAAAAAGAAACGCCCGCGCATCGCTGCACGGGCGTTTTATCGGCATGGCGCCAAATCAGGCGAGGCTGCGGCCAGAACGCGGGCCGGCGATCAGCCAGACGATAAAGCCGATCAGCGGCAGCAGCAGGACAAACAGGGTCCAGATGACCTTGCCGCCGGTGCTGGCGTTCGAATTGACGATGTTGACGATGGCCCAGATAGCGAGGCCAAGAAGGATCAATCCGCCGATGCCTGCAAATTCAATTCCCATTGTGATGTCTCCTCTAGGTTTGATGGTGTTTGTGTTCGCAAAGCCTGTCAGTCGCGGAGCGCCGCGATGAGTTGGTCCTTGGTCATGTCCGACCGGCCCGTGATGCCCAGATCCTGAGCGCGCGCATACAGGTCGTCTTTGGTCCAGTCTTCGTAAGGCGGGGCTTTGCCGCCCTTGCGGGATGGGGTCATGTCCTCATTGGCCTGCGCATTCGCAATGGCTGCGGCCTTGGCGGCATCATAGCCCTTTTCGCGCAGACGTTCGTAGGTGGCGTCATCCTTGATAGAAGGGCCGTGGTCGTCGGGCATGTGCTCACCTTTCCATAGGGTGCGATCTGGGATGAAAACGCCGGAAAGTCGCAAAGAGTTCCGCGAGACCCCGTTCAGAGCGGCAAATATCCAAGGGAACCGCGGACGGGGCGGCGGCGTTTTACGGGCATGGATCATTTGTATGACGTTCGCAGCTTCCGCGCTTTGCCCCGCCCTGAAACACGTTCCGGTCAGCCTCGGCGCTGCGGCATCGAAATTGAATTTTCCGGCATGGATGAGGCCGCGACCGCGCAGATCATCGCGCGCAGGGTGGGCGGCGATGTCTCCCGGACCGGCCCGCATCTGTACACCGTGGACGATACCGATATCGGCACGGTCGGCGTAGAGCTGGACACCCGCTATGCCAAGCCCGGCACTCAGCTTGTGCCTGAAAGCGTGCTGGACGCGGCGCGGGTCATTGTCCCGGTCGAGATTATCACCGCGCCTTTGCCGCCGGACCAGTGGGGCCGTGTAATCGACCTGACCGCAGCGCTGCGCGAGGCGGGGGCCAAGGGCACCTCTGACAGCCTGTTGGCGGGGTTCGGCATTCACTTCAACCCCGAGGTCACCGGCTATGACGATCCCTTCCTGATCCGCACGATTATTGCCTACGGCCTGCTGGAAGGCTGGCTGCGGGAATGGCGGCCGCTGAATGTGTCGCGCCGTATCCTGCCCTTTGTCGATCCTTGGCCCGCGCATTTCATTGATGCGCTGTTGCTTGCGCCGGACCTTGATCTGCGGGCTGTCTCAACGCTGGTTCACAGCCATCTCAAGGGGCGCAACTACGGCTTGGATCTCTTGCCGATCCTGCATGACTTCGATCCAGACGGCTTTGCCGCGCGGTTCGGCAGCGAGGCCAGCGGCGCGCGTCCCGCGTTTCACTTTCGCCTGCCGGACTGCCGCATTGATGAACCGGGGTGGAGCATCGCCGACGAATGGGACCGCTGGTGGCTGGTCGAGGCTTTGGCGGCGGATGAGTCCCGCTTTGACGCGCTCTGCGCGGCGTGGCGCAAGGGGGCGGGGCACGGGGCGGGATGGCTACAGGTCGTATCGCAACACATCGGCCCGAACGGCGAGAGGCTGTTCAAATGAATCGCCCGTTGATTGGTGTGACCACCTCGACCCGCTCTGGCTGGCGGATCTTTCCGCTGGTGCGTTTCAACCTCTGGCTTGCTGGCGCGCGGGCGGTGCGCTGGACCACGCGGTCGGATATCGATCTGGGTGGCGTGGACGGGGTGATCATCGGCGGCGGCGACGACATCTCACCGGAGCTGTATGGCGGCGCGCTGGAAATGACCGCGCGGCTGGACCCGGACCGCGACCAGATGGAACATGACATCGCGCAAAAGGCGCTGGCGGACGATATCCCGGTGCTGGGGATCTGCCGGGGCGCCCAGATGCTGAACATTGCCGCGGGCGGCTCTTTGCATCAGGACGCCTGGTCGCTGTATCCCGACGCAGAGCCGATCAAGACGATCCTGCCCAAGCGGACGGTTTGCGTTGAGCAGGGATCGCATCTGGCCATGCGGCTGGGGGACAAGCCGATGAAGGTCAACGCCTTGCACACGCAGGCGGTGAACCGGCTGGGGCAAAGCTTTCGCATCGCCGCGCGCGATACAAATGGCATGGTGCAGGCAATCGAACGCTGCCGTGATCCCTTTGCGCTGGGTGTCCAGTGGCACCCGGAACATCTGTTCTACGCGCACCGCCAGCGGGCGATCTTTCGGGCACTGGCAGAGGCCGCATGCGCCTATGCAGAGGGGCGTCGTCAGGTTTTTGCGCCTGCCTGAGCAAGCCCCGACAAACAAAAGGCCCGCCGAACCGGCGGGCCTGATCGTGTTCACATCATGAGATCTGTCAGACTTTGGCAAGGATGCTGTCCAGCGCCTCGCGGGCCTCGTCCTTGGACTTGCCAAGACGTTGCTGAAGCTTGCCTTCCAACTGTTCGCGGTTGCCGCGCGCTTCTTCCAGTTCGTCGTCCGTCAGAACGCCATACGCTTCGCGCAGGCGGCCTTTGACTTCGGTCCATTTTCCTTCGATGCGGTCGTTGTCCATTGGTCTTCTCCCGGTTCACTGCAATGGCCGACGCATCCCGTGTCGGCCTCTGGTAAATAAACGCGGAGGCAGGGGGAACGTTCCGCCCAAATCCGCTTTAGTTGACCTCTTCCAAGGCTCGTGTGATCGCTGTTTCGATCTCGTCCAGCGGATGATTGGTCAGGACCTTGGGCAGGTCGAGCACCAGTCTGGACGCGACCTCGTCATGCATCTCGTCGCGCAGGGCGCTCAGCACCGGGCGGCTGGCGGCGATTACCAGCGCGTCGAATTTCCCCCGATGCGCGGATTTGTAGAGATCCTTGGCGATGTCCTTGGCAAAGCGCGTCTTTTCCAACTGGTGCCAATCGGTGTCATCCACCGCCGATCGCTGCACGCCGGGGCCATCGTGAAAGCGGCCGGGGCGGCTTGCCGCCCAGTCCTGTGCCTTGGGGTTGTCCTGTTCGGCGCGGTCGCGGACGGCCAGATGCAGGTGCGCCTCGTCGCCCTTGTTGATCAGGTACAACGCCTTTTCGCCATCGGCGATCAGCACCCAAGTGCCATGCGGCACACCCTTAGCTTTCATCATTGCCGCGCTCCTCTGCCATGGATTTGGTCACGCGGGTGGCCCCTGCGGGCCGTTCATAGGCCCGCTTCAGCTCATCCTTGCTGCCGATATGGCGCGACAGGCGACCGCCCGCGTGTCCGCCGTGGGGGATGCTGCCCTCTGCGCCGAGAATGTCCTTGGTGTCTCGATGTCCGTCTTTGGATCGGTGTCGTTGCGTCATGATGCGCTTCCTTTCCTCTCGGGCGTGGGCCGGGCATGGCCCGCGCCGCCTGAAGGGATAACGCCGCGCGGGGCGGGGCGTTCCGGGAAAGGTTCAGACGATGTCTTCGGTGACGCCGGGCAGAGGCTGCGCCAGATCGGCCCCCCGCTCTGGATCGAACGGCACAAGAAAGCCTTTGCGATTTTCCGGCAGGCTGACGCCGTTGCGACGAATTTCCGCGTCCCACCAGGGTTGTAGCGTCTCCGGTGCCATGGCCTCGGGCGGCAAGGGCGCGTGCCACCAGTGCGACAACAGCCGGTCGCGGGCCTTGGCCACCCGCGCCGGGGCGGTCACGTCCAGCGCCAGTTCGGTGTCCCAGTGCATGGAGCGCCCGTTGAGATTGGCTGACCCGATCATCGCATAGTCATCGTCGCGGATCAGCACCTTGTTGTGCACATGGATCAGCGGCGACCCGGCCAGCGTCTCATCGGTGTCGCGGGCGGCCAGCACCGGGCGGACGGGGGTTGCGATGGTCAGGCGCGGGCCGAACCCGTCGCGCAGCGTGGCGACGGCGCGCTGGCGCAGCCCCAGACCATAACGCGCGTCAAGGCTGTCGGAGGAATCAAACGCCACATCCTCTGGCAACCCCGGCAGGATCATCACCGCTGTCAGCGCAGAGTTTTTCCGCGCCGCTTCGGCCAGCCCCTCGGCAATCCGGCTGGAGCGGATGAACTGGGTCTCGATGTGGATCAGATGCCGCGCCGTGCGGAAGGCGTTCAGATGCGCGTCCTCGATCTCGGACACCAGCGTGCGGGGCGACAGGTAGGGCAGTTGCACCCGCCGAGGGGCCGACAAGGTGCGTTTCAGGCCGGGGACGTCCGGCGGCGGCTGGCGGCCAGAGGTGACTGCGCGCAGGGTTTCCAGATGGCGTCGCGCCGCGCGGGCCTCTGGACCGCGCAGCATGACCTGTACATCAGACCATGTGGCGCGCGCCGGGCGTGCATGCGCGGGCGTATCGTAGCGGCGCTCGTTCAGGTCCAGTCCGCCGATATACAGCCAGTCATCGTCAATCGCCGCGACCTTCTGGTGATGCGACACCGTGTGCAGGCGGGGCAGCAGATTGCGTTCCAGCCCGACCGCCTGAACCCGGCGCTGGACCGGGGTGGTCTGGCGTATGCTATCCCAGCGTTTGCGCAACACCGCGGGCAGAAAGGCCACCCAGGGCAAGGCCCCCGCCTGCGCGGGGTGCAAATGGGCCCGGACCTGCAAGCGGTCCGGTCCCGCGCCTGTTACCTCGGACAGGGCGACACCCTGCCGAACCGTGCGCCAGCAGATTTCATGCAGACCCGTGCGCATCACGGGGTCGAAGTCACTGACCGTCAGGTCGACACGAACGCCCCGGCGCACCGCATCGGCCAACAGGTCAAACCAGTCGTCACCGACGGCGCGCGCCGCGTCGCTGCGCAGCCGCGTGGACATGTCGAAAATCCGAAAACCGGCGGTGATGTGGTCCCGCGCATTCAGGACGGCGCGTTCCAGCACAGGCCAGGCTTCGTCGGCCGTGATCATCACCTCGAATTCATCGGCCATAGCGACCCCCTGTCAGTCGCCGTAGGCGGCGCGTGGAAACCTTACCATGGTTCTGTAACGCCCCTTCTCGGTCGAGGTTTCCATCGTTCCGCCCATTTGAAGCAGGAAAGCCGTGATCATCTTTCTGCCCATGCCGTCAAGGCGTTCCGCCGGGGCGGTGCCCGTGTCGGTCATCGGCGGGCTGTCGATGATCAGGCAGATGTCGCCGTCGTCCGCCGCCGTCAGGTTGACCCCGATCCGGTTGCCCGTGTCGCGGCGGCAGGCCTGTGTAATCGTGTTGTTCAGTGTCTCGGCGACAAACAGCGACAGCGGGATTGCCTGATCGGGGTAAAGGGCGATCTGTTCCAGAACGGTGTCGATCTCGGGGGCCATTTTTGGCCCGACCAGATCCTGCACGTCGCGCACCACGGCGCGCACCAGCGCCGCCGCGTCGACGGTCGTGCTGGTGGGGGTGTTGTACAGTGCCCGATGCAGCACAGCCATGCCGCGCACCCGTCGCTGCAACTCCGAAACGACATGTTTCGCCTCTTCGGTTTCCAGTTCACGCGCCTGCATGTTCATGATCGAGGCGATCAGTTGCAGGTTGTTCTTGACCCGGTGGTGCACCTCGCGCAGCAGCACCTCCTTGTCCTTCAGGTCCTGTTCGCGGCGCAATTCGCCCTCGGTGATCAACAGCGCCATGCGGTTGAAGGCGCGCTGCGCCTCTTCCAGCTCGGCAGGCGGGTCGGTCAGCTCCAGCGTGGTTCCCGCGCGTTCGCCAAGCGCAAAGCGGCGCATGGCCGAGCGCAGTTGCGCCACATGGCGGATCACCAGCCGTTGAATGCCGAAAAGCGCCACGCCCACACCCGCGATCCACATCAGGACCGGCAGCGCGATGGCAATCCAGCTTTGCACGTCCGTGTCTGTTCCCGGCACAGAGGACAGCGGCCAACTGCCAACCAGCATCACCTTGCCCTCAAGCATCGGAGTGACCGCGTAGTACCGGTTTTCACCTGTGCCGCTAGGGGCCTGAAAGGTTTCATTGCGGCTTTGAACAAGGTCGGCCAAGGGGATGTCGCGGGGCAGAAAATCCTCTGCCGCGTCCAGTCCCAAAGAGGCGGCGATCAAATCGCCCTCGATGTCGATGGCCGCAATACGCAGGCCGCCCTCGGACCCCGAGTCCTCCAGTTTGCTCAAGACGGTGGCATGCGGGATCGACAGCGATACAAAACCCACGATCTCGTCGTCGTCGTCGCGCACCGGCTGGGTGACGATGACGATGCTGCGTCCGGTCACCGCGCCGTTCTGGACCACCTGCACGCTGGTGCCGTCGCGTTCCATCGCCCTGCGGACGGTGTCGCGTTCGGACAGATCCATGGTATCCCCGGTGGAACTGCACGCCAGCCAGCCGGAGGACCGCACGAACCCGGCAAAGATGTAGTTCTCGTTGCCGTCGACAAAGCCGCGCAGGATGTCCTCGCAATTGTCTTCGCCCAGTTTGGCAATCAGCACGGCCAGTCCGTTAGAGGCCGCCAGCGCATTCTCGATCAGTTCCCGTTCGCTGGTGGCGCCGGACCGGATCTGCGACATCAGCGAGGCGCGGCTTTGCAGGCGGGCGCTGTCGATCACCGCCTGTGTCTGGTAAACAGCGATCAGGCCCACCGGAAGCATGGCGATGGTCATCAGGACCGCGATGCGCGCCGACAGACTGCGCGACATACGGACAAGGTTTTTCAGGCGCGTCTTCATGAACGGCGGTCATTTCTGCAACATGGCAATCGGGAAAACGTCGGGGCGTGTGGGTCCGGCGATGACATGTATGGAGACAAATACCCAATGGCGCAGCCATCCACGCAAACGCGCGAACCTGACCGGCCGCAATGCTCCAGTTTCATGCCGTATCCTCGCTCGAGACACACTCCCCACCACGTGAACACACCATCGGGGTTTTGGTTCCCGATCTATTGACCGCTTTTTTCGGTCAGGTCTGAAGGCGTTGCAGCGGAATGCACAGCTTTCTTTGAAAGCGGCCGGCGTCGATCCGGGTCTTGATCTCGCCGGCAAGCTGGCTTTCGACAGCGATGGACAGCAGGCGCGCGCCGAACCCGGTCCTCGGCGTGGCGTCGGTGTCCCAGTCGACGCCGGTTTCTTCCCAGCAGACCTCGACCGTGTCATCCTCGGTCAGGTGCCAACTGATGGACAGCCGTCCGCCATCGGTCGAAAGGCCGCCGTATTTCGCGGCATTGGTTGCCAGTTCGTGCAGGGCCAGCGTCAGATACACCGCCGCCTTGGCCCCGATTGGCACATGCTCTCCGCTGATGGTGATCCGGGTCCCGTTTTTTGCCCCGTGCGGTGCCAGCAGTTTGCGGGTCAGTGCGTCCAACGTGGTGGTGGCGCCTGTGCTGCGTCTGGCGTTGACGACCGGAACGATCATCTCATGCGCGTCGCTCAACGCCTTGAGCCGTGCGCCCATGCTTTCCGCCAAGGCCTCGGAAGAGTCATGCGCGCTGCGTTCCATCCGCAGCATACTGTTGATGATGGTGAAGAGGTTCTTCACCCGGTGGCTCATTTCCTGAAGGATGATGTCGCGCTCTTCGAGCGTTTCCCGCAGCCGGAGGTCGGACTCGATCATTGCGGCCAGATCGACCATATGCGCGACATCGTCGTCGTGCCAATCGCGCGGTTTGCGGTCGATCACGCAAAACGAGCCAAGCACATGGCCATCAGGCGACCGGATCGGGACCCCCAGATAGGCTACCACGCCCATATCGCGCACCGCGCCGTTGTCACTCACCCGCGCGTCCTGACGCGCGTCGGTGACGATCAGCGGTTCATGGGTTTTCACCACAAACTGGCACATGGAATGGCTGAGCGCGGTTCCGCTTTCACAGGCGACGTCGCCTTCGAGGCCCACATGGGCCGAAAAATACTGCCGTACATCATCGACAAAAGTCACCAGACTGACCGGAACATCCAGCAGACGTGCCGCAAGACGGGCCGCGCGTTGATGCGCGCCCGGTCCCGGTCCGTCCATCAACCCCGATCGCGCCAGCGCCTGCAAACGCTCGATATCCTTGAGTCGTCTGTCACCCATGTAAACGTCACCCTCGAGATCCATCACACAAGCATCTTTCATGGACATACTTTCGCGACAACACATCACTTAAGGTAACCAAGCAGTACATGATTGAGATTGCAGGGCAAGCGGCGAATTTTTGCCGTATTGCCCCCTGTTTGGGCGGATCGCACGGCAAATTTCCGGAACCTTTGACGATGAGGCACGTTTCTTTGTCACAGCGCCTCAGACGGCGCGTTCGAAAAACACGTTCGGAACAATATCAAGGAGATGTCCCATGCTTGGTTGGGCCCTGACTTTTCTCATCGTCGCTCTGATCGCGGCAGCTCTTGGTTTTGGCGGCATCGCCGGTGCGTCTGCCGGGATCGCGCAAATCCTGTTCTTCGTCTTCCTCGTTCTGTTTGTGCTGTCGCTGGTGGCGCGCGCTGTCAGAGGATGACGCGCCGACACGGCGCACGGGGTCAGTGGCCCCGACAGATATGACAAGCGGCCCGCTTGCCGGTGAACGGGGCGGGCCGCGTGGTGTCTGGCGTCCATGATGGGCGACAAGACGCATTCAGCGCAGCCAAAGGAGTTCTGTCATGAGCGAGAACAACAAGGATCGCGCCGCCAATGGCGCTGCCGAAGCCGCCGAAGCCGGTGCCGACTACGCCCGCGCCGCGCGGGCAGCCGCCACTGAAAGGCTGGAAGAGGCACAAGAACACATCGACCGGGCGATTGCCGACGGTCGTCATGAGTTTGAGGCAATCGCGGCGCGCTCGACCCAGGTGGTCCGTGACAACCCCCTTCTGGCGGTTGCGGGCGCGGTTGGCGTCGGGCTGCTGCTGGGATTGGCCTGGCGCAAAAAGGGCTGATCCGGACCGGATCGAATTGGGTGGGGCGTTGCGGGTGCAACGCCCTTTCTTGTTTTGTGGCAATATGTTGCGCCGACGAAGGGAACCAATCTTCGCGCCAGAAGTTGCCCTCAGGACCGACCACGAAACAGGAGCGCCGAGATGACCCGCAAGTCGAATTCCCGCAGCACGCGATCCGCAGGTGCCACAGCGGGCGCGCTTATCGCCTCGCAGGCGGCGTCACGGTTCGGCATTGCGGCTCCGGCTGGACTGATGTTGCGCGGGTTGCACATGGCGCGGCGGAACCCGGTGCTTGCCTTGGCCGCGACAGCGGTGGCGGGGTACGTGGCCGTGCGCCGCCGGAAATCGCGAGCAGCTCCGGTCGAAACCGATGACCGGTCGGTTATGGCGCAACTGAACGAAGGCCCCGGCAATGTCCGGTCCTGATCTGCGCGACGCGCCCCGCCTGTTGTCCGAGGTCGCGCAACGCGTTGTCTCGTTGGCGCAGACGGAATTCCGCCTCGCCAAGGCCGAAATGGCGCAAAGCGTGGCCCGGGCCGGCACCGGGCTGGCGTTTTATGGCGCGGCTCTGGTGCTGTCGATTGTCGCCCTGAACATGCTGGCCACCGGGTTTGTGGCGTGGCTGGCCACGCAGGGGCTGTCGGCGGTCCAGGCCGCCGCGGCGACAGGCGGCGGCCTGTTGCTGGTCGCGCTGCTCTGCGCATGGGTGGGGCGGCGACGGATCAGCGCCAAAAAGCTGACCCCGACGCGCAGCCTCAACAACGTGAAGCGCGATATGGAAACCTTGCAGGAGATGCGCCGTGGCTGAGATCGAATACCTGGAAATGCGCGCTGCCGAAGAGCGCGCGCGTCTGAAAATCGCGCTGGAGGCCTTGGAAGGCAGCACCCGGCGCGGGGCCGTGGCGGCCCCGCTTGCCGGCGTCGCCCAGCATCAGGCCGGCAGGATCGCACGGGGCGCCTTTGGCGCCGCGCGGCACAACCCCGGCGCTGCCGCGTTGATCGGGCTGGGTCTGGGACTGTTTGCATCCGGCAAGGGCGCACGCGAGACCGGCGACGCCGGTTCCGGGTCGGGGTTTCCCACCGGGGCGCTGGTCCTTGGGGCCGGGGCGCTGGCCGCCGTGCTGCTCTCGCAGGCGCGTCGCCAAAAATCGCCCAAGTGATCCGGAAGGTCCCGACATGCTGACCACTGCCCTCAGCGACCGCGCACAGCGCGTCATGTTGCTTATCCTGACCATGATTGCGGTGACCATTGGCCTGTACCTTGGCAAGCAGGTCATCGCGCCCGTGGTCTTTGCGCTTGTGGTCGGTATCGTTGTGTCGCCCTTGGCGGAGCGCCTGACCGCCCTTGGCGTGCCGCGGGTCGCAACGGCGATCCTGCTGCTGCTGGTCACAACCAGCCTGATTGCGCTGCTGTTGCTTATGGTAGAGCCGCTGCTGAACATGTTCATCGAACAGCTGCCGCGTCTCAAGGCGGCGGCGGCGCGCTGGATCGACACCCTGTCCGGCGTGCTGCGTGGGATCGAGACGATCAGCAAAGAGATCGAGGGGGCGAATGGCGGCGCGGACGCAGACACCAAAAGCGCCCTGCCGTCGGTGCGCGACGCATTGTGGCTGGCCCCCAACTTTGGCGCGCAGTTCTTTATCTTCATCGGGACGCTTTTCTTCTTCGTGCTCACCCGGAACGAGATCTATTCCGCCGTTGGCGTGTTGGAGCCGAAGCTGCGCAAGGCGGATCGCGCGGTGGCGCGTTACTTCGCGGCCGTCACGCTGGTCAACGCCTGTCTCGGGACGATCACCGCGCTGGCGATGCTGGCCATCGGCGTGGAATACGCGATGCTCTGGGGGCTGGCGGCGGCGGTGTTGAACTACATGCTGTACCTTGGTCCGCTGATGGTCATCTGCGGGCTGCTCATTTCCGGCCTTTTGCAGTTTACCGGTGCCATGTCGTTGCTGCCCGCGGTCGCCTATTTGCTGCTCAATTTCACTGAGGCCAACTTTGTGACCCCCTGGGTGGTGGGCCAACGGCTGGCCATGAATCCGCTGGGCGTCTTTGTGGCGATTGTCTTTGGTCTCTGGCTCTGGGGGCCGGTGGGGGCCATCGTGGCGCTGCCGGTGATGCTGTGGTTCGAGGTGCTGATGCGCCCGCAAATCCTGAGCGGCGGCGTCCCGGTCAGCGACGGGTCCCCGGCGACGGCAGACTGATCACAGGCGGGTCACAGCCCGAGCGTGTCCAGCCGGACGGTCAGGCGGTTGCGCTCCCGTTCCGTCATCAGCCCGGCGGTGCCATGGGCGCGAAGATCGGCGATCAAATCGTCGATCACGGCGCGGCCTTCGGCCGGCATCCGCTGGCGCAGATGTGCCAACGCCAAGGCCACCGCCTCCAGCACGTCGCCAAACCCCGCCGCGTCCCGCGACAGATCGCGGAATGCCGCCTCGACCAGCGCATCCGCCCCAAGCGCACGCAGGTAGACCCGATCATAGATCGGTTCTGCGGCGTTCTCATCGGCCAGCGCCCAGTCCCATAGCAGGCGTTCCAGACGGGCGATCACGTCGATCGCGGTCTTGGGGTCGTTGATTCCGGGCGACAGCGCCTTGGAGGCCGACTCGCGCAGCGCTTGCAGGGCATAGGCCGGGTCCTGTTCATAGGTCCGCTCCGGGTCGATCAGGAAACAGGCGGCAAAACCGTCGGTTTCGGCGCTGCCCCGCAGCGTGCCCAGCACCTGTTCGCGCAGGACTATCGAACCGGGCAGAACCGTCAGGCAGACCACGGCGTCACACCGCTCGGCCCGGCTTTGCAGTTCATCCATCTCGACCCGGCGGACAAAGCCGGAGCGTGGCGCGATGATCTTGGTCTCTTCGCCGTCTGGCACCTGTTCCAGCGCCCGCCCGCCGAGGCGCGGCAGGTGTCGCTGTTGGTACAGGATCTCACGCGCGGTCTGTTCGGCGCGCAACAGGGCGTATTCCACGCTGCCGATTTTTGACAACTGCCCGATCCAGCGCACCAGCGACACGACGATTGCCGCCACCACAAAAACCGTCACGGCAAAGACAATGACCGAGGCGCTTTCGCTGTAGTACCCCGCGCGGTAAAGGATGATCGACGACAGGGCAAAGACAAAGGCCCCGATAAAGGTCGCCAGCATCGTCTGGGTCGAGGTGTCTTCCATCAGCAAGCGGTGAATGCGCGGGGTCGATTGCTGCGCCAGCGTGCGGTGGGTCGAAACCATGATCCCAAGCGAAAAGGTCGCCACCGCCAGCATCCCGTTGGCAAGGATGCTGAGGATCGGCAGCGTGGCGGATGCGGTGAACCGGTCACGCGGGCCATCCGGTATCAGCGGCCCCAGCAGTTCCGCCGACAGCGCCGCGATCACCGACAGGGCGGACAACAAGGCGACCCTGACCCAAAGGATGCGGCTGATCCGGCGCAGGGTCAGCATGGTCTGGACAAAGCCGAAGGCACGTTTTTTCGCCATCCCCGTCACCCGGCCGCCTGCGCGCCGTGCGGCAGCGACACCCAGCCCCGTAACGTCCGGGCAAAGTGCTGCGGCTGCTCGACAAAAGGCAGGTGGCCGCCGGGCACCAACTGTGCCTGCGCCTGTGGCAGGTGGCGCAAGAGCTTGATCTGGTGTTGCGCGGGCACCACTTGGTCATGCCGCCCGATGATGGCAAGGCAGGGCGTGTCGATCTGCGTCATCGTGGCGGTGACATCCTGCGCCAGCACCCATTTTCCAAACTGGCGGATGGCTTCCGGGTCACAGCGTTGCAGGCTGCGCCGCATCGCCTCGGGGACGTGCCTTGTCGACGCGCGTGGCAGCACCGTTGCCATGGAGCGTTCGAAATTCGCCCGCGTCGCCAGTCCCAGCCGCCAGAGCAGCGGCATGCTCCACCGTCCGGCCAGATCATGCGCCATGAGCGCCCCGCCAATGTCACGCGGCAGGTCGCGGCGACCGGTGACCGGCGCGCCCACCAGCACCAGAGAGCGCACAAGATGCGGCGCGCGCAGCGCCAGCAGCAGGCTCACCAGCCCGCCGCTGGAATGGCCGACCAGATGCACCGGGCCGCCATCGGAAAATTGCGCGATCTGCGCCGCCATCCGGTCCAGCCAGCGATCGTCTTGCAGCATCTCGACCACCTGCGCCGCCGTTTCTCCGGCGCGGTGTCCCGGCAGATCCAGCATCAGCCGGTTGCGCAGCCCCATGGTTTGGCAAATCGGTGTCCAGGCGTCGCTGGTCATGAACAGGCCGGGCAGAAAAACCAGCGGGTCCACCGCACGCTGCGGCGGGACGGGGACGTGTCCGCCACGGGTCGAAAGGGTGAATGCGTTCATGTCTGGCCTGTCCTTCGGTGGCGGTAAATTCCCCGCTGGGGCGCAACGCGCGGCTCTGGCGATTCGTTCCCCGCACCCAAATTGCGGGGAATTGCGAGCGCAAGGGAACCTTTTCCGCATTGGCGGAGTTTTGCTATTGAAGACAGCGGACGGAGGCATGTTTTGCGGCAACTCGCCGCGCTGCCATGACATAGCCCTCCGCTGGGGCGTCGCTCGTTCGGCGCCATTGTCGAAAACAGTTGGCCAAATGGGGGGCAACGAACATGAACGCGATGTGTCTGCCGACGCCAACGGTGCCGCCCCGGTGTGAGCCGCCGCCCGGCAAGCTCTAGTTTTCGACCGGCGCGCCGCCAAGCCCGTACCACGACACCAGATCGCAAGACCAGAAACCACGGTCGCCGCCATGACGGCGCGACCGGACGGGCAGAATTTGCCCAAAGACCGCAACCGGACCAGGAGGATCACAATGCTCCGTATCATCGCACTCACTTTCGCTGCCGCCTTGCTGACGGCCCCCGCGAACGCGCAGGTCCGGGATGGGCTTGCCGCCGATCTGCATCAATTTGTCGAGGCCTTTGAACTGGCGGAGGTACCGCCGGAGGGCCGTGCCCGTCTGCAAATGATCGTAGATCACCCCTCGGCCTCGCATGTGGCCAAGCTGGTGGCGATTCATGACGTGCTGGAACAACACGACGCGCTGGTCCACGTCGATATGCACGGCGCACAATCGACGCTGCATTCGGCCCTGCTCGACTGATCCACTCTGAATAGAACAGGCAAACGCCCGTCGCGGTTTCGCGGCGGGCGTTTTTCGTGTGCCCGGTGGCTGTGCATGTGCGCCGCACGCCCCCCCCGGTCCATGACCCGCGCAAGGAAACGCCCCCGGCGGAGCACCGACGGGGGCGTTATCTTGCGGGCGGGGGAGAGGGGAGGGAATGCACCCGCAGGTCTCGTGCCTTGATAGCAACCCAATGCCCGGCGGAAGGTTTTGTTCCCCGCCGGATAACCTTTTTTAACCCTGTCGGGTCATAGCTCGGTCTCGGCGACGGTCTTCAGATCGGCGCGATGCGCATCGACCACAAGATGCCCGCCCGCCTCGGCCCGGTGCCGCAGGCTGGCAAAGGGAAGGTCGCAGGGGCCGCCATCGGGTGTATCGGTCAAGCGCAGTCCGCGAATGGTCCGGGTGGCGGGCTCAAACAGCAGCGCGGTCAATCGCCCAAGCTCTCCATCCTGTCCAAAGACCGCCGCGCCGATCCAGTCGCTGGCCTGTTCCAGCGGCGCGACCAGTTCATTGGCGGTCTGGGTGTCCGGCGATGTGTCGTCGGACTCGGGCATATTGGCGCGCAGCGCGGACAGCGCCAGCAAAGGCGCGAAACTGGTGCCCAGCGGCCCAGCCACAACCATCGGCCAGATCGTCAGGTCTTGGGCGTCGCTGTCCAGCACTTCGGGCCAACTCAGCGCCTCGGCGATTTCATCGTCGCCCACGGCAAGCGTCCACCCCCCGGCCTCATGTACCGGGGTCGACAGGCGCGCCGCGTCGATCAGCGCCTCTGTCCGGGGGGCCGCCTGTGTCATCTCGATGGCCACAAGGCGGATGCGGCCTGTTGCGCGGTCGAAAAAGACCTCGCGCAGGGCCGCCGGGCCAGAGAGGGTTTCAAGCGGCGTGTCAGACAGCTCTGAAAGGTCGTGCAACATCGGGGCCTCCTTGTGCATCCTGCGGGCAGGCGGCACGCCGCACCCGTCCTGTACTCCCTTATGGAACGCGGACAGGGCCCGCCGCGTTCCCTGTCGTGGTTTGTGAACATCTTGTCAGCGCAGGCGGGCGGGGCTAGTCACGGGAGGCCCCGGCACAAGACCGGGCGCCTGCATCGGGAGGAGCGGACCATGGGCTATATTCTGGCCATTGATCAGGGCACCACGTCAAGCCGGGCCATCGTTTTTGACGCCGGGCTAAAGATCGTCAGTGCGGCGCAAGAGGAGTTTCCCCAGTATTATCCGGCCTCCGGCTGGGTCGAACATGATCCGTCGGATCTTTGGGCCACCACGGCGGCCACCTGCCGGGCGGCGCTGGAAAAGGCCAATCTGCGCCCTTCGGAGGTTGCCGGTATCGGCATCACCAACCAGCGCGAAACGACATTGGTCTGGGATCGCGCCACGGGCAAACCCATCCACAACGCGATTGTCTGGCAGGATCGCCGCACCGCCGACATGTGCCGCGCGCTCAAAGAGGCGGGCCACGAACGCGCCGTGACCGAGGCCACCGGCCTGTTGCTCGATCCGTATTTCTCGGGCACCAAACTGGCGTGGCTGCTTGACAACGTCGAGGGTGCCCGCGCGCGGGCCGAGGCCGGAGAGCTGCTGTTCGGCACCGTGGACAGTTGGCTGATCTGGAACCTGACCGGTGGTGCGCGCCATGTCACCGATGCCACCAATGCGGCCCGCACCATGCTGTTCGACATCCATCGCGGGGCATGGTCGGATCAGATGTGCGCCATGCTGAACATCCCCAAGTCCATGTTGCCAGAGGTGCTGGACTGCGCCGCGGATTTCGGCATGACGCGCGCCGACCTCTTTGGCCGCGAAATCCCGATCCTTGGCGTGGCGGGCGATCAGCAGGCCGCCACCGTGGGGCAGGCCTGTTTCAAACCGGGGATGATGAAATCCACCTATGGCACCGGCTGTTTTGCCCTGCTCAACACCGGCGACACGCCGGTGACCAGCACCCACCGGCTTTTGACCACGATCGCCTATCAACTGGATGGCAAGCGCAGCTATGCACTTGAAGGGTCGATCTTTGTTGCCGGTGCGGTGGTGCAATGGCTGCGTGACGGGTTGAAGATCATCCGCGAGGCCGCAGAGACCCAGCCTTTGGCCGCCACCGCCGACGAGGGACAGAACATCATCCTTGTCCCCGCCTTCACCGGACTTGGCGCGCCCTATTGGAACGCGGACTGCCGCGGCGCGATCTTTGGCCTGACCCGCAATTCCGGCCCGGCGGAACTGGCGCGCGCCGCGCTTGAATCCGTGGGCTACCAGACCCGTGACCTGCTGGAGGCGATGCAGGCCGACTGGGGGGCCTCCAGCGGCGGCGACAAGGCGACCGCGACCCTGCGGGTCGATGGTGGCATGACCGCGTCGGACTGGGCGATGCAGTTTCTGTCGGACATCATCGGCGCATCGGTCGACCGGCCCGAAGTGCTGGAAACCACCGCCATGGGGGCCGCTTGGCTCGCCGGACAGCGGGCGGGGCTGTACCCCGACATGGCGGGCTTTGCCGAGACATGGGCACTGGACCGCCGGTTCGAGCCGGACATGGATGAAGACAACCGCAGCGCCAAATACGCCGCATGGAAACGCGCCGTCGCAGCGGCGCAGGCGTTCTGAGCGATGATTTCCGAAGCAAACCTTCGCCGGGTTTCTGACCGGCTTGCACAGGTCACGCCCAAGGGCCGCCGCCTGATGCTGGCCGTTGCGGGCCCGCCGGGGTCGGGCAAATCCACCTTGGCAGAGGCACTGGTCGATCATCTTGGCCCGCGCGCGGTGCTGATGCCGATGGACGGCTTTCACCTCGACAACCGGCTGCTGGAACCGCGCGGCCTGCTGCCGCGCAAAGGCGCGCCAGAGACCTTTGATTTCGATGGGTTCAGGGCCATGCTGCTCCGGGTCGCGTCTGAACCGTCGGTTTTTCTGCCGGTCTTTGACCGCTCCCGCGAAATCGCCATCGCGGGTGCGCAAGAGATCGGCCCGGACACGGAAATCGTTGTGGCCGAAGGCAATTACCTATGTTTTGCCGAAGCCCCATGGGATAGTCTGATGCCGCTCTGGGACGCGACCGTTTTTCTGGACGTGCCCGAGGAGGAACTGGAGCGCCGCCTTGTAAGCCGCTGGCTTGGCTATGGGTTCACCCCAGAGGCGGCGCTGCAAAAGGCGCTGTCCAACGACATCCCCAACGCGCGACGGGTGGTGGCCGGCCAAGCGGCCGTTGACGTTGTGGTACGCCAGACCTGAAGCGCCTGTTTTTCGGGCGCTTCGGGCAATTGGCGTGCAGCCGCCCATTTTTTGCGCAGCCGGCGGCTCTGCCCGGTCGCTGCGCTGGCGTGACCCGCTGCGGGCCGTCATAACAGGACGGCAATGAAACATCGGCATCCCGCGTGACAGAACTTGTCGTCTTCAGCGATCTGGACGGGACCCTTCTGGATCACGAAAATTACTCATACGCCCCGGCGCAACCGGCACTGGATGCGCTTGCCGCGCGGGGCATCCCGCTGATCCTTGCCACGTCCAAAACCGCCGCCGAGGTCGCTGTGCTGCACAAGGCGCTGAACCTCGGGCATTGGCCCGCCATCGTCGAAAACGGAGCAGGGATCTACCGCTTCGGGGCACGTGGCGCAGATGATGCACCCTATATCGCAATCCGCGCCGCGCTGGACGCGCTGCCCGCCGATCTGCGCGCCCTGTTCACCGGCTTTGGCGATATGACAGACGCCGAGGTCACGCAGATCACCGGCCTGCCACTGGCGTCGGCAAAACGCGCCCGCCAACGCCAGCATTCAGAGCCCGGTCTCTGGCATGGTACGGACGCGGGGCGCACCGCCTTTCTGGAGGGCCTCGCAGAGCAGGGCATTCACGCACGGTCCGGCGGGAGGTTCCTGACGCTCTCGCACGGGCGCACCAAGGCCGACGGCTTGCGCCAGATTGCCGCCGAACTGCACGCGCGGCGCACGCTGGCGCTGGGCGACGCGCCCAACGACAGCGACATGCTGCGGGCCGCCGATTTCGGCGTCATCGTGCGCAACGACCACGGCCCCGGCATCCCCGAATTGCCCGGTGAAGCGCAGGGCACCATCCGGCGCACCACAGGTTTCGGCCCAAATGGCTGGGCCGAGGCGGTGCTGGCCTTTCTGAACGACACAAAGGACTGACTCGCATGGCGGATTTTCACCAGAACGGCAATATCGCGCAGTTTCACAACCTCCGCTCGCGCCCGCAGGAGGAATTGATCTATGAGATCGAGACCTACGCCCAGACCCGCAAGATCAGCCTCGTCCTGCCTTGCCTGTTTTCCGAACTCGAAGGCCCGGCCATGGGCAACATCATCGATGAGCTGAGCAAGGTCACTTACCTGCACCGCATCATCATCGGCCTCGACCGCGCCGATGAATCCCAGTTCCGGCGCGCCCGCGATTTCTTTGCCCGCCTGCCGCAGGACCATGTGGTGCTCTGGAACGACAGCCCCCGTATGCAGGCGCTGGACGCCAAGCTGGTCGGGATGGGACTGGCACCAGAGGAGCAGGGCAAGGGCAAGAACATGTGGACCTGCATGGGCTACCTGATTTCCTGCGCCGACAGCGCCGTGATGGCGCTGCATGACTGCGATATCGTCACCTACAAGCGCGATCTTCTGGACCGGCTGGTCTACCCCGTGGTGAACCCGAATTTCCGCTATCAGTTGTCCAAGGGGTTCTATCCCCGCATCGGCGACGGCAAGCTGAACGGGCGGGTGACCCGCCTCTTGGTGTCACCGCTGCTGATCGCGCTGAAAAAGGTGGTCGGTGACCGCGATTACATCGATTACCTGCGCGCCTTCCGCTATCCGCTGTCGGGGGAGTTTGCGCTGCGCACCTCGCTTTTGCCCGATCTGCGTATCCCGTCGGACTGGGGGCTGGAGATCGGCGTCCTGTCAGAGGTCTGGCGCAATCTGGGGCGGCATTCGGTCTGTCAGGTGGAAATCGCCGACGCCTATGACCACAAACATCAGGCGGTCAGCGAAGAGGACGCCGCCACCGGGCTTAACCGTATGTCGATGGACATCTGCAAGGCGATCTTCCGCAAGTTGGCCGCCGACGGCACGGTCTTTACCCCAAACGTCTTTCGCGCGCTCAAGGCCACGTATTACCGGGTCGCGCTGGATCTGGTGGAATTCTATGACAATGACGCCAAGATGAACGGCCTGACCATCGATCGTCACCGCGAGGAAAAGACCATCGAACTGTTCGCCAACAACATCATGGCGGCGGGCCACGTCTTCCTCGACAAGCCGAATGAGACGCCCTTTGTCCCGAACTGGAGCCGCGTAAACGCCGCCGACGCCGGGATTGTCAGCGAGTTGCGCGCGGCCGCCGCCGCCGACAATGATGAGTACGCGCCCAAGGCGTTCTGAGCGACCACGCCCCCCCCCCGGCAATGTCGACGTGCGCCAAGGAAGGCGCTACGCTCGGGCGGGATTACCCGCCTGCACAGGCGACTCGGGACGACACGGAGGGACATGTGATGATGTGGAAAGCGGGACTGGCGCTGCTGGGCGCCTTGGCTGGAACCCCCTCATTCGCCCTGTTCATCACCGGCGACGCGCTGGTCATCGGCAATGCCCGCTACGGCGAAGTGACCGCCGGTTTCGGCCCCGCCGAGGTGCAGGAGGTGGCCCATGCCCTGCGTCTGCGCGGGCAAGAGGTCGAGGCGCTGGCAAACGGCGGGCACGCTCCCATGGCGCAGGCCTTTGATGCCTTCGTCGGCTCGATTGCCAAGGATGAGGCCCCGCTGGTTGTTGTCCTGTCGGGCAAGTTTGTGCAGGGGCCGGGCGACGTTTATCTGCGGCCTGCCGGCCCGGATCAGGCAGCGGGGGCTCCAGGCCTGTCGCTGTCTGCCGTTCTGGACGTGCTGGCGCAAAGCCCGCGCCGGGCCTTCCTTGTATTGGGGGAGGCCGGGGCACAAGAGGCCCTCGGCGCGCTGGTTGTTCCCAACGGCGTGACCGTGATCCGTGGCCCATCCGATCAGGTGGCGCAGTTCGCCGCCCGCGAAATGGCGCAACCCGGCACGCGACTGGAACGGGCGGCAGAAGGCTATGACCTGACCATCGACGGACACCGCTCTGACAGCCTTGTGGTGCTGGACCATACAGAGGTCAGGCCCCCCACAGAAGCCGAACAAACAGCCGCACGAAACCGGGCGCGGCGGCTGGACGACATGGCTTGGCAGCAGGCGCAGGGGGCGGGCAGCGTCGATGCCTTTCGCGGCTATCTCGACAGCTTCCCGCAGGGGCACTTTGCGGACCGGGCGCAGGGGGCCGTGGCAGAGGCGGCGCTGACGCTGGATCCGGCGGCGCGGCGGTCGATCCAGCGCGATCTGGTACGCCTTGGGTTCCCGACGCGCGGCATCGACGGCATATTCGGCCCGGTCACGCGCGGGGCAATCGCCGCATGGCAGAATAGCGACGGGGCGGCAGTGACCGGCTATATCGACGCGCAGCAGATCGCGCGTCTGGCGGACCTCGCCGCCACGCAAGCCCCGCAGGCCACCGTCGCGGTCCCTCCCGTCAGACAACCAGTCCGTGCCGCCGTTTCCGCTCAGGAAACCGCTATCTGGAGCCGTGCGCGGGGCGAGGCGGGGTTGCACAACTATCTCAGCCAGTACCCCAGAGGCGCCCATGCCGCGCGTGCCCGTGTCCTGCTGAGCAATATCCAAAGGGGTGTCGACCGATAGGCGCGCGCCTCACTTTCGGTTGGTGATCCACCGGCATTGATAGGGGGCCAGCGTGACGCCGTCCTCTTCCGGGTGCAGGGTCTCACCGGACAGCAGATCCACCCAATCCTCATCCGCGATCAGGTTCAGCGCGCGGGGCGGCAGGTCGACCGTTTCGGCGCTGACGTTGTGCAAGGCAAAGATCGACTGACTGCGGTCCAGCGCCTGCCGCCAGACGGCAAAGACCCGGTCATCCACCATCAGGGTGAAATTCGTCGCGTTGGGATGGAACGCCGCCTGTTTCGACCGCAGCCGCAGCCGCTCTGACAGCGCTGCCAGCACCCGCGCCTGATCGCTTGTCGGATCGGCCAGCTTTGCCCGCAACTCAGGATAGTCCCAGCGATGCCGGTTAATCGCCCGGTTCATGCCGCGCCGCGCGACGCCCTCTAGGTCATTCTCGGTGGCCAGCATGGCGTGGATGTAGAAAGCCGGGATACCCTCCAGCGACATCACGATGGTCTGCGAGCAGACAAAGCGGTCCACCTGCAACCCGTCCGGCCCCTTGTAGGTGCGTTTCATGGCCGAAAAGAAGGTGGTGTTCAGTTCATAGACCGCCGTCCCGCCGCCGGGCAGCGCCCGCATCGAGGCAAGGCCGCCGGTTTCCTGCACGGTCTGGATCATCCGGGCGATTTCCTCATCCGGCAGCAGCCCCTCGGCGGGGCGCATGCCGATGCCGTCGTGACTGGACGAGAAGTTCAGGTAGGCGCAGCCATGCGGGGCAGGGGGCATCGCCCGCTGCCAGTTCGACAGCGCCTTGGCATCGCCCGACAGCATCGCGTGCAGGATCAACGGCGGCAGGGGAAAGTTGTAGATCCAGTGCGCCTCATTCAACTGCCCGAAATAGCTGAGGTTCTCGGCCTTGGGCACGTTCGTCTCCGTCAGCAGGACAATCGGTTCCGCCGCGAAATCCGCCAGCACGCGCAACAGCTGCACAATGGCATGGGTCTTGGGCAGATGGATCGAGGGCGTGCCGGGTTCCTTCCAGACAAAGGCCACCGCATCCAGTCGGACGATCTTGACGCCTGCGTCCACATGCAGCCGGATGATGCGGATGATTTCCAGCAGCACCTCGGGGTTGCGGAAGTCCAGATCGACCTGATCGTGGCTGAAGGTGCACCAGACATGTCGGGTGCCCATCGCCGTCTCGACCTCTTGCAGCAGCGGCGTGATGCGCGGACGGACCACCATCGACAGGTCGTCCTCGGGTGAGGCTTCGTAAAAGAACCCGTCAAAGGGGGCCTGGCCCTGGCGGTAGGCGTTGAACCAGGTGCCCTGACTTGAGACGTGGTTGAGCACCAGATCCGACATCAGGTGCCATTCCGCGCCGATCCGGCGGATGTCCGGCCAGTCGCCCAGCGTCGGGTTCACCTTGCGATAATCGGTCACGGCAAAGCCGTCGTCAGAGGTGAACGGGAAGAACGGCAGGATATGGACCCCGTTCACCACCCCCTGCATGTGGCTGCTCAGAAAGTCGCGCAGCAGGTCCAGCGGTTTGTAGACGCCGTCGATCAGGCTGTCGCCATAGCTGATCAGCAGCGCGTCCTTTTGCGACCATAGGGTATTGCCGGGCTTGCGGGCGCGTTTGCGGGTGGCGGATTGATCGGGCCAGAACGCCTCGATCACCTGCGCGGTCAGCATGTCGGCGTCGCGCTCCGGATAAAGCCGCATCAGGAGCGCGCGCAGACGGTTTGACAGCGGGGCGGGCGGTGGCATCGGGGATGGTCCGTCTGAGGTCATCATTCCGTTATAGGCAAGAGGGGCGCGACCATGGAAGCGGCAACGCGGCCCCGTGGCGCGCCTTGAAGGCCGATGCACATTTGTTGGGCGCGCAGGGGGCGCTGCCCCCTCTGCGCCTTTGGCGCATTCACCCCCGGGTGTATTTGGACAGAGAAGAAGCCGGGATCAGCGCGCCGCCAGTTCCCGCAACACCTCATTGAGATCGGCGCGCCAGTCGGGGCGCGGCAACCCAAAGGTCCGGGTGAGGCTGCTGTTGTCCAGCCGCGAATTCAGCGGGCGGGCGGCGGGCGTCGGATAGGCGGCGGTTGCGATGTCCAGCACCTGTGTCCCAAGGCCCGCGCGGTCAAAGATGGCGCGGGCGAAATCGGCCCAGCTGGTCTCCGGGGTGCCGGAAAGGTGATAGGTGCCGGTCTTTTGCGGGTTGTGGCGCAGCGCCCGACCCACCGCAAGGCAGGCGCGGGCGATGGCGGCGGCGGAGGTCGGGCCGCCGATCTGGTCGGCGACGATGTTCAGCCGGTCCCGGTCCGCCCCCAGCCGCAGCATGGTTTTCACAAAATTGGCACCGTGGGCCGAGAACACCCAAGAGGTGCGCAGGATGGCGTATGTGCCGCCCGCCGCGCGTATGCCCGCTTCCCCGGCCAGTTTGGAGCGGCCATAGGCGTTGATCGGCGCGGTGGGGGCGTCCGGGGTCCATGGGGCGGAGCCCGAGCCGTCAAAGACGTAGTCGGTCGAGATATGCACCAGCGCCGCGCCCGCATCCGCACAGGCGCGGGCCATGGCGGCGGGGGCCGCGCCATTGATCAGGGTGGCGCGCGCCGCGTCCTGTTCGGCGTGGTCCACGGCGGTATAGGCGGCGGCGTTGATGACGATATCGGGGCGGTGCTGGCGGATGGCGTCCGCGCAGGTCCGGGGGTCTTCCAGATTGGCGTCGTCGCGGCCAAGCGCCGTCACATCACCCAGCCGCTGCAATTCTGTGGCGACCTGCCCGGTGCGGCCAAAGACAAGGATCACGCCGTCACTCCCAGCCGCTGTCCTACGCCCTGCCGGTGTTGCAAGGCGCGCCACCAGGGTTCATGCGCCAGATACCAGTCCACCGTCCGTTCCAGCCCCTCTTCGACCGTCACCGATGGCCGCCAGCCCAGTTCATCGCGGATGCGCGCGGGGTCGATGGCGTAACGCGCGTCATGGCCGGGGCGGTCAGTCACAAAGGTGATGAGGTCGGCGTAAGACCCCTTTGGCAAAGGGCGCTTGCGGTCAAGGATCGCGCAGAGCGTCTGCACCAGTTGCAGGTTCGTGCGTTCGTTCTCTCCGCCGATGGCGTAGCTGCGCCCCACCGTGCCGCGCGTGATCACCTGCAACAGGGCCTCGGCGTGGTCCTCGACATAGAGCCAGTCGCGCACATTGGACCCGTCGCCGTAGATCGGCAGGGGTTTGCCCGCCAGCGCGTTCAGGATCACCACCGGGATCAGCTTTTCGGGGAAATGGTAGGGGCCGTAATTGTTCGAGCAATTGGTCAGCACCACCGGCAGTCCGTAGGTCTCATGCCACGCGCGCACCAGATGGTCCGACCCTGCCTTGGACGCGGAATAGGGCGATCTGGGGTCGTAGGCGGTGTCTTCGGTGAACCGGGTCCGGGGGTCTGCCGGGAGCGAGCCATAGACTTCATCGGTCGAGATGTGGTGAAAGCGGAACGCCTCGGGCCTGCCCGCCCCGGTCCAATAGGCGCGGGCCGCCTCCAGCAGGTGAAAGGTGCCCATGACATTGGTGTCGATAAAGGTGCCGGGCCCGTCGATGGACCTGTCCACATGGCTTTC
This sequence comes from Antarctobacter sp., assembly GCF_048262615.1. Classification (GTDB taxonomy): domain Bacteria; phylum Pseudomonadota; class Alphaproteobacteria; order Rhodobacterales; family Rhodobacteraceae; genus Antarctobacter. Next base: position 30,950 of record NZ_JBLXFB010000026.1, read on the forward strand.
GGCGGCCAGATGCATCACCGCGTCGGGGCGATGGGCGTCAAACACCCGGTCCAGCGCGGCGCGGTCGCGGATATCGGCCTGCTCGAAGGCATAGCCGGGGTGGTCCACCACGCTGGCGACATTGTCGAGACAGGCGGCATAGGTCAGCGCATCCAGATTGACCACCTCATGGCCCTGCGCAATCGCCCGGCGCACGACGGCAGAGCCGATGAACCCGGCCCCGCCGGTCACCAACAGTTTCATGCCGCGCCCTCCCAGGTGAAGGGGCTGTTGAAGGCCTTGAACACAGGGGCCCCGGCGTCCTTGTCGCTGAGCACGGCTGGTGCGGTCAGCCCCCAGTCGATGCCGATCGAAGGGTCGTCATAGTGCACCGCGCCTTCGGTTTCCGGGGCATAGTAGTCCGAGCATTTATAGACGATCTCGGTGTCCGCCGCGCGGGTGACAAAGCCATGCAGAAAGCCGGCGGGGATCAGCAGTTGCTTGCCGTTCTCCGCGGACAGTTCCACCCCGATCCAGTTGCCATAGGTCGGAGAGCCCACCCGGATATCCACCGCCACGTCGAACAGCCGGCCACGCCCGCAGCGCACCAGTTTGTGCTGCGCATGTGGCGGGGCCTGAAAATGCAGACCGCGCACGGTGCCCGCCTCTGCCGACAGCGAATGGTTGTCCTGCACGAAATCGATCTCGATCCCGTGGTCGGCCATGCGCTGCCGGTTCCACGTTTCACTGAAAAACCCGCGCGCGTCGCCGAAACGGCGCGGCGTGAGGATCAGCACGCCGGGCAGCGCGGTGGGTTGTACGTCAAGCATCGGGCCCCCGTCGGTCCTGTCGTCCGATCCGTTCTACACGGGACGCGGGGCGACAGTAAGGCGCAACCGTGGCCAGTCTGGCACAGGACACCGCCGATGCACGAAGAGTGTTTCCGATTTCGCCTCACTCTTGCCAGAGTGCGCGGGCAACAGACCGGCAACCGTCAAGCAAGAGGGGCTTATCACCCATGACACAGGCATGACACAGCGCAAGGGCATCATTCTGGCCGGGGGATCGGGCACGCGGCTGTATCCGATCACCATGGGTGTGTCGAAACAGCTTTTGCCGATCTATGACAAGCCGATGATCTACTATCCGCTGTCGGTGCTGATGCTGACCGGCATCCGCGAGATCTGTATCATCACCACGCCGCAGGATCAGGACCAGTTCCGCCGCACGCTGGGCGATGGCAGCCAGTGGGGGCTGTCCTTGGACTATGTGGTGCAGCCCTCTCCGGACGGGTTGGCGCAGGCCTATCTGCTGGCAGAGGCATTCCTTGCGGGTGCGCCCTCGGCCATGGTGCTGGGCGACAACATCTTTTTCGGCCACGGATTGCCCGAACAGTTGCGCGCGGCGGATGAGCAGGCGGAGGGCGGCACGGTCTTTGGTTACCGGGTGGCGGACCCGGAACGGTACGGCGTGGTCGATTTTGGCCCCGATGGCACGGTGCGCAGCCTCATCGAGAAACCTGTCAAAGCGCCGTCGCCCTATGCGGTGACGGGACTTTATTTTCTCGACGGCTCTGCCCCCGAACGCGCCCGCGCGGTGGTGCCCTCGGCGCGGGGCGAGCTGGAGATCACCTCGCTGCTGGAGATGTACCTGCATGCCGGGCTGCTGAGTGTGCAACAAATGGGCCGGGGCTATGCCTGGCTGGACACCGGCACCCATGCCTCGCTGCTGGACGCGGGAAATTTTGTGCGCACCCTGTCGGAACGGCAGGGCCAACAGGTTGGCTGCCCCGAAGAGATCGCCTATCAACAGGGCTGGATCGACGCCGACGCGCTGATGCAACGCGCGCGGCTGTTCGGAAAATCGGGCTACGGGGCCTATCTGGCACGATTGGTTGAAACATGAGCGACGTCACCACTCAGCGGCACGGGCGCGTCCTGTTGATCACCCTTGACCGGCCCAAGGCCAACGCCATCGCGGCGGCGACCAGCATGGCGCTGGGCGCGGCGTTCCAGACCTTGCAAGACGATGATGGCCTGTCGGTGGGCATTGTCACCGGCGGCGGCACGCGGTTTTTCTCTGCCGGGTGGGATCTCAAGGCGGCGGCCGAGGGCGAGGCGGCGGATGCGGATCAGGGCGTCGGCGGCTTTGCCGGTCTGACAGAGTTCTGGGGCCTGAAAAAGCCGGTGATCGCCGCTGTCAACGGCATGGCGCTGGGCGGCGGGTTTGAACTGGCGCTGGCGGCGGACATGATCGTGGCGGCGGACCACGCCGAATTCGGCCTGCCAGAGGCGACCATCGGTGTGGTGCCCGATTCCGGCGGCGTGATCCGCCTGCCGCGCCTGTTGCCGCGCTCCATCGCGATGGAAATGATGATGACGGGCCGCCGTGCGACGGCGCAGGAGCTCTCCCGCTGGGGGCTGGTGAATGCGGTGGTGCCGGGTGCTGACCTGCTGGACGCGGCCTTGGCGCTGGCAGAGCGTGTCGCCGCTTCTGCCCCCTTGTCGTTGCAGGCGATCAAGGAAATCGACCGCGCCACAACCGGGCTGAGCGAAGAAGAGGCCTATGCCAGAATGCGCTCGGGCGACCTGCCGATCTATGACCGCATCTACGCCAGCGCGGACGCGGCAGAGGGCATCGCGTCTTTCTCGGAGAAACGCGATCCGGTCTGGAAGGGGCGCTGATGCTGGTCACGGAAACCTTCCTGCACGACTGGACAGGGGACATCGCAGCCCCGCTGGTTCTGGTCCGCAACACGGTCAAACCCGACTGGGTGGACGAATTTCACCACCTCAACATGGCGCATTACCTGACCATCTGCGATCAGGCGAACTGGGCCTTCTGGAACTGGATCAACGCGCCGGTCCAGACCATCGAGGCGCGGCAGGGCCACGAATACGCCATTATCGAAAACCACGTCACCTACACCGGCGAACTGGCCGAGGGCGATGCGTTTTCCATTCAGACGCAACTGCTGGAGGTGGACGCCAAACGGCTGATCCTGTTCCACCGTGTGATGGACGCGGACGGCAATCTCAGCGCCACCAATGAGGTCAAGTTCCTTGGCTTTGATCTCAATGCGCGCCGCGCCGAGGCGTGGCAGCCACAGGTGGCCGGCCGGCTTGCGCAGGTCTTGACCGTGCATGACACCCTCGACCGGCCCCGGCAGGCGGGGCAGGGGATCGCCCTGAACAAGCGTTAGGGTTGGCATCCCGCCCAATACATCCGCGCCGCAAGGCGCAGCAGCAACAGGAGATCACAGGTGAGCGACAACGACCTTTTCCCGAACGGCTGGACCCCGACGACACGTTACCCCGACCCGGCGGTGCAATCGCTGGACCCCGCCTTTGACAAGTACCGCCTGCCTCTGGCGGGGGTCGAACGGCTGGCCACCGGCATGCGCTGGGCCGAAGGGCCGGTCTGGTTCGGCGACGCCCGCCACCTGTTGTGGAGCGATATTCCCAACAACCGGATCATGCGCTGGGACGAAGAGACCGGGCAGGTCAGCCCGTTCCGCGCACCGTCTAATTTTGCCAATGGCCACACGCGGGACCGGCAAGGCCGCCTGATCTCTTGCGAACATGGCGGGCGGCGCATCACCCGGACCGAATACGACGGCACCATCACCGTCCTGATGGACAGCTTTGATGGCAAACGCCTGAATTCGCCCAACGATATCATCGTCAAATCTGACGGCTCTATCTGGTTCTCGGACCCGGTGTTCGGCATCTTGGGCAACTATGAGGGCTACAGGTCAGAGCCGGAACTGACCCAGAATGTCTATTGCCTGAACCCGGACACGGGTGAGGCCATTGTCGTCGCCGATGACGTGCTTGGCCCCAATGGGCTGTGTTTCTCGCCGGATGAAAGCATCCTCTACATCGTCGAATCCCGAGGCGTGCCGACCCGCAAGATCCTTGCCTACGATGTCGGCAGCGACGGACGCACCCTGTCCAACAAACGCGTGCAGATCGACGCCGGACCGGGCACGCCGGACGGGATGCGCTGCGATGTCGAGGGGAACCTGTGGTGCGGCTGGGGCATGGGCGATCCGGAATTGGACGGCGTCATGGTCTTTGCGCCGGATGGCAGGCCCATCGGTCGCATCGCCTTGCCGGAACGCTGTGCCAACCTGTGCTTTGGCGGGCGCGCCAACAGCCGGATCTTCATGGCCGCCGCGCAGTCTGTCTATGCCTTGTACGTGAACGTGGCGGGCGTCAAAGGCGGCTGAGCCGCCCTCCGGTCAAAAAAACGCGAGGCCCCGCAAAGGGCCTCGCGCCGGTCCGTTCAATCGGCTCAGTTCAGCGCCGCGTCCGAGATCACATGCGTCCAAGCGCCCTCAGGCTGCTTGGTGATCACCGGGTCCGAACCACCTGCCAGCAGGGTATCGACTGTGCGCTGGTAATCCGCCGGGTCCAGAGCACCGTTTGACCCTGCGGTCAGCTTGGCCACCTCGCCCATCATGCGGATCTGGTGCGCCTCGGTCTGGGCGCCGGTCTCATCGTAGTCCAGCACGATCATCGCCGCGTCCTCGGGGTTTTCCTCGGCCCATTTCCAGCCTTTCATCGAGGCGGCGACAAAGCGGGTCATCTTGTCCACAAAGGCCGGATCGGCAAGGTTTTCCTCCAGCACGTAAAGGCCATCCTCCATCGTCGCCACGCCCTGATCCTGATACTTGAAGGTCACCAGTTCCCCGGCGTCCACGCCCGCGTCGATCACCTGCCAGTATTCGTTATAGGTCATGGTCGAAATGCAATCGGCCTGACGCTGCAACAGTGGGTCGACGTTGAACCCCTGTTTCAGCACCTCGACAGAGCCGTCCATCTTGCCGTCGGTCTTGATGCCAAGGCTGCTCATCCACGACAGGAAGGGGAATTCATTGCCAAAGAACCAGACCCCCAGCGTGCGGTTGTCCAGATCGGCCGGTTCCGTGATTCCGGCGTCTTTCCAGCAGGTCAGCATCATGCCGGAGGATTTGAACGGCTGCGCGATGTTGACCAGCGGCAGGCCGTTTTCCCGCGCGGACAAAGCGGCGGGCATCCATTCCACCACCACGTCGGCACCGCCCCCGGCGATCACCTGCGTCGGTGCGATGTCGGGGCCGCCGGGCATGACGGTCACGTCCAGATCGGCCTCGTCGTAATAGCCGTTTTCCAGCGCCACGTAGTAGCCTGCGAACTGCGCCTGCGTGACCCATTTCAGTTGCAATTTGACCTCATCCGCGGCCAGTGCCGGGGACGCCATCCCCAATGCCGCAACGGCGGCGATCCATGTCTGTTTCATCTTTTCAGTACCTCCTTGGTGCCTAGTCTTTTGGCCGGTTTTCCCGGTCCGGTTATCGCCCGCCTCGGAAAGAGGCGTGCCAGAATGTCATGCGGCGTTCGGCAAGGGCCACAAGGCCGTAAAACGCCGTCCCCGACAGCGCCGACACAAGGATGGCCGACCAAACCATGCCAAGGTCAAGCTGTCCGATGCTGGTCGAGATGCGAAATCCCAACCCTTGCGTCGGACTGCCAAAGAACTCGGCAACGATGGCCCCGATCAGCGCCAGCGTCGAGGAAATCTTGAGCCCGTTAAAGATGAAGGGCAGCGCGGCGGGCAGGCGGAGTGTCCACAGCGATTGCCCCCAAGTGGCCGCGTAAGTGCGCATCAGGTCGCGCTGCATGGCGGAGGTTTCCGACAGGCCCGCGACCGTGTTCACCAGCATCGGGAAATAGACCATCAGCACCACAACCGCCGCCTTGCTCTGCCAGCCAAAGCCGAACCACATCACAAGGATCGGCGCGGTGCCCACAATCGGCAGCGCCGCCATGAAGTTGCCCAGCGGCAGCAACCCCCGGCGCAGATAGTCCGACCGATCCACCAGCAGCGCGGTCAGAAAGGCCGCGCCGCAGCCGATGACATAGCCCGACAGCGCGCCTTTCAGGATCGTCTGGGTAAAGTCGCCCCAGAGCGTCGACAGGTTCCCGGCAAAGCTGGACGCGATCAGCGAGGGCGGCGGCAGGATCACCGTTGGCACCTGCATCCCGCGCACCACCAGTTCCCACATGCCCAGCACGGTCGCGCCAAAGATCAACGGCACCGTAAGGCGCACCGCGCCCGTGTCCCGCGCCGGGCCGTTCGCCAGCATCACGTTCACACCAAATCCGATGGCCCAGAGAAGGACAGCAAACACCACAAGGGTCATGGCTTGGCCCCCATCTTGCGCAGGGTCCGCCGCTCTATCCAGCTTGTTGCCCAGACCAGCACCGCCGCCAGACCCGCCGCCACCAGCAGCGCCGCCCAGATCTGCGCGGTCTGGCCGTAGTAGCTGCCCGCCAGCATCCGCGCGCCAAGGCCGCCTTTCTGCACCGGCAGTTCCCCCACGATGGCCCCAACAAGGCTGGCCGCGATGGCGATCTTGAGCGAGGCAAACAGATAGGGGACCGACGCGGGCAGGCGCAGCTTCCACAGCACGGCGGACGTGGGTGCGTTATAGGTGCGCATCAGGTCCATCTGCATCGAGTCCGGGCTGCGCAGCCCCTTGACCATGCCCACGACCACCGGAAAGAACGACAGATAGGCCGAAATCACCGCTTTGGGGATCAGCCCCTGCACGCCAATCGAATAGAGCACAACGATGATCATCGGCGCCAAGGCCACGATGGGGATGGTCTGGCTGACAATCGCCCAAGGCATCACGCTCATGTCCATGACGCGGCTGTGTACGATCCCCACGGCCAACCCGACGCCCAACACCGTGCCGATCACAAACCCCAGAAAGGTCGCGTTCAGCGTGACAATGGCGTGGTACACCAGTGACCGGTTCGACAGCGTCCCCGACCGCACGATCCCCCGCCGCCCGTTCACTTCCTCATCAATGGTCGAGTCGTAAAGCTCGACCAGCACCTGATGCGGCGCGGGCAGTTTCGGCCTGTCAGAGCTCCAGCTATCGCCAAGCGCGTGCGTGTTGCGCACCACCAGCGCCCAGTTGCCCATATCGCGCCGCTCGACCGCCGAAGGGGGCGAGACCGCAACCCCCGCACGCTCTGCCGCCGTCAGCACCTCTTTCACGTTCATCGGCACCACGGCGACGTACCACAGCGCGATCAGCGCAAGCACCATACCCAGAACCGGGGGGATGAACCTTGTCATCGTGCGCCTCCGACGTTGGGGGCTATCAGGATCAGGGCCACCGCAACGACGCCAAGAACAATGCCCGCCATCTGCAACGGCAGGGGGCGTTCGCCGAAAAACATAAAGGCCACCAACGCGGCCAGAACCAGTTGCAGCACCGCCGAGACAGAGATTGCCACCGCCATGCCGCCTTCACGCATCAGGCGCACCATCATCAGGTTGCCCAACGTATACAGGACCAAGGCCAGCCCCAGCAGCATCAGCCGCTGATTGTCGACATAGGACCGCAGCGCGGCGCTTGCGCCCAGAAAGACCGCCATCGCACCGCCAAGCCACGTCAGGAATCCCGCGCTCATTCCTCATACCCCGCACGCAGCCCCTCGCGGACGCGGTGCGCCACCTCGATGAACTCTGGCGTATCGCGAATGTCCAGCGGGCGTTCCTTGGGCAGGGGGGACACGATAACATCGGTGATCCGACCGGGTCGGGGCGACATCACCACGATATGCGTCGACAGATACACCGCCTCGGGGATCGAGTGGGTCACGAAACCGATGGTCTTTTCGGTCTTGGCCCAGAGCTTCAGCAGTTCCTCGTTCAGATGATCGCGGACGATCTCATCCAGTGCGCCGAACGGTTCATCCATCAGCAAAAGGTCGGCGTCAAAGGCCAGCGCCCTTGCAATAGACGCACGTTGTTGCATGCCTCCGGACAGTTGCCAGGGGAATTTCTTTTCAAAACCCGATAACTCCACAAGCTCCAGCACCCGCGCCACACGCTCGGCCTGTTCGGCCTTGGAAAACCCCATGATCTCCAGCGGCAGCGCGATATTGCGCCCGATGGTGCGCCACGGGTACAGCCCCGCCGCCTGAAACACATAACCATAGGCGCGCGCGCGCCGCGCCTCATCGGGGGTCATGCCGTTGACCGTCAGACTGCCGCCGGTGGGATGTTCCAGCGCCGCGATACAGCGCAGAAAAGTGGTCTTGCCGCAGCCCGACGGGCCGATAAAGCTGACAAAACTGCCCTTTTCGATGTCGAGGCTGACATCTTTCAGCGCGTGGACCGGCCCATCGGCGGTCTGGAATGTCAGGTCGAGGTGGCTGGCCTGGATCACCGGGCTTGCTGTCATACGTCTAGGCTCCAAAGGGCGGGGTCCGCGAATTCGACGCTGTTGCCAGCGGGATCGCGCACGTAGAGGGATCGCGGACCATGGGGCCAACGAAAATCGCTTTCGATGTCGACACCGGCAGCGGTCAGGCGGGCGGCAAGCGCGTCCAGCCCCTGCTCCGGTGTGGCGAAACAGATGTGTCCGGGGCCTTTGGCCCCATGCGGCGGCACCGGCAAGGCATCGGGGGCAGGGGGGTGTCGCGTGGCCTCGGCGACAAAGGCCAGCACGACAGATGCGCCGCACCGGAAAAACACGTGCCGCACGTCGACGCGAATGATCCGTTCCAGCCCCAGGAGACCGCCGTAAAACGCCTCTGCCGAGTCGAGGTCTTCGACGTAGATGGCCGCCTCAAGGACGCCAGAGAGGGAAGGCGCGCTCATGCGGGTGCCCCGTGGCACCGCACAACCCCCAACCCAATGTCCCCGAGACGCGCCAAACCTACACCCCGCTTGCCGGAATGCCCGACCGTTTTACCGGACGCGGCGCGGTCAGTTCCTTCCAAGTGCTCAAAGCGGTGTTGGTCGGCGTGCCGCCCCGGCGCTCGACAAACTTGCCGTGGCCTTCCTCTGAGGTCAGCACACCGTCGGTCACCGCGACCTGCCCGCGTGTCAGCGTGTAACGCGGCAGGCCTTTGACCTCTTTGCCCTCGAACACGTTGTAATCAATGGCGGACACCTGCGACGCGGCTGCAATCGTCTTGGTCTTCGCCGGGTCCCAGACCACGATATCCGCGTCCGAGCCGACGCGAATGGCCCCCTTGCGCGGGTAGCAGTTCAGCACCTTGGCGATATTGGTCGAGGTGACGGCGACAAATTCCTCTTTTGTCAGGCGACCGGTTTCCACCCCATGGGTCCACAGCATCGGCATCCGGTCCTCAAGACCGCCGGTGCCGTTGGGGATCTTGGTGAAATCGCCGACGCCATAGCGTTTCTGTTCGGTGGTAAAGGCGCAGTGGTCGGTGGCCACAACGCTCAACGATCCGGACTGCAAGCCAGCCCAGAGGCTGTCCTGATGTTTGGCATTGCGGAACGGCGGGGACATGACGCGGCGCGCGGCATGGTCCCAATCGGGATGCGCATATTCGCTGTCGTCCAGCGTCAGGTGCTGGATCAGTGGCTCGCCCCAGACGCGCTTGCCCTGCTGGCGCGCGCGCCGGATCGCCTCGTGCGCCTCTTCGCAGGACACGTGAACGATGTAGAGCGGCACGCCCGCCATGTCGGCAATCATGATGGCGCGGTTGGCGGCCTCCCCCTCGACCTGCGGGGGGCGGGAATAGGCATGCGCCTCGGGGCCGGTATTGCCCTCGGCCAAAAGGCGCGCCTGAAGATCGGCGACCACGTCGCCGTTTTCCGCGTGGACCATGGCGATGCCGCCCAGTTCGCCGATGCGCTGGAAACTGGCGAACATCTCATCGTCCTGCACCATCAGCGCGCCTTTGTAGGCCATGAAGTGCTTGAAAGTGGTGATGCCGCGATCTTCGATCACGGTTTTCATCTCGTTGAAGACCTGTTCGCCCCACCACGTCACCGCCATGTGGAACGAGTAATCGCAATGCGCGCGGGTCGATTTGTTGTCCCACATCTGCAAGGCATCCAGCAGCCCCTGACCGGGCGAGGGCAAGGCGAAATCCACCACCATCGTGGTGCCGCCTGCCAGCGCCGCGCGGGTGCCAGAGTCGAAATCATCGCTGGAATAGGTGCCCATAAAGGGCATTTCCAGATGGGTATGCGGGTCGATGCCGCCGGGCATGACGTAACAGCCGGTGGCGTCCAACTCCTTGTCGCCACTCAGGTTATCGCCGATCTCGACAATCTTGCCGCCGTCGACCAAAACATCGGCCTTCCAGCTAAGGTCTGCCGTGACGATTGTGCCGTTCTTGATGACTGTGGTCATTGGTGTGTCTCCCTGCGCTACGCAGTCCCGGACCTGATCCGGGACCTCAGAGAAACGAGGTGTCCATGATCAGGTCGGACCAGTTCGGATTGATTTCTTGGATCAGCGCGTCTTTCCACGACCGCCGCCACCGTTTCAGTTTTCGCTCGCGTGCGATGGCGTCCGGCAGGCTTTCGTGCGCCTCGTAGTAGACCAGTTTGCGGATGCGGTATCGTGAGGTGTGAACGGACCCTTGGCCCGAATGATGTTCCATCATGCGCTTGTGCAGATCGCCCGTCACGCCGATGTAGATCGCCGTGTTCGCGTTGCAGGCCGCGATGTAGGTGTAGAACGCCATGCGTCACATTGGGCGAAACATGGTAAACAAGATGCAAACGCAGTCCCGGACTTGATCCGGGACCTCTTTCGAGGCGTAGAGCGAGGTCCCGGATCAAGTCCGGGACTGCGTTTTGAACACCCTCGAAGCTCACCCCTCAATCCCCGCCGTCTCGACCACCGCGTGGAACAGGACGTCCGCGCCCGCCTTGGCCCAGTCCTTGCTGATCTCTTCGGCCTCGTTGTGCGACAGCCCGTCGACGCAGGGGCACATCACCATGGCCGTCGGGGCCACCCGGTTGATCCAGCAGGCGTCGTGCCCGGCGCCCGAAATCAGGTTGCGGTGGGAATAGCCCAGCCGTTCCGCCGCGTTGCGCACCGCCGTCACACAGCCCGCGTCGAATTCCACCGGATCGAACCCGCCGACCTTTTCGAACTCCACCGACAATTCCATATCGCGGCAGATCTCTTCTGCCGCCACCTTCAGCCGCGCCTCCATGTCGCGGATCACCGCCAGTTCGGGGGACCGGAAGTCCACCGTGAACACCACCTTGCCGGGGATCACGTTGCGCGAGTTCGGGTAGACGTCGATATGGCCCGCCGCGCCCACGGCGTGCGGCGCGTGGCTCAGGGCGATCTCCTCGACCTTTTCCAGAATGCGCGCCATGCCCAGACCGGCATTCCGGCGCATCGGCATCGGGGTAGAACCGGTGTGCGCGTCCTTGCCCGTCACCGTCACCTGCGTCCACGACAGACCCTGCCCGTGGGTGACAACGCCGATATCCACGCCCTCGGCCTCCAGAATGGGGCCCTGTTCGATGTGCAGCTCAAAGAAGGCGTGCATCTTGCGCGCGCCCACCTCTTCGTCACCCTTCCAGCCGATCCGTTCCAGTTCCGCGCCAAAACTCTTGCCCTCTGCGTCCTCGCGCGCATAGGCCCAGTCCTGCGTATGCACCCCGGCAAACACCCCCGAGGCCAGCATCGCGGGCGCGTAGCGGGTGCCTTCCTCGTTGGTCCAGTTGGTGACCACGATGGGATGCCGCGTCTTGATCCCCAGATCGTTCAGCGAGCGGATGATCTCCAGCCCGCCCAGAACCCCCAGCACGCCGTCATATTTGCCGCCCGTCGGCTGCGTATCCAGATGCGAGCCGACATAGACCGGCAGCGCACCGGGGTCCGTGCCCTCGCGCCGTGCGAACATGTTGCCCATGGTGTCCAGCCCCATGGTGCACCCGGCCTCTTCGCACCAGCGTTGAAACAGGGCCCGCCCCTCGGCATCCTCATCGGTCAGGGTCTGACGGTTGTTGCCGCCCGCGACGCCGGGGCCTATTCTGGCCATCTCCATCAGGCTGTCCCACAGCCGGTCGGCGTTGATGGTCATGTTGGCTGCTGGTCCGGCCATGGCGTAACTCCCCGTCTTTTCCCCGTCTGCTGCGGGTGCTTTCCGATTTGACCAATCGGTCAAAAGAACGCTACCAGAGGAGCGTAGTCAGTCAAGCGTCCTGCCGCCAAATCCGGCAGATGCGTTGAAAAGAGGCGAGCGGCGGCACCCATGACGGAAAAATCGGCATTCCTGCAAGAGGGCGACACCGCCCCGCAAACCCGCATCCAGCGCGCCAAGCGGCAGCAGATCCTTGAGGCCGGTTTGACGGTGTTTTCGGAGGCCGGATTTCGCGGGGCCACACTGGACCGAATCGCCACAGAGGCGGGCCTGTCGAAACCCAACCTGCTGTACTACTACCCCTCCAAGGAAGCGATCTACGAGGCGCTTTTGCGCGACCTGCTGGAAACATGGCTGGACCCGCTGCAAGCCATTGATTCCAAGGGGGAACCGGTCGAGGAAATCCTGTCCTACGTCCACCGAAAACTGCAAATGTCGCGGGATTTTCCACGCGAAAGCCGCCTGTTCGCCAATGAGATCGTGCAGGGCGCGCCGCGCATCATGCCCGTCCTCGAAGGCGAATTGCGCGACCTTGTCGACAGGCTGGCCACGGTGATCAAAGGCTGGATCGCCGCGGGCCGCATCGCCCCGGTCGACCCGCATCACTTGCTGTTTTCGGTCTGGTCGCTGACCCAGCATTACGCCGATTTCGACGTGCAGGTGCGTGCGGTTCTGAACGACGATGACCCGTTTCCGGGCGCGGAACAGCATCTGGATCTGTTGTTCCGGCGTCTGCTGACGCCTTAGCGGTCTGTGTCCCGGCGCGGGGATTGCGATCTGCGCGCCCAGTCCAGATAGCGGTCCTCCAGAACATGTTCGCAGAGCTTGAACAACAGCCAGCAGGACAGCGACAGCGCGCCCCAAATCACCAGTTCCGCCACTTGCCGCAGCGCCCCGTGCCGGATCGCCTCCCAGCCAAAGGCCTTGAGAAAGTCCAGACTGGCCATGGCTTGGGAAAACAGGTTGACCGTCACAAAGGCAAATGTGGCGGCTGCAATTCCGGCAAAGACAAAGATCAGGGCCGTCGGCCAGCGCGTGATATTGAGAAGGGCCACAGTTGTATCCTCCGCCTTGGGCGTTGTCCCGACGGACCGGGGGGCAGGTGCCGCAGCACAGCCCCCCGAGCGATGGCCAGATCACCGCAGCCTGACACCCCGTTCGGTGCTGCAAGGCGGGCCGGGCACCTCAGCGCCCCGCCCGTTGTCTTATTCCGCCGCCTTCGCCATCGGGTTGTTGGGATGTGTCGTCCAGTTGGCGTATTCGTCCGACACGGTCTTGCCGGTGCGCAGGTCCACCGCGCCGCCCTCCAGCCGTTCCATCGTGATGCAATCCTCGACCGGGCAGACATCGACGCAGAGGTTGCAGGCCACGCATTCCGCGTCGTTCACCTCGAACACCCGGCCCTCTTTCATCCAGATCGCCTGATGGCTGGTGTCCTCGCAGGCCGCATAGCAGCGCCCGCATTTGATGCAGGCATCCTGATCGATCCGCGCCTTGGTGACATAATTCAGGTTCAGATACTGCCAGTCGGTGACATTGGGCACCGCGCGCCCGATGAAATCAGAGGTCGAACGATAGCCCTTTTCGTCCATCCACTGGGACAGCCCGCGCTTCATCTCTTCGACGATCTTGAAGCCATAGGTCATGGCGGCGGTGCAGACCTGCACGTTGCCACAGCCCAGCGCCATGAACTCTGCCGCGTCGCGCCATGTGGTCACGCCGCCGATACCGGAAATCGGCAGGCCCGCCGTCGCCGGGTCGCGCGCGATTTCGGACACCATCGACAGGGCGATGGGCTTGACCGCCGGACCGCAATAGCCGCCGTGCGATCCCTTGCCATCAATGGTCGGCTCCGGCGCAAAATTGTCCAGATCGACAGAGGTGATCGAGTTGATGGTGTTGATCAGCGACACCGCATCCGCGCCGCCGTTTTTCGCCGCCGCTGCGGGTTTGCGCACGTCGGTGATATTGGGCGTCAGTTTCACGATGACGGGCCGGTCATAGTACTGCTTGCACCAGCGCGTCACCATCTCGATGTACTCGGGCACCTGACCTACGGCGGCCCCCATGCCGCGCTCTGACATGCCGTGCGGGCAGCCAAAGTTCAGCTCGATGCCGTCGGCGTTGGTCTCTGCCACGCGCGGCAGGATCGCTTTCCATGCCGCCTCTTCGCAGGGCACCATGATCGAGGCGATCAGCGCGCGGTCGGGGTAATCGGCCTTGACCCGCGCCATCTCCTCTAGGTTCACCTCCAGCGGGCGGTCGGTGATCAACTCGATGTTGTTGATGCCCAGAACACGGCGGTCGGCGCCATAGACCACGCCGTAGCGCGGCCCGTTGACGTTGACGATGGGCGGGCCTTCTTCGCCCAGCGTCTTCCAGACCACACCGCCCCAACCGGCCTCAAAGGCGCGGCGGACGTTGTATTCCTTGTCAGTCGGCGGCGCAGAGGCCAGCCAGAAAGGGTTCGGGCTTTTGATGCCCAGAAAGTCAGTTGTGAGATCAGCCATTTACATGTCTCCCTGTAGGGCGGGGTTTACCCTGCCGCTCCGGTCAGTGCCGCATGAATATCCTCTGCAGCATCGCGCCCTTCGGCGACGGCGACCACGGTCAGGTCTTCGCCGGGCGTGCAATCGCCCCCGGCCCAGACCCCGTCCATCGACGTGCGCCCGGTGTCCGACACCTTGATCTTGCGGTGCTCCTGATCCAGCCCGTCCGCCGGGGCCAGCGTTTGCCCGATGGCGCGGAACACCTGATCGGCGGGCAGGCGCAGCGTCTCGCCCGTTCCCGTCACCCGGCCGTCCACGACCTGCGTGTATTCCAGCTCTATCTCGGCCACGGCACCATCGCCGTGCATGGCCACCGGCATCACGTTGCACAGCAGATGCACGCCTTTGGAGGCCGCCAGATCCTGCTCGAACCGGCTGGCAGGCATTTCGGCCTGCGAGCGCCGATAAGCCAGTGTCACGGTCTGCGCGCCCAGCAGTTTCGCCTGCACAGCCGCGTCCACCGCCGTCATGCCGCCGCCGATCACCACCACGTTGCGGCCCACCGGCACCGCCGCCTTGTCCTCGGCCTGCCGCAGGGCAGAGATAAAGCTTACCGCATCCTCGACCCCCGCCAGCGCGCCGCCGTCGATCTCCAGCAGGTTCACCCCGCCCAGACCAATGCCCAGAAACACCGCGTCGAAATTCTCACGCAGACCGGCCAGCGTCACCTCGACCCCCAAGGAGCGCTGGTATTCGATGGTTATGCCGCCAATGCCCAGCAGCCAGTCGACCTCACGCGCGGCGAAGTCATCGACCGTCTTGTAGGTGGCGATGCCGTATTCGTTCAACCCGCCCGGTTTGGGCTTGGCCTCATAGATGACCACCTCATGGCCTTTCATGGCCAGCCGGTGCGCGCAGGCCAGACCCGCCGGGCCAGCCCCCACAACCGCCACCCGCTTGCCCGTCGCGGCGGCGCGGGCAAAGGGATGCCCCTGCCGCGCCATCAGGCTGTCGGTGGCAAAGCGTTGCAAGCGGCCAATCTCGACCGGTTTGCCCTCTGCGGTTTCGCGCACGCAGGCCTCTTCGCATAGCGTCTCTGTCGGGCAAACGCGGGCGCACATGCCGCCAAGAATGTTCTGCTCAAAGATCGTCCGCGCCGCCGCCTCGGACATGCCGGTCGCGATCTGGCGGATGAACAGCGGGATGTCGATGTCGCTGGGGCAGGCGGTCACGCAGGGCGCGTCATGGCAGAAATAGCACCGATCCGCCGCCACCGCCGCCTCATGCCCGTCGTAGGGGGCGTGAAGGTCCTCGAAGTTTTGCGCCAATTGCTCCTGGCTGAGGCGCCCGGACGTGATGCCGGGTGTCTGCGGGCTGGTCATGGCCTCTCCCTGTTCTTCTGTTTCCTGAGATCAGCGTGCCACAAGTCGAAATTTTATCAAACGGTAAAATTTCGAGGAGGAAAGAAAATTGCGGTTGCGGCCCCCTTTGCCAAGGATTCGAGCACGAAAAAGGGGCCGCGCGGGCCCCTTCAACCTGTTCTCATGCCATAAGGCCGGATTCAGGCGCCCGGCACCAGCACCAGTTGCACACGCCGGTTTTCCGCCGCGTCGGGAAAATGCGAGTTCTTGAGATAGTCGAACCCGACGCCCACCGCCTCGATCTGCGAGGTGCCCATGCGCAGGGTCGACTGCACATAGCGCGCCACCGAATCCGCCCGGCGCTTGGACAGTTCGCGGTTATAGGCGGCGCTGCCCACACCATCGGTATGGCCGATAAAGACCAGCTTGCTGCCTTGCAGCCGCGGGTCCGCCAGCGCCGAGGCCAGCGACGACAGCTTTGCCATCGCCTGCGGTGTCAGCCGGTCCGAATCATAGGCAAACAGCACCTCAAGGTCGATTGTCGGCAGCGGCTCAGGCGCGGGTTTGGTCCGGTCGATGACGGCAATCGCCGTGGTCGGCGTGCCCGTCGCGACGGGCGGCTTGGGCTCGCGTTTGACCACGCCAAGGTTGACCACGTCGTCCAGCGTGAACTTGGCGCCGCCACCGAACTCATTGCTGGCGCAGGCCGAGGCGTCCAGCAGGCAGTCGCGCATCTCTGTCGCGGCGGCATTCGGCTTGGGGTCGTCGTCCAGAGAAAAGGAATCCAGCGTCACGGTCGATTGCGCGGCGACCAGTCCGGGCAGGGTCAGCAGGGCAAGGGCGGGGAGGATAGATTTGGTCATGGCGGGGTCCAGCTCTGTCAAGGTAAGGGCTCAGGTCTTCGCGAAATGGCGTTGGGCCGTATTGGCCGCGTCAATGTGCCTGCCACTATAGACGAGCGGCACGACATTTTCCAGATAGCGCATTTTTTCGAGGCGCGCAGGTATGGTTTTGCTATGCTCTGGCCGAGGATTGTTTTTGACCTGAGGATTGCCATGCCCATTGTCGCCCGCCTGACCGCCGCTGCCTGTGCAGCCCTGCTTTCTGCCGCGCCGCTTGTCGCGGGCCCGGTGCCTGTGGACGGATTCCAGACCGAGGTCAGCGTCACAGGCTACAACAACGAACCGATCAACACCTATTCAGAGAACGCCGATTTCCGCAAACTCGGGCGCGGGGTGGGCATGTTGCAGATTGTCCACGACGCGGGACAGAACCCCTGCACGGCCTTTCTGGTCGATGAGAAACATCTGCTGACCAATCACCACTGCATCCCCGGCGTGCTCACCGACCCGCGCATCGGGGCCACGAAACTGATCTCGCTGACATGGGTTGCGGGGTTTCTGGAACCGGGCCGCGCGGATGAGGCGCAGCGATTTGTCGTCAAGCCGGACCCGGTCGAAACCTCCGCCGAACTGGATTACACCATCCTCGAAGTGGAGGGCGTGCCCACCGACCTGTTCCCGCCGCTGCCGCTGAGCGATCACGAAGCGACCGAAGGCATGCCTTACTGGATCATCGGTCATCCGCTGGGCAAATCCCAGCACATCAGCCGCGAGGGCTGTCGCGCCGCCCGCCCGCCGATTGGCCCCGCGCCAGAGTTTCAGGGCGGCGTCCGGCTGCGCCACCTCTGCGATACGCTGGGCGGCAACTCCGGGTCGCCGATCATCGACAGTTCATCGCGGCAGGTGATCGGGCTGCACAACTCGGGCATCGAAAAGATCGGCGTGAACTTTGGCATTCCGATGGCCCTGATCCTTGCGAACTCCAAGGTTCTCAAGGTGACGCCGCCGACCCCGACACCGGACGGCAAGCCAAGGCCGCTGCCGCTGATCATGTCCCTGTTCCCCAAGGAGCTGGGGGTGGGGCAGGAACTTTCTGTCGTGGCCGACGTGCCAGAGACCTGCACACCGGCATTTGTCGATATTTCGCCCAACCGCAAACTGACGCCGATCCCGCTGGAGATTTTCGAAAAGGTCGAACTCAGCAAGATCCAGACCCGCTATCAGGTCACGGCGACCAGCACCTATGGTCTGGAAATTCAGGAAGAGGACGAAAAGGGTCCGCACACCATCGGCTATCTGTGCAGTTCCACCAATCTGGACGACGCCGCCCAGCTCAAGGCCGCCTTGCGGCAGGTCGTGGCCGCGCTGGGGCAGGGCCAGATGGATGGCTCCGTGACCCTCGACAGCGGCACGGTGAACTACAGCTTTGGCACCTACGTGGTGAAATGAATCGGCTTGTCCTGTCCTGCCTCATGGCGGTTTGCGCCCTGACGGCCAGCGCGGCCTTGGCCGCCGAGATCACCCTGCGCGATGACCTGCGCCCCCGGCTGGCGCAGCTTTGGCCGATCTATGGCGAGTGGACAAACGTCGGCCGCAATGAACCCGTGGTGCGGCCCGCCGGGGCCGATGGCGGCTTTTACTATGGCAAGGGACTGCAAATATACCATGTCTCCGGCACGATAGATCAGGGGGACGCCCAACGCCTCGCCGACCTTATCGGCCCCGAAGAAACGGTCAGTTCCTTTGTCGTCGTCTTCGACAGCCCCGGCGGCAATTTTCTCGAAGGCGTCCAGATCGGAGAGCTTCTCCGGCTCTTTCGCGCCGGCAACGGCGATCCGGCCCTGAATGGTGTGATTGTCCTGAACGGTGACGAATGCATGTCCGCCTGCGCCGTGGCCTTTGCCCTCGCGGCGCTGCCGCGCGATTCTGGCAATTCGGTCCGCTATGTCGAACTGGGCGGGCGGCTGGGCTTTCACATGCCGTTTGTGCCCGTCGATCAGCAGGCCCGCCAGACAGAGATCGCGGCGGCGATGGACCTGACCTATCAGATCATGTCCGAATACATCCAGTTGATCGGCAATGGTATCGCGCCGTCCGCACTGGTCCAGAACGCGCTGCACTATCGCCGCCCGGACGACTTTCTGCTGTTGCACGGCGGTCTGGTGACGCGGTTCATGGACTTTGTGCCGGTGGCGGGGCCGAAGGGCACAACACCCTTGGCGCTGTCGGGACTGACCCAGCGCGATGCGCTGAACATGTGCCAATACCTGACCTATTCGCAGGGCCGCGATATGATCGACTGGGCCTATGAGTTCTGGCCGGTCGACATCGGCAGCAGCTTTCCCGACGACACCCCGCTCACCACCTTGTTCGAACGCGTCGGGGACCGCCGCCTTGCCAACGACGGTTGCAGCATCGAATGGCAGGACGGCGATACGCTGGGCATCGCGGGGACCGGGGAGTGCGGGCGCGACTCGACGGGCGGCGGCTGGTGCGCCGCCCCCCGCGATGAATTTGGCTATCTCGGGCCTGGCGGGGCCTTGCCCCGCGCCACCGGCGCGCTTCTGGCTGACAGCCTTGGCTGCCACGGCGGCAGGCTGACCGGCCGCTATTACATGTGGGACGCCAGCAACCGGTTCCTCGAAGAGGAGCAACCGGCAGAGTACCGGTGGTCCGGCGACACCAACCCCGACGCGCCGTTGAATCGGCTGGATTGGTCAGGCGCGCGGCTGGCCTCGAACCTCAATATCCGCGCCGCGCCGGGGGGAGATCCGGTCGCGCGCTGGACCGAAGGCACCCCGGTTCAGGTCTTGGACTGCACCTTGGCGGCGGACGATCAGGGGGTCTGGTATCAGGTTGCCGCAGATGGCGTGACCGGCTGGGCCAGCGCGCGCTACGTCGAGGTGCCCGCGCTGTCGGGCTGGAATTTCATGATCCGCCCGGCGGGGGGCGACTAGGCTCAGCGTCAAACGCCCAGATACTGTTGCGCCAGATCCGGCGCCAGCCCGTCCAGCGCCCCGGTCCAGGCCGTGCGCCCCCGGTTCAGGATCACCGCCCGATCCGACACCGCTGTCAGTTCCTTCAGGCTCTTGTCGACGATCAGGATCGCCAGCCCTCTGTCACGTTTCAGCCGCCCGATCGCCTCCCAGATTTCCGCCCGGATCAAAGGGGCCAGCCCCTCTGTCGCCTCGTCCAAAATCAGCAGCCGGGGGTTGGTCATCAGCGCCCGCCCAATCGCCAGCATCTGCTGCTCACCCCCCGACAGCGACCGCGCCACCTGCGCCTTGCGCTCTGCCAGCCGCGGAAACAATCGCCCGACCGCATCCATATCCCACGCCCCCGGACGCGCCGCCGCAATCAGGTTTTCCTGTACCGTCAGGTCCGCGAAACAGCGCCGCCCCTCCGGCACCAGCCCGATCCCCAGCCGCGCCGCCCGGTGCGACGGCAGGCGGCGCAAATCCTGACCGTCAAACCTAACCTCCCCCTCGGCACGCATCATCCGGCAGATGCAGCGCACCGTTGTGGTCTTGCCCATGCCGTTGCGGCCCATCAGCGCCACAACCTCACCCGAGGCCACCTCAAGGTCGACGCCAAACAACGCCTGACTGCTGCCATACCGCGCCTCCAGCCCGCTGACCTGCAACAACGCGCTCATGCGGCGTCCCCCAGATAGGCCTCGCGCACGGCGGGGTCGGCGCGGATTTCATCCACCGTCCCGCTGGCAATCACCCGCCCGTAAACCAGCACGCTGATCCGGTCGGCGAGGGCAAAGACCGCGTCCATGTCGTGTTCCACCAGCAGGATCGGCGCCTCCGCGCGCAACCCGTCCAGCAACCGGGTCAACCGCGCCGACCCCTCGGTGCCCAAACCCGCCATCGGCTCATCCATCACGAAACACCTCGGCGCCAGCGTCAGCGCCACCGCCACCTCCAACTGCCGCCGCTGCCCGTGCGATAACTCCGCCACCCGCATCCGCGCCTGATCCGCCAATCCGACCCGCGCCAAAGCGGCCTCTGCCCGGTCGCGCAACGCCCCCCGGCGCGCCACCGGACGCAGCATGTCAAAGGGCCGCCCCGCCGCCCCCAACGCGCCCAGCAGCGCGTTCTGCAACACCGTGTCCTCCATTGCCAACTGGCTGATCTGAAAGGTCCGCGCCAATCCACGGCGCGCCCGCGCGGGCACCGTCAGACCAGTGACATCGACACCGCCCAGCAACACCGAACCCGCATCTGGCACAATCGCCCCGCTGATCTGGCCGATCAGCGTCGACTTGCCCGCGCCGTTTGGCCCGATCACCGCGTGGATCTCTCCGGGACGCAACGCGATCGACACATCCTCCGTGGCCTGCAACGCGCCAAACGCCTTGAACAGCCCGCGTGTCTGCAAAACAGCCTCAGTCATGCACCCGGCCCCTTCCGGCGATCAGCCCGATCAGCCCGCCCTTGCCGAACAACACAACCCCCAACAGCAACAGCCCGAACCAGATGTGCCAATAGTCCGACAGCCCGCCCAGAAAATGCTCCAGCGCCACAAACAACACCGCGCCCACCACCGGGCCAAACAGCCGCGCGGTGCCGCCGATGATGATGAAGACGATGAACTCTCCAGACAGCTGCCAGCTGAACATGGTGGGCGACACAAACCGGTTGAGATCCGCAAACAGCGCCCCCGCCAACCCGGTGATCGCGCCAGAGATCACAAAGGCCACCAGCCGCAGGCGGAACGGGTCCAGCCCCACGGCCCGCACCCGCTCTGGCACCTGCCGCGCTGCATTCAGCGCCAGCCCAAAGGGCGACCGCAACAGCA
>NZ_JBLXFB010000027.1:0-43040 GCF_048262615.1 Antarctobacter sp.
CCCTGATCGAAGGAGAACGCAGGCCCGATCACCGGCACCTCGGCCCCCGAGCCGGAGTATTGCTTCATAAAGGAAATCCCCATCCCGCCGGGCAGGAAGTAATACAGGATATCCGCGTCCGAGGCCTTGATCTGCGCAATCTCGGCGGCGTAATCGGTCTGGCCCAGCTTGGTATAGACCTCCTCGGCGATTTCACCGCCAAAGCCGCGCTTGAACCCGGTGATCGCATCCTTGCCCGCCGGATAGTTCGGCGCCATCACAAAGGCCTTTTTCGACCCATCCGCCGCCGCATAGGCCCCCGCCGCCTCGTGAAAGGCGTCGTTCTGCCAGGCCACGTTGAAGTAGTTCGGATGGCAGCCACGCCCGGCCAGTTGCGACGGACCCGCGTTGGGGGACAGGTAGAATTTGCCCTGCGCGGTCACGCTTGGCACCACCGCCATGGCAAGGTTCGACCAGATGATCCCGGTCAGCACGTCCACCTTTTCCGACTGCACCAGCTTGTCCGCCAGTTGCACCGCCACGTCCGGCTTGCGCTGATCGTCCTCGATCACCACCTCGATATCGTCGCGCCCCGACTGTTCGATCGCCAGCATAAAGCCGTCGCGCACGTCGATGCCAAGGCCCGCGCCGCCGCCCGACAGCGTGGTGATCATGCCCACCTTCACCTCGGCCGCCGCCGCAGTCGCCAGCGCGGCGCAGACCGCGCCGCCCAGTGCGAATGTCTTGGCCAATGTCTTGAAAGTCATAAAAGTCTCCCCGTCGTCTGTTGTCTAGAACGCTCTGAACGTCAGCGTGGTCAGCGTGCGTTCGATCCCGTCGATATCCAGCAGGTTGTCGTTGATGAACTTGCCCGTGTCGTCCTCTTCCGGGATGTACATCTTGAGCAGCAGGTCATACTCGCCGCTGGTCGAGTACAACTCGGAATGGATTTCGCGCAGGGCGATGTCTCCGGCCACGCGGTAGGCCGTGCCGGGGCGGCATCTGATCTGGACGAATACGCAGTTCATGGAACCCTCTCTTCCGGTGTGCCCAGACTAGAACCGATATCGCGCCGTGATTCCAGCCCTTTGAGAGGTCTTGCGCCGCGCGCCCCGGCGCGAGACAGTGGCAGCGCAATCATGGGGAGGAGCACGATGGACGAGACCGGGAACACGATCCCCGTCCACCCGGACCTGCGCGGTGCGTCGGTGTTCATCACCGGCGGCGGTGCCGGGATCGGGGCCGCCCTGACAGAGGCGTTCCTCCAGCAGGGCGCGCGCGTCGCCTTTGTCCAGCGCTCGGATGTCACCGTGTTCTGCGACCGGATGGAAACCCGGCACGGCAACCGCCCGCTGTTCCTGCCCTGCGACGTCACCGATGAGCCCGCCCTGCGCGCCGCCATGGCCAAGGCCGCCCGCGCGCATGGCCCGATCACCGTGCTGATCAACAATGCCGCCAACGATACCCGCCACGACACGCTGACCACCACATCCGCCGAATGGGACGCGCTGATCGCGGTCAACCTGAAAAGCTATTTCCTCACCACCCAGATCGCCGTGCCAATGATGCAGGCAGCGGGGGGCGGCGCAATCGTCAACTTCAGTTCCATCAGCTACATGGTCGGCATGGGCGAGATGACCGCCTACACCACCGCCAACGGGGCCATCACCGCCATGACCCGTGGCCATGCCCGCGAGTTTGGCGGCGACGGCATCCGCGTCAACGCCGTGGCCCCCGGCTGGGTGCTGACCGACCGCCAGTTGCGGCTCTGGGCCAATGAAGAGGCGCTGGCCGCCTTTCTGCCGAAACAATGCCTTGGCCGCCACCTGGAACCGATGGACCTTGCCGGGCCAGTGCTGTTTCTGGCCTCACAGGCCAGCGCCATGATCACCGGACAATGCCTTGCCGTCGATGGCGGCGTTGTCACCGTTGCCGCCTGAGGAAACCCCATGACCGCTTGCACCACCCTGTCCGACACCCGCTGCATCCTTGGCGAAGGGGCTCTTTGGCACCCCCGGCGAGGCACCTTCCTGTGGTTCGATATCCTTGGCCACCGTCTGTATGAACACGACGGCACCACGCAACGGCACTGGCAATTTGACCGCGCCGTCTCTGCCGCTGGCTGGGTAGACCGGGACCGCCTGCTGATCGCCTCCGAACGCGACCTTTTTACCTTCGACCTCGATGCCGGAACCGAAACCCATGTGGTTGTTCTGGAGGCGGACAACCCCGTCACCCGCTCCAACGATGGCCGCGCCGACCCTCAGGGGGGCTTCTGGATCGGAACGATGGGCTATCACGCCGAAGCCGGGGCAGGGGCGATCTATCGCTACTACAAAGGTGAGTTGCGCACACTGTATCCGGGCATCTCCATCCCCAACGCCATCTGCTTTGCCCCGGACGGAGGTTACGCCTATTTCACCGACACCCCGACCAAGATCATCCGCCGCGTCGCACTGGACGCCGAAGGCTGGCCCGCAGGCGACCCCGAAGACTGGCTGGACCTGAACCCCGAAGGACTAAACCCCGACGGCGCCGTCACCGACGCGGCAGGCAACCTCTGGAACGCCCAATGGAACGCCGCCCGCGTCGCCTGCTACGCGCCAGACGGCACTTTCCTGCGCGCACTCCCCCTGCCCACCCCCCAGATCACCTGCCCCAGCTTCGGCGGCTCCAACCTGACCACGCTTATGCTCACCTCCGCCAGCGAGGGGCTGTCAGAGGACGACCACGCGGCAGGGAATACCTTTGCGTTTGAGACAGAGGTGACGGGGCGGGAAGAGCCGAGGGTTTTGTTGGGGTAAGGGAGTGGGCCACGGCAGGCGTTCAACCATGCCAAAAACGGTGCTCTTGGGAGCGTCGTGGGGCTGTGGCGAATGGCTCGTCTGAGCCCATTGTTCGGAATGCTGCAGTGCGAACAAATGACTGCTATGGTGATGCGGTCGCGAATGCTCTGTAGGATGAAAGGTGGAGAATGAAGGGAACGTGCAAGCTATGCCTTAGGGAACGTGAGCTTCAAAAAAAAATGTCACATCTACCCTAAATTCGTAATCAATAAAGCCGGGAGTACACTTCACCAACAAAAGCCGAACGGCAAGTTCGGCACCCAACAAGATTTCTATGCCGAGCACTATTTCTGCAGGGAATGCGAGAACGACGTTTTCAACAAATGGGGTGAAGATCCGGTCTCCGATGGATACCGTTTCCCAGAGAAATTAGACAATGTGCCCCAAGTTGCACTTGAACATCTCGGGCTATCGACGGTCTATAAGGCGCTGATGTGGTTGAAGATTGATGTGCCGGAAGCTGCATTTCAAGCTGAGGAGTGTTGGAGAAGAAAGATATTGGAACGGCGCTCTGCTGGCTCCTGTCATCCAATTTTTTGCATACCGACTTTTGAGTGTCCTTCGCATCCCGTCGCAACGGTCTTGAACCGTTCATACAATATGCGGATAGTTGAAGAGGAAGATTTCAGGTTGGTATGGCTGAACATGCCTGGCTTCCTCATGGCGGGTTTTTCTGATTTTCGTCGGCAGTGTTCTGAAGGCGAATTGAAAATGGCATTCGAAAAAACAGCTAAATCTGAAGCGATACGTCTGAGCTCTCAGGCTGAAAAGCTGACGTTACTTCGCGATCACTGAGTGTCTGCAAAGTCCCGCACAGCCGACATCTGAGATCGCTACCGAAACCCTCATTTTCGTCCACAACCTGACTACAAAACCCTCCAATGTTCGCCAAGTCTATGCCCAACCGCGGAAACCGACAGGTGTCCCGAAATCCATACCAAACGCGCCGCCCTCGCTCCCCCAAGCCCTAACACTTCGTAAATTCGCCTCTGCAACCCATTGAAGACGCGACGTCACCTTGCTGTCCACGCGTGGACACCCCTCCCTGCGGCCAAAAACCCACTGGCCCAAATCCAGCCCCAAGGGCACTCTCATCCCATGTCCACATCCATCCATCGAGACCAGCTCCGCGCCGGCGAAATCCATGCCGAATTGCCCCCCGCCACCGACGCGGGCCTGCGTTTTATCGGCCGGATCGAGACACCCTTTCAGGTCCGCGCCGATTGCCCCAGACAGGGCGATCCAGACGGCGGCCCCGATTGCCGCCTGATCCTCGACCCCGTCTATGCCCCTGCCCTCGAAGGCCTCGACCAGTTCGAATTTATCGAGGTTCTCTACTGGTTGCACGAGGCCCGCCGCGACCTGCTCACCCAAAGCCCCAAGGCCGACGGCCTGACGCGCGGCACCTTTTCCGTCCGCTCACCGCTGCGCCCCAATCCCATCGGCACCTCAATTGTCCGCCTGATCGGGCGCGAGGGCACAACCCTCACCGTGCGCGGCCTCGACTGCCTGACCGGCACGCCCTTGCTGGATATCAAGCCTTACCGCTGCTCCTACGCCGTGCAGGCCCGCGCCAAGCCCGGCGTCTCAACCTGAGAACAGCCCCGCGAACCGATCCCGCAGCGCCGCCTTTTGTACCTTGCCCATCGTATTGCGCGGCAGGGCGTCGATCAGTTCCATATGGCGGGGATGCTTGAACCGGGCCAACCGAGCGGACACCTCCGCGCCAACGGCCTCCAGATCCGGCACCTGTTCCGGCAGCGGCACCAGCACCGCCACAGGCGTCTCACCAAAGTCCGGATGCGGCACGCCGACCACGGCGGATTCCAACACGCCGGGCTGGGCGTCCAACAGCTCCTCGATCTCCTTGGGGTAGATGTTGAACCCGCCCGAGATGATCAGATCCTTGCCCCGGCCCACAATGGTGACGTAGCCCTCCGCGTCCATCATCGCCAGATCGCCGGTGATAAAGAACCCGTCCGCCCGCAGTTCGGCGGCGGTCTTTTCGGGCATCTGCCAATAGCCCTGAAACACGTTCGGCCCGCGCACCTCCAGCGTGCCGATCTCACCGCGCGGCAACTCGGCCCCCGCGTCGTCACAGACCTTGGCCTCGACCCCCGGCAGGGGGGGGCCCACGGTGCCCGCGCGGCGGTCGCCGTCATAGGGGTTGGAGGTCGACATGTTCGTTTCAGTCATGCCGTAGCGTTCAAGGATGCGGTGGCCGGTGCGCGCCTCGAATTGCCTGTGCGTCTCTGCCAGCAGCGGGGCGGAGCCGGAGATGAACAGCCGCATATCCCGCGCCGCGTCGCCGTCAAAGCGTGGGTTGTCCAGCAGGCGGGTGTAGAAGGTCGGCACCCCCATCAGGCTGGTGGCGCGCGGCATCCAGTCGATCAGCGCGTCGGCGTCGAGTTTCGGAAAGAACACCATCGATCCGCCCGCCGCGAGGATCACGTTGGTCGCCACAAACAGCCCGTGGGTGTGAAAGATCGGCAGCGCGTGCAGCAAGACGTCATCGCCGGTGAAGCGCCACAGGTCGACCAGCGTCAGCGCGTTGGACAGCAGGTTGTTCTGGCTCAGCATCGCGCCCTTGGAGCGGCCCGTGGTGCCGGAGGTGTAGAGGAATGCGGCAAGGTCGTCACCTGCGCGCGGCGCGACGGGGGCGGTGGTCGGGGCAGTATCGGCCATGTCGGCAAGGCTGCCGCCCTGCGGACCCAGCGTTTCACAGCCCGCGCCGAAACGCTCTGCCACTGCGCTTAGGGCTGCGGCCTTGGACGGGTCGCAGACCAGCACCCGCGCGCCGGAGTTCTCGACGAAATAGGCGATCTCATCGGCTGTGTAGCCGGTGTTCAGGGGCAGAAAGATCACGCCCGCCTGAAGGCAGCCAAAGATCAGCGCCAGCGCATCGGGGCATTTTTCCACCTGCAACGCCACCCGGTCGCCCGGTTGCAGGTCAAGACCGCGCAAGGCCCCGGCGAACTGGGCGACCCGCCCGACGAAGCCCGCATAGCTGAGGTGTCCGCCCTCTGGCAGGTGCAGGAAAACCTTGGCGTTCTGCGACTGGTGGCCAAGCAGCGTGTCGTAAAGCGGGTTGGACATTGGGGCTCTCCTGCGCGGTTTCTGGTGTGTTTAACGCCGCTGGGCGGAAGGCGTAAAGCCACCGCGCCTACTGCGCCTGTTCCAAGGCTTGCAACGCCACCGTCAGCGCCGCGCGCGTGGTCTCCCAGCAGGTGGCCAGCTCGACAGTGCGCTTCGCCAAGGCGGCCCTTTGTTCGGCCTGTGCCTCGGTGTGCAGCGCCCGCAACAGCGCCGTCAGCTTGACACTTCCCAACACCGCCGACGAGCCGGACAGGCGATGCGCTTCGGACGCCAGCGTGGCCAGACCCGCGCCGCCCGACTGCATCAGGTCCGGCAGAACATCCAGAAAATCGGACATCTCATCGACAAAGCGGTCGTGGATAAAGGCCACGCGCTCATCGGACAGATGCCGCCGCATTTCCGCAAGCTGGGTCGTGTCGATGCTCTCACAGGTCAACGAGACAAGGGGCGGCGGCGGGGCAGTGGGGGCCTTTTGGGTGGCTTGCATCAATGTCCCACGGATCGCGTCGAGCGTCAGTGGCTTGATCAGGACCGCCTGCATCCCGGCGGCCAGAAATGCCTCGATTTCTTGCGGCAACGCGTGTGCCGTGGTGGCGATGATCGGAGTTGCCGCATTGATGCCCGCGCCGGCGCGCAGGGTGCGGGCCACGTCTATTCCGTCCATTCCGGGCATCGAAATGTCCATGAGGACCACGTCGAACCGGCGCGCTTCGGCCAGTTTCAGGGCCAATTCGCCGCTGGCGGCGGTCTCGACATGGTGCCGGTCGTGTTCCAGCAATTCGCGCCCGACGATCCTGTTGATCTCATTGTCCTCGACCAGCAGGATTTCGCAGGGAGGCGGCACCGGGGACGGTTTCACCGGAGGACTCTCTGGCACGGGCAGGTCCGGATAGGCCCGTTCCGGAGGTGCAAGCGGCAGCCGCAGCCAGAACACGCTGCCGTCCCCCGGTTCGCTTTCCACGTCCAGTTCGCCGTCCAGCGCCGTGGCCAGCCGCCGCGAAATGCCCAGCCCCAGCCCGGTGCCCGACGTGCTGCGCCCGTAGGTGCTGTCAATGGTGACGAAATCCTCAAAAATGCGGTCAAGATCCGCCTCGGCGATGCCGATGCCGGTGTCGGTCACCCGCAGTTCGACCGCCTCCAGACCGTTGCTGCAATCGGCCTCGATGGCGATACGCCCGTTGCGGGTGAACTTGATCGCGTTGCTGACGAGATTCAGCAGGATCTGGCGCAGCCTGTCCGGATCGCCGTGGACGTGGTGCAGTTCCGGGTTCGGCGGCACCAGAACAAGGGTATTGCCATGCACCGCCGCGTTCTGGCGCTGGTTGTCGATGGTCTCTTCCAGCAATGCGATCAGATCAAACCCGGTCTTGCGCAGGCTCATCTTGCCCGCGTCCAGCCGCGAGATGTCCAAAACCTCGTTCACATGGCGCAGCAACACGCGGCCGGACTCTTTCACGATGCGCAAAAAGCGCTGGTGGCGTTTGTCGAGCGCGGAATTGTCGACCAGTTCCAGCGTGCCCAGCATCCCGTTCAACGGCGTGCGCATCTCATGGCTCATGACGGCCAGCAACTCTGCCTTTTGCTTTTCACCTGCGATGGCGCGGTCCCGTGCGCGTTTCAGGGCGGCCTCGCTGCGGACACGGTCGGATATGTCGCGCAGGAACGCGATGTAGATTTCGCCACTGGGGCTTTGGGCACGGGCCAAGGACACATCGACCGGAAAGACAGAGCCGTCGCGTCGTTTGGCATCCAGCCGGACAATGCCCTGACCGGTGAACCTTGGACTTCCGCCCCTGCGAAAGCGGGCCAGCCCCGCGCGGTGGGCGTCGCGGAAATGGTCGGGGATGATCAGGTCGGCCATGTCGGCGCCGATGGCCTCGGCGCGGGCATAGCCAAAGACCCGTTCGGCCGCGCCGTTGTATTCAATAATGCGCCCGGCATAGTCCGACACCACCACGGCGTCGAACGAGGTCGACAGAATGGTTTCGATCCGTTCGCGGGTCTCGCGGTTTTCCCGCGCTTCGGCATCGCTTTGCCGGGCCAGTCGGAACAGGGCCAGAGACAGGACCGCAAGCATCGCCAGCAGCGCCACGGTCAACAGCCCGACTCGGGCCATGCTCTGGCCCAGACTGTCGCGCTGGGCATACCCCAGTTCCGAGAAAAATTCGACACCGGCCAGCGTTGCGTCGCGCACGGCCCCACGGGCGGCGCGCGCCTCATCGGCCATTCGGGGCAGGGCGGCGCGCAGGCCCGCGTCCGGCCCGTCGATCACCGGCAACCAAGTGTCGCGAAAGGCCGAGATCTGATCAATCCGGTCCGCGACGATGCCGAAGTCCAGCAAGGCGGCGAATTTTGAACTGTCCTTGAGGGTTTGCACACGGCTGTAATACACGTCATAGCGCAGGCGGACCTCTTCCAGAGTGTCGATCTCTGCACTGGCGCGCAGGGCGGCGATCTCCAGCGCCATGAGTTCGACCTCGGTCTGGCCCAGCGTCCATTGCATATTGTCCGCCGCCGAAGCGGCGAGCCTGCGGACCTGCTGGCGCAGGTCAAGCACCAGCACCGCGATGGTCGCGACGATCAGAAAGACAACCAGCACGGCCAGCACCCGCCGCAGACCAAGGGCCGGGGCAAACAGCGGTGCCCCTGTCTTCGCAGGTCTCACGCTGTCACCGTGGCGGGTGCCTTGCCGAAACAGTCTGCCATCTTGGGTCTGGGGCAACTCGTCATTTTTTTGCGCGCCTCGGTGGATCTGTGCACGCCAAGACAACCCA
The DNA here is from genome assembly GCF_048262615.1 of Antarctobacter sp. Classification (GTDB taxonomy): domain Bacteria; phylum Pseudomonadota; class Alphaproteobacteria; order Rhodobacterales; family Rhodobacteraceae; genus Antarctobacter. The sequence goes on from NZ_JBLXFB010000027.1 coordinate 8,696, forward strand.
TCTATGCGCGCGCTTGCAAGCGCGATCGGGTCTGAGTGCCGCTTCTCGGGACGCAGGGTTTGGCAATGTATTTCAATTCCTGTATCTCTCACTTACGAGCGAGGCACAACGAACCGGAAAAAACAGCCGGGGACCGGGAACAGCGGCGCACTGGTGTGAGTGGGGCAGACATGATGAGAATTCTTGTGGCGGATGATCACGACTTGGTTCGCGACACCATCGCCGCGTATCTCGACGGGGCGGATGTGGATGAGGTCCGCACCGTGGCCACGTTGCAGGACGCGGTTGCGATGGCCAAGGAAAGCGGCAGCTTCGACCTTGTTCTGCTGGATTACAACATGCCGGGGATGAACGGTCTCGAAGGGCTGGAACTGATGCGCGCGGCCAATTCCGGACGTCCGGTGGCGATCCTGTCGGGCAGTGCTACGCGGGACGTGGCCAGCGCGGCGCTGAAGGCGGGCGCGCAGGGCTTTATTCCCAAAACCCTCAGCGCGCGGTCGCTGTTGTCGGCGGCCCGGTTCATGGCGGCGGGTGAGGTTTATACGCCGATCGACTTCATGAAGCCCGGTCGCCTCGACAAGGAAAGCGTTCTGACGCGACGCGAACAAGAGGTTTTGCGCGGCATCTGCGAGGGCAAGGCGAACAAGGAAATCGCCCGCGATCTTGATTTGCAGGAGGTCACGGTCAAGCTGCACGTCAAGACCCTGAGCCGCAAGCTGGAGGCCCGCAACCGCACCCATGCGGCGATGATCGCGCGGGATCGCGGGCTGGCCTGAGGTGGCTGGCCGCGCGCTGTCTACTCCGGCCCATAGCGACGGCGTTCGATTGTCACCCGCCCTTGCGCGTCGGACCGGATGATGTGCAGATCGCCATAGGCCAGCGGCGACGGCTCTGACAGGCGCAGGTCCTCCCAGATCGTTGCGATGTTGCCCTTGTTGCCCACCCAGATCACCACGGTTCCCGCGCCGCGCTCGACCAGCGCGGGGGTTGGGTTTTCCTGCGGCAGCCGTTTGACCGGCAATCCAAGCGCCTGCGCCAGCGGTTCCGCCGTGTCGAGATTGCGCTTTATGCCGGGGCTGTAGATATGCGCCACGCCCAGACCGTCGACGGCCTTGACAAGGGCGCGGGCCCGCGCACGGCCCTTGTCGTTGAGGTCTTCGCCATCCCGGTCCGCATGGCGCGTCACAATCAGGGTGGAGTTTGGTCCAAGCGCCAGATTGCCGGGCAGAACCCCGCAGGCGGCCGTGACCGAGACAAGCGAAATCAGGAATAAGCGGCGCAGCATGGCGTGGTCCCTCACATCTTGTTGACCCAAGGGTAACGCGATTCAGGGCGGTCCGGCAATGTCGCGTGCGGGCCTGCCCCGGACCAGCCGGGGCAGGTGATGTATGGCTGTTACCCCAGCGCGTCGTTGCAGCGCTTGCAGGTGGCGGGATGGGCATGGGTGCCCACGTCCGGCAGGATTTTCCAGCAGCGCTGGCATTTATCCCCATCGGCCTTTTCGAACACCACCGTGACGCCGTCGACCTCTGGCAGGCGGAACGCCTCGGACGGCGCGGGATCGCCCGACAGCACGATATCCGAGGTGATGCAGACGTCCTCGAATGCCACCGATTTCAACGCGGTCAGCATATCGGCCTCACGCACATGCACCACGGGGGCTGCCTCCAGCGAGGCACCGATCACCTTGTCGGTGCGCTGCACCTCCAGCGCGGCGGTCACGGCGCGGCGGGCGCGGCGGACCATTTGCCATTTGGCGGCCAGCGGCTCATCCAGCCATTCCTTGGGCGTCTCGGGGATGTCTTGCAGGTGGATCGACGACTCGTCTCCGGGGAACCGCTCCAGCCAGACCTCTTCCATGGTGAACACAAGGATCGGGGCCAGCCATGTGGTCAGGCGGTGGAACAGCAGGTCCATGACCGTGCGCGCGGCGCGGCGGCGCGCGGTGTCGCCATCGCAATACAGCGCGTCCTTGCGGATGTCGAAGTAGAAGGCCGACAGTTCCACCGTGCAGAAGTTGAACAGCTGCTGATAGACGCCCTGAAAATCATAGGCGGCATAGCCTTCGCGGACCACGTGATCCAGTTCCGCCAGACGGTGCAGGATATAGCGTTCCAGTTCCGGCATCTCGGCGGCGTCGACGCGCTGGTCCTCGGTGAAATGGGTCACCGCGCCCAGCATGTAGCGCAGGCAGTTGCGCAAGCGGCGATAGCCGTCGGCGGTGCCTTTCAGGATTTCCGGCCCGATGCGCAGGTCGGCGGTGTAGTCGGCCTGTGCCACCCAAAGACGCAGGATATCCGCGCCGTACTGCTTGGTCACATCCTCGGGTGCCACGGTATTGCCCAGCGATTTGGACATCTTGTTGCCCTTGGCGTCCAGCGTGAAACCGTGGGTCAGCACGCCGCGATAGGGCGCGCGCCCCTTGGTGCCGCAGGCCTGCAACATGGACGAATGGAACCATCCACGGTGCTGGTCGGTGCCTTCGAGGTAAAGGTCGGCAATGCCGTCCTCTGCCCCATCCGGGCGGTCGCGCAGCACAAAGGCATGGGTCGAGCCGGAGTCGAACCACACATCGAGGATGTCGAACACCTGTTCCCATTCCTCGGGGTCGTATTCATTGCCTAGGAAGCGCGCCTTTGCGCCCGGTTTGTACCAGGCATCCGCGCCTTCGGTCTCAAACGCCTCGTTGACACGGGCATTCACCGCCGGATCGCGCAGGAGGAAATCCGGATCGGTCGGCAACGCGCCCTTTTTGGTGAAGCAGGTCAGCGGCACACCCCATGCGCGTTGGCGCGACAGAACCCAGTCGGGCCGCGCCTCGATCATGGAATACAGCCGGTTGCGCCCGGTTTGCGGTGTCCACTTGACCAGTTGGTCGATGCTGGTCAGCGCGCGCTGGCGGATCGTGGTGCCATAGGTGTCCTGCCCGTCGCCGACCTCACGGTCGATGGCGGCGAACCACTGCGGCGTGTTGCGGTAGATGACCGGCGCTTTGGACCGCCAGCTATGCGGATAGCTGTGAGTCACGCGCCCACGCGTCAGCAACCCGCCCGTCGCGACCAGCGCGTCGATCACGGCAGAGTTGGCTTTGCCCTCTTTGCCTTTGCGGTCAAAGACCTGCAACCCGGCGAACAGGGGCACATGCGGCAGGAATTCGGATTCCTCGCCGACGTTATGCGTCATCCGGTCGATCCAGTTGCGCGCGACAAAGCATTCATAGTCGTCCTGACCATGGCTGGGCGCGGTGTGGACAAAGCCGGTGCCGGCATCGTCGGTGACATGGTCGCCGTCGATCATCGGAACGTCGTAGTCCCAAAAGCCATCCGCGCCGTCGATCCCGCGCAGCGGGTGGGCAAGGGTCAGCGCGCCAAGTTCATCGGCAGAAACGTCGCGGACGCGCGTCCATTGACCGTCTTCGAGCCGCGCCTTGGTCAGCACCTCTGCGGCCAAGGTGTCGGCCAGCAGGTATGTGTCGCCCACGGTGGCCCAGCATTCGTCGGGCGTGCCGGTGACCTCATACAACCCGTAGGAGATGGCGGGGTTGAAAGCGACGGCCTTGTTGGAGGGGATGGTCCAGGGCGTGGTGGTCCAGATAACAACCTTGGCCGACAACAGGTCGGTGTTCATGCAGGCGCCGGTGTTCGGGAAATCCGCCGCGGAGACGACATCGAACATCACCCAGATCGTGTGGCTCTTGTGGTCGTGATACTCGACCTCGGCCTCGGCCAGCGCGGTCTTTTCCACTGGCGACCACATCACGGGTTTGGAGCCCTGATACAGCGTGCCGTTCATCAGGAACTTCTGGAATTCCTCGGCGATCACCCGTTCGGCGTGAAAATTCATCGTCAGATAGGGATCGGCCCAGTTGCCGGTCACGCCAAGGCGCTGGAATTCGTCCCGCTGGATGTCGATCCATCCTTCGGCGAATTTGCGGCATTCCTGACGGAAATCGACCACGTCGATATCGTCCTTGTTCTTGCCCTTTTCGCGGTACTGCTGCTCGATCTTCCATTCGATCGGCAGGCCGTGGCAGTCCCAGCCGGGCACATAGCGCGCATCGCGGCCCATCATCTGCTGCGACCGCACGATAAAGTCCTTGAGCACCTTGTTCAGCGCGTGGCCGATGTGCAGGTGGCCGTTGGCGTAGGGCGGGCCATCGTGCAGGATAAAGGGCGTGCGGCCCTCTTTTTTCCCACGCAGGCGGTCATAGACCCCCAGCCGGTCCCAGCGGTCCAGCCAGCCGGGCTCGCGCTTGGGCAGGCCGGCGCGCATCGGGAAATCGGTTTTGGGCAGGGACAACGTGTCCTTGTAGTCGGGCAGGGTCGTGTCGGGTGTGTCGGCGCACATCTCGGGCGTCCTTTGGATCGGTCGTGTCGGTCAGGATGAAGGGGCGGCGTGACGGCTCATACGCCTTGTCCCGGCGGCTCGTACTGTCAGAGCGCCGGGCATGTAATTCGGATGATGATCGCGAAAAAACACATCTTGCGCGCCTTATAGGACCGGACGGGGCGGGCGTCCAGAGGATGCGGGCGCGGGCGGGAACCTGCCGCAGGTTCAGGCGCGCCCGGCGGATCAAAGCCGGTCGCGGGGCGCGTCGCTGTTCCATCCGCTGGAACCCGCCGAGTCGAAACCGGCATTTCGGCAAACCTGTACCGAGATTTCCGGCCCATGGCCTTGGCCCCTTTCCTGGACGCGGGCAATCGCCACGTTAGCGGCATGCGCCGGACCTCTCCGACGCTACAGGAGGAAAGGAACGCCAAATGACTACTCAGGACCCGTACCTGCGCCAGCACGAGGCGCGTTATGCCCCCGACGAGCGGATCGACCAGCGACTTGCCACCACCCGAGGATCGAGCGGGTCAGTGCTTGGCCTTGTTGTTGCGCTGGCCATTGGCGTGGCCATCGTGGCGCTCTTGTCGCTGGGCCCCGCCGCGACGACAGACCCGGTCGAGGCCCCCGCAGCGGTCGATCCCACGGGGGCGCCGATGCCCCTGACGGACGCGCCCGATGCGCCGGTCGCCCCGCTGAGCGACAGCGCGCCGGACGGCGGCGCAGACCCGGCGGCCCCGGTCGGTGCGCCCGCCGAATAAGCCCGCATGACGGGTTGTGACGCTCCCGGCTCCGGGTCTGGCCGGTGCCGGGGGCGTCCTGTGAGGATCTGCGGCGCGGATCGGTCGCACCACCTGCGTCGCTGCGTCGCTTGCGCCCGCCCGGTCAAGACGGTTTCCCTTCTGTCGGAGGAAGGGGAGGTCCGCCATGGATATTGCGATTGCCGGGGCTGGTATGGGCGGCCTTGCGGCGGCGACGGCATTGCGCCAGTCGGGCCACACCGTCATCGTCTTTGACCAATTCGACGCGCCCGCCCCGGTCGGCTCTGGACTGGTGGTGCAACCCGTCGGAATGGAGGTGCTGGACAGGCTGGGCGCATTGCCCGCCGCGATGGCGTGGGGCAACCGCATCCACCGCATGTTCGGCCATGAGGTACTGAGCGGACGCCCCGTTCTGGATGTGGCCTATGACGCCCCCGGCGATCCGCGCTTTGGGTTGGCCATTCACCGCGCCGCGCTGTTTCAGGCGCTGCACGAGGCGGCGCTGGCCGCCGGTGTGCAGATAGAGCCGGGCCACCGCGTCACCGGGCGCGCGGGCACGGAACTGTTGTTTGACGACGGGCACGAAGGGCCGTTCGACCTGATCGTCGATGCCACCGGCTCCGGCTCGCCGCTGTCTCCGATGCGCGCGCGGCCCTTGGGCTATGGCGCGCTTTGGGCGACGGTGGACTGGCCCGAGGGCACGGACCTGCCGCGCAATGAGCTGCGGCAGGCCTATCGCCGCGCGGACCGGATGCTGGGTGTGCTGCCGGTGGGCCGTATTCCCGGCCAGTCGGGGTTTCGGTCGTCGATTTTCTGGTCGCTTCCGGCCGGGGCGTATGACGACTGGCGCGATGGCGGGCTAGAGGCATGGCGGGCAGAGGCGGTCACGCATTGGCCTGCCTTTGCGCCCTTTATCGATCAGATCACCGACCCCGACCAGATGACCATGGCCCGCTATGCGCACGGCACCCTGCGGCGCCCGTTCGAGGACGGGATGATCTACATCGGTGACGCGGCGCACCGGGCCAGCCCGCAACTGGGGCAGGGCGCGAACATGGCCTTGCTGGACGCCTGTGCCCTTGCAAGGGCGCTGGAGGCCGCGCGCGGCGACGTGGCGCTGGCGGCGCAGTGGTACGCGCAGGCGCGGCGCTGGCATGTGCGCGGCTACCAGTTGATGAGTCGCCTGTTCACGCCGCAATATCAGGGCGATAGCCGCTGGCTGCCGGTTCTCCGGGACCGGGCGTTGTATCCCCTGTCGACGGTCCGTCCGGTCCAGCGCATCCTGACCCGGCTGGTCTGCGGCGACCTGTTGCCGCCGCTGGGCTCATTGCAGCGCTGACGCGCTTCAGCCAAACAGCGATCCCACGTAATAGGCGATCCCCGCCGCCACCCCGCCGATGGCCAGCGTCTCCAGCCCCGACCGCCACCACGGCGACAGCGACCAGACGCTTTTTACCGACCCGATGGCGAAAAAGGTGATCAGCGTCAGCACGGTCGCAACGGCAAAGCCCTGGGTCATGCCAATCAGGAACGGCAGCAGCGGCACGAACCCGGCCAGAAGGAAGGCCACAAAAGTCACCAGCGCCGCCCGCATCGGATGCGGATCGACCGAACCGATGCCGTATTCGCCCTCCAGCATGGTGTCGATCCAGACGTCATGATTTGTCGACACCTGCTCGACCGCCTCGTCCAGCGTGGGCCCCGACAGGCCCTTTTGTTCAAGGATCACACGCAGCTCGCGCCTTTCGCCTTCCGGATGCAGGCGGATGTGGCGTTCTTCGATGTTGCGCAGGCGCATCTTGTTGTCGCGCTCTGCCTTGGTGGCGGAATAGTTGCCTGCGGCCATGGAAAAGCCGTCCGCCAGTACGTTTGCCAAACCCAGCGCCACGACAATGAAGGGCGACAGGCCCGCGCCCGCGACCCCGGCGACGATGGCAAAGGTTGTCACGGCGCCGTCAATCGCGCCGTAAACCGCGTCGCCCAGATCGCCTTTGCCCGGCGGGTTGGCAAGCCGTTCGGCGATCTCGGTGTCGGTGTGGCCGTGTTCGAGCAGATGCATCCGCAAGGTCCTCCGGAATTGTCGCGCGCCGTGTCGCGCGAGTCCGGACGCGGGTCAAGCGCGAGCGACTCGCAACCCTATGGTTCCGGGTCCGGTGTGGCGCGGGTCTGCACCCAGCGGTTGAACCACGCCAACCCGGCCAGCGACAGGCCCAGCAGCAGGAAGGAAAACACCCGCACCAGCCCCGCCAGCCCGGAGATGTCGATCAGGAACACCTTGGCCACGGCCAGCGCGATCACCGCGACACCGGCGCGGCGCAGGGCGTCGGACCGCCGCGCAAGCGCCTGATAAAACAGTCCCGCTCCGGCCAGCAGCAGGGCGACGGTATAGCTGTAAAGCTCACCGTCGGTGATGCCATGGACCGTGTGCATTGCCAGCCCGCCCTGCCAAGCATGACGGATCGTCAGGCCAAGCCAGAGCAGCGCCAGCGCCGCACCCGGCAGGCCGATCCCGATGCGCAGCCAGCGCGGCAAGTGACCCAGCCGCCAGGCCCCAAGGATCAGCGCGAGGGCGGGCAACAGGTAGGCCGGGATCAGGGTGTTCAGCCCGATCACGCCATGCACCGCCTGCTCCTCGAACAGCGGGTTGCCAAGGCTCACCGCCGTCAGAAGGTTGCCCAGCGCCACCAGTCCAAAGATCACCGCCAGCGCCGCCCGCAGCCAGCGCATCGGACCACCCAGCATCAGCCGTTCCAGTTGCGCCAGCGCGATGCCGATCCAGATCGTGCCGTAGAGGCCAAGGAACCAATGCACGTCCTGCTGGCCGTGGCCGATATGGGCCTCGATCGCGTGGTACAGCACAAGGCTGACAGACATGCCCGCCACCGACCATGCCGCGCTTTCCAGAAAGACGCGGGCGCGCGGGCGGGGGCGCAGGGTGCACAGCCAGAGCGCCGCCAACAGGGCCACCAGTGTGCCGCCGTAGGCGGCCAGCATCTCCAGCACCGGCACGTCGATGGCCCAGTCAAGGCCGGGATCGAAGGTCAGCCGGTAGCCCAGCGCCAGAACGCCCGCCGCGATGAAACCGGTCATTTGCGGCAGGTCGAAACGGCGGTCCAGCGCGGCGGCGCTGACCACAACCGCCGCCAGCGCCAGCGTCAAAGCGGCCTCTGTCAGCAGGACGGTCAGGGCAAAGGCCAGACAGGCCAGCGCCGAGACGGTGAACAGCGCGGTGCGCAGCCTGACCGCCCCATCGGCGCGGGCAAAGCGCGCCGCCAGCGCCACCATCAGCGCCGCCAGCGCCAGCGCGTGCAGCGCCCATGGCCATGCCCCCAATAGGGCGCGTGCGTCCCAGACGAAATCCAGCGCCAGACCGGCCAGCGGCGCGATCAACGCCGCGGCGGCGGCCCAGACGGCGGGGTATCGGCCCGGTTTCAGGCTGCGCCATGCGCTTGCCAGCCCGACCAGCGTCGCGGCCAGCAGCAGCAGGCTCAGGTCCAACGGCAGGCGTTGTTCGGTCAATCCCTCCTGGGCCGCCAGTCGGGCGTCCAGCGCGGCCCGCCCTGCGGCGTTCAGCTCTGGCAGGGCGATCAGCGCCAGCAAGGTCAGCGCCGGCAATGCCGCCTGATCCTGCAAGGCGGGCGCCCCCCGTGACCAGATGGTCAGGAGGATCGCAAGACCCGTAGCCAGCCCAACCGACAATTGCCAGGTCGTGGCGCTGAACAGCGCCGCGTAACCCAGCGCGGCACAGCAGGCCACAAGCAGCGCGCCGGAAAGGATCACCGGAAAGATCGGCTTGCGCAATGTCTCGGCGGTGGCGGCCACGGTTTCCACGATGCCAAGACCGGAATGATCGGGGGCCAGCGCCCGCGACGGGATCAGCAACGCCAGCAGGACAAGGACAACGGCATAACCCGCAAAAGAGGCCATCAGCGCCTCGTCCCCCGGCGCGGATAGCTGCAACAGCAGGCCAGTGACAAAGCCCAGAGTGACCGACAGGGCACTGACCCATGCCCAGCGGCGCAGCGTGTCGATGCCAAGGCCCAAAGCGGTCAGCAGGCCAAAATAGAGCAGCAGCCATTCAGGGTTTTCGCTTTGCCCGCCCACCAGAAACGGCGCTGCCATGCCGCCGATCAATCCGACGGCGGCCAGCAGCGGGCCATGACGCCAGCCCAGCAAAAGGCCGAACAAGGCGATGGCGAACAGCGCCCCAAGCGCCGGACCGGGGGCCACAAGGTCATACAACAGACGCGCCGCCAGTACGCCGCCCATCAACGAAACAAGGCCCGCCCCGGACAGGACAGAGGGCAGGTAGGCCGTGGCGCTGGCCGCGTCGTCGCCAAAACGGCGGCGGATGGCCTCTCCTGCCGCAATCAGTGTCGCGCCAAAGGCCAGAGCGGCGATCACCCGCATCGTCGGTGTCAGCAGGCCGGTCTCAATGCCGTATTGCACGAGGAAAATCCCGGCGAGGGCCAGAGAAACGGCTGCAATCGCGTAAAACCAGTTGTCCCGCAGCCAGACCCCTAGGGTTTCAAGGGCCGAAGGCCCGGTGCGGCGCGGCGCTTTTGCCGGGAGCACAGGCGGTGCTTTGGGCGTGACCTGGGCGGTTTGTGTGGCGGGGGGCGGCGGCGGGGCGGCGGGTTTCTCAGCCATCGGCGCGGACGCGGCGTTGGCGGGGCGCGCTGGCGACTTGGGCTGCGTGGATACGGAGGACGTCTCGGCGTGCAGGCCCGCAACTGTCCGGCTCAGCGCCGTTACCTGACGGCGAAGGCGCACATGCGCGATGATCAGCACGATCACAGCCACGGGCAAAGCAAGGACCACAAGGCCCAAGAGGACAAATATGGCTTCCATAAAACCCGCAAGCTCCCGGTTATTCGAAAGCGCAGTTTAGGGTCTGCCCGTTCCGCTGCACAGGTCCGGAATGCCGGACCCGTCCAGAGCTTTGCGTTATCCTGTCGGTGTCACAAAAGGACGCGTGTCCGGGGCCTGATCCGGGATCTGCCACCACCTGCGGCCACCGCGTCTGCCACCCTGTGACGCCTGTCTCAGCCCTTGTCCTGCATCACCAGTCCCGACAGGCTGGAGCGGATGATGGAGCGGACCGAGGGGCGCTTGCCCTTGCCAAACGGCAGCGGGCGGCAGACTTCCATCGCGGCCACACCCACCCGTGCGGTCAGCGCGCCATTGACCATGCCCTCGCCAAAGCGGCGCGACAGTTTGCCCAGAAGGCCGCCGCCCAGGATCGGCTCCAGCATGTCATCCCCGATGGCCACCGCCCCGGTGGCCACCAGATGCGACATCACCGCCCGCGTCAGCCGCCAACTGCCCAGCGTGCCGGAGCGGCCGCCATAAACCTCGGCGATGCGGCGGATCATCCGCAGGTTTGCGGTCAGCGCCGCCGCCACATCGGCCAGCGCCAGCGGCACCAGCGCCGTCACCGTCGCGACCTGCCGTGCGGCGGCCTCGACCTCGCGGCGGGCGGCGGTGTCCAGCGGGGCCAGCAGGGCCGTTTCGGCATGGTCCAGCAGGCCCTTGGCGTCAAAGATCTCATCGCGCTGCGCGGCCAGCTTGTCCCGGCCCCACCGGGTGTCTTCGCGTCCCTTGTACAGCGTCACCAGATCGTCGGTCAGCTTGCGCGCGGCCCCCAGATCCTCTGCCGCCAGAACGGTTTCGGCGGCATGGTGCAGGCTGTCGATCCGCGACAGGCGCGAAAAGGCGGCGATTTCCTTGACGATGATCATCAGGCAGACCAGCGCAAAGGCCCCGAACAGGCCAGTGACCGCCCAGCCCAGCAACGGGGTCGAGGCGATCAGGTCAGTCGCGAATTTCCACGCGGCGATCGAGACCAGCGTGCCGACCAGCGCCACCAGCAGCCGCCAGAACCAGCGCGCCAGAACCGAAGGTTGCCGCGTCGCCAGCGCGGCGACCGTGGTCATCGCGGCCCCTTCGGGCGGGGGCAGATGCGGCTCTGGCACCGGGGGGGCGGCGGCGGGGTTGGGGGCCTCTGCGCCCTCATCGTCAAGGTTAATCAGGATCGGGCCCTTGGGCGGTTGGCTCATGTCAGTTGCTCCTGAGAGGGACGGCGCCAGTGATAGCGGATGTCGGGCAGGCCTTCGTCATTGTCGCCATCGGTGCGGGCGATCTCATGGAACCCGTGCCGCAGGTAAAACCGCTGCGCCCCGCTGTTTTGTTGAAACGTCCAGAGTTCCAGCGCGTCGGCGCGGGTCTTGGCATCGTTCAGCAGGGCGGTGCCAAGGCCCTGTCCCTGCGCCCAGGACGCCACAAACAGCGCGTCGATGTCGACGCCGTTGCGGGCGATGAAGCCCGCCAACCGGGACGCATGTTCCACCACGGTGACCCAGCCGCGATCAATCAGCGTGCCGGCGTGTGAAATGTCCTGCGCGGCAGAATGCAGGCGGGGTTTCCACGACCGCGCCTCCACCGCTTCGGTGATCATCGCGCCCAACTGCCCCGCATCGCCCGAATGCGCGGGGCGCAAGGCAATTTCAATCCCGTTCACAGCCGGTCGCCGATCAGGAACTGCGCGGCGCGGTCCAGCCGGATGTGGGGCGGGCCTTCTCCGGGCTTCAGCACCAGTGGCGCGGGGGCGAAATTCATCACCGAATAATCCTGATCCAGCCACTTTTCCGCCCCGTCACGGGCGGTGCCCAGCAGGTGCGACGGATCTTCGGGCAGGGCACCGGGGTAAAAGGCCGCCTGTTTGCCGGTCTCAAGCAACGTGCCGCGCACGCAGGGCAATTCGCTGCCCTGATGCTGGATCACCTGTTCGGTTGTGGCCCGCAGCGCGGCCAGCGACATGGCCTGCGTATCGGCCCCGGCAAACCGCGCGCGGTCCCGCGCCTCGCGGGTCAGCGCCTCCATGATGGCGGTCAGTTTGCCGTGTTGAAGGTGGTGCAGGTGGTCGGCCTTGGTTGCCGCGAACAGGATCTTTTCGACGCGCTTGCCCATGAAAAGGCTGGTCAGAAAGGCGTTGGTGCCGGGGCGAAAGGCGGTGAGGATGTCCGCCAGCGTACGGCGCAGATCCTCCATCGCGCGGGGACCCGCGTGGATCGCGCCCAGCGCATCGACCAGCACGATCTGCCGGTCAATGCGGCTGAAATGGTCACGGAAGAACGGTTTGACGACCCGCGATTTGTAGCTGTCAAAGCGGCGCTCGAACTCGCGGTACAGCGAGCGGCGCGGGGCGCCATCGACCGGCGGCAGCGGCGCGAAGGTCAGAACCGGAGAGCCTTCAAGCTCACCCGGCAGCAGGAAACGCCCCGGCGAGCAGTCGGAAAACCCCGCGCCGCGGGCAATGTGCAGCGAGGCCGTGTAGGCGTCGGACAGCAGACGGGCGCGGCTTTCGTCAAGGTCCTGTTTGGTGTCCTCAGCCTCCAGCAAAGAGCGGGTTTCCGGCCCGTCGGGACGCAGGGCAAGCCGGTCCAGCATGTCGCGCGACCAGTCGGCATAGGATTTGTCCAGCAGCGACAGGTCCAGCAGCCATTCGCCGGGATAATCGACAATATCAAGGTGCAAGGTGCGCGGCCCCTGCAAGCCCGCCAACAGACCGGCAGGACGGATTCGCAACGACAGGCGCAATTCCGACACCGCGCGGGTGCTGTCGGGCCAGTGCGGCTGGCGTGCCGTGAGCGCGGCCAGATGGGTCTCGTAGTCGAAACGCGGCAGGGTGTCGTCGGGTTGGGGTTGTAAAAAGGCCGACAGGATGCGGTTTTCACTTTCGGCGACCAGTTGCGGCATCCGGGCGCGGTCCATCAGATTGGCGACGAGCGAAGTGATAAAGACGGTCTTGCCGGCACGCGACAACCCGGTCACGCCCAGCCGCAGGGTCGGCTCAAAGAACGTCTCCGACAGGGTGCCGGTGATGGTCTCGACGCTGCGGGTGAGTGTGTCGGCGATGGTGCCAATGACCATGAGGGATGGGCCTTGTCCTGCGGTTCGCTGGCAACTTAGTCATTGGTCGCGTGTGGGGCCAGAGGCGCGGGCGGGGAATATGGCCGATGTTGCGCCTGCGCGCGTGGCGGGCGCCCACCCGCCCACCCCCGCCCGCCACGCGCGCGGACCCGTCGCGGGATTGCCCTATGCCGGGCGGGGCGCTAGGACGCGGTCCATGCCCAGATATGCTTTACTCGTGGAATATGATGGCCGCCCCTTTGCGGGATGGCAGCGGCAGGCGGACCAGCCGTCGGTGCAGGGTGCCATAGAGGCCGCGCTGGCGCGGCTGGAACCGCGCGACCACACCATCGCGGCGGCGGGGCGCACCGATGCGGGGGTTCATGCGCGCGGGCAGGTGGCGCAATGCGATATGGTCAAGGACTGGGACGCGTTCCGGCTGTCCGAGGCGCTGAACCATCATCTGAAGCCGTTGCCGGTGGCAATCCGGCAGGCGGCGCGGGTCGACGACGACTGGCACGCGCGGTTTTCGGCGGTCGAGCGGCGCTATCTGTTCCGGCTCATGATGCGGCGTGCGCCCGCGACGCTGGAGACGGGGCAGGTCTGGCGCGTGAACCACCAGCTGGATGTCGATGCGATGCGCGCAGGCGCGGTGCATCTGATCGGCCATCATGACTTTACCACCTTCCGGTCGGTGATGTGCCAGTCCAAATCGCCGGTGAAGACGCTGGATGAGATCGCGATCGAGCGCATCGACGGGCTGGGTGGGCCGGAAATTCATTTCCGGCTCCGCGCGCGGTCCTTCCTGCACAATCAGGTCCGCTCTATCGTGGGCACGCTGGAGCGGGTTGGCGTTGGGGCCTGGTCGCCGGATCGGGTGAAGACCGCGCTGGAGGCACGTTCGCGGCCCGCCTGCGGGCCGGTTTGCCCGCCCGACGGGTTGAGCCTGATGGGTGTCGGCTATCCTGCGGACCCGTTCGCCTGACCAGTCAGCGCCGGAACAGCACCGGGAACCAGTCTTCGCGCAGGCGCTGGCCTTGGGTCATGTCGTGACCGGGGAAGGGTGGCGAGGTTGGCCCCGGACGGGTGGTATAGCGTGCATCGTCGCCCACCATTCGCAACGAAAAGGCGCGGCGGCGCGTGTCGCTGTTGTTGCCGCGCGCGCCGTGCAGGATGCCATAGTTGAAGGCCACGGCGTCGCCGGGTTCCAGCGTCCATTCGCGGATATCCATGCCCTCGGCGTCCGGGTCGGGCACCGGCATATAGGCGCTTTCATCGGGGTAGAAGGTGTCCTCGGACAGCCAGCGGGTCGGCAGCACTGGTTTTTCCCAAAGGTGTGAGCCTGCGACGCAGCGCAGCGTGGCCTCTGTCACCGGGTCCAGCGGGCTCCAGAAACTGACGGTCTGGTGGCCTTCGACAAAGTAGTAAGGTCCGTCCTGATGCCAGGGTGTGGGTTTCGAGGTGCCGGGTTCCTTGACCAGCACGTGATCGTGGAACAGTTGCGCACTATCGGATTGCATCAGGTCGGCGGCAACCTCGGCGGCGGGGCTGGTGCGGATGACCTGCTCAAACTCCGGGATGCGTTGCCAGTTGCAGTAATCGTCGAAAAAGCGTCCGCCTTCGCCCGCTTTGAGGTTTTCGGCAGCATAGGGACCGGGATCGGTCATGTTGCGGGCGACGCCCGCGCGCAGGGCCTCGACATGATCGGCAAACAGGCCGCGCACCACCACCACGCCGTCACGCTGATATGCGGTTATGTCTTCGGGGTTCAGTAAGCTGTGTGGCATGGATCTCTCCGGTTTTCACCGGAGAGAAACACGGTGCCTTTGCCGGGGCAAGAGGGCGCGCGGCATGGGTCAGTTGCCGAGGTCGACAAACTTCCAAAGCTGGCCGGACACGTTCTGGCAGTTGTCCATGAAAGCCGCGCCGCCCAGCGTCGATTCGGGGGCGTACCGGTTGCCTTCAAGGCATTTCCCTTCCCCCTGAAACTGGGTTTTCAGCCGGTACCAGCCGTCGCCTTGCGATTCGATCTTCCAAAGCTGGCCGGACACGTTCTGGCAGTTGTCCATGAAGGCCGCGCCACCCAGTGTCGACTCGGGAGCGTAACGGTTGCCTTCAAGGCATTTGCCCTCACCTTGGAAAACCGTCTTTAGCCGATACCAGCCGTTGCCCTGCGACTGAATTTTCCACATCTGGCCAGTGACATTCTGGCAGGTGTCCATGAAGGCCGCGCCGCCCAGTGTCGATTCAGGGGCATAGCGATTGCCTTCGAAACACTTGTTTTCCGGGGCCTGGAACATGGTTTGCAGTCGGTAGGTGCCTGAAAAATCCTGTGCAACCGCCGGACCAGCGACGACAACAGCCAAAAAGGCCGCGAGACGTTTCTTCATTTGATAATCCATTTGCTAAATTGCGGCGCAAAAGCGCACCACACCAAGACGATTGCATTGAGATATATATTTAATCAAGCGTTTGCTTGACGCCTGAAGTTTCAGTCGTTGTCGATATTGCCTGCGCCCGCTCCGGCATCGCGGGACGCCCCTGAAGAGGCAACATAGGTTTCAGACGCCAACTGCCCAAAGTGCGCGACCAACTCTGCCGGGACGTCGATACGGGCGGGCAGCCGGGGCCGGGCCGGGGTGTCGGATCGGGCGCATAGGGTCAGGCGCGGCAGGCCGTCTTCGGACTGATCGATCCGGGCCCAATCCACTTGGATATTGATCAAACCGGTGTAGGCCAGCGCCAATGCCTCGTCACCGGGTTGCAGCGTCAACGTGACCTCCGGACCGGTGAGGGTAAGAGCGCGCAGAACGTCCTCTATCAACAGCGGCAGGCGCAGCACCGGGCTGTCGGTCGCATTGGCCAGCGCGCGGTCCAGCGCCGCGGGGGGGCCACCCCCGGCAAGGTGATGCACGGCGGCCGCGCCAAAAAGTTCGGCCTGACGAGGCGGGAACCCCGCCCCGCGCGCCGCCTTTTGGGCGAGACCCGCAATCTCGTTGGCGGAAAAGCTCATGCGGTCAGACCCGCCAGCCACCAGTCGTCCGCGCGATCCGTTCCAAGGTCTTCCGGCAGGGGCGCGCCCTGCGCCAGCGCGATCCGGGTCCAACGGTCGGACTTGGGGTCAAACTTTGTCGCCCCGAAAAACGCCAGCTTGCAGCGCAGCATGTCGATCGGCAGGCAGGTGTCGGCGATCAGGTTGTCACGGATTTCCGAATAGGGATGGCGCAACACACAGGCCACGCGCATCAGAGCCAGTTCATGTTGCGGCAGCGCGGCACGAAAGGCGCGCAGGTCGTCGACGCCGTCCAGCGCCCGGTAAAGCGCCTGCACCCGGCGGGCGATGTCCAACGGGCTTTCCCGTTCGGCCCCCGGTTCGGTGAACCGGTCGCCTATCCGGGGTTCCAGCTTTTCCTCCGAGACATACCAGAACCGGCGCTGTTGGGCCGCATGGTCAAAGTCAAATCGCAGCGCCCAGCCAAAATGCGTCTCAATTGCCGCCCGCAGGGCCGCGATAGAGCCAAAATCAGAGACCGGCGGGCCCAGTGGATCGGCCATCTGGTCGGACAGGTCGTCAACGATGTCGCCAAACGGCTCCAGCACCAATGCCACGCACAGCTCCTGTGTGTCGGGCGAATAGGCCTGTGCGGCGCGGATCAAGGCCTCTATCGGGTGGGTGCCGGGCAGATCGGCCAGCACATCGCGCACCGCTGGCCATTCCGCGCGCAGCAGATCGATCCGGGACTGATGATGCGGGTCTGGCACCTGCCATTCAGCCAGATGGGCGGCGGCCCGGTCGGCGAGGCGGATCAGCCGGTCGCGTTGCGCGGGGGGCAATGTCGGCAGGGCGCGGACACGGGCCAGCGCGGTTTCGCGGGCGGTGATCCAGTTGTTGAGCAGGACAGGGTGCGAGACAAGGAAAGGGGCCATCCCCAAGCCGGTCGAATTCCCGATCCCGAGGTGCCGTTTCAGCCGTGGGTCCAGCGCCGCACCGCCAAGGTGTTCGACCAGGTCGTGGGTAAAGCTGCGGATCATCCAGACGGTCAGCATCTCGGCGGCAAAGGGGCCGTCGATACCGGGGCGGCCCTCTATCTGGGCGCGGTCGGCGATACCGAACTTGCCGTTGCCATAGACGGCGGTGGTGCGCATCAGGTAGCCGACGCCGTTGATCAGATCGGCGTCGGGCTGAAGGCCCGCGCGCAGACGGTCGACCACATGGGCGAAAAGGCGCACCGACTTGTTGGCCCGGCTCAGGACCAGATCGCGTTCGGTGAACCGCGCGGCCTCTTGTTTCGGGGCGGTGGCGCGGATGCGGTCGATTTCCGCAGCGTCGGGCACTCCGTCATACAGCACATAGGAGGTGTCCCACGCGGTGGCGATCACGCGGTCGGTGCGCATCTCGTCGGGCAAATGGGTCGAGACCGCGACGAGGCTGTAGTCATGCCCGCCCAGAGCGATGGAATAGACCGCATGGCCATAGCCCTGCGCATCAATCCGCCAGACCGGACGGGTCAGCCGCGCACCTTCGCGGGCAAGGCGGCGGGTCAGCACACGCAGAAAGCTTAGCCGGGTCGGAAACGCGGCGCCCATACGCCCCAGCCGCATCACAAGGGACGGCGGTCGCAGCTCGGTTTGCGGTGGCATGGGCGCGTGGTCTTTCATGCGGTGACTGTGCCATCTGATCTGCCATGAGGGAAGAGGCTCGGTATTGCGCCCCGGTGTTGTGCCGTGAAAGGGTGCCATTGCAGGAATTTGGCACAGGGACCGGAGGGCCGCATGGGCATCGTGGATAGGTTGGACAGCGGAATGCTGGGCAGGTCGCAGGCCCTGCGGCATGCGTTTCATCGTTTGCCGGAACTGTCGGGGCTGGAAACCATGACCGCTGCGCGGATCGCCGAAGAGATGGCGGCGCTGGGGGCCACTCGGGTTGTGACCGGGCTGGGTGGGACCGGTGTGGCGGCGGTCTTTGGCGCAGGAGAGGGCGGCCTGCTGATTCGTGCAGAGCTGGACGCGTTGCCGATCCATGAGACGGCGCAGCCCGACCACCGGTCACAGCGTGACGGCGTGGCGCATCTGTGCGGGCATGATGGGCACATGGCAATCCTGCATGCGGTGGCGCAGGCGCTGGCGGCCGCGCCGCCCGCCGCGCGCGTCATCCTGTTGTTCCAGCCGGCGGAAGAGACCGGAGCAGGCGCGCGGGCGGTGCTGGGGGATCCGCGCTTTGCAGAGCTTGGCGCGCAGATGGCGGTGTCCCTGCACAACCTGCCGGGAATGCCGCGTGGTGCCGTTGCGCTGCGTGCGGGGCCGGTAAACTGCGCCTCACGCGGGCTGAAGGTGCGGCTGACGGGGCGGACGTCCCATGCCTCGGAGCCAGAGAAAGGGCGGTCGCCGGGTGCTGCGCTGGCCGGATTGATTCCTGCTCTGGGCGGGTTGGCCCGCGACGTACCGACAGAGGATCCGGGCTTTCGTCTGGCCACGGTCACCCATGCGCGTCTGGGGGCGCCGACCTTTGGCGTCGCGCCGGGCGCGGCAGAGATCTATGTGACCCTGCGCACCCTGCTGGACGATCGCATGGCGGCGCTGGAGTCCGAGGCGCGAGCGCTGGTGGCCGAACTGGCGGCAGGGTTTGACACCGAAATCACGGTGCATGAGGCCTTTGGCCATTGTGTGAACCACCCCGACGCCACCGCCCTGCTGGACCGCGCGGCGCAGGGCCTGCCCCGGTTCGAGGGCGCGCTGCCGATGCGCGCCTCAGAGGATTTTGGCCTGTTCGGAAGTGTGATGCCCTCGGCGATGCTGTTCCTTGGATCGGGTGAGGACTGTCCCGCCCTGCACGCGCCGGACTATGACTTTCCCGACGCATTGATCGGCATCGGTGCGGGCATCTTTCTGCGCGCGGTCGAGGCGTTCGGACAGGCCTAAACGGTCCCCCGATGCGCTACGGAGACCGGTGTCAGAACGACGTGATCACCGTCGCGCCGCGCGCCTGAAAGCTGTCCATCGCCATCAGGGCGGGCACTGCCTCTGTCAGGCTGATCCGGTCGCCGACCAGCCGGTCAGGGCTTAGCGCGCCGCTTTCGATCATGTCCAGCATGGCGCGGTAGCGGTGCGCTTGCATGCCGTGGCTGCCAAGGATTTCCAACTCCCAGCCGATGACGCGGTCCATTGGCAGGGGCGGGCGGCTCTGGTCGCCCAGCAACAGGCCGACCTGAACGTGCCGACCACGCTTGCGCAGCGACAGGATGGAATTGGCGCAGGTTTCGGGGTGTCCCAGCGCGTCAATCGACAGATGCGCGCCGCCGCCTGTCAGATCCCGGACCGCCTGAGGCACATTGCCGTCACGGGCGTTCACCGTGGCGCTGGCCCCCGTTTCGCCGGCCAGTGCCAGCTTGTCCTCGTCGATGTCCACCGCGACGACCTGCGCGCCCAACGCCCGCGCGATCATGATCGCCGACAGGCCGACGCCGCCGCAGCCATGCACCGCAACCCATTCCCCGCCCCGGACGCGGCCCTGATCCACCACGGCCCGAAAGGACGTGGCAAAGCGGCAGCCAAGGCTGGCGGCGGTGTCGAAACCCATCGTTTCCGGCAAGGCCACGAGGTTCATGTCGGCCTGCGGCAGGGCGACATATTCGGCAAAGCTGCCCCAATGGGTAAAGCCGGGCTGGAACTGCGCATCGCAGACCTGCTGGTGGCCGGCATGGCATTCGGGGCAGGTGCCGCAGGCGCAGATAAAGGGCACGGTCACCCGGTCGCCTTCTTGCCAGCGGGTCACACCGGCACCCACCGCCGCAACGGTGCCGGCCAGTTCATGACCGGGAACATGCGGCAAGGCGATATCCGGGTCATGGCCCATCCAGCCGTGCCAGTCGCTGCGGCAGAGACCGGTGGCCGCGACCTTGATCACGACACCGCCCGGCGCGGGTGCCGGATCGGGCAGGGTGGTGACCTTGGGTTCGGCCCCGAAGGCCTCAAAGAGCATGGCTTTCATGGTGAACCTCTTCAGGCGGGGCCAAAGCTGGACTCGTAGAACCGCAGCCAGTTGCCACCCAGAATACCCTCGGCCTCGGCCCGTGAAAAGCCGACCTCGCGCAGGCCGTCGCGGATGTTGTCCCAGTCGCGGTTGTCCTGAAACCAGTCGGGCATGGGCGGAAATCCGGGCGCAGAGGCAGAGCCTTCGCCGTAGTCGATGTCCTTTGTCCAGCGGCCGACGCGCATCCATTCGACCACGCTGTCGGGCTGGTCCTGACACAGGTCGCTGCCCATCCCCAGATTTTCGGCGCCATAGCGGTCTGCGGCCTCTGCCACCATCTCGCAAAAACTGGTGAGGGTGCAGTTGGTGCCGCCTGCAAGGTGATGCGGATACAGGGAAAAGCCCAGCATCCCGCCGGAGTTGGTCAGCGCGCGCAGCACCTCATCGGATTTGTTGCGCAGGGCAGGGTGCCACCAGTCGGGATTGGCATGGGTGATGGCAATGGGGCGAGTGGAATGGTCGATCGCCTCCAGCGTCGACCGCTCTGCCGAATGGCTCATGTCGATGACAAGGCCGACGCGGTTCATCTCTGTCACCACGGCGCGGCCCATGCGGGTCAGGCCGGTGTCGTCTTCCTCATAGCAGCCGGTCGCCAGCAGGGACTGGTTGTTGTAGGTCAGTTGCATGAACCGCACGCCAAGCTGGTGCACGATTTCGACGAGGCCAATGTCATCCTCGATAGGCGAGGGGTTCTGAAAGCCAAAGAACACGGCGGTGCGCTTTGTCTCCTGCGCCTCCCGAACGTGCCGTGCCTCTGTTCCGCGCAGGATCAGGTCGGGAAACCGTTCGAACCACCGGTTCCAGCGTTCAAGGTTGGCCACTGTCTCACGAAAGCTTTCGTGATAGGCGATGGTGACATGGATCGCGTCCACGCCACCGGCGCGCAACTGGCGAAAGACCTTTTCCGAGAAGTTGCAGTACTGGAGAGTGTCGATAAGGGGCGCTGTCATGGGCTGACGCTAGCGGCGCTTTGGCAGCCGCGCAATGCAAAGCCTTGCGTGGTCGGCGAATTGCTGTATGAGCACAACCATGATGACAATGGTCCAGATCCGACGAGACTAAGCTCTCCTGATCCCCTCGTGCCCCGTGCGGCGCGGGCACGCCTGTTGCATCATAAAATCCCATACATCTTGACTCGGCCCTAGGTGCTTGCCACCAATCGGGCCTTCACCTTCTGAGGACAGCGATATGATCCCCTCCGTTCTGCCGACCTACAACCGCGCGCCCCTGCATTTCGTAAAGGGCGAAGGCTGCTGGCTGTTCGAGGAGGACGGGCGACGTTTTCTGGACCTTGGGTCCGGGATTGCCGTGAACGTGCTGGGCCATGCGCATCCGCCGCTGGTGGCGGCGCTGACCGAGCAGGCGAACAAGCTGTGGCATGTGTCGAACCTGTATGAGATCCCGCAACAGCAGGCGCTGGCCGACAAGCTGGTCGAGTCGACCTTTGCCGATACGGTGTTCTTCACCAACTCGGGGACCGAGGCCTGCGAACTGGCGGTCAAGATGGCGCGCAAGCACTGGTACGAAAAGGGCCACCCGGAAAAGACCGGTATCCTGACCTTTGAGGGCTGCTTTCACGGTCGGTCTTCTGCCGCCATCGCGGCCTCGGGGTCCGAAAAGATGGTCAAAGGCTTTGGCCCGGTGCTGGCCGGGTTCACGACGCTGCCGTGGGGCGACCATGACGCGCTGCATGCGGCGATTGACGACACCACCGGCGCGATCCTGATCGAGCCGGTGCAGGGCGAGGGCGGTATCCGCGCGCTGCCCGACCAGTGCCTGAAAGGGCTGCGCGATCTGTGCGACGAAAAAGGCCTGCTGCTGATCCTCGATGAGGTGCAATGCGGCGTGGGCCGGACCGGACGCCTGTTTGCCCATGAATGGGCGGGCATCACGCCGGATATCATGATGGTCGCCAAGGGCATCGGCGGGGGCTTTCCGCTGGGCGCGGTGCTGGCCACCGAAGAGGCGGCCTGTGGCATGGTTCCGGGCACGCATGGATCGACCTATGGCGGCAACCCGCTGGGCTGTGCTGTGGGCAAGGCGGTGCTGGACATCGTCGCGGACCCCGATTTCCTCGACGATGTGCGCGCCCGTGCCGGATTGCTGCGGCAAAAGCTGGAGGGGTTGGTGGCCGCGCATCCGCAGGTCTTCGAAGGCGTGCGGGGCAGCGGCATGATGCTGGGCCTCAAATGCAGGATGGCTCCTGCGGATGTGGTCAAGGCGGGCTATGCCGCCGAGGTCATCACCGTCCCGGCGGCCGACAATATCGTGCGCCTGCTGCCACCGCTGAACATCACCGAAGGCGAAATCCAGCAGGCCTTCGACCGTCTGGACGCCGCCGCGACCGCATTGGAAAAACTCTCTGCCTGAAACGGCATCTGAGTTTGAAAGACCTCGGGGGAGGGGCCGTCAGGCGAAAAGGGCCGTGCCCTGCCTCCCCCCAAGCCAAAAGAAAAATACGCTATGAATCATTTTCTCGATATCCACAAAACCGACAAGGCCGCGTTGCGGTCCATCATCGACACGGCCAAAGCGATGAAAGCCGCCCGTCAGGGACAACCCAAGGCGGTGCCGGATGAGGATCAGGCGCTGGCCGGGCGCATGGTGGCGCTGATCTTTGAAAAACCGTCGACCCGGACACGTGTTTCGTTTGACGTGGGCGTCCGCCAGTTGGGCGGGCAGAGCATGGTGCTGTCGGGCAACGAGATGCAGCTGGGCCATGGCGAGACCATCGCCGACACGGCCCGCGTGTTGTCGCGTTACGTCGATCTGATCATGATCCGGACCTTTGACGAGTCGGTGCTGGAAGAGATGTCGGAATACGCCAGCGTTCCGGTAATCAACGGGCTGACCGACCGGACCCACCCGTGCCAGATCATGGCCGATATCCAGACCTTCGAAGAACATCGCGGCCCCATCGCGGGCAAAAAGGTGGTCTGGTGCGGCGATGGCAACAACGTCTGCGCGTCGTTCCTGCATGCCGCCGGTCAGTTCGGCTTTGACCTGACCTTTTCGGGGCCGGTTCAGCTGGACCCGGAGATGGAATCCGTCGGCTGGGCGCGGAATGCGGGCCGGTCCATCATCATCGAGCGGGATGCGATCAAGGCGGTTGAGGGGGCCGATCTGATTGTCACCGACACATGGGTGTCGATGCATGACGCCCAAAGCTCGCGCGAGCGGCGGCACAACATGCTGCGCCCTTATCAGGTGAACGCCAAGTTGATGGAGGCGGCCAAGCCGGACGCCCTGTTCATGCATTGCCTGCCCGCGCACCGCGAGGAAGAGGTGACATCCGAGGTCATGGATGGCCCGAACTCGGTCATCTGGGACGAGGCAGAGAACCGCCTGCACGCGCAAAAGGCCATCATGCGCTGGTGCCTTGGCGTCTGACGGCGGGGCCTTCCACGCGCCCCGACTGCCGCGCCTGCGCGCGTCAGCGGCCCGCCCTCCAGCCACGCCGCGGCTCAGCTTCGCGGTTTGGCTCTGAGCGTCGGGTCCGCCTGTGTCGGGTCCTCGGGCCAGGGGTGCCGCGGATACCGCGCGCGCATGTCCTTGCGCACATCGGCATAGGACCCGGACCAGAAACCGGGCAGGTCCATCGTGGTCTGCACCGGGCGCTGGGCGGGCGACAGCAGCGTGACCTTCAGCGGCGTGCGGCCCACCATCGGGTGGGTCTTTTGGCCAAAGAGTTCTTGCAGGCGCAGGCTGATTTCCGGGTGGTCGCCGGAATAGTCGATGGGGATCTGACGACCGAGCGGCGTGGTGAACTGCGCGGGGACGCTATTGTCGAGAGCCTGCATCTGCGTCCAGTCGAGCCGCGCGCGCAATGCGGGCAGCAGGTCCAGCCGTTTCCAGTCTGCCGCAGTGCGGACGCCTGACAGATAGGGCAAAAGCCAGTCTTCGATGGTGTCGAGCAGGGCCTCCGGCGACAGGTCCGGCAGGTCTTGCCCCGCGTCCCGCGCCAAGGCAACGCGCGCGGTGAACCGGCGTGCGGCGTCGGAGAGCGTCAGGCCCAGATCGCGGACACCGTCCAGCATGGCGCGGGCGATGGCCATGTCCGGGGCGTCTTTCCAGATGCGATCATCCAATGCGAGGGCGCCAAAGCGTTCCTGCTGCCGGGCGATGACCCGGCGGTCCCGCTTTGACCACTCACAAAGGTCGGTCCAGGTGATTTGATCTTCAAAGAGCCTGCGGATATCGCTCAGGGAAATTGCGATGGCTTGCCTGATCTTTGCCTCACGGGGATTGCCATCGGTGTCGGTGACGACAATCAGCCGTTCGCTTGCCAGCGGATCGTGATCGTCCATGACCGCGCCTTTGCCCCCGGAAAGCTGATAACGGGCCGCGTCGCCCTTTCGACGCAGGCCGATGCGGTCAGGATACGCCAAGGCGGCAAATTCCGCAGCGCTGTAATGTCCTTCAGGATCAGCGGGTTTTGCGCGGTTTCTCGTGCTTTTGGTGAGGCGTTTGGCTTCTGTCTTGATGCGGTCCAGCGCCGCGCGGTTGATTTGGGCGCGTTGGCGCTCTGAAAAGGCGCGCGGATCGCGGAGCGCGTCGAGCCGGAGGGTAAGGTCTGAGGTTGCTCCTGTGAGTGGATCGCGATCAGACAAGAGTGCGGCCAGATTTGCGCCCTCTGGACCCGAAAGAGTCACCATATGTGCAAGTCTCGGGTGAAGCGGGAGCCTGCTCAGATCCCGCCCGTGCGCGGTGATCCGCAATTCTGTGTCCAGAGCGCCCAACATTTGCAGCAACGTCTGTGCCTCGGCATAGGCCCCTTCGGGTGGCGGTGTCAGAAACGGCAATTGCGCCGGATCCGCGCCCCAGAGGGCAATTTCCAGCGCCAGAGAGGACAGGTCCGCAGCCTCGATTTCCGCTGGGGGAAAAGGCCTTAGCGCTCCTTCCTCACCTTTTGTCCAAAGTCGGTAGGCGGTGCCGGGGGCAACGCGGCCCGCGCGCCCGGCGCGTTGCGTCGCCTCGGCGCGGGTGACACGCTCGGTGATCAGACGTGACATGCCCGAACCGGGGTCAAAACGCGCCCGGCGCGCCTTGCCGCCGTCTACAACCACGCGGATGTCCTCGATCGTGAGCGAGGTTTCGGCGATGGACGTGGCCAGCACCAGTTTGCGGCCCGCCTGTTCCGGGCGGATGGCGGCGCGTTGGGCAGAGAGGTCCATCGCGCCAAAGAGCGGGCGCAGGTGTGTGTCCGCAGGCAGGTGCGGTTTCAGCAGCGCCTCGGTGCGGCGAATCTCACCCTCACCGGGAAGGAAGGCAAGGATGCCGCCTTGTGTGTCCCGATGGGCTTGCAGGATGAGGTCGGCCATGGCCGTGTCGAACCGGGTGCGTTTCGGCAGCGGTTGCGTCAGCCACCGGGTTTCGACCGGAAAAGCGCGGCCTTTGGACGTCACGACGGGCGCGTGCATGAGATCGGCCACCGGCTGGGCCTCCAGCGTGGCGGACATGGCGACAAGGATCAGATCGTCCCGCAGGGCTCCGGCGATTTCCAGACACAGCGCAAGCCCGAAATCGGCATTCAGCGAGCGTTCGTGGAATTCGTCGAACAGCACCGCGCCGATCCCGGTGAGTTCCGGATCGGATTGGATCATCCGGGTCAGGATGCCCTCGGTCACCACTTCGATTCGCGTGTGTTTCGAGGTCTTGGACTCTCCTCTGATGCGGTAGCCGACAGTCTGGCCGGGGGATTCGCCCAGTTGTTCGGCCAGCCGTTGCGCGGCGGCGCGGGCGGCCAGGCGGCGGGGTTCCAGCATCACGATCTTGCCGTCGGTCAGATCCGCATCCAGCAGAGCCAGCGGCACGCGGGTTGTCTTGCCCGCTCCGGGGGGGGCCTGCAGAACGGCGCGGCCGCTATTGCGCAGGGCCGCGATCAGGTCCGGCAGGGCGTCATCGATGGGAAGGCGTGTCATGGGCTGGCTTTACCCGATGGGACGGGCGCTTGGCCAGCGGTGGCGGGGGCGCTGCCCCCGTCGCCTTTCAGGCGACTCCCCCGGGAATATTTCAGGACAGAAGAAGCGCGGGCGCGGTCTGGACTTTTTCGCGGCGGCGCGTGATGAAACCGGGATGGATATAGACGACCTGAAAACCCGCATCCTTGCGGGCGAGCGGCGGGCGCTGGCCCGCGCGATCACGCTGGTGGAAAGCGGGCGGGCGGATCATCGCGCGCAGGCGCTGGGTTTGCTGGATGGGCTGAAGGATCACGGGCGCGAGGCCTTGCGCGTGGGGTTGTCGGGCACGCCGGGTGTCGGCAAATCGACCTTCGTCGAGAGTTTTGGCATGATGTTGACGGCGCAGGGTTTGAAGGTCGCGGTGCTGGCGGTCGACCCGTCCTCGGCGCGGTCGGGCGGATCGATTCTGGGGGACAAGACGCGGATGGAGCGGCTGAGCCGGGATCGCAACGCCTTTATCCGGCCCTCGCCGTCGCAGACCCAGTTGGGCGGGGTGGCGCGGCGCACGCGTGAGGCGATCGACCTGTGTGAGGCGGCGGGCTTTGACGTGGTGCTGATCGAGACGGTCGGCGTCGGCCAGTCCGAAACCATGGTCGCGGAGATGTCCGACCTGTTCCTGCTGTTGCTGGCGCCTGCGGGCGGCGATGAATTGCAGGGGGTCAAGCGGGGGATCATGGAGATGGCCGATATCCTGCTGGTCAACAAGGCGGACGGCGATCTGAAATCAACGGCGATGCGGACCTGTGCGGACTATGCCGGGGCCTTGCGGCTGTTGCGCAAGCGCCCGCAAGACCCTGACGGCTTTCCCAAGGCGATGACCGTGTCCGCGCTGGAGGTTACCGGGTTGGCGAAGGCATGGGCCGAAATGCAGGCGCTGGCCGACTGGCGACGCGAGAACGGGCATTTCGCGGCGCGGCGTGCGGCGCAGGCGCGATTCTGGTTCGAGGCGGAAGTGCGCGAGCGGCTGCTGTCGCGGTTGTCGCGTGAACCTGTCAAAGGGGCGATGGCGGCGCTGGCGCGTCAGGTCGAGGACGGCGCGTTGACGCCTTCGGTCGCGGCGGAAGAGTTGTTGCGGGACTATCTGCAAATGGACTGACGGTGGGATCGCGGAACACGCGGTTTCACTGGCGGTGCAAAGGTCGGCGTTCCAAGCCTAAACTGCGGGTCGATGAATCGTAACAGGCCCTTGACGAAGCCGACGCATCTGCATATGCACCGTCGAACCAGATTCCGGGCGCCCCCCGATCCACGTAACGGGCGGCGCCTTTTGATATTGGCAGGGCGAAAACGCTCTTGCATAGATGAAACCGGCGGGGCAAAGGCCTTGCCACCAGTGGATGAGGACGAACCGATGTCGCGTGTCTGCGAACTGACCGGCAAAGGCCCCATGGTGGGCAACAATGTGAGCCACGCCAACAACAGGACCCGGCGCCGTTTCCTGCCGAACCTGAACGATGTGACCCTTCAGTCCGAAACGCTGGGCCGCGGCGTCAAGCTGCGCATCTCGGCGCATGCGCTGCGCTCGGTCGATCACCGCGGCGGTCTGGATAAATTCCTGGCCAAGGCGAAAGATACCGAGCTTTCGGATCGCGCGCTGAAGGTCAAAAAAGAGATCAAATCGGCACAGGCAGACGCCTGAAGCCTTTGACGACGGACAGTGAAAGCAGCCTCGCGCCACCTGGCGCGGGGCTGTTTCCTTTTGTCGCTTTGGTCACATCGGGCAATGGCGATATATCGGCCGGATGAAGCAGCGTTTGCGGTCCCTTCTTGGTGTGGTGATGACGGTCGTGATGGCCGTGACCAGCCTGTCGGCGGCGCATGCGCGCGGTCAGGCGGCCCCGGTCGGCACGATGGTGATTTGCCGTGGTCTGACCGTGGCGACGGTGTTGATCGGCGCGGACGGCCAGCCGGTAGAGGTGCAACACATCTGCCCCGACGCGGCGCTGGCGCTGTTTGTCGAAACCGGCGCGGTGCCGCCGCCGATCACGCAGGCCTTTGTCTGGCAGGCGGTGCAGTGGGATGCTCCCGTTCTTGTGGCCGGGTCCCGTGGTGCGATTGCCGCACAGGCGCGGGGGCCTCCGGCGTTTCTCTGACAGTGCGAAATGAAACCTGACAGAGACCCTTGAGGAGACCCAAATGACCCTGAAAACCCTTTTCGCCGGCGCGGTTGCGCTGTCCCTTGCCACGCCTGCGCTTGCAGAGATCGTGGTCAAGGACCCCTATGCGCGCAGCTCGGGCCCCACGGCCAAGGCTGGCGCCGCCTTTATGGTGATCGAGAACACCGGTCCCGAGGATGACCGGCTGATTGCCGTGGCCTCTGAGATCGCGGTGCGTGTGGAACTGCACACGCACAAGGACATGGGCGAGGGCGTCATGCGTATGATGGAGGTCAAGGAGGGTATTGTCGTGCCTGCTGGCGGCGTCCATATGCTGCAACGCGGGGGTGATCACGTGATGTTCATGGGGCTGACCGGGCCGATGGAGCAGGGCAACACCGTCACTGTCACGCTGACTTTCGAGAAGGCCGGTGAGATGGTGGTCGAGATTCCTGTCGATCTGGAGCGCATGCAGATGCACGGCATGGATCATGGCACGGGTGCGGGCATGGACGTCACCAACTAACACTTTATCACGCCGGCGGCGGGGAAATCCCCGCCTTATGCAAACGGCAGGCGGCGCGCGCCGCCTGTCAGCAATCCATCCACCCATCGGGGCACGACATCGGTTGCGGGGCCAATATGATGTCGGTCAAAGGCGCGCGAAATCTCTGTGCGTTCGAGGTTCAACTCGACCGTTTCGGCCCCGGCCTGTGCGGCCTCGACCACGAATCCCGCTGCCGGGTAGACCTGTCCGGAGGTGCCGATTGCTGCAAACATCGCGCAATCGCGCAGGTGGTTGTCGATTTCTTCCATGTGATAGGGCATCTCGCCGAACCAGACGACGTCCGGGCGCGCTGCGGGCGCATGGCAGTCGGGGCAGGGGGTTTGGGGCCGCATTTCGGATGGCGCGGGCCAGCGATGACCACAAGCGGCGCACAGCGCCCCGGCAAGAATTCCGTGCATGTGGAGTGCTGTCGCGCCTGCGCTTTCGTGCAGCCCGTCGACATTCTGGGAGACAAGAATGACCTCACCCGGCCAGTTTTTCTGAAGGCGGGCAAGGGCGATGTGGGCGGCGTTGGGCGTGGCCGTCGCCGCCTGCTGGCGGCGCGCATTGTAAAAGGCGTGGACCAGCGCCGGATCGCGGGCAAAGCCCTCTGGCGTGGCCACATCCTCGATCCGGTGCTGGGCCCAAAGCCCGCCCGCGTCCCGAAAGGTGCCCAGCCCGCTTTCCGCCGACAGGCCCGCGCCCGTCAGGATGACGATCTTTTCGGCCATCTCCGCTCCCTTGTCCAAGCGTGCCCCGGTCGCTAGGACCATATCATGACCCACCGTATCCTCTTTGTCTGTCTCGGCAACATCTGCCGGTCCCCCACCGCCGAGGCCGTGGTGCGCGCCAAGGCAGAGGCGCTTGGCCAACCCCTTGTGCTGGACAGTGCCGGAACGGGCAACTGGCATGTGGGCAAGCCGCCCTATGGTCCGATGCAGGACGCCGCCCGTGCGCGCGGCTATGACCTGTCAGACCTGCGTGCCCGGCAGGTGTCCTTTGAGGATTTCGGGCGGTTCGATCTGATCGTGGCGATGGACGCGCAGAACCTTGACGATCTGAGCGGCCTTGCGCCCGCCGAGGGCGGGGCGCAGTTGCGGCTGATGACCGACTTTGTGCCCAGTGCCAACACGACCGACGTGCCGGACCCCTATTTCACGCGCGACTTTGACGGCGCGCTTGACCTGATCGAACGCTGCGCCGATGGCCTGTTGCGTCAGCTGTAGATCTGTCGCGCGACATACCATGACACCGGCGCGGCCAGAACAAAGCCAAGCGCGGCGGCCCCAAGAATCGGCATAAGCGTGCCGTAGCCCGCCACAAGCACGGCAATGATCAGCGAACCGGCGAGACTGGTGGAAATCAGCGAATAGAGCAAACTGGCCAAACGGAACATGGCGCTCTCCTGAGGTGCTTGTTTGCGCGACATATAGCGTTTGAGGCATTCTTCGGCCTTGATCTGGGTCAGGCGTGGCTTGATCGGCGCGCGGGAGTCCCGTATTTTCCCGCTATCGAATTTGACCAAATGGATAGTCCCATGCGCACTCTTGCCTTATTGTCCGCCTGCGCCTTTGCGCTCGCGGCTTGCGATACGTCGGGTTACTTCGCCCAGAGCAGCCGCGCCGACGCGCCGGAACTGTCCTGCCTGACCCGGCCGCAGGGCGGCTGTACCTTCAGCCAATCGCCTTTGCGTGTCTTGCCGGAGCCGGTCGAACTGCCCAAGCGGCCATACAAGTTCTTTCCCACGGCCGAACCGCTGAACTTTGTCGATGCGCAGGGCAGCAACTGGGTGGCGCCGCCGCGGACGCTGACCGACGGGGCCTCGATCCCCAAGATATTTGTTGCGATTGTCGGCGATCCGACAGCGCCCGAGTACATCAACGCCGCCGCCGTGCACGATGCCTATTGCGGTGTCGGAAATGAGAGCGGGTCGATGTACCACCGGGCCAAGTGGGAGGACGTGCATGTCATGTTCTACGACGGGTTGATCGTCGGTGGCACGCCCGAGATCCGCGCCAAGATCATGTTCGCGGCGGTCTGGCTGGGCGGTCCGCGCTGGCGGGCGCCGACAGGTGGTGTGCTCTCGACCCAAGGTCAGTCGGACGCGCGCGCGGTGGCCTATCGCAACCCGATGGATGGTGTGTCCGTCGCGCACAAACAAGACGCGATGCGCCGGGCCAAAAGCTATATCGAGGCCACCCGCCCGCCGTTGCCACGGTTGATCGCCTACCTTCAGCGGCAAGAGCGTGAGTTGCTGCGCAATGCTTTCGGGCTCCGCGATGAGGAGCTTGGTCACGAAGGAAACAGCGACATTTTCCCGGACGGCCCGGAAGACGACCACATCCCCGAAGAGGTCTATTACTACGAGGACCTCGGCACCGCCGCCTCTGCCGGCGAGTAAGGCGCGTCTCTTGCCGACATGATCCGGATCAAGGCGGGTCGGGTGCGGCGGTCTATTCTCTCCTGTCAGGGCATCCATCCGGGAGGAGAGACATGATCACGCTGGACGACATCGAAGACATGACCTGCCTGAGCCGCGAAGAGATCGCGGCGGTGGCCGAACATGACCATCTGCCGGAGGTGAACGCCTCGTGTCTGGCGGAGTATGTGATGCATGAGCATCACGGGGCGGCCAGGTTGCAGCAGATGATTTGCGAGGATATTCGCGCGGCGCTGCACAAGGGGGATACCGCCCACGCCAAGGATTTGTACGGGGTGCTGCATCACTTTTTGAAAGCGCATCCCGGTGCGGCGCGAGGGGCGCAGGGCTGAGGGTGGCGCGCGGCGCTGTCCACGCGTGGACAGCGTTACGGTGACGAAAAATCAAGGGGTTACAGAGACGGTTTTACCTGCGATTAACCTTTGAGCCCAGTCGCGGGGCTGTTCAGAGGCCCGTCTGGGACTCCTCAGGGGCCGGGGCAGATGTAGACAATCGTCAGACCCGGACCGGCCAGAGCGATGGCGTAGCTGGTGCCCACCTCGCCCCGAAAAGGGGCGGGCTTTGGGTCGCTGCTGGGGGCAGGGCCGGGGATATTATCGCCGGTGCTGGCGTGGATGACGACCTCTCCGGGGCCGAGATTGTAGAGCGTCCATGTATGCGTGGGCGCGTTCATCGGGATGGACTGCGCGGGGTCGTTCAGATCATGGCCAAGGCATTCCTCGGGCTGCGCGGCCAGCGGGGCGGGCAGGGCCATGGGCAGGGCCAATGTGGCCACCAAAGCTGTGCATTTGCGGAACATGCGTGTCTCTCCCCCCATGGCTGAAGGTAATGTGTTGAGGCTTGGGGGGCAATGAGGGGGGAGGCTTTACGCACCATTAACCCACCTCGGGGGAGGATGGGCCATGTCCCGCTATCTCCGCCCCAAGGTGTCCGGCGCTTGCGTCTTCTTCACGGTCAATCTCGCGGACCGTAGACACGACTTGTTGGTGCGGGAAATTGATCTGTTGCGGGAGGCGGTGCGCCGAACGCGGGCAGAGCGGCCTTTCGGGATTGAAGCTTGGGTTGTCCTGCCGGATCACCTGCATTGCATCTGGCAAATGCCAACGGGCGACCGGGATTATGGCACCCGGTGGCGGCTGATAAAGTCCCGCTTCTCGCGCGACCTGCCCAAGGGGCTGACGCGCGCGAGCCATGACCGGCGGCAGGAACGGGGCCTCTGGCAAAGGCGGTTCTGGGAACATCACATCCGGGACGAGGCCGATTTCGCGGCGCATCTGCGCTATTGCTGGATGAACCCGGTGAAGCATGGGTTGGTGGACCACCCGGAAGATTGGCCATTTTCCTCGGTCCATCGTGATGCGCGGTTCAAGCCGGGAATGGATCTGGCGTAGGGTGCGTGATTTCACGCACCGATGGTTGCGGCGGAGCGGTGCGTGCGAGCACGCACCCTACGCTTGCTGCGGTATCGTTGGACCAATCCGGTGAAGCATGGGTTGGTGGAGCAGGTTGAGGATTGGCCGTATTCCTCGGTGCATCGGGATGCGCGGTTTGAGGGTGGGGGTGGATTTGGTTGGGTAGGGGGTGAAAGTTGGGAAGACGTAGCCCGATGGAATCTCTGGAGAGGACTTCAACGTTCGGAGATGTGCGGCCTCGGCGAGGGAAGGCGTGAAGGTGGAGCGACGGCCCTTGTGGCACTTGCAGGTATCCATCTTTTACTTCTCGAGACGGCTCTTCATTTTATCGATATCAGATCGTATTTCCGCCACACTTCTCGTGGGCTTATCGCTTGTTGTCGATACTCTAGATAGACTCTCCAAGTCCGTTTTCGCCGCGTCTTTTACGGCTCCTGTTGTTGCTGAACGCACAATGTAAAAGGTTGCCGCTACGCCTAGCGGTCCAAACAAAAAACCTAGCAAGGTTGCAATTGGAGCTTTTTCAGGCGCGCGGTCACGCGCGATGAAATACGAGAGCCCTGCGCACAGCATCCAAAGAATGACAAATGTTATCCAAGATTCCAAATCCCAAGTTTCAAAGGTTGCACTTTGTTTCTTCAAACTTGCACGGCATTCTTTGGCTTTCAAGTTAAGCTGGCACACCCGCTCACCGGGTGGGCACGCGGAACCTGCTTCGCAGAACCCGCTGCCGCCCACGCGCCCGGTAAAATGGACTATTCGTCCATTTTCAGGGCGGAAATAAACGCCTCTTGCGGGATCTCCACCTTGCCGAACTGGCGCATCTTCTTCTTACCCGCCTTCTGCTTTTCCAGCAGCTTTTTCTTGCGGGTCGCGTCGCCGCCGTAGCATTTGGCCGTGACGTCCTTGCGCAGCGCCGACAGGGTCTCGCGGGCGATGACCTTGCCGCCGATGGCCGCCTGAATCGGGATCTTGAACATCTGGCGCGGGATCAGGTCCTTGAGCTTGGCGCACATGGCGCGGCCGCGCATGTCGGCGCGGTCACGGTGAACCATGGTGGACAGCGCGTCGACGGGTTCATCGTTCACGAGGATCTGCATCTTGACGAGGTTGTCCTCGCGGTAGCTGTCCATCTGGTAATCGAAGGAGGCATAGCCCTTGGTCACCGATTTCAACCGGTCGTGGAAGTCAAAGACCACCTCGTTCAGCGGCAGGTCATAGACCACCATCGCGCGGTTGCCGACATAGGTCAGGTCCAGCTGGATGCCGCGGCGGTCCTGACAGAGTTTCAGCACGTCCCCAAGATAGTCGTCGGGCACGAGGATCGTCGCCTTGATGCGCGGCTCTTCGAGATGGTCGACCTTGGACATGTCGGGCATGTCGGCGGGGTTGTGCAGCTCCTGCACAGAGCCGTCTTTCATGAAGATGCGATAGATCACCGAGGGCGCGGTGGTGATCAGCTCGATGTTGTATTCTCGCTCAATCCGGTCGCGGATGACCTCAAGGTGCAGCAGGCCAAGGAAGCCGCAGCGAAAGCCAAAGCCGAGGGCGGCGGAGGTTTCCATCTCAAAGCTGAAGGAGGCGTCGTTGAGGGCGAGTTTCTCGATGGAGTCCCGAAGGTCTTCGAATTCGGCGGCGTCGACCGGGAAGAGGCCGCAGAACACCACCGGGATCGAGGGTTTGAAGCCGGGCAGGGGCGTTTCGCAGGGGCGCTTTTCGTGGGTGATCGTGTCGCCGACCTTGGTGTCGCGGACCTGCTTGATGGAGCCGGTGAAAAAGCCGATCTCGCCGGGGCCGAGTTCCTTGACGTCCTGCATGGCGGGGCGGAAGACGCCCAGCTTGTCGACGCCGTATTTGCC
>NZ_JBLXFB010000028.1:0-42785 GCF_048262615.1 Antarctobacter sp.
AGCGCGTCGATCAGCAGTTCCGGTATGCCGCAAAGGCCAAAGCCGCCCGACGCAATCAGCATGCCGTCGAACAGCACGCCATCCAATGCCTCGGCAGCCGTGCCGTAGACCTTTTTCATGGAAAACTCCCCTGATATCTGGATCAAAGGAGTTTTCGCCGCCCTACAGGGAGAAGTCAACGCACCACCGGGGGTGTAAGCGCTAACATCAGATCAGGCGCACCTGTGTGCCGATTGGCGTAATCTCGAAAAGCTCGGCGATTTTCTCATTGTACAGGCCGATGCACCCGTCCGAAGACGGGCGGCCAATCTTGCGCGTGTCGTGCGTACCGTGGATCAGATAAGCCGGCCAATCCAGATACATCGCGTGCGTGCCCAGCGGATTGTCCGCCGCGCCGCCCTCGACGGGCTTCCAATCGGGAAAGCGTTCCATCTGCGACGCCGTGGGGGTCCACGACGGGCCAACTTTCTTGCGCACGATCTTTGTATAGCCACGCTTGGTCAATTCATCCGTTTTGGGCACCGAGGTCGGGTAGATCCGATAGTCGCTGCCGTCCGCGCTCCAGTAATGCAGGGCGCGGCTGGCGGTGTCGCAAACGATGCACCCCACGCCCAAGGCGTCAAAATGATCCCGCCAGTCCTGACTGGCAAAGCTCGACACGTTGCGACGGACGGCGGTTGCTTCCGCCCGCTCCTGCGCGCGCACCTGTCCCGGTACGATCCATGCCGCGCCGCCCGCCAGCAGCAGGCCGCGTCTGGAAAAATTGCCTGTCATGATGATCTCCATGCCTGTTTTCAGGCATGGATACAACTCGCTGCGCTGCGGCACCAATCACATATTATTTACAGGATGTGTCTCGGGCTCAGCCTGCCTCGCCAGAGGCCTTTTTCGGGGCTGCCTTCTTGGCGGCGGGCTTTTTGGCGGGGGCTTTTTTCGCCGTTGTTTTCTTGGCTGCGGCTTTCTTGGGGGCGGCCTTTTTCTTGCCGCCTTTTGAGGCCTTTTCATTCACCAGCGCCACCGCCGCCTCAAGCGTGATATCCTTGGGGTCGACGTCCTTGGGCAGGGTCGCATTGACCTTTTCCCACTTCACATAGGGTCCGTAACGCCCCTCAAAGACACTCAACGCGCCGCCGTCGGGATGTTCCCCCAACTCACGCAGGGCCTTGGCCGCCGACCCGCGCCCGCGTCCCGGATTGGCCCGCTTTTCCGCCAGCAATTCCACCGCCCGGTTCATGCCGATCTCGAAAACCTCCTGGAATTCCTTGAGGTTGACGTAGACCGGTTTCTCCTCATCAGGTTTCTGGTGCATGATGTAGGGACCAAAGCGGCCAAGGTTGGAACTGACGACGCCACCCTCGGGATGCATGCCGATTTCGCGCGGCATGGTCAGCAGGGTCAGCGCTTTTTCCAGCGTCATGCCATCCGGCTCCCAACCGGGCAGATATTGCCCCTTGGCCTTGGGCAGCGAGGCGCGCGGCGGTTTCTTGTTCTCGGGTGTCGGCTCGCCGCGTTGCACATAAGGACCAAAGCGACCGGCCTTGAGCCAGATCTCATCCCCTGCGTCTTCTCCCAGAACGCGCTCTTCCCCATCGGCCCCTTCCCCGGCAATCGGGCGGGTATAGGTGCATTCGGGATAGTTGCCACACCCGACAAAACCGCCGGTGCGCGACGTCTTGAGGTGCAGTTGCCCAAGGCCGCACTTCGGGCAGATGCGCGGATCGCTGCCATCCTCGCGCGGGGGATACAGTTGTGGCGCCAGCGCCTCGTCCAGCACGTCCAGCACTTCGGAAATGCGCAGGTCCGACGTCTCGCTGATCGCGGCGCTGAAATCGCGCCAGAACTTGGCCAGCAGGTCCTTGTAGTCGCTGTCCCCCGCGCTGACCTGATCCAGCTCGTTTTCCAACGCGGCGGTAAAGTCGTACTCAACGTAGCGTTTGAAAAAGTTGAGCAGGAAGATCGTGACGATCCGGCCCTTGTCCTCCGGGAACAGGCGGTTCTGTTCCTTGCGGACGTATTCGCGGTCCTGAATTGTGGTGATAACGCTGGCATAGGTCGAGGGCCGACCAATACCCAGCTCTTCCATCTTTTTGACCAGCGTCGCCTCGGTGTAGCGCGGCGGCGGGTTGGTATAGCTTTGCGTCGCCAATGTCGCGCCGTCGTCGGACATCACGGCTGGCAATCCGCGCTCGGTGCCCTTTTCCATCGCCTTGGCATGGTCAGATTTCAGGCTTCCGGCTGCAAATTTCGCCGGTTCGCCCTGCATGATCTGCGGCAGGCGCTTGTCGTCATCCTCTGCCGGTTCGTCGCGGCCTTCTTCGTAGACCTTGAGAAAGCCATCAAACAAAACGACCTGCCCGGTCGCGCGCAGGCCCACCTGACCGTCGTCGCTGCCGATGTCGACCGTGGTGCGTTCCAGCCGCGCGCCTTCCATCTGGGCCGCCAGCGTGCGCTTCCAGATCAGATCGTACAGCTTGCGCTGATCCGGTTCCGCCAGCCGCAGCGCCTCTGCGTCCTTGGTCATGTCGGTCGGGCGGATACATTCGTGCGCTTCCTGCGCGTTCTTGGCCTTGTTTTTGTA
Source organism: Antarctobacter sp. (assembly GCF_048262615.1). Lineage (GTDB taxonomy): Bacteria > Pseudomonadota > Alphaproteobacteria > Rhodobacterales > Rhodobacteraceae > Antarctobacter. The sequence continues at coordinate 2,579 of NZ_JBLXFB010000028.1, forward strand.
GATGCGCGGACTGCCCGGCACGTATTCCTTGCCAAAGCGGTCCTGAATCGCGGCGCGGCATTCCTGCACCGCCTCGGGGGCCATGTCGATGCCGTCGGTCCGCATGTAGGTGATGTACCCGGCCTCGTACAAACGCTGCGCCGTGTTCATCGTCGCCTTGGCGCCCATGCCGAACTTGCGGCTGGCCTCTTGTTGCAGGGTCGAGGTCATGAACGGCGCCGATGGGTTGCGTGAGGCCGGTTTTGCCTCGACGCTCATTACCTTGAGCGCGCGCTTTTCTATGGCGCTGACAGCCATTTCCGCGTCGGTCACATTAGAAATGTCGTAGCGGTCCAGCTTTTTACCGGCAAGATTGACAAGCCGTGCCTCGAACGTCTGCCCGCGCGGCGTGGTCAGCGCGGCGCGCACCTGCCAGTATTCACGCGGGTTAAACGCCTCGATTTCCTGCTCGCGCTCGACAATCAGGCGCAGGCAGACCGACTGCACCCGCCCCGCCGACCGCGCGCCGGGCAGCTTGCGCCACAGCACCGGCGACAGGTTGAACCCGACGAGGTAGTCCAGCGCGCGGCGTGCCAGATAGGCCTCGACCAGCGGCGCGTCGATGTCGCGCGGGTTCTTCATCGCCTCGGTGACGGCGGCCTTGGTGATGGCGTTGAAGGTCACGCGCTCCACCTTGGTGGTTTTCTTGATCGAGCGGCGCTTGGTCAGCGCCTCCTTGAGATGCCAGCTGATCGCCTCGCCTTCGCGGTCGGGGTCGGTTGCGAGGATCAGTTCGTCATCGGTCTTCAACGCTTCGGCGATGGCGGCAACGTGTTTGCGCGAATCGTTGGCGATCTCCCATTTCATGGCGAAATCGTGCTCTGTATCGACAGATCCATCTTTGGGCGGCAGGTCGCGGACGTGTCCGTAGGATGCCAGAACCGTGTAATCGGACCCCAGATACTTGTTGATTGTCTTGGCCTTGGCCGGGGATTCGACGACAACGACGGGCATGGGACTCTGCTACCTCGCGAATAAATACTCTGGCCTTGCGGGGCCTTGTCTGGGGCCGCGTATGGCGGCGCAACATGTGGGGTGCAAGGCCGTTTTGTCAATCAGGGGTGCCGCGAAGCGGCGGAACAGGCTTCTCGGCGGGTGGTTCTTGCGCTTACTGTGACAGCATTCCAAGGAGGATTTGCCGTGTTCCGATTTGCCGTGACGCTGACCGCCGCCACCCTGACACTTGTCCCGCTGACCGCCTCTGCATGGGAGACGCCAGCGCGGGGGTCTGCCCTGCGGACCCAGTTGATGGATTCGATGCGACCGATTGCCGAATGGACGCTGGGCGCGCCAGTGACCTTTGTCGTCTCCGATCTGCGGGTCAGCGGCGACGTCGCCTTTGCAAGCCTGCATCCGGTGCGGCCCGGCGGGGGCGAGATCACCGCAGACGAAATTCCGCAGCGACCGGGATGGGACAACCCCTTTGACTGGGATGGGGTCGATATTCAGGCGCTCTACCAGCGGTCCGGCGACGCATGGGTCGCGGTGCATCATGCGATGGGGGCCACCGATGTCTGGTGGGCGGACCCGCAGTTCTGCCCAATGTGGGGTTCGGTCATCCCCGAGGTCTGCTGACCCACGTCAGTTGCGCGGCACAAGCGACAGAAGGCCGCCGGGCTGTCGCCGGATCTGGCCGTCAAGCTCCAGATCGGTCAAGGCCGGAGAAACCTTGCCCGCCGATGCGCCAAGATCCCGGATCAGTTGATCCTCGGCCAATGGTGACGGCCCCAGCCGGTCGAGGATTTGCCGGTGCAGCGCCGCGGCTTCGCGTAGAGTGCCTTTGCCCGCGGGCGTGTCCGGCCTCGCGGCGGGCGGCGCGGCTTGCGGTTCGGGAAGGTCGAGTCGGGGTTGGCGATCAGGCGATGCGGGGGCCTCTGCTGGCGGCAGCGCCTCCAGGATGTCGTCTACATTGCGGATCAGCCGCGCGCCGTCCCGGATCAGGATGTTGCAGCCGCTGGCGCGGGCGTCCATCGGATGACCAGGTACAGCCAGCACCTCACGCCCCTGATCCAGCGCGGTGCGCGCGGTGATCAGGGACCCCGACTTGGCCGCCGCCTCGACCACCACAACGCCGCGCGACAGGCCCGAGACGATGCGATTGCGGGTCGGAAAGTGGCGCGCGACCGGTTGCATTCCAATGGGTTGTTCGCTGACACGGGCACCGCCATTGGCGGCGATCTCGTCGGCCAGCTTGGTGTTCTCCGAGGGATAAAGCACATCGACCCCGCCCGCCATGACAGCGATTGTGCCGGTGGGCAGCGCGCCCAGATGCGCAACCGTGTCGATCCCGCGTGCCAGCCCGGAGACCACCACATGGCCCGCAGCCCCCAGCCCCTCGGCCAGACGCCGCCCCATGCGGATGCCCAGCGATGACGCGCTGCGCGCGCCGACCAGCGCCACCTTGGCGCGGCGCAATACGGCGCGGTCACCGACCCCCCAGAGGATCGGGGGCGCGTCGGAAATATCTGCAAGGTCTTCGGGGTAGTCCGGCTCTCCCCGGCAGATCAGCCAGGCGCCGATGCGCCGTCCGGCGGCCAGCTCCGCCTCGACCACGCCAATTGGACAGCAGTCGTATTTGTCGACACCGGCCGCGCGGGCGACCTCGGGCAACGCCTCCAGCGCCGCCTTGGCGCTGCCGTGTTCGGCCAGCAATCTCCAGAACGTCGTCGGCCCAACCCGACGCGAGCGCAAGAGACGGAGCCAGTCCACACGATGATCTTCCGTGGTGGGTGGGAGTGGGGGGTGAGTGGAAGAGTGAGTTTCGTCGCGCATCCGGACCCCGTCGTCTTGCTTTACAAGTCATAGCGTCAGGCTGGTTAACCAGAGGTAAATCGTCCCACGATTTCCTTGAGAGCAAGGCGCAGCCCTACGAATTCTAGGAAAATCAGGTGAAAAGTCGTGGCGCATTGCAACATCCACCACGCAGCCGGCCATCGAATCGATGGCTTGCCCCCGGCCTCAAACCTGTGCGCCGCGCCACTTTGGGCCGATTGGCGGGCTTTGTGCCGGTGCCCGGCCTTGCGCCGACCCGACCGACCCGTCAGGCCTGCGCGCCGCCGACGGTCAATCCGCCGATCATCACCGTCGGCTGCCCGACGCCCACCGGCACCCATTGCCCCTGCTTGCCGCAGTTGCCCATGCCGGGGTCCAGCGCCATGTCATTGCCCATCGCCCGGATCTGTTGCAACGCGGTGGCGCCGTCGCCGATCAACGTGGCCCCCTTCACCGGCGCGCCGACCTTGCCGTTCTTGACGCGGTACGCCTCTGTGCAGCTGAACACGAACTTGCCGTTGGTGATGTCGACCTGCCCGCCGCCAAAGCCCACCGCCCAGATCCCGTCTTTGAGATCGGCGACAATATCCGCCGGATCGGCGTCGCCGCCCAGCATGTAGGTATTGGTCATGCGCGGCATCGGGATATGGGCAAAGCTCTGCCGCCGCCCGTTGCCCGTGGGCTGAACGCCCATCAGGCGGGCGTTCTGGCGGTCCTGCATATAGCCCACCAGCACCCCGTCCTCGATCAGCACGTTCTTGCCGCTGGGCGTGCCCTCATCGTCGATGGTGATAGAGCCGCGCCGGTCGGGGATGGTGCCGTCGTCCAGAACCGTGACACCTTTGGATGCAACCTGCTGGCCCATCAGCCCGGCAAAGGCCGAAGACCCCTTGCGGTTGAAATCCCCCTCCAGCCCGTGACCGATGGCCTCGTGCAGCAAGATGCCGGGCCAGCCCGGTCCCAACACAATATCCATGACCCCTGCCGGGGCTGGCTCTGCCTCAAGGTTCACCAGCGCGATGCGCAGCGCCTCGCGCGCCTTGGACTGCCAGTCCTGCGGGGCCAGCAAGCCGTCCAGCGAAACCCGACCGCCACCGCCCGCCGTCCCGGATTCGCGGCGACCGTTCTGTTCGACAATGACACTCACGTTGACGCGGGTCATCGGGCGAATGTCGCTGACAAGCGTGCCGTCCGCCCGCAGGATAGAGACCTCTTGCAGGGATGCGGCGATGGTCGCCGTCACCTGCACCACGCGCGGATCAAGATCGCGGGTATAGCCGTCGATCTCGCGCAGGGTCTCCAGCTTGACCGGAAAGCTCGCGCCCTCGATCGGGTCGGCGTCTGTATAAAGCGTGCGGTTGGTGCCCGCCGGGGGCGGCGACATGATCCCGCCGCCGTCCCCAATGGCAAGCCGCGCCGTGTCGACCGCACGTTTCAGCGCGCTTTCGCTGATTTCGGTGGCATGGGCATAGCCTGCCACCTCACCGCGCACCGCGCGCAGGCCGAATCCTTCGGACGAATCGTAACTGGCGGTCTTGACCCGCCCGTCGTCCAGCACCAATGATTCCGAGCGCGACCGCTCCAGGAACAACTCGCCATCCTCGGCACCGTTCAGCGCCTCACGGACCAGCGCGGTAGTGCTTTCAAGGTCCAGATGGGTGTCGAACGGGCGAAAGGCAGCGGGGGTCATGGGCGTCTCCGGCTTGATCTGGATCAAAAAAGCGGCGGTTTGCCGCAAGGGCCGAGCTTTCCCGGCATACCGGAATATGATTTTAAGCAGGGCAGAACGCAATGGGAGGTGCGTAGACCGTTCGGGTCTGCCGCCGTGGCCCTCCCGTGGACCACACTCGCAACCGATCAGGGTGAGACATGCAACGCAAATCGATGCTTCTGGGCCTTCTGAGTGCCTTCGTCGCGGCGCCAGCACTGGCGCAAGACCTTCCCGTGCTGGGCAAGCCGCACGCTGGCGGGATGGGCTTTCAGCTCGCCGCTACCGAACTGGCCGCCGATCTTCAGTGGCTGGACGGGATGGTTCTGGTGATCATCACCATCATCACCCTCTTCGTGACCGGGCTTCTGGCCTTCGCGGCCGTGCGCTTCAACCGCAAGGCCAACCCGGTCCCCAAGGCCTTTACCCACAACTCGCCGCTCGAAGTGGCCTGGACCATTGGCCCGATCGTCATTCTGGTTTTCATCGGCGCGTTCTCGCTGCCGGTGCTGTTCAAGCAGCAGGAAATCCCCGAGGGCGACATCACCATCAAGGTGACAGGCTACCAGTGGTACTGGGGTTACGAATACGTCGGCACCGATCTGGCCTATGACGCCTACATGATCGGCTCGCCCGCCACCGGCGGCGACAACCGGATGTCCCCGGATGTCGAAGCACAGCTGGTCAAGGCCGGCTATGACAAGAGCGATTTTCTGCTGGCCACCGATACCGCGGTTGTCGTGCCCGTGGGCAAGACGATCGTGATGCAGGTCACTGGCGCGGACGTGATCCACTCGTGGACCATCCCCGCTTTTGGCGTGAAACAGGACGCGGTGCCGGGCCGTCTGGCGGAACTGTGGTTCACTCCGCAAAAAGAGGGCGTTTACTACGGTCAGTGCTCTGAACTCTGCGGCATTGCCCACGCCTACATGCCGATCACCGTCAAGGTTGTCAGCGAAGCCGCCTATGAGGCATGGCTGGCCGCCTCGATCGAAGAAGGTGGTTACACCGATGTCCGTGCGGTGCTGACCAACTGAGCCTTGGTGGGTTGAAAACCCACCCTACGCCAAATCCGTAAGGTGCGCCGTAGCGGCGCATCTTTTGCCAAGGGACCCACAATGAGCGACGCAAGCCTGCATTCCGACGCCTATGAGAACGAGGCCCAGTTCGGCGATTATTTCGCCCTGCTGAAGCCGCGCGTCATGACGCTGGTGGTGTTCACGGCCTTCGTGGGCCTACTGGCGGCACCGGTCGCGGTGCATCCCTTCGTCGGCTTTTGCGCGGTGCTGTTCATCGCCGTGGGCGGCGGTGCCTCTGGCGCGCTCAACATGTGGTACGATTCGGACATCGACGCAGTCATGAAGCGCACCGCCAAGCGCCCGATCCCCGCGGGCAAGGTCACGCGGGACGAGGCGCTGGCCATCGGCCTGACGCTGTCGGCCTTTGCGGTGATCTTTCTTGGCCTCGCGACCAACTGGGTCGCGGCGGGCCTGCTGGCCTTCACCATCTTCTTTTACGTCGTGATCTACACCATGTGGCTCAAGCGGCTGACACCGCAGAACATCGTGATCGGCGGTGCCGCCGGGGCGTTTCCCCCGATGATCGGCTGGGCCGCCGCGACCGGCGATATCTCGACCGCCTCGGTGCTGATGTTCTGCCTGACTTTCCTGTGGACGCCGCCGCACTTCTGGGCGCTCGCCCTGTTTGTCCGCATGGACTACGACAATGCCACCGTGCCGATGCTGACCGTGACCCACGGCCGCCGCGCGACCCGCCGCCATATCCTTGCCTACACCGTCCTTCTGGCGGTCTTTGCCATCGGCCTCGGCTTTACCCAGGTCGGCGGGCCGGTCTATCTGGCCACCGCGCTGGTGCTGAACGCGCTTTTCCTCAAGGGGGCCTTGCGGATCGCACGCCGCGACGAAGACGCCGCAGAGGCGGATGGCTACAAGGTGGAAAAGAAATTCTTCAAACTTTCGCTGCTCTACCTCTTCGCCCACTTCGGTGCGATTCTCGTGGACGCGGGCCTTGACCGCATGGGGATCTGGGCATGAGCCTGAGCAAGCAACATGAGCTGCACAAGCGCCGTCAAGGCCGCAACACCGGTGTCGGTCTTGTGCTGGCCGCCTTTGTGGTGATCATCTTGGGATTGACCTACGTGAAAGTCACGCAGGGCGGCCTTCAGATGCAACCTCAGCAGGGAGTGTCCAGTGGCGATTGACGGAAAACAAAAGACCCTTTTTCAAACCGTTGGGGTTGTGGTCCTGATGGGCGGTCTGGCATGGGCCTCTGTCCCCTTTTACAACTGGTTCTGCAAAGTCACCGGCTTCGGCGGCACACCCAACGTGGCCTCCGCTGCGGGCGACATTCTGGACAAGACGATCAAGATCCGCTTTGACGCCTCGAAAGAGCGCGGCATGCCGTGGGAGTTCAAACCCATGGTCCGCGAGATGACGCTGCGCATCGGCGAAGAAGGACTTGCCTTTTACGAGGCGTACAACCCGACCGACCGCCCGGTCGCCGGGCAGGCCAGCTACAACGTGACCCCCTACGAGGCGGGCGGTTTTTTCTACAAGATCGACTGCTTTTGCTTCGAAGAACAGGTATTGATGCCCGGTGAGCGGGTCCAGATGCCGGTCAGCTTCTTCGTCGACCCGGAGATCGTGACCGACCGGGATGCCAAACATACCGGCCACATCACGCTAAGCTATACTTTCCACGAGATCGACCTGCCCGAAGAGGCGCAGGCCGCTCTTGACGCCAAAAGAGACGCGGACGCGTCCGTCAACTAACGCCAAACGAGGGAACGAACTGACATGGCGCATGCAAAGAACCACGACTACCACATTCTGAACCCCTCTCTCTGGCCGCTCCTGGGCGCAGTCTTCGCCTTTGCCATGCTGTTCGGCGCGGTGGCCTGGATGTCGGGTGAAATGACCATCCTGTTCAAGTCGATCACCCTGAGCGGCCCCTGGCTGTTCCTGATCGGCTTTGTTGGCGTGCTTTACGTCATGTTCGGCTGGTGGTCTGAAACCGTTGTCGAAAACAAGGTCGGCGATCACACACCGGTGGTGCTGATCGGCCTGCGTTACGGCTTTATCCTGTTCATCATGTCCGAGGTGATGTTCTTCTTCGCCTGGTTCTGGTCGTTCTTCAAACACGCCATGTACCCGATGGATCCCGCCGGCAACTCGCCCATCGTGGACGGTGTTTGGCCACCCGCCGGGATCGAGACGTTTGACCCGTGGCACCTGCCGCTGATCAACACCCTGATCCTGCTCTGCTCGGGTGCCGCGGCCACATGGGCGCACCACGCGCTGGTGCATGAGGACAACCGCAATGACGTCAAGAACGGCCTTATCATCGCCATCCTGCTTGGCATGCTGTTCACGGCGTTTCAGGCCTATGAATACAGCCACGCGGCCTTTGGCTTTTCGGGCAACATCTACGGCGCGAACTTCTTCATGGCGACGGGCTTTCACGGGATGCACGTTCTCATCGGAACGATCTTCCTGTTCATCTGCCTGCTGCGCGTTTACCGCGGCCACTTCACCCCCGAAAACCACCTCGGGTTCGAGGCGGCAGCATGGTACTGGCACTTTGTCGATGTGGTCTGGCTGTTCCTGTTCTGCGCCGTCTACATCTGGGGCGGCTGAGGGCTTGCACCCGCCGCGTCACGCGATAAACCAAGGCGCGCCCACTGGGGCGCGCCTTTTTCGTTCCGGAGGCTGGTCTTGAACCGCTACATCGCCCCCCTCGCCCTTGGCCTGACCGGCATCGCGATCCTCGTGTGGCTGGGGACATGGCAAATTCAGCGGCTGGAGTGGAAGCGCGGCATCCTCAACGAGATCGAAACTACCGTCTCCGGCGACCCACGGCCCCTGCCCCGCCTCATCGACCCGGAGGCGCAGCGCTATCAGCCGGTTGTCCTGACCGGTGAGATCGGCAGCGACGCTTTGGCCGTTCTGGTCTCCGTCAAGCAGCGCGGCGCTGGCTGGCGATTGATCTCGGCCTTCCAGACCGAAGACGGGCGGCGCATCCTGCTGGATCGCGGCTATGTGCCCGTCGAACAGAAAGGCCAGCCGCGCTACGCCGGTCCGGCCACGGTGCGGGGCAATCTGCACTGGCCGGATGATCGAAATTCCTCGACCCCCGACAACGACCCCGCCGTGAACATCTGGTACGCCCGCGATATCGGCCCGATGGCCGAGGCGCTGGGGACAGAACCGCTGCTGGTCATCACCCGCGATATGTCGCCCGCGGACACGGGCGTGACGCCCCTGCCCATCGACACCGGCGGCATTCCCAACGATCACTTGCAATATGCCATCACGTGGTTTTCGCTCGCCGCGGTCTGGCTCATCATGACAGGCGTCTGGATCTGGCGTCTCAAGACAGGCAAGGAGTCCTGACATGCGTTACATTTCGACCCGAGGACAGGCCCCCGCGCTGACCTTCGAAGAGGCCATGCTGTCCGGTCTGGCGCGCGATGGCGGCCTGTACGTGCCCGAAACCATCCCGCAGATGAGCGCCGCTGACATCCGCGCCCTGCACGGCCTCAGCTATGAAGAAACCGCTTTTCGCGTGATGCGGCCCTATGTGGGCGACGGCTTTACCGATGAGGTCTTTGCCGACCTGATCGCCAAGGCCTACGCCGGGTTTGACCACAACGCCCGCGCGCCCCTGGTACAGCTTGCGCCGGGGCATTTCCTGCTGGAGCTGTTCCACGGCCCCACGCTGGCGTTCAAAGACTTTGCCATGCAACTGATCGGTCAGCTGTTCCAGGAGGCGCTGGAACGGCGCGGCGAACGTGTGACCATCGTCGGCGCCACCTCCGGCGACACTGGCAGCGCCGCCATCGAGGCCTTCAAAGGCCTCGACAACGTCGATGTCTTTATCCTTTTCCCGCATGGTCGCGTGTCAGAGGTGCAGCGCCGCCAGATGACCACGCCGTCCGAGGCCAATGTTCATGCACTGGCGATGGATGGCCATTTCGACGACTGTCAGGCCCGCCTCAAGGACATGTTCAACCACTTTGAGTTCCGCGACACAGTGCGGCTGGCGGGTGTAAACAGCATCAACTGGGCGCGCGTTCTGGCGCAGGTGGTCTACTATTTCTCTGCCGCCGTCAGCCTTGGCGCGCCGGACCGCACCGTCAGCTTCACCGTGCCCACCGGCAACTTTGGCGATATCTTTGCTGGCTACATCGCCAAGCGCATGGGCCTGCCCATCGACCGGCTGGTGGTCGCCACCAACCAGAACGATATCCTGCACCGCTGCCTGTCATCGGGTGAATATGCCACGTCCGAGGTGCATCCCTCGATCAGCCCCTCGATGGACATTCAGGTCAGCAGCAACTTTGAACGCGCGCTGTTCGACGCCTATGGCCGCGATGGCAGCGCCGTGGCGCAACTGATGGACGAACTGAAATCCGGCGGCTTCAACGTCAGCCAAGGCGCGCTTCAGGCGCTGCGCGAACATTTCGACTCTGGCCGCGTGTCCGAGGAACAGACGCTGGACACTATCCGCAGCGCCAACGACTCGATGGGTGAACTGCTCTGCCCGCATTCGGCCATCGGCGTGCGCGTGGGTGAGGACATGCGCGACCCGGCAACGCCGATGATCACGCTGGCCACCGCCCATCCGGCCAAGTTCCCCGACGCGGTTGAAAAGGCCAGCGGCATTCGCCCGCCTCTTCCAAATCGCATGGCGGACCTTTATGAGCGTCCGGAGCGGGTGACACGGGTCGCAAACGACCTGACCGCCCTAGAGACCCTCATTCAGGAGCGTATTGCCAAGTGACTGTTAAACTCGCCACTCTCTCCAACGGATTGCGCATCGTGACCGAAGATATGCCCGGCCTGCAATCTGCGGCTGTCGGGCTCTGGGTCACGGCGGGTGGACGGCATGAGCGGGTCGAGCAGAACGGCATTGCCCATTTCCTCGAACACATGGCCTTCAAGGGAACCAAGCGGCGCAGCGCGTTGCAGATCGCCGAGGCGATCGAGGATGTGGGCGGCTATATCAACGCCTATACATCGCGTGAGGTGACGGCCTATTACGCCCGCGTTCTGAAAGCTGATGTCGGTCTGGCCGTCGATGTTCTGGGTGACATCCTGCGCAACCCGGTCTTCGATCCTTCGGAGATCGAGGTTGAGCGTCATGTGATCCTGCAAGAGATCGGTCAGGCGCATGACACGCCTGACGATGTGATCTTTGACTGGTTGCAGGAAAAGGCCTACCCCGACCAACCCATCGGGCGCACCATCCTTGGCGAAACGGCGCGGGTGCAGGGATTTGACCGCGACGATCTGGCCGCCTTTGTCAATGAACACTACGGCCCGGATCAGATGATCCTCTCCGCCGCCGGTGGCGTCGACCACGACGCGCTGGTGAAACAGGCCGAAGAACTGTTCGGCGACATGGTCCCGCGCAGCGCGCTCAGCGCCGATGCCGCCCGTTTTCACGGCGGTGAGGCGCGACGGACCAAGGACCTTGAACAGGCACATCTGGCGCTGGCCTTCGAAGCACCGGGCTATCGAGATCCGGATTTCTACGCCGCGCAAATCTATTCCGTCGCCCTCGGCGGCGGCATGTCCTCGCGCCTGTTTCAGGAAATCCGCGAGAAACGCGGCCTCTGCTACACCATCTTTGCCCAGAACGGGGCCTATGCCGACACCGGCATGACCACGATCTACGCCGGCACCTCGGGCGAGGAGATGCCCGAGCTGATCAACCTGACCATAGATGAGATGAAGCGCGCCACCGAGGACATGAGCGACGCCGAGGTCGAGCGCGCCCGCGCCCAGATGAAGGCCGGTCTGCTCATGGGTCTCGAAAGCCCGTCCTCGCGCGCCGAACGCAGCGCCCGCATGATCCAGATCTGGGGAGAGGTGCCGCCAATCGAAAAGACCGTGGCCAAGATCGACGCGGTCAGCCGCGCCGACGTGCTGCGCTTTGCCGAGGAACAGGCCGCAGAGGCCGCCGCCGCGCTGGCGCTTTATGGCCCGGTGGACAAGGCCCCCACGCTGGCCGAACTACAGGCGCGCCGGGCGGCATGATGCTGGCGTTCAGGCGCAAGGTGAGGCTTGAAACAGAGCGGCTGACCCTGCGCCCGCCGATCCATTCCGACTATACGTCGTGGTCGCTCCTGCGCCGCGAAAGCGAGGACTTCCTGACCCCGTGGGAGCCGTCCTGGGCGGCGGATCATCTGACGCGCAAGTCCTTTACCAACCGCGTCTACTGGGCCTCCCGCTCGATCGGGTCCGGCAGCGCCTTGCCCATGTTCATCATCCGCCGCGAAGATCAGGCGCTGCTGGGGGCGATCACGCTGGACAATATCCGCCGTGGTCCGGCGCAGGCCGGAACCCTTGGATACTGGGTCGGTGAACGCTACACACGGCACGGCTACATGACCGAGGCCATCGCCGCCATGGTCCACCATGCCTTTGAACATATGGGGTTGAGCCGACTGGAGGCCGCCTGCCTGCCCGAGAACGTCGCCTCGCGCGGGTTACTGGAGCAGTCGGGGTTCAAATACGAAGGCGTCGCGCAAAGCTATCTTCAGATCAACGGACGCTGGCGGACACATGTGCTTTACGCGGCGCTGCGGATGGATCGTCGTGGCCGTACCGACATCGGCTGACCCATCCGCCTGCCCCCGGCTGCGGCCCTGTCACGTCCCTTTTTCCGGTATCGTCAACCTGCCGTGGTGGGATCGATCATGGTCTTGATCTCGGTGATCGTGGTCGCGGGAAAGCCGCTGAGCTCCGCATGTTCCTTTACCGCCGTCTCGTCTTCGGCGAGGTAGACGCAAAACGTCTTGTTGTCGGCAACGTAGGAATGTTGCCATTGCACCCTCGGGGCCAGCTTGGCCAGAGCGTCGTTTGACGTGTTCGCGGCGCCGCACAGTTCTTCGCCGGACATACCGCCGACACCGGGCAGATCGCGTTCGATCACGTATTTCTTCATTTGTCACACCTCCTCGTGCGCAGGAACTGTAGCATCGGGACACAAACCGGGCCAGCGGACGGCCTGCGTGTTATGCGCACGGGCCGTCACACGCAGATGTGAGCGGACATCCCTGCCCGCCCGCGCCACGAATCGCGCTACGCTGGCCGGGGCTCAAACACGAGGTGCTCCGGTCATGCTTCGACTCGCCACGCTTTTTCTTCTGATTGCAACCGCGGCGGCCTACGCGCAGGACCAGCGCCGCCCCAGCCATTGCATCGCCATCGCCGACGCCGCACCGGGGCTGGAATACCTGCACAAGGCCAGCTGGACCGCTCCGATCCCGGACTACAGCGTGCGCATTCACTACATCGCCCACGCATCTTTCATGATCCAGACCCGTGGCGGGCTGGAGGCGGTGACCGATTTCAACGGCTTCATCGGCAACACGCGGCTGATCCCCGACATCGTGACCATGAACCACGCCCACACCACCCACTGGACCAATGCCATAGACCCGGCGATCCCGCACGTCCTGCGCGGCTGGGGGGCCGAGTTCGGCAGCGGGATCGAACACCATCTTGATCTGGGCGAAATGCTGATCCGCAACGTCTCGACCGACATCCGGTCGGCCTATGGCGGCGATGAGCCGAACGGCAACTCGATCTTCATCTTCGAGGTCGAGGGATTGTGCATCGCCCATCTGGGCCACCTGCACCACGAACCCACCTCCCGGCAATACGCCGCCCTCGGGCGCGCCGATATCCTGATGGTGCCGGTGGATGGGGGCATGACCATCCCGCTGTCGACCGTGGAACGCATCGTGGACCGGCTGAAAAGCTCCATCGTGATCCCGATGCACTGGTTCTCTGGCTACGCGCTGGACCAGTTCCTGACCAATGTGGACGACACCTTCGCCATCGACCGCCGCGACGGCGCCACGCTGGAGGTCTCGCTGCGCGATCTGCCCGCGCGGCCCACGGTGATCGTGTTGCAACCGCGCTATCTCAGCGATCCGGATTGACCGGGGCGCTTCCTTGCGCTTCTTCTTTGTCGAAATCCCCCGGGGAGTGTGAGGGGCTGGCCCCTCACCCCTGCGCGTGCCACAACCACGTCCAGTGATGCGAGGAGGATCCGATGCCGCTTGCCCCTGCCGATGACGCTTTCTCCGGCCGTCTGGCCCAGAGCGTGCCGACCGACACCCTGCGCCCGGCAGAGCCGCGCTTTCGCGAAGAGCCGCGCGGGCGCTGGACCGGCACCGCAGGATGGGTGGCCCTGCCGCGCAGCACCGAAGAGGTGGCAGTCATTGTCAGGGCCTGCGCCGCCGAAGGTGTCGGGATTGTCCCTTATGGCGGCGGGACCGGGCTTGTCGGAGGGCAGCTACAGCCCGACGGCCCCGCGCCTCTGATCCTGTCGCTGGAACGCATGGCCGCGATCCGCGCCGTCTATCCGCAGGAAAACGTCGCCGTGGTCGAGGCCGGAACCATCCTGACCGACGTCCAGCGCGCGGCAGAAGAGGCCGACCGCCTGTTTCCCCTGTCGCTGGCCTCCGAAGGGTCGGCGCGGATCGGCGGACTGCTGGGCACCAACGCGGGCGGCGTCAACACGCTGCGCTATGGCAACGCGCGCGATCTGGTGCTGGGGCTGGAGGCGGTGCTGCCCGACGGGTCGATCTGGCACGGGCTCAAACGGCTGCGCAAGGACAACACAGGGTATGATCTGCGCCACCTGCTGATCGGCTCTGAGGGGACCCTTGGGATCATCACGGCGGCCAGTCTGAAACTCGCGCCCCGGCCCGCCACCACCGGAACCGCGCTGATGACCGTGACCTCCCCCGAGGCGGCACTGGCGTTGCTGGCGCTGGCGCGCGGACACCTCGGCGAGACGGTCAGCGCCTTTGAGCTGATGCATCGCATGGGGTTCGACTTTCTGGCCGAAACCCTTCCCGACCTGCGCCAGCCTTGGGCCAGCCCGCCAGAATGGGCGGTTTTGATCGAGATCGGACTGGGTGTGGGGTCCGATGCGGCCACAGCCCTGGAGAGCCTCTTTGCCGAGGCCTTTGAGACCGGACTGGTGACAGACGGCATCGTGGCGCAATCGGTCGCGCAATCCCGCGACCTCTGGACCCTGCGCGAACACATCCCCGAAGCGAACCGGCGGATCGGCGCGGTGTCGAGCCATGACATCTCTGTCCCGCTGGGGCTGATCCCCGAATTCATCACCCGTGGCGGGGCCGCGCTGGCGACGCTGGGCGACTGGCGGATCAACTGCTTTGGCCACGTCGGTGACGGCAACCTGCATTATAACGTCTTTCCTGTGCCGGGGCGCAGCCGCGCGGATCACACCGATCAGCGCGACGCGATCAAGACCTGCGTGCATGACCTTGTGCATGACCTGGGCGGGTCGATCAGCGCCGAACATGGCATCGGGCGGCTGAAGGTCGACGATCTGGAACACTACGGCGACCCGGCCAAACTGGCGGCGATGCGGGCGATCAAGGCGGCGCTGGACCCCAAGGGCATCATGAACCCCGGCGCGGTGCTGCGGGCCTGAGCCAAGGCGAGGTCCCGGATCGTGTCCGGGACGGGGTCGCGCTACGGTGACATCACCCGAAAGACGCAGCCGTCCGAGATCAGTTCCGGCGGGGTCAGGCACAGGCCGCGCGCGACGCTGAAGGCGGCCAGCACCTTGGGCACATAGTCGCGCGTTTCGGCATAGGGCGGCACGCCGCTGTGCTGCCCGATGGAATTCTCACCGGCGTTGTACCCTGCCAGAACAAGGATCGGATCGCCCTCGAACTTTTCCATCAGGAAATCGAGGAACGCCACGCCGCCACGGATGTTCTGCGTCGCGTCGAAGGCATCCTTGACGCCGAAACGCTCTGCCGTGGCGGGCATCAGTTGCATCAGCCCCTGCGCGCCAGCCTTGCTCTTGGCGCGCGACTCTCCGGCGGATTCCACCGCGATCACCGCCAGCGCCAGCGCGGGCGACACGCGCGTCCCCACCGTTTCACGCAACAGGTCGACGCCGTGCGCCTGCGCGATCTCCTGCAAGCCTTGCAAACGCGGCGCGCCGACGCTTTGGCCCTCGGGGCCTTTTGTCAGGGTGGCCAGCGCCGGGCTCAGACGGCCCGGCCCCGTGGCCGTGACCTCGGGTGAGACCGTATTCCAGAACCACGCATAACTTCCTAGCGGGACCGCGGGCGCGCCAGCGATCGCGCCCGTGACCACACCGGCCTGTGGTGCGGGCTGCGGCGGCGGGGCAGAGGCAATCGGTGGCGCAACCGCTGGATTCGCGCGCGGCGCGATCTGCACGGTGATCCGTTTCTTGGTGCCGGATTCGGGTGGCTTGACCCGTTTAAAGGTAAAATCCTTGAAAGCCGGGGGGGAACTGCCCGCCTCCTGCGCCTGCGCGCCCGACGCACAGATCAAAATGGCCGCAATTGCGGCGCTCATACGTGTTCTGACGACCATGGGCCTGCTCGATCCCCGTTTTTCGGTCCTTATTATTCTTATTTTGGCACAATCCGGCCAAATTATCCATCAGTGTTGCGCATTGGAAAACCATCGTCACCCAAAGCGCGCAGCGCCGCGCCGAAACCCGGCCCCGCTTGCGTCCTGCCAAGAATTTTTCTCATTAAAAAGCAGCCGCTTAATCAATTCTAAGCCAAAAAAATGCAACGCTCCAAAATCACACCATTCGAGACACACTCTCGCCCCAAACCACCGGCAATTTACAGTCATACCGACGACGGACAGGGCAAGTTGAGAGAGGCCCGCTACGACCCCGAGACGGTGAATGTGAACAACGCACAGATCTACGGAGAGAGAACAATGATCAACTTCATCAAGAACTTCCGCAAGGACGAAGACGGCGCCGTTACAGTTGACTGGGTCGTTCTGACCGCTGCTGTCGTGGGTCTGGCCGTGGCCGCCTACTCGACCATCGAAACCAACTCGCAGGCGCTGATCGACGCAGCCGCCGCACGTGTGGCTCTCGAAAACGACTTCTAAGTTGTCTGATCGCTTGACGATCACCTGAAGACCAGGCGCGCGCTGCGGCGCGCGCCTTTTTCAAATCCGCATGTTTTTATGTGCGGCCCCCCAGCCCCGGAGTTTCACCATGCGCGTTCTGCTCAGTGCCTTTCTAACGAAGGAAGATGGTGCCGTGACCGTGGATTGGGTCGTTCTGACTGCTGCCATCGTGGGTCTCTGCATCGCTGCCTATACCGCTGCGGAAACCGCCACGCTTGGCCTGCGCGACGGCGTTTCCGCCGAACTGGTGCGCCAGAACGATTTCTGACCCCTGCTGCCACGCAAACCGTGGGCGGCCCGGACTCCGGGCCGCCTATCGGTGTGCAGGGCCGATGTGCCGTGTCGGCGCGTTGTGGTCCAATTGCCGGAACAGGGGCGGGCCGTCAAAGCGCCCCGCCCCTGTCCCGTTCTTGCCGCAATCACATGGCACTGTGATCCAAAGCCGGACCGCCGGCCAATGTCGTGACATTCCAAGTGAGGTGACCCATGCGACTCGTATTCGGACTTGTGCTCATCGCCGGCCTCGCCCTGGCGGGCTTTGCCGTCTACATGGCGCAGAACTATATCGGCGCCTACGAAAGCGCGCTGGCACAGGAACGCGCCAAATCAGGCACCTCGGTGCCGGTGGCCGAGGTCTATGTGACCACACGCGCCATCAGCTATGGCGAAGAAATCAAGAAAGAGGACGTGGTTCTGGCCCCTTGGCCCAAAACGGCCCTGCCAGAGACGTTCTTTGACGCGGAAAACCCCCTTTTCGTCAGCGGTGAGGGCGCGCGCCTTGCGATGCGCCCGATCGAAAAAAGCGAAGTGCTGATGGCCGTCAAGGTCTCAGAGCCGGGCGGCGATGCGGGCCTGACCTCGCGCCTGTCCCGCGGGCAGCGCGCCTTTGCCATCAAGGTCGACGTCGCCTCTGGCGTCTCGGGCTTTCTGCGTCCCGGCGACCGGGTCGACGTCTACTGGACCGGCCGTCTGCCCGGCGAGATTGGCGAACGGTCCTCTGGCGAAGTGACCAAACTGATCCAGACCGGAATCAATCTGATCGCCATCGACCAGACATCGGACACCGAATACAACACCGCCACCATCGCGCGGACCGTGACCGTGGCCGCCAGCCCGCAGCAGGTTGCGGCACTGGCGCAGGCGCAATCGACCGGAAAGCTGTCCCTGTCGCTGATGTCGCAACTGGACGATACGGTTGCCGAGGCCATCGAGGTCGATCAGCTCTCTCTTCTGGGCATCGTCGCCGAAGAGCAGGTCGAAAAGAAAGTGTCGAAGTCCTGCACCACCCGTGTGCGCCGCGGTGCCGACGTGGTCGAGATCCCGATCCCCTGCACCAACTGAGCGTCGTTTCAACGGGCGAATTCAACCGCTTGACTCACAGGGCCCCCGCCGGTGCGGGGGCCTTTTTGTTGGCGCTGAAATCCCGTCTGTTGCGGGTTATCCACATAAGTGCCCCCCCTGAAGCCATTGATTCTTGCATAAAAACAAGAAATGCCGCATGTTTGGGAAAAGGCAGGCGCTAGACCTGCGACCGAGGCGTGATCGAGAGGCAGGTCACATGAAAATTGACAGATTCCTTAAGGCGGCCCTGCTGGGCCTGTCGCTGACGGCCGCGCCGTTTGTCGGTGAGGTGCAGGCGGACACGCTGCGCATCCTGCGCAATGGCACGCAGCCGATATTGAATGTTCCGATGAACCGCGCGCTGGTTGTCGAAAGCGATCTGCCCTTTGCAGAGCTTTCCATCGCCAACCCCGCCATCGCCGACATTTCATCCCTGAATGACCGCAACATCTATGTGCTGGGCAAGTCGCCCGGTACAACGACGCTGACCATTCTGGATGCGGCAGGTGAGCTGATCACCAACGTCGATATCCGGGTGTCGCCGGATGTGTCCGAGTTCAAGGAACGTCTGCGCCAGATCCTGCCGCAGGAAAAAATCGAAGTGCGCACCGCCAACGACGGCATCGTCCTGTCGGGCACCGTCACCTCGACCGGGCGGATGCAGCGGGCGCTGGAACTTGCCGAACGCTATGCTCCGGAACGGGTGTCAAACCTGATGTCGGTGGGTGGCGTCCAGCAGGTGATGCTGAAGGTCCGCTTCGCCGAAATGGAACGCACGGCGGCCAAGATGCTGCGCACCTCGCTGGCAACTGGCGGCTCGGTGCTGGACGGCAATCTGGGACTGGAACTGGGTACCGGAAACGCCGCCTCTCTGGCGGATGTGGACGCGGTGGCCGACAAATTGTCGCCCAAAGCCCTCGATGTCGAGGGCGCGGTGCTCTTCGGGTTCAACGCGGGGGGCCTCGAAGTGGGCATCCTGCTTGAATCGCTGGAACGCAAAGGCGTTGTCCGCACCTTGGCAGAGCCGAACCTGACCGCCCTGTCCGGTCAGGAGGCCAAGTTTCTGGCCGGCGGCGAATATCCGATCCCGGTCAGCCAGCAGAACAACACGATCACCATCGAATACAAACCCTTCGGCGTTGAGCTGAACTTTATCCCGCGGGTGATTGACGGCGATCTGATCAACCTCGAACTCGAAGCGGCGGTCTCTTCAATCGACTCCGGCAACGCAATCGTCTTGTCGGACATCTCGGTCAACGCCTTCAAGCGGCGCGAGACCTCGACCACGGTGGAACTGCGCGACGGCGAAAGCTTTGCCATCGCGGGTTTGCTGATGGATGATTTCACCGACGCCAATGCCCAGCTTCCCTGGCTGGGGGACGTGCCGGTGCTGGGCGCGCTGTTCCGCAGCGCGGAGTTTGAGCGCTCGCAATCGGAACTGGTGATCATCGTGACGCCGCATCTTGTGACCCCGACTCGGGGCGAATATTTCGCCCTGCCCACCGACCGCGTTGTGCCACCGACCGAACGGGACTTGTTCCTGCGCGGCAAGGTGGCGGGCAAACCCGGTGGCGGCGTGCCGAAAACCGGGGCCGCGGGCGAAGTGGCCAAGCAGGACTTCACCGGGTCCTACGGATATGTGATGGACTGATGCAGAGGCGCAAGATGACCAGGTTACCGATAACCGCCGCCCTGGCAATGGGCCTTGTGATCGCCGGATGCAGCAAGACGCCGGACGGCTTTGACCGTCAGGCGGGCGCGCTGATCGACACAGGTCATTTTGGCAATGCCACGATGAACAACCACCAATTGATGACCGGCGAAAAGCAGATCATCTACGATCTCTCGCAGCGCTTCGCCTCCGAGGTGATGACAACGGTCAATTTTGCCTTCAACAGCGCCGAACTGGACCACGGGGCGCGCGACACCCTGCGCGAGCAGGCCCAGTGGATCCGGCAGTTCCCCGAAATCCGCTTTCGCGTCTACGGACACACCGACAAGGTCGGCGGCGACGCCTACAACAAGCGGCTGGGCCTGCGCCGGGCGCATGCGGTTGTGAACTATCTCGCCAGTCAGGGCATCAGCAAGTCGCGGCTGGAGGCGGTTGTCTCCTACGGCGAAACCCAGCCTTTGATCGTGACCGAAGGCCGTGAACGCCGCAACCGGCGCACCGTGACCGAGGTTTCGGGCTTTGTCGCCCGGCATCCCACGGTGATGGACGGCAAATATGCCGAAGTGATCTACCGCGAATACATCCGCAGCGCCGAACCCAAGACGGTGCTGACCGGCCAGCAGGGGCAAGATCTGGCCGTTACCCAGTAACGGACCCGACGGATCGCAGCACAAACGACAAGGGGCCTTCGGGCCCCTTTTTGGTGTTTGCCTCATTCCTGTCCGCACATGCCCCGATCCTTGCGCCAGTCCTGTGCTTTCCGGGGGATTCCCGCGCCCTGCGAAACGATACACGCCCAAATTGTTCCCAGATTTTGGTTGACCGCCAGAGGGTCACGTTTGCGCCGCAAGGCCCGGATTCGGTCGCCGTTCACCGCACAATTTCGGTTTTTTGGCCCAAATGTTGCCTCGATTGTGGGGGAATGTCCCCTTGGAGAACCAGTGCGTGCCGCGACCCGAGTCGCGCACCGCGGGACCGGGGGACACGTCTTCGCCACGTCACCCGAGCCGGCAAATTTAGAGGACGACAGGTATGACGAACGCGACATCACAGCAAATGGAGCCAGCGCCGATCGTGGCCTGCACGATCAGCCGCGATGTCCAGAACTTCGACCTGCTCATTGACGACATGGAGGCCCTGCTCGGCGAAGGCTGGGGCGATCTGGGGTTCGACGAGGCCGCGACCTTCCTGCGCCAGCCCGACGCCCGGTCGCTGGAATTTGTCGCCATGGCCATCGACGCCATAGATGAGCCGGACCTGCCCATGCTGACCAGCGTGATCCGGGCGGCCAAGGAAAACGGCGTCAAGGTGATCCTGATCGCCGAGGATGTCACCCCGGCCTCCCTGCACCACCTGCTGCGCGACGGCGCGGATGAATTTGTCCCCTACCCCCTGCCCGAGGGCGAACTGGCCGGTGCGCTGGAACGCCTGCGCAAACCCGCCCCGGCCCCCGCCACCGCCGAAGCCACGCCCAGCGCTGGCACCGAAGGGGTCAAGCTTTCGGGCGGCGGCGATGGCGTCCTGATCGGCGTCCACGGGCTGGCGGGCGGGGTCGGCGCGACCACGCTGGCGGTGAACCTGGCCTATGAACTGGCCATCGGCGGCAAGGACAAGCAACCAAAGGTCTGCCTGATCGACCTCGGCCTGCAATTCGGATCGGTCTCGACCTATCTGGACCTTCCGCGCCGCGAGGCGGTCTTTGAAACCCTGTCGGACATTGAATCGATGGACGGCGACGCCTTTGCCCAGGCGCTGGTCAGCTTCGAGGACCAGTTGCAGGTGTTCACCGCGCCCGCCGACATCCTGCCGCTGGACATCATCGGCCCGCCGCAGGTCAAGAAGCTGCTCGACATCACGCGCGAGCATTTCGACTATGTCATCGTCGACATGCCCACAACGCTGGTGCAGTGGACCGAAACGGTTCTGGCCGAGTCGCAGCTGTATTTTGCGCTGATCGAACTGGACATGCGGTCGGCCCAGAACACCCTGCGCCTGAAACGCGCGCTGCAATCCGAAGAACTGCCCTTTGAAAAGATCCGTTTCGCGCTCAACCGGGCGCCGAAGTTCACCGATCTTCAGGGCAAAAGCCGGGTCAAACGGCTCGCCGACAGTCTGGCCATCGCGCTGGACGTCCAACTGCCCGACGGCGGGCGGACCGTGATGCAGGCCTGCGACCACGGCCTGCCGCTGGCCAACCATGCCGCAAAGAACCCGCTCCGCCGCGAGATTGTCAAGCTTGCACAACAGCTTAATGCCATCGGTGCCAGCGATGCCGAGGCCGCCTGATTACGAGGACCGTGATGTTTTCGCGCTATAAAAAACCGTCCACACCCGATGCGACCCCTGTCAAAGCCGCGGCACCCGCCGCTGCCACGGCGGCCACCGCCGCCAAACCCGCCGCGTCGCGACGCAAGGTGGCGCCGAATCCCGCCGCTCAGGCCGGGCCGGTGGACAAGGAGAAAAAACGCAAGGAGCGGTTGGGCGAAATCAAGCTGGAACTGCACCGCGCGCTGCTGGAAAACCTCAACCTGTCGGCGCTGGACAAGGCGTCCGAGGGCGATCTGCGCGAGGAAATCAGCTCTATCGCTCAGGAAACCCTGCAAGACAAAGGCGTCGTACTGAACCGCGATGAGCGGCGCGCCATGATGGCCGACCTCTACGATGAGGTCAAAGGCCTTGGCCCGCTGGAACCGCTGCTCAAGGACGAGAACATCTCGGATATTCTGGTCAATGGCCCGCACCAGATCTTTATCGAACAGAACGGTAAGCTGACCCTGTCGGACGTGACGTTCAAGGATGAAAAGCACCTGATGCGGATCATCGACAAGATCGTCTCCGCCGTCGGTCGCCGCGTCGATGAATCCAACCCCTATGTCGACGCCCGTCTTCAGGATGGATCGCGTTTCAACGCCATGGTTCCGCCTGTCGCCATCGACGGCTCTCTGGTCTCGATTCGTAAGTTCAAGAAAGACAAGCTGGCCATCGACGATCTGGTGAACTTCGGCGCCTTCACCGAGGAAATGGCCGTCTATCTCCAGGCGGCCGTGGCCACGCGTCTGAATATCATCGTGTCTGGCGGTACAGGCTCCGGTAAGACAACGACGCTCAATGCGCTGTCCAGCTTCATCGACGACGCCGAGCGTATCCTGACCATCGAGGATACCGCCGAACTTCAACTACAGCAGAGCCATGTGGGCCGGATGGAAAGCCGCCCGCCCAACGTCGAAGGCAAAGGCGCGGTCACCCCGCGCGACTGCCTCAAGAACGCGCTGCGGATGCGCCCAGACCGGATCATCGTCGGCGAAACGCGTGGCGAGGAAGTCATCGACATGTTGCAGGCGATGAACACCGGCCACGACGGATCAATGACCACGATCCACGCCAACAGCGCCCGCGACGGTGTGGCACGTCTGGAAAACATGATCGCCATGGCCGGCATTGAAATGCCGCTCAAGGCGATGCGCAGTCAGATCTCATCGGCTGTGAACCTCATCGTGCAGGCCAGCCGCCTTCAGGACGGCTCGCGCCGGATGACCTCGATCACAGAGATCACCGGCATGGAAGGCGACGTGATCTCCATGCAGGAAATCTTTCGCTTTCAACGTGTCGGCCTGACCCCCGACAACAAGATCCTTGGCCATTTTACGGCCACCGGCGTGCGCAGCGCCTACGCGGAACGGTTCCGCATGTGGGGCTATGACGTGCCGGCCTCGATCTACGAACCCTTCAGACCGGAGTAAGGCAGATGCTCAGCGCAGAACCGATTATCTACGGGGGGATCTTTCTGGGGGTCCTTATTCTGGTCAACGGCGTCTATCTTGTCGCCTTCGGCAAGTCGATCAGCCTGTCCAGCCGCGTCAACCGCCGTCTTGAAATGCTCGACAAGGGCGAACGCCGCGAGGATGTTCTGGCCAAGCTCCGCAAGGAGATGGACCAGCACATGCAAAGCCGCTCGCTGCCCATCTACTCGATGCTGGCAAGCAAGGCGCAGAAAGCGGCGCTGGCCTTTACGCCGCAACAATTGATGATGGTCATGGCTGCGGCTTCGGCCTTTGCCTTCATCGGCCTGAGCGTCGGCACAGAGGCAGGCGTGGCCGTGCGGGGTCTGATGTCTGTCGGCATGGGTGTCGGCGGGGTCTATTTCTGGGTGAACCAACGCGCCAAGAAACGCCTTGGCATGATCGAGGAACAACTGCCCGATGCCGTCGAACTGATGGTGCGCTCGCTGCGCGTGGGGCACCCGTTTTCCTCGGCCATTTCCATCGTCGCCAAAGAGTTGAAAGACCCGCTTGCCACCGAATTCGGAATCATCGCGGACGAGTCCACCTATGGCCGCGACGTGGGCGAGTCGCTGAAACACATGGCCGAACGGCTGGACATGCAGGATTTGCGCTTTCTCGCCGTGGCCGTGGCGATCCAGCAGCAGGCCGGCGGCAACCTTGCCGAAATCCTCGAAGGTCTGTCCAAGGTGATCCGCGCACGTTTTCGCCTGTTCCGCCGGGTCAAGGCCATCACCGCCGAGGCACAGTGGTCGGGCAAGTTCCTGTCGGGCTTCCCCATCGGCGCGCTGATCTTCATTCAGGTGGCCAAGCCGGATTACTACGACGAGGTTCTGGACCACCCGTGGTTCATTCCCGCCTGCTTTATCGTGGGCATCATGCTGGTCGCGAACATGCTTGTCATGCGCTGGCTGGTGGACATCAAGGTCTAAGGAACGCTGCCAATGTTCGATAGTATCAATACGACGATCACAGAACTGCTTGGCCCCGCCGGGCCGCTGATCGTCGTCGCCGGACTGGCCGCTCTTTTGATCGTCGCCACCATTCCGATGCTCCTCAATTCCCGGCCCGATCCGCTCGACAAGCTGAAAGAGAGCGGCCAAAGGCGGATGGACGCCGAAACCCGTGCCGTCCTGCGCGAGAAAAGCAAGAACGACAAGCTTAACAAATACGCGCAGTTTCTGGAACCGCAGGACGCCAAGGAACTGTCCGAGATCCGCACCAAGCTGATGCAGGCGGGATACCGCTCCAAGGACGCGGTGCAGATCTATTACTTCACGCAATTCGCGCTGGGGATCGCGCTGCTTTGCGCTGGCGTAGCCTATTACCTGACGCTCGTCGATCCCGAAACGGCGACGATGCAGACCAAGGTCATGTCCATCCTCGGCCCCGGTGCCTTTGGCTACATGGCGCCGAAATACTGGGTGAACAAACGGGTCAAGAAACGTCAGGAACAGATCCAGCAAGGCTTTCCCGACAGCCTCGACATGATGCTTGTCTGCGTCGAGGCCGGTCAGTCGATGGACCAGTCCATCGTGCGCGTGGCCAAGGAACTGCGCACCTCCTTCCCCGATCTCGCCGACGAATATGAGATCATCAGCTACGAAATGAAGGCGGGCAAGGACCGGGGGCAGGTTCTCAATGACATGTCTGATCGCTGTGGCCTGCCGGATATCTCGTCCTTTGTGACCGTGCTGAACCAGGCCACCTCTTTCGGCACCTCGATTTCCGACGCCTTGCGCGTCTACTCTGATGAAATGCGTGACAAAAGAGTCATGCGCGCCGAAGAAGCGGCCAACAAACTGCCGACAAAGATGACGCTGGTGACTATGATGCTGACAGTGCCGCCGCTGTTGATTATCCTCGTGGGCCCGTCTGCGGTTGGCATCTCTGAAATGGGTTCGCTTGCCGTGGGTCAATGACCGTATGAAACAGGCTCTCCGGGCCATCCTGATCCTGACACAACTGGCCGCCTGCACCGCAGGCGGCCCGTCTGCGCTTGGGCCCGATCCGGATGCCTCGCCCTATGCGCCGGGGCTCGATCCGCGCGGCGAGGCGGTCGATGGCCTGACTGTCGGGCACCGGCTGATGGCCTCCGGACAATTCGAACTGGCGCTGGAGGCGTTTACCCGCGCCGCCGCCGATCAGGGGCTGACCGGCGAGGTGCTGATGGCGCTGGGGTCCGCAAACCTCGGGCTGGGGCGGCTGCACCAGTCCGAACCGCTGTTGCGCCGCGCGGTCAAGGCCGAGCCGGAATGGGCCGAGGCATGGAACAATCTGGGCATCGTGCTGATCGAAAAGGGTGAGACCGCCGAGGCGACAGAGGTCTTTCGCCGCGCCTATGCGCTCGACAATGGCCAAAGTGACTCAATTCGCGACAATCTGCGCTTGGCGCTCGCAAAATTGGAAAATTCCGTTTATGGTCCGGAGCTAGAGCAAGAATACAAGATCGTTCGCCGTGGTCACGGAGACTACCTTATCCGGAACACCGGCACCTGACGGTCACCCGTCCCGTAACATCGGGGCACAAAAACAACCGCCGAAAAGGCGGGACAGAGGCAGAGCAGCACAAGGACGCAGGCAAAATGCGCCATCCTATTCTCGTTTCCATATGCGCGGTCGGCGTGGTCGCGCTTTCGGCCTGTGAAAAAGACATCAAAAGCGCCGAAATGGACCGCAAGTTCCAAGGCGTGAACGTCGTCGATGAAAGCGACCTCAATGAGGTCATGCTGACCGTGGGCGACCCGAATGAGGCGGTTGCCTATTTCCAGCGCACCGCCTCTGAAAACCCCGACCGCATCGACGTGCTGCGCGGTCTGTCGCTCTCGCTGGTGCGCGCCAAGCGCATTCCAGAGGCCAAGGTGGCCTGGGCCAAGGTGGTCGACCACAAGGACAGCAACGATGGCGACAAGGTCCAGCTGGCCGATACGCTGATCCGCGCCGGGGACTGGGATGCGGCGGAAAAGGTGCTGGACGCCATCCCGCCGACCTTCGAGACTTTCAAACGCTATCGGCTGGAGGCGATGATCGCCGACGGCAACGAAGAGTGGAAAAAGGCCGACAGTTTCTATGAGGTGGCGGTTGGCCTGACCACCAAACCCGCCTCCGTTCTGAACAACTGGGGCTATTCCAAACTGGCACGCGGCGACTTGCCCGCCGCCGAAAAGCTGTTTGTCGAGGCGATCCGCCACGACGAAAAGCTGTTCACCGCCAAGAACAATCTGGTGATGGCGCGCGGCGCGCAGGGCAAATACGAACTGCCGGTGATCCCGATGACACAGGTCGAACGCGCCGAACTGCTGCACACCCTTGGCCTTGCCGCAGTCAAGAGCGGCGACGTCAAGACCGGCAAGGCGCTGCTGCGCGAGGCTCTTGAGACGCACCCGCAGCACTTTGACGCCGCAGCCCGCGCGCTGGCCGCTCTCGAAGAGGCCTGACCCGGTGTCGCTGAGCGTTCTTGCGGCTGCGTGGTTCCTGCCCTTCGCGCTGCCGATCTGCATCTATATTTGCTATACCGACATGAAGGGGATGCGCATCCCCAACCATGCGGTTGTAGCGCTGTTCATCGTCTATCTCTTTGTCGGTGTGATCGCGCTGCCGCTGGATGCCTATCTGTGGCGCTACCTGCATCTGTTGGTTGTTCTGGTGGCGGGAATTGCGCTCAACGCTGGTGGGGCGATGGGCGCAGGCGATGCCAAATTCGCCGCCGCCGCCGCCCCGTTCATCCACATCGGTGACCTGCGCTTTTTGATGGCGCTCTTTGCGGCCAACCTGCTGGCCGCCTTTGTCGCGCACCGGCTGGCCAAGCGGACGCCTCTGCGGCGTCTGGCCCCGGACTGGCACAGCTGGGACGTGGGCTCCAAGTTCCCGATGGGGCTGGCATTGGGCGGAACGCTGGCGATCTACCTCGGGCTGGGGTTGTTCTACGGCCAGTCCACGCCCTGACCCTGCGCCCGCCCCGGTCCGCGTCTTTCCTCACCGCCGCCGTTGTCGCGCCACAATCCCAAGGCACCCTTGACGCAAAGCAGTTGAGGGCAGACCCGACATGAACATGGAGACCGGCGCCGTCATGGCCCCGCCGCCACCCAAGCGCATCGAAGAGATGCAGCTTCCGCTGGTGATGATGCGCGATATCATCCTCAAGACGATGTTCCGCAAGAACACCAACATCGTGACCGATCTTGCGCAAACGGTCTGCCTGCCGGTGACCGTCACGCAGGAACTGATCGACATGTGCCGCGCGCAGGGCCTGCTGGAGGCCATGGGCACCATGGGCCCTGCGGGCGAGGTGTCTTCGGAGATGCCCTATCAACTGACCGACACCGGCAAGGCGCGGGCGCTGGATGCGCTGGCGCAGTCCGAATACTTTGGTCCGATGCCGGTGCCGCTGGACGTCTATGCCGAACAGGTCAAGCGCCAGTCGATCCGCAATATCCAGATCACCCGCGACCAGCTGACCGGCGCCATGGGCCACCTTGTGCTGCCCGACGATCTGATCTCGAACCTTGGCCCTGCGGTGTCCTCGGGCCGGTCGATCCTGATGTACGGCCCGCCGGGCAACGGCAAATCCTCTATCTCGAACGGCATCCGCGACGCGATGGGCGACCGGATCTATGTCCCGCGCGCCATCGAATATTCCGGTCAGGTCATCACCGTCTATGACCCGATCGTGCATTCCAAGGCCGAAGGCGACAATGAGAACCCCAATGCGCTGCGCCGCACCGCCCGGTTCGACCGCCGCTATGTGCTGTGCCAGCGGCCCACGGTCATCACCGGGGGTGAACTGTCGCTGAACATGCTCGACCTCGTCTACAACCCCACGGCGCGCACCTATCAGGCCCCGCTGCAACTGAAATCCACCGGCGGCATCTTCATCGTCGATGACCTTGGCCGTCAGGCCGAACCGCCGCAAAAGCTGGTCAACCGCTGGATCGTGCCGCTGGAGGAAAGCAAGGACATCCTTGCCCTGCAATCGGGTGAAAAATTCGAGGTGCCCTTTGACACGCTGGTCATCTTCTCGACCAACTTCCACCCGAACGAGATTTTCGACCAGGCCGCCCTGCGCCGGATCTTCTTCAAGATCAAGATCGACGGACCGCACCAGCAGGACTTCCTCAAGATCTTCAGCCTCGTGGCGCGCAAGAAAAAGATGCAACTGGATGAGGCCAGCCTCGTCCACCTGCTGCGCAACAAGTATCCGACGATCAAGAACATCTACGCCAACTATCAGCCGATCTTCCTGATCGACCAGATGATCTCTGTCTGCGACTTCGAGGGCATCCCCTACAAGATGACGCCGGAACTGATTGACCGCGCATGGGACAACATGTTCGTCAAGGATGAGCATATCGTGAAATAACGGATGGGGGCGCGGAACCGCGCCCTATCCCCCGCCAGACAGGGCGCTGTGCGCCTTGCTCTGCACCCATTGCGCCGCAGCCGGCCCGGCACATAGCGGCAACCATTGTAAAACGCTCAGGTGTGGTCTTTGCCTGATTTCCCCGGTTTCGACATACGGCGCTCTGCACTATACCCCCGAAAGGACGGTTTTTTTCGGAGGGTATCATGCGGGCAGTTGTTTTCCTTGGGCTTGCGCTTGCTGTCTTGGCCAGCCCTTCGGTCGCTGAGGATATCCGCTGGAAGCCGGAAACCCTCAAACCCGGTGACTATACCAGCATCAAGCAAAGCCAGGGCGGACTGATCCACCACGTTTTCCGGGGCAAATCCGGGCGCTTTTACGTTCTCGACAGCTATCGCGGTGCCGCGCCGTCAGGCAAACCGGTGTTCACCACCTACCTCGACAAAGACGGCAATCAGGTGCGCTGGGTCCGCAACGACGGCTTTGAGCTGAAATACCCCCCCCATGATTGCACGCGCACGCTGGGGCGGTGCCAATACACTCAGGTCGGCTCCGACAAAAAGAGGGAAACCCGGCTTCGGATAACAACCGCCACAGGGACCGGTTTCAAGTTCGACGAATACAACGCAAGTGGTCAGCGTCTATTTGGTGGCAAGATGGAATTGGACGCGCATGGCAACGCCGGCAGCGGCTTGATTTCCGGAAAGCAAGGCAAGCAAAGATTTCGCCTTGTCGGACACTCCTATCAATAGTCGACCACATCGTCGCAGACCGACCACAGCCCGGCAATCGCCCGCAACGCGCCGGAAATTCTCGCAGACCTTCGCGCGGGCGATGACCTCAGAACCCTCCGCTGCACCATGACTTTAGATACTGGCACAAGCGGCGCGGCTGCGGCTTTCAGATTCGTCACGCCTGCGCGCCGCTGACGGACGGCAGACCCGCCACCGAGGCGGTCATCGCCCGAGGCGTCAACACCTCGTCCGATTTCAACCGCAAGCACCTGCGCGTGACCGGTCGCCCGCCTCTGTCTGGCGTGACCGCCCTCCTCCCGCGACGACCTGCGCGTCACCTGCCGATTTTGGCGAAATACGGCTTGACGCCAGCCCGCAGCTTCCGTATCCGACCCCCCACTGCATGGCGCGGTAGCTCAGTTGGTTAGAGCGAACGACTCATAATCGTTAGGTCGGGGGTTCGAGTCCCCCCCACGCCACCACTCCTCCCTCTCACGCACGACAAACCGCCCGAAACCCCGCTCAGCGGCTGCCGGTGCCCCTGTGCCGACATGAAAAAAGGGAGGCGCAGCCGCGCCCCCCCCTGTCATTGCATCAATGGGATTGCCGCGCTCAGGCGGACAGGTCCATACCGTCCACTTCGGCCCAGATGTCGCCCCAGACCGCGTTGGCCTTGCCGCGATGCTTGACCGCTTTGGCCGCGTCCAGATTGTCCATCATGCCCTCGCCCTTGACGATGATCAGGCCAACCATGCCGATGGCATAGTGCGGCTGGCACTGGTAGCCGTAGAACCCCGGCGTATCCAAGGTCACCTCGATCTCTTCGTTGATCTTGCCCTTGAACTCGGCGGCGCCTTCCGGGGCCATGCCGTCGGACGACTGGGCGTTGTGGCCCTTGTCGGTCGCCAGAAAGCGGACCGTATCGCCCGGCGCGATCACCGCGATACGCGGGAAAAAGATCTGGCGCAGCTTGCGGTCCTCGGGGTGCTTGTTCAGCATCTGCACGTCATGGGTGGTCGCCGCCAGAACGCGGGCGGGCAGCGACAATGCAAGCGATGCGGTCGCGGCCGCTGAAAGCAGAGCGGTGCGGCGGGTGATGAATTGAGTCACGATTTCCTCCATCGGGTTTGCTGTCCGGTCGTAACTTGGGCCGGGGCGCGATAGGGTCAAGGTGGGGCATGGCGCGGCGGATTGTCCAGCGCGCGGCGGGCCGGTCAGGCCCGTCTGGCATTGCCATTTGGTCGTGGTTTAGCGCTAAACAGCCCCCATCGGGCCGCTTTGTCGCAGGTCCGTGTCGTCAGGGCCGGATCAGATCCGACGCAGCGCACGCAGCGCCACGAGGCCGGACAGGACAGCGGCGGCCAGACCGATAGCCCACAGCGGCAGCCCGCCTTGGCGACCAAGGATCAGCGGCTGACCGGAGTCCAGATGCAGGCGTGTCGGTGCGCCCGTGTGCCCCGGCCCGTACTCGCGGACCGTCACCGACAGCCGCTCACCCGGCGCTTCCGGCAGGTCGAACCGCAAAGGGGCATCGGCGTCCGGCGGATAGGCGACAAAGCCCGCATAAAGATACAGATCGTCCAGCGCGGGCGGCGTCTCCGGCTGGGCCACGCCGCAGACAGAGATCGCGGTCAGCCCGTCGAACGGGGTTTGGAACGGCAGTGGCTGGTCCTTGAGATGCACCATGAGGGAGGTCGCCTCAAACCCGGCGGGCGCATGGCCGATCCGGACATCGACGCCCGCCAGCAGCGCATCGCCAATGTCCCATGTGCCGCCGCTGAAGTCCGCGAAATTCACCTTTCCGTCCGGCCCGGTCAACAGCTCCGGGGTCAGACCAAAGCGGGTGACAGCGGTGCGGGCCGGCATGGCAAGGAACATCTCGATCCCGCGCATGCCGCGATCCACGATCACCTCGATCTGATCCGCCAAGGCCCCGGACGGCCCCGCGCCGCCAAGCATCGCACCCACAAGAGCCGCGCATAGCGCTGGCCATTTCCGCCACAGGCCGCTCATTCGTAGCCTGTCATTTCCAGATAGCCGCGCCCCGCGTGGCTGCCGCTGACCCGCACCGGACCTTCCCAATAGGCAATCGACAGGTCCATCCATGCATTGTCATTGACCGCCTCAACCGTCACCTCCAGCCCCTTGTCGGGCAGCGTCACCGCCCAGCGCACCGGCATCTTGCGCCCCGCCACCTCGGCCCTCTCCAGCGGCTCGGCCCGGAATGCGCCGTCGCCATAGGCCTGCGTCGCGCCATCGGGGCCAATCCATGTGGCCGAACTGTAGCTGCTGCCATCGGTCTGGCGCAGCAAAAACCCCATCAGCTTGGCCCCGTCATCCAGCGACAGCGAAAACCAGTCCCAGCCGGATTGCGTGTCCGACAACGGTTGCGAGGACCACTCCCGATCCAACCAGGCACGTCCCGTCACCTCAACCGGCCCCTCCGGCAGGTGCAGCGTCCCTGAGACGCTGTAAAAGGGTTGTGAATAATAGTAACTCGCCTGCCCCTCGGCGGATTTGACCGAAAAACCGCCGTCGCCGTGGAACACCAACGGTCCCTCCGCCGCCAGCCGCATGTCATAGCGAAACTCCGGTCCACTGGCACTCAGGTCCAAGGCATCGAACGTCGCCCCGGCCATCCGCCAGTCGTCGATCCATGCCTCGAACGGCGCGGCGTGCACCCCCGCCTGCCCGATCCCGCCACGGGCGAACCGTTCGGCGACGTGATGCGCATCCGGGGTTGTCACCGCCGCATGGGCAAACCAGACCTGCGGAGAGGACCAGCCCGCCGCCTCACCGGGGGCCAGCGCCGACCGGAACAGCGTCCATTGCAGCCCGTAGTCGGTGCCGTCCGCGCCCATCAGGTTGGCGGTCAAATACCACCATTCGATCCGGTAGTCCGGGTGCGGTCCGTGGTCGGCGGGAAAGTCAAAGACCGGATCGGGACGCGGCACGGCAAAGCCCTCGGCATCCGTGCCCAACCCGGCAAAGCCCTGCGCCAGCGCGCCTTGCGCCCACAGCAGCAGGATCAGCCCCCACCTAACGCTCATTGGCAAACACCCCCAGCAGTTGCGACACCGGCGTGCGCGCCATCCGCAGCGCGGGCCACAGCGCGGCCAGCCCGGCGGCGGCCAGTGTGAACAGCCCAAGCCGCGCGTAATCCAGCGGGAACAGATACATCGGCAACCGCCAGCCAAAGGCCTCGACGTTGACCACCGCCAGCAGCACCCACGCCAGCGCCAGCCCCAGGGGCAGCGCCAGCACCGCCGTCAAGGCCGCCAGCACCAGCGCGCGCAGCAGGTCGACTCGCGCCAGCGTGCCGCGCGTCAGCCCCATCGCCCAGACCGGCGCAAGCTGCGGCAGACGGATCGCCGCCAGCGTCAGCAGACTCATCAGGATCGCGAATCCCGCCACCGCCAGCGTCAGCACGTTCAGCGCCGCCGTCACCGTGAACGTCCGCTCAAACACGCCTAGAGAGAACGCCTTGACCACGCTCTGGTCGACGATGCTGCTGGCGGGCAAGTCGAACGCGGCCCCAAGCGCGCCGCGCAGCTCCTCTGCCGTGGCCCCCAGCACACCGAATTGCCGGGGGCGTTCCTCTGGAAACAGTCCGGTGAACAGCGTCTCTGACACAACGGCCTGACCAACCGGGTTGCCATAGTCGCCGTAGACCCCGGCCAGCGGCAGGCGTGTCTCGCCACCCAGATCCAGCACGTCGCCGACCCACAGGCCCGCGCGCCGCACCAGTTGTTCATTGGCAATAACCGCCTCGCCCGCCGCGACCTGCTGCCATGCGTCCGGCACCGCCGCGAAAAATGTCCAGTTGGCGACATAGGCCGGACCGACCCGCGCGCCCATCAGCTCGGACGGCACGCCCGCCAGCCGCGTATCGACGGACAATAGCGGCAGCACATCGTACCCGCCCGCCGTCAGAAAAGCCTCGATCCGGGGCGCGCCGTCGCGGTCCAACCCGCGCACATAGGCATCAGCAAACAGCCGTTGGTCGAGGAAATCAACAAAGGTCAGCCGAAAGCTGGACACCATGGTCGACACCCCCACATTCGCCGCCATCGCCAGCAGCAGCGCCATCAGCGCAAGGCTGAGGCCCGGCAATTGCTGCCGCGTATCGGCCCAGAACCAGCCCGAAATCACCCCGCGCGCCCGCGCCTGCCCCAAGGCCAGCACCGCGCCAAGGATCAGCGGCAGCGCCAGCGCGGCGCCGATCATCAGACAACCCAGCAAGACAAAGCTGGCCAGCAGGCCCAGATCAAGCGCCCCGATCAGCGCCGCCAGCGCCAGCAGCACCACCGCCAGACCGCCCTGCACCTGCCGTCCGCGCCCCGCCACCATGGCCCATGCACGGGGCCGCGCGCTGGCCAATATCGGCATCCGTGCGATCCGCCACAGCGCCCCCGCCCCGGCCAGACCCGCGCCCAGCACCGCAATCCCCAGCCCCGACAGCCACCAGATCGGGCGCAGTTGCAGCCCGCCCGCCACCTGCGCGCCGTAGAGCCCCTCCAGCGTCGCCGCCACATCCGGCAGCAACAGCGCCGCCACGATATAGCCCAGCACCACGCCGACACCGCCCGCCAGCAGCGACAGCGCCAGCAGTTCCGCCGCCATCAACACCATCAGCCGCCGCAACGGCACCCCCAGCGTGCGCAGCGTCCGCACCATGCCGCGCCGTTGTTCGAACACCAGCCCGATGGTGCCATGCACGATGAAGATACCGACAGCGAAACTCAGCAACCCAAAAGCGGTCAGGTTAAGGTGAAAACTATCCGTCAACTGCCCCACATCGCTGGAGCTTTGCGCCGCAATGCGCATCAGCCCCGGCGCAACATTGTCCAGCGGCGGCAGGTCCATCGGCTGCCCTGTCGCCACGATCAGACGGCTCAGCCGCTCGGGCCGGTCCAGCAGCCTCTGCGCCACCCCCACATCCGTCAGCACCGTATCCGGCGCCACCGATGTATCCACCACCACCGCTTGCGGAAGCTCCGCCAAGCGCGCCGCCGTGGTCGGATCGGCAAACAGCACGCCCACCGTCAGAAAGGCATCCAGATCAATGTCCCGCGTCCCCGCCACCGGGCTCAGCCCGCCGGGCGTTGTCAGCGGGTCCAGACCGATCACCCGCACCGCGCCGCCGTCCAGCCGCAAACGCCCCTCCACCACTGGCGACACCTGCCACCCCGCGCGGCGCAGCGCGATGTAGGTGTCCTGCGCAAACCCCTCACCGGCTTTGGGCAGCAACTGGTCAAACCGCCCCTCGCCCAGCGTCGCCGCCGCCGCATCATAGCTGGCCCGCGCCTCGGCGTTGATCGCCTGCACGCCGGACCACAGCGCCGTCGCCAGCGCCAGACCGGCCAAAAAGGTGAACAACTGCAACGGATTGCGCCGCCAGTGCGACCACAATGCCTGTAGACAGGCCCGCGTCATGCCAACCGCCCGCCACTCAGGTGCAACTGTCGGTCCATCCGCGCTGCCACGGCGGGCGAATGCGTGACCACCATCAGCGCCGCGCCGGTCGCCGCCACCAGCGACAGCATCTCGTCCAGCACATCCGCCGCCGTCGCCTCATCCAGATTGCCGGTCGGCTCATCCGCCAAAATCAGCCGGGGCCGCACCGCCAGCGCCCGCGCGATGGCGACCCGCTGTTGCTGACCGCCCGACAGTTGCTCGGGGTATTTGCGCGCGTGGGGGCCAAGGCCCAGCACCTCGATCAGATGCGCAACCCCTGCCGGGTCTTCACGCCCTGCCAGCCGCGCCTGAAAGCGGATGTTTTCCGTCACATCCAAGGACGGGATCAGGTTGAACTGTTGAAAGATCACGCCAACTTCGGACCGGCGCAGCGCCGCGCGCCCGCCCTCGTCCAAGGCCGCAATATCGCGCCCGTCAAACAGGATCTCGCCACTGTCCGCCGTGTCCAGCGCGCCGACGATATGCATCAAGGTGCTCTTGCCCGACCCGGATTCGCCCTGCAACGACAGCGTCTGGCCAAGGTCCAGCGCCATATCCACGCCCGTCAGCACCGGCACCGGCCCATCCGCCCCGGCAAAGCTTTTGGCCACATTCCTGACATCCAGCAGCATCCGTCGTCCTCCGTCCGGCGCACCACACCTGACAGGCAGGTAGCAAATCCGCCGACCGCGCAACAGATGGGTGGATCAATGGTCGCACTCCGTCGACCCTCCACCAAAACGCGGCCCCGGCCAACAGGACCGGGACCGCGCGCATCGCACAAACAGGCTCAGCCCGGCAGGACCTCACCCACCGCCTGCGCCACCTTGCCTGCGATCTCATCCGCCTCGGCGCGGGTCAGGCAGAAGGGCGGCGCAAAGCCCAGAATGTCGCCCTGCGGCATCGCCCGCGCAATCACACCCTTGGACAGCAGCGCCGCAGAGATGCGCGGCCCCACCTTGTCGCCCGCGTCAAAGAACGTGCGCGAGTCCCGGTCGGCGACAAATTCCACCGCCGCCAGCATCCCCTCGCCGCGTATCTCACCGACATTGGCATGATCGCCCAGCGCATCGCGCAGCGCACCTTGCAGATAGGCCCCCACCTCACCGGCGTTCTGGATCAGGTTCAGATCGTCCAGAAGCTTGAGGTTGGCCACCCCCGCCGCCGCCCCGATAGGATGCGCCGAATAGGTCCAGCCGTGGCCGATGGGGCCGTTCTCATCCGTCCCCTGCTCCAGCACCTTCCACATGCGGTCACCCACGATGGACCCGGACAAGGGCGCATAGGCCGATGTCAGACCCTTGGCGATGGTGATCAAATCCGGCGTCATGCCATAGTGATCGGAGCCGAACATGCTGCCCAGACGGCCAAACCCTGTGACCACCTCATCCGCAACCAGCAGGATGTCATGCTTGCGCAGCACCTCCTGAATGGCGGCCCAATAGCCCGGCGGTGGCGGCACAATCCCGCCCGTCCCCAGCACCGGCTCACCGATAAAGGCCGCGATGGTCTCCGCGCCCTCACGCGCAATCAGCGCCTCCAGCTCGGCCACGCAATGCGCGGTGAACTGCTCCGGCGTCTGGTCCAGATCATCGCGGCGATAGTAATACGGCGCCTCGGTGTGGACCACCTGCGCCAGCGGCAGATCGAACTTCTTGTGGAACAGCTCCAGCCCCGTCAGCGAACCTGTCACCAGACCGGACCCGTGATACCCGCGCCAGCGCGAGATGATCTTTTTCTTCTCGGGCCGGCCAAGGATGTTGTTGTAATACCAGATCAGCTTGACGTTGGTCTCATTCGCATCCGACCCCGACAGGCCGAAATAGACCTTGGACATGCCCGCAGGCGCGCGGTCGAGGATCATCTTGGACAGGGTGATCGATGCCTCTGTCCCGTGGCCCACATAAGCATGGTAATAGGCCAGTTCCCGCGCCTGTTCGGCAATCGCCTCGGCAATCTCGGGGCGACCATAGCCCACGTTCACACAATACAGACCCGCAAAGGCATCCAGCAGCCGGGTGCCGTCGCGGTCGGTGATGTGACAGCCCTCGCCGGTCTTGATCACACGGGTCGGCGTTTCGCCCCGCGCGTGCTGCGCCAGATGGGTCGAGGGGTGAAAGAAATTCTCGCGGTCCCATTCCGCCAGTTGGTCATTGGTCTTCATCCATGGCTCCTGTGTCGCGGCGGCGCGCCGCTGTTGTCTGGAAAGGAGGCCCCGGGTCACGCGCGGATCGGGTGCCAAAGGCTCCTCGCCCCCCGGCAGCAGCGCGCAATGCCTTTATTGCAGGGGGTAGCGCCTGCGTAACGGATTCCGGACGCCGCGACCAGTGGTCAAGGCGACGGCAAAGCGTCGTTTTCCGCCATTTGCCTGCCGGGAATCTGGCTGCACGAAAATCTTGCGCCGCGTAAGACCTTAACCTGTTCCACCCCGAAAACTCTTGAAGTCCCCGCCCCCCCGCACCTAGGGCTGGAGGGATCACCACACAGGCAGCAAGACCATGACCGCACCGCATCTCCCCTTTACGATGGCCGAATACGCCCGCCGCATGGCCTTGGTCGAGGCGCGGATGCAGACCCTCGGGCTGGACGCGCTTTACGTGCAAGACCCGTCGAACATGGCATGGCTGACCGGCTATGACGGCTGGTCCTTCTACGTCCATCAAGGTGTGATCGTCATCCCCGGAGAGCCGCCGCTGTGGTGGGGCCGCGCGATGGACGCCAACGGCGCGCTGCGCACCGTCTGGATGGAACCGGAGCGCGTGCTGGGCTACGCCGACGACTTTGTCCAATCGACCGAGGTGCACCCGATGCAGGATCTCGCCGCCCACCTGCGTGCGCGCGGCGTCGGCACGGGCCGCATCGGCGTCGAGATGGACAATTACTACTATTCCGCCCGCGCCCATCAGACCCTGCTGACCGAACTGCCCGACGCCACCTTCCACGACGCCACGGCGCTGGTGAACTGGCTGCGCGCGGTCAAATCCGGTGAGGAAATCACCTTTATGCGCCGCGCCGCGCGGATCTCGGAAAAGATGGTCGATGGCATTCTGGAGCGGGTCGAACCCGGCCTGCCCAAGAACGAACTGGTGGCACAAATCCTTGGCGACGCGGTGCGCGGCGCGGATGGCCACTGGGGCGACTATGCCGCCATCGTGCCGCTGCTGCCCTCGGGCGTTGACGCCTCTGCCCCGCACCTCACATGGGATGGCCGCCCGTTTGAGACCGGAGAAGCGACATTCTTCGAACTCGCAGGCTGTTACCGCCGCTATCACACGCCCTTTTGCCGGACCGTCTTTCTAGGCAAACCGCCGCAATACTTGCTGGACGCTGAAAAGGCACTGGTTGAGGGGCTCGAGGACGGGTTGCAGGCCGCCCGCGCGGGCAACACCGCTGGCGACGTGGCCCGCGCGCTCTACGCGGCGCTGGCCAAGGGCGGCATCCAGCGCACCGGGCGCTGCGGCTATTCCATCGGCCTCAGCTATCCGCCCGACTGGGGCGAACGCACCATCTCGATCCGCACCAGCGACGACACGATCCTGCAACCGGGCATGTGCTTTCACTTCATGCCCGGCCTCTGGATGGACGACTGGGGGCTGGAGATCACCGAATCCATCCTTATCAAAGAGGAAGGCGCCGCCGAATGCCTCTGCGACCGGCCCCGCAAGATGTTCGTAAAGGACTGATATGGAACTGCTCTACCGGACTGAGGGCCTGCTGGGCGAATTGATCGGCTTTCCCACCGTGTCAGCAGACGGCAACCTTGACCTGATCGGCTGGGCGTCCA
This sequence comes from Antarctobacter sp., assembly GCF_048262615.1. Classification (GTDB taxonomy): domain Bacteria; phylum Pseudomonadota; class Alphaproteobacteria; order Rhodobacterales; family Rhodobacteraceae; genus Antarctobacter. Next base: position 41,208 of record NZ_JBLXFB010000028.1, read on the forward strand.
ACTACCTCAAGGGGCTGGGCGCGGTCTGCGACGTGTCGCTGGACGAATCCGGGACCAAGGCCAACCTCTTTGCCAGTTTCGGGCCAGAGGGCGACGGCGGGCTGGTGCTGTCGGGCCATTCCGATGTGGTGCCGGTCGCCGATCAGGACTGGTCCTCCGACCCCTTTGTCATGGAAGACCGGGAGGGCCGCCTGTACGGGCGCGGGGCCTGCGACATGAAGGGGTTCATCGCCTGCGTTCTGGCCCTCGCCCCCGAGATCGCGCAATGGCCGCTGAAACGCCCCGTCCATATCGTGCTGACCTACGACGAAGAGGTCGGCTGTTTCGGGGCCCGCGCGCTGGTTGAGGAACTGCGCGCTCGCGAATTACGCCCCGCCACCGCCATACTGGGTGAGCCGACGATGATGCGCGTCATCGACGGGCATAAGGGCTGTTTCGAATACACCACCCGGATCACCGGCTGCGCGGGCCACGGCTCTGCCCCCGATCAGGGGGTCAACGCCGCCGTCTGCGCCTCGCGCTACGCCGGTCGCCTGATGGAACTGGAAGCAGACCTGCGCCGCCGCGCGCCCGTGGACAGCCCGTTTACGCCGCCGTGGACCACGCTCAACATTGGCCGCATCCAGTCGGGCCACGCGCACAACGTGATCCCAGACCATGCCGAGATCGACTGGGAAATGCGCCCGGTGCAACGCTCTGACGCCGACCATGTGCTGACCGAAATCGACCGCTACGCCGCCACCCTGTTGCCATCCATGCGCGCCGTCCACACAGAGGCCACCATCACCCGCGAGGTGATCGGAGAGGTCGCAGGCCTGCACCCGGTCCCGCACAACGCCATCGCCGAAATCGTGTCGGAACTGACCGGGGCCAACGGCACGGATGTGGTGGCCTTCGGCACAGAGGCGGGGCTGTTCCAATCGCTTGGCATGGATTGCGTGGTCTGCGGCCCCGGCTCTATCGAGCAGGCGCACAAACCCGACGAATATGTCAGCCGCGACCAGCTTGCCGCCTGTCTGGAGATGCTCAAGGGGTTGGAACGGCACCTGACCTGAGCGCCCCGCCGGTTTGCCGATTTTCGGAACGGCTTAACAACGTTTAACACCCGCTTCAGGACCGCACAGGCCCCTGCGTGACAGGATCACTCCACCGATCCCCTCAGCCGCAGGAGCACCTCATGGCCTTTCTTCAGATCCAGACCCACCCGACAACTACCGCCCCCGTCACCTTTTCCGGACTGATCCGCGCCATCCTGACCCGCCAGACCAACCGCCAAAGCACCCGCCCGCGCAAATCGCCCGAACAGATCCTCGCCGCCCAGACCCGCCGCGCCGAGGCCCGCGCCGCCGTCGACCGCCTGCTGCGCTAAGGCGGAAAGCCGTTGCCCTCCAGCGCGGCGGCGATCGCCTCGATGTAGGTGGCACTGTCCTGTGGCCGGTTCTTGCGAAAATTGGAAATCGTCGTGTCCGGTGCCTTGCGGCGCAGGATCTCTGCCATCCGGGCCGACTCTTGCTTGCGGCCCAGCGCCCAGTAGATCCCCATCAGACCCAGATGAATGGTCGCAAACTCGGGGTATTC
>NZ_JBLXFB010000029.1:0-41163 GCF_048262615.1 Antarctobacter sp.
TTGCGCTCATACTCGCGGTCCACGTTCATCTGGAAGGCGCGCGGGTTGCCGAATTCGTCGATCATGACCGAGTGGTCAATGACCAGATCAACCGGGTTCAGCGGGTTGATCTTTTGCGCGTCGCCCCCCAGCGCCTTGATGCCATCGCGCATCGCGGCAAGGTCGACCACGGCGGGAACGCCGGTGAAGTCCTGCATCAGCACGCGGGCGGGGCGGTAGGCCAGTTCACGGTCGCCTTTGCCGCCGTTCTTGGCCCAGTCGGAAAACGCCTTGATGTCGTCGACGGTGACGGTCTTGCCGTCCTCGAAGCGCAGCATGTTTTCCAGCACCACCTTCAGCGCGGCGGGGAGTTTGGAAAACTCGCCCAGTCCTGCGGCCTCGGCTGCGGGGATCGAGTAATAGGCGACGGACTGGCCGCCGGCCTCTAGCGTCTTGCGCGTCTTGGCGCTGTCATGGCCTACGGTGATGGTCATGGGAAATGCCTCCGATGGGGTGACGAAAAGGGTTGCTTGCGCCCCTCATGCCGAAACCCGGCGAGTCTATCAAGGGGGGTGCGTCGTTTTTGTATACCGTCGCACACAATTAAGCGGGCAAAGCTCAGGATATGGCCCGTTGCGCTTCGAAATAACGCACCATCCCTGCGTAAACACTATCCGAAGTCACAAGGCTGTCGATCAATTCCTGGCCCAAGGCGCGGACTGCGGCGCTGGCTCCGGCATCTTCGACCACGGAAACGGCAAGGCGGTAGTTTTCCCACTGGTTATAGCGCTGCCGCTTCAGATCGGGGCGGTTCAGACCAAAGATCCGTTCGCTGGCCGCCACGATGTCGGCGGCACCGGGCACACCCGGACGGGGGATCAGCAGGACCTCTTCGATCCCCTCGAAGACCTCCCATGCAAAGACCTGCTCGGGGTCGTCGATATAGGGGTTGGGGATTTGCGGTGCCTCGGCCCGGTGCGCCGCCTCAAAGGCCGACACCGCCAACGGGTCCAGCGGGTCAGGGGCAAAGCGGCGCGCAAGCGCGGCCAGGTCATCCGGGGTTTCCGCGCCGGTCAGAACCGGGCCGGGCATCTGCGGGCCGGAGATGGCGAAATCCGCGCCTTTGTAGCGCTGATTGCAGATCGCGCAGGAGGCGAGATAGTTGTCATAGACATAGGCCAGCCACCAGTAGACCTTTTTCGGGCGGTAGTGTTCGACATCGCCGTAATAGGTCGTCGTGACCTGCGTTTCGCAATAGGCGCATTTGCCTTGGCTTTCACGCAAGAGCTGGTCCTTGCTGTCCTTCCATTTCGACGGGATCTTGGGTTTGACGGGATCGCCCGCGGCCACCTGTTCACGCACCTCCCCCAGCAAGGTGAGAAGGCGGTTCAGGGGTTCGTCACCGCGAAAATCCCGATGGATCGCCTCGGCCCGCCGGTCGCGCGCCAGCCGGATCATTCCGAGGTCTCCCCCTTGGCGGCCAGCATGCTGCGTAGCAATTCTTGCTGGCGCGGGGACAGATGCGCCGTTTCGACCGGATCGTCGGGGACCGACCCGACCTTGCTGGCGATGCGCTGCATTTCGGCGGCGTCCTCGGCGGTGCGTTCGGGCTGCCGCGCAAGACTGCGATAGCGGTCTTTCTCTTGTTCCAGTTCCATCGATTCGTCGCTGACATGGCCAAAGGCCTCTGTCACGATCAACTGGTTCAACAGGAAGGTGCCGGGATCGCCGCTGAACTGTTCGATCTCGGGGGCGCGCCCGTTGCGGCGGATGCAGTAGTGCAGCGCGCCTTCGGGGGCCTGCTGGGCGGTGACAACGGAATGAGTGGTCACGACAAGCTGCATATGCGGCAGTTGCTGGTCCAGAAAGGCCAACAGGCGGCGTTGCCATTTCGGATGCAGGTGCAGGTCGACCTCATCGATCACCAGCAGTCCGCGCGCGTGCAGCGGTTGCTGGTAGTCGTCGAAAACCAGCGTGATCTGGTACAAAAGGTCGCCGATCCACGCCGCGACATTCTGATAGCCGTCCGACAGTTGATCCAGCGGCACCAGCCCGTCGGGCGTCCGGAACATCAGCGTTTCCGCCTGCTTGTCGATGTGGGCGAAGTGGAGGTCAGGCAGGAAGTCATCCAGCACCCGGCGCACCACCTCTATCCGTTCCCCGTCCGAGGCATAGTCCAGCCGCATCGCCCATTGTTCCAGCGGGTTCAACTGGGCGTTGCGGTCAAAGAGCGAGGCCATGGACCGCGCTCGCGGATGGCGGAACCGCGCGTCACTGTCGAACCGCCCGCCCGAGGCCAGCCGACGCGATGCCCCATAGGCAAAGATCGGGTAGTTGCGGGGGGTATGGGCCAGCGCCTCATTCAGCCGCCGCAGCGTCTTTTGCGAGCGGGCGATAAAGGCGGTCGGTCCTTCGCCGCGATGAAACTCCAGCGCGATCTTGCGCGCGTCGTCGTGTTTGGTCGAAATCACCGCCTCGATCCGACCGGTTTCGGCACCTCTGCGAATCCAGGTGTCACTGTTGCCGACCAGTTCGATCACCGCGTCCGACCCGCCCATCACCGCGCCGATGGCCTTCAGCACGGTGGATTTGCCGGACCCGTTCTCGCCCAGCAGGACCGTCCATTTGCGGTTGTCCGCGCCCTCGATATCAAAATCGATCTCGACGTCCGCGAAACAGCGGATGTCCGTCAACCTCAGGTGTCGCAGGTACATGGCGAACGGGCCCTTTCGACTGCCAGCGCCCACAGCTTGCGGCAGGACGACAGGTTAGGCAAGGCGGGCACTTTCTGTCACGTTATCTCCCAAAACCTTGATTGGTGTTCCGGAACACGCTTGGATAGACCGGGGTTGGGGATAACGGACAAGGGCACGGATTTCATGCACAGAGTTGCGGGATACATGGCGGCGGGATGGATCGCGCTGGCCGGGGCGGTTGCGGCTCAGGACAACCCTGTCGTGGTCGAGCTGTTCACCTCTCAGGGGTGTTCGTCCTGTCCGCCCGCCGACGACATCCTTGCCGAGTTGAGCGACCGCGAGGATGTGATCCCGCTGGCCCTGCACGTCGATTATTGGGACTACATCGGCTGGAAAGACGAATTTGCCCAACACGCCTTTACCGGGCGACAAAAGGCCTATGCCCGCACCGGCGGCTGGAAGATGATCTATACGCCGCAGATGGTGGTCAACGGGGTCGACGATGTGGTCGGCTCGCGCCCGATGAAGCTGAACAAGCTGATCCGCAAACATGCCGCGATGCCTTCGCACGTGGCGCTGACGCTGACGCGGGACGGCGAATATATCGCGATCCGCGCCGAGGCGCAGGGCGGGCTGCGGCCCTGCGATATCCACGTGGTGCGGTATACGCCGCAGGAACAGGTACAGATTGTCCGGGGTGAAAACGCGGGCCGGACGCTGACCTATTCCAACATCGCGCGCAGCTGGGATGTTGTGGCGCGCTGGGACGGGCGCAGCCTTTACGAGGGCAAGGTCAAGGTGGGGGCCGGAGCGCCGGTGGTCGTGCTGGTGCAGGACCCGGAAGACGGTCACATCGTGGCGGCGGCGCGCTTGCGCTGACGTTTCTTCTGGCGCTTGGGTTTCCAGCGCCGGTGCGTCCACATCCATTGACCGGGGTCCGCATCGATCCGCGCCTCCAGCCGACGGGTGGCCTCACGCATCATGTCCAGCGGCGTACCATGCGCGATCGGTTCCTCGACGATGCAGTCAAAGCCATAGCCGTCGGCGCGGCGGATGCCGAAGTAGGGGATCAGCAGGGCGTCGGTCTTGAGAGCGATTTCGGCGGGTGACAGGGTGGTCGGCGCGGGCTGACCCAGAAAGTCGATGGCGGGGCCCGAGCTTTCGAACACGTCAAAGGCCATGGCGGCGATGCCCCCGTCGCGGATGTGTTTGAGCAGGTCCATCAAGCCGCGCCGCCCCTGCACAAAGACCGGGTCGGCCACGTCACGGTAATTCTGGATATAGCGCGCGTTCGAATAGGGGTTTGACAGCGGGCGCAGAAAGCCGCCCACCGGAATGCCCCGCGCCACCAGCGCGCAGCGTGCGCAGACCGGGTTGCCATAATGCCCCGACAGCAAAAGCACCGGACGCCCTTCGGCGCGGGCGGCCTCCAGCGCGGGCAGGCCCGGACCGGAGACCGGATAGGCCGCGCCCCGGCGCAGCATTTCCTGAGGATCGTAATTCTCGATCAGGGCCCGGCCGAGGTTGTCGATGGCGGCCCCGGCGATGGCGCGTTTCCTGTCGGGTGGGGTGCCGGGCCAGACATGATCGATATTCGCCTCGGCCCGTGCGTACCATCCCAAGGGCGGCGCGATGAGGTGACGCACGGTCCAGCCGACCAGCGCAAGCCGACTGCGCACCGGAAGCAGGTTCACCGTTCCGATGAACCCGCGCAGCGCCATGTCGGACAGCCGGTCCTGCCAACCGCCGTGTCGTGGCGCGTCTTTCCTCTTGCGGTTCTTGCCCATCTGCCGTCCCGAAACCAAGCCTGTTCCGTACCTAGGCGGCGGGGCCTTGGGCGGCAAGAGGGGGCCCCCCGCAAGCCCGGCCATGGCCCGCGCCGGGGTCGGCGGTGCCGTGGCCCTATTCGTCGTCGGGATTGCGCAGTTCTATCTCACCCACGGTGACAAGATCGCGGATCGCGCCGACGACCGCCGACATGGCGGCCTCACCGTTCTTGGGCTTCACCTCTCCCAGGGCGGCGGCCTCTTCGCGGATGTTCGCGCCCAGCCGTTTGGACATGTTGTCATAGAGGAACTCGACAGCTTTCTTTTCCTCATCCGATCCCGCCGAGGCGGCGGCCATGGCCATCGCCAGCGCGTCCGGCGGCACGTCGCGGGTGATCTTGGGCACGTCGATGGCGTTCAGCCGTTCCGGGATATTGGCGAAGGTAAAGATTGCCTTGCGCACGGCCTCGGCGAAGTCCGCGTCTTCCTGTTCGAGGTTTTGCAACAGTTCTTCGCGGATGGCGGTGTTGGAATAGTTCAGGATAGCGCCCAGCCGTTCGTCCGGGCGCGCCTTGAAGGCCTTGAGCGGTTCGGCGTCGATCTGCGCGGCAAGGCTGATCCCGATCCGGTCCACCGCGTCGGGGGTGACGCCGGTGGTCATCGACACCGCGTAAGAGATCCGCCGCGCCTTGTCACCGGGCAGTTTGGCCAGCACCTGCGCGGCCTTGCCAACGTCGATCTTGGACAGCATGACGGCGGCGATTTCCGTGCTTTCCGAGGTCACAAGCGCGCGCAGCCGGTCCACATCCAGCGCGTTGATCCGCTGCCACGGATCGCCGGTCTGGCGCACCCCGGCCTCCTTGCGCAGACGGTGCGCGGTATGGGCGTTGATCTTGCCGTCCAGCGCGTTCAGCGCGCCAGCCATGTCACCGGGAAAGGCAAGGCCGACCGATTCGAGTTCGTTCGAGAATTCCTCAACCACGGTGTTCAGGGTTTCGCGGTCCACGTAGCGCATATTGCCCAGCAGCATCGTCAGTTCGGCCTGATATTCGTCGGGCAGCGCCGACAACGGCACATCGGCCCCTTCGTTCAGCAGGAACTGCACGATGATGGCGGCCTTTGCCTTGCGGCTGAGCGGCGGTTTGCCGGGGCGGACGGCGGCGGGGGCGGGCAGGGCGGCAAGGGCTGACATCCGGTATTTCTCGACCATATTGTTGGCTACGAAGGACAGAGGTAGCGTGACAAGGTTTCCGGGCCGTTAAGCCCGATGGCCAGAAAGCCCGCCCGAAACGATTGCAATTGCACATAAATTTCAACCCGCGATTCATCTCCCGTTAGGGTTCACCACGCAGGCTGGCGGCTAGTGATGGACGGTGAGGTAAGCAGATGCAATTGGCGACACAGGGCGACAACGCGGACAAGGCGGTTTCAACCTGTCTTGTGATCGACGACGATACATTTGACCGTCACATGATCAAACGCTGCGTCGGACGAGAGCGGCCGGACATGCGTCTGTTCGAATGCGCCACCCTGTCCGAGGCGCGGAATTTTCTGGATCAGGCCAGCGCCGATCTGATCCTGATCGACAATCGGCTGCCCGACGGCCTGGGGGCCGATTACGCGCAGGAACTGCGCAATGACAGCCGGATGGCGGACGCGGTGATTTGCGTGGTGACCGGCGACGATCTGCGCAGTCTCGATTCCGACATTGCCGCCTTGTCCAAGGACCGGCTGTCGACGCGGACAATCTGGGACATGGTCAGCGGCTTTCTGGCCGAACGTGAAATCCTGCGGTCGTCCGAAAAGGCGCAACTGGTGGCGGATTTTGGCGACCAGATGGGTGAAAGCCTGGCTCCGGGCATGGCGCGGATGCTGCGGACCTTGCGCATGTCGCGCGCGCGGGTGGCCCGTCGCGATCCGCAAAAGGCGATCGACGAACTCGACAAGCTTGAGGAAATGCTCATTGCCATGTCAGAGGTTGTCTGCGGCGGTGTCCAGCACCGCCGACCGGCGCCAGAGGCGTAAGGGCATCCGCGACACCGTCAAGACACCCCTCAAATGAAAACGGGCCGCCACGTTGGCCGCCCGTTTTGTTGGGGTTTCTCGCCTCCGGGACATCACCATGTCACGACGCGCGGCAAATCAGCCGGACATGACCACGCAGGTCTTGGTCGTGGCGTCATAGGTGGTGCCGTCGGCACAGGTCAAAACCTGTTCGGCGTGGTCAGAGCAGGCAGCAATCGCGAGCGCCGGGGACAGGGCCAATGCGGCTGCGGCGAGCAGGGTCTTCAGCGTCATCTTCTTGGTCCTCCTGTTGCGAATGCCGCAAAAGGTAACATGGCGGCGGGAGGGAACCAAAACAAACTTGCGTAGAACGCGCTGTACCGGTCAGAAAGCAAATGGCCCGCCTGTTGGGCGGGCCATTGACGTCAGTCGCCAAAAACGCGGGCAAAGATCGTGTCGACGTGTTTGGTGTGATAGCCAAGGTCGAACTTCTCGTTGATCTCTTCCTCGGACAGGGCGGCGCGCACCTCGTCGTCCGCCAGCAATTCCTCGCGGAAATCGGTGCGGTGATCCCAGACCTTCATCGCGTTGCGCTGCACCAGACGGTAGGCGTCCTCACGGCTGACACCGGCCTGCGTCAGCGCCAGCAGCACCCGCTGGGACATCACCAATCCGGGGAATTTGTTCATGTTGTCCAGCATGTTCTGCGGATACACCAGCAGCTTGTCGATGACACCGGTCAGCCGCGACAGGGCAAAATCCAGCGTGATGGTGGTGTCGGGGCCGATGTTGCGTTCCACCGAGGAGTGCGAGATGTCGCGCTCATGCCAGAGGGTCACGTTCTCCATCGCCGGGACCACCGCCATGCGTACAAGGCGGGCAAGGCCGGTCAGGTTCTCGGTCAGCACCGGGTTCTTCTTGTGCGGCATGGCGGACGATCCCTTTTGCCCCATGGAGAAGAATTCCGCCGCTTCCAGCACCTCGGTGCGCTGCATGTGGCGGATTTCGGTGGCGATGTTTTCAACCGAAGAGGCGATCACACCCAGCGTGGCAAAAAACGCGGCATGGCGGTCGCGCGGGATGACCTGCGTGCTGATCGGTTCCGGCACCAGACCCAGCTTGTCGCAGACATGTTCCTCGACCGCCGGGTCGATGTTGGCGAAGGTGCCGACCGCGCCGGAAATCGCGCCGGTGGCAATCTCGGAACGGGCATCGCGCATCCGGCTGAGGTTGCGGTCCATCTCGGCATAAAAGCGGGCAAAGGTCAGGCCCATGGTGGTGGGTTCGGCGTGGATGCCGTGGCTGCGCCCGATGCGCACCGTGTCCTTGTGTTCCAGCGCGCGCCGTTTGAGCGCGGCCAGAAGGCCCTCCAGATCCGCGATCAGGATGTCCGCCGCGCGCACCAGTTGCACGTTGAAACAGGTGTCCAGCACGTCCGAAGAGGTCATGCCCTGATGCACAAAGCGCGCCTCGTCGTTGCCGATGATTTCCGCCAGATGGGTCAGAAAGGCGATGACGTCGTGTTTGGTCACGGCCTCGATTTCGTCGATGCGGGCGACGTCGAACTGCACATCCTTGGCTTTCCAGACCGCCTCGGCGTTGGCCTTGGGGATCACTCCCAGCTCGGCCTGCGCGTCGCAGGCATGGGCCTCGATCTCGTACCAGATGCGGAACTTGGTTTCGGGGCTCCAGATGGCCACTATTTCGGGGCGGGAGTAACGGGGGATCATGGCGCAAACCCTTTCGTGCATTGTCTCTGGCAAAGTGCTGCCTTTACGATGGCTGTACATGTCCTGCAAGGAGCACGCGATGAGACGGATTGCCCTGATCCGGATGCTTTTGACCTGTGCCGTTGCGATGCTGCGGTTCGGTATCGTCCGGTGAGCCTGCGCAGGCTGACAGATTTTCTGGGCGTCTGGCGGGTGGAACGGTCCATCCGGCAGGACGACGGCGTCGAAGGCCGGTTCGAGGGCACCGCAGAGTGGCGGCCAGAGGCGGGCGGCGCGCTGTATCGCGAAACCGGTCAGGTCTGGCTGGGCGGGCAGGGGCCGTTTCTGGCGGAACGCAGCAATCGCTGGGCCACGGACCTACAGGTTTTCTTTGAGGACGGGCGCTTTTTTCATCACGTCCCGCCACAGGGCGGAGAGGTTGCCCACTGGTGTCCGCCCGACCAGTATGACGGTGTCTATGATTTTGCGCGCTGGCCTGTCTGGCAGGTGACATGGCGCGTGGATGGACCGCGCAAGGCCTATGTCAGTTCCACCACCTATACTCGGGCAGGGACGTGACCGGCTGATTCGGACGACCCCGCCGCCCGCCGGGCGGAACGGTATGCCGTGGTATCCACATAAGGTGTTGAAAATGCGCGTCTTTCCGTCTTTACTTTGCACCCGCAGCATTCCATATTGCGTCAACTGACCGGAGCCGCTCCATGCCCCCCATCCAGGACCACCCGCTGCGCTACAAGCTGGCCAATGAACTGCACGCGCGACCCTTTCCGTCGCTGACGGCCCCGTGCCGGGCGATCTATCTTGCGATCAAACAGCCACGGGATGCGGCCTCACGCGATCGCAGTCTGGATCTGGCGCATCTGATCGACCTGCTTGATCGTCACGACACCCCGCATCCGCAGCCCGGCGCGACCCATTATCAGGGCCAGATCGGGCAGCACATGCTCAAGTGGGAGCAGCACACCGAATTTGTGACCTACACGGTCTTCATGCCGGGGCTGGGCGAACGGCCCTTCGATCCGGCGGATTTCGATGTCTTTCCCTTGGACTGGCTGGACAACGCGCCGGGGGTTCGCGTGACCTCTGCCATGATCCGTATCGAGGGACGGCCCGACGATGATCAGGACATCAGTCGCAATCTGAACAACTGGATGGTCCCTGATAGCATCGCGGTCAGCGAGGTGATCGACCGTGACGCGGTGATCGCCGGGGATTTCCGCATTGATCCCGCCGGGCATCAACGGTTCGCCGCCTTTGTCTGTCAGGGCATCGGGCAGCGCCGGGTGGGGCGGATCGTGCAGCGTCTGTGCGAGATCGAAACCTACAAGGCGATGTCGATGCTGGGCTTTACCCGCGTGCGCGAAATCTCGCCCCGGATGGGCCAGATCGACGCCGAACTGACCCGCCTGATGCATATCATGACAGAGGACGGCGGGCAGGAAGAGGCAACGCTGAAATCGCTGCTCAGCGTCTCGGCGGAACTGGAAAGCCTGTCAGCCCGCACGTCTTTTCGGCTGGGCGCGACGGGGGCCTATGAGGCCATCGTTGGGCAGCGGATCGAAGTGCTGCGCGAGGAACGCTTTCAGGGGCGGCAGACGTTTTCGGAATTCATGATGCGGCGCTACGATCCGGCCATGCGCACGGTCAAAAGCGCGGAACGCAGGCTGGAAAGCATGACCCACCGGGCGACCCGCGCCGCCGATCTGCTGCGCACACGGGTTGAGGTGGGGCGCTCGGCGCAGAACCAGCAACTGCTGGAAAGCATGAACAAACGCGCCGAATTGCAGTTGCAACTGCAAAAAACGGTCGAAGGATTGTCCGTCGTCGCGATCAGTTATTACGCGGTCTCGCTGGCGGGATATCTGCTGTATCCGGTCGGTGAGATGCTGGGGATCAGCAAAGGGATGCTGACGGCGCTTGTGACTGTGCCCGTGGTGGCGGTGGTCTACTTGATGATCCGGCGCATCCGTCACCATGCCGAGGGTGAGACCAGCGGGCCGGACCTGTGACCGCCGCCGCCTGAGAACATGAAAAAAAGGGCATCGCCGGCGCCGGGAGTGGTGGCGCGGGCAATGCCCTTTTTCCGCCTCCTCTCGGAGGTCGACAGCCGAGGGTTACTCGGCCGGGTGCAGGGCGGCCCGTGGGGCGCCCGCCAGCACGATATTGGTCAGCAGCGCACCGGCGGCGATGGCCGCCAGCGCCAGCAACGCGGCGATGGACAGGGTCGGCACGCCCGACAGGCCCGCGCCCACGGTGCAGCCGCCCGCCAACACGCCGCCGACACCCATCAGCGCTGCGCCCGCAAGGTAACGGCCGGTCTCTGACGGGGAGGAAAAGCTTTGCCACTGGAACCGGCCCGCTGTCAGCGCCGAGACGAAGGCCCCCGCCAGAACGCCGCCGACCAGTCCGACGCCAAAGCCCGCCGGGATCGAGGTCGAGGCGACGGTCCAGAACAGCGTGTCGGACCATGTCGAGGTGAAGGCGAGGCTTTCCATCGCGATCGGGTCAAAATCGTCATACAGGATGAACCCGGTTCCGACCCAGCCCAGCGGCACCAGCAGGCCGATCAGCGCGGCTCCGGTCAGCGCCTGCCAGCGGTTGCCCGAACGCAGCGCATAGGCCAGCGCCGCCGCCGCCAGCAGCGCGGTCCACAGCGTCGCACCGCCGGGCAGGGCGGCAAGGCTGGTGGTCTCGCCCAGCGGCACGGTCACTTCGGCCAGTGTGGTGCGGATCGGGGCAAGGATGCCCTTCAGCGTGGCGTGCGCGACAACGGCAAAGACCGCCAGAACGGTCAGCGCCCGCAGGTTGCCGGAGGCGGTCAGCACCGTCAGGCGCGAAACGCAGCCACGGGTCAGCACCATGCCCGCGCCGAACAGCGCGCCGCCCACAAGGACCGCCGCCACCGGCAGGTCGGCCGCCAGAAAGCGGTGGTCGCCAAAGCTGATCCAGTCCATCGCCACGGCGCCCTGCGTGCCCAGCAGCGCAAAGGCCAGCGCGGTCAGCCAGACGCCAAGCGCCGCGCGACGGTCCTCACCGACAAGGCCCCGGCGCAGGCAAAAGCGTGTGCGTTCGGCCAGCAGGCCGAAACCGCCCCCAAGGATCAGCGCGAACCAGACCACCACCTGCGGCGCGGTCAGGTCTTCGAAACCCAGCGATTCAAACATGTCAGCCTCCGGAAACAGGAATTTTGTTCCAAATGAGGGGTGCGGAGAAGCTTGGCAAGCACATCCCCTATGAGGCCCGGTTTTGGTCAAAGGACAGTTTCCCGATATGGCCCTACACGCTGGAATGGTTTGACCGTGCGGGTCGCGGGAGCGCGGGTCAGTGTTCGGCGGGTGACGAACCGGGGCGCGGGGTCATCCTTTTTTGGCAATGCAGTGGGTTCAGCCGTCGCAGGAACGAAAAAGGGCGGCCCGTCATGGCCGCCCTTTGTCAGGGTCGTTCCCCTGTGATGGCCGACTCAGCGGCCCCGGATTCGCGGATCCAGCGCGTCGCGCAACCCATCGCCCACGTAGTTCACCGACAAGACGGTCAGCGAGATGGCGATGCCGGGCAGCAGCACACGTTCCGGGAATTCCTCCATCCGCACCACGGCGTCGGCCAGCATCTTGCCCCATGTGGGAAAGTCCGACGGAAAGCCGACCCCAAGGAACGACAGCGCCGATTCCGTGATGATCGCCGTCGCCAGACCAAGTGCGGCAGAGACCATGATCGGCGACAGCACGTTGGGCAAAAGGTGGCGGCGGATGATCTTGAGCGGGGTGGTGCCGATAGAGCGGGCGGCCAGCACGAACTCGCGTTCCTTGATGGCCAGAATGTCACCGCGCACGATTCGCGCGGTCGGCATCCATGAGGTGATGGCGATCATCGTCACGATCAGGATGAACATGCCGCCCTCGGGGCCAAAGTTGGCCCGCAGCGGTTGTCGGAACAAGGTCACCGCCAACAGCACCAGCGGCAGGATGGGCAGCGACAGGAACAGGTCGGTGGTCCGCATCAGGAACCCGTCCAGCCGCTTGAAAAAGCCCGCCGCCACACCGACGGCGGTGCCGATCACAAGGCTGAGGATCATCGCCGCCCAGCCGACCGCCATCGAGGCGCGCCCGCCGGCGATCATCTGCGCCAGCTGGTCACGGCCCAGCTGGTCAGAGCCAAAGGGTTTGAGCCAGCCGGTTTTGGCACCGGAATCCCAAAGCGCGACATAGATCGGGCGAAAGTCCTTGTTGCGGATGTCGATCTTTTGCGGATCGACCTGATAGACCCAAGGGCCGACCAGCACGGCCAGCGTGATGAAGACCAGAAAGCCAAGGCCGAACATCGCGCCCTTGTGTTTGCTGAACTGGTCCCAGACGTCCTTGCCCCGCGATCTTGGCGGCTTCGACGGTTCCTTGTCCTGAAGCGCCTCGATGGCCTGAAGCGGCATGTCCTTGGTGACGATCACATCGTTTTGCGGGCTGTCAGTCATAGCGGATCCTCGGGTCGAGCAGGCCGTAGAGGACGTCAGCGATCAGGTTGAAGAGAACGATCAGCACGGCAAAGATGAAGGTCAGTGTCATGACCATGGGCAGGTCATTGGCGCTGAGCGCGGTGATCAGAAGCTGGCCGATGCCGTTCACCTTGAACACGTTTTCGGTGATGATGGCGCCGCCAAAGATCGACGGTATCCCCAGCGCGATCACGGTGACGACCGGGATCATCGAGTTGCGGACCACGTGGACATTGACGACAATCGCCTCTGACAGGCCCTTGGCGCGGGCGGTGCGGACATAGTCCTGATTGAGGTTGTCCAGCGTCGAGGCGCGCATGTAGCGCGACAGTTGCGCCGTGATCTGTAGCGCCAGCACCAGCACCGGCATGATCATCTGGCCAAGCTGCACCTTGAAGCTGGCCCAGTCGGTGACCGTATGGGTGGTGTCATAGATCGACGGAAACCAGCCCAGCTGGACCGAAAAGATCACGATCAGCAGCGGCCCGGTGAAGAAGGGCGGGATCGAAAACCCGATCATCGTCACAAAGGTGCCGGCCTGATCAAAGACCGAATATTGCCGGTAGGCGGAATAGATGCCGACGGGCAGGGCGATCAGGATGGCGACGATATAGGCGGTGCCCACAACCCAGAGCGTCTGCGGAATGCGCTGGATGATGATGTCCATCACCGGCGACCGGGTCTGCCACGAGATCACCCGCTGGACACCCTCGGTCATGTTGGTGCCAAGAATCCAGTCGAGAAAGATACGCGGCTCGACCCAGAAAACCTGCACCAGCCATTTCCAGTATTGCACAAGGGGCGGCTCGCCCAGTCCAAGGGCCTCTCGCATCTTCTGCTTGACCTCGTCGGGGACGGTCAGGGGCACGTTCGCCATCGGATCTCCGGGGGCGAGTTGCAGCAGCATGAAGATGATAAAGCTGATGAATAGAAGCGTCGGGATCGTTAGGATCAGACGTCGCGTCGCGAATGAGAGCATCGGCGCCTCAGTTTATTGCGGCACAGGGCCGGGGGGGCAGGCCGGGATCATACCCGGCCTGCGGGCGGGGCGCAGGCTGCGCCCCGGTTCACAGGATCAGTCCATCCGGTACCAGTCGGCCACGTTCCACAGCTCAGAGTCCCAGACGTTCAGCTTGACGCCGCCAAGGCTGTTGGAATGTGCCGAAAGACGGCCACGGTGCACCAGCGGGATCATCGAACCGCGCTCGAACGCCATGCGCGACAGTTCCTTGCCGATGCGCGAACGCTCGGCCATGTCGGCGGTTTCGGACAGTTGCTTGTGCAGCGCGTCGAATTCCTCGTCGCAGAAGCGGCTGATGTTCTCACCCTGCCACTGGGTCGCGGGACGCGGTGCCTTGTCGCACAGACCGTTGCCCAGATAGGCCTGCGGGTCGGTGCCGTTGAAGGTGTTGGCGTACATTTCGACGTCGGCATAGAACTTCTGGAAGGTGTCGGGTGAGCCCGCGTCACCGCCAAAGAAGACCGAGGCGTCGATGGACCGCAGTTCGACTTCCATGCCGATCTGTTCCCACCAATCCTTGATCAGCGCCTGAAAGTCCTGACGGACAGCGTTGACAGAGGTCTGGTAGACGATCGACAGCGGCACGCCGTCCTTTTCGCGGATGCCGTCACCATCGGTGTCGACGATGCCTGCGGCGTCCAGCATGGCCTTGGCCCCGTCGAGGTCCTGCACGTCGCAGCCTTCGATATCCACGGCAAAGGCGGCAGGTGCGGGCACCCAGGAGCAGGACACGCGACCGGCCTGACCATAGCCGATCTCAACCAGCAGCGGACGGTCGATGGCCATCGACATCGCCTTGTAGACGGCGGGGTCGGACAGGAACGGGTGCGGACGGATCACCGAACGCTCATCCGGGCCAAGCGCTGGATCGGGGTTGGTGTTGTTCAGCATGATGCGTTCCAGCAGCGGGCCAAAGCCAGCCACGGGCACGCCCTTGCCGCCCTCTTCCATCTTGGCGATGACATCGGGGGCCAGTTGCAGGTTCCATGCGTAGTCGAATTCGCCGGTTTCCATCACGGCGGTGCCCGCCGCAGCCGCCGAACCGCCCCCTTTGAAGGTCACGCTGGCAAAGGCCGGTTTCGCCGGATCGCGGTAGTTGTCGTTGGCGACAAGGGTGATCACGTCGTTCGGCTTGAACTCGGTGACGACAAACGGGCCGGTGCCGATCGGGTTGAAGTTCTGCTCGGTGCAGGTCGATGCGGCGGCACCCATGCAGCTTTCGAACTGGGCTTTTTGCAGGATCGGGCTCTCACCGCCGACAAAGGGGCCATAGGGGTTGGGGGTCGGCGAGTCGAATGTGACGATGACGGTGGTCTCATCCGGTGTCTCGACCGAGGTCACGCCCTCGAACTTGGTCAGCTGCGCACAGCCGCCTTCGGGGTGGGTGCAGTATTCATAGGTGAAATGCACATCTGCCGAGGTAAAGGCAGAGCCGTCCGACCACTTGAGGCCGGGGGTGAGCTTCCACGTGATCTGGGTCAGGTCCTCGGACACGCCGCCGTTTGCGACCGTCGGGATCTCTTCGACCAGCCAGGGAACCAGCTCTCCGTTTTCGTTGTAGCGCGCCAGAGGCTCGATGATCATCGAGGCCGATTCCACGTCCTTGGTGCCGCCCGACAGAAAGGGGTTCAGGATCGAGGGCGCTTGCCAATAGAGGATCTTGACGTCGCCGTCCGATGCCCGTTCGGCAAATGCAGCAGGGGCCAGCGCCATTGCGGCAGCAGCCCCAAGCAATAGAGACTTGAGTTTCATAATGTCACTCCATGTTGGTCGGAACCGGATGTCTCCTCCGGTCCCTTTGTTTGTGGTGGGATAATCGGCACGCCGCAGCGACCAATGCAACCGCAGATCTGCAAACGATACGCCGGAAACCCCACTCCGTCCCCATCGAAAGCAGAAGATGAACAAAATGCAAGCTTTGCCTAACGTAAAAGCACAGTGGGTCTTTACAGGGCGCGCGCCCAGCCCATAGCCTCGGCAACCAGAAGCTGGGGAGCGCGCAAAATGCTGGATACGGCACCGGACACAGCCACCAAGGAACCGATCGCCCGGATCGAGAAATTGCGGGTCGAGTTCCAGACAAAGGACGGCCCGGTGGTGGGCGTCGAGGACGTCAGTTTCGACATCGGTCCGGGGGAAACGGTCTGCGTGGTCGGTGAGTCCGGGTCCGGCAAGTCGGTGTCCTCGCTGGCGCTGATGCGGCTGGTGGAATACGGCGGCGGCGACATCGCGGGCGGCAAGCTGATGTTCGACCGCAAGGAGGGCGGCTCGGTCGATCTGCGCACCATGGACCAGCGCAAGATGCGCGACATTCGCGGCAATGAGATCGGCATGATCTTTCAGGAGCCGATGACCGCCCTGAACCCGGTGTTCACTGTCGGCAAGCAGTTGACAGAGGGCCTGCGCGTGCATCGCGGCATGTCCCGCAAACAGGCCGACGCGCGCGCCATCGAATTGCTGCGCGAGGTGCGCATCCCCGAACCCGAACGCCGGTTGACCCAGTATCCGCACGAATTGTCCGGCGGGATGCGGCAGCGGGTGGTGATCGCCATGGCCATGGCCTGCAAGCCGCGCATGTTGATCGCGGACGAACCGACCACCGCATTGGACGTGACCATTCAGGCAGAAATTCTTGCCCTGATGGACCGTCTCAAGCGGGAAACCGGCACGGCGGTGATGTTCATCACCCATGACATGGCCGTGGTCGCCCAGATGGCGGACCGGGTTGTGGTCATGTTCCGCGGCAACAAGGTCGAGGAAGGCACCGTCGAAGAGATCTTCGAGAACCCGCAGCATCCCTATACCAAGGCGTTGCTGGCGGCGGTCCCCAAGCTGGGAGAGATGACCGGCACCGATCTGCCCGAGCCGATGAAGCTGGTCGGCCACGACAATCAGCAGATCAAACCGATCCCCGGCACAAATGAGCGCCTGCTGACGGTCAAGGGCCTGACCACGCGCTTTCCGGTCAAGGGCGGTTTCTTTCGCCGCACCGTCGCCAATGTCCACGCGGTCGAGGATGTGTCTTTCACCTTGAACAAGGGGCAGACGCTCAGCCTTGTCGGGGAATCCGGCTGCGGCAAGTCTACCGCCGGGCGGTCGATCCTGCGGCTGGTCGAACCGCTCAAGGGCTCTATCGACCTTGATGGCAAGGACATCATGGGCCTGTCGCCCAGCGGTCTGCGCGAGGCGCGGCGCGACATGCAGATGATCTTTCAGGATCCCTTTGCCTCGTTGAACCCGCAAATCCAGCTGGCCGATCAGGTGGCGGAGCCGATTCATAACTACGGTATGGAAAAGGGCAGCGCGGTCATGGATCACGTGGCGGGCCTGTTCGACCGGGTGGAACTGCCGCGCAGTTTCATGCGCCGCTATCCGCACGAACTGTCCGGCGGTCAGCGTCAGCGGATCGCCATTGCCCGCGCGCTGGCGCTGCGGCCCCGTTTGATCGTCGCCGATGAGGCGGTCAGCGCGCTGGACGTGTCGGTGCAGGCGCAGGTGATCAACCTGATGATGGAATTGCAGGCCGACATGGGGCTGGGGTATCTGTTCATCAGTCACGACATGGCGGTGGTCGAACGGGTCAGCCACAACGTCGGCGTGATGTATCTGGGCCGGATCGTCGAACTGGGTCCCCGCCGCGCGGTGTTCGAGGACCCGCGCCATCCCTATACGCAGGCCCTGATGAAGGCGGTGCCCATCGCCGACCCGCGCCGCCGCAAGTCCGAAAAGGACCTGAACTTCAAACCGATCCCTTCTCCGATCCACTCGGCGGACTATGAGGCCGCGCCTTCGGTCTACGAAGAGGTCAGCCCCGGCCATATGGTGCTGACCACTGACAGCGGATACTGACACCGGGGGAGACAGATGGCGGGGGGTGTCCGGATCTACCGATTTGACGGCCCGCCGCCGGTCTCGCCCGATGATCCCTGCCTTGACGACAGCCCCGGCCTGACGGGACTGCGGGCCGGAAACCCCGGCCTGCCTTTCGGCCCTGCGCCAGAGGTCCGCGCGGTGTTTGCGCGCCATGCGCCCGGCATTCGCTGGAGTGCGCAGGGCAACGGCTTTGCCCGGCAGGGCGGGTTTCAGATGCCGGTGCTGAGGCCGTCCCGCGACAACGGCTATATCCGTCTGGCGCTGGACGGTTACGGCACGGCGGCCCGCTGTCCGCGCGCCATAGAGGCAGAGCACCCGGACTGGAACAACTCTTGGTTCGACGGGCAATGGCTGCGCCAGACCCCTGCGCCGGAGGTGTAAGCCATGCGCGCGCTGCTGGGCATTCTGACGGGTCTCCTGATCGGCTGCGGGCAGCCCCCGGCAGCGCCGGAACGGCCCCCGGACAGCCTGCGGGTCGCCAGCCACAACGTGCATTTCATCCGGTTGAACCGGCAGCGCGGCGCGTGGTCCGTGACCGATTGGGAGGCCCGCAAACACGCGCTGGACGCAGTGTTCAAAGAGGCGGACGCCGACCTCATGGCCTTTCAGGAGATGGTGAGCATTGGCCCCGATGCCGACCGCAGCGTGAACCTTGCCCGCGACTGGCTATTGGCGCGCAATCCCGGCTACGCGGTGGCGGCCAGCGGCGACTGGCGCAGCTTTCCCACCCGGCAGCCGATCTTTTACCGCACCGACAGGCTGCGTCTGGTGGATCAGGGGTGGTTCCTGCATGAGCCGCCCGACGTTGTCGCGCAAGAGCGCAAGGCGCGCGGTTTCTGGCTGTATTACTCGTCCTGGGCGGATTTCGAGGACAGGCGCGGGCGGTCCTTGCGGGTCTACAACGTGCATTTCCATTTCCACAGAGCGGCGCGGCGACGGCACGCGGCGCGGACGGTCCTCGCGCATATGGCCCCTGCGTTGAAACAAGGCGTGCCTGTGCTGGTCATGGGCGACATGAACGCCCTGTCGCGTTGGCGCACGGTGAACATCCTGCGGGCGGGCGGGCTGTCCACGGTCGAACCGGATGCCGCCAGCTTTCACTTTGACCGTGGGCTGCACCTGTTCGGACCCATTGACCGCTTTGCCCATACCGAAGGCTTGACCCTTTCGGCGCGTCCTTGGGCCATTCATGGCAAACGGGCGGGGGACTGGGCGTCGGATCATTACCCGGTGGTTGCGGACCTGTCGCTTCCGTGACAGGCATGGGCCGTCTGCCCACAACACAAAGAGGTTCCCTTTGGCCGAGGTGCTGTCCCCCCGCGCGCTGCTGGAAAAACTGGTGGGGTTTCCCACCGTCAGCCGCGATACCAACTTGCCGCTGATCGACTGGGTGCAGGACTATCTGTCCAGCCACGGCATTGACGCGCAGCGCCACGTCAAATCCGACGATCCGCACAAGGCGGCGCTGTTTGCCCATGTCGGACCGGATCAGGCGGGCGGGGTGATCCTGTCGGGGCACACCGACGTGGTGCCGGTGGACGGGCAGGATTGGCATTTCGAGCCGTTCGCCGTGACCGAGCAGGACGGCAAGCTGTATGGGCGTGGCACCACCGACATGAAGGGGTTTGATGCGCTGGCGATCTGGGCGCTGGTCGAGGCCAAGCGGCGCGGCCTGACCCGTCCGTTGCAGATCGCGCTGTCCTACGATGAAGAGATTGGCTGCACCGGCGCGCCGCCGCTGATCGAGGCGATGCAGGTGCTGCCGCGTGCGACGGATGTGATCGTGGGGGAACCCACGATGATGAAGGCGGTCACCGGCCACAAGGGCGGGGTGAATTACTGGGTGCATGTGCATGGCTTTGAGGTGCACAGTTCGCTCCTGCACACCGGCGTCAGCGCGATCATGTGGGCGGCCAAGATGATCGACTGGGCCAACCGGCTGAATGCCGATCTGCAAGCGGGCGATCCTGTGGGCATGGCGGGCCTGTTCGATCCGCCCTACACCAATGTCCACGTCGGCATGATCCACGGCGGCACCGCGCATAACATCAGCGCCAAGGACTGCGAGTTCGGGCTTGGCTACAGGGTGGTGCCGGGCGAGACGCTGGACCAGTGGCGCCGCCTGACCGAGGAAACATGCGCGTCGCTGAGCGCCGAGATGCAGAACATCCGCCCGGATACCGGATTTGAACTGATCGAGAAGTTCGAACTGCCGCCCTTTGCCCCGGACGAGGACAACACCGCCGAGGCGCTGGTGCGTGCGCTGACCGGCGACAACTCGGAGAATTTTGTCAGCTACGGCACCGAGGCGAGCCATTTCCAGCAGGCGGGATACAAGGCGGTGGTCTGCGGGCCCGGCAGCATCAACGTGGCGCATCAGCCGGATGAATACATCACGCTTGCCCAGTTTCGGGCCGGGCAGGCGTTTATGGAACAGTTGCTGGAGCGGCTGACCTGAGGCGGGCAAAGGGGGCGGTGCCCCCTCGGCCTTTGGCCTCACCCCCGGCGGTATTTTGACAAAGAAGAAGCTGTAGGTCCGTGCAATGGGCAACCGAGGTGTAACAATGGCATTCCCGTTCCGCGATGAAGGCCCTGTCGGCTTTGCCGCACCCTTGCCCGAGGCGGCGGATCTGGTGGTGATCGGCGGCGGGGTGATCGGGGTCAGCGCGGCGCTGTTTGCGGCGCGGCGCGGGCTGTCGGTTGTCCTGTTGGAAAAGGGGCGCATCGCGGCGGAGCAAAGTTCGCGCAACTGGGGCTGGATCCGGGTGCAGGGCCGCGATCTGGCCGAGATCCCCATCGCGCTGGAGGCGCAGGGCCTGTGGCGGGATCTGGATGCCACCTGTCAGGGGCGACTGGGGACGCGGACCACCGGTGTGACCTATCTGGCGCGGACCGACGCCGAGATGGCGGCCTTTGAGGGCTGGCTGGCAGAGGCGCGGCCGCTGGGCGTGTCCAGCGGGATGCTGGACCGGACCGCGATGTTGCGGCATCTGGGCTATCCCCGCGCCGCATGGCAGGGCGCGCTGCACACGCCGACCGACATGGTCGGAGAGCCGTGGCAGGCGGTGCCGGAACTGGCGCGTCTGGCGCGTGCCGAGGGGGCCACGCTCATCGAACGCTGTGCCGCGCGCGGGCTGGACCGGCAGGCGGGGCGCGTCAGCGGGGTGATCACCGAGGCCGGGCGGATCAAGACCGGTGCCGTGGTCCTTGCGGGCGGGGCGTGGTCGTCGCTGTTCCTGCGCCGACACGGCGTGGATATTCCGCAGCTTTCGGTGCGCTCGACCGCATTGGCGACACAGCCGTTGGCACGGGTGGTCGACACGGCGGCGGTCGATGACCGGCTTGCCTTTCGCCCGCGCGCCGACGGCGGCTATACGCTGGCGCCTTCTGCCTTTGCCGAGCTGAATCTTGGACCGGACGCGCTGCGGCACCTGCGGCACTATCTGCCGCTGGCCATGTCGGGGGAATTCGACGTGCATCTGCGCCGCCCGCAGCCGGCGCACTGGCCGGATGCGTTTTCGACACCGCGTCACTGGAGCGGCGCGGAGCAAAGCCCGTTCGAGAGGATGCGCATTCTTGATCCCGGACCGAACGCGAAGACGCTGACCGAGGTCACGCAGCGGTTCGGCGCGCAATATCCCGACCTCAGCCGGATCGAGGTGCAGGCGGCGTGGGGCGGCATGATTGATGTGATGCCGGACGTGGTGCCGGTGGTGGACCGGGTGCCGGATCTGCCCGGCCTGACGGTTTGCACCGGCATGTGCGGGCATGGCTTTGGCGCCGGTCCGGGCTTTGGCCGGGTGGCGCTGGATCTGGCCACCGGGGGCGATCCGGGCCATGATCTGGGCCGCTTTCGCATCACACGTTTTGACGACGGCAGCGTTCTGCGTCCGGGACCGAACCTGTGAATCCCGCCGCTACGGTCTTGAACCCGGCGGTGTGAGGCGTATTCTCCGGCGCAGCGCGACCGACCGCCGGGGCGGCGCTGCCCCGGCGCGATCCACTTCGCCCGATGTTTTCCGCAAACGCCGTCTCACCCGATCCGGGAGAGCGGCCTGCGGCCCAGACCTGAAACCGGAAAAGGAAACCCCATGCCCGTCAAGAACCGCTTCGCCGAATTGCAGGATGAGATCACCGCCTGGCGCCGCGATCTGCACGAAAACCCGGAAATCCTGTTCGAGACCCATCGCACCTCTGCGATGGTGGCCGAAAAGCTGAAGGAATTCGGCTGCGACGAGGTGGTGACCGGCATTGGCCGCACCGGCGTCGTTGGGGTGATCAAGGGGCGCGCCAATGGATCCGGCAAGGTGATCGGGCTGCGCGCCGACATGGACGCGCTGCCGATTCATGAGCAGACCGGGCTGGACTATGCCTCGAAAACCGACGGTGCTATGCACGCCTGTGGTCACGACGGCCATACCGCGATGCTGTTGGGCGCGACGAAATACCTGTCCGAGACGCGCAATTTCGACGGCACGGTTGTGGTGATCTTTCAGCCCGCCGAGGAAGGCGGCGGCGGCGGCAAGGAGATGTGCGACGATGGCATGATGGACCGCTGGGGCATTCAAGAAGTCTACGGGATGCACAACTGGCCGGGCAAACCGGTGGGCAGCTTTGCGATCCGCGAAGGGGCCTTTTTCGCGGCGACCGACCAGTTCGAGATTGCCCTCGAAGGGCTGGGCGGTCACGCGGCCAAGCCGCATGAGACGGTGGACACCACGGTGATGGCGTCCACTCTGGTGCTGGCCTTGCAGACCATCGCGTCGCGCAATGCGGACCCGGTGGATCAGGTGGTGGTCTCTGTCACCAGCTTTGAAACCTCGTCCAAGGCGTTCAACGTGATTCCGCAGCGTGTGCATATCAAGGGCACGGTCCGCACCCAGTCGACCGAGATGCGTGCGCTTGCGGAAAAGCGGATCAAGGAGATTTCTGCTGGTGTGGCCGCAACCTTTGGCGGCTCCGCCGAGGTGACCTATCACCTTGGCTACCCGGTGATGGTCAACCACCCCGAGCAGACCGAATTTGCGCGTGACGTGGCCCGTGCGGTGTCGGGTGGTGTTGACGACGCGCCGCTGGTCATGGGCGGAGAGGATTTCGCCTTTATGCTCGAAGAGCGGCCCGGCGCTTATATCCTTGTGGGCAATGGCGACACCGCGATGGTCCATCACCCCGAGTACAACTTTAACGACGAGGCGATCCCGGCGGGATGTTCCTGGTGGGCAGAGGTTGTCGAACGGCGGATGCCGGTCGCGTCCTGATCGGGACAAAGGGCGGGACGGTAGACGGTCTGCCAACCGCCCCTTCAGGCATTCAGCTTTCCGCTTTTTTGCGGGGCTTCCGGGCGGCTGCGGGTTTCGCGGCCGCCTTTGGTTTGGCGGCGGTCTTTGCGCGCGGTTTGCGGGCCGGTTTGGCGGCGGCGGTCAGCGCCTGCGTCGCGCGGAACCAATGGTCGCGGTCCTGACCTTGGGGGCGGCCTTCGTCCAGCCAGAGGTAAAAGGCGGCTTCGGCGATTTTGGCAGTGTCGGGTTGCGGGGTGCTCATGTGGTCTCCGGTCGTATCCAAGTTAGCGCTAACGTGATATCGGAGAATGCTGTAACTGCGCAATACGCTGCGCTGCAGCGATCCGGTCCCGTGGCCTTGCCGCATCACTGCGGCCGGCACGTTGTCTCAGCCGACGCTCAGGAGCAGGCGCACAAGGGCGGTCTGCGTGTTCACCCCGGTCTTGTCGTAGAGGCGGGCCAGATGTGTGCGCGCGGTGTTGACGCTGATCCCCAGCGCGGCGGCGGCTGATTTCAGCCCATCGCCATCGGCGATATGGCGGGCGATCCGCAACTGGCCGTCCGACAGGCCGTAGACCGCCTGCGCCACGGCAAGGCGGCGGTCGATGCGGGCATCGCCGTCGATCTGAATGTAGGTCACGCAATCGCGCACGGACACATGCACAATCGCCAGACCGCCGTCGTCGGTATCGCCAAGGATGGCGGGATAGCGGAACGGGCCGCCGGTTTCCTGCGCAAAGCGGTGCAGCTCAAAGTGTCCGTGGAACTGGGCAGCCCGTTGCAATGCCTCTTGCAAGACGCGGTCCCAATCGCGCCGGTGCGCGCGCAAACGCCCCGCCGAAAGGGTCAGGACCGGGTGGTCCTTCAAGCGTTCCAGCATACCGGGACCGGCCCAGAGCAACCGGCCCGCGCTGTCGACAGAAACCAACCCGTTCCCCTCTGGCGCGTCGCGCTGCATCATGAACGACGCATAGACGATCTTCCATTGACCGTGCTCACGCTGGAGGATGCGGGTCTCGAAACTTTCGGTGCGGCCTTCGCCGGGTGCTTCGGCCCAGCTGTCAAACACCACCCATGCGCTGTCCCCGGTGACGCTGATGCGCATGTTGTCCTGTCCGAACGGCACTTTGGGACAGCCCAATCCATTGTCCAGCACATGTTTCATGTAGGTCGAGACTTCGGCCCAACCGCTTTGCACAGAGAGCCCGGAGGTGGTTGTCACATAGATGTCCTGCGTGCGCTCATCCTGCACAAAGCACCGGGCCCAGGCGTCATAGTCGCGGTTTTGAAAGGCCAGCGTCTCGGCCCGGATCGTCGCGGCGATGGCCGCGCGGTCATCGTCAGCCGGGTCGCTGGAGGGCAGGGCGTGAAGGGCGGAGTCCATACGCATCAGTCTAGACCTTTCGGAGCAACGCGACAAACCCGGCGACACGTCTGCGCGGCTTTATCAATTGGGCGAAGGCTGCTGCCATCTGTCGCCAGCCAATGCGCGCCTCAGCCAGCGCGGCGTTGCCGTGGATTTGGTAAAACGCATCCATCTCGCGGCTGTCCGGGCGGTGATCGCGGTCGCCCAAGGGCGGGATGCGGGCAAGGGTCAGTGTCGGGTCCATGGTGCGCTCCTGTTCGGGACTGGTCCGGTTCAGGATGCCGCATCAGGGGCCGCGGGTTTGTCATGCGGAGTGACCACATCGGTCAGAAACTGCGGACAGGCATGATCTGCCCGTCCGCAGAAGGTAGCCATTCAGCGTCCCGTCAGGCGGGGCCGCCGGGGTCGCGCTTGCGCTTGCTCTTGGACATGGCCTCTTTGACCATGCGGTTGAAGGCTTTGCCACGCGCACGGGATTCGGCCACCGTCTCGGAGTTGTGGCGGTCTTCGCGGCGCAGCTTGTCCCAGCGGGCCAGTCGGTCAGCCTCCAGATTCCCGGCGGCGATGGACGCCTGAACGGCGCAACCCGGTTCGCCCTCATGGGCGCAATTGCGGAACCGGCAGGTCAGGGCCAATTCTTCGATGTCGTCAAAGACGGCTTCGATTCCCTCCCCGGCATCGGCAAGCTGCAATTCGCGCATCCCCGGCGTGTCGATCAGCCACCCGCCCGCCTTTGTCGGCACCAGGCTGCGATTGGTCGTGGTGTGCCTGCCTTTTGCGTCATCCTCGCGGATACTGCCGGTTGCGGCGGCGTTCTCGCCCGTCAGCGCATTCCGCAGCGTGGTCTTGCCCACACCCGACGTCCCGACCAACGCCAGCGTCTGCCCGTTCTTGCACCAGGGCGTCAGGCGCGCGACTTCTTCGGGAATGCGGGCGTTCAGGCTGATCGCGGAGACAAGCGGCGACAGTCGCTGCGCCTGTTTCAGATAGTTGTCGGCGTTCTCGGCCATGTCCGCCTTGGTCAGGATGATCAGCGGCAGGCAACCGCCGGAATGCGCCAACGCCAGAAAGCGTTCCAGCCGCGCCACGTTGAAATCCGCGTTGCAGCTGGTGACGATGCCAAGCGTATCGACGTTCGCCGCGATGCGCTGAATCCGGACGTCACGTCCTGCGGCGCGGCGGGTGATGTCCGACGTCGGGTCCAGCCGGCGGATCGCATGGGTGCCGTCGCTCAGCACCCAGTCTCCCACGGCATAGGCCCCGGTGGATTCCGTCGGCAACAGCTCGATCTGGCCGGTTGGCGTTACCGCGCGCATGCGGTCGCGGTGAACCTCGGCAAGGCGGGCGGGGGTCAGCGCCGCATCCTCTGGTGTCAGTTGTCGCGCAAAATGGTCCGACCATCCAAGGCCGGTCAGTGTGTCATCGGTCAATTTTGTAAGTCCCGTTCAGACATGCAATTGGGTCCGCCGAAAGCGGCCCGGTGTGCGTGCACGGGCGGCGGGCTTTTGGTCAGCGCGCGGCCCGGAGGGGGGATGCAATCTCCATCTTGTCCTCCGTCCAGTAGGGTCTGGCACATGTCTAGACGGGCCGGGCCTCTGCCGCAAGCGCTGGTATTTCGGGGCTGGCGTTGCTATCTGCCGCGCAACAACAAGGGCAGGGACGCGCGATGTCACCGATCAACGTCATGTGCATCAAATGGGGGACGCTGTTTGGTCCCGAATACGTCAACCGGCTGTATTCCGGGGTGCGGCGCAACCTGTCGCGCCCGGTGCGGTTTTTCTGCATGACCGAACATGGCGCGGGGCTGCACCCGGATATCGAGGTGCTGGACCTGCCGCTGGAACCCTTTGCCGAGCCGATGAACGCGGCGCTGGCGGTGGCGAACCGGCAGGGGGCGATGCGCAAGACCTCGCTCTTTCGGCCCGGTCTGGTGCCCGACCTCGACGGGCCGGTGCTGGGCTTCGATCTGGATGTGGTGATCACCGGATCGCTGGACGAGATCCACGACCTTGCCCCCGGCACGGTGGCGATGCGCCACGACTGGACGGAAAAGCGCAAGGGGCGGCCCACCGGGCATGGATCGGTGTTCCGGTTTGATCCGGCGCATCACGGGTTTCTCTATGGGGATCTGGCCGCCAACCCCTATGCCGAAGTCGAAGAGGCGCGCGGATCGGAACAGCGCTATACCTCGCACAAGGCGATGGAGCGCGGTGTTTTCACCTATATTCCAGATCCTTGGGTGGTGTCGTTCAAGTATGACTGCAACCCGTTTCCGGGCAATTACTTCCGCGCGCCGCGACTGCCGGAAGATGCCCGCGTCGTCTGTTTTCACGGTCGCCCCAAGATGCCCGAGGCCATCGCAGGCTACAGCGGCTCGCTGATCCGCTATGCCCGCCCCTGCGGCTGGTTGCAGGATCACTGGGTCGACCGGGCGCGGGCGGATCTTGGCGCGGACTGGACCTGAGGGACGGCTGCGGCGCTCTTTCGGCTATGCCGAAAATCGCCCCGCCCACCGTCCCCGGCCACAGGCCCGCCGACAGCGGACGCGGAATTGGTCCGCGAAATCCCGCTTTGACCGCCGGGCAGGCGGCACTCACGCGGGCCGCCGCACTTGCCCCCGTGTGTCAAGGCGCGGTAAGAGCGAAGGAAAGAGCGAACCGAAAAGGGCAGGCGCATGACACGTCGCGTAGTTGTCACCGGGCTGGGGCTGGTCACGCCACTGGCCTCCGGAGTGGAAGAAACATGGTCGCGGTTGCTGGACGGGCAGTCCGGCGCGGGCACGATCACCAAGTTCGATGCAAGCCATCTGGCCACCACCTATGCCTGCGAAGTGCCCTATGGCGATGGCACGGACGGCACCTTCAATCCTGACGCCTACATGGACAAGAAGGAACAGCGCAAGGTGGATGAGTTCATCCGCTTTGGCATCGCGGCGGCCGAACAGGCGGTTCAGGACGCGGGATGGACGCCCGAGGATGAGGACAGCCGCCTGCGCACCGGCGTGATGATCGGGTCGGGCATCGGCGGGCTGAATTCCATCGCCGAAACCGCGCTGTTGATCCGTGACAAGGGTCCGCGCCGGGTGTCGCCCTTCTTTATTCCCGGCGCGCTGATCAACCTGATTTCCGGCAATGTGTCGATCCGCTATGGATTCAAAGGGCCGAACCACGCGGTTGTGACCGCCTGTTCCACCGGCGCACATGCCATCGGCGATGCGGCGCGGCTGATCAAATACGGCGACGCGGATGTGATGATCGCGGGCGGGGCCGAGGGCGCCATCGGCGAGATCGGCATTGCCGGTTTCAACGCCTGCAAGGCGCTGTCGACCAAACGCGGCGACGACCCCAAGGCCGCCAGCCGCCCCTATGACATCGACCGCGACGGGTTTGTCATGGGCGAAGGCGCGGGCGTTGTGGTGCTGGAGGAATACGAGCACGCCAAGGCGCGCGGCGCCAATATCTATGCCGAGGTTTGCGGCTATGGCCTGTCGGGCGATGCCTACCACATCACCGCGCCCTCCTCGGACGGTGAGGGCGGCGAACGCTCGATGCGGGCGGCGCTGAAGGATGCGGGGCTGACGCCGGACGCGCTGGATTACATCAATGCGCATGGCACCTCGACCATGGCGGACACCATCGAACTGGGCGCGGTAGAGCGTCTGCTGGGCGATGCGGCGTCCAAGGTCACCATGTCCTCGACCAAGTCGGCCACGGGGCACCTGCTGGGTGCGGCTGGCGCGATCGAGGCGGTCTTTTCGATCCTCGCGATCCGCGATCAGGTCGCGCCGCCGACCATCAATCTGGACAATCCGGCGGTCGAGACTCCGATTGACCTTGCGCCCAATGCCAAACGTGAACGCAAGATCACCTATGCGCTGTCGAACTCTTTCGGCTTTGGCGGCACCAACGCCAGCGTGATCTTCGGCAAACCGGAGTAATCCCCCATGTGGCGCAGTATCGCCTCGAACGCGCTGACCTTTCTGGTTGTCGCGCTGTTTCTTTTCGGCGGCGTCCTGATCTGGGGCCAGTCCGAGTATTCCGCCGAAGGTCCGCTGGACGCGCCGATCTGCCTTGAGGTGCCGCGCGGCACCAATATGCGCGCGGTGTCCGAGGATCTGTCCAAGCAGGGCGCGGTCTCCAGCGCGATGATCTTTCGCCTTGGCGCGGATTACACCGACAAGACACAAGCGTTGAAGGCGGGCAGCTATCTGGTGCCCGAACACGCCTCGATGTCCGAGATCACCGATATCGTCACCCGCGGCGGGGCCTCGACCTGCGGCACAGAGGTGGTGTACCGGATCGGGATCACCCGCGCGACGGTGCAGGTGCGCGAGATCGACCCGGCGACGGGCAGGTATGAGGAGCGCGCCAGTTTTGACCCCGGCGAGGGCGATGTCCCCGAGGCGTATACCCGCGTCAAGGAGGCCGGTGACACCCGGTACCGCGTGGCGCTGGCCGAAGGTGTGACCAGCTGGCAGGTGATCGAGGAGTTGAAACAGATCGACGTTCTGGAGGGCGCGCTGGACGAGGTGCCGCCAGAGGGCAGCCTTGCGCCGGACAGCTATGAAATCGGCAAAGGCGACACCCGCGCCGATGTCATCGCACGGATGCAGCAGGCGCAGGAGGTGATCCTTGCGCAGGCGTGGTCGAACCGCGCCTCTGGCCTGCCGCTGGACAGCCCGGAAGAGGCGCTGATCCTTGCCTCGATCATCGAAAAGGAAACCGGCGGCCCGCAGGAGCGGCGCGAGGTGGCCAGCGTCTTTGTGAACCGTCTGGAAAAGGGCATGCGCCTGCAAACCGACCCGACGGTGATCTATGGCGTCACCAAGGGCCAGGGCGTGCTGGGCCGGGGGTTGCGGCAGTCCGAACTGCGCAAGGAAACGCCGTGGAACACCTATGTGATCAACGGTTTGCCGCCGACGCCCATCGCCAACCCCGGCCGCGCCAGCATCGAAGCGGCGCTGGACCCGGCGAACACGGATTACATCTATTTCGTGGCAAAAACGCTGAACCCGGCGGATGGGCACAACTTTGCGGTCACGCTGGATGAGCATAACACCAATGTGGCGGCCTATCGGGCGCTGGAGGCGCAGCGCGACCCGTAGAGTTTCGTTGGCTACGGGGGGATCCGGTGGAGCGTGCATGCGCGCGCGCAGGGTGACCCTCCCGTCGGCCTGCGGCCTCTGGTCGGGCGATGGACGCGCCCTGACGG
This sequence comes from Antarctobacter sp., assembly GCF_048262615.1. Taxonomy (GTDB): domain Bacteria; phylum Pseudomonadota; class Alphaproteobacteria; order Rhodobacterales; family Rhodobacteraceae; genus Antarctobacter. The sequence continues at coordinate 29,412 of NZ_JBLXFB010000029.1, forward strand.
CGTTTGTCGCGCTTCAAGGCTCACCAGCAAACAGGACACACCCCCCGTGTCTGTTTCCCGCATCCGCCCATCGCTGATCGAGGCCTGAGGCCCCCGGTCCCCCTCCGCAAGGGCAAGCCGCGCAAGCGCGGTGCTGCGCACCCTTGCAGAGGGGGCCCGCGCGCCTCTGATCGGCCTCAGCGATGGGCGGCTCCGGGAAACAGACACTCCGCGCGGGGCCATCGAGGTCACGCCGTGTTGCGGGCGCGTTGGATCCTTTGGTGAGGGCGGGCACGGTCCGGTCAGCGGTTTCCGTCACGTCGCGCGGTTCTTTCGGTGCGACAGGATCGGGCCCGTCTGCGGCTAAGCGAGGTGGACATGGGGGGGCGGCGCTGGGCAGGATGCGATTGCCGGTTTGCGGACGTGTGGATTCATGCGGGATCATTGTCGGGCGGGCGGTCGCCCAGCAGGTAACGCGGTCCCGCCCCGCTGTGCATGGCGCGGTCCTCCGGGTTGTAGAGCGCGCAGCTCTGCAAGGACAGGCAGCCGCAGCCGATGCAGCTGTCCAGTCGTTGGCGCAGGGCGGTCATGCGTTTGATGCGCGCGTCCAGCACCCGCCCGAAGCGGCGGGAGATGCGCGACCAGTCCGCCTTGGTGGGCGCGCGGTCGCGCGGCAGGCGGTCCAGTTCGGCCCGGATTTGGCCCAGTGTGAAACCCAGCCCCTGCGCGATCATCACGAAGGACAGCCGCCGTATGTCGGCCCGTTGGTAGCGCCGCTGTCCCCCCGCAGTGCGGTCGGGAAAGACAAGGGATTCGCTCTCATAGTGCCGGATCGCGGAGGGGGCGAGCCCCGTGCGCGCCGAGATTTCGCCGATCGTCAGGCCTGTCTTGTTCATCTGTCTGAAAAGCCTTGAGAGTTTATGCTTGAGTTAAAGTGTACTTGAGGTGCGATCTTGGCGCCAGTCTGAACAAAGAGAGAAAGATCCATCCATGGCACGACTGGAACACGTCAACATCACCGTCCCCGACGCCAAGGCGACGGCGGCTTTTCTGTCCCGGCTTCTGGGCTGGCATGTCCGCTGGGAAGGGGCCTCTTTGAACGAGGGGTATTCCGTTCACGTCGGTGAAAAGGACAGCTACCTCGCGCTGTATTCGCCCAAGACAGCTGTGGACCCAGCTGTTCCGCGCTATGGAAACGAGGCGGGATTGAACCATGTCGGCATCGTCGTCGATGATCTGGACGCGGTCGAGGCGCGGGTGCGTGATCTGGGATTCGAGACCCATAGCCACGCCGACTATGAGCCGGGCCGCCGGTTCTATTTCGACGGGCCGGATGCGGTGGAATATGAGATGGTCTGTTACGACTGACCCCGGACAGGGCTGTGAGGCGGGGCTTGGCGTCCCGCCCGCGGTCTGCTATCACCGCGCCATGACGACCGCCGCACATATCCCCTGCTGCATTATCTGCTGACATCGGTCGGGTCCCCCCGACCAACGGCGGGACGGTCCTCTATTCCAATCCATCATCAGAGTTGCTAGGCCCGCCGCAACATTTGCGAAGGACGAGGCCATGGACATTCGCTTTACCAACTCTGCGACCCGGAAGAAGGACATCTTTGTCCCGATCGACCCGACGAATGTGCGGATGTATCTCTGCGGCCCCACGGTCTATGACCGCGCGCATCTGGGCAACGCGCGGCCCGTGCTGGTGTTCGATGTGCTCTACCGCGTGCTGCGCCACGTCTATGGTGCCGGTCACGTCACCTATGTGCGCAACTTCACCGATGTGGATGACAAGATCAACGCCACCGCGCTGGCGCGCAAGGAGGCGGGGGCGGCAGGGTCTTTGGAGGAACTGGTACGCGAGCGGTCGGATGAAACGATCGGCTGGTATCACGCGGATATGGACGCGTTGGGCGCGTTGCGACCGGAGCATGAGCCGCGCGCAACTGCCTTTATCGCCGAGATGGTGGCGATGATCGAGGAACTGATCGCCAGCGGCCACGCCTATGCGGCAGAGGGCCATGTGCTGTTTTCGGTCGAGAGTTACGCAGGTTATGGCGCGCTGTCGGGCCGGTCTGTCGAGGACATGATCGCCGGCGCGCGGGTCGAGGTGGCGCCCTACAAGAAGAACCCGATGGATTTTGTGTTGTGGAAACCGTCCACGGACGAGTTGCCGGGCTGGGACTCGCCTTGGGGCCGGGGCCGTCCGGGGTGGCATATCGAATGCTCGGCCATGAGCCACGCGCTGCTGGGGGAGAGTTTTGACATCCACGGCGGCGGCAATGACCTGACTTTCCCACACCATGAGAATGAGATTGCCCAGTCGAAATGTGCCCACCCTGAGGGGGATTTCGCGCGCGTTTGGCTGCACAACGAGATGTTGCAGGTCGAGGGCAAGAAGATGTCCAAGTCTTTGGGCAACTTCTTTACGGTGCGGGATCTGCTGGAGCAGGGCGTGCCGGGAGAGGTGATCCGCTTTGTGATGCTGTCGACGCATTACCGCAAGCCGATGGACTGGACGGCGGAGAAGGCGCGTGAGGCGGAGGCGACCCTGCGCAGGTGGCGCGATCTATTGAGTGGTGTTGATAGTGACACAAGGCCCGTAGCGCTACCCGATGGCGTTTGGGCTGCTTTGGCCGACGACTTGAATACGCCGCTCGCAATTGCCCGATTGCATGAATTGGCAAGGGAAAAGAAACTCGAACAACTGTTTGCCGGGTTAAGTTTGTTGGGCTTCGGCGAGCATTGGGAGGATGAACGTTTCAGGCAAGTCGAAGCTATTTTCGATCTGCAAGATTGGAAATCGCAATTGATCTCTGCGCGAGCCGAGGCCATGCAAACCAAGGATTTCTCCGAGGTCGACAGGCTGAAAGCCGCGTTGACCGCGGCGGGGGTCGAGGTGCGCATGTCCAAGGCGGGCGTGGAACTGGTGCCGGGCGCGGGCTTTGATGCGGCCAAGCTGGAGGCTTTGGAATGAGAGGGCTGTGCGGGCGGCGATGTCAGCGTGGGGGCCAGCCCCCACACCCCCGGGATATTTTTGGACAGAAGAAGGCAGGGGTGCGGGGATGACCAAGGAACGCCTATTCCTCTACGACACCACGCTGCGCGACGGGCAGCAAACGCAGGGCGTCCAGTTCTCCACCGCCGAAAAACTACGGATCGCGGCGGCGCTGGACAACCTCGGCATTGACTATATCGAGGGCGGCTGGCCCGGGGCGAACCCGACCGACAGTGCCTTTTTCGACGAGGTGCCGAAAACCCGCGCAACCATGACCGCCTTCGGCATGACCAAACGGGCCGGGCGCTCTGCCGCGAACGACGAGGTGCTGGCGGCGGTGATGAACGCGGGCACATCCGCCGTTTGTCTGGTGGGCAAGACACATGATTTCCATGTCACCACGGCGCTGGGGATCACGCTGGAGGAGAACATCGCAAATATCGCGGCCTCTGTGTCCCATCTTGTGGGGCAGGGGCGCGAGGCGCTGTTTGATGCCGAGCATTTCTTTGACGGTTACAAGGCGAATGCGCCTTATGCGCTGGACTGTCTGCGCGCGGCGCTGGAGGCGGGCGCGCGCTGGATCGTGCTGTGTGACACCAACGGCGGGACTTTGCCGCATGAAATCGGGCAGATCGTGCGCGATGTGATCGAAAACGGGGTGCCGGGGGAGCGGTTGGGTATCCACACCCACAACGATACCGAAACCGCGGTGGCCGGGTCTTTGGCGGCGGTCATGGCGGGGGCGCGACAGGTTCAGGGCACGCTGAACGGGCTGGGCGAACGCTGTGGCAACGCCAATCTGACAGCTTTGATCCCGACGCTGCTGTTGAAAGCGCCCTATAAAGACATGTTTGAGATTGGCGTCACCGATGAGGCGCTGGCCGGGTTGACCCGCACCAGCCGGATGCTGGACGACATCCTGAACCGGGTGCCGCAGAAACAGGTGGCCTATGTCGGCGCGTCGGCCTTTGCGCACAAGGCGGGGCTGCATGCCAGCGCGATCCTCAAGGACCCGACGACCTATGAACACATCGACCCCGCGCTGGTGGGCAACCGGCGTGTGGTGCCGATGTCCAATCAGGCGGGGCAGTCGAATCTGCGCAAGCGGTTGGCTGAGATGGGGCTGGAGGTCGACAGCAGCAATCCGGCGCTGGCGCGTATCCTTGACCGCGTCAAGGAACAGGAAAGCGAGGGCTATTCCTACGACACCGCGCAGGCCAGTTTTGAGCTGCTGGCGCGGGACGAACTGGGACTGCTGCCCGAGTTCTTTGAGGTGAAACGCTACCGGGTGACGGTGGAGCGGCGCAAGAACAAGTACAACAAGATGGTGTCACTGTCCGAGGCGGTTGTCGTTGTAAAGGTGGATGGCGAGAAAAAGCTGTCTGTGTCGGAATCGATGGACGAGGCGGGCAACGACCGTGGCCCGGTCAACGCGCTGTCCAAGGCGCTGGCCAAGGATCTGGGCCGCTACCAAGAGGCGATCGACGACATGCGGTTGGTCGATTTCAAGGTGCGCATCACCCAAGGCGGCACAGAGGCGGTGACCCGCGTCATCATCGACAGCGAAGACCGGCAGGGGCGGCGGTGGGCCACCGTGGGCGTCAGCGCCAATATCGTGGATGCCTCGTTCGAGGCGCTGCTGGACGCAGTCCGCTGGAAGCTGGTCCGCGATGGCGAGACCGGGGCCGCGTGATGGACTGGAGCGCCTTTTTCGAGGTTCACAAAGACCTGCCGCGAGAGGGGCCGGGGACGGCCGGGGATGTGGTCTGGGCCACGGCTCTGGCCGGGTTGCCCGAGGGGGCGGCGATCTGCGACGCCGCCGCCGGGCCGGGGGCGGATATCGAGGCTCTGGCGCAGTCTGTGCCGGGCGCGCGGGTGTCGGCGTTTGACAAAAACGACGGCTTTGTCGGGCAGATGCAGGCGCGGTTTTCGGGCGCACCCAATGTGACCGTGCAAAAGGCCGATCTGGCAGAGATCGCCAGCCTGCCCACAGCGCCCTTTGACATGATCTGGTGCGCCGGGGCGCTGTATTTCCTCGGGCTGGACAACGGGTTGGAGGTTTTGCGCGGGGCGTTGAAACCGGGCGGTGTCTTGGCCTTTTCCGAACCCTGTTATTTCACCGAGACGCCCAGCCCCAAGGCCTGTGCGTTTTGGGAGGGGTATCCGACGCGCGACCGGGCCGGGATTGCGGCGGCGGTCTCGGCGGCGGGGTTTGAGATCCTCGGCACGCGCGATGTGGCCGACGCGGGCTGGCAGGCCTATTATCAACCGATGGAGGCGCGCATTGCGAAGCTGCGGGCCGACGGTGATCCGCGACTGACCCACATGCTGAACCTCTGCGCCAAAGAGGCCGAGGACTGGCGCGCGGTGCGTTCGGAAACCGGCTATCTGCTGACCGTCGCGCGGCGGCTGTCATGAGCTTTGAGCCCGGAAGCGACCTGTATGCCTGCGCGCAGATCGTCGAGCGCGGCGATCCAGAGCGGTTTGCCGCCGCGATGGCCGCGCCGGTGTCCGCGCGGACGGTGCTTTTCCCGCTCTATGCCTTCAACGTCGAGGTGTCGCGCGCCCCTTGGGTGACGCAGGAACCGATGATCGCCCGGATGCGGCTGCAATGGTGGCAGGACGCGCTGGCGGAAATCACCTCGGGCGGGTTTGTGCGCCGACATGAGGTGGTGACACCTCTGGCGCAGGCATTGGCCGGTGTGGACGTGGCCCCTTTGCAGGCGGCGATCGAGGCACGGGAGGCCGATCTTGAACATGCGCCTTTTGCCGATGAAGGCGCGCTGATGGCCTATCTCGATCAGACGGCGGGGCATCTGGCTGTGGCCGCGATGGCCGCCCTGGGTACCGCCGATGTTCGGCAGGCCGAGGTGCGCGCCCACGCAAAGGCCGCCGCACTTGCGCGCTATCTACAGGCGGTTCCGGCACTGGAAGCGCACGGCAAACTGCCGCTGCCCGACGGTCGGGCCGAGACGATTGCGGCGCTGGCCAAGGCGCGGCTGGACGACTTGCGGGCGGTGCCGTCCTTGCGGTCTCTGCGGCGGCGTTACGGGCCTGCGGGGGCCGCGCTGCGCGAGTTCGCGCAAGGCAGGGCGCTGCTGCAACGGGCCGCACAGGATCCGGCAGCGGTTGCCGAGGGGCGGCTGCGCCTGAGCGAATTCCAGCGGCGTTGGCGCCTGCTGCTGGGGTAAGATCTCAGGCTTCGACCTCATCGCGGGGCCGCAGCAGCAGCCAGATCAGCGCCCCGCCCGCCAGCACAAGGAAGGGGGCCATGGCAAGGTTCACCGCCGTCCAGCCCTGTTGCGCCGAGCCGCCGGAGCAGTTCATCAACCCGCCCGAGGCCAACGAGGCAAAGGTCACGCCGCCAAAGACGATCAGGTCGTTCAGGCCCTGCATCCGCCCCCGCTCATGCGGCTCATGCGCGCCGGCCAGCATTGTGGTGGCACCGATAAAGCCAAAGTTCCAGCCCAGTCCCAGTAGGATCAGCGTGACAAAGAAATGCTCCAGATCGACGCCCGACAGGCCGACAACCCCGGCACCGGCGAGGATCACCAGACCGGTGGCCATGATCTTTTCGACGCCAAAGCGCGCGATCAGATGGCCGGTGAAAAAGCTGGGGGCAAACATGGCCAGCACGTGGGCGGTGACGACATTGGCGGCGTCGTTTGTCTCGAACCCGCAGCCGACCACGGCCAGCGGGGTTGAGGTCATGACAAGGTTCATCAGCGCGTAGGACACCGTGGCGCAGATCACCGCGACGGCGATGCGCGGGGTGGTCAGCAATTCCAGCCTGCTCCGGCCCTTGGGGGCGTCCTCGGCCGGGCGTGGCGGGCGCGGGATCCTGAGGAACAAAAACAGCAGCGCCCCCAGCAGGTTGAGCGCGATGACGGCGGCATAGGTGCCGAGGAACGGCACCACAAAGGCGTCCGAGGTTGCCTTGACCAGTTGCGGACCGATGATGGCCGAGGCCAGACCGCCCGCCATGACGTAGGAAATCGCCTTGGGGCGGAATGCGTCAGAGGCGGTGTCGGCGGCGGCAAAACGGTAGAACCCCTGCGCGGACATGTAGGTGCCGGTGATCAGAGACCCTAGCAGGAAGATCGGGAAAGAGGCCATGTAGAGCCCGTAGGCCCCGACCGCGCCACCCAGCGCGCCGGCCCCCGCGCCGACAAAAAAACCGGCGCGGCGGCCATAGCGCTGCATCAGCGCCGAGACCGGCGTGGCCGACAACATCGACCCCAGCACGATCAGCGAGATCGGCAGCGTCGCGAAACAGACGTTGGAGGCCAGCGACTGGCCCGCCAGCCCGCCGATGGTGAAGATCATCGGCATCTGCGCGCCAAGGATCGCCTGGGCGAAGACAAGAACCACTACGTTGCGGCGGGCGGAGGCATCATGTTCGGTATTCATGATGTGATGCGTATGCGGCGGCGCGGGGCGGGGCAAGAGCGATTGTGTCGCCCCGGCGGGTTAGGGCGGAAAGGGGGCGCTGCCCCCGTCTCCCTGCGGTCGACTCCCCCGGGAATATTTCAGGACAGAAGAAACACGGGCGCGCCGGGAGGTTTCGCTTTGGTCCGCGCTGAACTAAGGATTCCGGGATGGATGGACTTGTGATCATCGGCGGCTCGGTCGAGGCCATGCGGCTGGCGCAGACGGTGCGCGGCGCGCGGGTTCTGTTGCCGGTGCCCGAGCGGGTGACGCGGCGCTGGCCCTGTCCTGTGTCCGTGGGGCCGATCACCGCCGAGGCGTTGCGCTGCGCGCGTGTGGTGGTCGAGGCCGCGCATCCCGGTGACGCCGCGACGGCCTTTGCCGTGGCCGGAGCCGCGCGGGCGGTCGGGGTGCCGCATCTGCAACTGGTGCGCCCGCCTTGGCGGGCCACGCGCCGCGATCTTTGGGTGCCCTTGCGACAGCCGCAAGAGGCCGCAGCGGTGATCCCGGCGGCCGCGCGCGTTCTGGTCGCCACCGGGCGCGATGCGCTGCCCCGCTTGCGCAACCTGCGGGCCGAGGTGCTGATGCGCCGCATTGGTGACGCGCCGGAGCCGCTGCCGTTGCGCAGGGGCCGTTTTCTGACCGGCGCAGGGCCATTCACCGTTGCCGATGAAATCCGTCTTTTGCGCAAGGAACGGATCGACTGGTTGCTGGTGCGCAATGCAGGCGGGACCGGCGGCTGGCCCAAGCTGGCCGCCGCGCGGGCTTTGCGCCTGCCTGTCGCCATGATCGACCGGCCTCGCCGTCCCGGCGGGCCGCGCGTTTCAACCGTCAAGGAGGCCATGGCATGGCTGAGCCTGCACCCGCTGTCGGGCGGATAATCCGCGGTGAGGCTTGCGTGGCCGAAGGGGCGGCGTGGCTTGTGACCTGCGAGCCGCGCTTTGCCGTGGCGTTGGACCAGACGGGCCCTTTGCCGCTGCGCCTGCGGGCGGACGGTTTTGGCCAGCTTCTGAGCGCGATTGTCAGCCAGCAGGTCAGCGTCGCCTCGGCGCGGGCGATCTGGGGCAAGCTGGAGGGTGCCGGGATGGTGACGCCAGAGGCGATCCGGGCCACGGACCATGACGGCTTGCGTGGCCTTGGCCTGAGCCGTCAGAAAGCCACCTATGCGCAGGCGCTGGCCGCGGCGGGGATTGATTTTCACGGCTTGCGCGACATGCCCACCGATCAGGTCATCGCGACTCTGGTGGCGGTCAAGGGGATCGGCATCTGGACCGCCGAAATCTACGCCATGTTCAGCCTTGGCCGCGCGGATGTCTTTGCCCCCGGCGATCTGGCCCTGCAAGAGGCGGCGCGGCTGCTGTTCGATCTGCCCGAGCGCCCCAAGGAAAAGGCGCTGCGCCAGATGGCCGAGGCGTGGAGCCCGTGGAGATCGGTTGCGGCGCGGGCGCTCTGGGCCTACTACCACGTTGAAAAAAGCCGGGAGGGTATTGCGTGACACGGGTATTGCAGACAGGGCGGAAAGAGCCGGTATCGGGGGATGTGCGGTCCTGCGTGGTTTTCCTGCATGGCTATGGCGCAAACGGGGCGGACCTGTTGGGCCTGGCCGATCCGCTGGGCGAGCATCTGCCTGACACGCTGTTTGTGTCGCCCGACGCGCCCGAGGCCTGCGCCGGGGCGCCGATGGGGTTCCAGTGGTTCCCGATCCCGTGGATCGACGGCTCATCCGAAGAGGAATCGATGGCGGGCATGGCGCGCGCGGTGGATGATCTGAACGCCTTTCTGGACGCGTTGATGGTGGATGAGGATCTGCTGCCCGAACAGGTCGCCTTGCTGGGCTTTTCTCAGGGCACGATGATGAGCCTGCACGTGGGGCCGCGCCGCGAAGAGGAGCTGGCGGGGATCGTCGGGTTTTCGGGGCGGCTGCTGGCGCCGGAGTCGCTGGCGGATGAGGTGCAGAGCAAGCCTCCGATCCTGTTGATCCACGGCGATCAGGACGATGTGGTGCCGGTGCAATCGCTGCCGCAGGCGGCGGAGGCCTTGCAGGAGGCGGGCTTCAAGGAGGTTTTTGCCCACGTCATGGAGGGCACCGGGCATGGCATCGCGCCCGACGGGCTGGGTGTGGCGCTGGCCTTTTTGCGGGACAAATGCGGGTTCTGATCTGCGGCTGTCCACATGTGGCGCGCATCCCGGCGTAATCTTTTCAAGGGGTTGCAGAGACGGTTTTACGTTTCGTAAAGGTTTGCGGACGGGCGCGGACAAAATTCGGTGTCTGACCGCGCGCCACATCTGTTACTCTTCGGCGCGAATCCCGTCGCCCGGAGAGTCCCGTTCATGAGTGCGCCCCGTCTGACCGCCGCTGTCTCTTTTCTGCTTGCCGTGGCCGGTGCGGCCCCCGCTCAGGATTTGATGCTGTTCGACAGGGCCAGCTTTGGGGAAACCGTGCTGCCTCAGCGCCAGTCCCTGCTGGGCGATGCCCGGCTGGAGGCGCAAATCGGCGCGTATAACAACGAGTTCATTTCCAACTACGGGGCGAGGTCGATCTTTGCCCGCACCGGGCGCGCGGTGGGGCGGCTGGATATTCTGACCAACGTCGGCCACGCGCCCTGCACCGCCTTTCTGGTCGAGGGCAACCTGCTGGTGACAAACCATCACTGTGTGCCCGGAATCCTGAACAACCCGCAGATGAAGGCGCAAGGGGCCGACAGCATCATCGCGGTGCAGTTCAAGGCGGGCTATGTGCGCGACGGGATCGAGGATGGTGTCAAAAGCTTTGTCGTCGATCCGACGCCGGTAGAGACCAGCGAGGCGCTGGATTACACCGTGCTGCGGGTCATTGGCGACGCAAATGCCGACTTCGGCGCGCTGGAATTGTCGGCGGCCACACCGTCGGACCGCGATCCGCTGTGGGTGATCGGCCATCCGATGGGCGAGGCGCAGCGCATCAGCCGCGAGAAATGTCAGGCCGACAGCCCGGCGGTGGCCTCGGGGCGGTTGCGCCATACCTGCGACACCCTGCCGGGCAATTCCGGCTCTCCGGTGATCGACGCGGGATTGCAGCAGGTGATTGCGCTGCATCATGCCGGATCGCGCGCGGGTGAGGTGAATTTTGCCGTGCCGATGGTGGATATCCTTGCGCAGAGCGCGGTTCTTAAGGCTGCGGTTGCCAGCGGCGATGACGGTGGGGGGGATCGGCTCCGGGCGGAAACCCTTGCGCGCGAGGCGGCCGAGGCAGAGGCAAGGCGGCTGGCGGATGAGCTTGCCCTTCTGCGGTCCGATGCCGAGACTGCCAAGGACGCGCCGAAACCGGCCACCGATGACGGTCGGTTCGGCCTTGCCGTGGGCGATCTGGGGCTGCGGATCGAAGTGGCCGGGCAAGCCAAGGGGACGGTGGTCATCGACCTGTTCGAGGACATCGCGCCGGGCCATGCCGAACGCCTGATCGAACTGGCGCGCGCCGGGGCCTATGACGGGGTGGTTTTTCACCGGGTGATCGACGGGTTCATGGCGCAGACCGGCGATGTGCAGTTTGGCGCGACAGATTCGGGGCCGTTTGATCTGGCGCGCGCGGGAATGGGCGGATCGGATCTGGCGGATCTCAAGGCCGAATTTTCGGATGTGGCGTTCAAGCGTGGTCTGGTTGGCATGGCGCGGTCGCAGAACCCCGACAGCGCCAATTCGCAGTTCTTCATCATGTTCGAGGACGGGCCTTTTCTGAACGGGCAATACACCGCCATCGGGCGGGTGATTCACGGTATGGAGGTGGTCGACGCGATCAAGCGCGGCGACCGGCAAAGCAATGGATCGGTGCGCGGAACGCCTGACCGGATGGTGCGGGTCACGGCTCTGGACTGAGCCGGGCAGCCGCCCCCGCGCGGCGCTGCGGTCACGACGGGTGTGTTTTGTCACATGCCTATTACGTTGGCAGGCTAGGGCTCTGTCCAACCACAGCATCTTGCGGGACTTGCCAGAGCGCAAACGCGAGATATAGTATTTTCAAGCTGGGGCGGGTTCCCCGCTCTGGTGCTTAATGATCGAGCAGGCAGGGCAGAGGGCGAGTCTCTCATGAATACCGAGTTCAGAACCAATTTCGTGCGCGAACCGGGCGCGCTCAAGCATCACCCCGCGTTGGTGCTGAACGCGGATTATCGGCCACTTTCCTATTATCCGCTAAGCCTTTGGACATGGCAGGACGCGATCAAGGCCTCGTTCCTCGACCGGGTGGATATCGTCGCGGAATACGATGAGGTGGTGCGCAGTCCGAGTATGTCGATCAGGATCCCCAGCGTGGTGGTCCTGAAAGATTTCGTCAAACCGCAGAAGCGCGTGGCCTTCACGCGCTTCAAT
>NZ_JBLXFB010000030.1:0-40725 GCF_048262615.1 Antarctobacter sp.
CACATAAAATGTGGCGGAGAGGAAGGGATTCGAACCCTCGAGACGGTCTCCCGCCTACACACTTTCCAGGCGTGCGCCTTCGACCACTCGGCCACCTCTCCGTCGACCCCTTTAGCAAGGACGGGGCCTAGGCTGCAAGGGGCTTTCTGACAGTTCGGGATCTCGTCCAGATGTAGGGCGGGGAGGGTGCGCCGGGCGGGAGCCGAACCGCCCATGGCGCGCGGCGGGCGGGGCTGGACAAAAACGGCCCTTGGTACAGGTGCCGGTCTCTGTTTCCGGCTACACCCGTGTGGTGTCCACAGTCGAAGTGGCCCTCGGCAAGTTGTCGGCGATGCGCTGGCCCTTACGGGCGCAACCGCCCTGCCAAGCGGCGTCCCCGAATGGCGCGCGTGCCATGCGGGCTGCCGTGCGAATACAGGGCTTGCAGGCCCACAGGTGCGCCCGCCGAGGACACCCGGTTCAGGTCGAGACCTGTTCCCGCAGGATCGACGCCGTGAGCGAGATCATCAGGTAGACGCCGCCAAAGATCAGGAACGCAAGGATCGTGTTCTCGAACTTGCGCGGATAGCTGGGGTCTTCCGAGGCGACCGGTTCCACCGAGGTAGTCAGATAACGCGCCTGACTGTCGGCATCGCGCCGCGCCTGTTCCAACCGCTCCAGCGCGGTTTGCAGCATCAGGTCGCGCGTGGCGAGGTCGGCCTCCGCCAGTTTGATCTGCACCGCAATTTCCGCCAGCGAATCCTCTCCGGTGGTTGCGGTTGTCATCTCGCGGTTCAACCGTGTCAGCAGCGTCTCCAGCCGCCGGATGTCACCTTCGGTGCCATCGACCTTGGCGCGGTTCGGGCGGTTGTTGTCCAGAAGCGCCTGAAGTTGCAACTGTTTCTCCTGCAATTGCAATTCGTAGGTGTTGATCTGCGATCGCAGCGCGGCGATGCGCCCCTCGGGGTCGATCACATTGCCGTCCTGCTGCATGCGCACCAGAACCTCCTGCGCCTCACGCCGACCGTTTTCGGCGTCCAAAAGCCCCTGTTCAGCGTCGGTGACGGCATTGGACCGCTTGCGGAACGACAGGTTGTCCACGCGTTCCTCCGCATAGCCGATCAACGCCCGAGAGAAATCCCGCGCGGTCTCTGGATCGGCGGCCATGACCTCCATTTTTACCACGCCTTCGGTCGGGTCATAGCCGATCTCGATGTGACGCTTGTAAAGCGCGTAGGCCTCTTCGTTGGTGGGCGAGGGGTCCAGACGCTGGATCGGGTCGATGAACGCTTGCGAAAAATGCGCCTTGAACCCTTCGTCCCGGTCCAGCCGCAGCATGGCGTCCTTGGAGGTCAGGTAGGATTGCACGGCGATGGCGTCCTGATTGGTGGCGAACTGCGTGCCCGAAAACAACGAGCCCATCGCGCCGCCGGTGTTTTCCGCCTTCAGGATCAGGAATTCCGATTTCGTCGAATACATCGGCGTGGCCATGGCGTAGAAATAATACCCCGCCAGCACCGTCGGCAGCAGCACAAAGGCTGCCAGCCGCACCATCAGCAGCATCATCTTCTTGCGGCGTCGGGCGGCCAGTTCGCGCTGGATTTGCAGGATTTCAGCGGCGCGGCGCTCTGCCGGGCTGATAGTTTCCGTCGACGGCAATTGCTGCTTTTCAGGCTTTATCGTCTGCGGCAGTTGCACCTTGGGGTCGGGTTTGACCGGTTGCGCGGGTTCCGGCCTTGGCCCGGCCTCTGCCTGTACGAGTTCCAGCATATTGGTACGCTGGAACGGGTCGATCCCGCGTTGCCGCAACAGGCGCACCGCGTCGAAATCAGAGGTCGGATTCAGCCCGTGTTTGTTGGCCACCCGCCGCGCCATGCGCAATTGTCGCCCGGTCAGACCTTCGGCGCGGATGCTGTCGATGTCGATCTCACCGGCCACCTGACGGGGCGAGGCGACCTCACCGCTGCGCACCTCCGGCGGTTGGGCGGGTTTGGAAAACTGCGGGCGTGACGTGGCGGGCGGCGTCGCTCTGGTCGGCGTTGCCGGTGTCTGCGTTGCCGGCGACACAGGGGCCGGGGTCTGCATGGCCGGTGTCGCAGAGGGCGGTGTCACAGAGGGCGGGGCCGCAGCGCCGGGGGCGGCGGCACGCGCGGCGCTGACGGTCTCTGGCGCGGGTCTCTCTCCGGTCAAGGCGGGAGCGGCCGGGGAACGCCGAATGCGGAATTTCTTAGCTTTCGGTTTCGTAGTCATACAGCCGTTTCGCTTCTTCCAATGTGTCGAACATATGCATTTTACCATCCATCAGGACAGCCGCCTTGCGGGCGAATTTCTCCAGCACCTTGGGCTGGTGTGAGACGATGATGATCGTTGTGGTGCGCAGCCGGTCGGCAAGGATGTCGCCGGCACGTTTGTTAAACCCCGCATCGGTGGAATTCGGCATGCCCTCATCGATCAGGTACATATCAAAATCCAGCGCCAACATCAGCGCAAAGGTGAACCGCGCGCGCATCCCGGACGAATATGTGCCCAAAGGTTGATCAAAGTATTCCTTGAGGTCGCAAAGCCATCGGCAGAAGGATTCGACGTAATCGGGGTCCAATCCGTAGAGCCGGGCGATAAAGCGGGCGTTTTCCTTGGCCGAGATCTTGGAGACGACCCCGCCCATGAACCCCAGCGGAAAGGACACCCGGCAGGTCCGGCGAATCTCACCCTCATCGGGTTTTTCCAGACCGGCCATCATCTTGATGACAGTGGATTTTCCGGTCCCGTTGGGCGCAAGGATGCCAAGCGATTCCCCCAGTTCGACACGAAAGGACACGCGGTCAAGGATCACCTTGCGCTGCGTCCCTGTCCAGAAGGACTTGCTGACCATGTCGAACTCTAACATCTGGGCGTCCCGGTTGTGCCTCGGTTCCCTCGTACTTTGGTGTATCGGTGATTTAGGTAGATAATTTGTTCACATTATGGCCTTGCGGCGAAACAAAAACAATTCGGGCCCCGCGTGGGGCCCGAACCTGCAACAGTTAACCAAGGAACTCAGGCAATCGCGCCCCATGTCAGCCCGGCGATCATCGCCCCCAGCAGCGCCCAGCCCAGATAGGCAAAGAAAATCCTTGGCTTGACCAGCGCCCAGACCGCGATGGCGGCGGGGATACAACTGACGCCCCCCGCGATGACAAAGCTCATCGCCGCGCCCGGTGCCATCCCCTGTGCCAGCAGCGCATCGACCAGCGGCACGGCGGCATAGCCGTTCAGATAGGCGGGGGCCCCGACCAATGCGCCCATCAGGATCGGCGTGATGCCGGTGCCGCCCAGCAGGCCCGCGATCATTTCTGCCGGCACGTAATGGATCATCAGCGCCTCCAGCACATAGGCCAGCGTCAGCCACTTCAGCAGGAACAGCGCATTCTCCAGCCCGGTATCGCGGAACGTCTCGACCCGGTCGCTGTCTTGCCAAAAGCGCCAGACCGGCTTGCCCTGAAACGGTTTCTTGACGCCGCAGCAGCCGCCCACCTGCGGTTTCTCCCGCAGCGGATCGCGAAACACCGCGCTGTTGGCCAGCGCGCGGGTGCCAAAGCCGCCCAGCAGGCCCAGCCCGATCGCCGCAAGCGCCTTGGCCACGGCAAAGGACCAGCCCAGCGTGCCCGCAGTGATCAGGAACATCGCCGGATCCATCAGCGGAGAGGCCAGCCAAAAGGCCATGACCGCCGCCAGCGGCGCGCCCACCGCCAGCAGGGCGGCGATAAACGGAATGACCTCACACGAACAGAACGGCGACAGCCCGCCGAGCGCTGCGGCCAGAAAGATCATCCGCACCTCACGCCCCTCAAACGCCTTGGCCAGCAGCGTTTCGGCCCCGGTGGCCTTCATGTAGGCGACGGCCAGCACCGCAAACAGGATGAACGGCGCGGTGCCGAGCAACGCATCAAGGGTGAACCGCACCGTATCGGGGAACTGCGGCCAGTCCAGCAGCGCAACCAGCGCCAGAATGCCGAGAATGACCAGCCAGACCTTGGGGACCGGCGGCAGGCGGCGGGTTGCAGTTGTCGTGGTATCAGCCATGATCGGCATCCTTGTGGCAGGTGGCGGCATCCGCGCAGCACTGGCGCAGCAGGTAATCGGACAGCGCCTCGACCTCGGAATAGTCGGCCGCCGCGCAGATGGTGGAGCGTCCCTGCCGCGCCTGCGTCACAAGACCGGCGGCAGAGAGAATTTTCAGGTGGTGGGTGAGGGTGGAGCCGGTGATGCCGGTACGCTCACCCAACGCGCCGATGCTCAGCCCGTCACGGCCTGCGCGCACCAGAGTGTGCAGCACTTGCAGGCGTTGTTCGGACCCAAGCGCCGCAAACTTGGAGGCGGCGGTTTCGACGGTGAGGGCGGGGGAATCAGTCATTTTCATATTTCTAACGTTGTCGAAATGAACCTGCCGCGCAAGCTTTATTTCGACAGGTGTCGAAATGACTGCCCGCGACCCGCGCCAACGTGACCTCATCCCGCGCGGCCTGTAGGGTCCGTCACATGGACAAGCTGCTGACAGACATCCGCGCCTGCCGCCTCTGCGCCGACCGCTTTGCCGCGACGGAAACCGCCCATGCGCCGCGCCCGGTCCTGCGCGCCACGCCCACCGCGCGGCTGCTGATCGCCGGACAGGCTCCGGGGATGAAGGTACACCAGTCGGGCATGCCCTTCACCGACCCCTCCGGCGACCGGTTGCGCGACTGGCTGGGGATCGACAGCGATACCTTCTACGATGCCAGCCGTGTCGCCATCGTGCCAATGGGCTTTTGCTTTCCCGGCTACCGCAAGGGATCAGACCTGCCACCGCCACCGATCTGTGCCCGCACGTGGCGCGCGCAGGTCATGGCGGCGCTGCCCGAGGTGCGCCTGACCCTGCTCATCGGCGGCTACGCACAAAAATGGCACCTTGGCGTGAAAACCGGCGTGACCGACACCGTCACCCGCTGGCGCGACTTTTCGCCCGAGGCCGTGCCCTTGCCGCATCCGTCGTGGCGCAATACCGCATGGCTGAAACGCAATCCATGGTTCGAGGCAGATCTTTTGCCGGTCCTCAGAACCCGCGTCAAAGAGGTGCTGGCATGAACGATGAGACCCTGACGGAACTGGACCGCGCCCATGCGGCGATGGAGGCCACCCCAGAGGATGACGCCGCCCGCCTGCGCTATTACGACCGCCTCGCCAGCACCGAACTCTTCCTGATGCTGACACAGGAACCAGAGGGTGACGCGATTTCCCCGGAACTCTTTGACCTCGGAGATGCGCGGTTCCTGCTGGCCTTTGACCGTGAGGACCGCCTGTCCAGTTTCGCCGGTCGCGCCGTGCCCTATGCGGCGCTGTCAGGCCGCGCGCTGGCCAGCATGGTGGTGGGGCAGGGGGTTGGCCTTGCGCTCAACCTTGAAACCGCGCCCTCGCAGATCCTTCTGCCGCCAGAGGCGCTGTCGTGGCTGGTCGAGACCTTGGGTTCCGGCCCACAAGAGGCACAGGCCCGCCCGACCGAATTCCGCGCCCCCCGCGTGCCGGAACAGCTAGTCACCGCGCTGGACTCCCGCCTTGCCACCGCCGCCGGTCTGGCGCGCAAGGCCTATCTGGCCGAGGTGATCTATGACGACGGCACGCGCGGGCACCTGCTGGGCCTGACCGGCACCACCCCCGGCGCAGAACGCGCCCTTGCCGGGACCATCAATGAGGCGCTGGTGTTCTCGGGGCTGGAGGCGGGCGCGCTGGACGTGACCTTTCTGGCGGACAGCGATGCAACCACCGCGGAACTGGCCCGCGTGGCGCTGCGCTTTGACCTGCCGGAACCGCCCGAACCCGCGAAACTCGAACAGATCGCGCCGGGGTCCGACCCGGACAAGCCGCCAAAGCTGCGCTGAACACGACCATCTACCGCGCACCGCCCGCCATCCACCACACACCGCCCACCACACACCGTAGGGCGGGCTTCAGCCCGCCACCAACCCCAATTCCTGCCGCAACGTCGGCAATGTATCGCCCGGCTCTGCCCGCGCCTCCCACACCGCCCGCGCAATGGCGCGGCTGAGGCAAACGCTGGCCGCGTGGCCGATCATCGCCACCTGTGCCATCGGATCATCCAGCGCCCTTGCCCCCGTCGCGGCGGCAAAGACCAGATCGCCGTCCATCGGGCTATGCGCTGGCAGGATCGCCCGCGCCATGCCGTCATGCGCCGCCACCGCCACCCGGTGACACTGGGCCTTGTCCAGCGCCGCATCCGTCGCCACCACGGCAATTGTCGTATTGCCCTGCTCCGCCATCGCCGCCGTCTTGCGGCTGCGGGGCAAGACCAGCCCCGGCGCAGGGTCCACGCCCAGACCGCCGAATTCTGCGTCCACCTCGAACGGGGCTGCCCAGAACTGCCGCCCCGAGGGTGTTGTCACGCTGCCCATCGGGTTCACCGCGACCAGCGCGCCCACGGTGATCCCGCGCTCCAGCACCAGACTGGCAGAGCCAAGCCCGCCCTTGTGCTGCGCCGTCTGCGCGCCCGCACCGGCCCCGAACGTGCCCAGATCAAACGCCTCGCCTGCCGCCGCCAAGGCTTGCCGCCCCAGGGCGGGGTAGGGGTTGTCACCCCATGCCTTGTCGCCGCCGTTCAGCAGATCGAACAGGATCGCCGCCGGGACAATCGGCACCCGCGCCGAGAATATCTCAAACCCCTTGCCCTGCGCGTGCAGGGCATCCATCACCCCCTGCGCGGCGGCCAGCCCAAAGGCGCTGCCGCCCGACAACACCAGCGCATGCACCGCCTGCACCGATTTGTCCGGGGCCAGCAGATCGGTTTCCCGCGTGCCTGGCGCGCCACCCATGACAGAGACAGAGGCCGCAAAGGGCGCCTCCGCCGTCACCACCGTGACGCCGCTCTTGATCCGCGCATCCTGCGCGTTGCCCACGCGCAGACCGGCAACATCGGTGATCAGGTTCTTGGGTCCGGGACGCATCGGGGGTCTCCTGTGCCGCACATCCCGCAGCATCCCCGCGCATCCGCCCGCGCGCAACCCCTCAGACCCTGCGGGTGTCTCAAGGGGTCCGTTTGGCATCCCGCAGGGCATTGGACACCGCGTTCAGCAGGTCCGCGCGGCCAATCGGTTTCATCAGTCGGACGTCCGAAGGTTTCAGCCCATTGCCATGCACCGTCGCCTCGGCGGCATATCCGGACAGAAAGATGCACGGCAAGGCCGGGTCGATCTGCCGGATGGCCTTGGCCAGTCCCGGGCCCAGAAGCCTGCCGGGCATCACCACGTCCGTGATCAGCAGGTCAAACTGTCCAACGGCCTGATATATCTCCAAAGCCTCATCGCCGGTCTGTGCGGTGGTGACATCGTAGCCCGCGTCTTCCAGCGTGCGTTTCAGGATGCGCATGACCTCGCTCTCATCCTCGGCGACAAGGATCGAGGCCGCTCCGCTTGGCGGCTGCAAGGTCTTTTGCGGCTCGGGTCTGGCGTCCTGCTCGTGCTTTTCGGCGGCCTTGAAGTACAGTTTGAACGTCGTCCCGACGCCGACCTCGGAGTAGACGCGGATTGCGCCGCCGGACTGCTTGATAAAGCCCTGCACCATCGACAGCCCCAGCCCGGACCCTTCGCCCACGGGTTTTTCGGTGTAGAACGGCTCAAAGATGCTGTCCAGCTTGTCGGCAGGGATGCCGTGGCCGGTGTCGCTGATCGCCAGCATCACGTAGCGGCCCGGTTCGATGTCCTCGTCCCGCTCGGACACATATTCTTCGCCGATGCGCATATTGGCGGTCTCGATCGTCACCCGGCCCCCCTCCGGCATGGCATCGCGCGCGTTCAGCAGGATGTTGATGATCGCGTTCTCCGCCGAGGTCGCGTCCAGTTCCACATCCCACAGCCCGGCCATCAGCGAATTCTCAAGGGCAATCGTCTTGGGCAACACCCGCGATCCCCAGGCCATCGTGTCCTGAATGGTCTGGTTCAGGTTGATGCGCTTGGGTTCCAGATGCGCGCGCCGGGCAAAGCTGAGCAGGTTTCTGGTCAGGCCCGCGCCCCGCACCGTCGCCTTGATGGCGGACTGGATCAGCTCCCTGCGGTCCTCTTCGCGGTCCAGTTCCAGACACAGCTCAAGATTGCCAAGGATCACCGCCAGCAGATTGTTGAAGTCATGCGCCACACCCCCGGTCAACGTGCCTATGACCTCGATCCGCTGCGACTGGCGCACCCGCGCTTCGGCAAGGCGCAGGTCGGTTATGTCCATGCTGGTGCCGATATGTTCGACCACCTTGCCGGTTTCATCGGACCGTGGCACCTCGATCTGGCGGATGTACCGGACTTCGCCGCTTGCGTTCAGCAGGCGGTATTCAAAGGTCTGGCTCTCGCCGGAATTGAGCTTGTCAATCGCATCCAGCACAATCGACCGGTCATCGGGGTGGACATGCGGCAACTGCGGGCCGTCGCCTTGGGCAATCGTCATGAATTGTTCGGCGGTCATGCCCAGATTAGCGGCATGTTGCTCAGAGCAGTAGTTGCAATTGCCGGTGAAGGCTTCGAACGAAAAATGACCAAGGCCCGCGATCCGCGTCGCGGTGACCAGTTGCGCTTCGCGCTCGGCCACGATGGCCTCTTGTCTGGCGCGCTCCGCGAGTTCCTTTTGCAATGAGATTTCAAGATCTTGCTCATGTTGGCGCAGGGCCTGCATGCTGGCATCCCGCTGATCTCTCAAACGTCCAAGCAGCATGCCGATGAGAAAGAACAAAACCGCGCCAAAGATCACTTGCTGCACGCCGCCTGTCAACGAAGGGGGGCCGTACTGGTCGGAATAGGCCTTGACCACAAACAGCGCCGCGATAAGCCCGGCGGCAAACCCGGCGCGCTGCCCGCCAAGGGACGCGGCAAGGACAACGCTCACGAAAATTGTCAGAAACGGCGCGGGAAAAGGAATGCCCGTATGCGCGCTTGCATCGACCAGAACAACGGAAATCAGGGTGGGCAGTGCCCAAGCCAGCTTGATAATGGGGGTGTTGTATTGAGAACACCGCAAAGCAAGACCCATCCATTGTATCCCTTCAAACGCCGTCACCTGTCCGGTGCCGGTGGCGATCAGGGACGATTGTCAAAGTTCCCTGAGTCACTTTGTAATGTGCCACAAAAATATGCAATTCTTACGGCGCAACGGCCTCGATCCGGCAATGCCCCCCTTTGTTTTGGCTGTCGTATCCCGAAGACGGACAATAAATTTTCCGAATTTTTAGCAAATCCCGGATAGATTTTTCAAGAGGATAGACGATCCGGGACCATGGCCGCCGGCCCCGGTCCCCCCGGTCCCCCGCGCGACGCAGGTGCCCCTCAGTCCTTGCGCCCCATCCATCCGGTCAGCGCCGCAGCCTCTGCCGCCGTGACCGGCCACCGGCAATCTGCAACGCCGGTTTGGCAAAGACACCGACCGTGCCGCACCCGCCCCGGACGGACGCGGTGACACAGGCGGCCTCCTGCCCCATGGCCTGCGGCGGGAGGGTCACATCCCGCGGATGGAACGCGGCGTTGAAACGCTCATAGCCCTGCGCCGCGCCGAACCCCGCCGGTTTTTCGCGCCGGTTGCAGATTGTTCCGGCGTCCACTTTGCCGGACCAGTCTCTGGTTGCGGCATTGCTGAGGCCCGGCACATCCAGCGCCGTCACAAGAAACAGGTTCGACCAGCGGGAAAGGCGGAATTCAGGCGCTCAAGCGTTGTTTGAGCCTGCTCAAATCGGCATCAGCCTCTAGCCGCGCCTTTGTCTCTTCCGGGACCAGCCGCGCCGCGCTGATGCGGGGCAGGGCCATTTCCTTTATATGACGGTCCATTTCGTGACCGTTCACAAAACCGTCGCGATTTGCGTAGTCGATAAAGCTTTCCGCCGCCACACCCTCGGCCAGCAGCAGTTCATGGGCCTCGGTTTCGACGTGGTAATAGACAAAACCTTCGGGCATCTGCCCCCGTTCCTGATAGATCGTGGTGTTGTTGATCAACGCCCCGGCATTGATCAGGTGGTTGTCGAGGGCGATGGCGTGGTCCGGCGACAGACGCAGGTCACGCACGGGCAGTCCGCCGCCAAGCGCACCGGCCACAATGCGCACGGGGTTCACCTTGGCGGGGTGCATCACGCGGCTGTCGACAGGCTGGCGGCCCAGCCACAGAACCTCTGTCTTGCGGCCATCGGCGGTCAAGACGGTGTCACCGGCCCGCAAGGTTTCAACCGGGACCGGCCCGTCCGGCGTCGAGATGGCGGTTCCCGCTGTGAAGCAATTCAACGAGCTCGCTGAAATGGATTCGATCTGCATGAGTTGCGATACATTGGTGGAGCTAAAGGTGATGTGCGTGAAATTGCCCACCGCCTTTACATCGCCCCCGGCCGTCAACAGGCCATTTGTCGTACCACCGCCGACCAGATGAAAGGCAACTGTCACGTTCGTGCCGGGACCGGCCCCGCGGAAATCAACCGTCACATTGCCTGAAAAGGCTGTCTGGGGGTTCCCTCCGACCAAAGGACCCGACACGTCAGCGGTGAACACGGTTCCCGTGCCCGGAGCATCGAAATTCCCGAACAAGACGCCGTTTGGGTCAACTGGCGGGCCCTGAAAGCCGAAACTGTTGCTGCCTGTGCCGCCACTGATCGACCACAGGAAATTCACACTCTCTTCGGTGAAGTTTACGGTGAAGTTGCTTTCGCTGACACGTGTCTGCCGCGTTGGAGTCGGATCATCAAAAGAGAACGTGACCATGCTGTAAAAACTTCCTTATGACTTCGCCGACTATCGGATTCAGTCTGCCCGAAACAAATAAAATTGTAAAATGATTGATCCGGGCCGAGTCTGGTTGATCACCCGGACGCCACGCAGTTGATCAGCAATGGCTTTTGGGCTTGGGTTTCAACGTGGGGATGGCAGAGGCCCTTGGGCCTCTGACCCCGCTGCCACTAGGTTCTGGTCCTTTTGATCGCGGCCTCTGAATTGATCGCGGCCACCCGAACGGCGGTGTTCCACCGTCGCGCAGAAAATGAACCAAAGGTTAATTCGTCTCTGTAACCCATTGATTTTACACAGGCGCAAAGCTGTCCACGCGTGGACACCCTAAATACAACGCCCCCCATCCACCTCCAGACAGGCCCCGGTGATCATATCCGCCTCGTCCGAGCACAAGAACAGCGCCGCATTGGCCAGATCCCGCGGGGTCGAGAACCTTCCCAAGGGGATGGTCGCCAGAAATTTCGCCCGCATCTCCGGCGTGTCCTCGCCCATGAAGCTGGCCAAAAGCGGCGTCTCGCCGGCCACCGGATTGAGCGCGTTGACCCGCACCCCAAAGGGCGCCAGCTCCACCGCCATCGCCTTGGTCGCCGTGTTCATCCAGCCCTTCGAGGCGTTGTACCAGTTCAGCTTGGGCCGGGGCGACACCCCCGCCGTCGAGGCCACGTTCAGGATCGCCCCCGATCCCTGCGCCTTCATCGCGGGCACCAAGGCGCGGGCCATCAGGTAGACCGATTTGCAGTTGACCGCGAACACCCGGTCAAAGTCCGCTTCGCTCACATCCTCCATCAAGGCGGGCAGATGGGTGATGCCCGCGTTGTTCACAAGGATGTCGATGCCGCCCATCAGGTCGTTCGCCTCGGCCACCAGATTGGTGACGCTGGCCGGGTCGGCAACGTCGGCGTGCAGCGCGTGACCGCCGGTGTCCCCCGCCACCCGGCGCGCGTTGTCCATATTGATGTCGGCGATGACCACCTGCGCGCCCTCGGCGGCAAAGCGGGCCGCGATCCCCTCGCCAAAGCCCGAACCAGCCCCGGTCACGATGGCGCGTTTGCCTTGCAGTCTCATGGTGCCCTCCCTAGTAGACCGCGCGCCCGCCGGACTGGTCAAAGACCGCGCCGGTGGAAAAGCTCGCCTCCTCCGACGCCAGCCAGCAGGCCATGGAAGTGATCTCCTCGATGGTGCCGAAGCGGCCCATGGGGATCTTGGATTTCATGTAGGCGATGAACTCGTCGCTCATCTGGTCAAAGATCGCGGTATGCACCGCGGCGGGGGCGATGGCGTTGACGGTGATGCGCGTGTCGGCCAGTTCCTTGCCCAGCGATTTGGTCAGGCCGATCACCGCCGCCTTGGAGGCGGAATAGGCCGAGGCATTCGGATTGCCCTCTTTGCCCGCGATAGAGGCCATGTTGACGATCCGGCCAAAGCCAGCGGGCCGCATCAGCGCCGCCGCCGCGCGGTTGCAATAGAACAGCCCGTGGACGTTGAGATCGAAAACCTGTGTCCAGGCGTCGGTGGGGTATTCGATGACGGTGGTGTTGGGGCCGGTGATGCCCGCCGAACAGACCAACGTATCCAGCCCGCCCATCGCTGTCTGATCCTCCGCCATGGCGGCGGTGACGGCCTTGGCGTCGGTGACATCGATTTGCCGGGTGCGGATGTTGGGCTGGTCCTCCATGGCGGCAAGGTTCGCCTCGCTGATGTCCCAGACCGTGACCTGCGCACCCTCGGTGGCAAGGCGGCGAGCAATGCCCGCGCCAATACCCGACGCGCCGCCGGTGACAACCGCGTGGCGGTTTTCAAAACGCATGGTGTCCTCCCTTTTGGCGGCATCCTGCTGTGCCGGGGCGGGAAGGTCCAGCGGTTTGAAAGCGTGGGGTGTCAGGCAGCGGGTGCGGGCAGGTGCGGTGCGGCGGCCAGCAGGCTTTGCGTGTACGCGTGGGCAGGCGCGGCAAAGACGCGCTCTGTCGGGCCTTGCTCGACGATGCGGCCCGCGCGCATCACCATGACCCGGTCCGTTACCCCGCGCACCACTGACAGATCGTGGCTGATGAACAGATAGGCCAGCCCGTAAGAGGCGCTGAGGTCGGCCATCAGGTCAAGAATCTGGGCGCGCACCCGGACGTCCAGTGCCGACACGGCCTCATCGAAGACGATCAACTCGGGCCGGATGATCAGCGCGCGTGCAATGGCAAGACGCTGACGCTGGCCGCCGGAAAAGGCGTGGATGTGTTTGTGTGCGTCATCCGGTGACAGGCCCACGGCGGTCAGCGCCTCGGCCACGGCGACGTCGCGGGCAGGGCCCTTTGGCGGGTCGGGCAACAGGTGGAAAGGTTCGGTGATCAGCCGCGAAACGCGGTGGCGGGGGTTGAAGCTGCCGTAAGGGTCCTGAAAGACCACCTGAATGCGGCGGCGCACCGACAGGTTGGGCCTGTGGTCGGTAAAGACCGCCTCGCCGTCCAGCGTGATCGTGCCGGCCGCGATCGGCGTCAGCCCCAGCAGCGCGCGCGTCAGGGTGGACTTGCCGCAACCGGATTCGCCCACCAGACCAACACGTTCGCCGCGCCCGATGTCAAAGCTGACGTCGTGCACCGCGGTAAAGCTGGGTCTGGCGGCAAAGGGATGCGGGCGCGGCAGCGGGTAGGTGCAGGTGACACCCTGTGCGCTCAGCAGCGGACCACTGTCGGGGCGGGGCGGCAGGTGAGGCTGGTGGCTGGAGGCCTCGAACAACGCGCGCGTATAGGGGTGTTCGTGGTGCGCCAGCAGTTGCGCGGTGGGGCCGGTTTCGACAATGCGCCCGTTTTGCATGACGGCGATGCGATGGGCCATGTTGGCCACCACGGCCAGATCATGGGTGATCATCATCAGGGCCATGCCCTCGGTCCGGGTCAGATCCTGCAACAGGTCTAGGATCTGCGCCTGCGTGGTCACGTCCAGCGCCGTTGTCGGTTCGTCCGCGATCAACAGGCGAGGGCGCAGGGCGATGGCCATGGCGATCACCACGCGCTGACGCTGGCCGCCGGACAGTTCGTGCGGATACCGCGACAGCGGCAGGTCCAGACCGCAGCGGTGCAGCGCCGCGCGCGCCTTGTCTCGCGCCTTTGCGCGGGGGGTGCGGGGGCTGTGCTGAAGGATAGTTTCGGCCACCTGTGCGCCGATGGTCTGCACCGGGTTGAGCGCGGTCATCGGTTCCTGAAAGACCATGCCGATGTCGACGCCGCGCACCTCGCATAGTTGCCACTCTGGCAGCGACAACAGGTTCGTGCCGCCCAGAGATAGCTTTCCCGCAGCCTGTGCGCCTTGCGGCAACAGGCCGATGGTGGCCAGCGCGGTCATGGATTTGCCGGACCCGGACTCGCCGGTCAGGGCGACGATTTCCCCCGGCGCGACGGTCAGGTCGATGCCGTCGAGGATGGCCTTGCCGTGGATCGTGACCGACAGGCCGTCGATCTGTAGAAGCGGCTCGGTCATGTGCGCAGCACCCTGAGGCGCGGATCAAAGTGATCGCGCAGCCCGTCGCCCAGCAGGTTCAATCCCAGCACCATGAACACAATTGTCAGGCCGGGGATCAGCGCCACATGCGGGGCCAGCGACACCAGCGTCTGCGCATCGGCCAGCATCCGGCCCCACGAGGGCACGGGCGGTTGCGCGCCAAGGCCGACATAGCTGAGACCCGCCTCGGCCAGAATACCCAGAGAGAACTGGATGGTGCTTTGCACGATCAGCAGGTTGGCGATGTTGGGCAGGATGTGTTCGGCGCTGATGCGGGCGCGGTTCTTGCCCGCGACGCGGGCGGCAAGAATGAATTCGCGGGTCCACAGGCTCATCGCCGCGCCGCGGGAGAGGCGGGCAAAAACGGGGATGTTGAAGATGCCGATGGCAAGGATCGCGTTCAGCGCACCGGGGCCAAAGACGGCGGTGATCAGGATGGCGATGACAAGGCTGGGAAAGGCAAAGATCAGGTCGGCAGAACGTGAGATCAGCTCATCGAGCAATCCGCCTGCACGGCTTGCGGCGGCAAGGCCGAGGGGCACGCCTATCGTTATTCCGATGCCTACCGCCACCAAGGCCACGGCAATCGAGGTGCGCGCACCAACCATTAGCATTGACAGAATGTCCCGCCCGAAATGATCGGTGCCCAGCAGGTGTGTGCCATTTGGCGGTTGTAGACGGGCCGGGATATTGAGCGCCGTCACGTCGCCCGGTGTCCAGAGGAACGACAGCGCGGCGGCGCCAAGGAACAGCGCGGTCAGCGCACCGCCAAGGATCAGGTTGCGGCTCATCCCTTGCGCAACCTTGGATCGGCCAGCGCATAGGCAAGGTCGGTGAGAAAGTTCACGAGGATCACGGCAAAGACCAGCAGCATGACGGTCGATTCCACGACGATCAGGTCTCGCTGGCTGATGGATTGAAAGATCAGCCGCCCGAGGCCGGGCAGGTAAAAGACCTGTTCGATGATGATGCCGCCCGCGATGAGAAAGGAGAATTGCAGCCCGATGATGGTCAGCACCGGGATCAGCGCATTGCGCACCCCGTGCCGCCACAGGGTCTGTCGCCGGGTCAGCCCCTTGGCGCGGGCGGTGCGGATGTAGTCCTCTCCCAGCACGTCGATCAATGAGGACCGCAGCACGCGGGCAAGGATGGCGGCCTGCGGCAGCGCAAGGGCAACGGCGGGTAGGGTGAGGGCGCGGATCGCCTGTAACGGGTTGTCCCAGCCGGGAAAGCCGCCGGACGGAAAGACCCGCCATGTGATCGCAAAACCCAGCACCAACAGCATGGCGAACCAGAAATTCGGGATCGCCACGCCCAGTTGTGAAAACGCCATGACGCCGAAATCCGGCGCGCGCCCGCGCGTGGCGGCGGCGATCAGCCCGGCGGGAAAGGCCAGCAGGATCGCCAGCGTCAGCGCATAGAGCGCCAGCGGCAATGAGATCCAGAGCCGGGTGGCGATCATCTCTGCCACCGGGGTGCGATAAGTGTAGGACAGGCCGAAATCGCCGGTCAGCATGCCGCCGACCCACGACAGGTAGCGCTGAATTTTCGGCTGATCGAGGCCCAGTTCGTCGCGCAGGGCGGCAACGGTTTCGGGTTGGGCATTGATCCCCAGCATGTAGCTGGCCGGATCGCCGGGGGCCACCTCGACCACAAGGAAGATCACCGCCGAGGCGGCAATGAGGCTGAGGATCAGCGAGGTCAGGCGTCGGGTCAGATAGGCCAGCATGGACCGCACCGTAGGAGCGGGCAGGACAGGCGTCCAGAGGTCACGCGATCAGGAAGGCCCGCAAGGCATCGGCGGTCTGTTGCGGCGACTGGTCGACAAAGAAATGCCCTCCGGGGATGGCGCGGGCGGTCATGTCAGCCAGCCGGTCGGCCCATGTGGCAGGCACGTCATAGGCGCGGGCCATCGCGCCGTCGGCCCCGTAAAGGACAAGCGCGGGACAGGGGACACGACGGCCAAGGTCCGCCGCGTCGAGATGGAAATCCACCTCTATGGCGGCGCGATAGTCGTCGCACATGGCGCGGCGGCACGCGGGGTCCGCCCATGCGGCGCGGTAGGCGGCCAGTTGTGCCGGATTGAAATCGGCCAGGGTCGCCTTGCCAAAGCTCAACAGGCAGCTTTCGTAGTAGGCCTCCGGGTTGGCGGCGATCATGGATTCCGGAAAAGGTTCCGGCTGGGCGAGGAAGAACCAGTGGTAATAGGCCTTGGCGACCTTGTAGGTCAGATCGCTCAGCAACAGGTGCGTGGGGACGATGTCCATGACGGTCAGGGTGCGCACCGCCTGCGGCGCATCCAGCGCCATCCGATGCGCGGTGCGCCCGCCCCGGTCGTGCCCGGCAAGGTGAAAGCTGTCGTGCCCCAGATGCCGCATCAACGCCACCTGATCACGGGCCATTTCCCGAAAGCTGTAGCTGTCAACGCCATTTGGTTTGCCGCTTTCGCCGTAACCGCGCAGGTCGGGGCAAATGACGGTGAAATCCTGCGCCAAGCGCGGCGCGACCTCGGCCCACATGGCGCGGGTCTGCGGAAAGCCGTGCAAGAGCAGCAGCGGCGGGCCAACACCGCCGGTCTCATAGGCGATGTCGATGCCGTCCAGCGTTGCGTGGGTGGCGGTGAAGCAGGGGATGTCGTTGCGCATGGTGGAGGCCTTTGTGTGATGGTTGGGCGGCAGGGCCTGAAACGCGAAAGGGTGGGATGGTACATGTCAGAGTGCGTCGACGCAGACGACCTTACCATCCGACAACCGGCGCAGGCATGGGTTAGCGTCGCCCTCCGGGAGAGCAGCCTCCTTGTCGACGAAGTAAAGATCGGTCGCGGATGTCTCAGAGGACATGTGGATCTTGATCTCAATCACGGTCACTGCGCCAGAGTACCAGCGCAGTGTATGGCGAAAGTGCGGGCGCACCGGGTCATCGATCAGATCGACGGATTGAGTACAGGTCTCATCGCGCAGAACGGCCCCCGAGGGCGCAAGCAATGTGCAGCGCGCCTTGCGGATGACGTCTGCGGCGACAGGCGCGTCCCGTAGGGCCGCGAATTCGGTCAGTGGATGAAAGCGGGTTTCAGGCGGGAAAGCCTCAAACTCACCTGCGGCACAATCGCCAATCGGGGTGCTGAGGTAGGGATCATCACCGCAGATTTCGACACGATCAGGGTGTAGCTTGACCTGACATTCCACTGGCAGCTCCAAATACCGAAAGCTGAAGATTTCGGTGACCCCGTTTTCAAATGGCGGGCCAATTTCGAACACGCGGTCCGCGCCGAGAATCCGTTCAAAGCCAAACACATCCCTGGTCATCATGGAGGGAGTGTAATACCCGTAGCTGCGCTCTGACGGCAAAAGATAGCCGTGCACCAGACTGTTTTCGCACCCCATCTGCAACTGCACATTTCGTTGCGGATAAAAAGGCGGCAACCCGTCCAGGTTGATTTCCCAATTCAGGACCTGTTCCATCGTTCGAATGTGGAACAGATCGTCGCCGGGTGTGGCCAGCATCTTTTCCACAAGCTCGGGGTGGATCATCGGCCGCGTCTTGAACGGACGCAGCATTGCGGAGGTACGGACGACCTCCAGCATGCTTTCGATACCGAGGGCATAGGCCTTTTCGATGGCTTCGGAGGAATACCGCTGGTTGGACTGGATCTTGAGCGAGGGGCTGTGAAAGGCCAGATCGCCGCCGATGTGCAACGTCCGATGGTACATGAACCTGTCTTCGGGAAGCTTTGCGCCCGGATATTCCTGATTGCCCATCATGAAGATGATGGCGCAAATCGAATAACACTGGCTGCCGTCGCCGATGTAGGTCGGGTATCGGTCAAACCTGATTTCACGCGCAATTTTCGTGCCTTCGATCAGATGGCCGCCTTCGCTATCAAGACAGATAACGCGCCCGTCCTTGCGAATCTTTTCGCGTATCTCATCGCGTATCTCACCAGAGCGCAGCTTTGCGGAAAACGCATCGTGAGCGACATCAAGCTTGTCGAAATCGCCCTCTTCGATGATGCCCCGGATGTGGATCGCACAGGGCGCACCGTCTCCTGCCCGGATGGTCGCAGCTTGGACAAGGGTGGTCTGCGTGACGGTCAAGCCCAGAGCGCAGGCGAGAAGCAGGGTAAGGTACCGGGCGGAAACTGTGGCTGTGGCTGGGGGCATCTGACCATATCCGTCTGGTTCGGTTTGGAATCTGTTCGGCATTGTGCGGTCGAGGACAAGGGCGCCTGAAAAATGCGTCAGGTGCCGGGCTCACCTGAGCGGCGCGCAATATGGAGTGCCGGACCGCAACCCCTGATCTATCTTTAGCAGGCTGACATGTATGGGCTGCGGTTCAAGCGTTGTTTCACTCCGTCCAACGCACCTTTGTCAGGTCATTTGCCTGTGTCGGCTGGTTCGGCCACAGCCCTTCCAGCCGGGCATCCGCGACCGTGGGAAAGGCCAGTTGGAACAGGTAGCCGTTGACATAGTCCTTGGCGATGATCGTCTGCGCCTCGGCCAGCATGTCAGAGCGCGCACCGGGGTCGGTGGTGGCGTTGAGCAGCTTCATCAGGGCCTGAAACTCGGGGTTGTCATACTGAAAGTAGTAATCGGGCCGGGCGTAGATACCTATGTCGAAGGGTTCGGTGTGGCTGACGATGGTCAGGCCGAAATCCTTGCCGCGAAACACCTCTTCCAGCCACTGTGCCCATTCGAGGTTGGTGATCTCCGCCTCGATGCCGACGTTGCGCAGTTGCGAGGCGATGATCTCACCGCCGCGACGGGCGTAGGAGGGCGGCGGCAGTTTCAGGCTGGTGGTAAACCCCTCGGCATAGCCCGCATCCACCAGCAACATCCGCGCGCGGTCGGGGTCATAAACGGACAGGCCCGTCAGATCGACGTAGTCAGGGTTGTGCGGGGCAAAATGCGTGCCGATGGGGGTGCCAAGGCCGAACATCGCGCCGTCGATGATCGCCTGCCGGTCGATGGCGTGGGATACGGCCTCTCGGACCATCGGGTTGTCGAAGGGCGGCTGTTTGTTGTTCATCGCAAGGATGGTTTCGCCCTCGGACGATCCCTTGATGACGGTGAACCGCGGATCGGCCTCGAACTGGGGCAGGTTTTCGGGTGCGGGAAAGCCGGAAAAGGCGTCGACGTCCTGCGCCATCATGGCGGCAAAGGCGGCCGTGGGGTCCGAGATGAACTTGAACGTCGCCTTGGTCAGATAGGGGGCCTCTCCCCAGTAATCGGCGTTTTGCACCAGCGTGATGCTGTCGCCTTGCTTCCAGTCTTCGAATTTGAACGGGCCGGTGCCGATGGGGGTCTGCTTGATCCCGTCGATGCTCTCGGGGGCGACCATCACCGCGTCACCCCAGGCGAGGCTGAACAGCAGGTTGCCGTCGGGAGCGTCAAGCGTCAGTTGCACAGTCATCGGGTCAATTACGGTGACGTCGCTGATGCCGGTGTACAGCGCCTTTTGCGCGTTTGTGCTGTCCTCGGCGCGGGCGCGGTCGAGGCTGAATTTCACGTCCTCGGCGTCAAAGGGGGTGCCGTCGTGAAATGTCACACCCTCGGCGAGGTGAAAGGTATAGGTCAGCCCGTCCTCGGAAATCTCCCACTCCCGCGCAAGGCCGGGGACAACGGCGCCGGTCTCTGTAAAGCGGGTCAACCCCTCGAACACGTTGGAATACAGCACGCTGTCGATGGCCCCGGCGGCGGCAGAGGTCGGATCAAGGTGCGGCGGCTCCAACTGGATCGCAAGGGTCAGGTCGGTTTGCTGCGCCAACGCAGCGGTGCCGCTGAGCAGAGCGGCGGCAAGGGTCAGGCGGAGGATCATGGCGGGGCTCCCGGTTGCTTTGGCCCGAGTGTTGCGCTTTGGGGCCGCGTGATCAAGCGCGGCCTGCATTTGCCCTCTGGTTCTGCGGCGCGGCAAATGATAGGGCGGTGCGCAATTTTGTTGCGTGATCCGGTGGCTGAACCTCCGGACCTTGCGCGGAGTTGAGCTGGAGGATGAGACCATGAGCGCGACCGCAAAGAAAAGAGCGCCGATGCCGGACGATATTCGTGCCCGCAAAGGGGGCGCGCCGCTGGTCAGCCTGACCGCCTACACGACGCCCATGGCGCAGATGATGGACGCGCATTGCGATTTTGTGCTGGTGGGCGACAGCGTCGGGATGGTGCTGCACGGTCTGCCATCGACGCTGGGTGTCACGATGGAGATGATGATCCTGCACGGACAGGCGGTAGCGCGCGGATTGCAGGCTGCGATGATGGTGATCGACATGCCGTTCGGGTCGTACGAAGAAAGCCCGCAGCAGGCCTTTCGTAATGCCGCCCGGTTGATGGCAGAGACGGGCGCCGGTGCGGTCAAACTTGAAGGCGGGGTCGAGATGGCGTCGACTATCGCCTTTTTGGTGAAACGGGGCGTGCCGGTCATGGCGCACATCGGTCTGACGCCGCAGTCGATCAACACGCTGGGCGGCTACAAGGTGCAGGGGCGTGGTGCGGCGGGGGATGCGCTGATGGCGGATGCCATGGCGGTGGCCGGGGCCGGGGCCTTTGCCGTGGTGCTGGAAAAGGTGCCGGCGACCTTGGCAGATGCGGTCACGGCAGAGGTGCCGATCCCTACCATCGGCATCGGGGCCAGCGCAGGCTGCGACGGGCAGATCTTGGTCGTCGACGACATGCTGGGGCTGTTCACGGCCTTCAAGGCCAAGTTCGTGAAACGTTATGCCACCTTGGGGGCGGATGGCGCGGCGGCCATTGCCGCCTATGCCGAAGACGTCCGCGCGCGCCGCTTTCCGGGGCCCGAACATGTCTTTGGTGACGCCGCACCGGAGCCGAAAGCATGATCGCCCCTATCGTACGCTCGGTCGCTGAATTGCGCGCGATGACCACCGCGTGGCATCGGGCTGGTGAGACGGTGGGCGCGGTGCCGACGATGGGTGCGCTGCACGACGGACACCTGAGCCTTGTGGCGGCGGCGAAAGAGCGTTGCGACCGGGTGATCGTGACGATCTTTGTAAACCCCAAGCAGTTCAACAGCCCCGAGGATTACGAGAACTACCCGCGCACCGAACATGACGACGCGGCCAAGCTGGCGCGCTTTGCCGTCGATGCGATTTTTGTGCCCGATGGCGATGAGATGTATCCGCAGGGGTTCGCGACCGGCGTGTCGGTCAGCGGTCTGACGGACGTGCTGTGCGGGGCGCACCGGCCCGGACATTTCGACGGCGTGGCCACGGTGGTGACCAAGCTGCTGTTGCAGACCTCCGCCGATCTGGCGTTCTTTGGCGAGAAGGACTGGCAGCAGGTGCAGGTGGTGCGGCGGCTGGTGGCGGATCTGAACATGCCTTGCCAGATCGTCGGCTGCCCGACCATCCGCGAGATTGATGGGCTGGCCATGTCCTCGCGCAACCTGCTGTTGTCGGACCGGGCGCGCGGACGGGCGGCGGCGCTGCACGAGGCGCTGGACGACATGGCAGATGGGTTGCGCGCCGGGCAGGCGGCGTCAGACCTGCGCCCCAAGGCAGAGGCACGTCTGGCGGCGGCGGGATTCACAAAGGTCGAGTATCTGGACCTGCGGGCAAATGAGGACCTGTCGCTGTTGGAACGACCGGACAGGCCCGCGCGCCTGCTGGTGGCGGCGTGGCTGGCGGGTGTGCGTTTGATCGACAATATCGGCGTGTGACGCTGGACGGACGCTGTTTCGGCTGCGCCGAAAGACGCCCCGCCCACCGTCCCACGGGCGTCACGATGCTGGCAAAAGCAGCGTCTCCAGACTGCGGGCCATGACCTTGGTGCTGTCCAGCATGTCCGTCACGCCCACCCATTCGTCGGGTTTGTGCGCCAGTTCCAGCACACCCGGCCCGTAAGCGATGCAGTTTTTCAGCCGCCCGATGCGGTCGATGTGTTTCTGATCGTAGGAACCGGGCGACGCGACATAGGCGGGCGCGGCCCCCAGCACATCCTGAATCGCCGCCGCCACGGTGGTCACAATCGGGGCCTCCTGCGGGGTCATCGAGGGGTCGATGCGGTTGATGTCACGGATGGTGTAGTCAAACCGGGGGCGGTTGGCCTTGAGGTCGTCCAGCATGGCGATGACCTCTCCGCGGACCTCGTCATAGGCCTCTTCCACAAGGAACCGCCGGTCGATCACCATCCGGCAACTGTCGGGCACATTGGGCGCGGGCAGGCCGGTGAAGTCTTCAAGCTCGGCCTCGCCGCCGTGGATCGAATTGATGTTGAGGGTGGACTGCCGCGCCGCCTCTGGCGTGACCGGCATGGCGGTTTCGCGGGTGGTCAGCGCGGGGAACAGCCGGTCCTCAAAGGTCCGCATCACCGCCCCCATGTGGCGCACGGCGCAATCGCCAAGGAAGGGCATGGAGCCATGGGCGATCTCTCCCTTGGTCTCGATCTCGGCCCACCAGGCTCCGCGATGGCCGAGGCAGATGCGGTCCTTGTTCAGCGGTTCGGGGATGATGACATGCTGCACCCGGTCGGGCGAAAAGAACCCCAGTTGCGCCAGATGGGCGACACCGCCATAGCCGCCGGTTTCCTCATCCGCGGTGCCGGAAATCTCGATTGCGCCCGCATAGTCGGGATGTTCGGCGATGAAACATTCGGCGGCGATGATCGACGCCGCCAGCCCGCCTTTCATGTCGCAGGTGCCGCGACCATAGATCCGGTCGCCGTCCAGCACCGCCCCGAACGGGTCATAGGTCCAGCCGCGCCCCACCTCGACCACGTCAATGTGAGAGTTGAAATGCACACATTCGCCGGGTCGGGTGCCGACGCGGCGGGCGATGACGTTCCAGCGGGGGTAACGGTCGCTGTCGCCGGGCGCGCCCGTCGCGCGGATCATCTGGCAGTCGAACCCCGAGGCGGCCAGCCTGCGCTCCAGATAGGCGCAGATGTCATGATACAGCGCGCCCGGCGGGTTCAGCGTGGGCAGGCGGACAAGATCCTGGGTAAGAGCGATCAAATCGTCGCGGGCGGCGTCGATGCGGGCAAAAAGCGTGTCAGTCATGGCGCAACTGTCGACCCCTCTGCGCCCCTGCGCAAGGGGGAAGCGTGACTAGGGCAGGCGCAGGCGCGGGGCCTCCCCCAGAGGGATCAAACCGAAGGCGACGCGCCCCTCGTTGAAATCCAGCGACAGGTCCAGCGTGTCAGGCTTGCCCTTGAGTCCGGCGGCCATCGACAGGGCGGTTTCCAAGGTATCGGCCAGCCCCTCGGGCAATTGCCCGGCGTCGCGCGCGCGGCCCAGCATTTCGCGCCAGTTGACCGCGCGCACCGTCATCTGGCCACTGGCGCGCCCGCCTGCGTCGGCGTTCAGACGCCCGGCAAGGTTCAGCTCCAGCCCTTCGAACCGGTATTCGGCTTGGCGCAGGTCTATCTTTTGCGGCTGCGGCCGGGGGCCGGTCAGCGCGTCAAGGGTCCAGCCCCGGTCAAAGCTGACTTCAGCCTGTAGTTGCAGCGCATCCGCGCGGGCAGTACCGGGCAGCAGAGGGCTGTCGGGTCCGGCCAGTGCCTCGGAGGTGAGACCGATCCGGTAAAGGTTTGGGGTGCCCGCGACGCCGGTGACGGCGGCGCGCAGACCGGCCAGGGCCAGCGCCCCCTGCGGTCCGTCGATGTTGAAAACCTCTGCCTCAAGGTTGGCGCGCAGGATCTGGCCCTCGGCACCGTGCACCAGCGAGGCGCGCAGTCCCGTGCTGTCTATGGCGACCGGACCGGAAGGGAGTGTCAGCCTCTGCGTGTCCGGCCAGACCAGAATCAGATGACCGGGCCGGTAGGTCAGCCCGAGGATCTGGAAAAACGCGGCCTCCCAGCCGACACCGCGCGCGGGATCGTTCAGCCGCACGCCGGTTAGCGTGGCGTCAAGGCGGCTGGGAAAGCCGCGTATTTTCAGGTCGGTGTACTCCGCCTGCCACCCCTCGGCGCGGCGCGCGTCGAACCATCCCGCGATGTCGCGCTTCAGGGTCCAGGACGACAGGACCCAGAACCCCGCCCAGCCGATGAGCAGCGCCGCCGCCACCGCAAAGATCACGCGATTCATCGGCTCTGCCCCTTTTCCTGCCGCTTCTGATCGTGTTTACAGGCCGTCAGCGGGAAGGACCAGATTGATGACGCTTTGGGTGTTCGGATACGCCTCACTCTTGTGGAACCCCGGATTCCCGGTGGCGGAACGGGTGCAGGGACGTCTGCATGGCTATGCGCGCAGTTTTTGCATGTATTCGATCCACCATCGCGGGACCGAAGACTCGCCGGGTCTGGTTCTGGCGCTGGACGAACAGGACGGGGCAAGCTGTGACGGGCTGGCGTTGCGCGCGGTACCGGGCACCGAGGATGAGACGCTGGCCTACCTGCGCGAGCGCGAGCTGATCTCGTCGGCCTATCTGGAAAAGCGTCTGGACCTGGCGCTGACCGACGGACGGCGGGTGGAGGCGGTGTCTTATGTGATCGACCCGCATCATGTGCAGTATTGCCACCTGCCGCTGGAAGAACAGGCGCGGATCATTGCGCGGGCGCGGGGCGGGCGTGGGCCGAATACCGAATACCTCTACAACACCGCCGCGCATCTGGATGAAATCGGCGTGCCCGATGCGGACCTGCACTGGCTGGTGCGTGAGGTGAAGGCGCTGACCGGCGAGGGCTGAGGCCCGTGGTCAAGCGCGCAGGAGGGGCTTTGCCCCTCTTGGCCTGACGGCCAATTCACCCCGGGTATTTCGACAAAGAAGAAGCCGGAGCGTGGTTCATGCCTGTTGGCGACGCGCGGCCATGACCGCCGGGGCGATCCGGGCCAGGTGTTTGTCCCATGTGCCGCAACACCCGCCCCAGATGTCGGCCTGCGGAAGGCGGCGGGCAAGGACCCCCATCTGCTGGCCAAGTTCTTTGGGGTCGCCCTCTTCGAGGTGGTTCAGCTTGCACAGGGCGATCTTGTCCATGGCGGCGGCGTTGGGGCGAAAGCTGCGCAGGCGCGCCTGCCAAGAGCCGGTCTCCAGCGCCGGTTCGAATTCCAGCGGATGAGAGCAGTTGATGCCATAGCTGTCGGGGCGCGCATCGGGGCCACAGGCGGCGTCGGTGGCGGTGACGGCCTCGGCAAGGCTGGGGCCCGCGCGCAAGCGGTGCTCCTCGGTCAGGGTAAACGAAATGTTCACCGGGATGTCGGCACGGGTGGCGGCGCGGGCGATCCCCACCGCCTCTGGCAGGTTGTTGATGGTGGCGGCCCAGATCAGATCGACCCCGTCGCGCGCGCAGGTGTCGATCTGCTGGCTGTGGTAGTCTTCGGCCTCTGTGTCGGTGATCGTCCGGTTGAGCGCATAGGCGTCGCCGCGCGGGCCAAGGATACCGGCGATGCGGATCTCGGGGATTTGGCCCATGTAGGGTGCGCTGACCTCGCGCAGGAAGGCGATGTTGCGCAGTTGGATGTCGTCCAGTGCGGCGCGTTCGTAGCCCGCCAAGGTCCCCCAGTCGGCGCTGGCGCGATAGTCCAGCCCGCCGAGCAGCGCGCACCCGCCAGCGGCTGCGATCTGGTCCAGCAAGCGGCGGTACATGTCACGCGTCACCTGCATGGCCTTGGGATTGTCCAGCAGGGTGAAGGCGCAGAAGTGATCGAACTCAAACCCGTGGCGAAACATCAGCTCTGTTTCTGTGCCGCCTTCGGTAAACCACGGCAGGCCATCGGGGTGTGGGGCAAAGACCGGGGGCATGATGCGGCTCCTTTTGGGCCAGTCTGAAGGTTGGTCAGGGCGGCGGCCAGTGGACTCGTGGTACACTGCACCATCGGTACTGTGATCCGCCTGCCGCCATCCGGTAAGCTGACCGCGAAAGGAGGGGCCATGTCCTTTATCAAGCCACGCAGTACGGCGACGACCCGAGACCGGCTGTTGACAGCAGCGGAAGTGGCCATACTCGACAAGGGTTTTGCCGCCACCTCGATCGAGGAACTGATCGCCGAGGTGGGCATCACCAAGGGCGGTTTCTTTTACCATTTCAAAGACAAGAGCGCGCTGGTCGAAGCCATTCTGGAACGCCACCTGATCGCCGAGGAGGACTGGCTGGACGGGCTTTTTGCCCGCGCGGCGGAAGAGACGACAGAGCCGCTGGCGCAGT
This sequence comes from Antarctobacter sp., assembly GCF_048262615.1. Lineage (GTDB taxonomy): Bacteria > Pseudomonadota > Alphaproteobacteria > Rhodobacterales > Rhodobacteraceae > Antarctobacter. Next base: position 26,324 of record NZ_JBLXFB010000030.1, read on the forward strand.
TTCTGGTGTTTCTTCGGCTGTTGCGGGACCAGATGGCGGCGCTGCCGGATGTGCATCCCGGCTGCCTGATCGCGGCCACCTGTTTTCAGGAGCGGCTGTTCACCCGGACCGTGCACGATCTGGCCCGGCAGAACCTGCTCAACTGGCGCGCCCGGTTTCACGCGCGGCTGACCGCGATAGCGCAGATCCACCCGCCCCATGGCAAGGTCGAACTGGAGGCACTGGCCGATATGCTGGTTGTGCTGGTGGACGGGGCGATCATCCTGTCCAAGACCGTGCAGGAGAAAGACGCCCTGCCACGGCAAATCGCCCTCTATGAAATCTTTGTCGCCGAGGTCTTTCGGGGCGCAGGGTAACTGTTGCGCAAAGCGCGGTTTTTTCCCCGATCCTGCGGGAATTGTTCATAACTTCTTGGCTCTGTAGCACTAAACGCTTAGATGTAGCGCAATAGAACAAGCGTCAGGTGTCCAATGGACCAGCCCGACCTCGAGGCCGAGCCACAATTCACGCAACCCGTCCGTCAGGTGGTTCTCATGCTGGCGGTGCTGGGCCTGTCCGGGTTCGGCGGCTTTCTGGCGCTGCCCCGCGTTTTGCCGGTGTTCCAGTCCAATCCCTATCTGAACGGCTTTATCCTCTTTGTCTTTGTCGTGGGGGTTCTGGCCTGTTTCTGGCAGGTGGCGCAGTTGATGGTCTCTGTCCGCTGGATCGAACGGTTCACCGCGCGTGGCGATCAGGGGGTGCGTGCCGTTCCGCCGCGTCTGCTGGCGCCATTGGCGGCGCTGTTGCGCCGTCGCCGCGACAAGCGGATGCAGATCACCACCACCTCGACCCGGTCGATCCTCGACTCCGTCGCCCAGCGGATTGACGAGGCGCGGGAAATCACCCGCTATATCGTCTCGTTGCTGATTTTTCTCGGTCTTCTGGGCACCTTCTACGGGCTGGCCACCGTGGTGCCCGCACTGGTCGAAACGATCCAGAGCCTTGCGCCGCGAGAGGGGGAAACCGGCACTGATTCCTTTGCCCGCCTGATGTCGGGGCTTGAGGGGCAGTTGGGCGGTATGGGCGTGGCCTTTGCCAGTTCGCTGCTGGGGCTGGCCTGTTCGCTGATTGTCGGCCTGCTGGAACTGTTTGCGGGTCATGGCCAGAACCGGTTTTACCGCGAGCTTGAGGAATGGCTGTCGTCGATCACGCGGCTTGGCTTTTCCTCTGACAGCGAGGGGCCGGATCTGGGGGCTGCGGGGCTGGTTCTGGACCAGATGGCAGAGCAGATGGAACGCCTGCAATACCTGTTTGTCGAATCCGAACAGGGCCGGTCCGAGGTGGACGCCCGGCTGGCGCAACTGGCCGACAGCGTCGAGCGTCTGACCGAACGGATCGAGGCGACCGCGCCCTCGGCGAATTCCTTGGCGCGCATTGCCGAAGGACAGGAACTTCTGGCGCAGGCGATCCGCGACAAGGAATCGGAGGAGGGGCTGGATGCCGAAAGCCGGATGCGTCTGCGGTCGATCGACGTGCAGATGCTGCGCATCCTCGAAGAAATCAGCGCCGGCCGGCAGGAAAGCATGGCCGAGTTGCGGACCGATCTTGCGGCGTTGTCGCGGTCGCTGGGTGTGACGCGTGGCATCCGGCCGCGCGGGGACGGGTGATTTATGGCGCTGTCGCGACGCACCGGCGCGCGTTTTCAGGCGTCCATCTGGCCGGGGTTTGTCGATGCGATGACCGGCCTTTTGCTGGTGCTGACCTTTGTGCTGTCGATCTTCATGGTCATGCAGTTTGTCCTGAACGAGACGATCACCGGGCAGGAAAGCGAACTGGACACCCTGAACGCTGAAATCAGCGCGCTGGCGCGGGCGCTGGGGGTCGAAAAGTCCAAATCCACCCGGCTGGAAAACGAGGTTGGCCAGCTGAGTTCGACCCTGTCGGACCGGGATCTGCGACTGGATGAACAGCAAAATATCATCAACAGCCTGACCGCCACCCGCGACCGGCAGGCGGCGCAACTGGATGCCGCCGCCGCCCGGATTGCCTCTTTCGAGGATCGGGTGGCCGCGCTGTTGCTGGAACGGGATGAGGCGCGCTCTGAGGCGCGGGAGGTGACCGCCGCCCGCGATGCTCTGGCGGACGAACGCGATGCGCTGACCGCCGCGCTGACCAGTGCGCGCAGTGAGATCGACGATCAGGCCGAGGCCGCAAAACTGGCCGCCGCCCGGCGAGAGGCGCTGGAGGCCCTGATCACTGATCTGCGCGCCCAAAACGCTGACCGGGACGCACGGATCGGCGCGCTGACCGCCGAACTCACCGATCTGGAGGCCGACCTGACCGAAGAGGAAACCGCCCGTCTGGCCGAGGCAGAGGCCGCAGCGGCCCTGCGCAAGCGGTTGGAAGAGGCGGGGGCCGAACTGACCGCAATGACCATGGCCTTGGAACAGGAACGCGCGCGGGCCGAGGAAACGTTGACCCTGCTGGCGGCTTCGCGTGAGGCGGAAAAGGATCTGAACGCCCGACTGGCCGCCGCCCTGCTGGCCGGTCGGCAGCAAGGCGACGACCTTCAGGGCCGCATCGACGCGCTGGAGGCGCAACTGGCGGAGGCGCGCCGGGCTGAGACCCGGCTGTTGGCGCAACTGGCGGATTTGCAGGACGAAACCGCGCTTGAGGCGCAGACCCTCAAGGCGCGCCTCGACGATGCAGCGGCGCGGATCGCGCAACTGGAGGCCGCGCTGAGCGACGCCGAAAAGACCGAGACGCGATTGACCGCCGATCTGGCGCAGGCGCGCAACGCCGGCGCGGAAGCGGCGGTTTCCCTGCAAACGCAGGTGGATGCCGCCTTGGCCCGGATCACCGAGCTTGAGGCCTCATTGGCGCAGGCGCGACAGGCCGAGGCGCGGCTCAATCAGGAATTGGCCAGCGTTCTGGCCGATGGCGAGAGTGAGGCCCGCTCCCTCCAGAACCGTATCGACGCGGCGCTGGCGCGGATTTCCGAACTGGAAGAAACGCTTGCCGATGCGCGGGCGCAGGGGGCACAGACCGACAGTCGGCTTGCCAATCTGCGGGACGATTTGACGGCGGCCCGCGCCGCGCAACGCGATGCCGAACAGGCGCTGGCCCGCGAAGAGGCCGCGCGCGCGCTGGCCGAACGTGGGTTGAAAGACGCGCAGGACCAGTCGTCGCTGCGGGCGTCGCGGCTCACCGATCTTTCCGCGCAACTGGCACAGGCGCTGTCGCGTCTGGCAGAGGCTGACGCGCTGAAAACGGAACTGGAGGCGCTGCGCACCCGCAATCTGGCGCTGGTGTCCGACCTGTCGGCGGCAGAGGGCACAGCCGCGGATCGCGCCGCCGCGTTGACGGATCTTCGGGCCGAACGCGACAGGCTGGACGCGGCGCTGACCGTTGCCCGCACCGAGATCGGTGAGGCGCAGGGCAGCGTGGCGTCCCTGCGCGATCAGGTGGCCGCGTTGACCGGGCAACTTGATCAGGCCCGCACCCGCGAGGCAGAGCGCACCGACGTCATCGAGGCGATGCGCGGCAAAGTTGCCCAGATCGAGGCGCAACTGGACGCCGCCCTGAAACGGGTCGCGGATCGTGGCGACCGGATTGACGGGCTGCAAAACGAAAATGCCGATCTGTCTGCGCGACTGGCGCGGATGGGCGGAGAGGCGGCGCAGCGGGATTCTGCGGTCACCGCGTTGGGCGCCACCAACGCGCGCCTGTCGGCCGAACTGGATGCGGCCCGCGCCCGCGCGGCTGAACGCGATGCGCAGATGGCGCGGTTGCAACAGGAACTGGCGCAGGCGCAGGCCCGCGCCGAGGACCGCACCGCCGAAGCGGCGGAACTGGAGACGCTGCGCGGCGACCTTGCGCAATTGGGCACCCGACTTGAGGCGGCGCAGCGCCGGGCCACGCAGGGGCTTGGCCGGGTAGTTGTACTGGAGGCCGAAAATGCCGACCTGACGCGCCAGCTCGCCGCGGCAGACGGGCGCGATGCTGAACGCGACGCCGAAATCGGCCTTTTGAAAGGCCGGATCGACCGCATCGCAGCCGAACTCCAATCCTTGCGGGCGCGTGACGCACAGCGCGACGGGTTGATCGCCGACCTGCGCCAAAAGTTGGCCGAGGCAGAGGCGCGCGCGCTGGAACAGACCGATGACAAACGCTCGCTGGAGGAAAAGCTGGCCGCCGCGCTGGCCGCCCGGCTGGCGGCGGAGACAACGGTTGAAGAGACGCGTGACCGGCTGGCCTCGGCCCTTGCGGCGCAAGAGGCGGCGGATCTGAAGCTGGACGATCAACTGGATGCGGTGGAAGAGCGGCAGATCCTGCTCAATCAGGCGCGGGAAAAGCTGGGCCAGACAGAGGAACGCGCAACGCGGGCGGAATTGCAGGTCGAGGCGCTGAATCAGAACGTTGCGGAACTGCGCCGCCAATTGCGCGAATTGCAGGCGTTGCTGGACGATTCCATTGCCAAGGATGCCGCGTCGGAGGTGCGCTTGCAGAACCTGGGTTCGGAACTGAACGCGGCGATTGCCCGCGTCGCACAGGAAGAGCGCCGCCGCCGTCTGGCCGAAGAGGCCAAGCGCAAGGCTGAAGAAGAGAAACGCAAGCTTGAAGAAGAGCGCGCGGAACGGCTGGAAGCGGAAAAGAAAGACCTTGAAGCCTACCGGTCGGAATTTTTCGGCAAGCTGCGCACGGTGATTGGCGACCGCGACGGTATCCGCATCGAGGGCGACCGGTTCGTGTTTTCCTCCGAGGTGTTGTTTGAGGTCGGGTCGGCGGACCTGTCCGCTGCCGGGCGCGGTGAGATCAAGGAAGTTGCGGATATCCTGCTGGATATCGCGGACGACATCCCTACTGGCATCGACTGGGTGATCCGCGTCGATGGCCACACCGACAACCGCCAGATCCGGCCGGGCGGGGCGTTTGCGGACAACTGGGAGCTCAGCCAGGCGCGCGCGCTATCGGTGGTGCGCGACATGATCGACAACTACGGCATCCCGCCGCAACGCTTGGCCGCCAATGGCTTTGGTGAGTTCCAGCCCGTCGATCCGGCGGACAATCCGGAGGCATGGGCGCGCAACCGGCGGATCGAATTGAAGCTGACAGAGCGATGACCGGGCAGGGGGCCGGCTGCGCTAGTCCGCGATGGTCACATGGGCAAAACGGTGGGCGATGACCTTGTCGTCGCGCGTCAGCTTTGCCCGTCCGATGTATTCACCCGTCGGCCAGCCCGCCGCCGGGGCCTTGCGGCCAAAGGCACGCATCTGGCTGGCCTGATCCGAGTCCAGCGTGATCTCTTTTCGAAACACCTCTGTCCCCGCAGGGCTGTGGGCTGACAGGGTCAGCACGTCGCCCGGTTGCGGATAGCCAGCATGGGCATAGAGCACGATAGGTTGCCCCGGAGCCAGCGCCGTGCGGCGGGCAGAGCCGTCGGCCACGGATTTGAGCGTGGGCACACTGGCCGAGAACCCGGCCGTGACCAGCCCGGTGCGGGTGTAGGCCGGGGGATCTGTCCACAGCGTCGGGACCGGATCGCCGCAGGTGCCGGTGGCCTGCGGGCGAAACGGATCGACCACCTCACCGTTGCGCATCACAGTCAGATGCACATGGGGGTGGTTGGTCTGGCCAGACAGTCCCACAAGGCCCAGCGGATCGCCCGTCTGCACGATATCGCCGGGTGCGACCGAAACGGAGCCAAGCCGCAGATGGCAATACAGGGTTTGCCAGCCGCCCTCATGGTCGATCAGCACCGCGTTGCCGCAGGCGTTCTGCGCGGTCACGCCGCGCATCAGCCGGTCATCCGGCATCTGGTCGCGGATGCGTTTGACCACCCCCGGCGCGGCGGCCAGCACCGAAACGCCGGTCGTGATGGCGTCGAAGTCGAGCAGCGCGAAATCCGTGCCCTTGTGGGCATCGCGCGAGTTGATGCCGCAGGAGAAATCGCGCTGACTGCCTTGGGCCGGGTCGTTGTCGACGTAATCCTCGATGAAACAGGTCTCACCCAGAGTGCAATCCAGTGGCACCGCCAGATGAAAATCCTCCGCCCCGGTTGCCGGGACGGAGGTGATCAGGGCCAGCGCGGCCGCGAGGGCGGCGCGCGACAGGGTCATTCCGCGGTCAGCAAAGGCGGCTTTTTCGACCCGAGACGCGGCTTGTCCGGTCCGCTGAGGTCAAGGAACAACTCTCCATCACGGACGGAGACCTTGACAACGCCACCCTTGGCCAGTTGGCCAAAGAGCAATTCCTCGGCCAGCGGCTTTTTGATGTGTTCCTGAATCACACGGCCCAGCGGGCGGGCGCCCATCTTGTCGTCATACCCCTTGTCGGCCAGCCATTCGGCGGCGGGCCGGGTCAGTTCGATGGTCACGTTGCGATCCATCAGCTGTGCCTCAAGTTGCAGCACGAACTTTTCGACCACTTGCAGGATCGTGTCCTTGGGCAGCGGCTGGAAGCTGATGACCGCATCCAGACGGTTGCGGAATTCCGGCGTAAAGGTCCGTTCGATGGCGGCGGTATCCTCGCCCTCGCGGCGGTCACGGCCAAAGCCGATGGCCGATTTCGCCTGTTCCACGGCCCCGGCGTTCGAGGTCATGATCAGGATCACGTTGCGGAAGTCCACCGAGCGGCCGTTGTGGTCGGTCAGCGTGCCGTGGTCCATCACCTGCAACAGGATGTTGAACACATCCGGGTGCGCCTTTTCGATCTCATCCAGCAGCAACACACAGTGCGGGTGTTGATCCACGCCATCGGTCAACTGTCCGCCCTGATCAAAGCCGACGTAGCCCGGAGGCGCGCCGATCAGGCGGCTGACCGCGTGTTTCTCCATGTATTCGGACATGTCAAAGCGCAGCAGTTCGACGCCCAGTTGGTCGGCAAGTTGCTTGGCCACCTCGGTCTTGCCGACGCCGGTGGGGCCCGCAAACAGGTAGTTGCCGATGGGCTTTTCCGGTTCGCGCAGGCCCGCACGCGCCAGTTTGATCGCCGAGGACAGCGCCGTGATGGCGGCGTCCTGCCCAAACACCACCCGCTTGAGCGATTTTTCAAGGTCTTTCAGAACCTCGGCATCGTCCTTGGACACGTTCTTGGGCGGGATGCGGGCGATTTTGGCGACCACTTCCTCAATTTCCTTGGTGCCGATGGATTTGCGCCGCTTGGAGGCGGCCACAAGATGCTGCGCCGCGCCGGCCTCATCGATGACGTCGATGGCCTTGTCGGGCAGTTTGCGGTCATTGATGTAACGCGCGGACAGTTCCACCGCTGTCTTGATCGCATCGGCGGTGTATTTGACGCTGTGGTGATCCTCGAAATAGGGCTTCAACCCCTTGAGGATCTTCACGGTATCCTCGACCGAAGGCTCATTGACGTCGATCTTCTGGAACCGGCGGCTGAGCGCGCGGTCCTTTTCAAAGTGCTGGCGGAATTCCTTGTAGGTGGTCGAGCCCATGGTGCGCAGCTTGCCGCCCTGTAGCGCGGGTTTGAGCAGGTTGGACGCATCCATCGCGCCGCCAGAGGTGGCCCCGGCGCCGATCACGGTATGGATTTCGTCGATGAACAGCACCGCATCGGGATGCTCTTCAAGCTCTGTCACCACGGATTTCAGCCGCTCTTCAAAGTCGCCGCGATAGCGCGTACCGGCCAGCAGCGCGCCCATGTCGAGCGAATAGATGGTGGCGTTGGCCAGAACCTCGGGCACCTCGCCCGAGATGATCTTGCGCGCCAGCCCCTCGGCGATGGCGGTCTTGCCCACGCCGGGATCCCCCACCAGCAGCGGGTTGTTCTTGCGGCGGCGGCACAGCACCTGAATGCAACGCTCCACCTCGGAGTCGCGGCCAATCAGCGGGTCCACATCGCCGGCCTGCGCCTTGGCGTTGAGGTCCACGCAGTATTTGCCCAGTGCCGATTCCTTGTCCGCCCCGGCGGTTGCGGTGTCGGCCTGCACCGCCTCCTCTTCGGCATCGGTGGCGCCCTGAACCGGGCGTGCCTCGCCGTAGGCGGGGTTCTTGGCGACGCCGTGGGCGATGAAATTCACCGCGTCATAGCGCGTCATGTCCTGTTCTTGCAGGAAATAGGCGGCGTTGGATTCGCGTTCGGCAAAGATGGCGACCAACACATTCGCGCCTGTCACCTCTGTGCGACCGGAGGATTGCACATGGATGGCCGCGCGCTGGATCACCCGCTGGAACGCGGCGGTTGGCACCGCCTCCGATCCTTCGATGTCGGTGACCAGATTGGACAGGTCGTCGTCGATGAATTCGACCAGCGTGGTGCGCAGCTCTTCGGTATCGACAGAGCAGGCTTTCATCACGCGGGAGGCATCCGGTTCGTCGATCAAAGCAAGAAGGAGATGTTCCAGTGTGGCGAATTCGTGGCTGCGCGAGTTCGCGAGCGCCAGAGCCGAGTGAATTGCCTGCTCAAGGGTGTTCGAGAATGAAGGCACGGGCGTGCTCCTCTTGTCTGCGCGGATCCGTTTGTCGGGACCAGCATTGCCTCATAGTATTAAAGTTTGGTCGATTGCGGCCAACCTTCAAGTTTTTTCTCGGGATTCCTGCATCACTTTTGACCCTGCGGACGAAATCTGCCGCGAGCGTGATCAGAAACTATCCTTGCGTTTGCGCACCTCGGCAAAGACTTCGGCGTCGGTGCCGTCGGGCAATCCGACGGCGGTTTTGACACTCTGCCGGGTGGCGCGAAGAAAGGGGTTGGTGTCCAGTTCTACCGATAGCGCGACCTGCGCGGTGGATCGTCCTTTGAAGCGGGCGGCCTCGATGGCGCGTGCCCGAGAGATAAGCGCTTCGTTTCCGGGTTCAATAGTCAGGGCAAAGGCGGCGTTTGACGCGGTGTATTCATGGCCCGAGTATACCACGGTTTCCGGCGGCAAAGAGGCCAGTTTTTCCAGACTTTCCCACATCATTTCCGGCGTGCCCTCAAAAATGCGTCCGCATCCCAGCGCCATCAGGCTGTCGGCGGTAAAGACGGCCTTGGCCTCGGGGTAATGAAAGGCGATGTGGCCCAGCGTATGACCGGGCACGGCGATCACCTCGCAGCGGCCCTCGCCGGTGCCGCCGGAAAACCCCGGCTCCAGCGCCATGTCCAGTTTCGGCAGCTTGGCCTCTTCGGCTTTGGGGCCCATCACCGGGCAGCCGTATTTTTCGCGCAACTCGGCCACGCCGCCCACATGGTCGTGGTGGTGGTGCGTCAGCATGATCACCCCCAGTGACCAGCCGCGCGCCTCCAGCGCGTCGATGATCGGCCCGGCCTCTGGCGCGTCGATCAGCGCGGTGCCGTCAGGGCCGTGGACGAGATAGGCGTAATTGTCCGACAGGCAGGGCACGGTCACGATGTCGAGGGGCATGGTCTTTCCTTCGCGGCTTTGTCAGGATGGTCCGGGACCAGAGTGGCGCATCGTTCGAGGGGGTTCAATGCATCTGGACGTTCAGGTGTTGCGGGATTTCTACTATCGCAGTGCGCTGGGGCGCGCGGCGCAAAAGATTCTGCGCGCCGAGGTCCGCAAGTTCTGGCCCGAGGCCAAGGGGCAGACCGTGGTCGGCTACGGCTTTGCGGTGCCGCTGTTGCGTCCATACCTCAAGGACTCGCGCCGCGTTCTGGCGTTGATGCCCGCGCCGCAGGGGGTAATGTCCTGGCCCGCGGGCATGGCAAACGTGTCGGTGCTCAGCGAAGAGACGCTCTGGCCGCTGGAAACCGGCCACGTCGACCGCCTGATCCTGATGCACGGGCTGGAAACCTCCGAGCGGCCCTCGGATCTGCTGGACGAGGCATACCGCGTGCTCGGCCCCGGCGGCAAGGCGCTGTTCATCCTGCCCAACCGCTCTGGCATCTGGGCGCGGGCCGATCACACGCCGTTCGGCTACGGGCGGCCCTATTCGCTGGGGCAGCTTGAAACACAGCTCAAGCGGTATGATTTCGTCCCCGAGGCGCATGTCTCGGTGTTGTATCAACCGCCCTCGACCCGGCGTTTCTGGATGAAGACCGGGCCGATCTGGGAAAAGGTCGGGCGCGCGGTTCCGGTGACGGCGGGCGGCGTGATGCTGGTCGAGGCGTCGAAACGGCACCCGCCCTCGCGGCGCAAGGTGGGCAAGGCGGCCAAGGTGCTGAACCCGCTGGAGGTGCTGGCCCCCGCCGGCAAGGCCAAGCCGGTCTGACCGAGGCACCGGAACGGCGCGCGTCGCCTGCGGCACCATCGCCCCGCCCACCACCGTCCCCGGCACGCCTGTCACCTGCCGGTCAGGGGGGCGGATTCTGCTCGGGAATCGTGCATTTGCAGCAAAAACCGTGTCTTCTATGCATCTTGGCAGGGCACGAAAGGTCGCACCATGGGGCCGGATTCCGCCAACCCTTTGAAACTAGGGGGTTCGCCCCATCTGTTTATCTTTTCTAAGGTTGTTGCGGGGTGGGGGAGGCTCTGCTACATCCGCGTCGATTTGATTGCTTTGACGTCGGTCAAGGTAAGGAAACGCCGCCAGACGCCGTCCCAAGGAAGGGGCGCGCGTTGTATCGGCATACTACGGAAGGGTGGACGTGTCTGACTCAGCATCGATTTCCTCCGGCATTGCAGAGCGCTATGCCACCGCCGTCTTCGGGATTGTGAAGGAGGCCGCTGAGCTTCCCGCTCTCGAAGCCAATCTGGACGACCTTGCTGCCGCTCTCGACGAAAGCGCCGATCTGCGGGACCTTCTGGTGAACCCCGTATATTCGCGCGACGCTCAGGGCGCGGCGATCGGCGCGATTGCCGACAAGATGGGCCTGATGCCCGCCGTGAACAACGCGCTGCGCCTGATGGCCTCCAAGCGTCGTCTGTTTGTGGTGCCGCAGATGGTGACCCGCCTGCGCGAGATGATCGCTGCGGAAAAGGGTGAAGTGACCGCCGAGGTGACCTCGGCCACCGCGCTGACCGACGCTCAGGCCGCCCAACTGGCGGAAACCCTGAAGGCAAATGTCGGCAAAGATGTTAAGATCAATGCGACCGTTGATGAAAGCCTCATCGGCGGTCTTGTCGTCAAGATGGGCTCGAAGATGATCGACACGTCGATCCGCTCGAAGCTCAACTCCCTCCAGAATGCAATGAAAGAGGTCGGATAAATGGGTATCCAAGCTGCAGAGATTTCTGCGATCCTGAAGGACCAGATCAAGAACTTCGGCCAGGATGCCGAAGTTGCCGAGATCGGTCGCGTGCTCTCGGTCGGTGACGGTATCGCCCGTGTCCACGGCCTCGACAACATTCAGGCTGGTGAAATGGTCGAGTTCCCGGGTGGGATCATGGGCATGGCGCTGAACCTCGAAACCGACAACGTCGGTATCGTGATCTTCGGCTCTGACCGTGACATCAAGGAAGGTGACACCGTCAAGCGCACCAACTCTATCGTGGATGTGCCCGCGGGCAACGGTCTGCTGGGGCGCGTCGTGGACGGTCTGGGCAACCCGCTGGACGGCAAGGGCCCGATCGAGGCGACCGAGCGCCGCATCGCCGACCAGAAAGCGCCGGGCATCATCCCGCGTAAATCGGTGCATGAGCCGATGGCAACCGGCCTCAAGGCCGTCGATGCGATGATCCCGATTGGCCGTGGCCAGCGCGAACTGATCATCGGCGACCGTCAGACCGGCAAGACCGCCGTTGCTCTGGACGCGATCCTGAACCAGAAAACCTACAACGACGCCGCGGGCGACGACGAAAGCAAAAAGCTGTACTGCATCTACGTCGCCATCGGCCAGAAACGGTCGACCGTGGCGCAGCTTGTGAAAAAGCTCGAAGAGACCGGTGCCATCGACTATTCGATCGTCGTGGCCGCCACCGCCTCCGACCCGGCGCCGATGCAGTTCCTGGCACCCTACGCCGCGACCGCGATGGCCGAATTCTTCCGCGACAACGGCAAACATGCGCTGATCGTGTACGATGACCTGTCCAAGCAGGCCGTGTCCTATCGCCAGATGTCCCTGCTGCTGCGCCGCCCGCCCGGCCGCGAAGCGTACCCCGGCGACGTTTTCTACCTCCACTCGCGCCTGCTGGAGCGTTCGGCCAAGCTGAACGAAGACAATGGCGGCGGGTCGCTGACGGCTCTGCCGATCATCGAAACCCAGGGTGGTGACGTTTCGGCGTTTATTCCGACCAACGTGATCTCGATCACCGACGGCCAGATCTTCCTTGAAACCGAACTGTTCTATCAGGGTATCCGCCCCGCCGTGAACACCGGTCTGTCGGTGTCGCGCGTTGGCTCCTCCGCCCAGACCGACGCCATGTCGTCGGTCGCCGGTCCGGTGAAACTGTCGCTGGCGCAGTATCGTGAGATGGCCGCCTTTGCCCAGTTCGGGTCCGACCTTGACGCCGCCACCCAGCAGTTGCTGGCCCGTGGTGCCCGTCTGACCGAACTGATGAAACAGCCGCAGTACTCGCCGCTGACCAACGCGGAAATCGTCTGCATCATCTTCGCCGGTACAAACGGCTACCTCGACAAGGTGCCGGTGTCCCAAGTGGGTCGCTTCGAAAGCGGTCTGCTGGCCTTCCTGCGCGGCAAGAAGACCGACTTCCTGAACTGGATCGAAACCGAAGATCCCAAGTTCAAGAAGGGCGAGCCGGTTGAAAAGATGAAGGCGGTCCTTGACGAATTTGCCGCAGACTTCTCGTAAGGGGATCGACAGATGCCCAACCTGAAGGATCTCAAGAACAGGATCGCGTCGGTCAAATCGACCCGCAAGATCACCAAGGCCATGCAGATGGTGGCTGCCGCAAAACTGCGGCGGGCACAGGACGCGGCCGAGGCGGCCCGCCCCTACGCGGAACGCTTCAACGGTGTGATGGCGTCGTTGGCCGCGTCGGTCGGTGACAGTGATGCCGCTCCCCGCCTTCTGGCGGGGACTGGCAAGGATGATGTGCAGCTTCTGGTGGTCATGACCTCGGAACGCGGACTCTGCGGCGGCTTCAACACGAACATCGTGAAGCTGGCAAAGACCCGCGCGGACAAGCTTTTGTCCGAGGGCAAGACCGTCAAGATCCTGACCGTCGGCAAAAAGGGCCGTGAGCAGCTCAAGCGCGAGTACGCGAAATACTTCGTCGGTCACGTTGACCTTGGCGACGTCAAGCGGCTTGGCTATGGCAACGCGCAGGACATCGCGCGCGATGTTCTGGCGCGCTTTGACGGTGGCGAATTCGACGTGGCGACGATCTTCTACGCGACGTTCCAGTCCGTCATCGCGCAGGTGCCGACAGCCCAGCAGATCATCCCCGCTGCCTACGAAAGCGAAGGGTCGGACGAGACCGGCGAAAGCACGCTCTACGACTACGAGCCCGACGAAGAGGCCATCCTCACCGACCTGTTGCCGCGCGGTGTCGCGACACAGATCTTCTCGGCCCTGCTCGAGAATGCCGCCTCTGAACAGGGCGCGCGGATGTCGGCGATGGACAACGCCACGCGGAACGCGGGTGATATGATCGACCAACTGACCATCGAGTATAACCGCTCGCGTCAGGCCGTCATCACCAACGAACTGATCGAAATCATTTCGGGCGCCGAGGCGCTCTAAAGAAGACCGGAGACGAAACATGGCAAACGCACAAGGCAAGATCACGCAGGTGATTGGCGCCGTGGTCGACGTTCAGTTCGACGACGACCTGCCGGCAATTCTGAACGCGCTGAACACCGACAACAACGGCAAGAAGCTGGTGTTGGAAGTGGCGCAGCACCTCGGCGAAAACACCGTCCGCACCATCGCGATGGACGCGACCGAAGGTCTGGTTCGCGGTCAGCGCGTGACCGACACCGGCGGCCCGATCTCGGTGCCCGTGGGCAACGCAACGCTGGGCCGCATCCTGAACGTCATCGGTGAGCCGGTGGACGAAGGTGCGCCGATCAACACCACCGAATATCGGGCCATCCACCAGCCCGCCCCGGAGTTCATCGAACAGTCGACCGAATCCGAGGTTCTGGAAACCGGCATCAAGGTCATCGACCTGCTGGCCCCCTACGCCAAGGGCGGCAAGATCGGCCTGTTCGGCGGCGCCGGTGTGGGCAAGACCGTTCTCATCATGGAACTGATCAACAACATCGCCAAGGTGCACTCGGGCTACTCCGTGTTCGCCGGTGTGGGTGAGCGGACCCGTGAAGGCAACGACCTCTACCACGAGATGATCGAATCCAACGTCATCAAGCCCGACAACCTTGAAGAATCGCAGGTGGCTCTGGTTTACGGTCAGATGAACGAGCCTCCGGGCGCGCGTGCCCGTGTCGCCCTGACCGGCCTGACGCTGGCCGAACAGTTCCGCGACCAGTCCGGGACCGACGTTCTGTTCTTCGTGGACAACATCTTCCGCTTCACGCAGGCGGGCTCCGAGGTTTCGGCTCTGCTCGGCCGTATTCCTTCGGCGGTGGGCTACCAGCCGACGCTGGCCACCGACATGGGCGCGA
>NZ_JBLXFB010000031.1:0-39800 GCF_048262615.1 Antarctobacter sp.
AACGGGCCTTCGGCGGGGGGGAGGGTTTTGGGAGGGATTTTGGGGACTCGGTGTGCTTTGGGCGGGTGGGGTTTGGGGTGCTTTGGGGTTTTGCGGTGGGGGTGCCGGGCTGAAGCCCGGCCTACGGGTGATGGGCGTTTGGCCAGAGATGGTGTGTGGGCGTTTCGAGATTTGCCGGGAAGAGGCGGTTTTTGTCTTTCGCGCGCATTGAGTACGGGCGGTGGCGGCGGCGGGTTGTGAGGGATGGTGGGTTGGAAACCCACCCTACGGTCGCTACGATAATTTCCAAGAGCGTCATGTCAGGAACCTCATGATGAAAGTCATTTTTTTCCCATTCAAGTCGGTGATGGTATTGGCCTTGTCTTTGGTCTCATGTCCGGCATCGGCTGCGAATATTGAGAAAGGTGGCGACAGTATCATGGGGTGCACGGCCACTCTCAGCGGGGAAATCGCACCTGAAGACGCTGCCAAACTTGGAACATTCATGGCGTTGGAGGGGTGGGGCACAGATTATTACTCTGGCAAGGATCGCCTGTGCCTGAACAGCCCCGGTGGCAGCTATCTGGCAGCGGTCCAAATTTCCGGTGTGCTCAATGATCTGGGAATTGGAACTGCCGTGGCGGCTGGCGATCGATGCGAGAGCGCCTGCGCCATCATTTTCATGGGCGGAAAGCGAAATGGCGAGGCCGGACATTTCTGGCAGGACAGGGTTTTGAACCCCGATGGCATTTTGGGCTTTCACGCCCCTAGATTGACCGTCGGCGAGGGAAGTTACAGTGAATCGGACTTGGAACGCGCCTACGAAATCGCCCTTAAAAGCATTGGGTCTCTGCAAAGGCTGAAGCTCAACCCGCACTACGAATTTCCTGATTCTCTTTTTATTGAAATGTTGGACGTTCCTTCGGACAGCATGCGTTACATTGAAACTGTTTCCGATGCGGCCCAGTGGAGTATCGAAGTCGGTCCAGTCTCATTTCCGGGAGGTGATCCAGACGAGTTGGCGAAAAATGCTTGCCTCAATGCTCAGGCAATGAATCTTGAGTATTCAATTGACCAATTCGAGGTTCCAAGCCCGCTTTTTTCCACATCGCGCGTGAATGGATCAGAACATTATTTTCGGACAGTCCCCGGATTTCTTTTTGAGGGGGCCTATGCGTGCGTTGTTCGTTTCGAGTTGAACCAATTCGACCTCCCGGTCGGGAAAAGACGACTTGGATGGTTTCTGGAGTTTGATGTCAACAGTCCCGAGTTTCTGGAGCAGCAGCACCTCTGGCCGTTCATGCTTTACCCGCCTTCAGCGGCGTTGGAAGATTTGGACTGACAGTTTGGAGGGCCGGAGATATTCCGAGGGGTCCAAGATGTATTGCCGTCGAATTCAGACCGAACCCGTCTGAGGTCCAGAACATGGCGCATCTGAACGTTTCAAGTCCCGTATAAATTGCAGCCCTCAGTGACAAGGCGCGGCAGCGCCCTGCTCGCAAGGCTGGTACGCAGGTGGCCGATAGGTGTCATTCGCCCTTGGAATATCACCCCCAACCCCCCGCTTGCACCTCCCCCCCGCCTTACCCTACTAAGTTCGGGACACATCAGGAGGAGGCTCCATGCGCCGCGTCGTCGTCACAGGGCTTGGGATCGTTTCGAGTATCGGGAACTCTGCGGAGGAGGTTCTGGCCTCGCTCAAGGCGGGCAAGTCCGGCATCACCGCCAATGCGCAGATGCAGGAGCACGGCTTTCGCAGCCAGATCGCGGGGGCCATCAATCTGGATGTGGCCGAGCAGATCGACAAGCGGACGCTGCGCTTCATGGGGCCGGGGGCGGCCTATGCCTATATCGCCATGGGCCAAGCCATCGCGGATGCGGGGCTGGAAGAGGCGGACATTGTGAACCCGCGCACCGGTCTTGTGGCCGGATCGGGCGGGCCATCGACCAGCGCCATGCTGACCGCGCATCAGACGGTGCTGAAAACCGGTGCGACCAAGCGGGTTGGTCCCTTTGCGGTGCCCAAGTGCATGTGCTCGACGGTCAGTGCGAACCTGTCGACGGCGTATAAGATCAAGGGCATCAACTATTCGATCACCTCGGCCTGCTCGACCTCGCTGCATTGCATCGGTAACGCGGCGGAACAGATCATGCTGGGCAAGCAGGACGTGATGTTTGCCGGCGGCGGCGAGGAACTGGACTGGACCCTGTCCTGCCTGTTCGACGCGATGGGCGCGATGTCGTCGAAATACAATGACACGCCGGACAAGGCGAGCCGCGCCTTCGACGCGGGGCGCGACGGGTTTGTGATCTCTGCGGGCGGCGGTATCCTCGTGCTGGAAGAGTTGGAGCACGCCCGCGCGCGCGGTGCCAAGATCTACGCCGAAGTGACCGGCTATGGCGCGACCTCGGACGGGGCGGACATGGTCGCGCCGTCGGGTGAGGGCGGTGAGCGGGCGATGCGGGTCGCCCTGTCGACGCTGCCCGAGGGGCGGAAAGTGTCCTATATCAACGCGCATGGCACCTCGACCCCGGTGGGCGACGTCGGTGAGATCGAGGCGGTGCGGCGCGTGTTCGGCGAGGGGACAACCCCGCCGGTGTCGTCGACCAAGTCGATGACCGGCCACAGCCAGGGCGCGACCGGCGCGCAGGAGGCGATCTATTGCCTGCTGGCGTTGCAAAACGATTTCATTATTCCGTCGATCAATGTGCAGACTCTGGACCCGGCGCTGAAGCCGGCGGAGATTGCGACGACTTTGGTCGAGAATGCGGGGCTGGATTCCGTGATGACCAACTCTTTTGGGTTCGGCGGCACCAACGGGTCTATGGTGCTGTCAAAGTTTCATGACTGATTGCGCGGATAGGGTGAGATGACGTTGAGTCTGCAAGGCAAGCGCGGGCTTGTCATGGGTGTTGCGAACGAGCGTTCGATCGCCTGGGGAATTGCGAAGGCCTGCCATGAGGCGGGCGCGGAGCTGGCCTTTACCCATCAGGGAGAGGCCTTTGGCAAGCGGCTGGAGCCTTTGGCGGCCAGCGTCGGGTCGGACTTTATGGTCGACGTGGACGTGACCGACGATGCGTCCCTGGATGCGGCCTTTGAGGCGCTTGGCCAGCGGTGGGAGAGCGTGGATTTCCTTGTCCACGCGATTGCCTATTCGGACAAGACAGAACTGACGGGGCGGTTTCTGAACACCTCGCGGGCGAACTTCAAGAACTCGATGGATATTTCGGTCTATTCGTTCATCGAGGTGGCGCGGCGGGTGCATCCGCTGATGACGAACGGCGGGGCGCTGCTGACGCTGACCTATCTGGGCAGCCAGCGGGTGGTGCCGAATTATAACGTGATGGGTGTGGCCAAGGCGGCGCTGGAATCGACGACGCGGTATCTGGCGAACGATCTTGGCCCGGACGGCATCCGCGTGAACGCGCTGAGCCCCGGCCCGATGAAGACGCTGGCGGGCGCGGCCATTGGCGGCGCGCGGCGCACCTACAAACACACCGGCCAGAACGCGCCGCTGCGGGCGAATGCCACGCTGGAGGCGGTCGGCGGCACGGCGGTCTGGCTGATCTCGGACGCAGGCGCCTGCACCACGGGTGAGATCGTCATGGTGGACGGCGGCTATCACGTGCTTGGCATGCCGCAGATGGAAAACCTGTAAGGGAGGCGGCGATGCGTCTGGTCTGGGCTCTTGGGATGGTTGCGGCGCTGGGTGGCTGTATGGAGGGCGCGGCCCCGGTGTCGGGCGGTGCTGGCGGCGGACAGGGGGCCGAGGCCCGTAAGCTGTCGACGGGCATGACTCAGGCGCAGGCGGACGCGGTCTTTGGGCTGGACGCAGGGTTTGAGCGGAACCCGGCGAACTGGGACGAGGCCTGCGTCAGCTATGCCTATGGCAGCGCCGAGGCGCCGCGCTATGTCCATGCGGTTTTCCGCAACGGCCAGTTGGTGCGGTCGACCGATGGCCACGGGGCGATCTGCGCCTACGGCGCGGCGCTGTAACGCGCTGACAGGAACCGCAGACGCGCCGGGACGTTGACTTCCAAAGCACCGGAGGCGCAATGACCTACAAGATCACTCTGCAAAGCATCGAGTCGGTGACACATGATGTCCACCGTCTGACGTTCGACAAGCCGCAAGGCTATGTTCACACCCCCGGTCAGGCGACGGATTTCGCGCTGGACCGCGAGGGCTGGCGCGACGAACAGCGCCCGTTCACCTTTACCAGCCTGCCGGATGAAGACCGGCTGGAATTTGTGATCAAGTCCTATCCCGACCACAACGGCGTGACGGACCAGATCGGCAGGATGGCACCGGGTGACAGCGCGCTGATCGGCGACCCTTGGGGCGCGATCGAGGACAAGGGCGACGGTGTCTTTATCGCCGGGGGCGCGGGGGTGACGCCCTTTATCGCGATCCTGCGCAAAAAGCTGGAGGAAAACGGCACGCTGGAGGGCAACACGCTGATGTTCTCAAACCAGTGTGAGCGCGACATCGTCATGCGCAACGCCTTTGAGGCGATGCCGGGGCTGCGCTGTCACTGGACGGTGACAGAGGAAAAGGGCAGCCCGCTGGCGCGCGGCATGATCGACAGCGACATGCTGGCCGGTTTTGTCGATCCGCAAAGGGACATCTGCTATATCTGCGGCCCCGATGCGATGGTCGAGGCGATGCCCGAGGAACTGGCGCGGCTGGGAGTCGAACAGGATCAAATTGTGGTCGAGGATTTCAGCTGACCTTGCAGGCAGGTTTGATGATGAAAGGCCGGGGCATCATGTCCCGGCTTTCTCACATCCCGCTCAGAACCACTGACCCGGTTCCATCAGGCCAAGATCCAGCAACTGGCGTGAATGCCATTCAAAGGGCGTCGAGTTGTGCCAGCGAAAATTCTTTATGTCGAAGGTGGACCCCGGATTGCTTTTCAGCGCCTTGGCGGTGCGGAAACTGGCAATGGCCGCGGTCAGGTTGTTGTGCCACGGGCAGGCGTAGGTGTTGTATTCTTCATCCGAAAACGTGTGGTCCTCACGCAGTTTCAGCCCCGGTTTGGCGCGGAAAATCGCGATGCGATCAATCTTGCGGCGGCTTTCGGGGACGTGTTCCTCATACCGCCAGCGCAACCCGCCGAAAAAGTTCAGCTGCCGTTCCTTTGGGTGATTGTGGTTTTTCGGGTCGGGCCGGGCCAGCGCGTAATAGCCCGAGCGGTCAAGCCATGCATCGTCCAGCGACACCGCATTGGGGCATTTGCGCAGATCCCCGGCGTAGAGGTCGACGACATAGGTCAACATCGCGTCGCGCCGTTCCTCTGTGTGATAGGCCAGCATTTCGCCGACTGTCCGGCTTTCTGAAAAGGGAAAGAAGAGGTATTCGGCGTTGTAGCAATAAAATATCCACTGTTCCGGGGCATTGCGGATGACGCCATTGACGGCCCTTGGCAGGGCCTTGTCCGTGCGCATGTCATAAGCGACGTGATGCACCTTGTCCGCCAGATCGGCGGGCAGCGCCAGATCGCGCGCGCCAAAGAGCACCACGGTGCCAAAGCCGCTGTGGCGGTGGTGGCGCAGGGTGGTGTCCAGTTCCACCGCGTCCTCGGCAAACACCAGCGCGATGGGCCCGCGACTGAGCGCATGGGCCCCTTGGGACAGGAACTGATCAAGGGTCTTGTAGAACATGCTCGGCCTCTGGTGGGGCTTTTACCGCAGGGTCGGTGAAAATCTCGTGCATTGCAAGGCGGGGGGATTCTGCGGTATCGCCAGCCCTTACATCCGAGACAGGAGCGCGCCATGGCCCCGAAGAAACTGTATATCAAGACCTACGGCTGTCAGATGAACGTCTATGACAGCGAGCGCATGGCCGAGGCCATGGGCGGCGAGGGCTATGAGACAACCGCGCGCCCCGAAGATGCGGATATGATCCTGCTGAACACCTGTCACATCCGGGAAAAGGCGGCGGAAAAGGTTTATTCGGAACTGGGCCGCTACAAGGGGCTGAAGGCGGACAAGCCGGATCTGAAGATCGGCGTGGCGGGATGTGTGGCGCAGGCCGAGGGCGCAGAGATCATGCGCCGTCAACCGATGGTGGATCTGGTGGTCGGCCCGCAAAGCTATCACCGGCTGCCGGATCTGCTGGCGCGGACCCATAACGGCGCCAAGGCGCTGGACACGGATTTCCCCGAAGAAGACAAGTTCGACCACCTCACCGCGCGGCCCAAGGCCAAGCGCGGGCCGACGGCGTTTCTGACCGTGCAAGAGGGCTGTGACAAGTTCTGCGCCTTTTGCGTGGTGCCCTATACGCGCGGGGCAGAGGTTAGCCGCCCGGCAGAGCGGGTGCTGACTGAGGCGCGTGATCTGGTCGAGCGCGGCGTGCGTGAGATCACCCTTTTGGGCCAAAACGTGAATGCCTATCACGGGCACGACGGCGGGCTGGCGGGGCTGATCCGCGCGCTGGCCAAGATCGACGGTCTGGCGCGTATCCGCTTCACCACCTCACACCCCAACGACATGGATGACGCGCTGATCGCGGCGCATGGCGACTGTGACAAGCTGATGCCCTATCTGCATCTGCCGGTGCAGGCGGGGTCGGACAAGATCCTGAAACGAATGAACCGGAGCCACACGGCGGACGACTATCTGCGGTTGATCGAACGGCTGCGCGCGGCGCGACCCGATCTGCACCTGTCGGGCGATTTCATCGTCGGATTCCCGGAAGAGACCGAAGCGGATTTTCAGGCCACGATGGACCTGATTTCGGCGGTGGAATACGGCTCGGCGTTTTCGTTCAAGTATTCCGAACGCCCCGGCACCCCGGCGGCGGAACGTCCGCAGGTCTCGGAGGCGGAAAAGGACGACCGTTTGCAGCGGTTGCAGGCGCTATTGACCAAACAACAGCGCAGCTTGCAGGACGCGATGGTCGGCCGGGATGTGCATGTGCTGTTCGAAAAGCCCGGACGGATGCCGGGCCAGATGGTCGGGAAATCGGAATACCTGCACGCGGTGCACGTCGAAACCAACGATTTCGGCCCCGGCGATATTGCGCGAATCCGAATCGATTCCAGTGGCCCCAACTCTCTGAAGGGGGTTGTTGTCCCGGTCTGACAGCCCCCAAGAACCCCTTGTTTCAAAAAAAGGGTTCGGATTATCCACAGAAAAACAAAGCGTTTTCGGGAACTGTTTCCGATTTTGGGACAGTACACATAGCTTTTCGCTTCACAGGCCAAGCAGTTTTGCTAAAGTGTTGATTATAGTAAATTTGCGTGCGCCCGCTGCCATGTGGCGCACGCATTAGGGGAAACTTAAATCAAGGGACCAGGCTGTGGCTTATCGCATTTCCAAGGCCATCGGCGCGATGGCGCTTGCGGCCCTCGCTGGTCTGTCGGCCGTTGCGCCGGCAGTCGCCGGGGACGCTGACCAGAAGACACCATTCATCTCGACGCAAAACACCCGCACCATCAAGGGGGAGCAGTATATTCCCGGCATCTGGGTGGACCCGGACGGCTGTGAACACTGGGTGATGGACGACGGGGTCGAGGGCTACATGAGCCCGCACACCGACCGCAAGGGCATCCCGGTCTGCCATCGCAGCAACACCTGCGGCGTGATGAACACCGATCAGTTCTTTGCCACCGACAGCTACCGGATCTCCAAACACGGTCAGGCGCGCATTGCCGATTTTTTCAAGTCCGCGAATGCCGTCGGCTATGTCATCGCCGGCCACACCGACAGCCGCGCCTCGGATGATTACAACATCAAGTTGAGCTACAACCGCGCGCTGGCCGTGGCCAGAGTGGCCCGTTCGGTCGGGGCCAACATCACCGACGTGCGTGGCTATGGCGAACGTATGCCGGTCGCGACGAACAAGACTGCAATGGGCATGGCCAAGAACCGCCGTGTCGAAATCCTCTGCTTCCGGTAATCCAGAAGGGATCATGACAATGAACTTCGTTAAACCGCTTCTGCTGGTTGCCGCTGTCGCTGCTGTTGCGGCCTGCGATCCGGTCGGCCCCGACAAGAGCCGGGACCGCCAGTCCATCGACCGTGACGACCTCACCGGCATGAAGGCCGGCATCTGGGTCGATCCGAACGGCTGTGACCACTGGATCATCGACGACGGCGTCGAGGGCTATCTGTCGGCCCGCCTCGACAAATACGGCAAGCCGGTCTGCTCGGGCATTGCCCCGCCGACCATCGCCACTGGCGACTTCAAGGGTGGCTCGACCTCGATCATCGGCGACCCGCTCTGACCTGTCGCTGACAGTAACCTACAGACCACCGGACCGCGCAGCATCTGCTGCGCGGTCTGTTTTTGTGGCGTTCCCATGACAATCGACGTCCGGGCGCGACCGAGCCTTGCGTCCCCCCGCCGCCCCATGCACCATATCTAGCAGAAACACGCGTTCAGAATCGGAACGCCCTGCGCAGGAGACGGGTTTGACAGCGGGCACCTTGACCGAAGCGATCCTTGAATTCCCCGACAATCGTTTGCTGATCGATCTCTGTGGTGAGTTTGATCGCAACCTCACCGACATCGAGGCCAGAACCGGGGTGCAGATTCTGCGCCGTGGCAACCAGCTGGCGGTGCATGGCCCGGAGGACGCTGTGCCTGCCGTGGCCGATGTGCTGCGTGGCCTATATGAGCGCCTTGAACAGGGCCGCGAGGTTGAACGCGGCGACATCGACCGCGCCCTGCGGATGGAAGAGGAAGAGCCGGACGAACAACTGGAGATGTTCACCGGCGGCAAGGTCGAGATCAAGACCCGCAAAAAGCTGATCGAGCCGCGTACCGATGCGCAAAAGGTCTATGTGCGATCGTTGTTCGAAAACGAAATGGCCTTTGGCATCGGTCCGGCGGGCACCGGCAAGACCTATCTGGCCGTCGCGGTTGGCGTGAACATGCTGATCACCGGCGAGGTGGACAAGATCATCCTCTGTCGTCCTGCCGTCGAGGCGGGGGAGCGGCTGGGCTTTCTGCCCGGCACGCAGGAGGAAAAGGTCGACCCCTACATGCAGCCCCTGATGGATGCGCTGAACGATTTCCTGCCCGGCAAACAGCTTGCCAAGATGCGGGAGGAAAAAACGGTCGAGATCGCGCCGCTTGCGTTTATGCGGGGGCGGACGCTGTCGAATGCCTTTGTGGTGCTGGATGAGGCGCAGAACGCCACCACCATGCAGATGAAGATGTTCCTGACCCGTCTGGGCGAGGGCAGCCGCATGGTCATCACCGGCGACCGCACCCAGATCGACCTGCCGCGCGGGGTGCCGTCGGGGCTGGCGGACGCGGAACGGCTGTTGGCCCATGTGCCCGGCATTTCGTTCAACTATTTCACCGCCAAGGACGTGGTGCGCCATCCGCTTGTCGCGGCGATCATTGAGGCCTATGAGGCCGACACGCAGGGGTAGGGCAAAGCCGCCGTTTCTGCGGGCTTTCCATTTCTCTGGGGGCCGGGGCCGCGTCCCCGGCGCTGATCCATATGCTGACCGACACGATATTCGAGGATGACCGCTGGCCGCAGGTCGGCCTAGACCGGCTGGCCGAAACCGGGGCGGCGGCGGCGCTGTCGCATCTGGGGCTGTCGCCGGAGCGGTATGAAATCGCCGTGCTGGGCTGCGACGATGCCCGAATCGCCGCTCTGAACGGCGATTTCCGGGACAAGCCGCAGGCCACCAACGTCCTGAGCTGGCCGTCGGAGGATCTGGCCGCCGAGGCCGATGGCGGTGCGCCCTTCGCGCCCGAACCGGAGGATGACGACGACGCGCATCATCTGGGCGATATTGCCTTGGCCTATGAGACCTGTGCGCAGGAAGCCGCCGATCGGGGCATCCCTATGGAGCAACATGTCACACATCTGATCGTTCATGGGGTGTTACATCTATTGGGCTATGACCATATGCGTGACCTTGACGCCACGCTGATGGAACGGCTTGAGGTTGAAATACTTGGCAATCTCGGTCTACCGGACCCATATGGTGTGGATGGCGCCCCGGAGGGGGCATGATGGAACGGATTGATGGGCGATAGCGAAGACTCGTCTAAGGCAGCGCAACGCGCGCTTGGATCGGGACATATGAACGGACACGGGCCGCGGCACGGGTTTTGGAAAAGGATATTCGGACGGATCGGCGGAGGCGGCTCGCAAGACGGGACCGCGAAGCCAAGCACCCCTCCGTCTGCCAACAGGCCAATTCATGGCATGATCAACCTGCGCCGGATGCGGGTTGAGGACGTGGCCATCCCCAAGGCCGAGATCATTGCCGTTCCGAATACGATCACCAAGGACGATCTGGTGTCCGTCTTCCGCGACAGTGGACTGACGCGGTTGCCGGTCTATGACGGCACACTGGACACGCCGGTCGGCATGGCCCACCTCAAGGATTTTGCCTTGCAGCACGGCTTCAATGGCACCGGCGGGCGGTTCAACCTGAAACGTCTGCTGCGGCCCTTGCTGTTTGTTCCGCCGTCGATGCCGATTGGCGTTCTGCTGACCAAGATGCAGACAGAGCGGCGGCACATGGCGCTGGTGATCGACGAATATGGCGGCGTTGACGGGCTGGTCACGATCGAGGATCTGATTGAACAGGTTATCGGTGAGATCGCGGATGAGCACGACACCGAAGAGGATCAGTACTGGACCCGCGAAAAGAGCGGTTGCTACCTTGTGCAGGCCAAGACCCCGCTGACCGATTTCGAGGCGGAACTGGGTCTGACGCTGACCGATCACGACACCATCGACGAGGAAGAGATCGACACGCTGGGCGGGCTGGTGTTCATGCTGGCCGGTCGCGTGCCTGCGCGCGGCGAAGTGGTGCCGCATCCCGTCGGTCTGGATTTTGAGGTGGTGGATGCCGATCCGCGCCGGATCAAACGGCTGCGGGTGCGCTCCGCCAACGCGGCGCGGTCTGACGGCGCGTCGGGCCATGCGGCGACCCCGGTTCCGGCGCAGGGGGCGCAATCCGCCAAGGTTGACGCGGGCCATGCCTGACAGCCGGTCGGCCGGTCGCCTGCCCGCGACCCAAGAGCGGTTGCCGGGCTGGGCGCGTCTGCCGCTGGCGGTGGCCGTGGGGGGGATCATCGGGCTGGGGCAGCCGCCCTATGATCTGTGGTATCTTGCCTTTCCGGGCTATGTGGCGGCGATCTGGCTGTTTCTTTCAACCGCGCGCGGCATGACCTCGGCGGGCACCGGCTGGGCCGTCGGGCTGGGCTATTTCGGCTTTTCCATGAGCTGGATCGTCGAGCCGTTCCTTGTGGATGCGGCCACAACCGGCTGGATGGCGCCCTTTGGGCTGATCGGGCTGGCCGGGGGGCTGGCGCTGTTCTGGGGGCTGGCGTTTTGGCTTGCCGGGCGGGCGCGGCACCCGGCGCTGACGCTGGTGCTGGCGTGGAGCGCGGCGGAACTGGCGCGGGCCTATGTGTTCACCGGGTTTCCATGGGCTTTGGTGCCGTATTTCTGGCTGCCGGTGCCGGTGATCCAATGGGTTTCGGTGATCGGGCCGCACGGGTTGACGGCGGCGACACTGGCAGCGGCGGCGCTGCTGGCCGCTGCCTTGTCGCCCGGCGCGCGGCGACTGCGGGCGGCAGGGGCTGGCGCGGCGGTGCTGGCCGTGCTGTTCGGCGGTGGCGTGGTGCTGACGCCCCCGGCGCAGGATCTGGACGGGCGACCTCTGGTGCGGCTGGTGCAGCCCAACGCCGCGCAGCATGAAAAGTGGGATCCGGCCATGATCCCGGTCTTTATGGAGCGCAAGTTGCGGTTCACCGCCGCCGCGCCCGAGCCGGGCCAGCCGCGCCCGCAGTTGATCGTCTGGCCAGAGACAAGCGTGCCCAACCTGCTGCGCCATGCGGGTCCGGTGCTGGACCAGATCACGCAGGCGGCGGGCGAGGCGCAGGTCATCGTCGGCGTGCAGCGCGCCGATCAGGCCGGATATTACAACGCGCTGGTGGCGCTTGCGCCGGGCGGCGGTGTGACCGCGCTCTATGACAAGCATCACCTTGTGCCTTTTGGCGAATACATGCCCGCCGCGGCGGTCTTTGCGCGCTGGAACATTGCCGGATTGGCGGCGCGGGCCGAGGGCGGCTATAGCGCCGGACCGGGGCCGCAGGTGATCAATCTGGGCGATCTGGGGACGGCGCTGCCGCTGATCTGCTACGAGGCGGTCTTTCCGCAGGATGTGTTTGGCGCGCCGCTGCGCCCCGACATGCTGATCCAGATCACCAACGATGCGTGGTTCGGGACGTGGTCAGGCCCGTTTCAGCATCTGGCACAGGCGCGCATCCGCGCGATCGAGCAGGGGCTGCCCATGCTGCGCAGCGCCAATACCGGCGTCTCTGCGGTGATCGACGGGGCGGGGCGGGTGCTGGAGGCGCTGCCATTGGGTGAGGCGGGCTATCTGGACGCCCCGCTGCCGCCACCGATGCGGAACACGCTGTATGGCCGCACCGGCGACCTGCCAGCCGGAATTGCGCTATTTATCGCCATTGGCCTGCTTTGGGGTGCGGCGCGGCGCATCGGTCGCACAGAATCCGATTGACCCTGCCAGCCGCGCCGCGTACGCGCATCGAGATAGTAAGCATCCCGTCACAACGGCTTCCTGGCGTGACGGCGGCATCAATGGAGCATTCTTCATGTCACGTAATAACTATATTTTCACCTCCGAGTCCGTCTCGGAAGGCCACCCGGACAAGGTTTGTGACCGGATTTCCGACGCCATCCTTGACGCCTTTCTGGCCGAAGACCCGCTGGCGCGCGTTGCCTGCGAAACCTTTGCCACCACCAACCGCGTTGTCATTGGCGGTGAGGTCGGCCTGACCGATCAGGAAAAGATGCCGGGCTTTATGGCCAGCATCCCCGACATCGCGCGGGCCTGCATTCAGGACATCGGCTATGAGCAGGACAAGTTTCACCACGCCACCTGCGAAATCACCAACCTGCTGCACGAGCAGTCCGCGCATATCGCGCAGGGTGTGACCGGCGAGCAGGGCGATGAGGGGGCTGGCGATCAGGGCATCATGTTCGGATACGCCACCAATGAAACAGAGGCGCTGATGCCCGCGCCGATCCAGTACAGCCACGCGATCCTGCGCCGTCTGGCAGAGGTCCGCAAGAACGGCACCGAACCCGCGCTGGGCCCGGACGCCAAATCGCAGCTGTCGGTGCGCTATGAAGACGGCAAACCGATGGGCGTGACCTCGATCGTGCTGTCGACCCAGCATCTGGACGAAAGCATGACCAGCGCCGATGTGCGCGCCTTGGTCGAGCCTTACATCCGTGAAACGCTGCCCGATGGCTGGATCACCGGCGACACCGAATGGTGGGTCAACCCGACCGGCAAGTTTGTCATCGGCGGCCCCGATGGCGACGCGGGCCTGACCGGTCGCAAGATCATCGTCGACACCTACGGCGGTGCGGCCCCGCATGGCGGCGGCGCGTTCTCGGGCAAAGATCCGACCAAGGTGGACCGCTCGGCGGCCTATGTGGCGCGCTATCTGGCCAAGAACGTGGTGGCCGCAGGCATGGCCGACCGCTGCACCGTGCAGTTGTCCTATGCCATCGGCGTGGCCAAGCCGCTGTCGATCTATGTCGACACCCACCAGACCGGCAAGGTCGAGGCGCGCGACATCGAACTGGCGATCCCCAAGGTCATCGACCTGACGCCGCGCGGCATCCGCACGCATCTGGAACTGAACAAGCCGATCTATCAGCGCACGGCGGCCTACGGCCACTTCGGCCGCGCGCCCGAAGCAGATGGCGGTTTCTCGTGGGAGCGGACCGATCTGGTCGAGGCGCTGAACAAGGCGATCTGAGACCGGCCTTTCCAAGGTTGTACAGTATGACAAAGGCGCTCCCGTTTCGGGGGCGCCTTTTTCGTTGTGGCTGTGGGGGCGGGCCGTGCTCTTGGTTTGGAACCGTTTTTCGTGTAAACTGACAGGGTATTTCAACTCTGACTGGTTTTTGATCCGTGGATAGTCGCATGCTGCTTTTCATCTTCATGGCTTGTGCCACCGGTTTTGTCGGCTGGCTCTGGTGGTCCGACCCGCAACCGATCCCGTTCACGACGAACCTTGCCAAGCTGGCCTATGCCGGGTTGCTGGTGCTGGTGGCGGCGATGCTGGTGCGCGAGGTTGACAAGGTCTTTCAATCCGCCAAGCCGGGCATCGGCGGGTTTCAGTTTGCGCGCCACGGCCAACCGGACGCGACCCGGTCCGAGGCGCTGCGGGCGATGATCGTGCAGCGGCACGGGCTGATCAACCAAAGCTTTCGCCGGGAGAACCTGCTGCGCGAGGCACGGCTGGCGCGGGATGCGCAGGCGGGCGCGCGTGACGTGGCCCCCTTGCCTTTTACCACCGCCTCGCTGGGGTTCTCGACCGAGGCGCTGAGCAAGCTGGAACTGAACGTGCAGGGCATCAACTTTGGCAAGCTGCTGGATTCGATGCGCCGCCGCGTGGCCCCGCCGAACGAGATCACAGGCCATGTGGTGGACACCGGCGAGGGGCGCATCTCTGCCGTGGTGCGCTGGTCCAAGGCCCCGCGCAACGCGCATCAGCCGCTGGAGGACAACCGGCTGATGACCTTTGACGACATCCGCCGCGACAGCGATCTTGCGGCGCGCATCGCCTGCGCGCTGATCTGGGCGGAACTGGTGTCCGAACAGGATGGCGCGGTGTTTAAGATGCGGCGCGACCACTATTGCCTGTGGACCGAGGCGTTTCTGACGTGGCAGCGGTTGCGCGACAAGCGGGCGGCGGACCTGACGCTGAACATCGACGATCTGGGCGATCTGGAACGCGCGCGCGACAACCTGAAACTGCTGATCGGGCAGTCGGTCGAATTTGCCGAAATCTATCAGTTGCACGCCAACCTGATCCAGTTGGACCCGACGCCGCTGCCGGGCGATCCGGGCGCGATCGCCGAGGCGCGGGCGATCTATGCCGGGATGGGCCGGGGGCTGACGCTGGAAGAGGCGCGCCAGACCCTGCGGGTGGCGGCGGCGGCGCAACCGGTGGTCAGTGCCGCCGACCCCGACGTGCGGCCCGTGTCCAGCGGCGATTTCCGCCCGATGCTGCCAATGATCGACGGCCGCGTGCAGGCGGGGACCGTTGCGGCGGTACAAGAGGTGCTGACGCCGCAGGCGGACGCGCTGGCGCAGGTCGCGGCGGCGACCGGGTTCCTGCGGCTGTCGGACGGCGACCAGCCGATGCGCGGCACCGGCTTTGTGGTGGCGCGCGATGTGGTGGTGACGGCGGATTTTGTGCCCGGCTATCTTCAGGCGCCGGGCATGGCGATGGCCGCCAGCCTGACCCCTTTGCCACTGTTGCGGATGGAGTTTTCGGTCGGAGAGGATGCGCAGGACGATCGCGACAACCGGGTCTTTGCGGTGCGGCAGGTGCTGTTGCGCGACAAGGAGGCGGGCCTGAGTTTCCTGCATGTGCCGGGGCTGGCCTCTGCCGGGATCGGGCCCGCGCCCCTAGGGGACGGGGTGCCGGATGAGGGGGCGTGGCTGGCCGTGCTGGGCTATCCGGTCAACGATCCAAGGGTGGCAGGGATCGAGATGCAACCGGGCTGGCGGCCCTATATCAAGCGGCTGATGCCGGGCACGCGGGTGGCCGTTGCCTCGGCTTGGGCGGATTATCCGCAGGCCTTTGGCCATGACGCCACCACGGCGGGCGGCACCGCCGGGGCCCCGGTGATCGATCTGGATACCGGCACTGTCATCGGCCTGCATCTTGGCGGCGGGTCCGGCACGCAAGAGCGGCGGCGCGGCTTTGCGGCCCCGTTCTCCACGGGGATGCTGAGCGCGGTCATTGCGCCGCTGGAGCGCCGCTGACGCCCTTTGATGGTGGTGACGGGTGTCAGGCATCTTGCACGATGGCAGCGAGGCGGGTATGCGCTTGCCGCCATGACAACATCGAACAAGCATCCCGACGCCCCTTGGCGGAACTTTTACGGCCGTATCCGGGGCAAGACCCTGCGGCCCAAGCAGGAAGAGTACCTGCAAGAGGATCTGGACAAGCTGTCACCGGGGCCGGTGGACTGGGAAGAGAACCCGGATCGCACCCCGCTGGACCTGAAAGCGGTGTTCGGCGACGCGCCGGTCTGGCTGGAAATCGGCTTTGGCGGGGGCGAGCATCTGGTCCATCAGGCGGTGCAGAACCCCGATGTTGGGTTGATCGGTGCGGAACCTTTCATCAACGTCGTGGCCATGCTGCTGGGCAAGATCCGGGATGCGGGGGTGCAGAACCTGCGGGTTTATCCGGGCGATGCGCGCAACCTGTTCGACGTGCTGCCGGATCAGTCGGTGTCAAAGGCGTTTCTGCTGTACCCCGATCCCTGGCCCAAGAAGAAACACCACCGCCGCCGCTTTGTGACGGCGGAACACCTTGAGCCGCTGCACCGGGTGCTGAAGCCGGGGGCGGAGTTCCGGGTGGCGACGGATATCCCCGACTATGTGCGCCAGACCTTGATCGAGGTGCCAAAGGCGGGCTTTGAGTGGCTGGCCGATGGCCCGGCGGACTGGCGCGATCCCTGGGACGACTGGCATTCCACCCGCTATGAGCAAAAGGCGCTGCGCGAAGGCCGGGTGCCGCATTACCTGACGTTCCGCAGGACGTAAAAGGGCGGGGGCGTCCTGCCAAGGCGTCTTGCTGCGGTCGCGTCCCGCAGCGGGATTTGACCCGGCAAAACGCCGGAGCGCGGTCAGAGGGGGGCGATCAACTCCGGTCCCTTGGCCCGGTTGGAGTTCACCGCCGGGTCCACGCGATAGAAACTGAGGGCGTCCTCTGGTGCCGGTGTCATTAACGTGGCCGCGCCGCGCCCTTCCTCTCCCAGCCACTTGGCCCAGGTATCGGGGGCCAGCACAACCGGCATCCGGTGGTGGATGTTCGACATGGCCTGATTGGCGGCGCAGGTGACAATGGCGCAGGTGCGAAAGGCCTGCCCGTCGCGTTCCCAGTCCTGCCAGACACCGGCAAAGACCAGCGCGGAGTCCTGTGAGGGATGGATGTACCACGGCAGGCGGTTGCCGTCTTCGTCCTTGGTCCATTCGTAAAAGCCGGTGCAGGGGATCAGGCAGCGCCGTTCACGGCAGGCGGCCTTGAACGCGGGTTTCTCGGCGATGGTCTCTGCGCGCGCGTTGATCAGCAGCGGGCCGCCGTTGGGGGCCTTGTACCAATGCGGCAGGAACCCCCAGCGCATCGACACCAGCCGCCGTCCTGCGTCCTCCATAACCACGTGGATCTGGTTCGTCGGGCAGACGTTGTAGTTGGGCACTTCTGGCAGGTCGTTCGACGGTGCCGCCTCGAACAACTGGGCCATGGCGTCCGGGGGGAGAGTGACCGCAAACCGCCCGCACATGGGTCAGAGCCCGAAACGGGAGTAATGTAGCAGGCCCCAGGCGGTCAGCTCGCGTTCCAGCCGCCCCCAGAGATCGGCAAAGCGCAGCGGGTCCATTTTTGTCACTTCGCGGATCTCGGCAAGGCTGCGACGGTTGTTGATGGCGGCCATCAACGGCGCGCAGTCACGCGGGATGCGCATCTGCACATCCGCCTCTTTCAGGGTGATCGGCAACGGGCGGCCCTGCGCCACCGCCTGTGCCGGTTTGCGCATGTCGCTGGTGGGCGAACGCGGGATCAGACTTTGCTTTGATCCGCGCGCGATGGGGCGGTCCTCATCGGCGGGCACAAGATAGCCAAGGTGCTTTTTCATCGTGCCGCGCAGCTTTTCCGCCAAGGCCATGGCGGTGGCGTCGTCCATATCCTTGGGCCGGTCGGTGATGCGCGCCAGATCATAGAGGCCCGGCGGCAGCAGCGATTGCAGTTTCCAGCCCGTCCGCTCCAGCGTGCCCAGCAGGCGGGGGATGTCAAAGGGCGTGTCCTGACCGTGCAGCAGCAGGTCGTAAAAGCCCGCGTCGCTTTGTTTGTGGTCGGTGACATTGCCGTTGGCGGCAAAGGGGTGGCCCTTGTGCAGGTTGCCGACGATCTTTTTCGCCTTGGACAGCCGCACCTGCGGGGCCATGCCGTCAAAGAGCGTGCCAAAAGCCTCTTGCAGCGCATAGATGCCAGAGCGGCCATAGGGGGCATAGACCATGAACCCCATGCCGCCGCCGGGAGCCACGGCGGCCCGCAGCGCGGCAAAGCCCGCGTCCGGATCGGGCAGGTGGTGCAGCACGCCGCAGCAGTCGATGTAGTCAAAGGGCCCATGATCCGGCGCGTCCAGCAGGCTGCCGGTGACGAAGGTGATGCCGGTCAGGCCGCGTGCCTTGGCCCGCGCCTCGGCGATTGCGCGCGAGGCCTTGGAGAGGTCCAGATAGGTGATCTCATAGGGCGCGCCCGCGCTGGTCATCATCTGGGCGATCTGGATCAGCGCATCGCCGGTGCCGCCACCCGCCACCAGCACCCGCAGGGTTTGCGACCAGTCGCGCTGGCCCTGATACAGGTAGTGGTCGATTTCCAGCGGATGTGAGGGCGAGCCGACGATCAGGCGCTTTTTCTCATCCGCCGGGTCACGTTCCGGGTAGGGATAGCTTTCGTACTGTTCCTTGACCGATACCATGCGTGCGTCTCCCTGAGGTTGGAAAACGGTTTGCCCAAAAGGACGCTGCGGGACAAGTGTTAAGACGGACCTTTAGACCGGTCTCAGGCTGGGGGATCACCGGCGCTTGGCGATCTCCAGCCGGGTATCGCGCAAGGCAATCTCTCGGATCAGGCCGGCGCGGGCGGTGCGGTCGTGAGTGTCGCGCAGGCGTGCGCGCAGCTCGGCCAACTCGCGGATCAGGGCGACCACCTCCGGCACCGCGCCGTTCTCTTTCAGGATACGGGTCATGACGGCGTTTTCCGGGTCGTCGCAGGTGGGCAGGGGCTGGCCCGCGCCTTCGAGTTTGTCGAAGGCCCCGTCGCGTTCCGCGGCCGCAATGCGGGCGTTGATGAGGTCGATCAGCGGGTGGTCCATGGCCAAAACCAATGCCACAAAACCGCCCCTGATGGAAGCAAGGGCGCGCCGGAGCGATGGCGCTGGTCGCGCGAAACGGCCCGCCCGCTGGGCGGCGCGGGAAAACGCTGCGTCACGGGTTTGATGCCGCCGCGTCCCTATCTCTTGCGCGAAGGGACAAAGGCTCACAAACTGGTCGGCAACGAAAAACGGGAGGAGAGACGCCCATGACCTATGCGGGAATGGACGACCGGAATGCAATCGAGGCAGAGGGCCCTTGGGCGGAGCGGGATATTCCGCCGACGCTGTGGGGGCAGCTGACCCGCACGGCGGGGCGGCATGCGGGCCGACCGGCGGTCAGCTATCAGCTTCTCTCCGATCCGACGGCCAAGGCCGAGACCCTGACATGGGCCGAGGTGCGCGACACCACGGCGCAGGCGGCGAACCTGTTTCGCAGCCTTGGTGTGGGCGAAACCGACGTCGTCGCCTATGTCCTGCCCAACTGCAACGAGGCGATTGCCGCGCTGCTGGGCGGCGCTGTGGCGGGGATCGTGAACCCGATCAACCCGCTGCTGGAGCCCGAGCAGATCGCCTCGATCCTGCGCGAGACGGATGCCAAGGTGGTGGTCACGCTCAAGGCGTTTCCCAAGACCGACATCGCGCAGAAGATGGCCGAGGCGGTGCGCAACGCACCGAATGTGCACACGGTGCTGGAGGTCGACCTCAATCGTTATCTGACCCCGCCGAAAAGCTGGATCGTGCCGCTTGTGCGGCCGAAGAATCCGGGCAACCATCACGCCGACGTCAAGGATTTCCGCAAGGAAATGGCCAAGCAGCCCAAGACGCTGTCCTTTGCCGACAGCACGGCAAACCGGGTGGCCGCCTATTTCCACACCGGCGGCACCACGGGCATGCCGAAGGTGGCCCAGCACACCTATGAGGGGATGCTGTACAACGGCTGGCTGGGCGATACGCTGCTGTTCAGTGAGACCGACAGCGTGATGTGCCCGCTGCCGCTGTTCCACGTCTTTGCCTGCCACGTCATCCTGATGGCGATGGTGTTTTCCGGCGCGCATGTGGTGTTCCCGACGCCTGCGGGGTATCGCGGCGAGGGGGTCTTTGACAATTTCTGGAAGCTATGCGAGCGCTGGAAGACGACCTTTGTGATCACCGTGCCGACGGCGGTGTCGGCGCTGATGCAGCGCAAGGTGGATGCGGACATCTCCACTATCAAGACGGCGTTTTCCGGTTCTGCCCCGATGCCGATGGAACTGTTCAATCGGTTCGAGGCCGCCTGCGGCGTGACCATCTGCGAAGGCTATGGCCTGACAGAGGCGACCTGCCTTGTCGCGGTGAACCCGGTGGACGGCGAAAAGAAGATCGGCTCTGTCGGGATCGCCTTTCCCTATACCGATATCCGCATCATCCGGATGGTAGAGGGCGAGCCGGTGGAATGCGGCGTCGATGAGATCGGTGAGATCTGCGTGTCCAACCCCGGCGTCTATGCGGGCCGGACCTATACCGAGGCGGCCAAGAACGCGGATCTCTTTCATTATGGCACGCATCTGCGGACCGGCGATCTGGGGCGCATGGATGTCAGCGGATATCTCTGGATCACCGGCCGCGCCAAGGATCTGATCATTCGCGGCGGCCACAATATCGACCCGGCAGAGATCGAAGAGGCGTTGCTGGGGCATCCCGCCGTCGCCTTTGCGGGCGCGATCGGCCAGCCCGACGCGCATTCGGGCGAGCTGCCCTGTGCCTTTGTCGAACTGGTGGCCGGGGCCGAGGTGACGGAGGAAGAGCTGCTGGAGCATGCCCGCATCCATGTGCATGAACGTGCAGCCCACCCCAAGCACATGACCATCCTGCCGGAACTGCCCAAGACGGCGGTGGGCAAGGTGTTCAAGCCGGACCTGCGCAAACACGCCATCACGCGGGTCTACAACGGCGCGCTGGAAAAGGCAGGCTGTGGCGCGCGTGTCGTGGCGGTGGTCGACGACAAGAGCCGGGGGCTGGTGGCGCAGGTGCAGGCGAATGGCGCAACCAAGGAAGAGGTCGGCAAGGTGCTGGGCGATTTTGTCCGGCCATGGGACTGGGCAGAGGCCAAGGCGGTCGCGTAACGCGTCGTTAGTGGGTCACAACCGGATCAATGGGCGTCGGGGTAAACCCCGTCGCCTGTTCCAGCCGCCGGGCGATCTGCAACAGCCGCGCCTCGCCTCTTGGCGGGCCGATCAGTTGCAGCCCCACCGGCAGGCCGCGCGCGTCGCGGCCCACGGGCAGCGACAGCGCCGGTAGCCCGCAGAGGGTCGCAAGAAAGGCAAAGCGCAGCCAGTCAATGTAGTCGCGGCAGGCGTGGCCCGCGACCTCGGGCGGGTATTCGATCTCGACCGGCAACGGGCCGATGCCGGTGACAGGCCCCGCCAGCACGTCGCAGGTTTCAAAGAACCGGCGCATCCGTTCATAAAGCCGGGCGCGGGTCAGCCGCGCCTCGGCGATGTCGTCGACCGTGAGTGCGCCGCCTTCGGCGATATTCTGGCGCAGCGTGGGTTTGTAGCGGTCCGACACGGCGGCGGGCGTGGCGCGGAACCCGGTCCACATGCCCAGCCCGCGCAGGGTGCGAAAGGCGGTGTCAGTGCCGGTAGTGTCCGGTGCGGCCTCAAACACCGTCACGTCCGGGGCTTGCAGGCGGGTCAGCGCGTCTGACAGCAGCGCGGCTATCTCAGGCGTGACCGGGGCCAGCCCGCCCAGATCGGGGGCATAGGCGATGCGGATCGTGCCCGCGTCCGCACGGCAGGTGTCAAGGTATCTGCGCTCTGGCGCGGGGAACGACAGCGGCGACGCCGCATCCCACCCGGCCATCGCGTCCAGCATCAGCGCGCAGTCCTCGACCGTGCGGGCCATCGGTCCCTCGACCGGGAAGGGATTGAACCCGTCGCTGGCGGGGCTGGCGATCACGCCCGGCGAGGGGCGCAGCCCAACGATGCCGCAAAAGCTGGCCGGTGTCCGGAGCGAGCCGCCCACATCCGACCCCATACTCAGCCAGACCTCTCCTGCCGCGACCCCCGCTGCCGCCCCGCCGGACGAGCCGCCCGCATTCATCGTGGTGTTCCACGGGTTGCGGGTGGCCCCGAAGACGGGATTGAAGGTATTGGCGCCTGCGCCCATTTCCGGTGTGTTGGTCTTGCCAATGACCACGCCGCCGCGGGATTCCAGCCGCAGGACAGCGGGGTCAGAGATCTGTGGCACATTGTCGGCAAGGGCGGGGGTGCCGAAGGTGGTGCGCACCCCCGCCACCGGGGTCAGATCCTTGATCCCGACCGGCAGACCGGCCAGCAGGCTTGCCGGATCAACGGCACCGGCGCATGCGCGTGCGCGATCCGGGCAGAGCGTGACCATGGCGTTAATGGCGGGGCTCGTTGCAGCGATGCGCGACAGGCTGGCCTCTATCAGGTCCAGCGGGTTGACCTCGCGCCGTTGCAGAAGATCGACCACAGCACAGGCGGTCAGTCCGCAGAGATCGGGTCCGGTGAAAGGCGGGTCAGCAGCGGCCATTGGGCGGGGCGCAGAAGATGTCGTACAGCAGGCCGATCACCCGGCTCGTATTGTCGTCCGCGAGGCTGTAGTAGATCGTTTTGCCGTCGCGCCGGGTCTGCACCAATCCTTCTTCGCGCAGTCGCGCAAGCATCTGGCTGACCGCAGCCTGCCGGATGCTGAGCAACTCTTCGAGTTCGCCCACGGATTTTTCACCGGACCCCAGGTGGCACAGGATCATCAACCGGCCCTCATGTGCCAGCGTCTTGAGAAAGGCCGCGGCGTGCTGGGCGTTGGTCTGCATCTCCTCCGGCGGAGGCGGCAATTTTCTCAGGTCTTCCATGGGACTCGCGATTTGTTTCGTCTCAACAATATAGCCGCCCCGTTTCAGAAATGCGAGATCATGATTCGGTCACCGGGGCTCCGCCCTGAAAGGCATTGCCGTTTGCGTAATCACAAGGCGCATCCTGCATTTGCAGGTGCAATCCGTCGCCGGTGTAGGGATGCGCGCGGGCCAGATCCTCATCCACCTCGATGCCCAGACCGGGGGCCTGCGGTGCTGGGATAAAGCCGTTGTCGACCTTGATCGAGCCTTTGATCAGGGCGTCATGGAACGGCGTTTCGATGGTCTCGGCAATCAGCAGGTTGGGGATCGAGACGGAAAGCTGAATGTTCGCGGCCCATTCGATGGGACCGGCATAGAGATGCGGCGCCATCTCGGCGTTAAAACTTTCGGCAAGCGCGGCCAGTTTGCGCATCTCCCAGATGCCGCCCGCCCGGCCCAGCGCCGGTTGCAGGATCTTGGCCCCGCCGGTGCGCAGCAGGGCGGCAAATTCGGCGCGGGTGGTCAGCCGCTCGCCAGTGGCGATGGGGATGCGGACGGCGCGGGCGACCTCGGCGAATTCCAGCAGGTTGTCGGGCGGGATCGGTTCCTCGAACCAGAGTGGCAGGTAAGGTTCCAGCGCCTGCCCCAGACGGATCGCGCCTGCGGTGTTGAATTGGCCGTGGGTGCCGAACAGCAGGTCGGCGCGGTTGCCCACCGCCTCCCGGATCGCCTTGCAAAAGGCGACGGACATGGCGATGTCGCGCATGCCGGGCTGATGGCCGCCGCGCATGGTATAGGGGCCGGCGGGATCGAACTTGACCGCCGTATAGCCGCGGTCAACGCAGTCCAGCGCGGCCTCTGCGGCCATCTCGGGCGAGGTCCAGAAATCGTCCAGATTGTGGGCGGGCAGCGGGTAGAGATAGGTATAGGCGCGCACACGGTCGTTCATCATGCCGCCCAGCAAGGCCCAGACCGGGCGGCCCCGCGCCTTGCCCAGAATGTCCCAGCAGGCGATTTCCAACCCGGAAAAGGCCCCCATGACCGTCAGGTCGGGGCGCTGGGTAAAGCCCGAGGAATAGGTCCGGCGGAACATGCGTTCGATGTTCTCGGGGTTTTCGTCCTCAAAGTAGCGGGCAAAGACATCTTCGATCACCGCGCGCATCGCCTGAGGCCCGACGGAGGAAGCATAACATTCGCCCCAGCCGGTGATGCCGTCATCGGTGGTCAGCTTGACGATGATCCAGTAACGCCCGCCCCAGCCGGGGGCGGGGGGCGCTGTGACGATGATGTCGAGATCGCGGAGTTTCATGGCGTACCCTCCTGCGGGAATGGTGTGGGACGCAGAGACGGATTTTCGACGAAAATCCGAGTCACGGTTGGTCGAACAGGATCACGTTACGGCGCGCGCCGCCACCCTTGGTATCGGCAATCGCCTCGTTGATCTGCTCCAGCGCCCAACGGCCCGAGACCAGCTCATCCAGCTTCAGCCGCCCTTGGCGGTACAGGTCGGCCATCCACGGAATATCACGCTGGATCACCACATCACCCATTTTGGAGCCGACCATCTGCTGGCCCATAAAGGCCTGCACCACCGGCTCATAGCTGGCCATGGCCCCGGAATGGGGCATGCCGATCATCACCATGCGCCCGCCCCAGCCGAGGTAGCGCAGCGCCTGATCGTAGGCCGGGATCGCGCCCACCGTCACCGCCACCACATCCGCGCCGCGGCCCATGATGTCGGTGGCGGTCTTCCACGGGGACTTTTCGCTGGCCAGCACGCCGTCGGTGGCCCCAAAGGCGCGGGCGGTTTCCAGCTTTTCCTCGCTCATGTCGACGGCGATGATGCGGCGGGCCCCGCCGATGCGCGCGCCCTGAATGGCGTTGAGGCCGACGCCACCCGCGCCGATCACCACCACGTCGTCGCCGGGGCGCATCTTGCCCGCGTTGATCACCGCCCCGATGCCGGTGATCACGCCGCAGGCCAAGAGGCAGACCGCCTCTGCGGGCAAGTCATCGGGCATCACGACGACCTGACTTTGGTCGACGACCACCTTTTCGGCGAAGGCACCGCAGAACATCGCCGGGATCACCGGCGTGCCGTCGGGCCGGGTCAGCACCGGGGCGCTGCGGCGGTCGCCGATGCAGATGGTGGGTTTGCCGCCCGCGCAGTTGGGGCAGGTGCCACAGGCGCGGATCAGGGTGACGACCACGCGGTCGCCCTCTTTCAGGTCGCTCACGCCGCTGCCGAGGGACGTGACGTGGCCCGCGGCCTCATGGCCGTAGACGGCGGGCAGGTCGCCGCCCCATGCGCCTTCGGCGTAAGAGATGTCGGAATGGCAGATGGCGACCGCCTCCAGCGTGACCTCGATCTCTCCGGCGCCGGGCGCGCGGAGGTCAAGTTCTTCGATCCGAAGCGGCGCGTCGAAGGCGGTACAGACCGCAGCGCGAATGCGTGGCATGGTGGAACTCTCCCCGTGTTTGGGCCGACCCTGAGGATGGGTTTGGCCCGTCGCCCGTCAGTAACCGACATGATGCCTGTCGGTTACGGGCATTTATGTCACGACAGCCGCGCGACGTAGCCAGACAAAAAGCATGAGCGCTGCCAGCACAAGGATCATTGCCACAAGGAAGGGCGCGCCGGGCCACGGTGTGACCCTTTCGGGTGCGGTGGCGACCGCGAAGACCTGCGCCATCAGCGCGGGGGCCACCATCATGGCAACCGCCACGGTCGAGGTCAGGACGCCTTGCAGCGCGCCCTGTTCGTCGGGGCCGACGCGTTGGCTGAGCAGGGCCTGCTGCGCCGGGGCATAGGTCGCGCCAAGCGCCGCGATGGGGGCGAAGAACAGGATCAGCGTGCCGTTTGTCACGACACTCAGGGCGGCAAAGCCCAGCGCCGAGACAGCCAGCCCCATGGCGGCGGTGCC
This sequence comes from Antarctobacter sp., assembly GCF_048262615.1. Classification (GTDB taxonomy): domain Bacteria; phylum Pseudomonadota; class Alphaproteobacteria; order Rhodobacterales; family Rhodobacteraceae; genus Antarctobacter. The sequence goes on from NZ_JBLXFB010000031.1 coordinate 25,665, forward strand.
GCGTTCCCCCAAGGCTTGCAGGATCAGGCCCATCAGCCCGCCTTGCACCACGGCAAAGGAGACCCCGAAGATGCCCAGCGACAGGCCGACCATGGCAGGGGACCATGCAAATTGCGCCTGCGCGAAAAACGACCAGATCGCCGGGTAGGTGCCAAAGGCCACGTTGTACAGGAAATAGACGATCAGCGCGCGGGTCAGGCCGGGCAGGCGGTTGAGGGCGCGGAAGGCCCCGAACGGGTTGCTGCCGCGCCATGTGACGCGGCGGCGGTTTTCGCGGGTATGGGTTTCGGGAAAGGTCAGCGCGCCTAGCAGGACGCCGGCGCCGCACAGCCCGCCTGCCGCCCAGAACGGCGCGCGCGTGCCCAGTTCGGCCAGCACCCCGCCCAACACCGGCCCAAGCACAAAGCCCAGCCCGAAAGCGGCGCTGATCAGGCCAAAGCCGCGCGCGCGGTGCCCCGGCTCTGACAGGTCGGCGATGGCGGCGCTGGCGGTGGATTGCGTGGACGAGGCGAAACCGCCGATCATCCGCGCCAGCACCAGCATCCACAGCGTGTTGGCCAGCGCCAGAACGACATAGTCCATGACCATGATCGCCAGCGTCCCCAGCAGCACCGGCCGCCGTCCATAGGCATCTGACAACCGGCCCATGAAGGGCGCAAAGAGGAACTGCATGGCGGCAAAGACGGTACTGAGGAGACCGCCAATCAGCGCCGCTTCGGACAGCGGTTGCCCGGTGACGTCCCGGATCAGGTCCGGGATAACGGGCAGGATCAACCCGATGCCCATGGCGTTCAACGTGACCGTGGCCAGCAGGAACACGATTTGCGGGCGCATGGCGCTGTCAGGCCATCAGGGCGGTGACGGCCTTGGCGAAATCGCGCGCCTCTGCCGGGGCGGTGCCCATCTGGGTGGCGGGATCGAACAGGGATTGCGGCAGGTCGGGATGCGCCTCGTGGGCGACTTCGGACAGGGGGCGTGCGCTGGCGATGGCCTGTTTGCACAGCGTCTTGGACAGCGCCTGCGCCTCTGGCCGGGGCATGGTTTCGGCCAGCGCAAAGGACAGCGCCTCTGCCATCAGCAACCCGCCGGTGGCGTCCAGAGTGGCCCGCATCGCGCTGGCATCCGGGCCGAGGGTTTCGGCAAGGTCCTGCGCGTGCGTCAGGGCGGCGGCGGAACTGAGGATCAGTTGCGGCAGGCAGAGCCATTCAGTGAACCACGCGGCCCCGTCGCGCTGCTGGCGGTGCAGGCTGGCCCCCTGCAATGTTGCGTCCAGCCCCTGCGCGTGGCGGGCCAGCGCCACCAGCGCCGAAGGGGCCACCGGGTTTTGTTTCTGCGGCATGGTCGAGGACGCGCCGGAACCACCAAGCCGGACCTCGGAAATGCCGCTTTGGGTGGCAAGGATCAGATCCTCGCCCATCTTGCCAGCGGCCAGCGCGGTGCGGGTGAACCATCCGGCGATGGACAGGATCGGCGTGCGGTCGCTGTGCCAGCTATGGCCGGGATCGCTTAGCCCCAGCGCCTCCGCCATCCGGGCGCGCAGGTCCGCCGGGTCCGATCCCAGTGCCGAGGCGGTTCCGGCGGCCCCCGAAAGCGAAACGCGCAGCGCGCTGTCGCGCAGGGCGGGCAGGGCGTTCAGCGCCTCGATCAGCGGCCAGCCCCAAGCGGCAACCTGCGCACCAAAGCTGGTCGGCGTGGCGTGCTGGCCATAGGTGCGCGCGGCCATCGGGGTTGTCGCGTGGTCGCTCGCCAGCCGGGCCAGCGCGGTCAGGGTGGCGCGCAGGCGGTCCTCCTGCTGGGCCAGTGCCTGCCGCAGGCGCAGCATCAGTCCGGTGTCCTGAATGTCCTGCGAGGTCGCGCCCCAGTGCAGGTATTGCGCGTGTTCCGGTGCGCCTATCGCGGCGCGAAAGGCGCTGACAAAGGCGGGGGTGACAACGCCGTTCTGGCCTGTCGCCTCGGCCAGTTGCGCCGGGTCGATCTGGCATTCGAGGCTGGCGCGCTGGATTGCGGCGGCGGCGGTTTCCGGGATCACACCCTGCGCGGCCTGCGCCTGAGCCAAGGCGGCCTCGACCAGCATCATGGCGCGGATTTCGGCACTGTCCGAAAACAGCCGCGCGGTGTCGCCGGTGGCGAAGAGGCGGGTCAGGTGGGCGCTGTCAAAGGGCGTGGCGGGCATGGGCGATCAGGCTTTCACTAGGGTGTCGATGGCGCGGGCAAGCGCATCGGGCATGGAGAAAAACGGCGAGTGGCCGCTGGGCAGGTCGGTCACGCGGGCGGCGTCGAACCGGGACGCCATCAGCCGCTGAAAGGCAGGCGGAATGGCGCGATCCTTGGTGCAGACGATATAGCTGCGCGGCAGGGCGCGGGAGTTTTCAGTGAGTTGGATGGGCGTATTGGAGGCTGCCGCCGATTGCGGGCAGATGTGATCCAGCGCGAAGGCTACGGCCTCTGGCGGGCAGTCATGGTAAAAGAGGTTGGGGGCCATGTCCGGGTCAAAGGTAAAGCTGCGCCGATCCTCGGCCATGCGGATCGCGGGCAGAAGCGGTTGTTCCTCCGCCTCCATCCGCATCTGCGACAGGCCAAGACCGGGCCACGGATCATAGGCGCAAAGATAGACCAGCCCGGCGATGTGCGTCGGGTCCATTTCCGCCGCCTGAGTGATGGCATAGCCGCCCATCGAATGCCCGACCAGCACCGTCGGGCCGTCCAGCGCATCAAGGATCGCGCGACCGTATTCCTCTAGCGTAACCTCATTCACCGGGGTCGGGTCGTCGCCATGCGACGGCAGGTCGATGGCGCGCACCTCGTGACCAAGCGCGGCCAGCGCGGGCAGCGTGTCGCGCCAGCACCAAGCGCCGTGCGACGCGCCGTGGATCAGCAGGATGCGCGCCATGCGGTCAGCCCGCGCCCTGCGCCTTGAGAAAGGCGGACAGGATGGCGGCGTAGTCTGCGGGCTTTTCCACACAAGGCAGGTGGCCCGCACCCCGGATCAGTTGTTTTTGCGCGCCGGGGATCAGATCTGCGGTCTCGAACACCAGATCGGGCGGGGTCGAGCCGTCCTCGGACCCGGCAATGGCCAGCGTCGGCAGGCGCAGCCCGCTGGTGGACGCGATGAAATCCGTGCCCGCAATGGCGGCGGCACAGCCGGTCCAGCCCATCGCGGGGGTGCGCAGGAACATGTTGCGCCACGCGGGAAATTCAGGGTCGGCATGGAACGGCTTGGAGAACCAGCGATCCATCGTCGGGTCCACGACCGAGGCCAGCCCGCCGGCGTTTACCGCCGCGATCCGGTCGTCCCACATGTCGCGGGTGCCGATCTTGGCCCCGGTGTTCGACAGCACCATGGCGCGCACCAGATCCAGGCGTTTGGCCGCCAGCCCTTGGGCGATCATCCCGCCGATGGACAGCCCGACAAAGACGGCGTCCTTGAACCCGGTATGGTCCATCAGCTTTTCGGTATCGGTGACCAATGCGCCCATGCTGTAGGGGCCGTCCGGCACATCCGACAGCCCGTGCCCGCGCTTGTCAAAGCGCAGGATGCGCAGGTTTGCGGGCAGCAGCGGCAGGATCGCGTCCCAAAGCCGGAAATCGGTGCCAAGCGAGTTGGCAAAGACCACCGGCATCCCGTCCTCGGGGCCGGTGACGCTGTAGTGCAGGCGCAGGTCGCCGAATTGAGCCATGTGCATGATGTGTCCTTCCGTTGGCTACGGTCTACCCCAAAGGCTGGGGGAGGAGAAAGAGGCTTGCCGCAGCTTAGTACCGCGTGTCCAGCGGCAGAAGGCCAATGGTCATTTCCGAAACCGTCGACGTTTGTCCGGGGTCTCTTTTCAGGTCGATCAGGCCGAGAAAGTTGAAGTCGGCGGAATAATAGGGAATTTGGACGCCGCCGGGGACGCGTGTCATCTGGAGCTCGACACGGCAGTACATGGCTGACCCGGCGCTGTTCCAGTGGGGTTGAAAATAGGCCGGACCGGTCAGGACGGAGATGAATTTTTCAGGTTGGTTGGCCTGCGGTGGGACGCGTCGTCTGAAATGGACTTGGTGGTCTCCGGGAAAGACGATGGCCGCCGTGGTCGGGTCAGAGGCGCGGGCGATGAGATCGTCGAAATCGTACCCCTCTTTCACGAAAGACCGCCGAAACGTCAGTGTGTGACTCGATTGGCAAATCTGTCGAGCCAGCCGGTCCATGTTCTCCGGTGTGTCGGCGAAAATGGTGTTGGCTTCGATGTTCTCCGTCATCTCGATGCCCAACAGCCTCGCTTCGGCGAAGGTGTCGATATAGCGCATCTCTGCCGAAGGCGTGCCCAGCACCAGCGCCAAAAGCTCTGGCGGCAAGGCCGGTCCCGCGGTCGATGTGGCCTTGTATGAGCGATCCGCCAACAGCTTGGCCACCTGTAGCGCGACGGAGAAGACTTCTGCGTCCGACGCCGCCGGGGCCGTACCGTCGCGCATGAAGGGCGAGTGGAAACCCAGTCTTGCGCCGGGGTCCAACTGACGGCTGGGGTAGGGGCTGTTTGCGCCGAAGCTCATCCCGAACATGAAGAGGATAGCACAGGAGGACAGGCATTCGTCTCCCGCGCGGACGCGCGTTCCAAAGTAGAATCCGTTTTCGGAACGGTCCGACGCTTCGATGAAGGCCAGCACCTCGGCCAACGATCCGCCGGGGCTGTTGAGGCAGATGCGAGGGGCGAAGTCGTCCAGCAGCCCATCGTCAATGGCGCTGGTCAGATCCCCTTTGCCAATGGGGCCTTCGAACAATAATGCGCAGTCCCCGTGCCCAGTTGGCGTCAACTTGTTCCACGTCCCGGCCAGTGCCGGGCCAGCGAGAACCAAGAGGGTCAGAGACGTGAGAACGCGAAAAATCGTGGACATGAAACGGGCCTGTCATTTGCAACAACAGGCCCATCAATCTGCCCTCGATTCGGGAGATTCAAGTGTTTGGCAAAAAATCAGGCGATCTCGACCAGTTCGATGTCGAATGTCAGGTCCTTGCCGGCCAGCGGGTGGTTGGCGTCCAGCGTCACGACCTCTTCGGTCACTGCGACGACAGTCACCGGCAGCACCTGACCGTCGGGGGCCTGCACCTGCAACTGGGTGCCAAGGTCCAGCGGGATGTCGGCGGGGATTTCCGTGCGCGGCACGTCCTGACGGGCGTCGGGGTTTGTCGGCCCATAGGCCTCATCGGCGGGAACGGCGACGGTTTTCTTGTCGCCCGCAACCATGCCGGGGATGGCCTTTTCAAGGCCGGGGATGATCTGACCCTCACCAACGGTAAATTCCAGCGGGTCACGGCCTTCGCTGGAATCGAATTTTGTGCCGTCCGTCAGAGTGCCGGTGTAGTGAATGCGCACGGTGTCGCCGGATTTGACCTGCGTCATGGAAGAACCTCGATGTTTGGGGGGGTGATTTGCAGAGGCCGGGGGCGTCCCGGGTGCTCAAGATTTGCAATAAACTATGCCTCCGGCGCGTGCATTGCAAACGGTTGTCTGCGTGCCGTGCCCCCGGATCGGGGTTTTCGGCGGTCGCGACCCGTGTCAGGGTGCCGCAAAATCCCGAGAGGAGGGCGATCATGGCGATCAAGGTCTGCGTGTTCGATGCCTATGGCACGTTGTTTGACGTGGCGGGGGCCGCGCGTGTGGCGGCGGAGGAGCCGGGGCGCGCGGCGCTGGCCGGGGTCTGGCCGCAACTGGCCGCCGACTGGCGCGCCAAGCAGCTGGAATACAGCTGGCTGCGGGCGGTCACGGGCGATTATGTGCCATTCTGGCAGGTCACCAAGGACGGTCTGGACTGGGCGATGGAGCGCGCCGGGCTGGACGATCCGGAACTGCGCGAACGTCTGCTGGCGCTCTATTGGGAACTGCCCGCCTACCGCGAGGTGCCGATGATGCTGGCGCAATTGCAGGCCAAGGGTATCGGGGCGGCGATCCTGTCGAACGGTAACAAGGACATGCTGGACGGGGCCGTGGACAGCGCCGGGATTGGCGAATTCCTTCAGGCGTTGTTGTCGGTCGAACAGGTTGGCATCTTCAAACCGGCGCGCGCGGTTTACGATCTTGTGGGGCAAGAGTTCGGCTGTGCGCCGGATGAGGTGCTGTTTGTGTCCTCCAACGGCTGGGATGCGGCGGGGGCGGCGGCCTACGGATTTGACACGGTCTGGGTGAACCGCATGGGCCTGCCGATGGACAGGCTGATGGCGCAACCAGCCCATGTCCTGAGCGATCTGACCACCATACCGGAGCTTGTCTGATGCCACGTTTTACCACTTCTGACGGGTTGTCGCTTTTTTACCGTGACGAGGGCGAAGGCCTGCCGCTGCTGTGTCTGGCGGGGCTGACACGGGACGGGCGCGATTTCGATTTCATGGCGCCGCATCTGGAGGGCGTGCGACTGATCCGGCTGGATTACCGGGGGCGCGGACAGTCGGACCGGGGGCCGCATGAGACCTATCAGGTGCCCGTCGAGGGGCGGGATGCCATCGAGTTGCTGGACCATCTGGGGCTGGACAAGGCGGCGGTGCTGGGCACCTCGCGCGGCGGGCTGATCGCCATGGTTCTGGCCGCGACGGTCAAGGACCGGCTGCTGGGCGTGGCGCTGAACGACATCGGGCCAGAGATTGCCGAGACCGGACTGGAGGTCGTCAAGGGCTATCTGGGGCGCACGCCGCCGCAAAAGACGCTGGCCGAGGTCGCCAAGCGGCGGGCGGAACTGATGACCGGCTTTGTCGGTGTGCCCGAAAGCCGTTGGCTGGAAGAGGCCGAGCGGCTGTTTGTGCAGACCGAGGACGGGCTGGACCTGCCCTATGACGCCAAGCTGCGTGAGGCGGTGCTGGGCGGTGGTGCGCAACCCGCCCCGGATCTGTGGCCGTATTTCGATGCCTTGGCGGGGCTGCCGCTGTGTGCGCTCAGGGGGGAGAATTCGGACCTGCTGACGCCCGCGTGTTTTGCCGAGATGCAAAAGCGACGCCCGGACATGATCGCGGTCGAGGTCATGGGCCGGGGGCATATCCCGTTTCTGGATGAGCCCGAGGCGCTGGCGGCGCTGCGCAAGTGGCTGGGGATGCTGAAGTAACCGGCGGGACGGGAGCGGCGCTCTGGCCCCCTGCGGGGCCAAGTCGCCCCGCCCTCCGTCCCCGGCCGCAAGACGCCTAGTCGGTCAGGTTGAAGACCCGTGAGGGGTGCAATTCGCCCGCCTTGTAGCGGCCCACGGCGAGGGGGCGGCCCTCGAAAGAGGCCCATGCCTCATCGCCGTATTCGACATTGCCGGGGATAACCATACCGGGATTGCCGTTGCGCAGGCGGGCGGCCCCCTGTGCGGTGCAGTGTAGTTCCGGCAGGTCGGCGAGGCCGATTTCCAGCGGCAGAATGTGGTTGTCCAGCTCTGGCGTGCGGGCCATGTTCTCGATCGCCTCCAGCGTCAGGCCCTGTTCCGCCTCGAACGGACCGGACCAGACCCGACGCAGCCGCAGAACGTGACCGTGACAGCCCAGAACCTTGCCCAGATCGCGGGCGATGGAGCGGACGTAACCGCCCTTGCCGCAGGTCATTTCCAGTTCGGCGGTGTCGGCATCGGGGCGGTCGGTCAGCAGCAGTTCCTCAACCCAGAGCGGGCGGGCGGCGATGTCCATTTCCTCGCCCTCGCGGGCGCGTTTGTAGGCGCGTTCGCCGTCGATCTTGACGGCGGAGAACTGCGGCGGAACCTGCATGATCTCACCGACGAAACCGTGCAGCGCCTCTTTGATCTCATCGTCACTTGGACGCAGGTCGGATGTGGCGATCACCTCGCCCTCGGCGTCGTCGGTGTTGGTGGCCTGCCCGAAGCGCACGGTAAAGCGATAGGCCTTCAGCGCGTCGGTGATGTAGGGGACCGTCTTGGTCGCCTCGCCCAGCGCCACGGCCAGAACGCCGGTGGCCTCGGGGTCCAGCGTGCCCGCATGGCCCGCTTTTTTCGCATCCAGCGCCCAGCGGACCTTGTTGACCACGGCGGTCGAGGTCAGGCCTGCCGGTTTGTCGACGACCAGCCAGCCTGAGATGTCGCGACCCTTGCGCCTGCGTGCCATGTGATACCCCTGCATGATTAGGAAGGCGGCGAGGTAACAAGCGGGCGGGGGGCTGTCAATCGCGGGCCGCTGGCGACCCGGCCGAAAGCCCCCCGACAGGCCATGGCGGTCAGCGTGGCATGGGCACATGGTCACGCCGCCAGAACGGCGCGCGCCCTGTTCAGGTGCGGACGCCCGCGAACCGCTCTTGCCACTCTTCGCGCTCGGCATCCGTGATCTTGCGGAAGGTCACCTCTGGCACGTCAAAGGCGTGGCCAGCGGGCAGGTCGGTCAGCGCGGCCTCGACGTCATCGGGCCATTCCGCGTCTTCGGCGTGCATCGCGGTCAGCAATTCGGCGGAGGCGTCGGGAATGAACGGGGCCGAGATCACCGCGTAGAGCCGGATCAGGTTCAGCGCGAGGCGGATCTGCATCGCGGCCTGTTCCGGGTCGGTCTTGAAGGTGGTCCAGGGCGCGACCTCTTGCAGGTATTCATTGCCCAGCACCCATGCGGCGCGCAGGGCAGCGGCGGCCTTGCGGATTTCGACCGCCTCCATGTGGCCCTCGTATTCGCGGACCTTGGCCGTCAGATCGGCGATCAGCTTGGCCTCAGCCGCCCCGGCTGTGCCGCCCTCCGGCACCGCCTCAGAGAACTTTGAACGGCAGAATTTCGTCACGCGCGACGCGAAGTTGCCCAGCACGTCGGCAAGGTCCTTGTTCACGCCGGACTGGAACGACTCCCATGTAAATTCGCTGTCCGAGGTTTCCGGCACATGGCTTAGCAGCCACCAGCGCCAGTAATCGGCGGGCAGGATCTCCAGCGCCTGATCCATGAACACCCCACGCCCGCGCGAGGTGCTGAACTGGCCACCGTCATAGTTGAGGTAATTGAACGACTTGATGTAATCGACCAGCTTCCACGGCTCTGCCGACCCGAGGATCGTCACCGGGAAGGACAGTGTGTGGAAGGGCACGTTGTCCTTGCCCATGAACTGGGTATAGCGCACGTCCTCGGCGCCCTTGTCGGTGCGCCACCAGCGCGCCCAATCGTCCCCCTTGCCCGCGTCGACCCATTCCTGCCCGCAGGCGATGTATTCGATGGGGGCGTCGAACCAGACGTAGAACACCTTGCCCTCCATGCCGGGCCAAGGGTCATCGCCCTTTTGCACCGGCACACCCCAATCAAGGTCACGGGTGATGCCCCGGTCCTGCAAGCCGTCACCATCGTTCAGCCATTTCTTGGCGATGGAGGTGGTCAGCACCGGCCAGCCGACGCGGGTGTCGATCCATTCCTCGATCTGGTCTTTCATCGCCGACTGGCGCAGGTAGAGGTGTTTCGTCTCGCGCATTTCCAGATCGGTCGAGCCGGAAATCGTCGAATGCGGATTGATCAGGTCGACTGGGTCGAGCTGCTTGGTGCAGTTGTCGCACTGGTCGCCGCGCGCGCTGTCGAAGCCGCAGTTGGGGCAGGTGCCCTCAATATAGCGGTCGGGTAGAAAACGACCGTCCGCCTTGGAATACATCTGTGTCTCGGACACTTCGCGGATCAGGCCCTGTTCATCCAGCACCTTGGCGAAATGCTGTGTCAGCTTGCGGTTCTGCTCTGACGACGACCGCCCGAAGTGGTCAAACGACAGGCGGAACCCCTCTGCCAGTTGGGCCTGCACCTCCCACATCTCGGCGCAATACTCGGCCACCGGCTTGTCCGCCTTGGCGGCGGCCAGTTCGGCGGGGGTGCCGTGCTCATCGGTGGCGCAAAGGAACAACACCTCATGCCCGCGCGCGCGCAGGTAGCGGGCGTAAAGGTCTGCGGGCAACTGGCTGCCCACGAGGTTGCCCAGATGCTTGATGCCATTGATGTAGGGAATGGCGGAAGTGATGAGATGTCGTGCCATGATCTGCGCGCTTGTCCGTCCTGAGGTTTGGCCATGGTTTACCGACCCCGCGCCCGAGAGGCCAGAGCGTGTTGCAAATCGGTCCGGTGCGGCGGCTCAGTTGTTCTTGTTGGCGCGTTCGCGGGTGTTTGACAGCAGGCGGCCCACCATAAAGCTGGAGCGCGGCGTATAGATATAGCGGGTGCGGGTGCCCGAGGACCGGCGGCTTTGCATCCGGATCAGGCCAAAGACCACAAGGAACGCATGGCCCACGGCGATCATGACAAACAGCGCGGGCGGGCCATACCACTCGATCAGTACCGAGGCGATCCACGGCGCGGCGATGGCACCCACCGCGTACCAGAACATCAGCGCCGCCGAGAGGGCGATGCGTTCGTCGGAGGCGGCAAAGTCATGCGCATGGGCGGCGGCGATCGAGAAGATCGGAAAGGTGGTCAACCCGAACAGCGCCGCCGTCAGCATGATGCCGACCGTGGGCAGGCCCGTGGCGGTGGCGGTCAGGATGCAACTGCCGATGGCGGCGACGGACAGCCAGATCAGCACCCAGCGCCTGTCATAGCGATCCGCCAGCCAGCCCGCCGGATATTGCGCCAGCGCGCCGCCCGCCACAAACGACGCAAGGAACAGCGCGATCTGTCCGGTCTGAAGCCCGACGCCGGTGGCATAGATCGGCCCGACCATGCGGAAAGACGCGCTTGACAGCGCGGCGACCAGCACGCCCGCCACCGCCAAGGGCGAGCGCGCCCATGCAAGGCCCGGTGTCAGGCGGGGCGCCTTGGGCGTTTCCGGCGGGCGCAGTCGCGACAGCGTCAGCGGCAGCAGCGCGGCGGTGCAGAGCAGCGCCAGCAGCGTGTAGCTGACGTAATGCGCGGGCGGCAGGACGGAAATCATCAACTGCGCCCCCAGTGAGGCGGTGATGTCGGCCAGCCGGTAGGCCCCGGTGGCGCGGCCCCGGTTTTCGTTTGTCACCTTGGCGTGCAGCCATGCCTCGATCACCGTGTAGCAGCCCGCCACGCAGATGCCTTGGCCGACGCGCAGCGCGGCCCATGCGTAGGGGTTGTCGGTCAGGATGTGGCCAAGGATGCCGATGGTCCCCAGCGCGGTGAACGCGGCGAAGGCGCGGGAATGGCCGACATTGCCCATCAGGCGCGGCGCCCACCAGCAGCCCACGAAAAAGCCTGCGAAATGCGCCGACCCCAGAAAGCCGATCTGCCCGGTGGTAAAGTGCAGCGACAGGCCCGAAAGCGCATCGAGCGGCCCGACGCTGCCCGAGGAAAGCTGTAGCAGGATGACAGACAGAAAGAGGGAGGCAAATGAAATGACCAGTCGCATGGCCCTGTTCTGCGCCTTTCGGAAGGGGAAGTCAGGTGGCCTTGCGACATAAATTTTGTCGTTTCGGTCTTTTTTCGGGGGCGGCGGTCAGGCGGATGCAGGGTCGGCCCGGTGGGTCAGCCGGTTGTCGGCCAGGTGCCAGACCTTGGGCGGCATCATCCGCGCGCGCAGGCGTTCGACCCGCCATGCGGTTTGTCCGGGGGCATGGGCGGCATCGCAGCGAAACCGCGTCTCGACCCCCGGCGCGCCGCCTGTGCCCGGCGTCAAAAGCAAACCCAGCGGCCGGCACAGCCCGGCCTCGGCCCCGGATTCGGCGGCCAGATGCAGGCGGCGCACGGGGGTCATGGCGGGCGGTTCGGCCAGATCGGCGACCACCACCGGCGCGGCCCCGCTGCGCAGCGCCTCTTCCATCGCCCAGAGGCTGTCATCAGGCCGGTCGGTGGCGGCAAAGATCACCTCGCCCGGAGGCAGGATTCCCGCCATGCCGCAGGGGTTCAGTTGATCGGGGCTGTGGCGGCGGGTGATCCAGATCACCGGTCCCCCCGCCTGCGCCGCGACATGCAGCGCCAGCGTGCGCCGCGCCTGACCGCACAACTCATGCACACGGCTGAGCGACAGAACAAGGTCACGCCACAGCACCAGCGCGGGCGGCGGCGCATGGGGGCGGCGGGACAGAAGGGCGGGAGCAGAGGCCATGGTCATGGCCGAATCTTTAGCATGTTCCACATTTGTTCTCAAGATTTTCAATGCCGTGGGTCCAACATGTGACACCCGACGCGCGGCCCCCCTTGCCATCCGGGCAGGGGGTGTCATCTTGCGCCCAAAGCAAACAGATGACGGGACGATCCCATGAAAATGAACCCTCTGGGCCGGAGTGGCCTACAGGTGTCCGAGCTTTGTCTTGGCACCATGACCTTCGGCAACCAGACCCCGCCGGAAGAGGCGTTCCGCCAGATAGACCGCGCATTGGAGGCGGGCATCAACTTTATCGACACCGCCGAGATGTATCCGGTGAACCCGGTGCGGGCCGAAACCGTGGGCCGGACGGAGGAGATCATCGGCGATTGGAACGCCGCGTCGGGGCGGCGGGGCGAGTGGATCCTGGCCACGAAACATTCCGGCGAGGGCAGCTTTGCCCGCGACGGGGCGCCGATCTCGTCCAGGACGATCCGCGAGACGGTCGAGGCCGGGCTGAAGCGGCTCAGGACCGATTACATCGACCTCTATCAGTTCCACTGGCCGAACCGGGGCAGCTATATGTTCCGCAAGAACTGGCGCTATGATCCGGCGCAGTCGGGGTGGACGCGGGCGCAGGTGATCGCCGACATGGAGGACTGTCTGGGCGCGTTGCAGGACGAGGTGCAGCGCGGGACCATCCGCGCCTTTGGCCTGTCGAATGAAAGCGCGTGGGGCACACAGATGTGGCTGGAGGCGGCCGAGCGTGTGGGGGGGCCGCGGGTGGCGTCCATTCAGAACGAATACTCGTTGCTCTGCCGCATGGCCGACACGGATCTGGCCGAGATGATGATCTATGAGGATGTGGGGCTGCTGCCGTTCTCGCCCTTGGGGGCGGGCTTTCTGACCGGCAAGTATCAGGGCGGGGCCGTGCCCGAAGGGTCGCGGATGAGCCTGAATGAGGGCATGGGCGGGCGCAAGACGGACCGGGTTTTTGCCGCCGTGGACGCCTATCTGAAGGTGGCGCGGGACTTTGATATGGATCCCTCGCACATGGCGCTGGCGTGGTCGGCGGGGCGGTCTTTTGTGGCCTCCTCGATCTTTGGCGCGACGACTTTTGAGCAGCTGGAGCATCTGTTGGGGGCGACGGAGGTGACGCTTTCGGAGGAGCTTTTGGCGGCGCTGGATGCGGCGCACAAGGCGCATCCGATGCCCTATTGATCTGAGGGCTTTGTGGGCGTGTCCACGCGTGGACACGCCTGCGCCTGTGTAAAATCAATGGGTTACAGAGACGTTTTTAGGTTTTGTTAGGGTTTGGTGTTTTGGAGTGGGGTGTTTTTGGAGGTGGGATAGGGGCGTGTCGGGCCGGGTGTGAAGCGCAATTTTCGGCGTATGAAGGCTTACAGGCGGACAGATCGCGTCATTCGACGATTACTGTCGAAACTACCCACGGTTTGCCAGTTCGAGTTCGCGCTTGTAGCGAGAGGCTCCACCTCACTGACGGCCCTTAAACGCCATTCGTCACGACATTGCGATGCTGCGGTGCGGCCCGTCGAACCAGCCGTTCGCTACAGCCTTGCTCACGCGGCGATTGTTTGTTTCTGTGAATGCGTACCTATTGCGAAGGAGTTGCGCCATCTCCGACAACGTTGATCTGAACGGTCTTGCGAGCCTGCCGTACCGTGCCTTGGACCCAGCGATCGCTGGTTTGACTGTATTGAACCGCAGCAACGACACCACATCGGGTGCCGAAATCGCAGTCCACGCTTCTTTTGGCGCGGAGTTCGTAGAACTGACCGATGGAACGAAGAGCTTGAGGGCGAAGATGTCTATGCGACATGCTTTGCTCTACATAGAGCCCGTTTCCAACTGTCGGTTGGCTCCTATTGCTTCAGCCGATGCCGATATCAGGAATCATAATCACTCATACGAACGTGGCTACGGAGAAGAGCGGACGCGACAAATTGCGAGCGCTATTGAAGTAGGCGGGACACTTGAGGGGATTGCTTCCTCCGACGTGGCCGACGGTGTCAAGGGCACAGCACTGGGCCGAATGGCGTTTAAGCGAACCGGGACCTCGAACACGGCGGATGACCGTGAAGAGGGAAGCTCATATAAGGCCAAAGTGAGCTACTCCCCATCTGCTGGACAGGATCTGGCGTAATTTAAGCTACTCGTTGCACCTGCTGATCGGGTTGGTTGA
>NZ_JBLXFB010000032.1:0-39477 GCF_048262615.1 Antarctobacter sp.
GGCCAACCCGTCAAAGCGGTCCCGCCACAGCGTATGCCCGGTTTCCGCCTCGACCAATTGGGTAAAGATGCGCATCTGGTCGCCCGCCTGCTGGATGCTGCCCTCCAGCACATAGCGCACGCCCAGTTCCCGCCCGACCTCTGACAGGTCGATACTGCGCCCCTTGTAGTTGAAACTCGACGTGCTGGAGATCACGAAAAAGCCCGACACCCGCGACAGCGCCATGATGACCTCGTTCACGATGCCATCGACAAGGTAGTCGCGGTCCTCCGATCCGGTCAGATTGGCAAAGGGCAGCACCGCCAGCGACGGAATATCGGGCACCGGCAGCGCCTTGACCGGCTCGGGGGTGGCTTCGTCGGTTCCGCTGTCGGGAACGATGTAGCGGTATCCGATCCCCGGCACCGTCTTGATCGTTTCACGGCCCAGCGCCTTGCGCAGCCCGGCGATCTGCACGGTCAGGTTGCTTTCCTCGACCATCAGCCCCGCCCAGACCGCGTCCAGCAGTTCGGCCTTGGACACCACCCTGTCGGCGTGGTCGACCAGATACGCCAGCACGTCAAAGGCCCGCGCGCCCAGCGCAATCTCATGTCCGTCCAACAGGACGACCCGCTGATCGTGAAGAATTTCCAGTGTCACCGGACAAATCGCCTTTTTCCGGGCCTGTCCCGGCAGAGATATCCGTCGAGTATGGGTCATGACCCGCCTGCGCCGCAAGACCGGGAACAGGGTCCGGATTTGGTGGCAAAGGTTAAGAGGGTGTGAATTCGCCTCTGTAACCCGTTGATTTTCCGTGGCCGCCTGTGTGTCCACGCGTGGACACTCCTTTTTCGGCGGCACTCGACAAGGCCCCGTTCCACCCCCATCATGGCCGCCAGACAGGCGGGAGGAGCCCCTATGAAAACCATCGTCGCCCACGGCGCGCATGACCTCAGGATCGAAGAGAAAGACAGGCCCACGCCCGGCCCCGGTCAGGTCCTGATCCGGCTCGAATCCGGGGGCATCTGCGGCTCTGACCTGCATTATTATAATCACGGCGGCTTCGGCACGGTCCGCCTGCGCGAGCCGATGATCCTCGGCCACGAGGTCGCCGGCAAGATCGAAACGCTGGGCCCAAACGTCACCGCGCTGGCCCCCGGCCAACGCGTCGCCGTCTCCCCCTCGCGCCCCTGCCATGCCTGCCGCTTTTGCCACGCGGGCCAGCCCAACCACTGCCTCAACATGCGCTTTTACGGCTCGGCCATGCCCTTCCCGCATATCCAGGGGGCCTTTCGCGAATATCTCGTCGCCGACGTTTCCCAATGCGCGCCCGCCGACGCCCTGACCGCCGGAGAGGCCGCCATGGCAGAGCCCCTGTCGGTGGTCCTCCACGCCGCCAAAAAGGCGGGTGACCTGCTGGGCAAACGGGTGCTGGTGACAGGCTGCGGCCCCATCGGCGCACTGGCCGTGCTGGTCGCCCGCGCCGCAGGTGCCGCCGAGATCGTGGCGACAGATCTCACCGATTTCACGCTCCAGATGGCCGCGCAGGTCGGCGCGGACCGCGTGGTGAACATGGGGACAGACCCGGATGGCCTGACGCCCTACACCGCCGACAAGGGCCAGATCGACGTGCTGTTCGAATGCTCCGGCGCAGCCCCCGCCCTGATCGCGGCCATCCCCGCGATGCGCCCCGGCGGGATTATCATGCAACTGGGTCTGGGCGGCGACATGACCCTGCCGGTGCAGGCGCTCACCGCCAAGGAATTGCAACTGCGCGGCTCTTTCCGCTTTCACGAAGAGTTCTTTACCGCCGTGGACCTGATGCGGTCGGGGCGGATCGACGTGAAACCGCTGATCACCCATGAAGTAGGTCTGGATCAGGCCGAAGACGGATTCAAGCTGGCCTCTGACCGAACGCAGGCGATGAAGGCCCAGATCCGGTTTTCGTGACGGGTGGTGGCCCGCTGACTAAAGCTTCAGCTTTTTGAAGATCGGTTCGGGGATGTTGCGAATGATCGCCATGACCAGCCACCAGATGCGGCGCACATAAATCACGTTGCGCCCCTTCTGCACCGCCTTCAGCACCGCCGCGCCCACCTCTGACGGCTCGGCGGTCAGTTTCTCGGGCAGGTCCAGCCCCTCTGTCATGGCGGTGTTGACGAACCCCGGCAGCACCGTGACCACATGCACCCCCTTGGCGGCCAGCCGATTGCGCAGCCCGGACAGGAAGGCGGTAAAGCCCGCCTTGGCAGCGCCGTAGACATAGTTCGTGGCCCGCCCCCGATCACCCGCGACAGAACTGACCCCGACCAGCGTGCCCGAACCACGCGCCTCGAACCGGTTGGCCAGCAGGGCAAGGATGCCAGCGGGCCCCTCGAAGTTGGTGCGCATCACAAGCGCGGCCTGCGCCAGATCCCGCTCGTTCTCCCCCTGCTCCCCCATGTAGCCGACAACGCTGACGGCGACCTCAGGCAGGGTGGGCAATCCGTCAAGGAACCCAGCGAACCCATCGCGGTCCAGCACGTCGAAGTCGTGCAGCGTAACCTCTACCCCGTGCCGAAGGGCAAGGTCGGTCCGCGCGGTTTCCAGCCCCGCAGACCCGCGCGCAGCAAGCTGGATCGGATGACCTGCGGCGGCAAAGGCATGGGCGATGGCCAGCCCCATGTCCGAACGGGCACCAAGGATGAGGACGGGAAGTGCGGTCAAAGCGATAGCCTTTCGGATTGGGCAGAGGCGAAATGGTCCTTGAGACCGCGCGCGGCGCGCAGCGCCTCGAAATCGGCGGTGCGGGCGTCGGCCTCGCGCAGGGTGTCCGGCCCCATCCGGCTGTCCTTGGCCAGATAGAACCGCCCGCCGTGGGCCACGGCGATGGTGTCCAACTGGTCCAGCAGGTCCAGCGTATGCGGCTTCATCGGGAAATCGAGCGCCAGCGTATACCCCTCCATCGGGAAGGAAAACGCGCTGTCCTGCGGGCCAAAGCGTTTCAGCACCGCAAGGAAAGACCCCGCGCCGGCCTCGGCTATCGCCTCCAGCAGATCGGTTAGTCCTTCGCGGGATGTGTCCAGCGGCAGGACACATTGGAACTGGGCAAAGCCCCGGCGGCCATAGATGCGGTTCCATTTCAGGACGGCGTCCAGCGGGTAGAAATAGGTATCCCAATCCACCAGCGCCTTGGTCGATTTCCACGTGCCGACACGGTAATACAGCTCATTGAAGGCGCGCACGGTCCAGCGGTTGAGCGCGAAACCGGGAAAGTCGAACGGGACGGAGCGCGCGCCCTTGTGCCCGGCGTCGAGCGGGGTCTTGGCCTGTTTGCCATCAAGGTCGGCGCGCGTCGCGTGTTCCCCCAGAATGACCAGCGAGCGGCCAAGATGCGCGCCCCGGCTCATGCAGTCGATCCACGCGACGGAATAGGGCATATGGGCGTTCTGCTCAAAGAGATCCATCGCCGCGTGCAGGTCCGGCGCGGGCAGCGTCGTCTGGTTGATCCACGCGGTTTCCACCGGGCGCAGGCGGATGGCAGTGCGGACAATCACCCCGGTCAGACCCATGCCGCCCAGCGTGTGACGGAACAACTCGGCATCCTGATCGCGGGAGATGCGGCGAATTTGCCCATCCGGCCCCATGAGGTCGATCCAGTCGACGCAGGTGCCGAAACTGCCATCGACATGGTGGTTCTTGCCATGCACGTCGGCGGCAATCGCACCGCCCAGCGTGACGAACTTGGTCCCCGGCGTGACCATCGGGAACCAGCCGCGCGGCAGGAAGGCGTCGATCACGTCCCCCAGCAGCACACCCGCCTCTGCCTCTAGCTGACCGGTTTCGCCGTCGAAGGACAGCATGTGGTTGAAGTGGCGCATATCCACCGTGGCGGGGGCACCGATGGCGCTGTCCCCGTAGGACCGCCCGTTGCCCCGTGCGATAACCGGCGTGTCACCGGTCACGCGGGCCCGCAAGGCATCCAGATCACGGGGCGCGCTAAGCTGCGTTTCGACAACCGGAAAACGGCCCCAGCCAGACAGTTTCATGATGGCGCTCCAAGGCGCGCATCGGTGAAGACAAAGCGCCGGTCCAGATTGTACTTGATGACATAGCCGACAATAAGGCCGATCACCGCGCCCGCCTCACGCATCTGATCACTGTGCCAGATCAGCCAAAAGGCGGTTTCCGTGCCCCAGAAAATCGCCGTCGTGACGATGCCCATGATGGTGTACAGCGTGAACTTGCGCCCATGCGCGCGCAGTCCGCTGGCGTCGTCGAAAAAGATCCACCGCTTGTCGAGGGCGTATTTCACCACCAGACCGGCCAGCGTTCCCACCGCCACCGCCAGCGCGAAGGCGGCACCACTGTCGCCGCCCATCAGGACAAGGCGCTGCACGCCCAGATTGGCCAATGTCGCCAGCACGGCAAACCCGGCGTAGCGCAGGATCAGACCCTGCCGCGACATCCTACAGCGTCCCCGCCAGCGCGAAACCCAGGCTGAGAACCACGCAGATCTGGCTCACCCGGTCGCGGGCGGCATAGACCAGCGGATCATCGTGCATGTGGCCCCGGTGCGCGATCATGACCGTTCGCGTGATCCAGAACAGCAGCACCGGGCCGATCCCCCAAAGCATGATCGGCGCTTTGTAAAGCACCCTGACATCGGGTGAATCGAGATACAGCACCAGCACGAGGACCGAGACAAAGCCCGCCGCGATGGCGATCATGGTGATGATCGGCAAGTCGCCCACATTATAGCCGCGCCCGCGCGCGCGCAGGGTGCCCCTGCGGGCACTGTCCACCAGTTCCGCCTGACGTTTGACGGCGGCGAGCGACAGAAAGAAGAAAATGGCAAAGGCCAGCATCCAGACCGACAGCGGGATGCCGGTGGCCACCGCGCCCGCGACGATGCGCATGGTGTACAGTCCCGCCAGAACGCAGATGTCGATCACCATCTTGCGTTTCAGGTGCAGCGAATAGGCGGTGGTCAGGACAAAATAGCCGCAGACCACGGCGAAAAACGATGGCCCGACTGACAGCGACACGATGGCCCCGGCGGTGAACAGCCCTGCCGCCATGAGCATCCCGTGCGACAGTGGCACCTCGCCAGAGGCAAAGGGGCGGTGCCGTTTGCGCGGATGGGCGCGGTCGGCGTTCAGATCGGTCATGTCGTTGACCACATAGACGCTGGAGGCGATCAGGCTGTAGGCGACAAAGGCCGCCGCCGCCAGCAGCAGGGTCGCGGCATCGAACTGGTGCCCGGCAAGCATGGGCAGGAAAACAAGGATGTTCTTGAGCCACTGGTGCGGGCGCAGCGCCTTGATGTAGGGCCGGACGCTTTGCGGCACTGTGGTCAGATGCTCGACCTCGGTTGCCACGGCCTCTGCCTCGGCACGCAGGCGGGCAGAGGCATTGACGGTGACGGCCTTGGCGGCCTGCTGCCATACCGGCAGGTCGGCGGCGCTGTCCCCCATATAGACAAACCCGCCCGCGCCGAAATGCTCTGACAGAAAGGCGGCCTTGGCTGGCCCTTTCAGGTTGCGGCTGCCGTCAGAGCCGTGGACCTCGTCGAACACCTTGAGATGGTCGGCGATGGCCTCGGCCAGCGATTGATCGGAAGCGGTGACAAGTGCGGTGCGGCCGCCCTTTGCGCGCCACGCCTCGATATAGGCAAGCACCTTGCGGTCGAAGGGCAGGGTTGCGGTTTCCAACCTGGCGGTTTCGGCGAGCCGCTGCTTGAGCGCGGCGCGCCCCTGACCCAGCGCCCGAACGGCGGTGAGCGCAACGGTCCAGTCGCGGCCGAAAGCGGTCCAAAAGCTTTCGTACAGCATGTCGCTGCGCAGGAGCGTGCCATCGAGATCGACAATCAGGATCGGAAGGCGCCCGCCCTGATCCGCACGGTCCCCCTCTCCGCCCGGCCCTTCGTCCGGACCGCGTGCTGTCTCTTGCGCGTACATTCTGTTGCCTGCTCAGGTGTTTGTTTTGCCAACAGTCTAAAAGAGCGGGCCTATGCCGTCGAGGCAGGAATGTGGCGCTCAGGAGATGTGTCCGACGCGCCACAGGCGACCACAGTTTGGTCGCAGTTCGCTGGCCTCACCCGACGGCCGCTGCCAACCAAACCGGTCGAAACCGTCCAGATCCTCGGCACAGGCGATTTCCCGGTGATCCGCCGACTGCGGTCAGGGACGATGCCGAACTGGGCATGACAGATGGCAGGCCGGAAAGCGACCAGACACGACAGCCATTCAGCTTTGTCCGTGCCACACGGCAGCACGCGGACAGCCGACGCGCGTCGTGCGCGATCGCCTTGACGCGGCAAGCGCGCGCGCCCCACACTCCGCCCGATGAGGAACGAGTGGCGCAGCCGGGAAACGGTGGCGGAGGGAGACAAACATGATCAGCCAAGAGCTTAACGACCAATTGACACGCGTGGGCAAAGGGCAACCGGCGGGCGAGGTGCTGCGCCGCTACTGGCAGCCCGCCGCGCTTAGCGATGAACTGGCCGGGCCGCGCCCGGTTGTTCCTGTGACTCTGCTGGGTGAACAACTGGTCCTGTTCCGAGACAACGAGGGCGCGCTGGGGTTGATCGGGCGGCACTGTCCGCACCGGGGCGCAGACCTTTGTTACGGTCGGCGGGAGGACAACGGGCTGCGGTGTCCATTTCATGGCTGGCATTTCGACCGCACCGGCCAGTGCGTCGAACAGCCGGGTGAACCCGAGGGCAGCCGGATGCACGAACAGATCCGCACCGCCGCCTACCCGGTGGTCGAACGCAACGGTATTGTCTTTGCCTACCTCGGCCCCGGCGATCCTCCACCCTTTCCGAACTTTGACTGTTTCCGCGCGCCCGGCTCACATGTCTTTGCGTTCAAGGGGTTGTGGGAGTGCAACTGGCTTCAGGCGATGGAGGTCGGGATCGACCCGGCGCATGCCTCTTTCCTGCATCGCTTCCTGCAAGACGAAGACCCCAAGGACAGCTACGGCAAACAGTTCCGCGACAGCGCCGCCGACACCAATATCCCGATGACAAAACTGCTGCGCGACTATCCCCGCCCGGACATCCGCGTCGATGAGACGGATTTCGGCCTCAGGCTGACGGCCCTGCGCCATATGGAAAACGGCCTGACCCATGTCCGCGTGACCAACCAGATCTTTCCGCAGGCGATCTGCATCCCGATGAGCCGCGAGATGACAATCACACAATGGCATGTGCCCGTCGATGATGAGACCTGTTACTGGTATTCGATGTTCACCAGTTTCACCCAGCCGGTGAACAAGGAGCTGATGCGCGCACAGCGGCTGAAAGAGCATCGCCTGCCGGACTATGCCCCGCTGAAAAACAAGCGCAACGACTATGGCTATGACCCCGAGGAACAGGCGCGCGAGACCTATACCGGCATGGGACTGGACATCAACGTACATGACCAATGGGCGGTCGAAAGCATGGGCCGCATTCAGGACCGCACGCAGGAACATCTGGGCAAGACCGACGTGGGTATCGTCCGCTATCGCCGGATGCTGCGCGCCGCCATCGCGGCACTTGAGGCAGGCGATGAGACGGCGCTGCCGATGCGGGGCGACGCGGACGTGGAGTCCCTCTCCGGGCCGTTGTCCAACGATGCCATCGCCGACAGCGCCGACTGGGAGGCGGCAAGCCTGCGGGCCGATGGCGACCGCCGGGCCGCCTGCCCCTGGGATGCGGCGCTTTGATGGCGGCGGACATTTCGGCCGGACGGCTGGGGCGCGACGGGCTGATCGATGCCAAGGTGGCGGCGGACGTGCTCGACCGTGTGCAGTCCGAAGGGATCGAGACGGTGCGCATAGTCTTTGCCGACGCGCATGGCATCCTGCGGGGCAAGACGGTCACCCGCCGCGCGTTGGAAGGTGCATTTACCGCCGGTTTGCGTGCGCCATCGACCCTGTTGCTGAAGGATATCTCGCACCGGACGGTCTTTCCGATCTGGTCCAAGGACAGCGATGCGCCGATGACCGGTGCCAGCGATGTGCTGCTTGTGCCGCGCCCCGAGACGTTTACCCCGCTGCCGCACGCGCCACATTCCGCATTGATGCTGTGCCGCGTGTTGCGCACGGACGGCGCGCCGATCGCCTTTGACACGCCAACGATCCTGCAAAGTGCGGTGGACCGGCTGGCGGCGCGCGACATGCGGGCGGTCATGGGGCTGGAGGTTGAATTTCAGGTCTTTGTGCCCGTTGACGCGGCGCTTGAGCACGCCGACGCCACAATGCCCCCGCGCCCGCCAGTGACGCGCGGGGTGAACCAGGGCTGGCAATACCTGACAGAGACCCGCTACGACGCGGTTGAACCGCTGCTGGATGCATTGCGCCGCGGCGCAGAGGCCATGGGACTGCCGGTTCTCAGTGTCGAGGTCGAAATGGGACCAAACCAGTTCGAGTTCACATTTGACGCCGCCGATCCGATGACCACAGCCGACCGGGCGGTGATGTTCCGGACCATGGTCAAGGAAGTCTGCGCGCGCGAGGGCTATCTCGCGTCCTTTATGGCAAAACCGCGGGTGGCGAATGCTGTCGGCAATGGCTGGCACATCCATCAAAGCGTGACGGATCTGGAAGGGCGCAACCTGTTTGTACCCGTCGCTGAGGGAGACCTGAGCGCGACGGCCTCGGCCTGGATAGGTGGGTTGCTGGCCCATGCGCGGGCCTCCTGCATCGCCACGACGCCGACGGTGAACGGGTACAAGCGCTTTGCGCCTTTTCAACTGGCACCGACCCGCATTGGGTGGGGCAAAGACAACCGCGGCGCGATGTTGCGGGCGCTCTTGACGCCGGGGGACCGCGCCAGCCGGATCGAAAACCGGATCGCCGACAGCACCGCCAATCCATATCTCGCGCTGGCGTTTCAGATATTGTCGGGGATGGACGGCCTGACCTCGGGGCTGGAGGCTCCGCCCGCTCTGGCAAACCCCTATGACGATGCCGCCCCTGATGACGATACCGCAGGTGCGTTGCCCGCAACGCTGGGGGCGGCAATCGAGGCTTTTGAAACCTCGTCGATGTACCGCGCGGCGTTGGGGGCGGAAACGCAGAACTACCTTGTCCGATTAAAGCGAGCCGAATGGGAACGCTATCTGGCCAGTATTTCGGAATGGGAACAGGCCGAGTACTTCACCGCTTTTTAACGCAACTCTCAGAAATCACGTTAGCGAAATTTCAAAGGCTCGTCGCTGTCAAAGAGATAGGACACGTTCCAGTTCTCCGAATCCGATAGACCACGAGCCGCCAACATATCGACAATACGCTTGTCTATGGTATCGACAAAACGGCCGAATTCCATCTCATCCCGAATGACCTTGGAAACATCCTGAGCAATTTGAACCCTTTGCTGGGCAAGCAATTCGCCAATCCAATGCCGAGAGGCTTCGGCGAATATCTTGGCCGAGGCGATCATCAATTCCCGCAGTTTGTCGATGCTGAGCGCGTCTTTGTCGAGACAGTCCATTGACCCCTTCTTCATCGAGGCAACGGCGACGTCAGTGCGCATTTCGGACGAGATCATGACGATGGCCGCGCCAAAGTTCATCGGGTGGTTCTGCACAATCCTTTGGGCGTGCAACCCATTGCCATGCGGAAGCAGGTAATCGATGAAGATGACGTCATAGCTGCGGTCGTCGAGCGCCTTTTCAAACTCCGGAATATCCGAAGCTGTCCATGACCTTACGGGCAAACCGGTTTTCTGACAGTCGCGTGTGATCCGGTTCTGGTCAAAGCGGCTGTCGTCAAGGATCAGGATGTCGAAACCATTGCTGCGCTGGAATGCGGTAGACGCCTCGTGATACCGCGCTTCCATTGCCGGCAGGTCGCCGGGGGTTGTTGGACCGGTCGGTGTTTGATGCATGGCCTGAACTCCACCGTTGTTTCGAACGCAGGATCACGCTATTTCACAAATTCCTAACAGTCAATTTACGCGTTCAAAGCGATTAAATCCAATTCATTGAAAATCAGACAGCCTCAATAATTGCCCGCACCTTCTGAAAATGCTATTGGTATCAATGCAGACGAAGAATCCCGGACAAAAATAGATGACGCAAAAAACGGCCTCCGATCGCGAGTTTGATTCATATCTCTATGCAATCACACATGATCTGAAAGGCTTTTCACGCGCGATGCGTGTCATCCCCGAGTGGATCATCGAGGATCTGGGCCAGTCGCAGGTCACTCTTCCGGGCGAAGTCACCGATCATCTGTCCATGTTGCAGCACTACGCGCACGGGATGGATCGCATGCTGGACGGTCTGACGGATCTTTCGCGCGTCGGCCGGCTTGCCAATGCGCCTGCACGAACGTCCCTGCACGACGCGCTGGTTCAGGCATGGGCCCAGATCGGCGACACAGACGGTTTTTCAGCCGATTTCACACAGGTCGACGCGGCGGTTGAAGCGCCGGACAACGACCTTCAGCGCTTGTTGCAGGCATTGCTCAAGAACACCATCAGCCACCATGACAAAAGCACCGGCTCTGTCTGGGTCAAGGCCTGGCCGGATGGCAATCGCATCATTCTGGAGGTCAACGATGACGGTCCGGGAATTGAACCTGCCTACCGCGACAAGGTGTTCGAACCGCTGCATACGCTCAGCCCGAAGGACGAGACCGGGTATTCCGGGCTTGGCCTGACTGTCTCGCGCAAAGTAATTGGCACCCTTGGCGGCGAAATCGCGATTGTCGACAGCGCCACCCCCGGCGACCGGGGGTGCACGGTGCGCTGCGACCTGCCCGCCGCATAAACGGACCTTGGGACCGGGCACTAAAACGCGCCCTCCCGAAGCATCGTGTCGATCCCCTGAAGGTGCTGTACCTCCAACGGTTTTTGGATGTAGTCGCGGACAACCTCGTATTTCGACGCGCGCTTGCGGTCCTGATCCGAGATTGAGGTCGTCAACATGATAACGGCGGCTTTGACAAAACCCGGCCCGAACCGGGCAACCGCCTCGTCCAGAAACTCGAACCCGTTCATCCGCGGCATGTTGATGTCGAGCAGGATAATGTCGATCGAGGGCCGGTCGGGTTTGGCGAAAAAATCGATTGCATCGGTTGCCATAAGAAAACAGTGCAGGTTGTCGACAAGTGCCGATTTCTTGACGATGCGGGCATAGAGCTTCTGGTCGACGGAATTGTCGTCGATGATCATGAGCGAGGAGATCATGGTGTTTCCTTTCTGAGAATGACCGTGAATGTGCTTCCGACCCCCGGTGTGGAGGCGACGAAAATCCGCCCGCCATGGTTCAGCGCAATGCGCTGGCAAATGGCGAGGCCAAGCCCGTTTCCGGTGTATTCCACTGTGGAATTGAGCCGTTGAAAGAGTTGAAAGATACGGTCCAGGTGGGCCGGGTCTATGCCGATGCCATTGTCGGTGACGGACAATCCGACAAATCCCTCTGGGGCGTTGACCCGGTCGACAGAAATCACCGGGACCGATCCGCGGGCGTGGAACTTGATCGCGTTGTCGATGAGGGTCGCCAGCAGGATCCGCAGTTGTCCCGGCGAGCCGGGCACTTTGCCCAGCGTGTTCACGGTAACCGTCGCGCCGCTGTTCGACACCGCATCAGCGAGGTCGGCGATCACTTCACGGGCAGCCTCGCTCAGGTCGACATCATCCTGAGCAACCGTCGGCGCGATCGCGTTTGTATAGGACTGTACATCGTCGATCAGGCTGGACATGCGGCCCAGTGCACCGCGCAGATCCGTCAGCAGTTCGGTGCAATCGGCTCCGGGGGCGTCTCCCAGTTCCTCGCGCAGGGCGTCCGCAATCATGAGCGCCGTATTGGTCGGCGATTTCAGATCATGCGATGTCGCATAGGCAAAGGCGCGCAGGTCCTCGGTGGTGGCCTCGGCAAGTCGGATCTGCTCCTGCAAATCTTCGTTCAACATCTGTATCTGGCGCATCCGCGCCCGCTCTTCGGTGACATCGTGGCGCAACAGCAAGCTTTCACCGCCCTTGAGCAGTTTGGTGGTGCGCAAAAACGTAATGCCGCAATCCACATGGATTTCCCGCGTGAAGCCATCGGTCCAGATTTCCTGCATCTGGCTGTCTATCCAGTCTTCCAGCGGCGTGTCGCCAAGATCGGCACGCCCGTCGGCGACCAGTCCACGCAGGGCGTTTTCATAGAAATTGCCCTCAACCAGCCGTCCGCTGGAAGCGGCCGCCGTCGAAGCCGTGGCCTTGTTTACATATTTGATGCGCCCATCACGTCCCAACAGGACGATCCCCAACGGGATCTTGTCGATCAAATCCTCGGCAATGTCGCGGCGCGCCTCATGCAATCGCCGCTGATACCTGTGCCAGACAAGCCCGCCCATGGCGATGACGAACGCGGCACCAACCGCTCCCAACAGGTTGGGCAACAGCGCGGAGACCCAGTTCGAAGGCGGGGGGAACCAGGACAGTCGCAGATCGAGATAGCGAGAGGATGCAAGGTAGCCGGGGATCACGGCATTCATTTGCGCAATCTGAGGCGCAAGTCCAAATCGGAAACCAACGGCATGTTCCACGTCAAAGATTTCCGGCCCGACTTCGACGATGCGGCCTTCGAACCCCCGTTCGGTAAGTTCGCTGACCATACGGTGACGTTCGTGCAGGGCGGCATCGACATGACCGGTCAGCAAGGCAAAGATCAAACCGGTCGCGCTGGCAAAAGGCACGGCTTCGGCGCCTTCCAAAGCCTCGTTCCGGGCAAAGGACATGTCCGTGGACAGCACACCAAGGCGGACGCCAGACCAGTCATTTCCCGGCAACGCTTCGGCCTCGTCGCTCAAGGCGAAGACAGAATACGGGGCGGTCAGAATTGGAAGGCCGAAATCCATCGCACCGGTCCGGTCGCCGCTGATCGCAGTCAAGGACAAAAGGTCAAACCGCTCTTTGCCGGGGCCTTTGCGGATCTCACGCGGAAGCATCTCTTTGAAACGGATATGCAGCCCGGCGCGTTCGGCCAGATCCCGCATCACCTCGACCGAAAAACCCGTCAGGCGGCCATCGTCGCCGTGGACCACGAAAGGGGGTTCATGGCTAAGGCCCACGACCAGCAGCGAGGGATTTGACTCCGGCGGCTCGACCCCCCAGCGGGTGCGCAGACGGTCGAGCGTGCCATTGTTGCCCAGTCTCAATACTGCGCTGTCGATCCGGCTGCGCAATTCCGTGCGGCTGCGGTGCAGCGCCACGACACGCGGCAGGATCTGTACTGGAGGCGAGATTTCCGTGTAACGGTCCGCCAGATCAAAGGCTTCGGCCCCTTTGACAAAGGCGTCCCGAGGGCCGGCGTAACCGTCGACCTCACCTGCTTCCAGCGCCTGAAATAGGTCCGACAGTTTTGTAAAAGTCACCACCTCATGCCGCAGGAGAACGCCGACCAGTTCGGACCCACTGGCCCCCCGGATCGCCCCGAAACGCAGCCCGAATTCGGTTGCCGGATCGATCTGAGGCGCACGGTCGCGCCGCATAAACAGCGAAACAAGCGTGCGGCCAACAGGGGCGGAATAGTGCGACGGCCCCCTGAGCGACGGCAGATCGGCAATGCCCGCAAGCAGGTCCGTCCGCCCTTTGGCCTGCGCCTCCAGCAATTCGGGCACGGTTTCATAGCGCACCAGGTCGAGCGTTAGCCCCGCCTCCGTTGCCAGCGCGCGCGCCAATTCGATCATGAACCCGGTCAGATGCCCGTCTGCTGTTTCCTGCATCAGGCCCGGTACCGGTGACCAGCCAACGGTAATACGCTCACTCTCTGCCAAGACGGACGAGAGCGGACACACCAAAAGCAGAGCCGTGACCAGCGTCAGGGCGAGCTTCAACACCCGCATTCTAATTGTCAGCCATTTGGCCATTTTCCGTGAAGAACTCCAACCCCGTTACCCCCACGACATGGGTAGTGGATGCGAGTTTCGACGGCGTTAACGGTTTCGGCCCCATTACAGCTATGGGTCTCAAGACAGGTGAAAAACCGGGGCACGGAGGCACTTTCTCCGGACACTTTTTCCTATGCGATCTCGCTTGTATGTGGCGCATCCCCCGCGCCCGGACCCGGCTTGACGTCCCGCGACACGTTTAGGGACGCCGCCGATTGTCGCCATAATGGAAACGAACTGCGCTCAAAATCGAAACAAACTGCACAAAAGAAACAGGATTCACGTGCTACGATGCCTTCAGTTGTTTTTCGATTTGCGGCCTTGGGCCATGTTTTCACGATGTCATATTGCCGCCGGGACAATGGCTGGACCACGCATAGCGGGCCTGCGCCTGCTGGAATGTCTGGACCCAAGCCGACGCTGACCGGTGACCGCCAGCAGGAGATGCTCCATGCCGCCGTTGGACCCTACCGCGCCAGTTGACGATCTCGAAAATGTTACTGGCGCGTTCGAAATAGAGGTGGTCGCCCGCTTCGACGATCTTGAGGCCGGTTATTGGCAGCGGGTCTTCGATTTCGGCAACGGGCCGCGCGGAAACAACCTGATCCTGACACAGGAAGAGAACGGCAACGGGCTCATGTTCGCGCTCTATCAGGATGGCGCGACCTATCGCGTGACGGCACCTGACGCCATTGTCGAAGGCGAAACCGCGACATGGAACGTTGGCATCGACGCCGACGGCACCATGTGGATCGACAAGAACGGCGTGCGACTGGTCGAAGGGACGTCGGCAATCCCGTCCGATGAAGTCCGGTTGAATGAGCTGTTGGGCTTTTCCAACTGGGCGGATGATACACCGCTGCACGGGGCCGTTCTTGGCATCGACGTGACAAACGCGGGCGATGCGGTGGATGGCGGGCGCCTGAACGCGCCCGCGCAGATCGACGGTGCTTTTCAACTGGATGTGGTCGTGCGGTTCGACAGTCTTGTTGCCTCGGCAAACCAGACCGTGTTCGACTTTGGCGGCGCGGCACCCGACGGCGCGCTCCGGTTCCATCAGGTCGGCACGTCGGACGACATGCGGTTCACACTTGTACAGGACGGCGCGGAATACAGTCTGACCGCCGCAGACGCGATCATCGAAGGAGAGTTGGCCATCTGGTCGGTAGGGATCGACTCAGACGGCCGCATGTGGGTGGAGAAAGACGGCGTTCTGCTGGCCGAGGGGGCGGGCATCGTGCCTGCGGACATTGAGCGCGGTCCCTTGCTGATCGGCGAGTCGGGGCACCCTGACGGAGGTGCGCTGGACGGTGTCGTCCTGGACCTGACGATTACGCCTGTTGAAACGGGGACGACGGATCCGGTCGATCCTGTCGATCCAACTGACCCAGTCGATCCTGTAGATCCCGTCGACCCAGTAGACCCGGTCGATCCGGTCGATCCAGTGGACCCGGTAGACCCGACCGATCCGGTAGACCCGGTCGATCCGGTTGACCCGGTCGATCCACCAACGACCACCGAAGGACCACAGCAGATCGACGGAGCCTTTCGGATCGACGTCACCGTGCGGTTCGATGACATCGATGGCGGCTATTGGCAGCGCGTCATTGATTTTGGCGACGGTCCGGCCTCCAACAACATCCTTTTCACCCAGATCGACAACACCTCTGGCATCATGCTGGAACTTTGGCAGGACGGCCAAGTCTATCGCGTGGTTGCGGAAGGTGCGATTGTCGAAGGCGAAACCGCCGACTGGAGTTTTGGCATCGACGAAAGCGGGTTGATGTGGATCGACAAGGACGGCACCCGGCTGGCCGAAGATCAGGGCATCGTGCCCGCTGATGTAGAGCGGGCCAACCTACTGGTGGGACAATCCAACTGGGCCGAAGACGCGCCGCTGATCGGCGAGATTGAGACGCTGTTCGTCTACAACGGCGCGGCGCCTTCCGATCCGGTCGACCCCGTCGACCCAACCGATCCGGTCGACCCCATCGACCCCGTCGACCCAACCGATCCGACAGAGCCAACCGACCCTGTCGACCCCGCCCCCCCTGTCATTGGCAGCGGCGACATGGTCATCGTCGCGCATCAGGATGACGACCTGTTGTTCATGAATCCCACCCTTGATGGATTGATAGACGGCGAAGGATCTGTGACCACGATCTATCTCACAGCGGGGGACGCCGGACGGGATGAGGCCTACTGGGCCGGACGCGAGGCGGGTGAAAAGGCGGCCTATGGCCATATGGCCGGGGCTGACGACTGGGTGGACGAAACCGTCAGCCTGACCGTCGGCGACCAGACCTTTGACGTGGCCAGTTCCTACCTTGCCAGCCAACCGGAGGTGCGGCTGTACTTTTTGCGGCTCCCCGACGGGTTCGGCGATGGCAGCGGATCGGAAACCTACGGGTTCCAGAGCCTTGAGCAGCTGGCAGAGGGAGAAATCGACACGGTCACCGCCGTGGACGGCAGCGCGACCTACACCTCGGACGACCTTACCGGACTCTTGTCGGCGCTGCTGGACCTCCACACCCCTGATCACATCCACATTCAGGACCACACCACCGAATATTCCGGGATCGAACACTCCGACCACCTGACCACCGCCGCCTTCGCCACCGACGCGGTGGAAGGGTACAATGCCGATTTCACGGTCACCAGCTATGTCGGCTACGCCTCTTGGGGGCTGGAAGAAAACCTGTCGCCGGAGGACGAGCTTGTGGTGCGGAGCACCTTTGACACCTACGCAAGCCACGACCCGTTGGTTTTTGGCAGCGATGGGGCGCTGATCGGTGCCTATGAGGATTGGGTGCAGCGCGAATACATCGCCAATGAATACGATGTCAGCGCCTCAGGCGCGGGCCTTTATGACGCCTTGATGCTGCCCCCGGACAGCGCGGACCTGCCCGAAGAGGATGACGCCCCACCGGCCGAAGCTGAGATAGAGGCTGTGCTTTGACGGCAAGGGCAACGGCATGAGATCGCCATTATGCCGGTCGTGATCACATCCGCTGGCCATTCATGACCGGGTGCGATGATAGGTCAACGCCATGGCGATGCAGGGCTCCAAGAGGTGCATGGGCAGCGCCTCTGAGAGCGGCAGGTTCACCGCGCGATTGCCGTCGCATTCCAAGTCCGGAAAGCGGTTCCGCCAATGCTCGACCAGCGAGGTCTGACAGTGCACAAGCAGTTGCAGCATTGCAGGCGCGCGGGGTTTCCACGTGAGGCGGATTGTCGTGCCCGCCCCCGTGGCCGACGTCAGATAGGCGGGCTCGCCCCATTTCAGGGTTTCGGTCAGAGGTCCAGCTTGCAGTCGTTCCGCAGCGTCGAAAATATGCCCGCGCAAGACGCCGAAATAAGCTTGC
Organism: Antarctobacter sp.; assembly: GCF_048262615.1. GTDB lineage: Bacteria > Pseudomonadota > Alphaproteobacteria > Rhodobacterales > Rhodobacteraceae > Antarctobacter. The sequence continues at coordinate 17,196 of NZ_JBLXFB010000032.1, forward strand.
GCCCGCTCCGGGTAGGCGGTGACAACCGCAGCGACGGCAGGCGCAATCGGCGGGTTGGCTTTGCCCCGCGATGCTGTCACGGAACGACGACGATATTGCCGGAATGGGTCTTGGCGATGAAGGCGGATTGCGCGTCACGGAGGTCCCTGAGCGCGAATGTCGCCGCCAGCGCCGGTCGCACCTCACCGGACTCGATATAGCGGACGAGATTCCGCATGACCTCGACGTCGATTACTGTCGACCCGGTAAAGGTAAGGTCGCGCAGGTACAACGTGCGCAGGTCCAGATCAACGATCGGACCGGCAATTGCGCCCGAACAGGTGTACCGTCCGCCACGCTCCAGAATATTGATCAGTTGTGGCCAGTACGGCCCTCCGACGACGTCGGCGACAACAGTGATCTTTTCATCGCCCAGTGCTTGGCGCAGGGTCTCAGGAGCGCGCGGCAGAATGCGGTCCGGACCCAAATGCGCCACATCCTCGTGCTTTGCCTCGGAGGCAAGCGCGATAACCCGCGCGCCGCGCCGCTTGGCCAGTTGCACAAGCGCGCCCCCTACCCCGCCCGAGGCACCGGGAACAAGAACCACGTCCGCCGCCGTGACTTTGGCACGGACAAGCATCCCCTCGGCGGTCGAGTATGAGCACGAAAACGTCGCCAGTTCCGGGTCCGACAACGCAGAGGTCACGGCCAATGCGTTGCGCGCGGGCATTGTGGTGTATTCGGCAAAACCGCCATCGCGTTCAGACCCGAAATAGCCCGTGCGGTTCTTGTCGCTCAGGTTATCGGGGTCGCGCAGCCAGCAATCGACGATGATCCGCTCACCGATGCGCGCTGTGTCGACACCATCGCCCACGGCGACAATCCTTCCGCAGACATCCGCGCCCTGAATGCGCGGGAACATGATCGGGGCTCCGCCCCAGGACGGGTCGTATTGATCGACGTCGCGATACAACTCGCCGCTTGTCGCCTCGGTCACGGCCTTCGAGTACCAGCCTGTGCGCGTATTGATGTCCGTGTTGTTCAGCCCGCAGGCACCCACACGGACCAATACCTCGCCCGCGATAGGATGTGGGCGGGGCCAATCCTCATGCAGAACGATCTGGTCAAGGTCGCCATGGCCCATTGTGACCATCGCGCGCATTGTGTCGGGAAGGGGCAAAGCGGGCCTCCTTTCAGCTTCGGGTTGGCAACCGGCCCCTTGTCTGGTGCTAGGGGACAATTCGGTCAGGTTGCACCGCACCGTATCACCGGTTGCATCGGCGCGTCCCGTGAAGTTTCGGGATTTCAGACCGTCGCCTGCGGCGCGTCTTGACGCGAAGAGGCGAAAGGACGACCGCCCGCAACACTTTACCGGACGTGCCGGTTTTCGGTTTCAGGCCGGCCGTCATGACCGCCTTGCAGACGGATTGAGCAATGGGCCGGTCGTGGCTGACATCCACCGAAACCGGTCGTTATGGATCGCGCCAAGGACTGTCAGGGCCGCTGGCGGTCGCCCCCAGATGCAACGTATGCTGTCGACCGACCGGCGGCACACGCACAGGGACTCGGTCGACGCCATCGGCCAGTCGCCCAGACACCACGCCACTCGACCGACACCCGGACAGGAGACCACATGAGCACGTTTGACGAAGATCTCTTTCTCAAGGGCCTCGAACAGCGCAAGGCGACGCTGGGCGCAGGCTATGTGGAAAAGAATCTGGCCGAAGCCGATGACTTTACCCGCCCCTTTCAGGAAGCGATGACAGCGTGGTGCTGGGGCTTTGGCTGGGGAGACGACGTGATCGACGCCAAGACGCGCTCGATGATGAACCTCGCCATGATCGGGGCCTTGGGCAAGATGGCGGAATGGGAAACCCATTGCCGTGGCGCGGTGACGAATGGCGTATCCAAGGAAGAAATCCGCGCCATTATCCATGTCATCGGGATTTACTGTGGCGTTCCGCAGGCGCTGGAATGTTTCCGCGTGGCCCGCAAGGTTCTGGACGATTCAGAGTGACTGACAGACAGGTCGCGCGCGCCCAGCGCTGTGACCCGTGTGGACCATCAAACCGCAGGGAATACACAGCAGCCCTTACATGTTTTCAGAGGTATAGATATCAAATCCCAGCGCCACGCGCTGCGCTCCGGCATCGGAACCTGCCTTTTTGGCCTTGATCAACGTCGAGATCGTTTCGCGCGCCAAGGCTTCCATCGGGTGTGAGATGACCATGGTGAGCGTCCCGTCGATCAGCGCAGCGCGGGTCGTATCGAATAGCTCATACCCAACGGCAACGAAATCGTCGCGGGTGGTGCCTTCGCGCAGAGCGGCAAGTGCCCCGGTTATCCCGCCACCCGAGATAAGCAGGCCGCAAAGATCAGGGTGGTCTTTCAGCATTCGTTCAACCAGTTCGCGAGCCGCTGCTGCGGATTCGTAGGTTGCCTGCGGTTCAAGCAGCGTAAAGTCAGAGTTGTGCTCACGGAAATACGACCGGAACCCGCTCTCGTTCAGTTCCTGATTGCGATACCTGTGGTTGCCCAGCAAGATCCCGATCTTGCCCGGTTCCCGCACGATGTTGCCAAAGGCCCATGCTGCGGTGCGTCCGACCTTCCAGCCGTCCAGTCCGATATAGCTGACATTGCCATGCGCGGACAGCGGCGCGATAAGTCCCGCCACCGGCACGCCCTTTGCCATCACCCTGTCGATTGCATCCGCCACAATCGGGTGCTGCGCGGCGACCAGCGCAACCGCCTCACAGGTCTCGCCCAGGGCGATCAGCCGCTCTGCCACCCGTTCCGGCGACAAGTCATCCAGATACTCCAAGGACAGGGTGACCGTCTCATCCGTTCGCCGCTTGACTTCGGCCATCATCGCCTCACCCAGATTGCGATAGAAGGTCCGCGTTTTTTGGTGCAGCAAGATGCCGACTTTATGTGTTTCTCGCCTTGTTCGAACCGCGTGCTGGATTGTCCCAAGACCATAAAAACCGATCTCTTCCGCCGCGGTCATCACCCGTTCGCGGGTGGGTGACCGGACCGATTCCGGTTGGTTGAGCACCCGATTGACGGTTGACACCGAAACACCGGCCGCCTTGGCAAGATCGGGGATGGTTGGCCGTTTCATGGCAGTCCCTTCATCTCAATTCATCTCACAACTCTCCGGATTTGGCGTTATTTGAGACGAAAACATACACCGCTGATCGTCAGACTTGATTTGATCCATGTCAAACTGTCAAGGAAAAGCACGCTGAAATTTCATGGCCTGTGACCAAGGCCACCACATCAGGGAGGGGCGGCGCATGGATGATCTGAAGTATGGGACGCGCGACAAACGCGGAAACTGGGCGCCGACTGCCACCCTGGAAATTGCGCCGTTCTGGAACGGGAAATGGCACAAGATGGGCCATTTTCTCAAGGATCTCATCTGGCCCTGGAACGCTTTTCACATGGCGACCGCGTTGCTGTACTGGATCTTTGTCATCCCGGACATGGAAACCCTGAAAACCCTGACGATGGGGTGGGTTTTGTACCTGTTTGCGGTAAATGCGGCGGGCATCTTCCTGCTTTACGGCGCGATCGAGATGTTCTTTTACATCAAGCGCAAGCAAGAAACGCGGTTCAAGTTCAACGCAAAGTTCCCGTCGGAAAACCCCTCGGATGTCTTCTGGTTCAAAAGCCAGAACCTTGATAACTTTCTGCGCAGCTTTTTCGTCGGCATCCCGATCTGGACCGCCGTCGAAGTCGGCATGTTGTGGTGCTATGCCAATGGCATCCATGCCTTTGGCTGGCTCGACTGGCAGGACAACTGGATCTGGCTGGTTGCGTTGACATTTCTCGTGCCAGTGATCCACGAAATCCATTTCTTTTGCATCCACCGCCTGATCCACTCGCCAAAGCTCTACAAGTGGATTCATTCGGTGCATCACAACTCGGTCAACCCCAGCCCCTGGTCGTCGCTGTCGATGCACCCGGTCGAGCATATGCTCTATTTCGCCGAGATCCTCTGGCACCTGATCATCCCTTCGAACCCGATTGTCATGATGTTCAACAGCCATGCCGTCGGCTACGGCGCACTGAACGGACACATCGGTTTTGACAAGCTGGAAGTCACCGAAGACACCCCGCTCGATACCCATGCCTACGCCCATTACCTGCACCACAAATACTTTGAGGTGAACTACGGGGCCGATGGTCTTGTGCCGCTCGATAAGTGGTTCGGCTACTGGCACGACGGCTCAAAAGAAGCCGAAGAGCAGATGAAAACGCGCTTCCGCAAGAAGAAAGAGCGGATGAAAGCAAAACAGTCAAAAAGCATACCGGCAGAATGAACTGGCCCTCGGCGCGCAGAGGAGGTGCGCCGACGACCGACCAGAGATCAATTTACCGCCGCAGTGTCGGCATCCCAGGGGAGGAGACCCAATATGAAACTCAGCAAGATCCTTGCATCCACCGCAGCGCTTGCATTCGTTGCAACCACAGGTCTGGCAGAAAGCCACAGTGGCGCGGACATCTTTGTCATCGGCGGCAAACCTGACGATCCGTTCTGGTCCATCGTGAAGCGCGGTGCCGAGGATGCGGGCCTTGTGGTCGAGGCCCAGGGCGGTTCTGTCACCTGGCTCGGGCCGCAGAACTACGACAATCTGGGCGTGGATGCGGCCGAGTTGATCCGGCAGGCCATCGACCAGGGCGCTGACGCCATAATCGGGCCGAACTGGGTGCCCGAGGCCATGGACCCGGCCTTCGAGGCCGTTGTGGCCGCCGGTATTCCGCTGGTCATCTACAACGCGGGCGGTATCGAGGCGGCAGATCGCCTTGGCGCGCTGAACTACGTCGGCGCTGTCGACTACAAGGCCGGTGTCGCAGGCGGTGACTACCTTGGCAATGCGGGCAACCTGAACGGCGTGTGCATCAACTCGCTGCCCGGTGCCGCCAATATCGAAGACTACTGCAACGGCTTCGTCGAGGGCATCACCAATGCCGGCGGCAAGGGAACGGTTCTGCCGCTGCCCGCAACCGCGCAGGGCAACGTGACCGCCGTCGCGCAGGCGATCCGGGCCCACCTGCTGCAAAACCCCGACATCAACGCCGTGTTCACCACCGCCAACCTTGACGCCGTCGGCGCGGTTCAGGGCATCGCCCAATCCGGCAAGGCCGGGCAGGTCGCGCTGTGCGGCATCAACTTTGACGAGGCCATCCTGACCAATATCGCCAATGGCTCGCAGGCCTGCGCGATTGACCAGCAGGGGTATCAGCAAGGTTTCTACGCCGTGTCGATCCTGAACGGCTACGTCAACTATGGCCTGACCATCCCGACCCGTGAAATCCTGACCGGTCCGGGTGTCATCGACAGCAAGACCATCGAGGCCACCATGGCCGGTGCCAAGATGGGCACCCGCTGATCACAGACAGGACCTGAGACCGCGCGCCCGTCGCGCGGTCTTACAAGATTACGGACCCAGACAGGGGGTTCCGATTGTCTGCATATGGATTGGCCGGGGGAACGCGCATGTCAACTGAGACGACTAAATCCAACGCATTGGGCAGCAGGCTAGGCGGTCTTGCCCGTCGACCCGAAGCCGGGACGTTCATCGGGCTGATCGCAGTCTATGTCTTTTTCGCCAGTCTTGGCGGCAGCATCTTTCTGGGGGCGCCGGGCTGGTCCAGCTTTCTCAACATGGCCGCCGAAGTCGGCATCATCGCCTTGCCCGTGGGGCTTTTGATGATCGCGGGTGAGCTTGATATTTCCGTGGGCGCTGTCCTGCCCGCCGCATCGCTGACCGTCGCGGTTATTTCGGGTCACTATGACCTGCCGACATATCTGGGCATCTTGGCGGGGCTAGGGGTGGGTCTGATCGTCGGCTTCATCAACGGCGTTCTGGTCACACGCACGTCAATCCCGTCGCTGATCATCACCATCGGCACGATGTTCGGCGTCATGGGGCTGACCCTTGGCTTGACCGTCATGATCGCGGGCAGCACCGGGGTGTTCATGACGCCCGATCCGATGGCCAAGACCCTGTTCGGACAGTTCATCGGCGGCATGTTTCAGGTCACGATGTTCTGGTGGGCCGGTTTTATCGTGGCGACCTTTTTCCTGCTGCACATCTCACCGGTGGGCAACTGGATCTTCGCCCTTGGCGGCGATCGGGAAAGCGCGCGCAACGCCGGTATCCCGTCGAACCGCGTGTCCATCGGACTGTATATGTACAGCGGGTTCGCGGCGGCCTTTGTCGGCGTGTCGCAGGTGCTGACCTTTCAAAGCGCGCAGGTGGCCGCCGGACAGGCCTTCATCTTCAACTCGATCATGTGTGTCGTGATCGGCGGCGTCCTGCTGACCGGCGGCGCGGGATCGGTGATCGGCATCGTGGTTGGCACCCTGACCTTTGCCATCGTGAACCAGGGCATCTTCTTTTCCGGCCTCGACCCCAACATCGGCTCGATCATCATTGGCGCGCTGCTGCTGGCGGCCGTCCTTTCCAACGACAGCTTCCGTACGCTTGCCATGCGCTACGCGGCCAAGAAATCGTAAGGGCGGACCCATGCACATCTTATCAAGCCTGCTTCGCAGCCCCGCTGCCGCCTCTGTCCTCAGCCTGATCGGCGTCCTGATCTTTTACGTCGTCATCGGCGGCGTGAATCTTGGCACGCTGTTCGGCGCGGCCAGCTGGGTGAATTTCGCCGCAAACCTCGGGATTGTCGCGATCCCTGTGGGCCTGCTGATGATCTCCGGTGAACTGGACATCTCGATCGGGGCGATGATCCCCGCAGGGGCCATGACCACCGCGATCGTTTCCGGCTATTACGACCTGCCGATCATCTTCGGTATGCTGGCGGCTCTGTCACTGGGTGTGGTCGTCGGGACAATCAACGGTATCCTGACCATCCGCACCACCGTGCCGTCGCTGATCATCACGCTGGGTACGTTGGTCGCGATGCAGGGAGTGGTGCTGAGCACGTCGAAGTTCCTGACAGGTCAGGCAAGCGTGGCGATCACGGCGCCGGACTGGGCCAAGTCCCTCTTTGGGCAACTGATCGGCGGCAGCCATCAGGTGATCATCGTCTGGTGGGTCGTGATCGCGGTGATCTTCTGGTTTGTCGTCCACCAGAGCCGTTATGGGAACTGGGTCTTTGCCATGGGCGGTGACCGTGAAAGCGCCCGAAATCTGGGCATCCCGGTCGACCGGATGACAATCGGCCTGTTTATCCTGACCGCCACCTCGGCCAGCTTTGTGGGAATGTGTCAGGCCATCCTGTTCAACTCGGCGCAAGTGTCCGGGGGGATGAACATCATCTTCAACGTCATAGTCAGCGTCGTGGTCGGCGGGGTGCTTTTGACCGGCGGATTCGGCTCTGTCATCGGCATCTTTTTTGGCACGTTGACCTTCGCGATCGTCAGCCAGGGCATCTATTTCACCGACATCGACCGCAACTGGTCAAGCCTGATCATCGGGGCAATGCTGCTGATCGCGGTCGGGCTGAACGAAAGTTTCCGAAAGCTGGTGCTGACTGGGCGACTTCAACGAAACAAAGGGAGCAAGGCCAATGTCTGACAACACACCTGTCATTGAATTGCGCAAGGTCGACAAGTCTTTTGGACCGATCGACGTCCTGCACGAAATCTCATTGAAGGTGCACAAGGGCGAAGTGCTCTGCCTTCTGGGGGACAACGGGGCCGGCAAATCCACGTTGATCAAGACGCTTGCCGGCGTTCACAAACCGACGCGCGGCGACATTCTGCTGGACGGCAAGGAAATGCATTTCGACCGTCCCAAGGACGCGCAGGAAATGGGCATCGCCACGGTGCACCAGTTCGGCGGCACCTTTCCGCTGATGTCCATCGGGCGCAGCTTTTTCGCCGGGGTCGAGCCGACCCGAGGCTGGGGACCGTTCAAGGTCTACGACCGGAAGACGGCCAATGACATCGCCGTCAAGGCGGTACAGGACTTCGGCATCACCCGGATCGACGACGGCGACCGTCTGGTCGGCGGTCTGTCGGGGGGCGAGCGGCAGTCGCTGGCCATCGCCCGCGCGGTCCATTTCGGCGCGCGGGTGCTGATCCTTGACGAGCCGACCGCAGCACTGGGAGTCAAACAGGCCGCCCACGTCCTGCGCATTGTGAACGAGGCCAAACGGCGCGGGCTGGCCGTGATCTTTATCACCCATCAGGTTATGCATGCGATGGCCGTGGGCGATCACTTTGCCGTTCTGATCCGAGGTGCAATTGCAGCCGATTTCCGCAAGGGCGAAAAGACCCGCGAAGAAATCGCCGATCTGATGGCGGGCGGCGAGTCGATGGCGGATCTGGAAGCCAACATCGAGGGCTACATGGAAACCCACGACGGACATCCGCCGCAGCCTTCACATTAACTGGTCGGGCGGGCACACATCTGCCCGGACCTTTCACCAACCGGCCCAGCCAAACATCGGTCGGACAATATTCGATCCGCACATATGGAGAGCGTCTTGAGTATACGAATTGCCGTCATCGGCGCCGGCTTGATGGGCGCGGACCACGCAAAGATCGTGGCCGAAGACATGCCCGGCGCGACCCTTCAAGTCATCTGCGACATGGACGCGGCCAGAGCCAAATCCGTCGCCGACGCCTGCGGTGCCAAGGACACGGACAGTGACCCGGAAGGTGTGATCACCCGTGCGGATGTGGATGCGGTGATTGTGGCCTCACCCGATTTCACCCATGCCCCGCTGTCCAAGGCCTGCATTGCGGCGGGCAAGCGGGTGATGTGTGAGAAACCCTTGTCGCAAAGCTCGGCAGAGTGTCTTGACGTGATGGAGGCCGAACAGGCCGCGGGCGCGCGACATGTGATGCTGGGCTTCATGCGCCGCTATGACCAGTCCTATGTCGAGATGCGCGCCGCCCTTGCCAAGGGCGATCTGGGCCGCGCTCTGATGATGCACAACTTTCACCGCAATGTGGACACACCGGCGGCGGATTTCACCGGGGCCATGGCCATCACCAATTCGGCACCGCATGAATTCGATGTGGTGCGCCATGTTCTTGGCACCGAATACGCCTCGATCACCGCGCATCAGCCGCGGCGATCCGACGACCGTGTCGCCCCTGTTGTGATGGTGCTGGAAACCACCGACGACCAGTTGGTGACCATCGAAATCAACAACAACGCGGCCTATGGCTATGACGTCCGCGCCGAGCTTGTCGGCGAGGAAGGCAGCATCGCGATGAACAACGTCGCCTATACGCGGACCGACCGCCGTCTGGCCTCTTCCACGCGCTATGACGCCGATTGGCGCGGACGTTATCACGAGGCCTATGTCCGCCAGAACCGCGCCTTTGCCGCCTTTGTCGAGACAGGTCACTTTCCCGCCATCGCCTCTGATTGTTGGGACGGCTACTGCGCCGCCGTGGTCGCCGAGACAGGAGTAAAGGCGCTTCGGTCAGGCATGAAACAGAAGATCGAGATGATCGCGCAACCGGCGTTCTATGCAGCACCAAAAGGGGTGGCATCGTGAGACTAGGATTTGTCTCTGACAGCCTCGGTGCGATGTCGTTGCACGACATGCTGGATCATGCTGCGCGTATGGGTGTTTCCGGCGTCGAGGTGAACACCTGCGGATGGTCCACCGCGCCACATTTTGACCTGAACGGACTGCTGGTCAATGCAGCGGCCCAAAAGGCGTTCAAAGCCGAGTTTTCGGCGCGCGGTCTGGAGATCATCTCACTGAACGCAAATGGCAACCCGCTGCATCCGACCGACCCCAAACAGGGCGCGGATCTGTTGAACACCATCCGCGTGGCCGGTGAAATGGGGATCGCAACAGTCTGCACCATGTCCGGCCTGCCCGCCGGGTCGGCGCAGGACACACTGCCGAACTGGGTTGTGTCCAGCTGGCCACCGGAAACACAGGACATCCTGCGTTACCAATGGGAAAACAGGCTGATCCCCTTCTGGGGTGAGACGGTCGCGCTGGCCAAAGAGTGCGGGGTCGAGCGGATTGCGCTGGAACTGCATGGCAACCAATGCGTCTACAACGTGCCCTCGCTGCACAAGCTGCGCGATGCGGTCGGACCCGTCATCGGGGCAAACCTTGATCCCAGCCACCTGTTCTGGATGGGGGCCGATCCGCTGATCGCGGCAGAGGCTCTCGGCGACGCCGTCTACCATGTGCATGCCAAGGACACCTTTCTGAACGCCCCCGTGCAAGCGACAACCAGCCTGCTGGAGAACGGCTCACTGATGGACATCCCGGCGCGCAGCTGGTCCTACATCACGCTGGGCTTTGGCCATGGCGAGGAATGGTGGCGGCAGTTCTGTTACCGGCTCAGGATGGGCGGCTACGACGGCTGGCTGTCGATCGAGCATGAGGACGTCCTGCTGAACGCGCTTGAAGGGCTGGAGAAATCCGTCGATCTTTTGCAGCGTGTGATGCCCGCTGCACCGGCGGATTTCAAACCGCAGGACATCTGACCGGCAATCACAGACCACAATCCGTCGGGCGCGACCGCACAGCGCCCGAGCCTGACGGCAGGCAGCCCCTGCCCCGACAAAAGCCACAAGAGGAGAAAGACCAAATGGCCGAATGGATCGACGCCTGCGCCGCGACCGACATCGACGAAGAGGATGTGATCCGCTTCGACCACGGATCACGGACCTTCATCATCGTCCGCGACCATCAGGACAATTATTACTGTACCGATGGGTTGTGCACCCATGAGGAGGTGCATCTGTCAGAGGGACTGGTGGTCGAGGCGACCATCGAATGCCCCAAACATTCATCGATTTTCGATTGCTCCAACGGCGAGGTCGAAACGCCGCCCGCCTGCGAAAACCTGCACACATATCCCACCCGTGTCGAAAACGGCCGGGTCTTCGTCGAGGTCTGAGCCGACACTTGGCTCCCCGCAAGGGAGCAGCCCCACCCCCTCATGAGGGTCCGGGTCAAGCGCGAGACGAGTTCCACGACAGTAACGCCCCCCCGTGTCTGCCACGTCTCACACGGACCTCACACCCAGAACACAGGACATCACGATGTATCACAACCGCCCCCACGTCTCCGACATTCGCGCGATGAAACAACGCGGAGAGAAAATTTCGATGCTCTTTGTGACCACGCCCGAAGAGGCCGCCGCCGCAAATGCAGCGGGCATCCACATGCTGTCGATCGAGGGCAGGTACTTTGACGCTGACATGCGTGACGCCGCGGGCGATTGTTTTGTGCAGGTCGGCCTGCCCTACGGCGGCTCGGGCCGTTTCGAGGGACGCCCCATCGCCACCGGCGAAGATTACCTGCGCGCCGCCTTTTACTATGCCGGTATCGGCGGCGATGCCTATTACTGTGCGGCATCGTATGACATCCAAAAGCTGCTGTGCGACAACCACCTGCCCGTTGTCGGCCACATCGGCCTGATCCCCTCCTACATCACATGGACCGGCTGGCGCGCCGTTGGCAAAACCGCGGATGAGGCTCTGGCGCTATGGAAACACACCCAAAAGCTTGAGGAAATCGGGTGCTTCGGGGCCGAACTTGAAGTGGTGCCCGACCGGGTCGCAAAATTCCTGACCGAGAATTCCTCACTGGTCATGCTGGGGATGGGCGCGGGCAAACATGCGGATGCGCAATATCTGTTCACCGAGGACGTCTGCGGTTACGGCAAGAACCACAAGCCGCGCCACGGCAAGGTGTACCGCAATTTCGCGCCCGAGCTTGAGCGCTTGCAGAATGAGCGCATCGCGGCCTTCAAAGACTACAAGGCGGATGTCGATTCCGGTGGCTACCCAGAGGCCGCGCACAGCGTCACCATCAAGGATGATGAGTTTGAGGCCTTTCTGGGCGCGGTGCAGGACTGATGCTGCGGATCGGCGTGGTCGGTTACGGCACCGGCGGGCAGCATTTTCACACGCCGTTCATCGCGGCCGCCACTGGCTGCACCCTGAGCGGGATCGTGGCGCGCGCGGAAAAGACCGTCGCCAAGGCGCGGGCCGACTGGCCCGGCACGCCGATCTTTTCCAGCCTGACAGAGATGATCACAGCCGGGGCCTGTGATGCCGTTACGATCACAACGCCGCCGCAGACCCGCCGGGCGCTGGTGCTGGAGGCCATCGCCGCCGGCCTGCATGTGATCGCGGACAAGCCGTTTGCACCGGACTGCGCCGGCGCGTTGGAGCTGGACGCCGCCGCCAAGGCCAAAGGCGTGACGCTGGATGTCTATCAGAACCGACGCTATGACGCCGATCTGCAAACCCTCGCCAAAATCATCGCCGACGACCGGCTGGGCCGGGTCTGGCGCGTCCACAACCGAATGGATTTTGACGACCCGGCGACGCTGGAGGCAGGACCGACCGGCGGCCTGTTGCGCGATCTGGGAAGCCATGTGGTGGACCAGATGGTCTGGCTGAACGGTCCGGTTCTTTCCGTCTGGGCGCATCTCGATTTTGTCGACTTGCCCGAGGGGCGCACGGACGCCGGTTTTGTCGTCACGCTGAGCCACGAAAACGGGCGTATGTCAGAGGTGGCCGCCTCAAAACTCAACCACTACGGCATGCGTGAATTGCGCGCCTATGGTGACAAAGGTGTCTTTCTCAGCCACAGCTCTGACGTACAGGCGCAGGACATTTTCGCCGGGAAAAGACCTGCCGAGGCGCCCGATGCATGGGGCTATGAACCCAAGGCGCACTGGGGCACGCTGTATAGTGCCAGTGGCGCCCAAATCGTGCCGTCGGAACAGGGCCGCTACCACGACTATTATGACGCCTTTGCCCAAGCGGTCCGGGATGGCAGCCCGCCACCGGTAACTGCGGAAACCGGTGCGCGCACCCTTGCCATTCTGGATGCCGCCCGGCAAAGCGCCATCGACGGGAGATCCGTCTCCCTTTGACCCCGGACCCGAATTGGGGATCGGATAGCGCTGTCGGGTGATCGTGTTCGGGCTGGTAGCCGCGCTGCTTTTCCGCCTCCCCCACAGCGCTCCCAAGCGCCATCAGCCCGCATCTATCGGCAACGGGCACGGCATCCCCTGCTTGAAGGACACAAACCCGCGTGACATGACTGTTGGAACGCCGAGGCGATCTATTGCACGGCATTCTGACGGAGCGGTCTCATGCGGATCATCATCTTTGGCGTTGGCGCGGTCGGAGGCGTTGTTTCCGCCGCCCTTGCCCTGACGGGTCAAGACGTTTTGGGCATCGCGCGTGGCTCGCGCCTACAGGCGATCCGCGACAAGGGACTGACCCTGCGCAGCCATGACGGCAGCGAAACCACCCCCCTGCCCTGCGTCGGCACCGCAACCGACATCGCGCCGCGCCCGGACGACGTGATCCTGCTGACGACCAAAACACAGGACACGCCACGCGCGCTGGAGGATCTGCGCACAGCGGGCTTTGATGAACAGGCGGTTTTCTGCGTGCAGAACGGGGTGGAAAACGAACGCCTTGCCCTGCGGCTCTTTCCCAACGTCCACGCTGTGAGCGTGATGCTGCCCGCCGAATACATGGCCCCCGACGAGGCGGTCGGCGTCGGGCGACCCAACCTTGGGGTTTTCGATATCGGGCGCTATCCACGGGGCGCGGATCAGACCGACGCCGCGTTGGCCGAGGTGCTGACATCGGCCCGGATCAAGAGCTTTGTCGAAGACGATGTGATGCAAAACAAATATGGCAAGCTGCTGGTCAACCTTGGCAATATTGTCGAAGCCGCGTTAGGCCGGGGCGCTGCGGCGGCAGAGATCAAGACTGCCTTGCTGCAAGAAGCCATAGGTGTCTATCGCGCGGCTGGCATCGGCTGGCGCGACATGGGCGCGGGCGATCCGCGACGCGGTGCCCTGATGACGGCCGAACCGTTGGACGGCGTTGAACGCGTTGGGGGATCGACCACCCAAAGCCTTGCCCGTGGGGCCGGGTCTGTCGAGACGGATTTCCTGAACGGCGAGATTGCCATGATCGCCCGCTTGGCCGGAACAGAGGCACCGATCAACGCCCGCGCCGCGAAACTGGCCGCGCGGCTGGCACGTGACAAATGCCCGGCGGGTGCCCTGACACCCAATGAGATGGCGACGGAACTGGGTCTCTAAGGCCCGCCGTCCGGTGTACGCGGGCCAGCCTCGCACCGTGTCCGCGCGCAGCGCCCGGCATTTTGGATAACCCGGCGGATCAGAGCGCAGGACGTGCCCGGCGACGCATGCAATGTTGGGCAGGCCCGCGCAATACAACGGGGACCGTCGCGCCACGGCGTCCGCCCACAGGACCGACAGACCGGATTACCCTGCCGCGCCCGTCTTGGGCGCGTCGGTGGCGGACCAGACCGGCCATGTCTTGCCGTCCGTGAAAAAATCCGGGTGCTGCGCCCGCAAGGCATCGACCCGGTTGATCGTGCCGGAGAGGTGCCGCCGGACCGCCTCTGTCGCCGCAATCTGATCGCCAGCCGAGATCGCGTTCAGGATCGCTTCGTGATCGGCAACGATCGCGGCCATTTTCCCTTGGGACGGCAGGTCCAGTTGCTGGCAACGCAGAAGATGGCCCAGCCGCCTTGCCAGGATCTGCTGAATGCTGCCGACGCCGACCGCGTCGAACAGCGTCTTGTGAAACGACCGGTCCAGATCGTGAAACAGTTCCGCCTGATCGGTATCGCCCAACAGCGTCTTTTGCATTTGAACGATGGCGCGGGCGCGCGCGACCACGTCGTCACGCGGAGCGGCAGCCAGCCTCCATGCCACTTCGACCTCGACCGCGACGCGCAGGAAATGCGTTTCGTTCAGCTGCTGCACGTCAATGCGGCTGACCAGAGTTCTGGATTGCGGAAAGACCTGAACCAGCCCGTCCTGATCCAGCATCTGCAATGCCTCCCGGATCGGGGTCTGGCTGACCGCATACTGCTTTTCAAGGGTCGCGCGCGACAACACGGATCCCGGTGCCCGCTCGAATGAGATGATCTCGCGTCGCAGTTCATCATAAACGCGGTTTGCCGCTCCGTCGCCACGTGCAGCGGCGGATCCTTTGCCCCTTTCGTGCCCGGTATCGCTTGCCATTTGCTGTCTCCTGACGGTGGTCGCGCGTTGTCCGGGAAAAACACAGCCTGACGTGAGAACCAATTGGACAGGTGTCAAATACTAATATATTAGTTGAAACTGTCAAGCGTGACACGGACAAAAGACCGGCGCGCACATTTGAACCCCGAGGGAGGAAACCCATGAAATTCAACAATTTGACCAAGTTTTCCTTGATTGCAGCCATGGCTGTGTCGATGGGAATCGCAGGAGGATCGGCTGATGCGGCGGACCGCGTTCTGAAAATTCAGACGTCCTCCAACGCCAGCCACGCATCGCTCGCCTATCTGAATGATGTCTGGATCCCCAAACTTGAAGCCATGACCGGCGGAACACTGGGTGTCGAATTGCTGCCGGTGGACGCGGTGGTGCCGCGTCGTGAGACAGCCGAGGCGATTTCGGTGGGTATCCTTGACGGTGACCTGACCTCGATCAACTACTTTGCGGGCATCGATCCGGCCTTTGCCCTGATGGGCGATCTGATCGCGGGCTATGACAGCGCCGACCAGATTCAGGCGTTTTGCGCGCAGGGCGGCGGCAAGGAAATGCTGCAAAAGCTGTACGACGCACATTTCGAAGGCGTCCACGTGATCGGCTGCGGCGCCTACGCGCGTGAGGCTTTTGTGTCCAAGGTGCCTGTGCGCACGGTCGCAGACCTCAAAGGTCTCAAGATCCGCTCTCCCGAAGGGCTGGCCGCCGACGTGTTCAAACGCGCGGGCGCGGCCCCTGTGTCCATGTCCGGATCGGAAACCTACGGCGCGCTGGACAAGGGCGTGATCGACGCGGCGGACAACTCGGCCTATGCCAACAACGACGCCAACGGCATGCACAAGATCGCCAAGTTCCCGATCTTCCCCGGCATCCACTCGACCCCGATCCTGCAATTCACCGTCTCCGAAGCGGTCTGGGAAGAACTGACCGAGGCAGAGCAGGTCGCGCTCGAAACATGGTATCTCGCCGCCTACAACGGGCTGCGCCAGCATTTCGATCGTCTCGACCGCCAGTTGGTGGCCCGAGACAAGGCCGCAGGCGAGATCGAAGTGATCGACTGGCCGCAGGGCGAACGTGACAAGCTGCGTGCCATCGCTCAGGAAGCATGGGAAGCCTTTGCCAGCCAGTCCGATCTGGCGAAAGAAGTCTACAACGCGCATATCTCCTTCATGAAGGAAGCGGGCCTGCTGTAAGGCAGCCTGCCCGCAAGATGACTTGCCCGCTTGCGAATTGGCGGGCAAGTCACCATCCCCGCCGCCCTTCTGAAATCGAAGATACATATAGAGACCGTGCACCCGTCGGGCGCACGGCCTGACAGGGACATCACCGCATGACGCGCAATCTGGACGACGCTCTGGAAGAGACCGAGATCGGAATCGCGGATCAGGATCCGCTGCACGAAGAGGCCGATCTGGACCGCAGCCAATACACGATTGTGGATCATGTCAGTCACGTATCCGGCATTGCCATATCGACCTTTTATCTGATCGCGGCGACGGCGACACTGTGGGAGGTTTTCTCGCGCTATGTCCTGCATACGCCGACCCTGTGGGCGTTTGAGACCGTCATGGTCACCGTGGCCGCCGCCTGGATGTTGTCGGCTGGCTACGTCACGATGAAACAGCGCCATATCGGCATCACCGTCATTCACAATCTGGCCAACCCGACACAACGCTGGTGGCTGGATCTGTTCGCCATGGTTGTCGGGGTTCTGGCGCTTTACATGCTGCTGACCGATGCCCCGGTGCGCGCCTATGTCAGCATCGCGCGGCTGGAAAAATCCGGCTCTGCTTTCAACTCACCCCTGCCGATGATGATGAAAACCCTGATGGTGATCGGCGGGTTCATGTATCTGGCGCAGTTGATGGTCAACCTGCACCGCCACGTTCAGGCCAAAGCGGCGCGGCTGATCGTCAAGGCAATCGGGATCTACTTTGTCGTCTACTTCGTGTCGGCCTTTCTGGCCCATGCGCTGGACGTGCAGATCGCCGCAGTGTTCTCCGATTTCATCTCGGAGATCGGCAAGTCGATGGACCCGTCCAAGGCGCTGGAACTGCGCAAGATGGATCTGGGCACGATCTCTGTCATCATGGTGGTTCTGCTGATCGCGCTGATGATGACGGGCATGCCGCTGGGCATCGTCACTCTGCTGGTGTCCGTCATCATGGCGGTCGGGTTCTTTGGGCCGCGCGGTCTGTTCCTAGTCAGTTCCAACGCCGTGGGCCTGCTGGAACACTACAGCCTTGTTGCTGTGCCGTTTTTTGTCCTGATGGCCTCGATCCTGGAACGCGCGGGCATTGCCGAAGACCTGTTTGACGCCATGTCGATCTTTGCCGGAAACCTGCGCGGCGGGGTCGCGGTGCAAACCACGGTGGTGGCGGTGATCCTTGCCGCCATGTCCGGCGTGATGGGCGGTGAAATCGTCATGCTGGGCCTTGTCGCCCTGCCACAGATGTTCCGGCTGGGCTATGACCGCAAACTGTCGATTGGCCTGATCTGCGCCTCCGGCGCTCTGGCGACGCTGATCCCGCCCTCGATCATCATGATCGTCTACGGGCTGTCGGCCGAGGTCGGCATCGGCGAATTGTTCATGGCGGGCGCGCTGCCCGGCATCATGCTCGCCGTTTTCTATGCTGGCTATGTCCTGATCCGGGTGAACCTGAACCATTCGCTGGCGCCCACCGCCGCCGAAGTCGCCCAGATCACCGGAACCGAAAAGAAGCTGTCCAAGGACCGGATGATCGCCGTTGGCCTGTGTATCCTGCTGATCGGCGCTGTCATGGGGTCGATCTACGGCGGTGTCGCCTCTGTCACAGAGGCCGCTGCCGTGGGCTGCATCGGGGCCCTGATCGTGGCCGCCGTCCGCAACAAGTTCAACTGGGAGGTTCTGTCCGCCGCGATGCTGGGCACAATGACCACGGTCGGCACAATCATCTGGCTGGTGCTGGGCGCGGTCAGTTTCGTGGGCATCTTCAACCTTGTGGGCGGCGGCGAATTCATGCGTTCGCTGTTCCTCGACCTTGGCCTGTCGGCCATGGGCACGGTCATCGTGATGATGCTGATCCTGATGGTTCTGGGCACCTTCATGGAATGGATCGCCATCGTTCTGATCACCGTGCCGGTCTTTGCGCCGGTGGTGATGACGCTTGCACCGGATCTGGGCCTGACAGAAGATCAGGCCAAGATCTGGTTCGGCATCCTGTTTGTCATGAACATCCAGATCTACTTTCTGTCGCCGCCCTTTGGCCCGGCGTGTTTCTGGTTGAAATCGGTGGCGCCCAAGGACGTGACCCTACAGGAAATCTTTGTGGCGGTGCTGCCCTTTATCGGGCTCCAGATCCTCGGGCTGTTTCTGGTCATGTATTTCCCGCAGATCGCCCTGTTCCTGCCTGAACTGTTGAATTGAGGAGGCAAAAGCCATGATCGGACGCGACAGCCATGACGACATCAACGGTTACGGCATTTGGCCCTGGGTGCTGGGGCTTGTGCTGGCAGGGGTGATCATCTTCCTGATGTTCGCCTTGTCGCAGCCTATTTCGTGAAGGAGTTGAGATGAGCCGTAAGAGACCTGAAGATCTTCGTTCCGCGCGTTGGTTTGCGCCTGATGATCTGCGCAGCATGGGGCATCGCAGCCGTGCGATGCAGATGGGCTGGGCGGCGGATGACTGGGAGGGCAAGCCGGTCATCGCGGTGATCAACACATGGTCGGACCTGTCGCCGTGTCACCACCACCTGCGCGACCGGGCGGAGTGGGTCAAGCGCGGCATCTTGAAGGCGGGCGGAACGCCGGTCGAAATGCCGGTACATTCCTTCTCAGAGCAATTCCTGAAGCCGACCTCGATGCTCTATCGCAACATGGGCGCGCTGGAGGTCGAAGAGACCCTGCGCAGCCACCCCATCGACGGCGCGGTGCTGCTGGGGGGCTGTGACAAGTCCACCCCGGCGCTGGTCATGGGCGCGGTCAGCATGGGGCTGCCGTTCATCTTCATGCCAGCGGGGGCCATGCTGCGCGGCAATTACGCGGGGCAAAAGCTGGGCTCTGGCACCGACGTCTGGAAGTACTGGGACGAACGCCGCGCGGGCAATATCACCAAGGACCAGTGGGACGGCGTGCAGGGCGGCATCGCGCGCAGCTATGGCACCTGCATGACCATGGGCACCGCCAGCACGATGATGTCGATTGCCGACGGCTGGGGACTGACACTGCCCGGCGCCTCTTCGATCCCGGCGCCGGATGCGGGGCACAAACGCATGGCTGCCGCCTGTGGCGCGCGCGCGGTCGAGATGGTCTGGGAGGACATGACGCCCGACAAGATCATGACTTGGGAAAGCACGCGCAACGCGGTCACCGTGGCCATGGCGACGGGCTGTTCGACCAATGCGATCATCCACCTGATCGCGATGGCGCGGCGCGCGGGCGTCGATCTGACGCTGGATCACCTCGACGAGATCGGCCACACCACGCCGGTGCTGGCCAATATCCGCCCCTCGGGCAAAGAATATCTGATGGAGGATTTCTATTACGCGGGCGGCTTGCCGGCGCTGATGAAAGAGCTGGGGGACAAGCTGGACCTGTCGGTGATGACGGTGAACGGCCAGACCATGGGCGACAACATCGCCGAGGCGGTGAACTACAACGACGACGTGATCCGCCCGCTGTCCAACCCGGTGTATCAACAAGGGTCGCTGGCAGTGCTCAAGGGCAACCTTGCCCCCGATGGCGCGGTGATCAAACCTGCCGCCATGGACCCAAAATTCCAGACCCACAAAGGCCCGGCGATTGTCGCCGACAGCTATGCCGATCTGAAGAAGATCATCAACGACGAAGAGTATCCGATGACGCCGGATCACGTTCTGGTCCTGCGCAACGCCGGACCGCTGGGGGGGCCGGGGATGCCGGAATGGGGCATGATCCCGATGCCCAAGGCGCTGCTCAAGGACGGCCACCGCGATATGGTGCGGCTGTCGGATGCGCGCATGTCGGGCACATCCTACGGTGCCTGCGTCCTGCATGTCGCCCCCGAGGCCTATATCGGCGGCCCGCTGGCGCTGATCCAGACCGGCGACATCATCGAGATGGACATCCCCAACCGGACGCTCAACGTCGTGCTGACGGACGCAGAACTGGAGGCGCGCCGCGCCGCCTGGACAGCGCCCGCCCCGCGGTTTGAGCGTGGCTATGGCCAGATGTTCAGCAAACATGTGGAACAGGCGGACAAGGGCTGCGACTTTGACTTTCTGCGCACCGATTTCGGCGCGCCCGTCCCGGAACCGGAGATCAACTGATGGAAGCGACGAACACCGCCCCGGACCTGATCCGGGGCCTCCACCTTGCGCGCCCAGAGATCACTGGGCGGGCTCGGAACGCGGGGATGCCGGAATGACCGATCTTGCCAAAGCCCTGACCGGCGTGTCCGGCATCCTTGTCACGCCGTTCGACACGGCAGGAGAGATCGCACCGGAGGTGCAGAAACCGCTGGTCGACCGCGCCATCGCCGCAGGCGTGCATGTGCTGACCGCCAATGGCAACACCGGCGAATTCTACGGGCTGACGCTGGACGAGGCCTGCGCCATGGTCGCGGCCAGCGGCGCGCATATCGCGGGCCGCGTGCCGTTGGTGGCCGGTGTCGGGCGCGGGATACGCGACGCGCAGGCCCTGGCCGAGGCGTCGCGCGCGGCGGGGGCAACTGCGCTGATGATCCACCAGCCACCCGACCCCTTTGTCGCGCCGCGCGGCGTCATCGCCTATGTGCAGGCGGTGCGCGAGGCGGGACAGGGGTTGCCGCTGATCCTTTACCTGCGCAACGATGCCATCGGGACAGATGCCATCGCCGCGCTGTGCCGGGTCGAGGGCGTGGTGGGCGTCAAATGGGCCACGCCCAACCCGATGCGGCTGAAAGACGCCATGGCCGCCGCGCCCGATCACATCACCTGGACCGGTGGTCTGGCCGAGGTCTGGGCCCCAACGCTCTACGCGGTCGGTGCGCGCGGCTTTACCAGCGGGCTGATCAACGTCTGGCCAGAGCGGTCGGTTGCGATCAACACCGCGCTGGAGGCGGGCGACTACGCCCGCGCCCGCGCGCTGATCGCCGACATGCAGGTCTTTGAGGACATCCGCGCCGAGGAACAGGGCGGGGCCAACGTGCCCGGCGTCAAAGCGGCGCTGGCGCTGATGGGCGAGGATTGCGGCGTGGCGCGCCCGCCCGCCGCATGGCCCCTGAGCGACAATCAAATGACGCGCCTGCGCGCCTTCATGACCAGCAATGGACTGATTTGAGGACTTTCCAATGACCGATCACCCCCTGTCTCCCGACACCAAGGCCAAGCTCGAACAGGTCTCTGTCGCCACGCTGGCCACCGCCCTTTACAAGCGCGGACTGCGCCACCAGGTGATCCAGGACGTGCGCCCGGTGGCCTCCAAGGGCCGCAACATGGTCGGCCCCGCCTTTACCCTGCGCTACATGCCCGCGCGTGAGGACCGCAACCAGTTGGTCGAGTTCCGCAACCCCGAACACCCCCAGCGGGTCGCCATCGAGACCTGCCCGCCGGGGCATGTGCTGGTCATGGACAGCCGCAAATCGGCCTATGCAGCCAGTGCGGGCGACATCCTGATCACCCGGCTGATGATGCGCGGCGGTGCCGGCGTCGTGACCGACGGCGGGTTTCGCGATGCGATGAACGTCGCCGGACTGGAGATGCCCGCATATCATAGTCGCCCCTCCAGCCCGACCAACCTGACCACCAACGAGGCCATCGACATCAACGTCCCAATCGGCTGCGGCGACGCGCCGGTGTTTCCCGGCGACATCGTGGTCGGTGACGACGACAGCGTGATCATCCTGCCCGCGCATCTGGCCGATGAGATCGCCGACGAGGCCATCGAAATGACCGCCTACGAGGATTTTGCCCTGGAACAGGTCAAAAACGGCGCCGCCATTATCGGGCTCTACCCGGCGACGCAGGAAGAAAACCTCGAAAAATTTGCCATTTGGCGCAAAGAGAACAAGCGGTGACTCGCTGACGAGACACAGCGCGCCGCTGCCGCGCGAAGATCATCATACGGCACGGCGCCAGGCCTTGGCGCCGTGTGTTTTTGTCCTTCGGTCGTGCAGTCCGTCAGGATCGCGAAAGACCGGGGCCCCAAAAGGCCAAGACCACAAGAGGATTGACCATGCCCGACACCTTTACCCCCCACGGCCAGCACCTGATCGCAGGCGAATGGGTTGCCAGCGCGGCCAGTTTTGCCTCTGACCCGGCGCACGGACCGGCGCATGACTTTGCCATCGGCACGCCCGATCT
>NZ_JBLXFB010000033.1:0-39414 GCF_048262615.1 Antarctobacter sp.
GGGGGCGCTGTGATCGAGGGCGCGCTGATCACGCCGTTTATCCTGCGCGGCGTCAATCTGCTGGGCATCGACAGCGTGATGCAGCCCTATGACAACCGCGTCCGCGCGTGGCAGCGCATCGCGCAGGATCTGCCGATGGACAAGCTGGAAACCATGGTGCAGCCCGCCACCCTGTCGGACCTGCCGCAGCTGGGCCGCGACATCCTGAAGGGTCAGGTCAAAGGCCGCGTTGTCGTCGACGTCAACGCCTGACCACTGGCCAGAGCCGCACAGGTGGCGGGCACCCCCCGCCACCTGATACCGTCAGTTCGCCGGAATTCCCTTGGGCCGCATCATCCGCTTTTGCGCGGCAATCCGGAACGGCGCGTTGGGCGCGCCGTAGCCGCCATAGGCCTCTACCCGCTGCACCACCTCGAAAAAGAAACCGTTTTCGAAGGGCCGGGAATAGAACTGCAAAAACACGCCCTGCGCGTCCTCGTCATAGAGGATGTCATAGGCCTGCAACGCCGCCAGCCGCGCGTCGTCCAGCGCAAACCGCGCCTTGAGATCCTTGTAATAGTTGGTCGGCATCGGCAGCGGCTGGAACCCCAGCGCCGCCATGTCGCGCGCCGTCGCCAGAATGTCGGTGCTGGCAAAGGCCACGTGCTGCACAGCACCACCAAAACTGCCCGCCAGAAAGCCGCCCGCCAGCGTGCGGTGGGTTTCGGCCCCGTTCAGGGTGATCCGCGCGCGCCCGTCGGGGGCATGGATCGCCTGACTGCGCACCAACCCGTCCGGGTCGATCACATCGGTCATCACCGACCGCTGCATGTCAAAGATCGTGGTATAGAACAGCGACCAGCTGAGCATTTCGTCATAGCTCATGGTTTCGGCCAGATGGTCGATGCGGGTCAGCCCGGCGGCCTGCACGGCAGAGCCTTCCTCGGGGCGAAATTCCACCGACCAGACATCCGACAGCCCGCTGTGCGCATCCAGAAAATGCATCACGCTGCCGCCGACGCTGCGGATCGCGGGAATGTCCAGTTCACCGGGCGCAACCGGCTGGTGAAACAGCGTCGCCCCCAGCGCCTTGGCGCGCTGCGTGGTCTGCGCGGCACTCGCCACCCGCAGGCCCACATCGCACAGGCTGGTGCCGGTGGTGGTGTAGACCGAATTGGCAAAGCCGGTGGTTTCCCGGTTCAGCACCACCCGGATATCCCCCTGCTGCCAGAGCGACACCTTTTTGGAGATGTGATTGCCGATATGGGTGAACCCCATCGAGCGCAGCAACGCTTGCAACGCCTCAGCCTCGGCCCCGCGGGTGGCGAACTCGATGAATTCGACCCCCTCGACCGTGACCCGCGCGGGCATCTCGGGCAGGTCGACACGGATGTCGGGTTCCGCCCGGCGCACGTCGTCCATCGTCGCCACCAAAGACCGATAGCCATCGCGCGCCAGTTCCAGCGGCCGCCCGCTGCGGAACTGGTCGTTGAAGATCTCAAGGCTGATCCAGCCGTCATAACCCGTCGCGGATACCGCGCGCATGAAGTCGGTCACCGGCAGGTCGCCCTCACCGGGCATGTTGCGAAAGTGCCGCGACCAATACAGCAGGTCCATGTCGATCTGCGGCGCGTCGGCCAGCTGGACAAAGGTGATCTTATCCGACGGGATGCGGCGGATGGTGTTGGGATCGATCCGCCGCGCCAGCGTGTGAAAACTGTCAAGGATCACCCCGATATTGGGGTGATCGGCGCGGCGCACGATCTCCCACGCGTCGCGGTGGTCGTTGACGTGCCGCCCCCAGGCCAGCGCCTCATAGCCGACATGGATGCCGTAATCGGCGGCAATCGCCCCCAGTTCGGCAAAATCCTCTGCCGCGCGGTCGATGCCGCCCAGTGCCTGCGGATGGGTCGAGGAACAGATCAGAATGCGGTCGGTGCCCAGCTCCGCCATGGTGTCGAACTTGTGCCGCGCGCGGTCAAAGGCGCGGCGGCGCAGATCGCCGGTCAGCCCCTCGAAATCGCGGAATGGCTGGAACAGCGTGATCTCCAGCCCCTGATCGCGGATCATGTCGCCAATCTGGCGCGGGCTGCCCTCATCGGCGATGAAATCCTGTTCAAAGATCTCGATTCCGTCGAACCCGGCCTTAGCAATGGCCGCCAGCTTTTCCCGCAGGGTGCCAGAGATGGATACCGTGGCGATCGAGGTCTTCATGGTGACTCCTCCGCCTCGGCCAGCAGGGCGGCGCGCAGCGCGGGCTCATCCAGCGGCCGACCGGCAAAATGCGCCCAGGCGTGGACACCCTGATAAAAGAACAGCTCATAGCCGGAAAGAATTGTCGCCCCGGCCGCCGCCGCATCGGTCAGGAACTGGGTGTCGACCGGCGTGTAAACCGCGTCAAAGGCCCAGCCCGCGCCCGCCATCGCGGCGGCGGGCAATGGCGTGCCGCCATAGCCCACCATGCCCACCGGCGTGCCGTTCAGCAGACCCTCGGCCCCTTTGGCGGCCTCTTCCGCGTCGCTTATCGCGACCACGCGCACCCCCTGCCCCAACGCGTCAAGCTCTGCGGCCAGCGCCTCTGCCTTGGCGGCGTCGCGGTCGACCAGCCGGATTTCCTCTGCCTTCAGCGCCACCAGCGCAAAGGCCAGCGCGCGGCCCACGCCGCCGGTGCCGATCAGGCAGCAGACACCGGGGGCCGCGTCCCCGCGTACCCCGCGATAGGCGGCCATAAAACCGGTGTAATCGGTGTTCTGGCCCTTGGGGCCGTCCGCCTCGAACAGCACGGTGTTGACCGCGCCGATGGCCCGCACCAGCGGATCGTCGACAGTGACCTTGGACGCGGCGCGTTCCTTATACGGATAGGTGACGTTGATGCCGCGATAGCCGCGCCCGACGCATTGGGCAAAGACGGTGTCAAAATCCTCTCCCATGTCTTTCGGGATCAGCCGGTCGTATTGCACGACCATGTCGTTCTGCCGTCCCACCAGCCGGTGCAGCAGGGGTGAGCGGGACCGCCCGATATTGTCACCGATCAGTCCCAGTTTCAGGTCGGGCGTGTCCGTCATGGTCTCAGGCCTCCTTGCCAAAGATGCGTGCCTTGCCCCAGCGCCAGACCGGCGTCTGCGACACGAAGATCAGGATCACCGAGATGAACAGCACCAGCGACAGCGGGCTGGTCACGATGCCCTCGAAGAACCGGCCCAGATCCTCTCGCTCCGAGATGATGGCCCGGCGCCAGTTGTCATCCAGCAGCCGCGACAGGATCACGCCGAGGATGACCGGCCCCAGCGGATAGCCGTAGTGCCGCATGAAGTAGCCGAAGACGCCAAAACCCAGCATCCAGTAGACATCGGTGATCGAGTTGTTCACCGCAAAGGCCCCGACGATGGACAAGAGCATGATCAACGGGATCATCACGCTGCGCGGCATCTCGACGATCTTGGTAAAGATGCGGATACCGGTCAGGCCGAACAGCAGCATAAAGCAGTTGGCCGTCACAAGGCAGCCGACGATGAACCAGAACATGTCGGGCTGGTCGATCATCAGCATCGGGCCGGGGTTCAGCCCGTGGATGAACAGCGCGCCGATCATGATCGCCGTCACCGCGTCGCCGGGAATGCCCAGCGTCATCATCGGGATAAACGCGCCCCCCACGGCGGCGTTGTTGGCGGTCTCGGGGGCCACCAGACCCTCCATCGCGCCGGTGCCAAAGGGGCGTTCGGGGTCTTTGGTCACGCGCTTGGCGTGGTCATAGGCCATCAGCGCGGCGATATCTCCCCCCGTGCCGGGCAGCGCGCCGATCACCACCCCGATGGTCGAGGTCTGCAACGACAGCGGCAGGTGCTTTTTCACCGTCGACAGCGAGGGCACGATGCGGCTGATCTTTTGCCGCACGGCGGTCTTGTCGACGTGGTGCAGTTGCAGCAGCGCCTCGGAGACGCCGAACATGCCGATCATCACCGCGATAAAGGAAATGCCCCCCTCCATCAGCCGCAGATCAAAGGTAAAGCGTTCCGCAAAGGTCAGCGGGTCCCGCCCCACCGCGCCAATGGCAAGGCCAAGCGCGCCCGCAAAGATGCCCTTGACCAGCGACCCCTGGCTAAGCGAGCCGACCAGCAGGATGCCGAGGATCGCCAGCAGCATGTAGTCGCGCGGCTGGAACTTCAGCGCAAAGTCCGACACGAAAGGCGCGGCCAGCGCCAGCACACCGATGCCGATAAAGCCACCGATGAAGCTCATCACCGTGGTCACGCCGATGGCGGTGCCCGCCTCGCCGCGCTGCGCCATCGGATAGCCGTCCAGCGCCGTGGCGATGGCCGAGGGCGCACCGGGAATGTTTAGCAGGATCGCTGTGCGCGAACCGCCGTAGACCCCGCCCATATAAATGCCGATCATCAACGAGATCGCCGGGTAGACGTCCCATGAAAAGGTGAAAGAGATCAGGATCGACACCGCCATCGTCACCGACAGGCCGGGGATCGCGCCCACGTAGACGCCGGCAAAGGTGCCCAACCCCACAAGCAGCAAAAGCTGCGGCTGGCTGAACACCAGCAGGAAATCCATCAGCGCGGTCATTTTGCCCCTCCCGAAACCAAAGTGCGGAAATACTGGACCACTTCGGCCTCCGGCACGATGCCAGCGGGCATCAGAACGGAAAACACGATGCGGAAGATCAGCCAGATCACCAGCAGGCTGAGCAGCGACACCGCCACTGTCCAGCCCCAGCCGCGATGCGCCAGCAGCTTGATCGCGATGATCAGGAACAGAGCCGAGGTCGGCAGAAAGCCCAGCGGCCTCAGCAGCAGGCCATATCCCACCAGCAGCGCGGCAAACAGGATCACCCGCACTGGCAGGATGTCCTGCAACAGCGTTTCGGCCCGGTCGATTGGCAGCTTGCCGGTGCGCAGTGCCACCAGCAAGGCGCTGACGACCATCGCCAGCGTGGCCGCCATCGGGATGGCCCCGGCGGACGACAGCTTGTCAAAGCCCGCGATGCCATAAGCTTCCCACAGCAGGAACAGGCTCGCCGCCAGCAAGATCACCGCAAAGCCCAGTTCTCCGGGCCGCCGCTTGTCCGGCTCGCCTCCGGGTGTTGCGTCAGATGTGCCGTCGTGGTGTTCCGGATCGATGCGTTGCATGGGCGCCTCCTCCCTCTTGCAGCTTCATGATCGAAAAGGGCGCCGCACGTCGCAGGGGACACGCGGCGCACCGAAAGCTCGGCAGGCCCCGCGGGGCCTGCCGGTCAGTCTCAGTTGCCCGGACGGGCGATGCCGAATTCTTCGGGAGAGTTCTTGGCCAGACCCGCGTCCTGTAGCAGCCATGCGGTGCCTTGCTGCCACTTGGTCAGAAAGGCCTCGGCCTCGTCACCCGAAATCGCCATCAGGGTGAACCCGCGACCTTCCATCAGCTCGATGAAATCGGGGTTCTGCGCGGCCTCTGCATAGGCGGCGGACAGCTTGGCCACCGCGTCGTCCGGGGTGCCTTTCTTGACGAAGACGCCAAAGAACGGGCCCCAGGGCAGATAGGTGTTGTAGCCGTCGTTGGCCTCGGTCACGGCCGGAACTTCGGGCAGGCGCGCGCTGGCGGCCACATCCATCACGGCCAGCGGCTTCATCTTGCCGGCGCGGATGCCTTCGATGGCGGCGCCCAGAACCGCGGGCATCACGTCGATCGCCCCGCCCTGCAAGCCGGTCAGCGCCGGGCCGTCACCGTCATAGGGCACTTCGATCACGTCCAGACCGCCCTCGACGGCGCTGATCATCGCGTTGATCACCGACGGCAGGCCACCCGGCCCGGTCGAGCCAAAGCGGACCTCACCGGGGTTCGCCTCGATATAGGCCATCATCTCGGCGTAGGTGCTGAACGGCGCGTCATTGTTGGCCACCAGGATCGGCGTGCCGCGGGCCAGAATGTTGACCGGGACAAATTCGCTGTAATCCTTGTCGCCAAGGCCCATGATCTTGTACAGCATCGGGTTTTCCGCGCCCATCAGCACGGTGTAACCATCCGCCTTGGCGTCGGCGACATAGTTCAGCGCAATCGCGCCGACCGCGCCGGTCATGTTCTGCATGACGACGGTGCCGCCCAGCAGATCCTCGGCATGCGGCGTGACAGAGCGCATCACCGTGTCGGTCGAGCCACCGGCCCCCCACTGAATGATGCCCTGAATTTCTATTTCCGGGTACTCGGCAGCGGCAAAGCCAGCCGAAAGCGCCAGCGCAGCAACGGCGCCGTAAAACATGCGTTTCATGGTATCCTCCCTAAACGTCATCTCTTCCCACCGCCGGTGCAGTCCGACGGACGACATGGACACAATCGCAACAGAAGGGGCTAACGTCAAATACCCACTTTGCACTCTCATTAACATGATGTTACGTTCGGCTGCGCATCCACGGCCCGTCTTCGACGGCTTTTGCCAATTCGCGGCGGAATTGCTGGATGGTGAATTCGGCAAAGCCTGACAGCACCCGGCCCTTCTTGCGCACCACAAATGTGGCGATCCGCACGTCCTCGGCCAGCGGGCGGCGCACGACGCCGGGCATATAGACCTCGGCCACCGAAAATTCGTCGATCACCGACACGCCCAGACCGTGCCGCACCAGACTGACAACCGTCTGGGCAAAGCGACCGCGCATGGCGTGATTCAGCGGCAGGCCCGCCTCCATGAACGGCTGCGCCAACAGTTTGCCATAGGGGTCGGTCGGGTCGATGCCAACCAGCGGTTCGGTGGCCAGATCGTGCACCGACACGGTTGTCTGCGCCGCCAGCCGGTGGCCTTCGGGCAGGATCACCACCAGCCGTCCCTCGGCGATCTGCTCATTCTCGACAGCGGCGTTTTCGATGCGTGAACTCATGATCACAAATTCGCCGCGCTCCAGCAGCAGGTAGTCCACGGTTTCCTCGATCTTGAGGATATTGAGGTCGATGAACAGATCGCCGTACCGCGCCCGCACCCGCTGCAACACCCGCGCCGCGATGAACTGCGCGACTGAGGGCGCAGAGGCAAAGGCCAGCCGCACGTCCTCACCCTGTTGCAGCGCGCCCACCGCCCGTTGCAGGTTCTCAACGCCCTTGTAGACCTCGCGCACCTGATCAAAGACCTTGCTGGCCTCGATCGACGGCACAAACAGCCCGGCCTTGCGTTCAAACAGCCGGATGCCCAGCGATTCCTCGGTGTGTTTCACAAGGCGGCTGATGCCGGGGGCCGAGACGTTCAGCATCGTCGCCGCGCCGCTGATCGTGCCGGTCATCATCACGGCGCGGATCACCTCGATCTGTCTCAGGGTCACCTCTGCCATCGCGCGCCTCCCTAAATTAACATGAAGTTACGCTCATGCTAATACAAGCATTTGACGTTAGGCGCGTTTCAGCGAACCCTGTCAGGGATCATGACCGAAGGGGGCGCGCCATGAAAGTCGCGGGGGATACAACGGCGGAGGTTTGCGATTTGCTGGTTGTCGGGTCCGGCGCGGCCGGACTGGCGGCGGCGGTCACGGCGGCGCAGGGAGGCTTGCGGGTGATCCTTGCGGAAAAGGCGGCGGTGCTGGGCGGCACCACCGCATGGTCGGGCGGCTGGATCTGGGCGCCCTGCTCGGATGTGGCGCGCCGCCACGGCATCACCGAATCCCCCGCAGAGCCGCGCCGCTATCTGGCCGAGGTGCTGGGCAACGGTTTCAACGCCGAACTGGTCGACTCCTTTCTGGCCGCTGCGCCAGAGATGGTGGCGTTCATGGAGCGTGAAACCGCGCTGCGCTTTGACTGCGGCGCGCGGATACCGGACACCTACGGCCATCTGCCCGGCGCGGGTCAGGGCGGGCGGTCGGTCATCGCCCAGCCCTATGACGCCCGCGCGCTGGGGCCGGACATCGCCCTGCTGCGCCCCCCGCCGCGTGAGACGACGTTCTGGGGCATGACCATTCAGGCCGGGCCGGACCTGCGCGCCTTTCTGACCGCGACGCGGTCCTTGCGGTCGGCGGTTCATGTGGCGCGGCGGCTGGGGCGGCATCTGTGGGATCTGGCGCGCCATGGCCGGGGGATGCAACTGCGCAACGGCAACGCGCTGGTGGCGCGGCTACTGCGCTCGGCGCGCGATCTGGGGGTCGATCTCCGGCCGTCCCATGCGGCGGCGCGGCTGGTGACGCGCGACGGCGCGGTCATTGGCGCGGTGCTGACCGGCCCGCAGGGGAACATCCGCATCCACGCGGCGCATGGCGTGGTGCTGGCCTGTGGCGGTTATCCGCATGATCTCGCCCGCCGCGCCGCCAGTTTTCCCCGCCCCGAAAGCCATCTGACGCTGGCGGTGGACAGTGCCACCGGCGATGGCCTGCGGCTGGGAGAATCCGCAGGCGGCCAGCAGGCGCTGAACCTTGCGGCGGCGGGCGCATGGTGCCCGGTCTCCAAGGTGACATGGCCTGATGGCGGCACGGGGGTGTTCCCGCATATCATCGACCGGGGCAAACCCGGCGTGATCGGCGTGCTGTCCAATGGCCGCCGCTTCTGCAACGAGGGGCTGGGCTATCACGACTACGTCCGCGAGATGCTGACCGCCACCGCCGACCAGCCAGAGCCCGCCTCATGGCTGGTTTGCGACCACCGTTTTCTGCGCCGTTACGGGCTGGGCATCGTGCGCCCGGCCCCCCTGCCCTTTGGCGGCTGGATCAGGTCGGGCTATCTGCGCACCGGCAAAACGCCCGCGGCCCTCGCCCGCGCCTGCGGCATCGACCCCGACGGGCTGACCGCAACCCTTGCCCGCTTCAACGATCACGCCCGTCAGGGCGTGGACCCGGAATTTCACCGTGGCACAACCGCCTACATGCGGCTGCAAGGCGACCCGGACGTCACCCCCAACCCCTGCCTCGCCCCGATCGACCGTGCGCCCTATTACGCGGTCAAGGTTGTTCCCGGCAGCTTTGGCACCTTTGCGGGCCTGCAAACAGACGGCTGCGCCCGCGTGCTGGACGGCACAGGCGCGCCGATTCCGGGGCTCTATGCCGCTGGCACCGACATGGCCAGCGTCATGGGCGGGCAGTATCCGGCGGGCGGCATCAACCTTGGCCCGGCGCTGACCTTTGGCTATGTCGCGGGCCGCCACGCGGCGCAGGCCCAGCCATGACGACACCCATGAAACGGACCCCCGAAAAACGGCCCCTGTCACTGGCCCATCTGAGCGCCATCGACCTGCCCCCGCCCGCGCTGATCCATGCCGCTGCAACCGCCGGGTTCGACGCGGTCGGCCTGCGCCTGTTGCGCGTCACGCCCACCAGCCCCGGCTATCCGCTGATGCAGGACCCCGCCCTGCTGCGCGCCACAAGGGCCGCGCTGCGCACCACCGGCCTGCGCGTCCACGACATCGAATTCGTCAAGCTGGAGCCGGACACCGACCCCGCGCACCTGTGCGCCTTTCTGGACACCGGCGCCGCCCTTGGCGCGTCTGAGGTCATCTGCGCGCCCTATGATCCCGATCTGAGCCGCCTTGCTGACCGTCTGGGCGCGCTGGCCGATCTGGCCGCCGCCCGCGGGCTTGGCGTCTCGCTCGAATTCTTTCCCTGGACCGTCGTACCTAGCCTTGAGGACGCGCTGCGCGTGGTCGAACAGGCCGGACCCAGCGCGGGCATCCTTGTGGACAGCCTGCATTTCAACCGCTCGACCAGCCGCCGTGAGACGCTGACCGCCCTGCCCCCGCAGCGCCTGCGCTTTGCCCATCTGTGTGACGCGCGCGTTGCCCCGCCCTATACGACCGACGCCCTGCTGCGCACGGCGCGCGGGGATCGTCTGCCCCCCGGTCAAGGCGACATCGACCTTGTCGATTTCCTGCGCGCCCTGCCCGCCGATCTGCCCTTGGGGCTGGAGGTGCCAAGATCCGCGCAAACCGCCCCCGCCGACGCGACCGAATCCCTTGCCGAGATCATGCGCGCCACCCAAGACCTGCTGCGCCAGACCGACGCCCTGCCCCGTCCCTGACCCGGCAAACCGCCAACCGACCCCCGCGATCTGGCGTAAATCGGGCCCTCTGCACACAACATCCTGTGGAAAAGACTTGCAAGACTCAGCGCTTGCGACAATAGTCACGAAAAACCGGCAATAAACGCCAAATACCGTGAACACGAACCGGGGACCGCCCCGGCCGCCCGGACATAAGGTTTCGGGCAGAGGCAGGACCGCAGAGGCATGAACGATCAAGGCACACCCAAACCGGGCCGGAATGCGCCGTACGAACAGGAAGACCTGAACGCGGTCATCCGTCAACATTCCGAACACCTTGCCGCACAGCTTCATGCGCAGGGGGCCAGCCTGTTTCCGCCCGATGCGTCGAAACAGATGCGCAAATTCACCAGCGGCGAGGCCGCGCAGCTGCTGGGCGTCAACGACAGCTACCTGCGCAAGCTGCACCTTGACGGCAAGGGGCCGTCGCCCGAACTAAGCCCCGGAAACCGCCGCCACTATTCCGTTCAGAATCTGTCAGACCTTCGGCAACTCCTTGAAAAGACAGCGCGAAAACCGGGCGACTACCTGCCCGGACGGCGTCCGGGCGACGCCCTGCAAATCATCGGCGTGATGAACTTCAAGGGCGGCTCGGGCAAGACGACCACCTCGGCGCATCTGGCGCAGCGGCTGGCATTGACCGGCTATCGCGTGCTGGCCATCGACCTTGACCCGCAGGCCTCGATGACCGCGCTGCACGGCGTTCAGCCGGAATATGACCTCAAGGACGGCGGCACGCTGTATGACGCGATCCGCTACGATGACCCCTCCCCCATCGCCGACTCGATCCGGCCCACCTATATCCCCGGCCTCGACCTGATTCCCGGCAACCTCGAACTGATGGAGTTCGAACACGACACCCCCCGCGCGCTGGCGCAGGGCAACGCCGGGCTGTTCTTCTTCCGGGTCCGCGATGCGCTGGCGCAGGTGGATGACCGCTATGACGTGGTGGTGATCGACTGCCCGCCGCAGCTTGGCTTTCTCACCATGTCGGCGCTGTCCGCCGCCACCGGGGTGCTGGTGACGATCCACCCGGAAATGCTCGACGTGATGTCGATGTCGCAATTCCTGCGCATGACCGCCGACCTGATGGACGTGATCGCCGAAAGCGGCGCCGACATGAGCCACGACTGGATGCGCTACCTGCTCACCCGGTATGAGCCGACCGACGCGCCGCAAAACCGCATCGTCGCCTTTCTGCGCACCATGTACGGCGACAAGGTGCTGAATGCGCCGATGCTGAAATCCACCGCCATATCGGACGCCGGACTGACCAAACAGACCCTGTATGAGGTCGAACGCTCGGCCTTTACCCGGTCCACCTATGACCGCGCCATCGAAAGCCTGAACGCCGTCAATGACGAGATTGCGCACCTGATTCAAAAGACATGGGGCCGCTCATGACAGACAGCCGCAAGAAACGCATGTCCATGCTCGACAGTCTTGCCGCGGCGGGCGCGGGCGGGTCGGTGCCGTCGCAGACCACCACCAACCGCGCCTTGCGGTCGGCCCGTGACGCCGTCGACAGCCATCATGTCTGGGATCTGGAACCGCATCTGATCGACGATCTGCGCACCCGTGACCGGCTGAACCCGGTGGATGTGCTCGACCTTCAGGAAGCGATTGAACAGAACGGCCAGACTGTGCCGATCCTCGTGCGCCGCCACCCCACCGAAGAGGGGCGCTATCTGCTGGTCTATGGCCGCAGACGGCTGGAGGCGATCCGCAATTCCGACAAGGTGATGCGGGTCAAGGCGCTGGTCGCCACGCTGGACGACAACGCCGCCGTGACGGCGCAAATCTCTGAAAACATGGCGCGGCGGGATCTGTCCTACATCGAAAAGGCATTGTTCGCCAAAGATTTGATTGATCAGGGCTTCGGCACACAGACCCGCGTGGCCGAGGTGTTGACCGTCACCAAGTCCTCTATTTCGATGGCCCTCGGCATCGCCGAGACCCTCGGGCGCGACCTGATCGAATCCATCGGCGCGGCGCATGGAATTGGCCGCCCCCGGTGGGAGGCGCTGGCCAAATCGCTCGACGAAAGCGGGGCCACCCGTGAGGCGCTGTCCCGCGTGGCGCTGGCGGTGCACGACAAGGCGCTGGTGGCGCGGGCCACCGGGCAGGCGGCGCCAGAGGATGCCTCTGTCGCCGCCTTCGAGGCGGTGATGGCCAAGCTGGCCCCCGCCCCTGCCCCGTCGACACCCAAAACGACCCGCGCGATGAAGGATTCCCTGCGGCTGGACGGGGTCCGCGCGGGCACCGTGAAACGCACCGCCAAGGGGCTGGCGCTGGAACTGGATGATTCGCAATTCGCCGACTGGATGACCCGCAAGGCCCCTGCCCTTGTGGCCGAGCTTCATGAACGGTGGAAGTCCGAGACCAACAAATAACGAGCAGAGAAACCAGGCAAAAAAGGAGGCACGAGCCGACAAAAGAAAAGGCCCCGCAAAGCAACGCTCCACGAGACCCTTCTAAGATTAAGCACCTTCAAGGTAGTCGCCGGAGTCTGCCCCCGCAAGTCCAAAGTGATTCGCGGCCCGTCTTTTCTATGTCTTCGTGAACAAAACATATGGGCTACGCACCAATTGCGCCGTTCCGGCGCTCGCTGGATGCTGTCTTGCTGGATCATCACCGGCGGGCAGCTCAGGACGGACCTGTGTCCGTCGACAAATGGCAGGCATTGCGCCTTCTGTCCGCTGCACGCGCGCGGTTCGGCCTGACCCATCAGGCGTTGGCTGTGTTGCAGGCCTTGCTCAGCTTTCACCCCGAGACCGAGCTGTCCGCCGACCGGCCAGCGGTTGTGCACCCGGCGAACGCCACGATCTGCGACCGGCTGAACGGGATGCCCTGCTCCACCATGCGACGCCATCTGGCCCGTCTGGTGGACGCCGGTGTCCTGCTGCGCCGGGACAGCCCCAACGGCAAACGCTATGCCCGCCGCGTGGCCGGTCATAAGGTGGCCTACGGCTTTGACCTTGCCCCCCTGCGCACCCGTTTCGCCGAGATCGAGGATGCGGCCGAAACCGCCCGCACCGAGGCCGCTCAGATCCGGCAGAAACGCGACTGCGTCAAGCTGATGCGCCGCGATCTGGAGGCGCTTGTGAGCTACGCGCGCGGCTCTGGCCATACCAAGCCACAGTGGGACGCCCTCGACGATCTGGCCCGCCTGACCGCCCGCGCGTTGCGGCGCAAGTTGAGCCATGACGACCTCTGCGCCATCGAGCGCGATCTCTCGTCAGCCCTGACGCAGGCCGGTGCATGGCTTGATGTGGCGACACCGGAAATGAGCACCACAGACGCCCGGAATGAGCAGCACCTACAGAAGACAAAGAAAGACTATTTTGACTCTGAGAGGCCTGTGGAAAAGCCACGTCCCATCGAAACCAAATTCAAACCGCAAGGGGCGGGCAGGGAGGCGGATATCAGTCTGGACCAAGTGCTCGAATCCTGTCCCGAGATTGTCGAGATGGGGCAGGGGCCGGTTAAGGACTGGCCGTCTCTGGTCCGGTCCGCCGACACCGTCAGACCGATGATGGGGATCACTAAACAGGTCTGGATTTCCGCGAAACAGTTGCTCGGCTCCGGGGCGGCGGCGGTTGTTCTTGCGGTCATGCTGCAAAGATTTGCGCAGATCCGGAATCCCGGAGGGTATCTGAGGCACCTGACAAAACGGGCCCACAGCGGCGGGCTGAACCTGCGGTCGGTCCTGGGAACGGTGACGGCCAGCGGTGCGCTTGCGGGAGGTTCACAGGTGTGAACTTGTCCGGCGCTTGGGGAGTTCACACCTGTGAACTTTGAGCGGCACGCGCCGAAGTCCGATCTGGACGCGTGCCTTTTGAAGCGGCTTAACCGGAGCGCTTTGACTGGTTCCCGGCGCGGGGCGCGGTGGAGTTTTCAGGCGCTGTTTGCCGCCACGACGGAGACGGGGCAGGGGGCGCATGGTGGCACTGCCTGATCGGTGTCCGGGGATCAGCGGGGCAGGGGGGCAGGGGGGCATTACTTTTGCGTCGGTCGGGCCACGCCATACTCGCCGCAGAGTTCCGACAGGACCGCGTGCAGACGGGCGATGATTTCGCCACGGGGGGACACGGTGCGTTCGACAATGCCGATCTGGCGATTGACCTGTGGCTGTCCGAAGGAGAGCCGCGCAAGCTTTGCGTCTTCGGGTTGCTGAAGCGCGACATGGGGCACAACGGAAATACCAAGGCCTTGGCGGACACAGGTGACGATTGCGCCCACGGTGTCTATCTCGGCCACGTCGTTGGTGATGACACCGAGGCGTGAAAGCTCTGTGTCGATCAGGTTGGCAAGTGGCACGGGGCTGCGAAACCGAATGTAGGGGCGGGTGGTCAAAAGCTCTATCGGGTCGCCGGCTTCCATCCCTTTCGGCGCGATCAACCACAGTGGTTCGCGCAGGAACGGGCTCCAGCGCAGGGCGTTCGGAATGCCGACATGTTCGGCAACGATCGCCGCATCGAGTCGCCCGGCTGCGACATCGGCGATCAGGTTGGCGGAAAGCGAGACCCGCAGACTTGACCGGAGGTCGGGATAGCGTTGGCTCATCTGCACGAGGGCGCGCGGCAGCAGGTTCAACGCGCTTGACCTGACCGACCCGAGCATCAGCGTCCCCGCGATCTGATCGCCCCGGAGGCTGGCCCTTGCATCCTCTTCCCGGCGCAAGATATCTCTTGCCATTTCAATGACTTGAAGCCCTTCGGGGGTGAGGCTGGGCGGCCGTGTGCTGCGGTCGAATATGGCCACGCGCAGGTCGATTTCCAGCGCCTGCACCTGTTGGCTGACCGCCGAGGGTGTCAGGCCGACGACATCCGCTGCCTGCGCAAAGGTGCCATGCGTCTGGATGGCCAAAAGAGTCTTGAGTTGCCGGGTGTCCATCTTTAAATCCAGTTATTCTGAATATAACAACCAGAATTACGCGCTGTTGTGAAGGGATTCTTGGCTTTAGGGTGCCAATCCAAGGAGGACACCCGCAGCCCGGTTGGGGAGACCGCAGCGGGCCAATCACTCAGACCAGAAACGAAATGGCGCGCCCCGTCGCATCGGGACGCTATGGAGACATGCGCGATGTGCAAGACAATTCTCGTAACGGGACCTGACCTTGATCCGGCTGCACGGCAGCTTATTGTGGATCAGGGCTATGAAACGGTGCATACCCCGGCCTATGCCGACAGTGCGGTGATATCCGAAATGTTGCAGCAGACCGGCGCGGTCGGGATCGTGTCGCGGATGGGGCGTGTGGACGCCGCCGTGATGGATGCCGGGCCGCAACTGAAGGTGATTTCCAAACACGGCGTCGGTGTCGACAACATTGATGTGCAGGCTGCTTCGGACCGTGGAATCCCGGTGCTTGTGGCCACCGGCGCAAACGCGGTTTCGGTGGCCGAGCACGCGATTGCGCTGCTGCTGGCGACGGTCAAGCACATTCTGCCGCTGGATGCCGGGCTGCGCGCCGGACGCTGGGAAAAGGCCGGTTTCGCGGGCCACGAGATTGCCGGCTCTACCATGGGGCTGGTGGGGATGGGGGCCATCGCACAGGCGACGGGCCGCATGGCCAAGGGGCTGGGCCTGACCCTTGTCGGCTATGACCCCTATGCGCCGGACAGCGCCTTTGACGCCGCGGGGGTCAGCCGTTGCGCCACTTTCGAGGACATGCTGGCGCAGACCGATATCCTGAGCCTGCACTGCCCGCTGACCGACCAAACGCGCGGCATTCTGGACGCCGAGGCCATCGCGCGGATGCCGCAGGGCTCTTATGTCATCAACACCGCGCGCGGTGGATTGATCGACGAGACCGCGCTTGTCGCGGCGATCCGGTCGGGCCATTTGGCGGGTGCCGGACTGGATACCTTCGCGGTCGAGCCGCCCGCCGCCGACCATCCGTTTTTCGCCGAACCGGCCATTGTGCTGACCCCGCATATCGGTGGCGTGACCCGGCAGGCGGGCGGGCGCGTCGGCGTGGATGCGGTCCGCGGGATCTTTCAGATACTCGACGGACAGCCGGTGGCCCCGGAACGGATCATCAACCGCAAAATGCTGGCCGCTGCGCAGGCGACGCTTACCAAAGTCGAGGACTGACCCATGACCACCGGATTCCGCATTCTGAAACGGGCGCGCACGGCCCCCGCTGACATCGTGGCAGAGTTTGCCAAGCTGCCGGTCGCCAACGTCTCTGACTGCATGTCGCGGATGACCGCCGCCGGACCGGCCCTGCGTCCGATGCACCGGTCAGGCGGCATGGCGGGCGTTGCGCTGACCGTCAAGGCGCGCCCCGGCGACAACCTGATGCTTCACAAGGCGCTTGACCTGGCGGTGCCCGGCGATGTGATCGTCGTCGACGCGGGCGGCGCGCTGGACAATGCGTTGATGGGCGAGCTGATGCTGGCCTACGCGATCAAGCGCGGTGTCGTCGGCTTTGTGATCAACGGCGCGATCCGCGATCTGGACAATTTCCGCGACCTGAACCTGCCGACCTATGCGGTTGGCGTCACCCATCGCGGTCCGTACAAGGAAGGCCCCGGTGAAATCAACGTGCCCATCGCCATCGCAGGCATGGTGATCCATCCCGGCGACATCATCATCGGCGACAGCGACGGGGTCCTGTGTGTGCCCATTGACGCGGCCGAAACCGTGCTGAAGGCCACTCAGGCGAAATCCGCCGCCGAGATCAAGCAGATGGCCGACATCGAAGCAGGCACCAACGACCGAAGCTGGATTGACCGCGCGCTCAAGGAACGCGGTTGCACCCTGTACGACGACTGAAATTCCCTGCATGTATAAGGAGGAGTGACATGCTCAATATCTTAAAGACAACCGCCATCGCGGGCGCGATGGTCCTGTCCGCCGGCGCGGCACTGGCCGAATACCCGGAAAAACCGATCGAGGTGATTGTCGGCTATTCCGCCGGTGGCGGTACGGACGTGATGGCCCGGACGGCGGCGCCCTTTATCGAAAAGTACCTTGGCGAGGGCGCAAGCCTTGTCGTCAAGAACATGCCGGGCGCGTCCGGTCAGATCGGTGTCACCGAGGCGGCCAATGCCGACCCGGACGGCTATACGCTGGGCACCTTCAACCTGCCGGGCATGATGGCGCGCACCATCGACCGTGAGGCAGGTTACGACCGCGACAGCTTTACCTACCTTGCCAACGTGGTCAACGATCCCAACGTGATCGTGACCTCGAAGAACAGCGGGCTGGACACGCTCGACAAGCTGATCGCGGAAGCCAAGGCAAACCCCTTTGCGGTGACTGTCGGCATGTCGAGCCTGGGCGGTGACGATCACTTTGCCCTGATCAAGCTGCAAAACGCGACAGAGACAGAGTTCACCATCGTGCCGTTCAAGGGCTCGGCCCCTGCGCGGACCGCCCTGCTGGGCGGGCATGTCGCCATGGGGATCCTGAACATCTCGGAAGTGGCCGAGTTTCAGGACCAGCTGAACGTGCTGGGTGTCGCCACCAAGGCACGTTCGCCGTTCGCACCGGACCTGCCGACCCTTCAGGAACAGGGTCTGGACCTTGTGAACGGTTCCATGCGCGGCTTTATCGCGCCCGCCGGGTTGCCGGAGGAGGTGGAGGCCAAGCTTCTCCATGCGTTCAGCCAACTGGCGGGCGATCAGGCGTTTCTGGATGCCATGGCCGCCACGGCAAACCCGGTGGACGTTGTGACCGGAGAGGACTTCAAGGCGCTGACCTCGGACCTTTACGACCTTGCCAAAGGCGTTTGGGAAACAACGCCCTGGAACTGAGCCCACATGCGCGAGGGAAGAATTCCCTCGCGCTCCCTTTCCCAACAGACAAGAGCCACGCCATGCCCGAGAGCCGCCCATCCCGCCTGACCCGGCCCGAGACCCTAACCGCGCTCGGCATTATCGCGGTCGCCGCCCTGTTCCTGATCCCGACCTTTGACCTGCGCCCGATCTCGGCGCTGCTGCCTGCCGCCATGCTGATCGGCCTGATCGTGCTGTCCGGGGCCCTGCTGGCCACCGACCAGCGCAAGGCCTCCGCAGGCGAGGGGGCACCTCCCATGACCAAGTCGCCCAAGCGGGTGATCGGGGCCTTTCTGCTGATTGTGGCCTATGCGCTGGCCACCGATTTTGTCGGTTTCTACGTCAGCACCGCCCTGACCATTCCATTGGTGGCCTATTCCTTTGGCTATCGCAGCCCGGTGGGACTTTTGATCGCGACGGTGATCGTTGTCGGCTCCATCTGGCTAATCTTCGATTTCGGGATGTCGCAGGACTTTCCCACTGGCCGCTTCTGGGGGCGTTGAAACATGTATGCCGATCTTCTCCACGCTTTGCCGAACGTCTTTGCCCTGACAAACTTTGCCGCCGTGATCATCGGCGTGATTGCGGGCATCGTCGTCGGTGCCATGCCGGGCCTGTCGGCCACCATGGCCATCTCTGTCCTTGTCCCGTTCACCTTCGGCCTTGAACCGCTTGTCGCGCTCGGCCTCATGGCGGGTATCTACAACGGCGCGATGTATGGCGGCGCGATCCCCGCCGTGCTGCTGCGCATTCCCGGCACACCCGCCGCCGTGGCGACCACCTTTGACGGCTACCCGATGGCGCAGAAAGGCGAGGGCGGCTTTGCGTTGCAGGTCGCCGTGGTGTCCTCGGCCATTGGCGGCATCGCCTCGGCCTTTGCGCTGATGCTGCTGGCGCCGCCGCTGTCCAAGGTGACGCTGCTGTTCGGCCCGTCCGAGGTGTTCTGGGTCGCGGTCTTTGGCCTTGCCTCGATCATCTTCCTGCTGGGCGGCAACCCGATCAAGGGCCTGATCTCTGCCTGTTTCGGCGTGTTTGTGTCGGTCATCGGCTCGGACCCGATCTATGGCAATGACCGGTTCACCTTTGGCCAGCTGGAAATGCTGGACGGCATCAATATCGTGATCCTGCTGGTTGGCCTCTATGCCCTGCCGCCGGTGATCGACCTGCTGGAAACGCCGCTGAAAACCGATGGCGTGACCAGTTCCAAGCTGGGCACCGTGTCGATCTGGAAGGCGCTCCCAAGGATGAAAGGGTTCTGGAAAACCTGGCTGCGCGGGTCTTTCATCGGCATCTGGATCGGCATTCTGCCCGGCGCGGGCGGGTCGATGGCGGCCTTTATTTCCTACAACGAGGCGCGCCGCTCGTCGAAAACCCCCGAGACATGGGGGGAGGGCGAACCCGAGGGCGTCGCCGCCGCCGAGGTCGCCAACAATGCCGATACCGCCTCTGCGCTGATCCCCGCGCTGACGCTGGGCATCCCCGGCACCGCCGTGGCGGCGGTCATGCTGGGGGGCCTGCTGGTGCACGGCTTGCAGCCCGGTCCGATGCTGTTCCGCGACAACCCGGACGTGGTGTTTGGCTTTATGTGGCAGTTCCTGTTCGGGGCCATCCTGCTGGTGCTGCTGGGCGGGTCTTTGGCGACCAACTCGTTCGCGCGCCTGCTGAACCTGCCGCGTCCGCTGTTGGGATCGGTGATCATCGTGCTCATGCTGATCGGCGTCTATTCGATCCATGGCCGCATGTTCGACGTCTACCTGATGCTGGGCTTCGGCGCGATCGGCTGGGTGATGGACCGGCTGAAGTTCCCGCTGCCGCCGGTGGTGCTGGGCCTGATCCTTGGTGGCTTTGCCGAGGAAAACCTGCGCCTTGCCCTGCGGATCGGACGCGGCGATCCGATGGTCCTGTTCCAGAACACCACAAGCCTGATCCTTGTCGCGATGACCATCGCCGTGGTGGTGGGGCCGACGCTCAAGAAGCGGTACTTCGACAACCGCAAAGCGGCCTGATGGCAAGCCCGCACCATACGGTTCGCGAAGACTGGCTCGCCCTGACGCAGGAAGATGTTCTTGCGGCAGGGCAGCCGATCCTCGATGCCCACCACCACCTCTGGGACCGCCCCGAGGGCCGTTATCGGTCCGAGGAACTGCTGGCGGATCTGGGCGCGGGCCATGACGTGCGGGCGAGCCTTTATGTCCAGTGCCGCACCGGGTACCGCAACCAGGGCCCCGAGGCGCTGCGCCCGGTGGGCGAGGTCGAGACGGTGCTGGACTGGATGCAGGGGCACGATCACCTGCCGGCGGGGATTGTCGCAATGGCCGATCTGCAACTGGGCGATCAAGTGCGCCCGGTGCTGGAGGCCATGACAGAGGCGGGGCAGGGGCGTCTGAAAGGCATCCGCAACACCACCGCATGGCACGCCGACCCTGCGGTGCGGTCGAACCCGATGCCGCCGCCCGAGGGCCTGATGCGCAGCGAGGCCTTCCGCGAAGGCGCGCGCGCTCTGGTCGCGCAGGGCCTGACGCTGGACGTCTGGGCCTACCAGACGCAACTGGATGAGGTCCGCGCGCTGGCCGAAGCGGTGCCCGACCTGACGGTGATTGTCGACCATTGCGGCGGTCCGCTGGGAGTTGGCCCGCATGACCGGCACGATCCGGAAAATTTCCGCGCGTGGCGCGACGCGTTGGCCCCGGTCGCCGCATGTTGCAACACGCGTATCAAGATCGGCGGTTTCGGACTGGGTGTTTTCGGCTGGCGCTACGCGGACGCGGCCCGGCCGCCGCAATCCACCCGTCTGGCCGACGACTGGCGCCCCTGGATCGAGACCTGTCTGGATCTGTTCGGCCCGGATCGCGCCATGTTCGAAAGCAACTTTCCCGTGGACAAGGGGCAGGTTGGCTACCGGACGCTGTGGAACACCTTCAAACGCCTTGCCGCACCGGCCAGCGCGCACGAGCAAAACGCCCTGTTCTGGCGCACCGCCGCGCAGACCTACGGCATCGATCAACAGATTTTCGCATGTGACTATGGGAGGACTCCGTCATGAAACGAACCCTTGCCGCGCTGATCGCGCTTGGCCTGTCGGCCACCGCCGCGCTGGCCGACTATCCGGAAAAACCGGTTCAGGTTGTCGTCGGTTATTCCGCTGGTGGCGGCACGGATGTGATGGCGCGCACCGTGGCGCAATTTCTGGAACGCGAACTGGGGGCGGGCGCGTCCGTCGTGGTCAAGAACATGCCCGGTGCCGGTGGTCAGATCGGCTTTACCGAAGTGGCCAGGGCCGCGCCGGATGGCTACACGCTGGGCACGTTCAACCTGCCCGCGGCGCTGGCGCTGACCCATGACCGCGAAGCAGATTACGACGTGAACAGCTATACGTACCTCGCGAATTTCGTCGAAGATCCGAACACCATCACC
Organism: Antarctobacter sp.; assembly: GCF_048262615.1. Classification (GTDB taxonomy): domain Bacteria; phylum Pseudomonadota; class Alphaproteobacteria; order Rhodobacterales; family Rhodobacteraceae; genus Antarctobacter. Next base: position 21,159 of record NZ_JBLXFB010000033.1, read on the forward strand.
GTCGCGGCCTCTTCGCCGTTCCAGACCCTGGATGAGCTGCTGACTGCGGCAAGAACCGATCCGGGCGCGATCACGGTCGGCCTGTCCAGCCTTGGCGGCAACGACCATTTCAGCGCCAACATGATGGCGGTGGCCTCGGGCGCGGACTTTACTCTGGTTCCGTTCAAGGGCGCCTCAAGCGCGCGCACCGCGATCATGGGCGGCCATGTCGCGGCGGGCACCATGACGCTGGGCCAGACCACCAGTTTCCCCGATGAGCTGCGGGTTCTGGCGGTCCTGAGCGACAAGCGTTCGCCATTCCGGCCCGATGTGCCGACGGCAAAGGAGCTTGGCTTTGACGTGCAGATGTCATCCCTGCGCGGGATCGTGGCACCTGCCGGTCTGGACCCCGCCCTCGCCGAACACCTGCGGGCCGCGCTGACAGCCGTGAACGACAACCCCGAGTTTCAGGCGATGATGGCCGAACAGGGCAACCCGATTGCCTTCATGGTTGGGGACGATTTCGCCGCGATTGCCGCCGCGCAGGACGCGATTGCCGCCAAGATCTGGGAAGAGACCCCTTGGAAGTGACCTGTTGGCCGGGCGGTTGCGCCCGGCCTGACCTGACATCCCGGCACGGCGCTGCGGCTGATGGCCGGACCTGTTCGTCCGCGTCCGTGGCGGTCAAGGGCATGCGCCGTGTCATCCAGCACTTGGCCACTGACAGCGCGGTCTAGACGCGGTGGAGGATCTCGGGGCCGATTTCGGACAGGGACCGCAGCCCGAGCAGGCCAAGGTTGCGGTGAACTTCGGAGCGCAGAATCTCTGCCGCCATGGCGACCGCCGGTTCGCGGCCCAACGTGGCGGCGTACAGGAACGGACGCCCGACAAAGACCATGTCCGCCCCCAAAGCCAGCGCCTTGATCACATCTGTTCCACGTCGGATGCCGCCGTCGATCATCAGCGCCATGTCCTGCGCCTGACGGCGGGCTTCGGGCAGCACACGCAGCGGCGAAATCGCATGGTCCAGTTGCCGCCCGCCGTGGTTTGACAGGATCACCCCGTCACAGCCCGCCGCGCGGGCGCGCGCCACGTCGTCGGGATGGACGACGCCTTTCAGCACCAGCTTGCCCGGCCATAGATCCCGCATCAGCGAAAGATGGCGCCAGCTCAGGTGGTCCTTGCGCCCAAAATCCCGCGCCGCCTGTTTCGAGATGATCGGCGCGCCGCGCGTGGCGAAGGAGTTCTCGAAATGCGGCATGCCCTGCATCAGGGTGGGCAGGAACGTGCCCAGCACCCAGCGCGGCCGGATCGCGAAATCCCACAGCAGACGCGGTGTGATCCGGAGCGGGGTCGAGAATCCGGCGCGCAGATTGTTCTCGCGGTTTGCCAAAACGGCGGTGTCGGCGGTCAGCACCAGCGTCCTGAACCCGGCGTGCCGCACACGGGTGAGCAGGGCGCGGATGCGTTCGTCTTCGCCGGGCAGATAGGCCTGAAACCAAGAGTCCGGATTGGCGTCGATCACGCGCTCCATCGGGGTCAGGGACGACCCGCTGAGGACAAAGGGAATGCCCACAGTCGCCGCCGCACGGGCCAGAGCGATGTCGCCGTCGCGCGCCATCAGCGCGGAAATCCCCATGGGCGCGATACCGAAAGGCGCGGTGTAGTCATCGCCCAGCAAGGTGGTTGCGGCGGTTCGACCTTCGACCCCGCGCAGGACCGTTGGCACCAGCCGCCAGGCGTCCAAGGCGGTGCGATTGTCCTTTTGGGCGGTGCCCGTCTCGGCGGCCCCGGATATGTAGCCGAAAAGGGGCCGTGGCAGGCGGCGACGGGCCGCGGGTTCGAAATCGTCCAGCGTGAGCAACATCAGAAACCGTAGAGCCGTTGGGGATTGTCCCACATGCAACGGCGGAACGTCCGTGAGTCGAGCGCGTCGCGGCACAGATCCAGCATCGGCGGGATCTCGGGCACCGGCGCGGGGGTCATGACATGCGGCCAGTCGCTGCCCCAGATGATCTGCTCGGGGAATGCCGCGCCGATCCGGGCGATCAACCCTGTCAGATCCGCATACCGCCCGATGTCGTTGCTGACCCGCGTCGGCGAAAGCTTGACCCAGACGCGGTCACTGTCCAACAGACGCCACAGCGCGTCCGGGGCCATGGGGTCGACGTGACCGATATGGTCGAGGATCAGCCGTAGACCCTCGGGCAGGGTCGGCAGCATCTTGGCGATCCGGTCAAAGCTTTGCGGTTCCGTGTTCAGTTCGATGTGCCAGCCAACATCGGCCACCGTGCGCGCGATGTCCGGCAAGGTCGCCAGCGCGCTGTCACCCAGACGCGCGCGGTCCTGTATGCGGGTTGCCCGAATACCGGCTGCATGCAACGAGGTCAGGTCGGCGGTGTCCGGGTCGATCATCGCCACGCCGCGCAGGGCGACGGGGCCATCGGCATTCAGGACCGTGACCAGTCGGCTGTTGTCCGTGCCGTCGACAGAGGCCTGAACCACCACCGCGCGCCGAACCCCCAGCGGCGCGGCTTCGGCCATGAAGTCGTGAATGTCGCGCGCCGGGGGCACATAGGCCCCGGTTTGAGGGCCAGAGGTTCTGGCAAAGGAATGCAGGTGGCAATCGGTGATCATGTCCGCATCTTCCGCAGGGTGAGGGTCAGGCTGATGACAAGGGACAGCACGATCAAGACGGCCAGCCCGACGGTGATGGGAGACCCGGCAAAGATCCCGTAGCCGCCACCGGAAGTCAGCAAGGCCTGACGCAAACTTTGTTCAAGCGGCGCGCCGAGGATCAGCCCGATCAGCAGCGGCGGCAGGGGCAAGTTGCTTTTGCGGAACAGAAAGCCCAGCCCGCCGGCTCCCAGCATCACCCAGACATCGAACAGGCTGTTGTTGACGGAATATGCGCCAAAGACCGCAAGAATGGTGATCGCGGGCAGCAGGTGGCGCGGCTGGATGCGCGTGACGTGGATCGCCACGCGGAAGAACAGCAGGCCAAGGATCACGGTGGGGATCGACGACAGCAACAGGGCTTCGAAGATCGCATAGACTTCGAGCCCGTGATCGCGGAACAGGAACGGCCCCGGTGCCAGCCCGTGCAACATGAACGCACCAAGGATCACCGCCGTCACCGCGTCGCCGGGGATGCCCAGGGCCAGCGTCGGCACCAGCGCGCCGCCTGTGACGGCGTTGTTGGCGGCCTCGGGGGCGGCGACGCCCTCGGGCGCGCCTTGGCCGAACCGGTCCGCCTCCGGGGAGCGCGCACGCGCGAGGTTGTAGCTGATGAAGGCGGGAACGGTGGACCCGATGCCCGGCAGGATGCCGACAAAGGTGCCGACGACAGACGATACCAACAGCGTCGCGCGCATCCGCCACAGCTCTACGAACCGGACGACAGAACTTTGCAGCGGCGGCATGGCGGTATCCCTGACCAGCGGCTCTCGGTCGAAGGCCTGCAAGAGGACTTCGGACATGGCAAAGAGGCCGATCAGCACCGGTATCAACTGAAAGCCGTTTTCGAAGGCAAAGGAGCCAAAGGTGAAACGCGGCGTGCCGCTGATCGGGTCGAGGCCGACACTGCCCGCGCAGGCCCCGATCAGCACCATGATAAGGGCGTCCAGTCTGGACCCGCCGCCGAACAGGACAATCACCAGCAGGGCGAAGAGCATCAGCATGGTCATTTCCGCCGGGCCGAAATCGAGCGCGAACCGCGCAAGCGGCTCGGCCAGAGCCATCAGGACGAGGCAACTGAACACATTGCCAAAGACGCTGGCATATAACGCGAACCGCAGCGCCCGTCCGCCCTCGCCGCGCCGGGCCATGGCAAACCCGTCGATGGCGGTCGCCGCGGATGAGGGCGTGCCGGGGACGTTCAACAGCACCGCCGAGATGGATCCGCCAAAGATCGCGCCTTGGTAGACGCCCAGCAAAAGGATGATCGCCGGGATCGGCGCCATGGTGAAGGTGACAGGGATCAGCAAGGCAATGGCCATGGTCGGGCCAAGGCCGGGAATCGCACCGATGATGATACCGGAGACGATCCCGATCAGGGCCGCCGCCACCACCCAGAGGTCCAGCAATTCAACAAAAGCATCGACTAACACGTCAGGCGCTCCATAAAAGCTTGAAGGGTGTCAAGGCAGCGGGATGTTCAGCCCGTGCCGACCACCGTAGGCGACGATGGCCGCGACGATCACAGGCAGGCAAAGCATCAGCGGACGACGCTCGCCAAGGACAAGCGCCACAACGATCCCGGCACCCGCCGCCCCGGCAAAAAAGCCGAATTGCGGCATCGCCAGCAGAGCGGCGCCGGTGCAGGCCGTGACGGCCAGCACCCGGCCAAGGCGACGCGGGGGCTGAAGAGGGGTGTCTTGCGTCCTCAGGCGCATCACCAGCCGCAGCGCCACTGTGCCCGCCAGCAGCCACAGCGCCGCTCGGGGAAAGCTGCGCGCGTCCGGTCCGGCATCGCCAAACCCGAAAACCTCGATCTGGCTGTCCAGAAGGTAAAGGGCGCTGAGCGCCGCCGCCAGAATCAGGCTGCCCGTCACCGAGAAAAAGCCGGGGCGCGCCCATCCGCCCCGGTGTCTGTCCGTGCTCAATTGCCAAGATCCTTGGCGATTTCACGGTAGGCGGTGAGGTTGTCCGCAATGGTTTTCGCCAGTTCCTTGCCGGACATGATCCGCACCGGCTGGCTGAGATCGGTCATGAATGTCCTGAACGCGTCGGACGAGGCAACCTCGGTGAAGGCGGCTTCGAGCTTGGCAAGGATCGCCGGATCGGTGCCATCCGGGGCCATGATGCCGACGATCGAGGGGAATTCAGCGCCAAGGCCGGCCTCTTTCAATGTCGGCACATCGGGGAAATCCGGGTCTTTGGTGCCATCCAGCACACCCAGCAGGCGCAGTTGACCGTCTTTCACAAGGTCCCGGTAGGCCGGAACCAGCGCCGCGTTCACATGGCCGCCCAGAACCGCCGCCGTGGCCTTGGCCGCGCCGTCGAACGGAACGTGCTGCAACTTGGCGCCGGTTTCCTTGGCGACAGAGGCAAAGGCCAGGTGCGCGCCACCCATGGCCCCGGCGGTGCCATAGGTCACGGCGCCGGACTTGGCGCCTGCAATCAGGTCGTCGAGCGTCTGGAAGGGAGAGGCTGCCGGCACCACAATGCCGTGGTACGGTCCCGAATAATTGAGGATCGGGGTGAAATCCTCAAGCGTGTTGTAGCCCACATTGCGCAACGCCGGGGTCACGAAGGACGGCGAGGATGTGGTTGCGATCAGGGTGTAGCCATCCGGTTCGGCGGCGGCCACGGCGCGCATGGCATTGGTGCCGCTGGCACCGGGCTGGTTTTCCACGACAATGGACTGGCCAAGGATCTTTTCCGCCATGGTCGCGATCTGACGCGCTGAAATGTCGGTTGTCCCGCCGGCACCGTAGGGCACGACAATCTTGATCGGACGGTTCGGATAGTCGGTCTGCGCAGGAGCGGCAGCAGGCAAAAGCGCCATACCGACCATAAGTGCCAGACTCGCGCGGCGAGTGAATGTCATGATATCCTCCCATTGGTCTCATGAATACCAGCCGTGGCCGAACCGTAGACCGTCTACGGCACAAGACAATTTGCAACCCAGCGCAAATTCGAACCTCGTCCGGTTCCGGGACTATTACATTGATGAAATCTTCATAGAAGCGCGAAATTTTAATGAATAGGTGAAGGAAGATTTCATTTGTGTGTAGGAATGAGGCACGCGTCGTTCTGGCAACGGGGCCTTGCGGCGATCTCTTTGCGGTTGATTTAGCCTGCGCAAGTCTCTGAAAATGCGGCGCGAAAAGGCTCACTCCCGCAGGGAAAAGGGTGGGCGTCTGGGGGTGAGCCGCGTGGCCCGCTGTAATTGCGCTGATAATTCGTTTTATGTAATTTATATAACGGCGCGCGCGGGTCTTCCCCCAGTTCCGCGCGTCCGGCAAGTCTTATTGGGGGGCGTCGACCGGGCCTGAGACGCGGCGGCGCTTGGCCGCCGCGTTCAAACCGTGTCCCGGCTGTCACCGCCCGGTGATGCCCGGAAAGGCGACCAGCAGGCCTACCGCGAGGATTTGCAGCGCGATGAAGGGCAGCAGCGCGCGAAAGATCTCGCCCAGAGAGATGTCCGGCGGCGCCACGGATTTCAGGTAGAAGGCCGCCGGGCCGAAGGGCGGCGACAGGAACGACACCTGCATGTTCATCGCGAACAGCACACCGAACCAGACCGGGTCAAGGCCGAGCGTCTTGATGATCGGCACAAAGATCGGCATCGTCAGCAGCGCGATCCCGACCCAGTCGAGGAAGGCCCCCAGAACAAACAGGATCGCCATCATCACCAGCACGATGACGGTCGGGTTGTCGGAAATCCCGGTCATCAGCTCCGAGATGAAGCGGATGCCGCCCATCAGGTTGTAAACCCCCACAAGCGCCGTCGCCCCGATGCCGATCCAGACGATCATGCCCACGGTGGCCAGCGTCTGCATGGCGCTGTCGCGCAGCATGGCGAACGAGAATTCGCCCCGCAGCACCGTCGACAGCAGCACGCCGCCAACCCCCACGGCAGAGGCCTCGGTCACCGAGGCGATCCCGGCATAGATCGACCCCAGAACAAAGAAGACGACCAGCAAGGGCAGGATCAGGCCCTTGAGCAGCTTGATCTTTTCGGCGCCGGGCATGGGCACCGGGTCGGGCGGGGGCGCGATGTTGGGATTGGTGTAGGCCCGCACCAGAATGTAGATCACGTAGAACATCGCCAGCATGAAACCGGGAATGAAGGCGGCGGTGAACAGATCCCCGATCGAGACGTTCGCCGTCAGCCCGTAGATGATCAGCACGATCGACGGCGGCACCATTGTCCCCAGCGACCCGCCGGCACAGACCACGCCGATGGCCAGCTTGCGGTCATAGCCCTGACGCAGCATCTGCGGCAGCGCGATCAGGCCCAGCAGGACGATTTCGCCGCCGATGATCCCGGACATGGCGGCCAGCACCACCGCAACAAAGATCGTCTGCACCGCCACACCGCCGCGCAGGCGGCCGCCGATCAGCTTCATCGCGTCGAACAGGTCACGCGCGATGCCGGATCGGTCCAGCAGCGCGGCCATCAGCACGAACATCGGCACGGAGACGAAAACAAAGCTTTCGACAAAGGTATAGATGCGCGAGGTGATGATCGGCACCGCCATGGTGCCATAGCCCGCCAGTGCAAACACCAGCGCCACCAGCAGCGTGACAAAGGCCAGCGGCATTCCGGTCAGCAACAGCATGACCATCAGGCCGAACATCCACAGGGTCAGCGGCCCGATGCCGATGGCGGCGAAATCGAGAAGGGCACTCATGCGTCGGTCTCCGGGGCGCTGTCCACGGGGGCGCGCAGGTAATTGATGGCGAGGATCAGGAACTGGACCGCCATCAGGATGAGGATGAGCAGCAGGAACCCCTTGACCAGCGCGGGGGTCGGCGGGTTCCAGGCGGAACCGGAGGTTTCCATGCGAAAGCTGCCGGTGGGCGTCCAGAATGCCTTGGACACCATGATCCAGCAGGCAAAGGCGAAAAAGACCGAGGCGATCAGGGACAGGATCGACAGGGCGACGTTCAGCCAGCGTTTGGCGCGCGGGCCGATGGCGTCATAGATCAGAACGACGCGGATATGGGTGTTGCGCGCCACGCAGAACAGCCCGCCATACAGGAAGGCGAGGCCACACAGGAAGGTCGTGGTTTCATGCGCCCAGAGCGTCGGGCTGTTGAAGACATATCGCAGAAAGACCTCAAGCAGCAGGATGCCTGCGGCCAGAACGATGCCCGCAGCGAACACATATCCGCCCCTGTCGATGATCCGTCCCAGACGGCCCGCCTCTGGTGCCGCGCGCTTGGCCATGTCGCTCATCTCTGTCCTCCCTCCACAAAGGTCGCGGGGCAGGCAGAGACGCCTGCCCCGGTCCGGTTCACTTGATCAAGCCTTTGGATTCCAGGTAGGCGTTCAGGCCGTCATAGACCTTTTGCGCCATCTCGGACTGGCTGGCGAGCTTCTCCCATTCGCCGCGTGCGATGCCGCGGAACTTGGCGCGCTCTTCGGCGGGCCAGTCGTGGACGGTCACTGCGCCCGAGGCTATCGCCGCCTCGACCGCTGCAAGGTCCCGCTCTTTCAGGGCGTTGATCTGGGTCTGCTGGAACTCCTTCACCGAGGCCTTGAACATCTCCTGAACCTCGGCGGGCAGCGCATCCCACTTGGCCTTGTTCATCGACACCTCGACCAGCGGCAGCGAGTGGAAGCCCGGATAAACCGGGTGCTTGGCCACGTCGTTCATGCCGACTTCCTGATTCACGGAAAAGACCGAATAGTCGGCCGCGTCGATCACGCCCTTGTCGAGCGAGGTATAGACCTCGGAGGCGGGCAGGTTGACCGGGGCGGCGCCCGCCGCGCGAAAGACGTTGGCGATCAGGCCTTCGGGGTTGCGCACCTTGAGCCCCTTGAGATCGGCCACGCCTTCCAGCGGCACCTTGGACACAAAGGCTTCGAGGCCGGGGGTCGACACGCCGATGAATTCCAGCCCGTAGGGGTTCAGAAGCTCGTTCATCAGCTTGGCCCCGCCGCCGTTCTCGACAAAGTCGATCATCTCGGACGGGTCCGACCATGCGCCCACCGGGTTCGCGATCAGGCCAAAGGCCGGGTCCTTGCCCGCGAAATAGGACGTATCGGTGATATGGCCGTCAATGATGCCCGCGCCCACCGCGTCCTGGGTTTCCTTGTAGTCGACGATCGAGCCGACGGGCAGCAGTTCGACGACGACATTGCCCCCCGACATTTCCTTGAGCGTTTCGGTCCAGCCCTGCTGGAACTCGAAGTTGGGATTGCCCGCCGGATCGGAGGACTGAAAGCGAAAGCTGTAGTCCTGCGCGTTGGCGGCCATGGCGGACAGGCCAAGGGCCAGCGCGCTGGTGAGCAGGGTCTTGAAAGTCATTGGGGTCTCCTCCCTCTGGGTTGATCTCGGCGTATCAGACGCCCGAGAAACGGATTTGCACCTTCATGGCGCGGGACTTGTCCGCGGCCAGGTCAAAGGCCGCGATGGCGTCATCGGCGTCATGGACGCCGGTCAACAGCGGGGCGAGGTCGATGCGCCCCTCGGAAATGACCCGCGCCGCGGTGGCGAATTCCTCGTGGAACCGGAACGCGCCGCGCAGGGTCAGCTCCTTGGCCACGGTCAGTTGCAGCGGCAGCGGGGCATCGCCGCCCATGCCGACAAGGATCACCGTGCCGCCCGCCCGCGTGGCGGTCAGAAGCCCGCCAAGCGCCTGCGGCGCGCCGGAACATTCGAAACCGACGTCGATCTGGCCCTTGTCGGTCTGCCACGGCTCCAGCGCGCCGGGCGCGGAGGCCAGGTTGATCGTCTCGTCCGCCCCCATCGCGCGGGCCACCCCAAGCGGCGTGTCCGAGATGTCAGCGGCGACGATCCGCGTCGCCCCGGCCAGCCGCGCGGCGGCAATCGTCAGGCAGCCGATAGGTCCGCAGCCCGCCACAAGCACCGTTTTGCCGACCAGCGACCCGGCCTGCCGCACCGCGTGCAGGCAGACGGCCAGCGGTTCGGTCATCGCGGCAAAGGCCAGGTCCGCATCCGGCGCGAACCGTTCGACCAGCGACGCGGGCAGCGTCAGGGCCTCGCGGAACAGGCCCTGTTCGTGCGGCATCCGCATGGCCGAGCCGTTGAAACGCATGTCGAGGCATTGGTTCGGCTGGCCGCGCAGGCAGTATGCGCAGCGGGTACAGGGGCGCGAGGGGTTCACGGCCACCTTGTCACCGACAGCCAGACCCGCGACCCCGTCACCCACGGCGGCAATCACCCCCGAAACCTCGTGCCCGAGGGCCAACGGTTCCCGAAGGCGGATCGCACCAAACCCGCCGTGCAGGTAGTAGTGCAGGTCCGACCCGCAGATACCGCCATTGACGACACGCACCTGCACCTCGCCCGGACCGGGCTGTGCCGCCGGTTCGATCGTCTCGACGCGCAGATCGCGTTCCGCATGGAGGACCACAGCCTTCATGATCGCGGCTCCCTGAGAAGATTGAGCAATGCCGCGCCCCGCGCCAGCCGATTTGTGTTCTCCGCCACGGTGGCGGTCCGGCGCGCGATGGTGCCGGTGGTCCAGCCCGACATATGCGGGGTGATCGTGACGTTCGGCAGAGCGCCGAACGGATGTTTTGACGGCTGCGGTGTCGGATCGTCCTGCGACGGGTAGACGTACCACGTATCCAGTACGGCGTTCAGACGCCCGTCCTTCAGCGCGGCAAACAGCGCGTCCTCGTCGATGACCGGGCCGCGCCCGACGTTCATGATGACCGCGCCATCGGCCATCGCGGCCAGTTCGGCCGCGCCGATCAGGCTGGCGGTGCTGTCGGTCAGCGGCAGGGTGTTCAGGACGATATCGACTTGCCCCATCATTTCTGCCAAGGCGTCCAGCCCGTGCGCCGTGACCCGCGCATCCCCGACCGGCGAGCGGTTCGCCACATGCACCGTCATGCCAAAGGCCAGCGCGCGGTCCTTGACCGCCTTGCCGATATGGCCATGGCCGACGATGCCGATGCTCTGCTGGCCCAGCTCGGTCCGCAGCCCGTCCGGGCCGCCGGCCCAATAGTGCCAGTCGCCGCGCCGCAGCCGGGCATCCGCATCGGCCAGCGGCACATGCCGCGACAACAGCGCGGTCATCACGTATTCCGCGATGGCGGTTTCGTGGCCGAAGGCATTGCAGACGGCGCAGCCCGCAGGCAGCGCGTCCATGTCGACCTTGTCATAGCCCGCGGCGGGCAGTTGAAAGAGCCGCGCATTCCGCACGCCCGAGCCTGTGTAATGCACCCCGACGACCACGTCGGCCTCGGCCAGTGCCGCCGCCTCGCCCGGACCACGCGCCGCGTCCGAGATCACGATGATCTCGTGCGGCATGTCCAGAAGATCCGACAGGCCCGGCTCAAAAGTGGCGGCATTGGCGCCGTAAAAGACAATTTTCATCATGGGTTACAGCACCGAGATCATGCCGCCGTCGGCATAGATGATCTGCCCCGAGACATAGTTGGACGCATCCGAGGCGAGATAGATGCAGGTTCCGGCCAGTTCCTCCGGCAGGCCCCAGCGGCGCATCGGCGTGCGGCCTTTGACCCAGTTGTCGAACTCGGGGTTCGACAGCAGCGCCTCGTTCATGTCGGTGACCATGTAGCCCGGACCGATGGCATTGGCCTGAATGCCCAACTCGCCCCACTCGGCCGCCATCGCCTTGGTCAGCATCTTGATGCCGCCCTTGGCCACCGTGTAGGGGGCAACCGTGGCGCGGGCCAGTTCCGAGGTCAGCGAGCCGATGTTGATCACCTTGCCCCGGCCCCGCTTTGCCATCCGTTTCGCGGCTTCGCGGCCCACGACAAAGGCGGCGGTCAGGTTGATGTCGAGCACGCGACGCCAATCGGCGGTCTCCAGTTCCAGCATCGGCTTGCGGAACTGGATGCCGGCGTTGTTCACCAGAATGTCGACGGCGATGCCCTCGGCGTCCAGCGCCTCGAACGCCGCGACGATGGCCACCTCGTCCGCCACGTCAAAGGCCGCGGTCAGAACCTCGAACCCCTGCGCGCGCATCTCCTGCGCGGCGGCCTCCAGCCGGTCGGCATTCACACCGTTCAGGACGATGCGCGCGCCGGCCTGTGCCAGACCCTCGGCAAAGGCCCGGCCCAGACCCCGCGAAGAGCCGGTGATCAAGGCGGTTTTGCCGGTCAGATCGAAAAGGGGATGGCTCATGAAACCTCCGAGATGCGTGTTGTCAGATCGCCGCGGGCAAAGAAATCGGGGTGCAGTTCGGTGCCGAGGCCGGGGCCCTCCATCGGGTAGACGTAACCGTTCTCGATGCGCGGCACCTCTGTCACCAGTTCGCGATACCAGCCGTTGTAAAAGGCCCGCACCGATTCCTGGATCAGCGTGTTGGGCTGGCTGAACGACATGTGGATCGCGGCGGCAAAGCCCACCGGCCCGATGCAGTCATGCGGCGCGAAGGGGCGGTGATAGGTGTCCGCCATGGCAGCGATCTTGCGGCCCTCGGTCAGCCCGCCGGTCCAGCACAGGTCGGCCATGACCACATGCGCGGCGTCGCGGTCGAGATATTCCTTGTAAGCGAACCGCGACCCCAGCGTTTCCGACGCGCAGGTCCAGACAGAGGTGGAGGCCGCGAATTCCGCCAGCGCCTGCGCGTTGTTCATGCGGATCGGGTCTTCGTACCAGCGCGGGGCGTAGTCCTCCAGCACGCGGGCGATGTCCTTGGCCACCGGCAGGTTCCACAGGCAATGCAGTTCGACCATGATCTCCATCCGGTCGCCGACAGCCTTGCGGATCTGCTCAAACGGCTTCACCGCCGCCTTCATCTGGTCTGCGGTGATGAACATGCCCTTGTTTTCGATTGCGGGCGGATCGAAGGGCCAGATCTTCATCGCGGTGATGCCCTTGTCCAGAAGATCCTCGGCCAGCGCGCCCGCGTCGGTCATGAAGGCGTCAAGATCCTCGTATTGGCCTTCGTCGCGGTTCCATGTGTCGACCGGCTTGATCTTGTTGGTGCGCACATAACGGGTGCCGGCGCAGGTGTTGTAGACGCGGACCTTGTCCCACGACTGCCCGCCCAGCATCACGTGCACCGGCTGGCCCGCCACCTTGCCAAAGATGTCCCACAGCGCGATGTCGATGGCAGAGGCGGCGCGGTATTCCACACCCGTGCTGGCCTGCGCATTGGGCAGGCTGACCATTTCCTTGTGCAGCGCCTCGATGTTCAGCGGGTTCTGACCCAGCAGCCGCACGGCAAGCGTGTTGTGGATATGCGCCTCGCAGGCTTCGGCCCCGTAAAAGGTTTCGCCAAGGCCGGTGATCCCGGCATCGGTTTCCACGTGGACCCAAAGCACATTGGCGAATTCCTCCGCACGATAGGTGCGGATTGCGGTGATCTTCACGTCGGATGTCCTCCCTTCGCGCCCGGTCGGGCCGATAGCATTCGTCAGCGGGCACCCTATCGGGCAGGTTCCGGCGCAACAATATTTTATGACAATTACCGATTGATTGTCAGACAATAAAGGCGAAGAATGGCACCAGACGCTTGCGGCTGCCCCTGGCTGCAAGGAATCGCCCAAACCAAAGCGAAAGAGGCATGTCGTGACGACTCCCATATCCACCGGGCCGGGACTGGCCGAAATGGCCATGAAGGGCATCCGCGACCTGATCCGCGCTCAGGGGTTGCGACCGGGCGATCCGCTGCCGTCAGAGGCGGCACTTGCCGAGCATCTGGGTGTCTCGCGCCCGGTCACGCGCGAGGCGCTGCGCGGTCTGGCCACCTTGCGAATCCTCGACATCGGAGGGTCGCGCAAGGCGCGGGTGGCCCTGCCCGACGCCTCGGCCCTGAGCCTCGTGCTTGACCACGCGACCTATAGCCGGGGGCTGAGCATCCAGCAGGTGCTGGATGTGCGCAGGACGCTGGAAATGCGCACCGTTGGGCTGGCCGCGATGCGCCGCAGCGACGCCGAGGCGACGGACCTGCTGAACCTCACCGCCCGCATGTTCGCGGCGCTCGAAGGCGGCCACACCGAGCTGATGGAGCTGGACATCCGCTTTCATTCGCTCATCGCCAAGGCCTCCGGCAATCATCTCTATGCCATGCTGGTCGACAGCTTCTGGATCATCACTCGACAGACCTGGGCCATCGGGTGGCGCTCACGCGCGACCCACCAGAACCGCCGGGACAACATCAAGTGCCATGAACGCATCGCGACCGCGATCATGGCGCAGGACGCCAGCCGCGCCGAAGCCGCCATGTCCGAGCATTTCGACAGCGCGGTGAGCGTGCTGCTGCGCGCCGGAGTGACCTGAGGCGCGCCTCAGCGGAGGGAAAACCCGCCAGGCTAAGTCGCAAGACCTGCCGGGATGCATGATGGATAGAAATTCGGGTTTGCCGACAGTCCACCGGTCTTGGGCAGGAGGGCCGCCCGGTCGGACGTGGGGGCCGCGGGGCAAAATTTCCGATGGTCCGGAACCTGTCAAAACCGCCTTCGGCTCGGTCAGTGCCGCGCGCGCGCCCCGGTCCGCGAGGCGATGACCCCTTTGCCAAGCTCCAGGGTATAGCGTTCCAGATCCATCAGCACCCGGTCCGCCGCCGCCGCGTCGCGGGCCTCGATGGCGTCGGCCAGTTGCGTGTGCAGATCGACGATCTGCGCGCGGGACCGGGTGCCAAAGGTGATCATGTTCATCAGCGGCTGCATCGCCTCGACCGCCCCGGCCAGTTGATAGGACAGGATCGGGTTCGCCGCCGCGTCCACCAGCGCCCGGTGCAATGCCACGTCCGAGGCGCAGAACGCCTCATCGCTGAGCGCGGGCTGGGTCTGGCGGTGGATCTCGGCCCGCATGGTCGCCAGATCTTCGGCGCTGCGGCGGGCCGCCGCCAGCGCGGTGCAGGATTTCTCCAGCGCATAGCGCGCCTCGCAGGCGACGTCGAAATCGACCTCGTTGATGGTCAGCAGCAGGGTCGAGGTGCTGGCATGGGACACCTGCGCCTCTGGATAGGACAGCCGCCGGACAAAGGCCCCGCCAAAGGCCCCCCGTTCGGTGCGGATCAGCGATTGCGCCGCCAGCCGTTTCAGCGCCTCGCGCACCGTGGGCCGCGACACCTGAAACGTCTCGGCCAGATCCGATTCGGATGGCAAGCGGTCATCGGCAATCAACGCACCCGACAGAATCGCGTCCCGGATCGCCTTGGCAATCTGCGCGGGCAGGTCAGGGCGCTGCTTTTCTTTGCTTCTTTTCATTTGTCTTACATTTAATTGTCAGGCAGTTTAAGCGCAAGCCCCGGATCGGTGGTCGGGAAGAGGAGAGGCCCCTTGCTTGCACTGCGTATCAGATCGCTTCGCGGCGCGCACTGGCTGGCCTTTTTCGCGGGCCTTCTGGTGGCTTGGGGCCTGCTGTTCTGGATGGCGGTGCCCGGTGATCTGCGCACGCTAGAGGCGACCTATGGCGCCTCCTTTATCGAGGTTCTCTGTGGCGGGGCCTTCGGGGCCTCTGGTTTTGTCGCGGCCTTTGCCATGTGGGCGCTGATGGGCGCGGCGATGATGGCCCCCACCGCCCTGCCCGCGCTGGCCACCTATGACGACCTGTCCAATGTGGCGCAGACCGGCTTTGGCAAGCTCTTGGGCGGCTACCTGGCCGCGTGGCTGGGATTTTCGGCGCTGGCCGCCGGCGCGCAGGTCGCGCTGTTCCGGCTGGGGCTGGTCGGCGCGCTGGGGCAAAGCCTGTCGGTGCCGCTGACCATGGCGCTGCTGATCGGCGCGGGGGCGTACCAGTTCAGCGCCCTGAAAGACTCTTGCCTGTCGCGCTGCCGCGCGCCGCTGACCTTTTTCATGCAGCACTGGGACGAAGGCCCGTTCCGCAACGGGCTGCGTCTGGGTCTGGATTGCATCGGCTGTTGCTGGGCCCTGATGCTGCTGGGCTTTGTCGGCGGCACCATGAACCTTGCCTTCATGGGGGTGGCGATGCTGCTGATGACGCTGGAAAAATTGCCCGACCTCGGGCGCTATCTGACCAAACCGCTGGGCGCGGGGCTGATCGCCGCCGGGCTGGCGGTGCCGTTTTTCTGACCCCCGATTACCCCCCTGTTTCTCTAAGACCAAGGAGACCGCCGATGGCCCTCGACGCCACCACGATTCCCGACTGGACGCTCAAGGGAGAGCTGATCCTGAATTGCAACTGCACGGTGTTTTGCCCCTGCGTGGTCAGCCTTGGCAAACACCCCCCGACCGAGGGCTACTGTCAGGCCTGGGTCGGCATCCGCATCGACGAAGGGGCCTTTGGCGACACCGATCTGTCTGGCCTGAACGTGGGGATGATCATGGACATTCCCGGCAACATGGGGCGCGGCAACTGGAAGGCCGCCGCCTATATCGACGACACCGCCAGCGAGGCCGCCTTTGACGCGCTGGTCGCGATCTTCAGCGGCGCGGCACGCGGCACCACCGGCCTGTTCGGGATGCTGGTCAGCGAATTTCTGGGGGCCGAACGCGCCCCGGTCAGCTTTGAGACAGAGGGCAGCGCCCGCCGCCTGATGGTCGGCAAAAAGATCCAAGGCGAAATCGTGCCGGTGACCAATGCCAGCGGCAAGGAAACCGTGGTCAGCAACACCGACTACTGGATGGGATCGGACATCACCGTCGCCACCGCCACCAAGGGCCGCGTGCGCGCCCATGGCCGGGTCTGGGACTTTGACGGCCGCTCGGCCGAGATCTGCCAGATCGACTGGCGCGGCCCGCGCTGACCCCCCCATCATCACCGCCTTGGAGTAATGGCAGATGGCCCTTCTTTCCCCTTCCCGCCGCCTGCGGCGCACCCCCTTCTCTGACGGAGTCGAGGCGGCGGGCGTCAAGGCCTATACCGTCTATAACCACATGCTGCTGCCGACGATGTTCCGGTCCATTGAAGAGGATTACCGCCATCTCAAAAGCGCGGTGCAGATTTGGGACGTGGCCTGCGAACGGCAGGTCGAACTGCGCGGCCCCGATGCCGGGCGGCTGGTGCAGCTGCTGACGCCGCGAGACCTGCGGTCGATGTTGCCGGGACAGTGCTATTACATCCCCATCGTCGATGAGACCGGCGGGATGCTGAACGATCCGGTGGCGGTGAAACTGGCCGAGGACCGCTGGTGGATTTCCATTGCCGACAGCGATCTGCTGTTCTGGATCAAGGGGTTGGCCTTTGGCTATCGTCTTGACGTGCTGGTCGATGAACCGGACGTGTCGCCGCTGGCCATTCAGGGGCCAAAGGCGGATGATCTGATGGCGCGTGTCTTTGGCGACGTGGTGCGCGACATCCGGTTTTTCCGCTTCATGCATCTGGATTTTCAGGGCCGCGACATGGTGGTCGCGCGCTCTGGCTATTCCAAGCAAGGCGGGTTTGAAATCTACGTCGAGGGCGACGATATCGGTATGCCGCTGTGGCACGCCCTGATGGAGGCGGGCCGCGATCTGGACGTCCATGCGGGCTGTCCCAACCTGATCGAGCGGATCGAGGCGGGATTGCTGTCCTACGGCAACGACATGACCGACGACAACACGCCGCATGAATGCGGGTTGGGCCGGTTCTGCAACACCCAGACGGCGATCGGCTGCATCGGGCGGGACGCGCTGTTGCGGGTCGCCAAGGAAGGGCCGGTCAAACAGATCCGCGCCATCGCCATCGGCGGCGATCCGGTGCCGGGCTGTGACCGCTGGTGGCCGCTCAAGTCGGGGGACAAGACGGTGGGGCGCGTTTCCTCGGCGGCGTGGTCGCCGGATTTCAACACCAACGTCGCCATTGGCATGGTGCGCATGACCCATTGGGACGAGGGCAACACCCTGACGGTCGAGGCCCTGGATGGCGCGCGCCCCGCCACCGTTCACGAAAAATTCTGGTTATAGGAAAGACATGATGTTCAAGGCTCTGCTAGTTGAAAAGAACAAAGACGGGAAAACCTCTGCCTCTGTGCAAGAGATCCGTGAGGACCAGTTGCCCGAGGGCGATGTAACGGTCGCCGTCGAGTATTCGACCGTGAACTACAAGGACGGGCTGTGCATCGGGCCGGGCGGCGGTCTGGTGCGCACTTATCCGCATGTGCCCGGCATCGACTTTGCCGGTACGGTCGAGGCGTCCGACGACGACCGCTACAAACCCGGCGACAAGGTGGTGCTGACCGGCTGGCGCGTGGGTGAAAACCGCTGGGGCGGTTACGCGCAAAAGGCCCGCGTCAAGGCGGATATGCTGGTGCCGCTGCCCGAGGGGCTGACACCGCGACAGGCGATGGCCGTGGGCACCGCCGGTCTGACCGCGATGCTGGCGGTGATGGCGCTGGAGGATCAGGGGATCAAGGACGGGCCGGTGCTGGTCACGGGGGCGGCTGGTGGTGTCGGATCGGTCGCCACCGCGCTGCTGGCCAAGCTGGGGCACGAGGTTGCCGCCGTCACCGGACGCCCGGAGCAGGGCGACTATCTGCGCGGCCTTGGCGCGACGCAGATTGTCCCCCGCGAGGATCTGACCGAGGTGACCCGCAAACCGCTGGAGGCAGAGGTCTGGGGCGGTTGCGTCGATGCGGTGGCGGGCGCGATGCTGGGCCGGGTGCTGAAACAGATGCACTACGGCGCATCGGTCGCCGCCATCGGTCTGGCCGGGGGCGCTGTGATCGAGGGCGCGCTGATCACGCCGTTTATCCTGCGCGGCGTCAATCTGCT
>NZ_JBLXFB010000034.1:0-38404 GCF_048262615.1 Antarctobacter sp.
TTGCCGGTGGCGTCAAAGGTATAGTCCGCGCCGCCTTTGGTCAGGTCGACCAGATGCGCCACCAGATCGCCCTCGACCTTGGAGGGGTTCACGAAATCGGTCAGGCCAAAGTGGCGGGCCATTTCCTCTTTGTCGTCGTTCAGATCGACGCCGACAATCTGGTCGGCACCCGCAAGCCGGCACCCCTGAATGACGTTCAACCCGATGCCGCCCAGTCCGAAGACCACCGCGCGGCTGCCGATTTCCATCTTGGCGGTGTTGATCACCGCGCCGATGCCGGTGGTGACGCCGCAGCCGATGTAACAGACCTTGTCGAACGGCGCGTCCTTGCGGATTTTCGCCAGCGCGATTTCCGGCACAACCGTGTGGTTGGCGAAGGTCGAGCAGCCCATGTAGTGATGGATCGGCGTGCCATCCAGCATCTTGAACCGGGTGGTGCCGTCGGGCAGCAGCCCCTGCCCCTGTGTTGCGCGCACCTTCTGGCAGAGGTTCGTCTTGGGGTTCAGGCAGTATTCACATTCCCGGCATTCGGGTGTGTACAGCGGGATCACGTGGTCGCCCACTTCAAGCGAGGTCACCCCCTCGCCCACTTCGATCACGACGCCTGCGCCTTCATGGCCCAGAATCGCCGGAAAGATGCCCTCGGGATCGTCGCCCGAGCGGGTGAACTCATCCGTGTGGCACAGGCCGGTGGCCTTGATCTCGACCAGCACTTCGCCCTTGCGGGGTCCGTCCAGTTCGACTTCCATGATTTCAAGAGGTTTGCCGGCTTCTACAGCAACGGCAGCACGTGTACGCATCGTCATTTTCTCCCTTCCGCGATCCAGCCGTTTTGCGGGCCGGACGCGTCCTCGGGGGTCAGTATGGTGGCCTGTCGTATACCGAACAATGCAGACTATGGTGGGCATTGGGCAGCCGTGGACTTGACCCGCCCTATCGGGCATCGTTCGCGGCGGGAGGAGACACGGAATGGTTTACGCCAGAATACTTGCACTTGTCGGTCTGGGGCTGGCAACGCCTGCGCTTGCCGCTGATTTTTCGGACCCCACATGGCCCTGCATCCAGCGCAAGGTCGAGCGGTTGTCGGTCGGCCTGATGTGGGCGAATCCGGTGCCCGAGACCCTGCCGGACGACCTGCGCGATGACGTGCAGGCGCTTGCGTCCAAGCTGGCGGTGCGCCGAATCGCCCTTGAGGACTTGCGCCCGGATGTCGCCGCCTTTGCACAGGCCCATGAGGGCGATGCGGATGTGCTGGGTCTGGTTTTCGAACAGGTGTTCGAGCGCCTGTCCCGCCGCCGCAGCCGCATCATCGCCGGGATCGGGGATTTCTCGCAAAGCCAGATCGCGCTGAGCGCCAAGATCGAGGCCGCGCGCACCGAGATGACCGCGCAGATGGCCAAGGCGGAACCGGACTTTGACCGGGTGGATGTGCTGGAGGAACAGTTGGACTGGGACCAGTTGATCTATTCCGACCGGCAGCAGAACATCACCTACCTGTGTGAGACGCCGACCCTGCTGGAAAAGCGTCTGTTCGGCATCGCCCAGTTGCTTCAGGCCGAGGTCAAGGACAACTGACCCCGGCTACTCCCATTCCAGCTCGGTAAAGGCGACGGTGGCGTTGCGGGGATTATAGGCGTCGAACAGGTGCCAATGCGGGGCCTCACCGGCGGCGATGGTCTGCACCGCGTCGCCCAGCCGCGTGCCCGCGGCAATGGCGGCGCGGGTGTCCGCCAGCAGTGTTTCAAGGTAGTGCTCCAGCGCCTCGGCCCCCTTTGGCCATGGCAAAGAGGCCGCGCCGTGGCCCGGCACAACCCGCGCGGCGGGCAGCCCCCTGAGCGCGGTCAGGGCCGCCTGCCAGCCCAGCACGCTGCCATCCAGCGCCGGGGCGTGATCGTGAAACAGCAGATCGCCGGCAAACAGGGTGCCGGTGGTCGCATCATAGACCGTCAGGTCGGTGGGCGAATGGGCCAGCGGCCAGGTGGTCACCGTTAGCACACGCCCGCCCAGATCCAGCGTGATCCCTGAGTCGACCGGCATCGTCACCGTCGGCATCCGGGTGCCCAGCATCGGCCCCACTCCGATCAGACGGTTCAGGCTGTCCAGATAGTTCGCCTGCCGGTCCGCAAGCGCGCGCGACAGGCGGGCGTGGCCGACCACCTCGGCCCCCGCCTCGGCAAAGACCGGCGCGCCAAAGACGTGATCGGGGTGCATATGGGTCAGGATGACATGGCTGACCGGCTTGTCGGTCCGGGCGCGGATCGCCCGCCACGTCGCCTCACCGATCCAGCGGGCAGAGCCGCTGTCGATGACGGCCACGGACTCGGCCCCGATAACGAACCCCAGATTGGACACGTCGCCCCGGTTGTCGGGGTCAGGTTCCTCGATCAGGCCCGCATGGACAAAGACGCCCTCGGCAATTTCGACGGTCTCCAGACCCTCGCCGCCGGGCTGACACAGGGGCGCGGAGGGGACGCCAAACGCGGACAGGTCCGGCGGGGACGCGCTCAATGCGGCCTCACAACGCGTCAGGTCAGCCGCCTCATAGCCGGGCAACAGCGCCGCGCGACAGGGCGCTCCGTCCAGCCCGGCGCACAACATCACCACCGCTTCGAACATGACATTTCCCTCCCCCGATGCGTGGCGCGCGAAATCGTGAGCGACACAGACGAAACGCCATATATCAGAAAAAGTGAAACTGTGGCATGGTCCCCGGCGTACCCATGCAGGAGGAGGAGGCATGGCTAATCCAGCCTTTGTTACGGCCGTTCTGGCAGCATTGCTTGCCGGACCGTCACTGGCCGACACGCCGATCACCAACCCCTTGACCGCCAGCGCAACCTGGGACGATCTGCGCCCGGACGTTGTCGGCGATGTCACGCTGGCCGATGGCAGCGCGATCATCGGCGTCGATGCGCCTTACCGCGCGCATGACGCGGCGACGGTGCCGGTGGTCCTGCGCCAGCTGGACTCGGCGCTGCCGATCACATCCGCCACCGTGGTGATCGACGAAAACCCGGCCCCAGTCGCCGCCGTCATGACGTTTTCGGACGCGATGGCCCCGCTGGAGTTCGAACTGCGGGTTCGGGTGAACCAGTATTCCAACCTGCGGGTGATTGCGGAAACCGCGCAGGGCCTCAGCATGTCGGGGCGCTACGTCAAGGCCTCTGGCGGCTGCTCGGCCCCGGCGACGCGGGACCCGGAACTGGCGCTGGCGGGCATGGGACAGATGAAACTGCGCCTGTTCGACGAGCCAGCCATGTCAGCCATGTCCACGCCGCGCCGCGAGGCGCAGATCATGATCCGCCACCCGAACTATTCCGGTCTTCAGCGCGATCAGGTGACGCAACTGTTCATCCCGGCGCATTTCATCGACCACATGGAGGTGTGGCAGGGCGATGATCTGCTGTTCACCGTCGATGGCGGCATCTCGATCTCCGAGAACCCGGTGTTCCGGTTTTCCTACAATGACAACGGCGCAGAGATGCTGATCGTCAAGGCGACGGACACCGAAGGCAACAGTTTCAGCCGCGAACTGTCCAAGGCGGCGGCGCAGGGCTGACCGCCCTGCCCCATCCCCTGCTCAGAAACAGATCACCTCGGCCTCGGCCTGCGCGCGGCGCAGGTCGACCACCAGCGCCTGCGCCGCAACCGCGCTGTTGAAGACCGCCATACGCTCGCCCCCGGTGCGGCGCATGGACAGCACCGTTTCCGCCTGCAAATATCTTTCATACGGCAGGATCGAGGCGATTTCGTCGATCGAACAGGCGCATTGTTCCAGCACCTGACGGCTGCGCCCGTTGGTGGCCATGCAGGCAAAGACGTAATCCGCCCGCGCCGCCGTGGGGTAGTCGTTGTACTGCTGGGCGAGGTCCTGCGCGCCCGCCGCCAGCGGCAAGGCGGAGAGGATCAGGGCAAAAACCGCGCGTTTCATTCCGCCCCCTCCAGCACGTCAAAGGTGATCTTTGACCGGTAAACCGGGTCGCCCCCGGCCCCCGGCGCATCGGCGGTCAGCGCCAGATACCACCCCGGAACATCGTCGGACATGACCACCTGCAATTCCAGATCGCCAAAGCCCTGCATCCGGTCGCGGTTGGGGTCTTCGCGGAACGGGTACAGGCTGATGGTGCGGGTGGCGATGGTGCGGCCGTCAAACTGCGCCTCGCCCTCGACCACATCGCTTGGCTGGACCAGCGCCTCTTTCACCCGGTTGCGGATGTAGAACGGGCTGCCGCCTGCGGATTCCGCCATGTCGCGGATCACCGATTCGTAGAAATACATGATCATCGGGTTGCCGACGCTGGCGGGAAAACGGCCCAGCCCGCGCGTCTTGCCGTCTTGGCGGAATTCGATCTCGGCCAGCCCCGGCTGGTCGGCGGAAAAGCTCAGCGCGATATCGCCGCTGTCGCGGTCGCCCGCCTCTGGCTTGAGCGTGTTGGTCACGCTGCGCTGATAGACCAGCGTCGCGTCGCGGCTGACCTCGTTCAGCGTGCCGTTGCGGAACAGCAGGTCATAGGTTTCGGTCCCGTCCAGCGACTTGGCGGCGGCGGGCAGTGCCACCAGCAGCGCCAGCGCAAGTGTCAGATGTTTCAGCATGAGTTTGGTTCCTCCCTCAGCCCAGAGTATGCCCCTGCCCGGCGGTGTCATGCGCGACTTTCGGCTGCACTGCGCTGGCGTGGGCCTGCACCTTCCATTCGATCAGCGGGCGCAGGCGCGACAGTTGCACCGGCTTGGTCATCACGGTGAAATCCATCTGCTGACCGGCCCGCAACAGGCTTTCGCGGCGGTCGGCGGTGATCATGATGGCGGGCACATTGGTGCCGGTCAGACCGCGGATCGCCTCAATCGCGCGCAGCCCGGTGTCGCCGTTGTCCAACTGGAAATCCACCAGCATGATGTCGGGCGGGATGCCCATGTCGCGCACAAAGCTCAGCGCCTCCTCGGTCGAGGCGGCGGGCAGCACGCTGGCCCCCCATCCTTGCAGGGTCTGGGTCGTGGCAAACAGCACATCGGCGTCGTTCTCAACCACCAGCGCGATGTGATCCAGCGGCAGATCACTGGCATGGCGCACCGCCTCCACCGGTTCAACATCGTCGATATGATCGCCGACCAGATCCATTTCCACGCAGAACACCGACCCGACGCCCAGTTCCGACGACATCCACAGCCGGTGCCCCAGATGGCGGCAGGTGCGTTCGACAATCGACAGCCCCAGCCCGACGCCGGAGCCGACCGGCACATTCCCGGCGCGGGCGAATTCCTCGAAAATGCGGCTCTTGTCCTCTTCGTCGATGCCGATGCCGGTGTCCCAGACCTGTAGTTCCACCTTGTCGCCGCGACGACGGCAGCCAAACAGCACCTTGCCGCCCGGATCGGTGTACTGGATCGCGTTCACCACAAGGTTCTGGATCGAGCGCAGCAGATAGACCGGATCGGAGCGCACGTAACAGCGGCACGGCACCATCTCCAGCCGCACGCCTTTCTGATCGGCCAGCGGGCTTTGGTCCTCGAACACCCCTTGCAGGATGTTGCCAAGGTTCAGAATGCTGGGCGTCACCGCATCGGGATCGTTGCTGTCGAGGCGCGAGATATCCAGCAAGGCGTGCAGCAACTGCTCGATAGAGGTGAACGCGCCTTTCAGGCGTTCGGTCTGCGCCGCATGGGGCGATCCGGCAGTGTTCTGCTGCAAGGTCGCGATCAGCAGTTTGGCGGCGTTGATCGGCTGCAACAGGTCATGGCTGGCGGCGGCCAGAAAGCGGGTCTTGGAGGAAACCGCCGCCTCGGCGCGTTCCTTGGCAAGGCGCAGTTCTTCTTCAACGCGGGCCTTTTCCTCATATTGTTCGGTCAGGCGCAGGTTGGTGCGGGTCAGTTCCGCGGTGCGTTCCTGCACCCGGTTTTCCAGCATCTCGGTGGCGCGGGCCTCTAGCGTGACGTCTTTCAGTTCCACCAGAAAGCCGCCATCCGGCAGCATGTTGGCCTGTAGGTCAAATACCTTGTCGGTGCCGCTGCGCACCCGCCGCCGGAACCGCCCCGACCGCAACAGCCGCGCCTGCCATTTGTCCACCAGCGCCAGCGAGGCATCGGCGATCAGCCCGCGCTGGGTCAGGAACTCCAGCAGGCGGTGCAGGGTCATGCCCTTTTGCACAGCGGTGTAGGGCAGACCCAAAAGCTGGCGGAATTGCAGGTTGTGCATCATCACTTCGCCGGTCGGCGAAAAGGTACACACGCCCGAGGTCATGTTTTCAAACACCGCTTGCAGATAATCCGCCTGCCGGTCGATCAGACGTTCCTTTTCGACCCGGTTCTGCCGCACGATAGAGGTGATTTCCGTCAGCAGCAGGATGCGGTTCCCGGCCGAGGTCCGCTCCATGTTCAGCCGATACCAGCGGTCCTTGGTCAGCTCGATCACCACCGACAGCGTCGGCGCGGTCATGTCGGCGGGTTGGATTTTCCGGTCCAGCGACAGCACCAGTTCGCTTTGCGCCAACAGGTCGAAATATTCGGTCAGGCCAAGGCCCGGCCGCACCCTGTCCGACACATCGCCCAGCAGGTGCTGGAACAGGTCGTTGCAGATATCCAGCCGCTTGTCGGTGAACAGGGCCAGCCCGTCGCCCATCGCCGACAGCGCCTCGTCCAGATTGCGGCGGGTGCGTTCGCGTTCGAACCGGACGCTTTCCAGTTCGGTGGCGGCGCGTTCCAGATCGCGGGTCTTGGCGGCGACCTGCGCCTGCAATTCGATGGCCGACTGAAAGGCGCTGTAGGCGGTGGTCCCGACCTCGTTCTGACGGGTGGCGCGGCGCACCAGCGCGGCGATGATCTTGGACTGCCGTTCGACCTGAATCTCGGGCGCTTCGGTCGCGTCGATCATGCCCACGGAGCGTGGCTCCCGTCGCGCTCAAAGAAGGCGACGCCGACAAAGGTCTGGTTCATGTGCAGCCCGCAATGCTGCTCGCCATAGGTGTTGAAGCCCAGAACGCGGTTGCGGCGGAAAATCTCGGACACCCGGCCATCCAGCTGCTTTTCCTCGAACTCCAGCTTTCTCAGCACACAGTCGAAGGCAATGATGAAATCCGGCGACCGCCCCGCCGCGTCGCGCACATCCAGTTCCGCCTCCAGCGCCTCGATGACGTCCTTGCCCTTGCCCAGCATCATCACCAGCCCGTCGTCGATCGCCGCAAGGAACGACAGCGACTGATCTTCGGTCAGGGCAAAGACCGCGCGCACATAGTGTTTGTCGTTGTGGCAGACCAGCATCGGGTTTTCGGCAAAGACCTGCGGGGTCAGATCCTCGACCGCGCAGCCGATCAGCCGCGCGTATTCCTGCGCCGCCGGAGCGCCGTTGATCTCATGCACCAGACGCTCTTCGGCGTTGGCCTCGGTGATCACAAGCTGCGTGCCGTTGGGCAGGAAGTGGTCAAAGCTGAGGCCCTGAAACTGCAAATCCGTTTCCACCATCAGCAACAGCGCCGCATTGCTGCGAAAACTGCCGTTGTGCAGGATGAATGTCTTGCCAAAAACCAGCCCGTCCCCGGCGGACCCGCCAAAGACCGGGATACCGTCCAGCGCCGATTCCAGCACCGAGGCCAGCAGATCCTCCTGTTTCGACAACCCGTCGGCAAAGACCAGGGCCAGCCGGTTCCAGCCCGGCGTGCGCGGGAACTGCGCGTTCTGGCGTTCCACTTGACTGATGATCGGGGCGATGGCCAGCGGCTTGAGCGGCGCAAACAGGATCGAGGCGCAGCGAAAGTTTTCCTTGCGGAAGGCGATCAGCAACAGCGTCTCTGTCTCATAGCCCTGGGTGGTGATCTGCCCCGCCGTGGTGCAACCAAACACCGGCACGCCGTCCAGCCTGTCGGTCAGCGCCTCGGACAGCACGTCCAGATCCAGACCCTGCGGCACCAGCGCCAGCACAAAGCAGGATTGCGCCGGGTCGATCCCGGCGGCGGCCTCTTCGACGGCCTGCCGCGCATCCCGCGCGGCAGACTGGGACACCGTCACAAAGGTCGGGCGTCCGGGATAGGTCTCGGTGTCTTTCATCGTGCGTCTACCGGCAAAGGAAAGAGATCGCCTCCGGCTCCTCCACCGCCTCCAATGCCTGCGCGTGCGCGGCCTCGACCATCAGCGCCGCCTGCGTGCGGTTGCTGACACCCAGACGCCGCAACAGCGCCGTGATATGCGCCTTGACCGTCGCCTCCGCCAGATCCAGTTCATAGGCGATCTGCTTGTTCGCCTTGCCTTCGCGGATCAGCTTCATCACCTTTTGCTGCTGCGGGGTCAGCGCCGCCAGCTTGGGGTGGACGTTGTCCAGCAGATCATCAGGAGGCGCCTTCGAGCGCGCCTGACGATAGTCCTTTGGCACGTATTTCCGCCCCGCCGCGACCTCTCCGAGCACGGTCTGGAACACGTCCGCAGGCGTGTCCTTTGGCAGAAAACCGGCCGCACCCTCTTTCATCAGCGAGGCGACCAGAACATGCGAGGTCATCGACGAGATGACCAGAATCGGAACATCCGGAACGCAGGACCGCAAGCTGACAAAGCCCGAGATGCCGTTCACGTCCGGCAGCATCAGGTCGAACATCACAAGATCCGGATCGAACCCCTGTTCCAACACCTTCAGCGCCGCCGCAAGCGACCCGGCCTTTTCGACCTGACAATCCGCAAAGACTCCCCCCAAAGCCGATGCCAGCGCGTCGCTGTACAAGGGATGATCGTCAACAATCAGCACCGAAGATATTTTCTCCTCCGGTGCTGCAACCTCAACCAGTTGCATAGCAGTAGCCTCCCTGTGCAGGAGGCTAGCTCGGCAGATCATTTTTGCAACCGTTTCACGCCTCTGCCGGTCAATTTCTGCCGGTGTCAGGCGCTCTGTTTGGCGACATGCGCCGCGATCAGATCCATCAGCGGCGGCGAGAGGCAATCATAGGGTTCCAGCGACAACTCTCTGAGACGACCGCGAATTTCATCCATCCGCGATGGCTCGACCCCGGATTCGATGATCGACGAGACAAAGGCCGCAAAGGTCGGCGCGGCCCAGCCGCTCTGCGAGGACAATTCCGTGTGAACAAAGTCCAGCCCGTGAAACGGATGCCCGGTGTTTTCGATGCGGCCCACCATATGCGTTCCGCAATCGCGGCAGGCGTGGCGCTGGATGGCCGCCGAGGGATCGACAATGGACAGTTTGTCCGCGTTCTCCGTCACCTTGACGTTGCTGCGCGCGGTCACCGCGATCTGGCTGAAAATCGCGCCTTTGGGCTTCCAGCATTTGGTGCAGCCGCAGACGTGGTTATGCGCCGTCTGGCCGGAAATCTCGACCACGACCGGGCTTTGCGTGCATTTGCATTTCAGGGTTCCGCCGCCAAAGTTGGGCGATTCGGGCGGAATGCCCCGATCGACCTGCGGATGAATTTTCACATGTGTGTATTTCGGTGCGCTGGCGGCGGCTGTCTCTGCCCCGCCGCCGAATAGCTTGTCCAGTAGTCCCACGTCCGTATCCTCCCGGCTGCTGCGCGTCTTCTGTGTCGCGCTGGGGTCAAGCCTCTACCTGCCGGGACGGTCTGGCAATTCAGCGCTTAGTCTTAAGCCGCGCGTGGCTGCGGGCAAAGGATCGGGCAAAGGCGGACAGGTCCGGCGCGGGCCCGTTTGGCGCAAAAAGCGCCCGGTCGAGGTCCGCCAGCAGGCGGTTTTCGTCGGCGGCGTCGCCATCGCGGCGGGCCAGAACGCGGGCCGCGCGGCGGACCCCCGACGCCTGCCCGGCACGGGCCGCGCGCCGCAACTGCCGCACATCGGGATCAAGGATCGGAAAGCGCCGCACAATGGCTCGCGGCTCCAGCCGGTGACGGGACAACCCGCCGACCAGACCCAGCACAAAGACCAGCCCCGCAACCAGCGCCACCGGCCAGCCCGGCAGGGTCGTGGCGCGGGCGGGCGGGGCCACCGGCGGCAGCGCGCTGTCGTCATAGGCCACCCGCTGGGCCGAGATCGTGACATCGCGCAGGACCCGCGCATCGGTGTCGAAATAGCTCAGGTGCAGCGGCTCGACGATGGTGGAATAGGCGTTGCCGGGGCGGATCGTCCAGCGCCAGAAGGCATAGGTCACCGGCCCTTCGGGGGACAATTCGATCAGGCGTTTCTCCGGGTGGGCAAAGACCATGCCCGACGGCGAATAGAGATCCGGCATCGGCGGCACCATCTCGGGCGTCACGCCGACGGCCTTGATCCGGATCATCCGCAAAACGCCCTCCCCCGCCTTCAGCCGGTCCGGGGCATTGGACCACTGGTCGGAAATCTCGATCCGTTTGGCGGGAAACCACCAGCCGTCCCCGGCCAGATCCGGCGGCGGCGCAACCGTGACCGTCACCGGGGCCGAGGTGATGTCATGATCGAACCAGTCGTCGCCCTCATCCGTCAGCGTCAAATGGTGGGTGAACGGCCCGATGGTCAGCTGTCCGGGCCGTTCGGCATAAAGCGCCATCCGCCGTTCCATCACCTTGACGGTCTGGCCGTTCAGGCGTTCCTCGCTCCATCTGTCGGGGCCAAGCTGGGTCCAGTTGAAGCCCTCCAGCGACGGCTGTTCCAGCCGTTCGCGGGTGATGTGGCGGCGATAGACGCCGCGGATCAGAATGGGGATCATCTCTCTGGAATAGGGCGTCGCCTCTTGTTCCAGCACCGTGACCGTCAGGGTCAGATCGCTGGCGTCGACATCGCGCGACTGGGCCAGCGCGACAGCGGGAACCAGCAGGGCCAGCAGCAGAACGATCAGCCTCATCTGGGGTCCTCCGGATCGGGCGGTTGCAGTCCCAGCGCCTTGCGCCGTTTGCGCTCATGGGAAATCCGCGCGGCCAGATAGTCCCCCGGCACATCGGCAAGCTGTTGCAGCCAGCGGTCGTTGGCCATCATGAACCGGTCGTCAAAGACCCGGCGCACCGCCTGACTGGCATGGCTGCGCAGCTCGACATTGCCCAGCATGGCAGAGGCATTGGTGACCTGATCCCCCATCCCGGCGGCGCGCGCCTTGCCCTGCGCCACAAAGGACTCCTCGATCACGCCTTCCTTCTTTTCCCCGAACAGGCCCAGCACCTCGGGGTCGATCCCCAGAGAGGCGTAATAGGCGGCGATCAGGTCGAAATTGGCACGCGCGTCCTCATCCCCGCCGGGAATGACGCGGTCATAAGCCTCTAGCGCGGCAGAGTATTTGCCGTCCCGCGCCTGTGCCGTGCCAAGGTTGTAATAGGCGCGCGCGGCGTCAAACGACGCCGCCGACTCGGCAAATGCCCCGGCGCGGAACTGCGCCACGGCGCGCCACTCCGGGTCCTCGAACAGCGGTGCCGCCGCCGAGGGCAGGCCCACCGCCAGCAGCACCCGGCCAAAGCCCGAAAGCCCCCCCAGCGCCAGCGACAAAACCGTCGCCAGAACCGTGATCGCCGCCAGCGCCCTCATGCCGCCTGCCGTCGGAACAGCAAAAGCATCGGCACCAGCGCCAGAACCAGCAGCACCCGCCCGACATCCCGCCAGAACAGCAGCGGATAGCTTTGCTGTTCCAGCCGGTCCCGCGCGTTCTGCGACAGCCAGTCGGACAGCGCGTCGGGGGCCTCCAGCGACATCAGCACGCCGCCGCCAAGGGCGACATGGGTGTCCATCGCGGGCGTCGCCGCGCCCACCGCCACCACGCTCAGCCGCGCCCCCTGCCCGGCGATCCGCTCTGCCATCCGCAGGCTGTCCTGCCCCAGCCCCGCGCCATCGGTAAACAGGATCACATCGCCCGCGATCACCGCTGCCTCGGCCAGCATCCCGGCGGCCAGATCAAGGCCCCGCTCTGGTCTGCTGCCGGGGTCGGGCACGGTCTCTGGCCCGATCAGCGACAGGGTTTGCCCCAACTGCACATGATCCGCCGTCAGATCGGTGGCGACATAGGCATCCCCGGCAAAGACCACCATGCCCGCAGGACGCGCGCCCAGCGACGCGATCCCGAACCGCCCCATCGTAACCAATTCATCCCAGCGCGGGTCTTCGGTGACGCTGGGTGAGGCGTCGAGCACATAGACCACCCCGTCAAGGTTGCGGAAGGACACCGCATCGCGCCGTTCTATCGCCGGACCGGCCAGCGCCAGCACCGCCAGCGCGGCGGCCCCAAGCGTCGCCACCAGCGGCAGCGCCTCACGCCGCGATTCGATCCGGCCCAGCGCGGCCATCGCCCGCAGCAATTCTGGCCGGGTGGCGCGCTCCCAGCCGCCAACCCCGCCCTGACGGCGAAACAGCCACCAGCCAAAGCCCGCCAGAACCGGCAGCGCCAACAGCCACAGCGGGCGCAGCAGGGTCACGTCCCAACTCATGCGCCCTCCTCCCGCCATGCCAGCGCCATGCAGCCCAGCAAGGCCAGCGCCGCAGGCCAGATCCAGAACTCGCGATAGACCTCGGCGGCAAGGCCGTCGCTGTCCGTCGCCTCCAGCCGGTCCAGTTCGGCGGTCACGGCGACAAGGTCATCGGTGGTTTTCACCCGGAAACTCTGCCCGCCGGAAATGTCGGATATCGCCCGCAGAGTGGTGGCGTCGACCACCCCGCGCTCGCCCTCCTCGGCGGTGGTTTCGTCCTTGGGGCCAAGGGCGATGGTGTGGACCCGCACGCCCATTTCGGCGGCCAGTTGCGCCACCCCCTGCGGGTTGGTGGCGCCCGCGTTGTTCGCCCCGTCGGACAGCAGGATCACAACCCGCGTGGCGGCCTCGGATTTGGCCATGCGTTTCAGCGCCAGCCCCAGCGCGTCCGAGATATTGGTGGCGCGCCCGGAAATGCCGATTGTGGCCTCTTCGATACGCCGCGCGACCGCCTCTGTGTCAAAGGTAAAGGGCGTGGCGTAATAGGCCTCGGACCCGAAGACGATCAGCGCCACCCGGTCCCCGGCCCGGCGGCGCGCGAAATCCGCGCCCACGGCAACTACCGCCTCCAGCCGTGTGACCTGCGCGCCGTCCATGTAGAAATCATCGCGCACCATCGACCCGGACAGGTCCAGCGCAATCGCCAGATCGCGGCCCGATACCTTGAGCGCGTTGACCGGCTGCGGCATGCGCGGGCCGCTGATCGCCAGCACGGTCAGCCCCCAGATCAACCATGGCAGGATCTGACGCAGCAGCTTTGGCGCGCCCCCTGCCCCGCTCCGCCCCGCCGCGATCAGCACAGAGCCGATGTGTTCCGGCACCGCCAGCGCCGCCCCGCCCGCGCGCATCGGCGGCAACAGGCGCGCCGCCAACAAGGGCAGCGGCAACAGCAGCAAGGCATAAGGGGTGGCAAGCTCAAACATGGCGCTCCAGCGCGGCACGCAGGGTGGCCGTGTCCGGGGCCGTGTCGGGCCGGTACAGCGCCTCCCGGATCGAGGCCAGATAGTCCGGGTCATGGCGTTTCAGGAGGGTGAGAAACCCGATGCGCTGCTCGGCCTCGGGCAAGGGGGCCAGCGCGTCGATCTGCTGCGACAGGTCGGGTTTCGGGGCCGGGCGGGTCAGGAACGGGCGCAGCAACAGCGCAACCACCAGCGCCAAGGCCGCCGCAAGGGCGATGGCGGCGGCCAGTTCCGCCCAGACCCCGCCCGCCGCCTCGGCGGGCAGCCGGATGCCCCGCAACGCCGCCTGAAGGGCGGTTTCGCTCAGCGCCTGATCGTTCATGGCGCCCGATCCGCTGGCAGGTTGGCGGCCAGCAGGCGGGCGGTCTGTTCGACGCCGCTGCCCGCATCGATCAGCAGCGCCGCGCGCCCGCAAATCGTTTCCGTCTCGTGCTGCGTCTGCGCGTGCCCGGACAGGGACACCCGCAACCGGCGGCCATCGGACAGCCGGATCGGATAGCGTCCCTTCGGCAGCTTGCCCGCCGCCGCGTCGGTGATCCGGATCAGACGCGGCACCCGACGCCGCGCCAGTTCCGCCAACCGTTGTTCCATCCCCTGCCCCATGTCGTCGAAACCGGACGCGATGATCACCTCGGACCCCAGCGGCGCAAGCCGTTCCAGCCCCGACATCGCCATGTCCAGCGATCTGTCCGCAACCGTGCCCGCCATGACCGACTGCAAGGCCTGCTCATGGGCGCGCACCAGACCGCCGATCACGTCCAGAACCCCGCGCACCCGTCCGCGCGGCGACACCGCGACCTGCCCGTCCGGGGTCAGCGCCAGCAACCCGACGCGCCCGCCCTCGGACACCCCTTGCCAGCCGATCAGCGCCAGCGCCTCTGCCGCCGCGACCGACCGGAAAGCGCGCGAAATCCCCCAGAGCATCGACGACCGGAAATCCGCCACCAGCAGCGTCACCCGGTCGCGCTCCTCATGGAACTGGCGCACATGCAGCGCGCCGGTGCGCGCGGTTGTGCCCTTGTCCAGATGGCGGATATCGTCGCCGCTGACGTATTCGCGCACATCGGCAACCTCATGCCCGTGGCCCTTGCGGCGGGTGGCAAAACCGCCGGGCAGCGCCGCCAGAACCGGCTCTGCCCGCGACCGCAACGCCACTTGTCGCAAAGCAATCAGCGAGGCCGCCTCCAGCGCGACACCCGTGGCCCGTAGCGCCGCGGTCATAGCGCCTCGACCACGTCAAGGATCGCGGCCACCACATCGCGCGCGCTGCGCCCTTCGGCCACCGCGCGCCATGACAACACCATCCGGTGCGCCAGCATATCGCCCGCCAGATCGGCCACATCCTCGGGCAGGGCAAAATCGCGGCCATGGATATAGGCGCGCGCCTTGGCCCCGGCGGCCAGCGACAGCGATCCACGCGGCGACACCGCGTGTTCGATATCCACCGCCAGCGGCCCGGACCGGGTCGCCGTCACCAGACGGACGATGTAGTCGCGCAGTTCCGGCGACAGATGCACCGCCATCGCCTGTTGCCGCGCCGCGTGCAGCGCGGCCAGCGATATGGGCTCTGCGGCAAGGGGGGGATGGGTCGATTCCGCCTCGACCAGATCCAGAATGCGCCGCTCTGTCTGCGCATCCGGCAGGTCAAGGTTCACATACAGCAAAAAGCGGTCAAGCTGCGCCTCCGGCAGGGGAAAGGTGCCGTCATGTTCAATCGGGTTCTGCGTGGCCACCACCAGAAACGGGTCCGGCAGGGCGTGGGTCTCATTCCCGGCGGTCACCTGATTTTCGGCCATCGCCTCCAGCAAGGCGGATTGCACCTTGGGCGGAGCGCGGTTGATCTCATCCACCAGCACCAGATTGTGAAACACCGGACCGGGCACAAATTCAAAGGTGCCGGTCTGGGGCCGGAACACCGGCGTGCCCGTCAGGTCGGCGGGCATCAGATCGGGCGTACACTGGATGCGGGCGAAATTGCCCTCGACCGCGCGCGACAGCCATTTGACCGCCCGCGTCTTGGCCAATCCCGGCGGCCCTTCCACCAGCAGATGACCCCCGGTCAGCAGCGAAATCAGCAGCCGTTCGATCAGGCCTTCATGGCCGATCAGACCTTGCGACAAATACCCCAAGAGCGGTTGAATTCCCTCTGGCGGGGTGTCGGGCATCGCGTCCATGTCTCCTCCCATCCGCCGGTTCGGCGGCCTTTTGACGCGAATCCTACCCCATCCCCCTGCCCCGGCCTATTGAGTCGTAAGTCGCATTATTGGTTGACCGCACGACAGTCGGGATCAAGGAGCAAGGCAAAGCGCGGATCGGCCCGTGTGACCTGTGTCAGCGCGTCGAGCGTGTCAAATTCACTGTCAATGAAATCGATAAACGCCGGGTCCGTCGTCTGGTCCACCGGCGACCGCGCAACCGCATGCATCATGAAGACGTCAAACTCACACAGCCGCGCGGGATTGGAACTGAGCAGCGCCCGCATAAACGCCGCCGAGCCCCACGGAAGGCGATGGATATTCAGCGGAACCTCTTGAAGTTTCGAGGAAAATTCAGGCTTCCGCCGCAGCATAAGGATATCCATGCCAAAGGTGAAACTCTGGAACAGCTCTTCGATCAGGATTGAGCGGTAATAGGTTTCCTCCAGCGATCCGGGCCGCGCCTTGGCCTGCTGGACCAGCATATGCGTCACCATCCCGCGCTTGCCGAAAAAGGTCTGCGCCATGGCGGGCGACGATGAGGAATAGCGCCGACCGCTAGGCAGACCCAGTTGATAGGCGGCGTTCATCCAGTTCAGATCATCCGTCAGCAAGTGATGCGGCGGCACCCCGGAATACAGCCGCAGAACCGCCGTCCGGCCCTGTCCGCACATATCCGCGCGGGGACCGGCGTACCGCATCGGCAGCGGCTTGCCAAAGACATGTCGGGACAGGTCGCTGAACGTGGCCAGCACTTTGCGCGTCTGCTCTGTCGGGCGATCCCCGACCAGACACAGCGCGACCCCGGACATGTCACGCCCGTTGATGTGGACGGGGATGGACATGTCCCGGCCCAGCATCGTTGTGCGCAACTGATAGTTCCACCCGGTCCGCGCCAGCGCAAGAAACCCCTGCCGGTCGGCGGCGCGGCTTTGCGATCCGGTCACGGTAACCAGCGCGGCAAGAACAAGCAGGGACAGCAACCATTTCATTCCGCTACTGTAGCTTGAAGCCGCCGCAGGTCTACTTTGTCCGCAGCGATGCCCGCCCTGCCCGCGCAATCGTGATCGGGACCCGTCTGAGGCGGGGCCGACAACAGCGGCCCCAAAGGCGGCGACCCGGACCCACAGAAAGTTTGAGAGTTGTGTGATACAGGCCGCCGCAGAATCCTTCGGAAGGATACAGTCGAGATCGGAACACCGGTCTCTGGCTGAGGGGCCTTCTGTCAAACTTTGCGGCGGAATCGAACTCTTATTTTGTGAGAGTGGACACTTCACCGCACCACCCGCCCGCGACCTTACCCGTGGGTAAGGTCGCGGCGCGTTCAATCCTCCAGCGCCGCGTAAAACGCCGCGATGGCCTGTTCCAGTTTGCGCCGCTCGATCGAGGAGAAATCCCGGTTGTCGCGCAGTTCCAGCCGCCCCTGAGAGGCGCTGCATTTGGCGACGCCATCGCTCAACGGCACCTGAAAGGTGGTCTTGGCCTGACGCGGT
Organism: Antarctobacter sp.; assembly: GCF_048262615.1. Classification (GTDB taxonomy): domain Bacteria; phylum Pseudomonadota; class Alphaproteobacteria; order Rhodobacterales; family Rhodobacteraceae; genus Antarctobacter. Next base: position 17,013 of record NZ_JBLXFB010000034.1, read on the forward strand.
CGCGGCGCAGAGGATGGCACCTTACCCGTGGGTAAGGCACCCGCGCCTTCGGCAAAGCCGCGCAGAATCTCGATCTCGCGCGCCGCATCCCGGCCCGGTTCCGCCTTGAGCGCCAGCGCAACCCGGCCCGTCAGATCGTCGTCGCGGTCCATCCGGCGTTTAAGCTCAACCCCGACATTGCGCGGAATCTCTTGCGGATGCTCCAGCACCTTGTCCAGCCGCATCAACAGTTCGGCAAAGGCGCGGATATAGCTGCGCTTGGTATAGCTGGCCGATTTGAACAGGATCGACACCGCGTCCGCGACCTCGTGACAGTCGTTGTCCAGATCGGCCACGTAGCGGCGCGCCAGCGTGGCCATCTCGGCGAACGAGATATCCTTGCGGATCAGGTTTTCATCCACCATGCGGCGATAGCTGGTTTCGGTCTGCGCCTCTGCCGGAACAATCCCGGCGGGGATCGTGGCAAAACCCGCATCGCCGGTCTCTTCCAGCAGCGCGCGATAGGCCATCAACCGGCGCATCCCTTGGATCAGTTCGTATTTGCCATCGTCGCGGGCCTCGACCCGGATCGGGTTGGACAGGCCAATTTCGCGAATCGAGGTTTTCAGTTCTGCGAGTTCCTCGTCCGCACCGGGTTTGCGATCCCGCAGCAGGCGTTCGGTCAAAACGCTGTCCAGCGCGATCCGGTCAACGATCAGGCCCTCACGCTTGAGGCGCACAAACTCGGATGCCAGCCGGTCGTTTTCCTCACGAATGGTCTCTTCGGCGGCCTTGCGGTCGCGCAGCGAGCTGGCGTTTTCGTTGATGGCAGAGGCCATCGGCCCCCGGCGCAACGCGCGGTCGGGGGTCTTGCCAACCTCCATCGCCCCCATTTCGGGAATGTCGATGTCGAACATTCTGCGCTTCTTGGTCATTGGTCGTCCTCCATCTGCGCCCATGCGTCATGCACGGTCTGGCGGAATTCCTCATAGGCGGAGTCGAATGTAGACCGTGCTCTGCGCCAGGTCTCTCTGGTCATCTCCCGGTAATCCATTTCGTAAACAGAGTTCAGGAATCGCCCGGACTGCTCGACCGCGCGGGTCATTTCCACCGGGTGTTCGGTGACGTGATCGCCCCAGACCTTGCGAAAGGCCTCCTGCATCGCGCGGTGCAGATCATTGCCCGGCTCATAGCGGGTCAGCAGAAAGCGGATGTCGTAGAACGCCTTGGGCAGCGCGATCTTACCCGTGGGTAAGGTGCCGTCGAACCCGGCCGAGAGATCCTCCAGCGCCTCGGACAGTTGCCCGACAAAAGAGGTGGTGCTGTCGTATTCCCAATAGCCCGGACCGGAGGGGACATAGAGGATGTCGGCGGCAAAGACCGCGTTCATCGACTGGTAGCCGATGGCCGGCGGGCAGTCGAAAATGATCATGTCGTAACTGTCGTCCGGGATCTGATCGAGGTAGCGCGACACAGCAGCAAAGAACGACCATTCCGGGTTGAGGTGGCGGTATTGCGCGCTCGCGAACTCGACAAAGGCGGCGTTGGCGCAGGACGGGATGGCGTCGATCGTGGGCCATGAGGTGGGTTTGATAAAGTCACCGATGCGCAGGTCGCCAAGGCCCAGTTCGGTGATCGCGGCGGGCAGGTGGCGCTGGGGCAGGGCGGCGCCGGATTCGGCCCCCACAGGCCCGCGGTTCATACGCTCTGTTTCGCGGATCAGATCGCGGGCCATGACGCCCCAGACGGTATGCTCTTCGGACACGTCGGTCAGGCCCATGGAATGGCTGAGCGTGGCCTGTGGGTCAAAGTCGACGACCAGCACACGGTAGCCGTCCAGCGCGGCGGCATGGGCGAAATGCAGCGCGACGGTCGACTTGCCCGCGCCGCCCTTGAAGTTGGCGACAGCGGCGCGGATGGCGCGCTTGCCCGCCGGGCGATGGGGCATCAGGCTGCGCTTGTTGATCTTCAGACGGCGGCGCATCTCATTGATCTCTTCCAGCGAGAACCAGCGCTGACGGCCTTCCTGTTCGACCTCACCCATGGGCAAAGAGGGGTCGGCGGCCAGCTTGCCGCGAAAGGTGGACTGGTTGATGCGAAAGATCAGTTCCGACACTTCCCAGGACGAAAACCGCCGCAGCGTCTTTTCCAGACCCGGCGAAAAGGTCTGCTGGCGGATCCAGCCTTGCAGCTTCAGAGAGCGGTTCTGAAGAACGCCCAGATCAACGTGTGTGTACATGCTATGCCTCGCAGGACGGTTTTTCGGCTTTTCCTGTCATTTACGCTTAATTTGGCTTTGACGCAAAACCTTATATTGTCCGAGGGTAGGGCAGGGCGGTCTTACCCACGGGTAAGAAAACATGAGGAACCGGGGCGGCGGCCGATTCGGGCAGGGCAGGGAGCAGCACGCGCCAAAGTGCTTGGGGATGCCCCCACATATTGGGGGACAGGCGGAGCACCCCGGCGACCCATAGGGGGACATTTCCAGCCCATAGGGGGACAGACTGGATGTCCCCCATCACCTATATCTTCACCCATTTCTTTATTTGAAAGGGATGAAGGGGGCAGACCGAAACCGGCCCGCGTCTTCGATCGCTTGACAGAATCGGACGGTTGGACGCAAATTGGCCTCAAGTCCGGAAAAGCGTTGGCAGGCGTCGATAATCCGGGCATGACAGCCGGAAAGATCCGGCAACGAGGCGGAGCAGGTCATGCAGGTGGCAAAACCGGTCGGGCGCAATGCGTCCGCCCTGAAATACGACATACTGTCGGCGCTGGGGGTTTCGGCCCTGTGCGGTGACAAACATCGACAACGGCTTTTGCTGCGGCTGATGGTTTTGATCACAACCCGGTACAATTGGCAAAGCAATGAATTGTCGATGGGACGGGCCGAGATTGCGCGCCTGTGGTCCGTCGATGAACGCACGGTCAAACGCGAGATGGCCAAGATGCGCAGCGCCGGATGGGTCGAGGTCAAGCGCGCCGGGGTGAAGGGCCGGGTGACGGTCTACGCGCTGAACCTTGACGGGGTGATGGCAGAGACGGCGGGCAACTGGGACCTGATCGGCACCGATTTTGCGGACCGGATGGGCGACCGCCACGGCGGGGCAGGGGCGCCCGCGCACACCGCCGATCCCAAGGTCATCCCGTTCCAGCCGCGCGCGCGCACCGACGCGGCAGAGGGGGCGTGGGGGCAGGTGCTGGCGCGGTTGCGGATCGAGGCCCCGGCGCAGACCACCGCATGGTTCGGGCAATTGTCCGAGATGGCGCATGAAGGCGGGCGGGTGACGCTGGCCGCGCCCTCGCGGTTTGTGGCGGATTACGTGAGCACACATTTTCAGGCCCATCTGCTCAGGGCCTATGCGGCGGTCGATCCGGGCGTGCGCCGGATCGAGGTGGTGCCGGTCGAGTCGTAATCCGGCGGGATCAGGTCAGCACCGGGGCCAGTCCGTCGAGGCAGAACCCCTTGTTGCGCTGGGTCCGGATTTCAAAGCCCACGTCATGACCGGCCAGTTTCTTGCGAAGGTAGCCGATGTAGACATCGACGACGTTTTCGGTGCCCGACCCTTCGGCGGCCCAGAGGGTGTCAAAGATCCAGCCACGGGACAGCGGCGTGCCGGCGTGGGCCACCAGAATGTGCAACAGCGCAAATTCCCGCTCTGTCAGGGTGATGTCCACCTTGGAGTTGCGCAGGCTTCGGTCCGTGGCGGACAGGATGGCCGGTTCCGGGCGGCTGTCGCGCACGCGCTTTTCCTGAACCCTGATCCGCGCCACCAGTTCGTCGAAAGAGAAGGGTTTGACGATGTAGTCGTCGGCCCCGGCCTCCAGCCCTGCGGCGCGGTGGTCGACGTCTGACAGCGCCGACAGCATGACAATCGGCACGTCGACACCCGCCGCGCGGGCGGCGCGCACCAGCTCCACGCCATTGTCCGCGCCCAGCATCACGTCGCAGATGACGCCGGTAAAGGATTCGGCCGTCAGGCGGGCAAGGCCGCGATCGGCGCGGTTCTCGGCCTCTGTGTCGTAACCATGCAGCGCAAGGCCGCGGGACAGCGCGGCGGTGATGCCGGGGTCGTCGTCTATGATCAGCAGCCGGGGTGTCATGGGCGCAGTCTACGGCGCGCGGCGCGGCAATCGAACCGAAACTTTGGTGCCGGGTCCATCGCCCAGAGCATCGGGGCGGGGCAGGGGGCTTTGCAGCGTGATTGTTCCGCTCTGCGCCTCGATCACCCAACGGGCCAGCGCAAGGCCGATGCCAAACCCCTGAGAGCCAGAGCCGCGCGCAAAGCGGTCAAACAGGGTCGCGCGGTCCGGCGCGGCGACGCCCGGCCCATTGTCCGACACCGAGAGGCCGACAAATCCCGGTTCCTCGATGGGTTCCAGACGGATAACGCCGCCCTCACGCGCGTGGCGCACCGCATTGGACACCAAACCGGCCACCACCTGCCGCAGCCAGTTGGCATCGCCGGTGGTCGGAAGGGCGGGGGCGGGCACCACCTCCAGCCGCATCCCGGCGCTGTCGCATTCGGCGGCCACATCCTGCGCCACCTGGCCCAGGATGTCGGCCAGATCGACCGCGTGCAGGTCCAGCGCCAGTTCGCCGCTTTCGGACCGTGCGACGCGCAGCAGATCGTCGATGCGGCGGTTCAGGCGCTCTGCCCGGTCCTGAATCGTGGCAAAGGCGGCGTTTGCCTCGGCCTGTTGTTTCTGGCCGATCTGGGCCTCCATCAGGATCACCGTCAGCGGCGTGCGCAATTCGTGGCTGATGTCGGCGAAAAAGCGACGGCGGGTTTCATCGGTCTTGGCAAGCTGGTCATTGGCGGCGCGCAGTTCGGCGGTGCGCTGGTCGATGATCTCATTCAGGGCGGCGCGGTCCGCGCGCACGGCGTCTTCCTTTTGCGCCAGCGCGCGGGCCATGCGGTTGGTTTCGGAAAACAGGTGGCCGATCTCATCCGCGCGGGTTTCCGGCAGGGCGACGGCGTAATTCTGTGCCCCGATCTGGCGGGCGGCATCGCGCAACCGGTCCAGCCGCAGGAACTGGGGCCGCACCAGCCCGAGGTAAAAGGCCAGCGCGGTCAGGATCGACAGCGCCCCGATGATGAGGGCGATCAGCGACAGCGCCTGCCGCAAGCGTTCGATCCCCGACAGGATGTCATTGCGAAACAGGATCTCGGCGTTGACGGCCTGATTGAGCAGCGGGTCAAAGCCGGAGGCAAAGGCGTTGATCTGCGCCCGCAGGCGATCCACGTCGGTTGTCGCCTGACCCAGCCCGCTGACCGTGCTGTCCAGCAGCGCCTGCATCCGGGCAAGGCCCAGCGACTGGGTGGCATAGCGCGACTGTGCGTCCAGCCCCAGCGCCTCTACCTGCGTGACGGCCAGTTCCAGATCCGACCGCAGGCGGGTAAAGGTCTCTGCGATATTGCGGGATATGGGGGCGATCCGCTCTGTGCGGGCCTCTGCATCAAGGCGCGATTGCACCGCCTCTGTCGCGACCACCAGCAGGGTAGAGACCTGCGTGGACAGGATGGAATAGCGGGCGATGCGCGCCTCGGCGGCCAGCGCGGTTTCCAGCCGGTCAGAGACGCGGGTCATGCCGACATAAAGGGTGGCGGCGGTCAGCACGGTTCCGGCGGTCAGCAAGGCTGCTCCGCCGCCCAGTCGGGCTTTCAGGGACATCTTTCTGCGGCGCAGCATGATTTTCCGCCCAAGGTATCGGCATAACCGGAAAAGCTGCCGAAACATTAAGCGTTTCGTTTCGAAACGGGCCAGCCGCAGCAGCGCGGTTTCTTTCGTTTTAAGGTATCGCTGGCACAGTGCGATTGCGACCAAAGGATATATTGCATCGGAAAAGCCCATGATCGAGCTCTTGTTTGTAACGTGTATCGCCGCCGCGACTCCTCAATCCGAGTCTTGCCGGGAACGCAGTCTGGTGTTCACGGATGTGACGCCCATGATGTGTCTGCTGGGCGCGCAGCCCCAGCTTGCCAAATGGGTGCAAGACCATCCCGGCCAACGGGTCAAAAGCTGGAAATGCAAGGCGGTCAGTTTCGCGGAACGCGACGCCTGACGCCCTCAGACCTTGCGCTTCATCAATCCGCGCGCCGGATCATAGCCCCAGACCGCAAGCAGCCCAAAGACGGCCGTCGACCCAAGCACCCATAGCAGGGCGAGCCAGTTGAATTGCAGGTAGAGCAGAAAGCGGATCAGCTCGACCACGTAGGTGAACGGGTTGAGCGCGCAGATATCGTACAAAAGCTCTGAGCTTTCGGCCATTTTCCACAGCGGGTAGAGCGCCGAGGACAGGAAGAACATCGGGAAGATGACAAAGTTCATGATCCCGGCGAAATTTTCCAGCTGGCGGACAAAGCTGGACAGCACAAGGCCAAGCGCGCCCAGCATGATGCCGCCCAGAAACAGGCCGGGCAGGGCGGCGACATAGCCCCAAATCGGCATGGTGATGTCGAACAGCGCCGCGATGGCGAGGAAGGCGTAGACCTGTAGCACCGAAATCGCGCTGGACCCCAGCAGACGGCAGAACAACAGCCACCAGCGGGGCAGGGGGCTGGTCAGCAGCAACCGCATCGAGCCCATTTCCCGGTCATAGACCAGCGAGAGAGAGCTTTGCATGCCGTTGAACAGCAGGATCATCGCGCAGAGGCCGGGGACGATATAGGTCTCATAGGTGATATAGGTCTGATACGGCGGGATAATCGACACGCCAAGCGCGGCGCGGAACCCGGCGGCGAAGATCAGCAGCCAGACCAGCGGACGCACCAGCGCCGACAAAAAGCGTTCGCGCTGATGGATAAAGCGCAGGAATTCGCGCCCGACGATGGCGCGCAGGGCGATCAGCCAGCCGGTCATACGGGGGTCCCCGTCTGGCTCAGGAACCAGTCCGACAGGCTTTGGTCGCCGCGCACCGCGCCCGCCTGACCGTGGGTCAGGATTTGCCCCCTGTGCAGGACCAGCAGGTCGTCGCTGTCGCGGACCTCATCGGTCAGGTGGGTGGTCCAGAGCACGCACATGCCCTGCGCGGCCAGATCATGCACATGGGCGACGATCCCCGCGCGAGAGGACGCATCCAGCCCGACGGTGGGTTCATCCAGCAGCAGCACCTGAGGGTCATGCAGCAATGACCGGGCCAGTTCGGTGCGCCGCCGGTGGCCGCCGTTCAGCGCGCGGACCTTTTCATGCGCGCGCTCTGCCATATCCAGCCGCGACAGCACCGCGTCGATGCGCGCGTTCAATCCCTTGCGCGGCAGCCGGTGCAGCGCGGCGAAATAGGCAAGGTTCTGGCGGACGCTGAGGTCCAGATCCAGCGTCGGCTGTTGAAAGACCACGCCCAGTTTCGCAAGCGCCTGACTGGGTGCCTGGCGCAGGTCATGCCCGGCAATGCGGATCGTGCCGGTGGGTGAGACCAGCAGCCGGGTCAGCAGCGACACCAGAGTCGACTTGCCCGCGCCATTGGGGCCAAGCAGGGCGCAAAAGCGGCCCTTTTGCAGATCGAAGGACACCGCATCAAGGGCCTGTTTCGGACCATAGGCAAAGCTGAGGTTCTGGACAGAGAGACCGTCGCTCATGGCCGGGCCGGGGCTGAAAAGATGCCGATAATTTGCATTATGTTAAGCATGCTCACCGTTCGATGTGTCGGGCAGACTGTCTGTCAGCGTGGCGGGCCTGCCGGACAGGACCAGCGTTCGGTCGGCCAGACGCTCGGCCTCGGCCCGTGCGTGGGTCACGAACAGGGTGGCGGGCTTTGCCTCGGCGATCAATGCCTCTGTAAGCGCCAGCATCTGTTCGGCCATCTCCGGGTCGAGCGAGACAAACGGCTCATCCATCACCAGAAACTCTGGCGCGCCAGCAAAGGCGCGGGCCAGCGCCAGCCGCCGTTGCTGGCCAAGGGACAGTTGACCGGGAAAGGCATCGTCGCGGCCCGACAGACCGACCCGCGCCAGTGCGGCGCGCGCGGCGTCCGCCCCCAGAGTCGGGCGCGCGATCAGCAGATTGTCGAGCGCGCTGCGCCACGGCAGCAAGGTCGGCTCCTGAAAGACAATCGCCATATTGTCGGGGCGCGTCACGGTGCCCTCAAACCTTGTGTCGATCCCGGCCATGATCCGCAGGATGGTGGATTTTCCGATGCCGGACGGGCCCAGCAGCGCGACGGTTTCGCCGGGTCGGATGTCAAACCGCACCGGTCCCAGCACCTGCTGATCGCCAAAGAATTTCGAGGTGATGTCAGCCCGGATCACGCGGTTCTCCACCGCCGGATGCGGCGTTCCCAAGGTTGCAGGACCAGCCATTCCACCGCCAGCATCACCGCGATGAAGGACAGCGCGTAGACCAGCACCATGGTCACGTCAAACAGTTGGAAATACAGGTGTATTTGAAAGCCTACGCCGTTGGAACGGCCAAGGAATTCGACCACCAGAACGATTTTCCAGATCACCGCCACGCCGGACCGCGCGGCGGCGGTGATGAACGGCGCAAGTTGCGGCAGCGTGACGTGGCGCATCCGCGCCAGCCACGACATCCGGTAGACCCGCGCCATAGCGTCCAGATCGGGATCGAGGGCGCGCGCGCCTTCGCGGATCACGGTGGCGACGTTGGGGATCTTGTTCAGCGTCACCGCCAGAATCGCGGCGGTCTCATTCAGGCCGATCCACAGGTAGCACAGCACGATCAGCACCAGCGCGGGCAGGTTCAGAAAGATCACCAGCCACGGGTCCAGCCACCGGTTCAGCGCCTCTGACCGCCCCATGACAAGGCCAAGCGCGATGCCGATGGTCATGGCCAGCGCAAAGGCCCAGATCACCCGCAACAGCGTCGCCCCAAGGTGAAAGGGCAACTCGCCGGATCCGATTTCGCGCGCGGCGGGGGTGATCAGCGACCACGGCTGCGGCAGGACCGTCGGGTCTGCCGTCAGCGTGGCGCAGAGTATCCACAGCAGAAACAGCCCGATGATCGACAGGATTGGCGTGGCCGCGTGGGTGTCTTTCATCGGGCGATCTGCTTTAGTTCAGGTCGGCGAACAGGCCGTCGGGCACGGTGGTGGCCTTGCCGACCAGATCGGCGCCGCCAAGGTCATTCATCAGCGCCAGCATCTTGTTCGCCCCGTCGATGTCAACCGGGCCGCGCGCGGGTGTGCCGGCCAGCCAGTCGGATTTGAGCTGATTGAACTGGGCGTCGTTGTTGGCGTTCATGATCGGGCGGATTGCCTCCCATGCGGCGGCGTCGCTGGCCAGCAGATCCTTGGCGTCGCGGCTGGCGTCATACAGCGCCTGCGCCAGTCCGGGGTTCGCTGCCAGAAAGCTTTCCTTCATGTAGTAGCCCAGCAGCGGCGTGTCGGTGTTCAGTCCCAGCGCCTTGCCTGCCGTCTCGACCGAGATCACCTCTTCCATGCCAGAGGCTTTCATCTTGGCAAGGAAGTGCCAGAAGTTGATGGCCCCTTGCAGGTCTCCGCTGAGGCCGGATTTGAAGATCAGCGGCGGCGCGCCAAAGACCTGCTCTGTCTCGGCCTTCAGGTCCATGCCGTATTCTTGCTGGGCGTAGGCGCGCAGGATCAGCCACGACTTGTCCAGCGGCCCCCCGGCGATGCCGATCTTGCCGCCTGCCAGATCCTTGAGCGAGGTGATGCCGCTGCCTTTTGGCGCGACCAGCCCGCCAACCGCCTTGGAATAGGGGACAAAGACATAGTCCTTGCCAGCGGCGCGCTGCCGCGCCACCCAGATCCAGTCGGCGACGGCCACGTCGGCCTCTCCGCCTTCGACGGCGACGCGGGTTGCGCCATTGTCGGCATAGGGCGCGATTTCAAGGTTAAAGCCATGCGCCTCGTCAAAGCCCTGTTCGACGATGGTTGCCAGTTCCCAGTTCACGGTGCCGATTTTCAGCACGGCGGCGCGGATGACGGGCAGATCCTGGGCAATGGCGGGGGCGGCGACAATCATCGCCAGAAGGGCACAAGCGCCCCGGCGTGTGATGGATCGGATCATAAGAAGTCTCCCGGTTGGCTCTGGCGACTCTGCGGTCGCGTTGGCGTATTGTGAGCATTGCCGCGACGCTGGCCATTGGGCTTTGGTCGCGGCTGCGGTGTTATTCGGCGCGCCTGCCGACCTCGTTCAGGTCCGCGTCCAGTTCGATATCGAACTGGTGGCCGCCTTCGCAGATGACGTCGTCCAGTTCATAGCCGCCGTCCTCCATCTCGATATCGTCGGGGTCCATCTGGCATTTCATTTCGGCCAGCAGGGCGGTGATCTTGTCCACGGTTTCCTGCGGGATCGCGTGGCTGGCGGCAAAGGACGGGGCGGCGACAAGCGCGGCGAGGGCAAAGGCAAGGATACGGGTCATGACGGAACGCTCCGGTGTCTGGGTTACTGGATGCTGATGCGGATCTGCTGGGTTTCGCCGGTCGAGCCGGGAATGCGCAGGATATGGGTGCCGGGCTTGATGGCGATGAACGACAGTTCCGCCGTGCCTTCCGCGTCGAATTCGATCGAGTCGATGGCCATCGGGCGAATCTCGATCTTGTTGATGACGATCTCGTTCATCCAGACCGCGCGGAAGAAGTCCGGCCCGCTGACGGCCAGTTCGGCGGACCCGTCGGCGGTGATGAACATCTTGTAATAGGCGCCCGATTGCAGGGTTACGTCCTCTCCCAGCGGCTGGCCAGAGGCGAGGGTCAGCTGGATCGGCTCTCCACGGTTGCACGAGGCCAGCAGCCCGGCAAAGCCGAGGTCATCGCACAGCGGCGCGGCCATGGCCGGGGCAGAGAGGCCGCAGGCAAGGGCGGCGGCGGTGAGGTACTTCATGGCGGTCTCCATTAATTCGGGGTCACGACCACGCCCCAGGGCTGTTGGCCGACCTGCACCGATTTGATCGCCTTTTCACGGGCGACATCGATGATGGTGATGTCATTGGAATTGCCGTTGGTGGTCAGCAGGTATTTCTGATCCGGGGTAAAGGCCAGTTGCCAGACCCGCTGGCCGACGATGATGTAATCCAGCACCTCCAGCGTTGCGCCGTCGATCACGGCGACCCGGTTGGCGGGGCCGAGGGCGACAAAGATGCGGCTGCCGTCGCGCGTGACCTTGACGCCGACAGGTTGCAGCCATTCGGGCAACACGCCGGGCACCTCGAACCCGATCTTGTGCACCAGCGTCGGGGTGCCGTCGGGGGCGATGTCCATCACCGACACGGTGCCGCCGATCTCGGACGAGACAAACAGGCGGCTGCCGTCATCGGTAAACTGCGCGTAGCGCGGGCGCTGATCGACCAGCACGTTGTGCTTGATCTTGTAATCCTCGGTCGAAATGAAATGCGCCATGTTCGTCGTTTCCGACGTGTTCACCACCCATTTGGCATCCGGGCTCATGCCCATGCCTTCGGGTTCGACGCCCACCGGGATCTCTGCAAGGATAGTGTGTTTCTCGGTGTCGGTCACGGTGACAAGGTTGTCATCCTCATTGGCGATATACAGCCGCTTGCCCGAAGGTTCGAGGATGAACAGTTCCGGGTCGGGACCAGAGGGCAGGCTGTCCAGCTCGCGGTAGGTTTCGGTATCGAAGACCCGGATCAGGCTGTCATCGGAGGCGCAGACATACAGCTTGGACCCATCGGGGCTAAGGGTGATGCCGCGCGGGCGGTTGCCGCCGTCGAACTCTTGCAGAACCTCCCATGTGTCGGTGTCGACCACGGTGATGGTGTTGCTGCGCTCATTCGACACAAAGGCCTTGTTGGCCAGCGCGGGGGCGGCGGTCAGAAGGGCCAGCAACGAGGTCGCGATCAGGGTTTTCATGCAAACCTCCCGGTCAGTTGAAAGCGGAGCATTCGGATTCCGGACGATCGAGGCCCAGCGTATCCAAGGGTGAGAATTGATGCAGAAAGCCCTCTTGCGGGCTGACGCTGACGGTGATCATGCCATCATATAGCAGGATCGGCTGGCGCATCTGGCCGTTCCAGTTGCGGAACGTGACCTTCTGCCCCTTGAAGGCGGCCAGTTCGAACGCATCGGACAGGGCATAGTCGCGGATCGCCATGGCATCTGTGGTGCTGGCGCGGGTCACGGCCTCGCCCACCACGCGCAGGGCCAGCCAGACGTTGTAGTCCTCGGCCTTGGCATAGCGGCCGGTCATCTCTTCGAACCGGGTGTGGTATTGCGTGGTGCCCCATGCCTCATGCGCGGCGTGAAAGGTCACCGGGCGCAGACCGGCAGAGCCCATGACGGGGCGCGGCGTCGACAGGTGGTAAGGCAGGTAACGGGCAAAGTAATCGGTGCCGTCGGCGGCGATCAGCACGTCATGCCGCTTGGCCCCTTGGGTGAAGGCGGGCAATTGGCGCTGCACCAGCACATGCCCCGAATCCGTCCGACGAGAGCCGCCGGTATCGGCGAACAGCCGTTCCTCGGTGATCTTGATGCCGAATTTGCGCGCCGCCCGTCGGTAGGCATCCGCCAGCGAGGTGTCCTCATAGTTGGAGCCGGAAATCAGGAACCATTCGTCCCATTTCTTCCAGACGGAAAACTGCGCCACCGCATCGGCCAGCATCAGGTTGGAGGGGGCGATATGCAGCAGCGTGGCGCGGCAGTTCTGCGACCGCAGCGCCACGTCCGGCGCGGTGGCGTTCAGCACCAGCGCGCCCGCCTCGGCGGCGCGGTCGGTCAGGCGCAGCAGGTCGCGGCTGTCGGCCATCACCACAATCAGCCGGATTCCGTCCGCCAAGAGCTGTTCCAGCGCGGCGTCGGCCTGATCGGGCGGCACGGCGACCTTGGTCGTGGCGTAGGTATGGCCCAGAAAGCTGCCGGTGGTGCCATTGTCCCTGTCGGCCAGATCGGCCCCGGCAAAGCCCAGATCCTCGGGCACAAGATCGTAACGGGAAATCGGCAAAAGGCGCGGGTAGTCGATGCGCAGAACCGCTGCGGCCACATCCAGAGCCAGCACAGGGCCGCCCATACCGATGCACAACAGCACCGCCAGAAGCGGAGCAATGATCCGTTGCAAGTGTTCCTCCCTGCCCGTTTGTTTGTCTCGGGCTTGTTCTTGATATCCCAAGCAAATCGCGGGCCCTTTGCAACCGATACTTTTGGTCGGGTTGCGTGGTAAAGGGTAACGCCTGCACGATGCTCTACGACTCTTATTTTCTAAGAAAGGCCCCATGCGCCGGATCTTTGCATTGCTGGTGTTTGCCTTGGGCGGCCCCGCCGCTGCCGGGGACAGTGTGGCGTTTTTAGGGATAACCTTGCTGGATTCGTCGCTTCAGACTGCGGAACTGGGTCAAAACCCTGCGGAACGCACCCGGTTGCAGTTGATCGAGGATCTGGTGGCAGAGCGTTTCACCGCCGAGGGCTATACCCTGCTGGACCTTGCCCCGGTGCAGGCGGACCTTGACCGCGTGGTGAACCCGGCAAAATGTTATGGTTGTGACGCCCGGATGGCGAAAAAGCTGGGGGCGGATTTCGTGCTGGTCGGGGAGGTTCAGAAAGTCTCGAACCTGATTCTGACGATGAACCTGCAACTGCGCGACCCGGAGACGGGGCAAACGGTCAAGGGGCGGGTGGTCGACATCCGGTCCAACACGGACGACTCGTGGCTGAGAGGAATGAGATACATTCTCAAGACAGCCTTTTTCAAAGGGGAGGAAAAATGAAACGACGCGAATTTCTGGCGGTGACGGCGGTTGCGCTGGCGCTGCCGTCGCTGGCGCTGGCCCACGGGCCGACCCGGCAAAAGGTGACGCTGACCGCCGAGGTCGCCGCCGACCCGGCAGAGGTCTGGGCGGCCATCGGCAATTTTCAGGACATGAGCTGGCATCCGGCGGTCTTTGAGACCGCAGGCGCGGGCGGAAACGCCATCGACGCCACCCGCGTTCTGACGCTGGGACAGGCGGGCGGGCCGACGATCTCCGAGATCCTGTACAAGCACAGCGATGAGAAGATGAGCTATTCCTACCGCATCACCGAGGTCGCGGTAGAGGTGCTGCCGGTGACGAACTATTCGTCCCACGTCACGGTCAAACCGCGCGCTGGCGGTGGCTCGCTGGTGGAATGGCGCGGCGCCTTTTATCGCGGGTATCCGAACAACGACCCGCCCCCGGAACTGAGCGACGAGGCCGCGATTGCCGCTGTGTCGGCGGTCTATCAGGCCGGACTGGATGCCCTTGTCGAGCGGTTCGGTGCGCCGGGCAGCTAGGGCGCTTGTCCTTTGCGCCGTCGCGGGTCTGCCCGCGGCGGCGGATACCGCTTTTGTGACTTGTCAGAACGGCGACGGGCTAAGCGTGCTTGACCTGACAGGCGGGCAGGAAGTGGCGCGCTGGTCGGTTCCGGGCAAGCCTGCCGGGGTCGCCGTGTCGCGGGACGGCGCGGTTTATACTGTCGCACCGGACAGCAAGACGGTGCGCCGCCATGACTGGACCGGCACGGTCCTGGCTGAGATCGCGCTGGAGGGCGGACCGATCGGCATTGCCTTTGACGCGCGGCGCGGGCGGGTCTTTGTCTCTGACTGGTACAACGCCCGGATCTGGGTGCTGTCGGGTGACACCCTGACCCTGGACCAAGAGCTGACCACTGGCGCGGCCCCGGCGGGGCTGGCGCTGTCAGAGGACGGGCGGTTCCTTGCCTCGGCGGATCGTGACGCCGATCAGGTGTCTGTCTTCGACGCCGATACTCTGGCGCTGCTGCACCGGGTCACGGTGGGTATCCGGCCCTTTGGCCTGCGTTTTGCCCCCGATGGGCGGTTGTTTGTCGGCAATGTCGGGTCCAACGACCTCAGCGTCGTGGATGCGACTGCGGGCTCTGTCATCGCAACGGTGCCGGTTGGAGAGCGCCCCTACGGCGTGGCCTTTGCCGCCGGACGGGCTTTTGTCACCAATCAATATGAAAACACCGTCAGCGTGATCGACATGGGCGCGTTGACCGAAGTGACCCGGATCGAGGTCGGCGAATACCCCGAGGGGATCGATGTCAGCGCCGACGGGTCACGCATCGTTGTGGCCAACTGGTTCGACAATACGGCCTCTGTCATCGACGCAAAGGCCCTGACCGTGCTAAGGGATCTGGACACCTGCGACGGCCCCCGGGCCTTTGGTGTCTTTCTTCTGGGAGGAGAAGAATGAAACGGTTTCTATTGAGTGCCGCGCTGATCTGCGCCGCCCTGCCGGGTTTTGCCGGCGAGGGGTGGGACGCGGTGACCGCGCAACTGTTCCCCGACCGCGCCCTGCTGGACGGGACAGAGATGATTTCCATTGACGCGCCCTACCGCACTGAAAACGACACCCGCACGCAGATCGCCGCGATGATCCACGCGCCGCAAGGGATGCTGCTGGACAAGATCACGCTGGTTCTGGACGAAAACCCGATGCCGGTTTCGGCGGTGTTCGCGCTAGACGTGCCGCAGCCGGGGTTTTTCTTTGACGTGACCATGCGGATCAATGGGCCGACCCCGCTGCACGTGATCGCCGAGACGACGGACGGCCGCGTCTGGGTCAAGGAAGGCCACGTCAAGACTTCGGGCACCGGGGCCTGCGCGGCCCCGCCGGGAACCGATCCCGCCGCCGCGCTGGCGACGCTGGGCGATATGGGGCTGGAGGTGGCGCGACTGTCACCGGGCAGCGGCGGGCTTGGCCTGTCTGCACGGCTGCGGCAGTTGGATGTGGACATTTCGCACCCGTCGCATTCCGGGATGCAGATGGATCAGATCACGCTGCTGTATATCCCGATGCGCTATGTCGAAACCCTCGACATCGTGCTGGACGGGGCCGGATATGTGGACATGACCGGGTCGATCTCATTGTCGGAAAACCCGCGCGTTGGCCTGTCGGTGCCCAGTAAGACGCGGTCGGTGGATGTGACCTTGACCGATACCAAAGGGACCGTCACCCATGCGCACAAGGATCTGGCGGCGTTCTGATCAGCCGCCGGGGGGCTGCGGCTCTTCCGGAGTGATCCGTTCCAGCGGGTACTCCCATAGCTGCCAGCCATCGGTGCCCTCGGGAAGCCAGTAGACCTGAGTATAACCCCATTCGACCGCGCGTTTGGCGGCGTTCCAGCTCATCCAGCAATCTTCGAGGCAGAAGAACAGCACCGGATGCGCCGGGTCGCCGCCGGTCGCCTTGGCCAAGCCGCGGCGGAAATAGTCGGCGGTGACATCGGCAATCGCCCCATAGCCGACATTGGGCAGCCAGACCGAACCGGGGATGGAATCGCGCGGCTTGTCCCGCCAGATCGTGCCTTTGGGCAGGTTGGCGGGTTTCGGGGCCTGTGGCAGCACGTCGATAAAGGCGGTCTTGCCCGCGCTCCACAGATCATGCGCGCCCTCGGGCCCGACCACGGTGGCCCCGGCCAGCGTCGATGGCACCGGGCCGCGATAGTGATCCATGCGGTAATCGGAGGGCTCACTCTCCGCAGCAAGGACCGCTGGCAGCCCCGCAAGCAGCAGGATTGCCAGCGCCCGGATCATTGCGAGATGTCCAGGACCGCGTCGCCCAGATCAGTGACCAGCGGCACGCCCGCCTCGGCCAGTATGGCGTTGATCTCATCCTGATGGCGGCGGATCAGTGAGTTCAGCTTGCGCTGCCAGACCTTTTCGCCCTGCCGCACACCCATGGTGATCCGGTAATACAGCTTGGGCGGCAGGGTTTCCTTGACCAGCGGGATGACCGCGAAATTCGGATGGTCCTGTTTGACCATCGGGCCGCCGATCGGCCCCCAGAGGATCGCGGCGTCGATCTCTCCGGCCTCCAGATCATCCATCATGTCGTGGGTCGGGCTTTCGTGACGGCGGTCGACGAACAGGTTGTAGGCCTTTGCCTTGCCGATCAATCCGTTGCGCGCCATATGCGTCGATGGCGGGCTGCCCGCGATAATGCCGATCCTGAGGTCCTTCAGGCGCGGATCGGACAGGCTGTCCACATCCGCCAGCGGGCCGTTCTTGGCCACGATCAGCACATAGGTTGAGGTCAGGTAATGGTTGGTGTTCAGCACCAGCTCATGCCCTTGCGCATAGCCGATGATCACGTCACATTTCTTGACCTTCAGGGTGTTGCGGACAAACCCCGTCGCCATCGGATACCAGGTGTATTGCACCGGCAGGCCCAGCTTTTCCCCGATCAGGTCGGCCAGCTTGTTCTCATAGCCGGTGCCGTCCTTCATCGACATCGGGTCGTTGGCCGGATCGGCGCAGACCCGCAGCGCGCTGGTGGACACAAGGTCCGAGGTCTGCGCGCTGCCTGCCCCGCCAAAGGTCAGCAGCGTCAGGATCAGCGCCGCTTCAGAAGCCCAGACACGCATTTTCATCCTCGCGGATCACGTCGGACTTGGATTCCTTCTTGCCGGGCCGTCCGCGCGGAACCACATCGGCGCCGCGCGCCTTTAGGTAGACATAGATGTCGTCGAGATAGCACATGACGTTCGGGTTATCGCCAAACGCGGGCATCACGGAATTGTCCGAGGCCGTGACGTGTTTGCGGCCATTCACCACCACGTCGTAGAAATCGTAGTAATCCATGTCGATGGCCGATTTCTTCAGCGCGGGCGCATAGCTGGAGCCTTCGCCCTCGGGGCCGTGACAGACGTGGCATTCGGAATGGTAGCGGCGAAAGCCGGAATAGGTCATCCAGTCGACCGTGCCATCCTCGCCCACATTGTATGTGGGGATGTCCTCATCTGTGAAATAGCGCCCATCCTCCGAATAGGCAGCGGTCAGGTTATCTGCGCCCGCAAGTGAGGCGGCCAGTGCGGCGCCTGCGAACATAGCGATAGAGAGCAGTCTTCCTGTCAATGTCATGGTCGGAACTCACCTGTCTGTGGAGTGTCTATTGGACGGGCGCGGCCCCGTGGAGCCGCGCCAGCCATTGTCAGTCTCTGCGCAGGATCAATCCGGCAGGGCGAAGACGGTCAGCTGACCACCCAGCGCGGTGTAGTCGCTCAGAGCGGCATAACCACCCACAGCACCCAGACCGTCGTTCGGGTTGGTCAGGCCAGCCGCAAGGCCGATCCCGGCCCAGCCGCCGATGCCCGACAGGATACCGATGTACTGTTTGCCGCCCTGTTCGTAGGTCATCACGTTGCCGATGATGCCCGACGGGGTCTTGAAGCGGTACAGTTCTTCACCGGTTTCGGCGTGAACCGCCTTCAGGTAGCCCTCAAGCGTGCCGTAGAACACCACGTCACCCGCAGTGGCCAGAGCACCGGACCAGACCGAGAACTGCTCGGGGATGGACCACTTGATCTCACCCGCGACGTTGTCCCAGGCGATGAAGTTGCCCATGCCGCCGTGGCTGTCCGGGGCCGGGTACATCGCCAGCGTCGCACCCACATAGGGCTGACCGGCGGTGTAGGACACGCGGAACGGCTCATAGTCCATGCAGACGTGGTTTGTCGGCACGTACATCAGCTGGGTCTTCGGCGAGTAGGCCGCAGGCTGCTGGTCCTTGGAGCCAAGCGCCGCCGGGCAGATGCCAGTGGAGTTGACGTCTTCGCCGTTCTGCTCGGTCGAGTACTGCGCCACCACGGCCGGACGGCCATAGGTGTCAGAATCCGGGTCCATGTCGACGCCGGTTGTCCAGTTGACGGCGGGGTCGTACTTTTCCGCCACCAGCAGTTCACCCGAGACGCGGTCCAGCGTGTAGCCAAGGCCGTTCCGGTCAAAGTGGGTCAGCAGCTTGCGCTCTTCGCCATCAATTTGCTGCTCCGTGAGGATCATCTCGTTGATGCCGTCATAATCCCACTCGTCGTGCGGGGTCATCTGGTAGAACCACTTGGCTTCGCCGGTGTCGATGTCGCGGGCCATGATGGTCATGGACCAGCGGTTGTCGCCGGGGCGCTGCGCCGGGTTCCATGTCGACGGGTTGCCGGTGCCGTAGTACATCAGGTTCTCTTCGAGATCCGCCGAGTACCAGCCCCAGGTGGTGCCGCCGCCGATCATCCACTGATCGCCTTCCCAGGTGTTGGTGCCTGAGTCCGGACCAACCGGCTTGCCCAGATGGGTGGTGGTTTCCGGGTCGACAAGGATGTCGCTGTCGGGACCCATGGAATAGGCGCGCCATTCCAGTTCGCCGGTTTCCATGTTGTAGGCGGTGACAGAGCCACGGACGCCGAATTCGCCGCCGGAGATGCCGACGATGACCTTGTCCTTGACCGGCAGGACCGTCGCGGTGTTGGTCTCACCCTTGGCGGCGTCGCCGTTCTGCACTTCCCACTTCACTTCGCCGGTCATGGCGTCGAGCGCGACGACCTTGGTGTCGGCCTGATGCAGGAAGATCTTGCCGTTGGCATAGGCCACACCACGGTTCACCGTGTCACAGCACATCACCGGGATGACGTCCGGGTCCTGCTTGGGCTCATACTTCCAGACGATCTTGCCGTCCTGCTCCAGATCCAGCGCGTAGACGATGTTCGGGAACGGCGTGTGCACGTACATCATGTTGCCGATCACCAGCGGCGAGCCTTCGTGGCCGCGCAGCACACCGGTCGAGAACGTCCAGGCCACTTGCAGGTCCTTGACGTTTTCGGCGTTGATCTGGTCAAGCCCCGAGTAACGCTGGTTGCTGTAGTCACCGGTCTGGATGGCCCACTGTGCGGGGTCGTCCATCTGGTTCACGAGATCGTCGTTTGCCATCGCCATAGAGGCGCAGCAAAGGGCGATACCCGATGTCATCATGGTTAGGGTTTTCATTTCGTTCCTCCCGAAAATCGCGGCTTTCGCCTTGTCATGACAAACCGGGTTCCGCCCGGTTTGTCGCCTTGCGCCTGCCCTGCCAGTACTCTCCTCCCGGCGGGGCAGGCATTCCCTGTGTCACGACCCTTCGTCGGAAAAGGTCATGAGGTAAGCAATCACGTCGGCGCGGTCGTCGTCCTTGCGCAGGCCCGGAAAGGCCATCTTGGTGCCTTTCGCATAATCGCGCGGCTTGGTCAGGAAGGCGTCCATCGCTTCGGGGGTCCAGACCTCGCCGGCCTCCCCCATCGCGCCCAGGGCTTTGGAGTAGTCAAAGCCCTCGACAGAGGCCATCTGACGGCCAACGATGTTGTTCAACATCGGGCCAACCTTGTTTTCCGCGCCTTCGCCGACGGCGTGGCAGGCCTTGCACTTGCGAAAGACCTTTTCTCCCGCTTCGGCATCACCTTCCATGGCATGGCTGTCCGCCAGAGCCATGAGGGGAAGCAGGGTTGCGAGTGTTGCGCCGAGTACTGTCTTGATCATAGTAAACCTTTGTCTGTTCAGGTCTTAAAGGAGACGTTCTGCGTGCCAGGCGACATGATCGCCGGCAAAGGAGTTTACGAAGAAATACGAATGATCGTACCCCTCTTGCATCCTGAAGGCGCCCGATTGCCTGTTTCGCATCATCGCTTCGGCCAGCGTTTCCGGCTTCAGCAGGTCCAGAAATTGATCCGATCCACCTTGGTCGATCAACAGATCCCCTTTCCAGCCTTTGTCGCCTAAAAGTAGAACTGAATCATGCTGGCACCAAGTAGATTCGTCGTCACCCAGATACGCGCTGAGCTGTTTTCTGCCCCAATCGCTTTGGGTTGGGTTGGCGATTGGCGCAAAGGCCGAGAGTGAATCGTACATCTCGGGGTTGCGCATGGCGATGGTCAGCGCGCCGTGTCCACCCATGGAATGACCGGTGATTCCGTGCCGGTCGGAAACCGGGAAATTGGCCATGACCAGATCCCGCAGCTCGCGGGTCACATAGTCGTACATCTGAAAGTTGGCGCGCCACGGGCTGCGGGTGGCGTTCACGTAGAACCCCGCGCCCTGCCCCAGATCATAGGATTCGTCGTTGGCCACCCCCTCGCCGCGCGGCGAGGTGTCGGGGAACACAACGGCGATGCCGTGCAGCGCCGCGTGTTCCTGAAACCCGGCCTTGGTCATCGCATTTTCATGCGTGCAGGTCAGCCCCGACAGATACCACAGCACCGGCACCTTTTCCGTCTTCGCCTGTGGTGGCAGGTAGACCGCAAAGGTCATGTCGCATCCGCAGGCGGTCGAGGCGTGTTTGTAAACGCCCTGAACGCCCTCGAAGCTGCGGTTTTCAGACACGGTTTCCATACCGGATCAGTACTCCACCACGGCGCGGATCGACTTGCCCTCGTGCATCAGGTCAAAGCCGTGATTGATCTCGTCCAGCGTCAGCTTGTGCGTGATCATCGGGTCGATCTCGATCTTGCCGTCCATGTACCAATCGACGATCCGGGGCACATCCGTGCGCCCCTTGGCGCCGCCAAAGGCGGTGCCGCGCCAGACCCGGCCGGTGACAAGCTGGAATGGCCGGGTGCTGATTTCAGCCCCCGCCGGTGCGACGCCGATGATGATCGATTCGCCCCAGCCCTTGTGCGCGCATTCCAGCGCGGTGCGCATGACATTCACGTTGCCGGTGGCGTCAAAGGTATAGTCCGCGCCGCCTTTGGTCAGGTCGACCAGATGCGC
>NZ_JBLXFB010000035.1:0-28853 GCF_048262615.1 Antarctobacter sp.
GCGTGTACTACCCAACCATCGCCCCCTCGCTCCCCTCCCCCGTAGGGTGGGTTTCCGACCCACCTTCCCCACGCCCCATTCGACCCACCGGCACCACCCCAAAATCAACCCACCGCACGCGCCACCCAACGTCCCCGTCAAACCTTAACCCAAGGTAAAACCGTCTCTGTAACCCCTTGATCTTCCATACCCCAAAACCTGTCCACGCGTGGACACATGAAAAAAGCGCCGGTCTCCCGGCCCTTTTTCATCACTTCGATCGCGCCTCACAGAACGCCGCTTCAAGCTGGTTCGTCGGCGGCGCGCCCTCACAATTGACCTGCGGCCCCATCACCGCATCCGGCAGCACCGTCGAGATGATCGGAATATAGGTCACCATGATCAGGAAGACGAAAAGCACCGCCAGGAACGGCAGCGCCGCCCGCACCACCCGCATCATCGGCATGCCCGCCACGCCGGACGTCACGAAGAGGTTCAGACCCACCGGCGGCGTGATCATCCCGATCTCCATGTTCACCACCATGATGATGCCCAGATGGATCGGATCGATGCCCAGTTGCAGCGCAATCGGAAACACCAGCGGCGCCACGATCACCAGCAGGCCCGACGGCTCCATGAACTGGCCGCCGATCAGCAGGATCACGTTGACGATCACAAGGAACATGATCGGCCCAAAGCCCGCGTCCAGCATCGCCCCCGCAATCTGCTGCGGGATCTGCTCATCGGTCAGCACATGCTTGAGGATCAGCGCGTTGGCGATGATGAACATCAACGTCACCGTCAGCTTGCCCGCCTCGAACAGCGTGTCCTTGGTGTCCTTGTGGAAAAACGCAGTGATCAGCGCGATAGGCTTGCGCATCAAAGGCGTGTTCGGCCCGCCCTCCTTGTTCGCCAGCGGCCCCATGTCGCGATAGACAAAGGTGGCGATGATAAAGGCGTAGACAGCCGCCACCGCCGCCGCCTCTGTGGGCGTAAAGATACCACCATAGATGCCGCCAAGGATGATCACGATCAGCAACAGACCCCAGAGCGCGTCGCCGCCGGACTCGGCCACTTCGCCCCAGCCTTTCCATTCGCCTTTGGGCAGGCTGCGGACTCGGGCGATGACATAGATCGTGGTCATCAGCATGGTGCCCGCCATCAGACCCGGAATGACCCCGGCCATGAACATGCGCCCGACCGACACATCGGTGGCCGAGGCATAGACCACCATCACGATGGACGGCGGGATCAGGATGCCCAGTGTGCCCGCGTTTGCGATCACACCGGCGGCGAAGTCCTTGGAGTACCCCACCTGCCGCATCCCGGCGATCACGATGGAGCCGATGGCCACCACGGTCGCGGGCGACGATCCCGACAGCGCGGCGAACAACATGCAGGCAAAGACGCCCGCGATGGCCAGACCGCCCGGAAGATGCCCGACACAGGCGATGGAAAAGCGGATGATCCGCTGCGCCACGCCGCCCGTCGACATGAACGACGAGGCCAGCACAAAGAACGGGATCGCCAGCAGCGTGTAGTGCCCGGCCATGGCCTGAAAGAAGGTCTGCGCAATCGAGGCCAGCGAGGTGTCGCTGAGCACCAGCAGGAACACGATCGAGGAAAACCCGAGCGAGACGGCAATCGGCACGCCGATCAGCATCAGGCCGATCACCATGGCGAAGAGAATGACAACATCCATGGGATCAGTCCTTGTTCAGATGCGCGACGTCTTCGACCGCGTCTTCGGCTTCGTGGCTGACAATCAGGCTTTCGTCGTTGCCGCGCCAGATGCGCACGGTCGCCTGAACGAAGCGCAACAGCAGCAAAGCCGCGCCAAAGGGCAGAATGAAATACGGGATAAAGCGCGGGATCTTTTCATAGGCTTCGCCCTCGTTGATCCACGGCTCGATGAACCGCAGCCATTCCGGCATCCGAATGTCCACAACCTCGTACCAGCTGCGATAAGAGGTGCGCGTCATTTCCTCAAAGCCCGTGGGAAACCAGCGTCCGGTGGTCTGCGGCAGGTTGGCAAAGTTCGCCCAGTAGTCCCACGCGCCTTTCAGCAGCATGAACGCATAGGCGATGCAGACCGCTGCCGCGATCAGGGTCAGCGTTTTGCGGACCGGCGCCGACACGAGATTCAGGACCGCGTCCACGCCCAGATTGGCGGTTTTCTTGACCGCATAGCTGATCCCGAACAGGACCAGCCATGCAAACAGGAAAGACGTCGCCTCCAGTCCCCAGACCAGGCCTCCGGGCAGATCCACGCCCAAAGCGCCCTCGAGCCAGCGGCCGAACTGGCTGTTCACGCCATAGCGCAGGACCACGTTGATGAAGGTGATGATCGTCATCGCGCCCAGAAGGAGAGCAATCACCGTCTCCTCCAGTTCGTCGATGAAACGCCCGAACATCCCGTTCGGTGGATTATGAGCTGACATGGTCCCCCTCCTCGTCCCTCTTGCGGATACAAAAAACCCGGCCCCTATACGTTCACAGGGGCCGGGTCCTTGGCATCCTGGCCTGTTACATGCTGGCGTTGATGGCCTGTGCTGCGTCAATGTTGTCCTGGCCCACGTCCTTCACGAACTGTTCCCAGACCGGTTTCATGACGTCGACCCATGCCTGACGCTGTTCCGCGTTCAGTTCACGCACCACGCCACCGGCGGCGATGATCGCCTGCTTGGCTTCTTCGTTGACCTTGAAGGACTCAGAGTTGCGCGCCTCTGTCACCTCGGCAAGGATGGTCGACAGTTGGTCACGGATGTCCGCGTCCAGACCTTCCCACCAGTCCACATTGGTCACGACCAGATAGTCGATCACGCCGTGGTTGGTTTCGGTGATGCCGTCCTGAACCTCAAAGAACTTCTGGCCATAGATGTTCGACCAGGTGTTTTCCTGACCGTCCACAACGCCGGTTTGCAGCGCGCCATAGACTTCGGAAAAGGCCATCGGCTGCGGGCTTGCACCCAGTGCTTCCATGTTGGCCTTCAGCACGTCCGACGGCTGAACCCGGAATTTCAGGCCCTTGGCGTCGGCCGGTGTCAGCAGCGGCTTGTTGGCGGAAATCTGCGTCACGCCATTGTGCCAGAAAGCCAGACCCAGCAGCCCGCGACGGACCATCGATTCCTTCATCGCCTGACCGGTGTCCGAGTTCTGGAACGCGTCGACCGCGTCGATGTTCTTGAACATGAAGGGCAGGTCGAAGATGCGGAACTGTTTGGTGAACTGCTCGAACTTCGACAGCGACGGCGCGGCCATCTGGACGTCGCCCTGCAACATCGCCTCAAGCACCTGATCGTCGTTGTACAGGGTCGAGTTCGGGAACACTTCCATGCAGGCCTTGCCGTCCATCTCGGCATTGATGCGCTCCATCAGCAGGGTCGCGGCAATGCCTTTGGGGTGACGGTCGGTATTGGTGACATGGCTGAACTTGATGACAAGCTCACCCTCGTCGCAGGCAGCCTGTGCGGTGGTGGCTGCACCGGACATCAGTGCGGCGGCCGCCACGGCGGTCATCAGAAACTTTTTCATGGGTATCCTCCCAGATACGTTTTTTTGGCGTTTCGCGGCGCCCCTCCTCGGGCACCGAATGGGCACAACAAAGCCGCTTGGATCGAATCGGATCAAGGGCCTGTTGCAACCACTGTAGCAGCATCGGATATTTTCACCTAATTACAGCGTCTTAATGGGCGCT
Organism: Antarctobacter sp.; assembly: GCF_048262615.1. GTDB lineage: Bacteria > Pseudomonadota > Alphaproteobacteria > Rhodobacterales > Rhodobacteraceae > Antarctobacter. The sequence goes on from NZ_JBLXFB010000035.1 coordinate 3,677, forward strand.
TTCCGGGCGCGCGCCTGCGGTGATCCAATGGCATCGTGCGGGACTCCGCACAGGTGTTTCCGCTCTCAGTGCGGAAATCCGCACAGTTTTTCGCCAACTGGCGAATCTCCCTGGTTCCACGCAGAGTGTGGCCATGCCCCATCCGACAGACCGATTCGACCAGATCATCGCCTTTCTTCAGCGCGCGCAAAGCCTCAAGGCAACGCTGCGCTCCGGGGCCACCTCTGCCGGTCGCCGCGAAAGCGTGGCGGATCATAGCTGGGGCCTGTGCCTGCTGGTCCTTCTGGTGGAACAGGAACTTGACGGCATCGACCTGCCGCGCCTGTTGAAACTGTGCATTCTGCATGACCTCGGTGAGGCGATCTCTGGTGACATCCCGGCAATCCATCAGGACCCGACGGTCAACAAGTCCGCGCTGGAGCGGGTGGATTTCCAAACCCTCTGCGCGCCGCTGCCCGATGACCTGCGCGGGCAATTCCTGACGCTTTGGGATGAGTATGAGGCCGCGGAGACGCCAGAGGCGCAGATGGCCAAGGGCCTCGACAAGCTGGAAACCATGATCCAGCACGTCACCGGCGCACAGGACAGCGGCTTTGACTATCTGTGGAACCTTGGCTACGGCACCGACCGGACCGACAAGGCCCCCCTTTTGCGCAGCCTGCGGGCCAAGGTCGACGCGATGACCCAAGTGGCCGGAAAGGCTCAGCCGCGATAGGTCTCCGGCTTCAGTCCGTATTTGGCCAGCTTGTCGTAAAAGGTCTTGCGCGGCAGTTTCAGCGCCTCCGCCGCCAGCCGCGCCTGCCCTTCGGCCTTGCGCAGCGCCTCGATCAGCAAAGAGCGTTCCACCTGCGCCAGACGCTCGGTCAGACCAAGGCTGTTTTCCGGCACAGAGACGTCACCCAGCCCCAGAACAAACCGCATCGCCGCGCTCATCAGCGCGCGCGCGTTGCCGGGCCAGTCCTGCGCCATCAATCCCGAAATCACCTCTTCGGTCACATCCGGCGGCATCAGGCCCGCCTGCTCGGCGGCCTGCGCAACGTAGTGGCGAAACAACACCGGAATATCCTCGGGGCGGTCGGCCAGCGCCGGTATGCGGACCTGACAGACCTCCAGCCGGTAGTAGAGGTCGCTCGACATCTGGCCACTTTCGGCGACGGCAGCAAGATCTTGGGAACTGCCGCCGATCAGAACCGCGCCGCCCTGTTCCAGCAGGTCGATCAACGCCAGTTGCGTGTCCTGAGACAGCGCCCCGATCCCGTCCAGAAACAGCGTGCCGCCGGCACAGCGCCGCCACAGCGCCTGCAACTCGCCCCGGTCCAGACCGGCGGCGGCGCGTTTCTCGAACGGGCCCTTGGCGCGGGGTGACGACAGGTGGATGACCTCCGCCACCTTGGAAATCCCCGACCCCGGCGGGCCGGTGACAAGCGCCTCTGTCCCGGCCCCCGCCGCCACGCGGACGCGGGTGCGCAGCCGTTCGGCCAGAGGCGAGACGCCAAAGATCAGCCGCGCCGCCGGATCGCCGGTTTCCAGTTCCCGTTTCAAACGGCGGTTTTCCAGCACCAGCGCGCGGTTTTTCAACGCGCGCGCCACAACGGCGGTGAAATCCGCCGGGCTACAGGGCTTTTCGAGGAAATCGAACGCCCCCAGCGACACCGCACGCACGGCCATTGGAATATCGCCCTCGCCGGTCAGCAGGATCACCGGCAGGTCCGGGTCCTGACTGCGCGCATAGTCCAGCAGGTGAAATCCGTCGCGCCCCGGCATCCGGATGTCCGAGACGATGATCCCGTCGAATGCGGGGCCGATATGGTCCTTAGCCTCGACAAAGGACCCGGCGGTCAGCGCGTCGAAATCCGCCAGTTCCAGCGTCTGCCCCAGCGCCTCGCGCACCGCCGCGTCATCATCCACCAACAGCACCCGCGTCACCGGCATGAAAGCCTCATGAAAAAAACAGGTCCCGGCGCAGGGCCGGGACGGGAGGCGCTGCCGTTCATGCCGCCATTTCCTCTTGCCAATAGTCCAGTTCCACCGAAAACAGCGCGCCCGTCTCGGTGTTGGTCCCGCGAATGCGCCCGCCAAAGCTTTCGATCAGACCGTAGGAGATCGACAGACCCAGCCCCATGCCCTCGCCCACCTGCTTGGTGGAATAGAACGGTTCGAACACCTTTTCGGGGTCGGCGATTCCCGGCCCGCTGTCCTGCACCCGCACCTCCAGCCGCTCGCCCAGCACCAGCGTGATCCAGATCGCCTTGGTCGTCTGCCCGGACATGGCGTCGGCGGCATTGTTGATCAGATTGACAAAAACCTGTCCCAAACGCACCTCGCCGCCGTTGACCCAGACCGGACCGGGCCCGTCAGACGGTCGCCACGTCAGCGCCACGCCATCGGCGTGCAGGCGCGCCTCTGTCAGTTCCACCGCCGAGGTCAGCACCGCCACCACGTCGACCTTGCCCATCGGTTCCGCCTCATTGCGCGCAAAGGCGCGCAGGTTCTTGATGATCCGCGCCGCCCGCGCCGCCAGACCGGCGATGCGGTCAAGATTGGCGCGCGCCTTTTCCGGGCGTCCCTTGTCCAGAAAGGCGGCGCCGTTTTCGGCAAACTGTCCGATCGCCATCAGCGGCTGGTTCAATTCATGACTGATCCCCGCCGACATCTGGCCCAAAGCGCTCAGCTTGCCCGCCTCGACCAGTTCCGCCTGCGCGCGGCGCAACGCGGCTTCGGCCTCTTCGCGTTCGGACACTTCGCGCCGCAACGCCGCGTTGGCCTGCTCCAGATCCTGCGTGCGCGCCCGGACCCGCCCCTCCAGCCGCGCATTGGCGATGCTGAGGGTGCGCCGCCGCTCTGTCGCCAGAAACAGCAGCGACCCGAAGAACAGGCACAGCACCGTCACGGCCATGGTCTGCAACCATGCCAGCCGCCGCGCCGGGGCGACATCCATCAAGGCCTCGCCGGTCAGGCCAATCACCGGCAGGCGCTGCGTCAGATGCAGCGCGCGACGCGGCACATAGGCGCTCAGCGCCACCTCCCAGATTTCGAACCCCGCCACGTGGCGCACCGTCAGCGGAGCCACATCGCCCGCGGGGCCGATCAGCGCCTCGGGCGCACGTTGCCAGAACAGCAGTTCGGACCGGTTGGTGACAAAGACCTGATCGAGGTCATCGGTAAAAAACACCGAGGGGCGCGACCCGCTCCACTCCCGTTCCAGCGACTCGATGTCCACCGCAAGCACCAGCACGCCTTCGACCTTGCCATCCGTCCCGAAATGCGGCGCGGCATAGATATAGGCGCGGCGGCCAAGGCGCGGACTGATGCCATGATCCGCCCCCAAAGCCCCGTTCACCGCGCGCAGGAACCACGGCTGGGCCATCAGATCGTCGGGTGTCTCGCCGTGGGCCGCGGCCAGCACGCGCCCCTCGCGGTCCGCATACATCGCGGTCAGCGCCCCGGTCTTGTCGGTGCTGCGCAGCAACAGCGCCTCGGCCTCCGAGCGGGGACCGTCGCGGTGCAGCGCGCTCAGCACCGGATGATCCACCAGCGTCACCGCAAGCGAGCGATACCGCTGCAACCCGGTCATCAGCCGATCCGCCGCCAAGGCAAGGTCTGACTGCCCGCGCGCATGTAGCTGACGCAGCGCCTCGGCGTGGCTGGTGGCCCAGACCACCCAGCCCAGCACCGCAACAGCGGTCAGGAACAACCCGACGATCAGAACCCGTGTTGACGCTCTATCCCTCATGGCGTCCAGTCATAGCGCCCCCTTGCCACGGCGGACAAGACGCGCCAAGCATCGCGCCATGATGGCATTCTCACAAAACCCGACCGCGCCGGACTTTGTCCAGAACCCCTATCCGTTCTACGAAACCCTGCGCGCGGGTGGCGATCTTGCCTTTTGGCGCGACTACGCCTTGCCCTGCGCGGTCTCTCACCGGGCGGTCAGCGCGTTGCTGCGCGACCGCCGGTTCGGGCGCGAAATCCCGCCCGAGTTGACCCCCGAAATCCCGCCCCATCTGGCCCCCTTCTACGCGGTCGAGGCGCATTCCATGCTGGAACTGGAGCCGCCGCGCCACACCCGGCTGCGCGGGCTGGTGCTGCGGGCCTTCACCTCGCGCCGGATCAAGGAACTGGCCCCAGAGATCGCGCAGTTGTCTCACGACCTGATCGACCGCTTCCCGGACGGGACCGTCGACCTGCTGCCCGCCTTTTGCGCGCCGCTGCCGGTGATTGTCATTTGCCGCCTGCTGGGCGTGCCAGAGGCCCACGCGAACCAATTGCTGGCCTGGTCCAACGCCATGGTCTCTATCTATCAGGCCCGCCGCGACCGGACCATCGAAGAGGCCGCGGCACAGGCAGCACAAGAGTTCTCTGCCTTTCTGGCCGACTACATCGAAACCCGCCGCACCGCCCCCGCCGACGACCTGATCACCCACCTCATCGCCGCCGAGGAAGCGGGTGAGAAACTCACGACAGAGGAACTGATTGCCACCTGCATCCTGCTGCTGAACGCGGGCCATGAGGCGACGGTTCACACCATGGGCAACGGCATCAAGGCGCTCTTGGAAACCGGCACGCAGATCACGGCCCGGACCGCCGAACCGGTGGTCGAAGAGATCCTGCGTTATGACCCGCCGCTGCACATGTTCACCCGACATGCCTATGAAGAAGTTGAGGTTTCCGGCCACAGGTTCCAGCGCGGCGATCAGGTGGCGCTGTTGCTGGCGGCGGCCAACCGCGACCCGGATGTCTGGCCCGATCCGGCGCGCTTTGACCCCATGCGCGCGCCTTCCGCCAACACCAGTTTCGGCGCGGGGCTGCATTTCTGCGTCGGTGCGCCGCTGGCGCGGCTGGAACTGCAAATCGCCCTGCCGATCCTGTTCGACCGCCTGCCCGATATGCGCCTCGACACGCCGCCGCAATTCGCCAATCTCTATCATTTCCACGGGCTGGAGCGGCTGGAGATCCGCTCAGCTTGACGCGGGCCATTACGCGCACCGGCCTCGTCCGGCACCCCCCGCGCCCCGGACCTGATCCGGGGCCTCCACCCCTTTCCTGACGCCACGGCCAGAGACCTCGGGTCAGGCGACCGCCTTTGCCCGCGTCACAGGGGCAGCGCGGTTGTCACCTTGATCTCTTCCATCGACAACAGCGCGGTGACGTTGTGCACCTTCACCTCGGAAATCAGCGCCTGATAAAACGCATCATAGGCGCGGGCGTTTTTCACCCGCACCTTCAGGATATAGTCGATGTCCCCCGCAAGCCGGTGCGCCTCCTGCACCTCTGGTCGTTCCCTCAGCGCCTTGAGGAACTTGGCCTGCCACTCCGCCTCATGCTCTGAGGTGCGGATCAGCACAAAGAAACAGGCCTCGAACCCCAGCTTTTCGGCGTCCAGAACCACGGTCTGCTGACCCAGCACGCCGCCCTCTCGCAGCTTGCGAATCCGGTTCCAGACCGGCGTCTTGGACGACCCCACTTTCTTGGCGATCTCGTCCAGAGACTGACCCGCATCGCGCTGCAATTCCGCAAGGATTTTCCGGTCGGTGGCGTCGATCTTCACGGCTGTTCTCTCCTGTGGCCAGACATGGGACACAACTCCCTCATGCGCCACAAACTAGAACAAACGTTCTTACTTCGCCAGCCCCATAGTCAAATCATGGGATAATTTCCTATATTGCTGGTCGTAAGCAAGGAGCCAACTCGTGCAGCACTTCCCGATCTTCCTGAACCTCGCCGGACGGCGGGTTGTGGTTTCCGGCGGTGGCGCGGCGGCGCTGGCCAAGCTGCGCCTGCTGCTCAAGACCGAGGCCGCGATCACCGTCTTCGCCACCAAACCGGACCGCCAGATCATCACATGGGCCGCCGAAGGCGCGCTGACGCTTGTGCCGCGCGCCTTTGCGGCGGGCGATGCGCTGGGCGCCGCGCTGTTCTACGCCGCCAATGAAGACGACGTCGAGGATGCGCGCGCCGCCGGGCTGGCCCGTGCCGAAGGCGCGCTGGTGAACATCGTCGACAATCTGGCCGACAGCCAGTTCATCACCCCCGCCATTGTCGACCGTGACCCGGTGACGGTTGCCATCGGCACCGAAGGGGCCGCGCCGGTTCTGGCCCGCGCGATCAAGGCCGACCTTGAGGAACGGCTGCCCGCCACGCTGGGCACGCTGGCGCGGATCGGCAAGTCCTTCCGCAAGATGGCAGAGGCGCTGCCCTTTGGCCGTGCGCGCCGTGATTTCTGGCAGGACTATTACTTCAACGCCGGTCCCCGTGCGATCACGCAAGGCGAAGAGGCCGTCGACCGGGCGCTCGACGATCTGCTGGCCCGTCACCTGACGCGCCCCGAACGGCCCGGCCATATCTCCTTTGTCGGGGCGGGCCCCGGCGATCCGGACCTGCTGACACTCAAGGCGCGCAAGGCGCTGGATGCCGCCGACGTGGTGATCCACGACCGGCTTGTGCCGCAGCCGATCCTTGAACTGGCCCGCCGCGAGGCGACCATGATCGACGTCGGCAAGACCGGCTTTGGCCCCTCCGCCAAACAGGAAGACATCAACGCGCTTGTCGTGCAACACGGGTTGGAGGGCGCGCAGGTCGTGCGCCTCAAGGGCGGCGATTGCACCGTCTTCGGCCGTCTGGACGAAGAGGTCGAGGCCGTGCTTGAGGCCGGTCTGTCCTATGACGTGGTGCCCGGCATCACCGCCGCCTCCGCCGCCGTCGCCAGCATCGGCCAGTCGCTGACCAAACGTGGCCGCAACGCCAGCGCGCGCATTCTCACCGGCCATGACATGCAGGGCTTTGCCGATCACGACTGGCGCAGCCTTGCCCGCCCCGGTGAGGTCGCTGCCATCTACATGGCCAAGCGCGCCGCGCATTTCCTGCAAGGCCGCCTGATGATGCATGGCGCCGCGCCCGACACGCCCGTTACCGTGGTCGAAAACGCCTCACGCCCCGATCAGCGGGTGCTGGGCACCACGCTCGACCGCCTGTCCACCGACCTTGGTGAGGCCGATTTCAACGGCCCTGCCCTCATGCTTTTCGGCCTCGCCCCCCGCGATGGCCTGCCCGTGACAACATTCGATCAGGAGGCATTCCCATGGCCCGCAACTTCACTCCCAAAGTCGTCACAGCAAACGCCCTCCTCGCTGGCGACGTCGTCTATCTGACCGACGATGATCGGTGGAGCCCTGACCTGCGCGAAGCGGAACTGCTCACCGATGAGGCCCACGCCCAGTTGCGTCTGGTCGAGGCCAGCGCCCGGCACGCCGAGGTGGTTGGCGTCTACCTCGCCGACATGACACCCGGTGCCGACGGCCCGGAGCCGACGCATTTCCGCGAGGCGTTCCGCCGCAAGGGCCCGTCCAACTATGCGCACGGCAAACAGGCCGAGCTCTGAACCCTTTTCCGACCCCACGCGCGCCCGCCGCGCCAAGGAGACGACCATGTACAGCTATTCCGACTTCGACGCCGCCTTTGTGGCAGAGCGCAACCGCCAGTTCCGGTCGCAGGTCGAACGCCGCGTCGACGGCTCCCTGACCGAGGATGAGTTCAAGCCGCTGCGCCTGATGAACGGCCTCTACCTGCAACTGCACGCCTATATGCTGCGCGTCGCCATTCCCTATGGCACGCTCAACAGCGGCCAGATGCGCCAGCTGGCCTATATCGCGGAACGCTGGGACAAGGGCTATGGCCACTTCACCACGCGCCAGAACATCCAGTACAACTGGCCCGATCTGCGCGATGTGCCCGACATGCTGGACGCGCTGGCCGAGGTGCAGATGCACGCCATCCAGACCAGCGGCAACACCATCCGCAATGTGACCGCCGACCACTTTGCCGGGGCCGCGGCGGATGAAATCGCCGATCCGCGCCCGGTCTCGGAACTGCTGCGTCAATGGTCGACCGACCACCCGGAATTCCAGTTCCTGCCGCGCAAGTTCAAGATCGCAGTCACAGGCAGCCCGAATGACCGCGCCGTGACCGCCGCGCATGACATCGGCATCCGCATCGTCGAAAAGGACGGTGAAATCGGCTATCAGGTGCTGGTCGGTGGTGGCCTTGGCCGCACTCCGATGATTGGCAAGGTGTTGGCGGACTTCGTGCCGCAGGCCGACCTGTTGCCCTTTGTCGAGGCGACCGTCTCGGTCTGGAACCTGCTGGGCCGCCGCGACAACAAGTACAAGGCGCGCATCAAGATCACCGTGCACGAGCACGGCATCGACGAAATCCGCCGTCTGGTCGAGGACCGCTTTGCCGAAACCAAAGCCGCCTTCAACGGTGCAGATCTGGCCCTTTATGATACCATAAAGGCCCAGTTTGCGGCCCCATCGTTCACAAAACGCCCTGTTTCGTCCTTTGAGCGTGCCTACAACAGTGACCCGGTCTTCCGCTCATGGGCCGATACCAACCTCGCCGAGCACCGCGCCGAGGGCCATGTGATCGTGCAGATCAGCCTCAAGGCGCACGGCGAGACACCGGGCGACGCCAGCGCCGACCAGATGCGTGTGATGGCCGACATCGCGCAGGACTTTGGCTATGACGAGCTGCGCATCAGCCATGAGCAGAACGTCATCCTGCCGCACGTCCACCGCGACGACCTGCCGGAAATCCACGCCCGGCTGAAGGCGCACGGCCTTGCCACCGCCAATATCGGCAAGATCAGCGATATCATCGCCTGCCCCGGCATGGACTATTGCGCGCTGGCAACCGCCCGCTCGATCCCGATCGCGCAGGAGATCGCCACCCGCTTTGACGACCTGAAGACAGAACACGACATCGGCGATCTCAAGATCAAGATCTCGGGCTGCATCAATGCCTGCGGCCACCACCATGTCGGCCATATCGGCATTCTGGGTCTCGACCGCGCGGGCGTCGAGAACTACCAGATCACGCTGGGCGGCGATCACACCGAAACCGCGGCCCTTGGCCAGCGCACCGGCCCCGGCTTTCCGGCGGAGGAGATCGTGCCCGCCATCGAACGCATCGTGGACGCCTACCTGACCCACCGCGAGGCCCCGGAAGAGACCTTTCTTCAGGCGTTCCGCCGCCTTGGCATGGACCCATTCAAGGAGGCGCTCTACGGTCCGCAGGAGCGTAAGGCCAATGCCGCGTGATCTGAACCAGAGCGAACTGCGCGACCGCGTCGCCGACCTGAACGCGCGTTATCGCCATCACAGCGCCACCTCGGTGCTGGAGGGGGCGTTGCGCGATCCGGACGCGGGCGACCTCGCGATGGTGTCGTCCTTCGGGGCGGAATCGGTGGCGCTGTTGCATCTTGTGGCGATGGTTGACCGCAAGACGCCGGTGCTGTTCATCGACACCCGCCTGCTGTTTGCGGAGACGCTGACCTACCAGCAGGAGGTGGCGGAACGGCTGCGGCTGGAGAACCTGCGCATCATCAAGGCCGACCGCGCCACGCTGGACAGCCGCGACCCCTACGGCGCGCTGCGCCTGTCGGACACCGATGCCTGCTGCGCGCTGCGCAAGACCGAACCGCTGAACGCAGCGCTGGACGGCTATGACGGCTGGATCACCGGGCGCAAACGCTATCAGTCCGGCACCCGCGCCGCGCTTGATTTCTTTGAGATCGAGGACGGCACCGACCGGATCAAGCTGAACCCGCTGGCCCATTGGACGCCCGAGGACGTGCGCGCCTACATGGAAGAAAACCGCCTGCCCAAACATCCGCTGGTGGCGCAGGGCTATCCGTCCATCGGGTGCCAACCCTGCACCTCCAAGGTGGCGCCGGGCGAAGACCCACGATCGGGCCGCTGGCGCGGGCAGGACAAGGAAGAATGCGGCATTCATTTCGTGAATGGCCGGGCCGTCAGAGGCGGCACCAAACAAGGAGAACAGGCATGAGCGTTATCGTGCGCGACACCGGCTTTCACGCCGAGGACTGGACCGAAGGTTTTGACACGCCCATCGCGCTGGACCTGCCGTCCGACACCGACCCGGCCACGCTGGAGTTCAACCAGACCACCCGGATGATCCGCATCGACTTTCCCAGCTTTGCGGACGGGCGCGGATTTACGCTGGCGCGGCTGTTGCGGCTGCGCGGCTACAAGGGCCAGTTGCGCGCACGCGGCCATGTGATCGCGGATCAATACGCCATGGCCCGCCGCGCCGGTTTTGATGAGGTCGAAATCGACGAGGCACTGGCCGAGCGTCAGCCGCAGGATCAGTGGATCTTTCGCGCCGATTGGCAGGCACATGATTATCAGGCCCGCGTGCGCGGCACCGCCTGACCACAGCACTGCGTGATGGCGTGGGCCGTGCCGCACCGGGCGCGGCCCGCTCGCGCCTCCGGTCCGCGCCTGCCCGCGTCCCACCGCGCCCATGGGCCGCGTTTCACCTGACACAGATCAAAGCTAGACAAGAGGTGCCGGTTAAACCAACCGGCAAAGACGCAATGACAGAGATGACCCCCGTGACTGACGCCACCGCCGCCCAGAGTGCCACCGAGACCCCGGCCCCCCGCAAACTTGCCGTGCCTGACACGCAGACCGTCACACAGGTCAAGCATTACACAGACCGGCTGTTTTCCTTCCGCTGCACCCGGCCCGCCAGCATGCGGTTCCGGTCGGGCGAGTTTGTGATGATCGGCCTGATGGGCGATGTGAACCCCAAGACCGGCAAGCAAAAACCGCTCTTGCGCGCCTATTCCATCGCCTCGCCGTCCTGGGATGAGGAACTGGAATTCTACTCGATCAAGGTACAGGACGGCCCGCTGACCTCAAAGTTGCAGCACATTGCCGTGGGCGACGAGATCATCCTGCGCCCGAAACCTGTCGGCACGCTGGTGCATGATGCGCTGTTGCCGGGCAAGCGGCTGTGGCTCTTCGCCACCGGCACCGGATTTGCGCCGTTTTCCTCCTTGCTGCGCGAACCGCAGACCTATGAGGATTACGATGAGATCGTCATCACCCACACCTGCCGTGAGGTTGGCGAGCTGACCTACGGCCATGACATCATCGAATCGCTGAAGACCGACGAACTGCTGGCCGAGGTGATCGGCGACGGCTTCTGGAAAAAGATCAAATACTACCCCACCACCACCCGCGAAGAGAGCCCCAAGATGGGCCGCATCACCGACCTGATGCGCTCTGGTGAGGCCTTCACCGACCTTGGCGTGCCGCCCCTGACGCCGGACACCGACCGCGCGATGATCTGCGGCAACCTCGCCTTCAACCTTGAACTGAAAGAGATGCTCGAAGGCTACGGGCTGGTGGAAGGCGCAAACTCCGACCCCAAGCATTACGTGGTCGAAAAGGCGTTCCTCGACTGACGCATCCCTTTGCCGGACATGAAAAAGCCCCCGCCGATCCGGCGGGGGCTTTCTTTTTTGTGCAGATGACGCGGGATCAGAGGCCCAGCGTCTCTTTCAGGCTGTCCAGAATACCCTGCAAGCCGTCCGGGTTGTTCTTGGCCTGCTCCAGCAGCGCCTTGGCACCGGTCTTGGCAATCGCGTTCAACTCGGAATCGTCGATGTACTCGGCAACCTTGTCGTAATCGAATCCCTCAACCGTCAGAAGTTCCTCGATTTTCGGCTCTGCGGTGTCGGCGGGCGCGGCTGCGGGTTCGGCGGTTTCAACCGGCTCGGCAGCCGGTTCAGCGGTCTCAACCGGCTCAGCAGCAGGCTCGGCGGTCTCGACGGGTTCGGCTGCCGGTTCAGCAGCCTCAACCGGCTCGGCCGACTCGACAGGCTCAATCACCGGATCGGCGCTTGTGGCAGGCTCCAGCGCCGGCTCTGCGGTGTCGACCGGCTCAGCCACCGGATCGACCGTCTCGGCAACGTCCGCAGCGGGATCGGCGGTCACAGTGGTGTCCACAGCGTCTGCAACGTCCTTGGCCGCGTCCACGGTGCCGTCAACGGCATCCTTGGCCACATCAACGGCGGCGTCGCCTGCGTCCTTGGCGGTGTCCATGGTCGCATCAACCGCGTCCTTGGCGGTGTCCACGGTCGCGTCGACCGCATCGGACAGCGCATCGCCCAGCTTGGCCTTGCCTTCGGCCACGTCCTTGGCGGCATCGGCCAGCGCGGTTTCGGCTGCGTCAACCGTTGCATCCGCCGCGTCCTTTGCCGCGTCAACGGTGGTGTCGACAGCGTCCTTGGCCGCGTCAATGGCGGTCTCACCGGCGTCCTTGGCCGCATCGACCGTCGTATCGACCGCGTCCTTGGCAACCTCGGTGGTGGTTTCGGCCGCGTCCTTGACCTTTTCGGCGGCCTCGCTTGCCACCGGGGCCATCTCTTCGGGCGTCTGGCCCGTGTACCACAAATAACCGCCCACTGCGGCCGCAGCCGCCACGATCACGAGGATCAGGTTTCTCATGGGAACCTCCATCGCAAATTCGCCCCATGCGAACATGCGCGGGGCCTCCTGCGATCCGTTTGCGCCGCGCAAAGGGGGTTCGCAAGGGGAAACACCGCAATGAGAGCGCACTGGCATAGATTTGCCGCTTGAAAGCACAAGAAGGCAAGTTTACCTTGCCGACTTGATAAAAACCGCAAATGGAGCATTCCAATAGCCCGCAGACCGCATAACGCGCCGCCCACGCGCGACACAGGCCCCCGCGTCAATGATCGCATCCGGGCCCCCGAAATCCGTCTCATCGGCGCCGAAGGCGAGAACGTCGGCGTTGTCACACCGGCCCGCGCGATGGAGATGGCTGAACAGGCCGGACTCGATCTTGTCGAGATTTCTCCCAACGCCGCGCCACCGGTCTGCAAGATCATGGATTTCGGCAAATTTAAGTACGAAACCCAGAAACGCGAGGCCGAGGCGCGCAAAAAGCAAAAGATCATCGAAGTCAAAGAGGTGAAGTTCCGTCCCAACACGGATATTCACGACTACGATGTCAAAATGCGCAACGTCTTCAAGTTCCTTGAGAACGGCGACAAGGTGAAGGTCACGCTGCGCTTTCGCGGACGCGAGATGGCGCACCAGAACCTTGGCCGCGAATTGCTGGAACGCGTGGCCGAAGACGTCAAGGAAATCGGCAAGGTCGAGAACATGCCGAGAATGGAAGGCCGCCAGATGGTCATGATGATCGGCCCGACCGCCAAGTGATCCGATCCGGCAGGTGATCCTGTTTCAAGCCCGCCGGGTCCGGCGGGCTTTTTCATGTCCAAAGGACAACCGCAGCCCCATGCCGATGCGTCGCGGACACCGGTGGTCTTGCCCGCCTGCCCGGCCACCGTCGCAAAAGGGGCCGGGTCGTGATGCAGCCTGCCGCCTATGCCTCGCGCAGCCGCCCGCGCGCCGGGATTTCCTTGAGCAAGCCGCCCACCCCCATCCCCGCGATGTCCTGCGATGTGACCGGCACGCCGCAGAGCAGCCGCTCCAGCACCCAGTCGGCCCCGTTCAGCGCGGGCGCGCGCGCGCAGCCCGGCAGGCCGATCACCGGACGGCCCTGAAGTTCGCCGAAAAACAACAGGTTGCCCGGATCGACCGGCATCCCGAAATGGGTCACGCTGCCGCCCGCCTGCCGCACCGCTTCGGGGGCCACGTCATAGAGATCAGAGGTGGCGGAGCCGGTCAGGATCAACACGATATCCGCCTGCGTCTCGCCAATCGCCTTGGCCAGCGGCTCTGCCCGGTGTGGCACCACCTGTTGCGGGCCAAGGGTGACTCCCAGCCGGTCCAGCCGGTCCTGCGTGACCGCCTGCCCCTTGTCGCCACTTTCCTTGCCGTCCACCGTGGTCTGGATCAACTGCGCGCTCTGGCACACCACTGGCCGCAACCGCAGCGCCGATTGTCCCGCAAGGCAGGCCGCCTCCAGCGCCGCCTCTGGCACCGCGTAAGAGATGATCTTGACCGTCGCCACCATGCCGCCCGCCGCGACCCGCTGCCATTGCGGCACCGTCGCCACGGTGATCATCGGATGCAGCGCGTTCAGCGCGTGGATACGCTCGGCCAGGACCTCGATCACGCCGGGGGCCTCGGCGTGCAGGTTCACGCGCCCGGTGGCGGCCTTGCCGATGCGCAGTCCGGCCAGCGCCGGATCGGGCACCAGCGCCTGCGCCAACCGCGCGGCGGCGACATCCTCGCCCAGATCGCCCGGCTCCAGCCGCGCGGCGATCACCTCATCCAGACCGGCCCCGCGCAGGGTCTCCACGTCCTCGGCGCTCAACACACGGCCCTTGCGCAGCCGCCCCTTGTCCAAGGCAACCGAATGCGCCAGCACAGCGCCTTCGGCCTGATCCAGCGGCACAGCGCCGAATTTCATCGCCGGTCGCCTTGGCGCAGCACCTGCGTCATCTGCGCAATCACCGACACGGCGATCTCTGCCGGACTGGCCGCGCCGATGTCCAACCCAATGGGCGCGTGGATGCGCCCGATCTCTGCTTCGGAAAACCCCGCCTCTGTCAGCCGCGTCACCCGCTTGGCATGGGTCCGCGTGGACCCCAGCGCGCCGATATAGAAACAGCCCGACCGCAGCGCCTTTTCCAGCGCCGGATCGTCCAGCTTGGGGTCATGGGTCAGCAGCACCAGCGCCGTGCGCGTGTCCAGACCCAGCTTGTCCACCGCCTCATCCGGCCAGTCGTGCAGCAATTGCGTGTCCGGGAATCGCGCCGCAGAGGCAAAGGCCTCTCGCGGGTCGATCACCGCCGGGTCATAGCCCGCGATCCGCGCCATCGGCAGCAGGGCCTGGGCGATATGCACGGCCCCCACCACCACCAGCCGCAAAGGCGGGTTGTGGATGCCGACAAAGACCCGGCTATCGGGCTCAAAGCCCGACCAATCCATGCGGAACCGGTCCTGAAACCCGGTGCGATCCAGCCAGCGGTCGCTGCGGTCCAGATCGACCACATAGGCCACCGGCTCGCGCGCGGCGCGCGCCTTGACCAGATCCGCCAGCAGCAGTTCCGGCAGCACCGCACCCACAGGCTCTACCAGCACCCGGATGGTGCCGCCACAGGCCAGACCCACAGCAAAAGCGTCATCGTCAGAGACGCCAAATTCCAATTCGCGCTGCTCTCCGGTCTCCAGCGCCTCCAGCGCCTCGACAATCACCGCGCCCTCGACGCAGCCGCCGGAAACGGACCCTTCGATCTGGCCGGTGCCAGAGATCGCCAACTGGCTGCCAACCCGGCGCGGAGCAGAGCCCCAGGTCTGCACCACCGTCGCCAGAACCGCACCTTCGCCGGACTGATGCCACGCCAGCGCCGTTTCGGGAATCGCGTCAACCGTGTCCATGAAAAGCCCCCAATTCTCTGTGCCCGATGTCTAGCATGTAAGCCCGCCCTGTCTGCCCCTTCAATGGTCGAAGAGGTCAGGCGGTCACGTCATGCCCGTACAGCCAGTCGAAACCGCGCAGCATTGCACCGGGGGCCAGCCGCCCGACCACGCCCAGCCCCAGATGCGCCACGCCGCGCACCAACGGGTTGCGCAGGTGGTATTTCCACGCGTTGCCGCTGGCCGCGTCGATCACCTTGACCACGCGGGCGCGCCGCCGCTGCTGATAGGCGGCCAGCCCCTGCGCCATGTCAGGCGCCCCGGCCAGCGCATCCGCCAGCACCCAAGCATCCTCAAGCGCCATGTTCGCGCCCTGCGCCAGAAACGGCAGCGTCGGATGCGCCGCATCGCCCAGCAGCGCCACGCCCTCGCCCTGCCAGTGCTGGGCCACCGGATGCCGGAACAGCCCCCAGAGACCCGGATTTTCCACCCCCGACAGCAATCCCGGCACCACGCCGCCGAACCCGGCAAAGGCCGCGCGCAGGTTGGCGGCGTCGTCCCGGTGGCTCCAGCCTTCGGCGGCCCAGTCGCTGCGTTCCTGCACCGCCACAAGGTTCACCATGTCGCCGCCGCGCAAGGGATAGCTGACCATGTGCCGACCGGGGCCCATATGCACCCGCGCCTCGGGCGGATGGCCGACCTTGTTGGCGACCACCGCGCGCCACGCGACCTGCCCGGTAAAGAACGGCTGCGCCGCGTCATTCAGCACCGGACGCAGCACTGAATGCAGCCCGTCCGCGCCGATCACCAGATCGGCACAGGTCGCATCGCCGTTGCACAGGGTGATCCGTGGCCGCGGACCGGGGATGACCTCCTGCGCCTTTTGCAACAGCCGCACCCGCACGCCCATCGCCCGCGCCCGCGCCGCCAGCAGCTCCACCAGATCGGCGCGATGGACAAAGCGGTAACTCTGCACCTCCGGCAGATCGGCCAGATCCATCCGCAGCACCTCGCGCCCGCGCGCATTGCGCAGCGACACCGCCTGCCCCCGGACCGAGAGCGCGCGAAAGCCGTCGCCCAGCCCCAGCGCCTGCAACACGCGCAAGCCGTTGGGGCTGATCTGGATGCCCGCGCCGACCTCGCGGATCGCATCGGCCTGTTCAAGAATGCGCACATCGGCCCCGCGCGCCCGCAGCGCCAGCGCGGCCGCCAGCCCGCCGATCCCGGCGCCGATGAGGGTGATCCTGAGGCCGTTCAAATCCATGCCGCCCCCATGACAAACGAAAAACGCCGAGGCAAGGCCCCGGCGTCTATCATTCACATGGATCGATGCGGTTCAATCGTCGCGATGGACTTTCTCACGCCGCTCGTGACGCTCTTGCGCCTCAAGGCTCATGGTGGCGATCGGACGGGCATCCAGCCGTTTCAGGCTGATCGGCTCGCCGGTCACTTCGCAATATCCGTATTCGCCCTCATCAATGCGGCGCAGGGCCTGATCGATCTTGTTGACCAGTTTGCGCTGCCGGTCGCGTGTCCGCAGTTCCAGCGCGCGATCGGTTTCTTCGCTGGCGCGGTCGGTCACGTCGGGGATATTCCGCGTGCCTTCCTGAAGCGCCTCGATCGTATCGCGGCTGTCCGACATCAGCTCGGCCTTCCAGACCAAAAGCTTGCGTCGAAAGTATTCCGTCTGCCGTTCGTTCATGAAAGGTTCATCTTCGGCCGGACGATAGTCATCGGGCAGAAAGGTTTCAGGTTTCATCTCCGCTCCCTCGTCAACGCCAATATCTGTCATTCAGAATTTCCTCAGATATCTGGCACCCCTGCGGGCAGCCATTAAACCAACCAGAGACGCTTGTCACGTCACATTAACGCCTTTCCCGACCCGAAATACGGCAGCGACGGGGCTGTGTTCAGACCAATCCGCGGCACCTGCGCCAAAGACCGGGACAATCCGCCGAACATCGCCGGATTGATGCGCATGGCGCACCATGTAGCGCCCCGTGGCGGCGCTTGCAAATCGTTGCTGCCCTCTCTACCCCTCGGACCGGAACATTCATTGAGGAGGTCGCGCCATGCGGTTCGAAGGCACCGAGGATTATGTCGCCACTGACGACCTGACCATGGCGGTCAACGCCGCCGTGACGCTGGAACGCCCGCTGCTGGTCAAGGGAGAGCCGGGCACCGGCAAGACCGAACTGGCCCGGCAGGTGGCCCGCGCGCTGAACCTGCCGATGATGGAATGGGCGGTGAAATCCACCACCAAGGCGCAACAGGGCCTCTATGAATACGACGCTGTTTCCCGCCTGCGCGACAGCCAGCTGGGCGACGCCCGCGTCAACGACGTGGCCAACTACATCCGCAAGGGCAAGCTGTGGCAGGCCTTCGACGCCGACGGCAAGGTCGTCCTGCTGATTGATGAGATCGACAAGGCCGACATCGAGTTCCCCAACGACCTGTTGCAGGAACTCGACAAGATGGAATTCCACGTCTACGAGACCGGCAAGACCGTGCGCGCCAAACATCGCCCCATCGTCATCATCACCTCGAACAACGAAAAGGAACTGCCCGACGCCTTTCTGCGCCGCTGTTTCTTTCACTACATCAAGTTCCCCGACACAGAGACCCTGCGCAAGATCGTCGAGGTCCATCACCCTGGCATCAAACCCGCGCTGCTGACCACCGCGCTCACCCAGTTCTATGAATTGCGCGACCAGCCAGGGCTGAAGAAAAAGCCCTCTACCTCCGAGGTGCTGGACTGGCTCAAACTGCTGCTGGCCGAGGATCTGGACGCCGAAGACCTCAAGCGCGACGGCGCCAGCGCGCTGCCGAAACTGCACGGCGCGCTGCTGAAAAACGAACAGGACGTTCACCTGTTCGAACGTCTCGCCTTTATGGCGCGCCGGCAGCGCTAAGCCATCGCCTGTGCCACCGGGCCGCGTCATCTCGCGGTCCTGATGGTGACGACGGCCCCTCCGAAACACCCCAATAAGTTATAACCATGTGGTGCGACTCACCTTTATGGTGTATTTTGGTGCGTATTCAATTTTTCACCAGTTCCCTTGTCGCACTCAATTTTTCGGAGGTATCATGCACACCAATCGCCGCGTATTCATTGGCGCCCTGACCGCCGCAGCCGCGCTGTCCTCGGCCACCCGATCCCCTGCCCAGATGGCCTACAAAGGAACCGGACGCACCCGCCGGGACGTCAACACCCTCACCGCCGACGATCCTGTCCTGACGCAATACGCCGACGCGATTGCCCAGATGCGCCAACTGCCCGCCTCGAACCCGATCTCATGGGAGGCGCAGGCCCGTATCCACCTCAATTTCTGCCCGCACGGCAACTGGTTCTTCCTGCCGTGGCACCGCGCCTATCTCAGCCAGTTCGAGGACATCATCCGCGACCTGTCCGGCAATGCCGACTGGGCCATGCCCTATTGGGACTGGACGCGGAACCCGCAGGTGCCCGCCCCGTTCTGGCAGGCGGGTAGCCCGCTGATGCACCCCAGAAACGTCGGCCCCAACAGCAACATGCCGTCCGAATTTGTCGGCACGCCGGTCCTCGAAAGCATCATGGGAAAACCCAATTTCCAAAGCTTCGCAGGGTTCAAATCCACCGCGCCGCGCGGCTCTGGCGGCGGGTCGGAACAGCTTGAAAGCTCCCCCCACAACGCCGTTCACCGCGAAATCGGCCGCGACATGGCCAGCTTTCTGTCGCCGCTGGACCCGATCTTTTGGCTGCATCACTGCAACGTCGACCGGATCTGGGCCAGCTGGAACAATGCCGGAAACGCCAATTCCCCGGACACCGACCTGACAGAGTTCCTTTTCGCCTCGACCCCCGGCAACCTTCAGTTTGTCACACCCGATGGTGCACCGCGCCCCATCGTCGTGAAAGACGTCTATGCCACGGCCCCGATGGGCTATGGCTATGACCGGCTGGAAACCGTGCCGGAAACGCCCTTTGCCGCCGCAGCCCTCAGCCTGTCGATGGCGGCGCGCAATACGGTAGAGCGGCGGCAGGATCTGGACCGCAGCGTCGCGCCGGGGGGCATCCTTGACTCCACCCTTGCGCTGGACAGCGCGCTGATCACTGCGCTGGCCAACACCGGCCGGATAAAGACCCTGTCCAATGTCGAAATGGCGGATCTTGCGCCGCCGACGCAAATCTCGACCGGTACGCTGACATTGCGGGGCCTGCGGGCACCGGCAGGCCCGGACACCGGGTTCCGGGTCTTTCTGAATTGTGATTACCTGTCACTGGAAACGCCGATCAATGATCCCCATTTCGTAGGTTCGGCAGCGTTCTTCATCAACGGCGTGCCGTCAGAGACGATGGAACACGCCCACGGCGCGGATTTTGTCTTTGACATCACCGATACGCTGGACCGCCTGCGGCGGGCCGGAACGCCGGTGAACGGACAACTCCGGCCACAGGTGATTGCGCTGACCAAGGACAACGAACCGGTGGAGCTTGCCATTGATGGCGCATTCGAAATCACGGTTGAAACGGTTGGGTAGCACCGCCTTGGCGGGTGTCGCGGCGGTGGTTTTGCTTGCGGCCCCCGTCGCCGCCCAGTGTCAAACAGGAGCACCCGAGATGGCGGAGCCGGCCTCCGCATCTGCGATAACGCTGAACCTGACCTCGCCAGAGGGACAGGTTCAGTCCGTTCTGGACGCGCTGCGGGTGTCGGCGTATTCGGTGCGCTTCAACGATGTGACCGTGACACAGGGCGCGCCCGAGGGGTTTCGCGTCTTTGTCAACGCCAAGGACGCCGGGCCGCAGACCTCCATTGACGATCCGGCCTATGTGGCCAGCGTGGCGTTTTTTCCGCAGCCCGTTATCGGAAAATCCGCAGGCTCCTTCGTGGTGGATCTGACGCCCGCGCTGGACCGGATGGCAAAGCAGGACCTGCTGGCCGCGGACGCCCCGCTGTCGCTGACCTTGGTGCCCATCGGACCCGAGGACGCGCGGATTTCGGTCGGGGAACCGGAGCTTCTGAAATAACCCGATCCTGCCCTTGCGGGGACAGTTTCTGCGGTCGCCGCACTCAGGTCGCTTGCGGTCACCGGCCCGCTGTGGTGTGAAGACGGGGTTTCCAACCCGGTCCCCCATGCTCCAGATCCTCACCCATGACATTCTGCCGGTGTTTTCCATGCTGGCGCTCGGTTTCCTGCTGGGCCGGTTCGGCAAGGTCAGCCGGGAAGAGGCCGGGGCGGTCAACCGGGTCGCCTTTCTGATCCTGCAACCGGCGCTGATCTTTCCGCTGATCTCGGCGCTGGACTGGTCCGCCTTCCGGTTTGAGGCGCTGGCCGCCTATGCGGGCGCGCAGGTCATCCTGTTTGCGCTGGCCTTCGCGACCTGCCGGTTGCTGTTCCGGCGTGAGCTGCTGGAGGCATGGCTGCTGGCCATGGCGGTGATCTTCGTCAACACGCTGCTCTATATCTGGCCGATCAGCTTTCTGATCTACGGCGAGGCCGCCGCCCTGCCCGTCACCGCCATCGTCGCATGGGACTCGGCGATCAGCTTTGCGTTTTTCATCGTCTCCACCGACCTCATGGCCAACCGTGGTGCGGGGCCCGGTCCGGCGCTGAAACGCATCGCGTCCAACCCGGTGCTGATCGCCATCGCGCTGGGCATGGCGGTCAACCTGCTGGGCCTGACCCTGCCCGAGCCGCTGCTCACCGCGATGGGCTTTGCCGGGGCCGGGGCCGCGCCGCTGACGCTGTTTGCGCTGGGGGTGATCCTGTCGAGCCATGCGCTGACGCCCTCGCCGGTGATCGCCACGATCGCCGCGCTCAAACTGCTGGCCTTCCCGGCGCTGGTGGCCGGGGCGGTCTGGATGGTGGCCCCGCCCACCGACTGGCAGACGCTGTTCACGCTGACCGCCGCCGGGCCGTCGGGCGCGATGGCCTTTGCGCTGGCGCTGCTCTACCGGGTGCGCACAGACGCCATCGCCCCGGTGATCATCTGGACCAGCCTTCTGTCGCTGCTGTCGCTGGCCTGGCTCGCCTGAGCCGCCGAAAACCCGTCATGCGTTTCCCGCCGCGCGGGCTTTGCCGGGCACCAACCGTGGCAGTAAGGACTCACTTCGCCAGAGCAAGCCCCTGAAAACACAAACCTCCGGCAAATCGTTCCCGAAAACGGGAAAAAATTGTCCACAGGCATCCATGGCGCTGTGCAGGAACCCAGATTTTGCCTTATAGTGACCCAACAGAGGACAGAATACCTAAGGATGTCTTAAGGCACCCTAGAGAAACAAAAGCAGGCAGGCTTCAAAAGTGTCCCAACATACGGCTCTCACGGTGCGCCCGCTGCGCGCTGCGGACGAACCGGCGTGGCGTGAACTCTGGACGGCCTATCTGGCCTTTTACGAGTCCTCTGTCGATGAGCCGGTCTACGTGTCCACCTTCGCGCGCCTTCTGGGCGACGATCCGCGTGACTACAACGCCCTTGTCGCCGAAAGCGACGGACAACTTGTCGGCCTGACGCATTACCTGTTTCACCGCCACGCGTGGAAAATCGAAGAGGTCTGCTATCTCCAGGATCTCTACGCCACCCCCGAGACCCGTGGCACCGGCGTCGGACGCGCCCTGATCGAGGCCGTCTATGCCGCCGCCGATGCCTATGGCGCGCCAGCGGTCTACTGGAACACGCAGGAGTTCAACGCCACCGCGCGCCGCCTCTATGACCGGATCGGCACGCTGACCCCCTTCGTCAAGTACCAGAGGGTCTGATGCGCACCGCCCGACGTCTTGTCCTGCCGCTTTACCTGATGCTGGGGGCCTGTATGCCGGTCACCCCCTCGGACACCGCCGCCACCCGTGCCGCCGCCGTCGATGGCAGCAGCGCCCTGCCCCCGATGAAAAGTTTTGCAGTGCCGCGCCCGCAGGCCCCGGTGGCCTCGAACTCGGACATTGCGCGCGATTTCCTCGATCTTGCCTTTACGCTGGAATCCGGCCGCCCGCTGCCGACCCTGACCCGCTTCGAGACCCCGATCAGCGTGCGCGTCACCGGCGCGCCGCCGTCCTCTCTGGTCCCCGATCTGCGCCGCCTGATCCACCGCCTGCGCAATGAGGCCGGGATCGACATCGCCCTCACCGACGACCCCGCCGCCAATATCACCGTGCAGGCCGTCAGCCGCTCCGAGATCCGCAGTGCCCT
Organism: Antarctobacter sp.; assembly: GCF_048262615.1. Classification (GTDB taxonomy): domain Bacteria; phylum Pseudomonadota; class Alphaproteobacteria; order Rhodobacterales; family Rhodobacteraceae; genus Antarctobacter. The sequence goes on from NZ_JBLXFB010000035.1 coordinate 26,003, forward strand.
GCCGCAGGCCGCCTGTTTCGTGGTGCCCAATGTCTCGTCACTGGCGGAATACCGCAGCAAGCGCCGCTCGCGCGAGGTCAGTTGGACCGCCCTGCGGCAACGTGAACGGCTCGCGATCTTCCTGCCCAACGATTCCTCTCCGCAAGAGGTGCGCGACTGCCTGCATGAGGAACTCGCTCAGGCCATCGGCCCGCTGAACGATCTCTACCGCCTGCCCGACAGCGTCTTTAACGACGACAACGTCCACACCGTCCTGACCGGCTATGACATGCTGATCCTGCGCGCCTACTACGATCCGGCGCTGCGCAACGGCATGTCCCGGAACGAGGTCGCCGACCGCCTGCCCGGCATTCTGTCGCGGATCAACCCGCGCGGTCAGGGCATCGGCCCCCGGCGTCTGGCCAAAACCCCAAGGGTCTGGATCGACGCGGTGCAGACCGCCCTTGGCCCCGGCGCCAACCCGGCCCAACGCCGCGCCGCCGCCATCGAGGCGCTCAAGGTCGCCTCTGCCATGGGATGGAGCGATCACCGCCGCGCCTTTTCGCATTACGCCATGGGACGGCTGTTGCAGGCCACCGACCCGCAGGCCGCCCAAGACCAGTTTGTGCTGGCGCAGCGCTATTTCGGGCGCGGCCCCGACACCGCGCTGCACCGCGCCTATGTCGCCTCGCAACTCTCGGCCTACGCGATCAGCGCGGGCGATCCGCAGGGCGCGCTGGCCATCCTGACCCCGCATCTGGACACCGCCGCGCGGCATGAAAACGCCGCCCTGCTGGCCACGCTCCTGATGCTGCGGGCAGAGGCGCTGGAACTGTCGGGCCGCGTCACAGAGGGCCGCAACGTCCGGGTGGACTCGCTTGGCTGGGCGCGATACGGCTTCGGTTCGGACTGGGCGGTGCGCGCGAAACTGCGCGAAATCGGCGCGCTCAACCCGGCAAGGCAGGGGCAAGGAACGTTATGATCGTGATCCTCGGGGCGCTTCTTGGCGCTGTCATCGGCGGCACCACCGCAAAGCGGCGCAAGGGCAATTTTGCGGACATGGCGCAATACGCCGTGGTCTATGCCATCGCCTTTGCCCTGCTGGGGTTCTTCGTGACCATCGCGATCGAGAAATCGCTGGCCTGATCCCGTCGTCCGGTTGCCTCCGGGCAGCCTCTGGCCTAGCGTCGCGCCATGTTTGTCCCCTTCTTCGAAACCCTGCGAAAATCCGGTGTCCCGGTCACGCTGCGCGAGTACCTGACTTTTCTCGAAGGTCTGCGCGCCGGGCTGGCCACCTATGACGTCGAGGCGTTCTACTTTCTGGCCCGCAGCGCGATGGTCAAGGATGAGCGTCACCTGGACCGCTTTGACCGCGCCTTTGCCACCGCCTTCAAAGGACTGGACCAGATCACCGCCGAACAGGTGCTGGAGGCCGTCAACCTGCCCGACGACTGGCTGCGCAAACAGGCCGAAAAACACCTGACCGCAGAGGAACGCGCCCAGATCGAGGCGCTGGGGGGCTTTGACAAGCTGATGGAGACGCTCAAAGAGCGGCTCAAGGAACAGGAAGGCCGCCATCAGGGCGGCAACAAGTGGATCGGCACCGCTGGCACCTCGCCCTTCGGGGCCTATGGCTACAACCCCGAAGGTATCCGCATCGGTCAGGACGAAAGCCGCCACAAACGCGCGGTCAAGGTCTGGGACAAACGAGAGTTCCGCAACCTCGACGACAGCGTCGAACTGGGCACCCGCAATATCAAGGTTGCGCTGAAACGCCTGCGCCGCTGGGTCCGCCAAGGCGCCGAAGAGGAACTGGACCTGAACGGCACCATCCGCGCCACCGCCGAGCACGGCTATCTGGACGTGCAAACCCGGCCAGAGCGTCACAACGCGGTCAAGGTGCTGCTGTTTCTTGACGTCGGCGGCTCGATGGACCCATTCATCCGCGTGGTCGAGGAACTGTTTTCCGCCGCGCGGTCAGAGTTCAAACACCTTGAACACTACTACTTTCACAACTGCCTCTATGAGGGCGTCTGGCGCGACAACGCCCGCCGCTACAATGCCCAAACCCCCACTTGGGAGGTGCTGAACACCTACGGCTCCGACTACAAGTGCATCTTTGTCGGCGATGCCTCCATGTCGCCCTATGAGGTGGCCTATCCCGGCGGCGCAAGCGAACACTGGAACGCCGAGGCCGGTCAGGTCTGGCTGCAACGCGCCCGCGACCAGTGGCACGATCATCTCTGGATCAACCCGGTGCCGGAGAACCACTGGCAATACACCCAGTCGATCCAGATGATCCGCGAGGTGTTCGAGGACCGCATGGTGCCGATGACCCTCGCCGGGATCGACCGGGGTATGCGTCTTTTGGGCTGATCGCCTTGGGGATTTGACTCGAGGGGCCGATTGAGATGAAGACCATGAACGCTGTGGCGCTGCTGGCCGTGCTGGGCTCGCCTGCGATGGCCGACCAGCAGGCCCGCGCACGCGAGCTGTTGGCGATGTGGCAACCGCAAAGCGTGGCCATTGACGGCGGCGTCCTGACCGTGGTTCTGCCCCAGAACAGGATCAGCGAAGAGATCTATATGGCGGTGCTGACCTCCGGCCTGTGTCTTGGCTTCGCCATGGACAAGCCGCTGAACGGTCTTTCCGGGATCGAGGTGCTGAACCGACATGGGCGGCAGGGCTACGTTCTGGAACACGGTCTTGCGCCCTGCAAGACATGGAACGGACGCCCGGTGGGATCAAAGACAACCTACTAGGCTCTGCCTCAATCTGTGTGGCGGAACGGGAGCATTCTCGCCCGCAACAGGTCTGGACCTGCCCGGCCGTACATTGCGCGCGTGAGGGTCTTCAGGCGGTTGATCTGACC
>NZ_JBLXFB010000036.1:0-6265 GCF_048262615.1 Antarctobacter sp.
CCCTCGAACGACCACTGGCTGAGCGCCGGGTCTGGGCTGTCAGGATGCCCGTATCGTCTGATCTTCCTGAAAAAGGAGATCCGCGTGGAGTTCGCGTTTTCCCGCCCGACAGGTGAGGAGAACAAGTGGCTCTTCGACGAGTTGGCAAAGCGGAAGGCAAAGATTGAGTCGGCGTTTGGCGAAACGCTGACCTGGCTGCGGCTGGACAGTCAGAAAGAGTCTCGCATCTACTTTGCCCATCCCAGCGGTGGATACGATCAGGAGCAATGGGCCACTTTCGCTGAATGGCACGCAGAACACATGCGGCGACTTGAAGCCGCAATCAAGGGCCCACTGTCTGAAATCGCTCGCGCCTTCAAAGCAAGACCGGAGACCGCGTAATGGCCTGGACCTCGGAAGCCGATCTGGAAAACTGGTTCGTCAGCGAGTTGGCGACCTTGGGATTTAAGCAGCAGCATGGGTCCGAGATCTCGCCCGAGATGCGCAATCCGATGCGATCAAGCTTTCGGGAGACGATCCTCGTCCCGGTTCTGCTTGATGCTATACGGCGACTGAACCCGAACCTGCCAGAAACCGCGGTCTCTGAGGCGGCCGCCCGGGTTCGTGACATCGTATTCGCCACGGATCTCGTGCAGGAGAACCAGCGCGTTCACGGCCTGATGGTCAAGGGCATACCCGTGACCTACTTCGGCGACGGAGAAGTGCGCAATGCCGTCGTTCAGCTTGTCGACTGGACTAACGCCAAGAATGACTGGCGCGTAATTAATCAGGTCGATGTTGTCGGCAAGACCGCCCGCATTCCCGATGTGGTGCTGTTCCTGAACGGTCTGCCGCTGGTCATTGTCGAATTGAAAGGCACAGAAGGAGCCGACATCGAGGCGGCCTTCAACCAGATCGAAACCTACAAGACCGACATCCCGGATCTGTTCAGGACATCGCTGCTCACGGTGATCTCGGATGGCCTACACGCGCGCTTCGGGTCGATTTCCGCCGGTCTTGATCGCTTTATGAAGTGGCGAACGATCGACGGACAGAAACTGGTGCCGGAAGGTTCGGCTCTCGCATTGCAGACGCTGGCGCAGGGCCTACTGACACAGAAAACGCTGTTGTCGATGCTGCGCTGGTTCGTCGTCTTCGAGGATGAAGGCAAGGGACCGATCAAAAAGATCGCCGGGTATCACCAATTCCACGCTGTTCGGAAAGCAACGGACACAATCCTTGGCGCACGCGATGGGGACGGCAAGGGCGGCGTCATTTGGCACACTCAAGGAAGCGGTAAGTCCTTGTTGATGACCTTTCTCTCGGGTCGCGTGATGCATCACAATGAGATGGAGAACCCGACGCTGTTGGTCCTCACGGATCGAAACGACCTCGACAACCAGCTTTTCGCAACGTTCGGGCGTTGCAGGGATCTCCTTGGCGAAGAACCTGTTCAGGCGGACAGCATCACGGCGTTGAAGGATCTGCTGAACCGTGAAGTCGGCGGCATCGTGTTCTCGACCATCCAGAAGTTCCGTCCCGATACCGGAGAAGTGTTTCCTGAGCTGACGTCCCGTTCTAATGTCGTTGTCCTCGTCGATGAGGCGCACCGAACACAATACGGTTTCGAAGCAAAGATGGACCGGAAAACCGGTACCCTGCGCCACGGGTTGGCGTACCAGCTGCGCAAGGCCCTGCCCAATGCCATCTACATCGCTTTCACCGGCACCCCAGTGGAACTCGTAGGGGCAAACACGCGGAGCGTTTTCGGCGAATACATCGACGTCTATGACATCAGCCAGGCCGTGGAGGACGGCGCGACGGTCCCCCTCTACTACGAGGCACGGGTCGCAAGAGTCGAACTCGACGAGGACCTTGGCGGCGAGGTCGACGAGGCCTTCGATGAAGCCACTGAGGATCTCGAAGACGAGCAGGCCGTCGCCGCGGCGCGGAAATGGTCACGGGTCGAGGCCTTGGTCGGTGCGAAACCCAGATTGGACACGGTGGTCGCGGACATGCTGGCGCATTTCGACGCGCGCCTCGAAGCGATCGACGGCAAGGCCATGATTGTTTGCATGAGTCGCCGGATCTGCGTCGAGGTTTACAGCCGGATCGTCGCAGCGCGGCCAGATTGGCACGGCGACACGGATGACACCGGCAAGGTGAAGGTCGTCGTAACGGGTAGCGCGTCGGACCCAGCCGAGATGCAGCCGCATATCCGCTCGAAAGCCCGCCAAGAGGCAATCCGCAAGCGGGCAAAGACCCTCGATGACGAGTTGAAGATCGTCATAGTGCGGGACATGTGGCTGACCGGGTTCGACGCCCCCTGCATGCATACGCTTTATGTCGACAAACCGATGAAGGGGCATGGGTTGATGCAGGCGATCGCCCGCGTGAACCGCGTGTTCAAGGGCAAGCCTGCTGGGCTGATAGTCGACTACATCGGCATCGCCGCTGACCTGAAAAAGGCTCTTTCGCATTACTCGAAGCCCGACCAGCAGAAGACCGGGATCGACGAAGCAGAGGCCGTCGCTGCCTTTCTCGATATACTGGACGTCACGCGCTCACAAATGCACGGCTTTGACTACGCCGTTGCGCTGACCGGCACGCCAGCAGATCGCCTCCGGATCCTCCCTGGGGCCCTGGATCATATCCTGCAAAGGGATCGCGACGGCGAAACCGGGGCGGTGAAACGTTTCAATGACGCTGTCGCCGGGCTCATCAAAGCCTTCAAACTGGCGTCCGGGAGCCCACAGACCACGGCGTACTCCGAAGAAGTTGCGTTCTTCACCGCTCTCCGGGCGGGTCTCGAAAAGCTGGGCCGTGGCGGCAATGGGCGCAGCAATGCCAATCATGATCTCGCGATTCAACAGCTGCTCAACCGTGCCGTCGTCTCGACCGAAGTTGTCGACATTCTCGAAGCTTGCGGGTTCGATCGTCCAGACATTTCGGTCTTGTCCGACGCATTCATGCTGGAAATCCAGAACATGAAGCACAAGGACTTGGCCGTCGAGGCGTTAAAAAAGCTATTGAATGGCGAGATTACATCGCGCACGCGCACGAACGTCGTCCGGAAGGAGGAATTCTCCTCTCGGCTGGAAAGGGCCATCGCGAGCTATCACAACCGCAGCGTCGACGCCTTGCAGATTCTGCAAGAACTGATCGCGATTGCCAAAGATCTGCAAAACGAACCCGAAGATGGCTTGAACGATGCAGAGCGTGCCTTCTACGACGCCCTGGCGCTCAACGATAGCGCCGTCGAGGTCATGGGAAACGAGGAACTTCGGGTCATTGCCACGGAACTGGTCAATACCGTCCGCAGCAATGCTGGAACCGACTGGTGGCGCCGGGACGATGTGCGAGCAAAGATGCGCATCGCCGTCAAGCGCATCCTGAAACGACACGGATACCCGCCGGACCTTGCCACTGAAGCGGTAAAATCGGTCCTGCGTCAAGCGGAGGCTTTGGCGGGCGCATTTTGAAGAAGACGTGTGTTCTGCATGCGATGCCAACCATAGAACTACCTGCCAATCGACGGGTAACCCCCCATGGGCGCACCAAGGTCAGCATGAACAACAAGCTGCATGCCATCTGCGACGGCCGACGCGCTTCTAAGCGTGCCAGTCCTAGGATTTCGTCTCCGACAAGTCCGGCGCTACAGGTGAGTTCCGGATCATGACCGCGATCTACAGCGGTACACGGGAAAATTCTACATGGCGGCAGAAACCAAACTGTCCTACGCGCAGTTTAGACCCCATGATCGCGGTGTGAACTAACTGGGCCGGTGGCTTCTCCCGCGGCATTCTCCGTTCGAGGGTTGCGCCGGATGGGCCGGTGCCGAGCCTCAGGAATGGGGGAGAGACCACATGCACGATAGCACATTCGTCGGGCTGGATGTCCACAAGGCGACGATCTCGGTGGCTGTTGCGCAAGGAAAGCGCGGTGGTGAGGTAAGGCACTGGGGAACGATCCCGAACCAGCCCGAACACGTTCGCGGGCTTGCCGAAAGGCTGGGCAGCATCGGGCGGCGGCTCCCTTTCTGCTACGAGGCTGGGCTTTGCGGCTATGGTCTGCATCGCCAGCTGACCGAACTCGGATATGACTGCATGGTCGTTGCGCCCTCGCTCATTCCAGTGAAGGTCGGCGACCGGGTGAAGACCGACCGGCGCGATGCGACTATGTAGTCGAAGCTGCATCGAGCGGGTGAGCTGACAGCGGTTTGGGTGCCGGATGACGCGCATGAAGCGATGCGTGATCTGGTCCGTGCGCGGGCCACGGCTGTCCGAGTCGCGGGCAAGGCGCGCCAGCATCTGCAGGGTTTTCTGCTTCGCCACGGCCGTATCTATCACGGAAAGAAGGGCTGGACGAAGGCCTACCGGCGCTGGCTGACGACGGTGCGGTTCACGCATCCGGCGCAGCAGATCGTGCTGCAGTATTACATCCATGCCGTCACTGACGCAGAGGCCCGTATCGAGCGGCTGACGAAGCAGATCGCCGACCTGATGCCCGGCTGGAGCTTGGCGCCGGTGGTTGAGGCCGTTCAGGCGATGCGTGGGGTCGCTTTCATCGTCGCGGTGACGGTGGTTGCCGAGGTCGGCGACTTCAACCGCTTCGACAACCCGCGGCAGTTGATGGCTTTTCTGGGACTGACGCCTTCGGAGCATTCCAGCGGTGCCAGTGTCCGACGCGGCGGCATCACGAAGGCTGGCAGCGGCCTCGCGCGTCGCGTCCTGATCAAGGGTGCCTGGAGCTACCGGATGCAGGCCCGTGTCAGCCGGAAGCTGCTCGACTGGGTCGAGAGCCTGCCTCAGGGCGTGTGCGACATTGCCTGGAAGGGACAACTGCGGATGTGCCAGCGCTATCGGCACCTGATGGCGGCGGGAAAGCCGAAGGTGGTTGCCACGACGGCGATCGCGCGCGAGATGGCAGGCTTCATCTGGGCTATCGCCCGCACCGTGGCGCCTGCCCGGGCCTGACGCGCAGCACGACGGAGAAACGACGCCTCGACCCTTCCGATGCGCAGGGTTGGGGACGGAACCCGGTGGGGAACCCTCGTGCCCTGTTATGAGCAGACCCGGTCGACGCTCGCCACTTAGATCGAGGCAGCCCCAAGGCGAAACCACGGTCATGCATTAACCAACCCGCGCATGAGAGCTTGCTCAACCGTCGTCTCAGTTCCGTCTCCTACCCTGCGCATCCACATCCACGCTGCGCCCGGCTTCGTCGGAGGAAGCGTCTATGAACAAGGGGTTGACAGCGATCATGAGAGCAGGCCGCTGAAAAACCCTGCCGGGAGGAACGGTTTCCTTCTACGCGGATGCTGGGTGGGGCTGGATCTTGGGCAGGCAGGCTCGGCGGCGCTTTCGCTCGTCAGACCGCATGCAGTTTCGGCAGCCTTGCCAGAATGCAGGCCGCCATTGTCAGCGTGAACCGGGCCCGCACACACTCGATGCCGCGATACATGGTCTGTGCGATGCCGCCAACGGTCTTTGCCCATCCGCCTGCGTCAGGTCGGCCTGCACGATCAGACCGGAACGGTTCTCTATCAGGCTATGTCCCATGAAGCACAGCATGGCCCCGGTTCCGGGAGACTTCTTGTACAGCAGAGCCTCGGGATCGGTCATCGACGCGTGGGTCGCGTTCGACCGCCGTTGACCGCGGAAGTCGACTTCGGCGTTGCGACTGCGGTGTCTGGGGCGAGTCATCGGGTCGGGCTCGGCGGTGGATTGGTCAGGGGAGGATGTTGGTGATGCGCCGTCATCTGGAGGATCACCCGGCCCGTCGTCCCCGTCGGGCACCTCATTGTCCTTCGGCTGGAAGCTCTTCATCGACGGTGAGCCAGGTGGCCGCCACCGGTCCGAGGCCCGTGGCGAACGCCTTCACCAGCGTGCCGTCTACCGAGAAGTGATCGTCCCCCTCTCGTGACATTGCTGCGCAATGCACTGCCGGGCAGTGGACAGCAGCGGCGCCACCTCACGATGGGCCAGAATGGCGGCCATGATCTTGCGGGACATGTCCGTGGTCAGCAGGCGGTCGCGGTTCTTCGTGAACACCGTCGACCTTCGGCCCGGGGCTGCGCCCGTTCAGGGCTGAATTGGTCCACTGGACCAATTCCGGGACGCCCTTCACCCCAGACCGCATCGTCGATGCCCAAGCCCACGAACCAACGGAACAGCAAGTTGTAATCCATCTGTTCCATGAGCTGACGTTCGGATCGGATCGAATAGAGGATCTGAAGCAGGCTGGCCCGGATCAACCGTTCCGGTGCGATGGAGGGACGGCCCTC
>NZ_JBLXFB010000036.1:6365-27905 GCF_048262615.1 Antarctobacter sp.
TCGGATCGGATCGAATAGAGGATCTGAAGCAGGCTGGCCCGGATCAACCGTTCCGGTGCGATGGAGGGACGGCCCTCACCGGCGTAGAGCCGATCGAACTCGCCATCCAGGGAGCGCAGCGCATCGTTGACCACGGACCTGATCTTGCGCAGCGGATGCCGGGACGGGATGCGCTCCTCAAGATCGACATAGCTGAACAGCGATCCCGTCACCTCGTCCGATCCGCGCATCGCCACCTCCATCCATGCCATGGTGGCGATGAATCATGTTCCTCGATGGCCGTCGAGGCCGGAGTTTTTCAGCACCCTGTTAAGGCTCAATAAATCAACAGGGGTTTCACCGGCAACTGAGCTAAAAAGAGACCAGGTTGCCCTTTTCATATTTGTCCCCCATGAGTCCCCCGGCCGCCGATCAAAGTCTTGAGCCTCAAGCGCGCTCGAATTCAAGTCATTCATTTTATTTGATTTTTATGGTGCCCCCACACGGACTCGAACCGCGGACCTACTGATTACAAATCAGTTGCTCTACCAGCTGAGCTATAGGGGCGTCCGGCCGCATTCCGACTGGCGCGGCGTGCGGGGTGTTTAGCTGGTCTTGCAGCCTAAAGGAAGACTCGAAATCGCGATTTTTGGCGACGAAAGCGCGTCTTCGCCGCGCCGTCCGGTTCCTTTGTCCGAACACCGGAGTATAGTGTCGCCAGAGCAAACAACGATACCGAAAAACATGCAGGTCATCCTACACACCGGCGCCCACAAGACCGACGACGATCGGCTGCTCAAAGGCTTGCTTCGCAACGCCGAGGCGTGGCGGCATGAAGGTGTCGCCATCCCTGGCCCGTCCAACTACCGGACGCTGCTGACCGAGGCGCTCAACAAGCTGCGGGGCGGCACGCCCGATCCCGAAACGCGCGATGTCCTTCTGGATGCCATTCTCAAGGAGGATGCGGGGCAACTCTCACGACTGGTTCTTTCCAACGAAAATTTCTTTTCCGTGCCGAAACTGATGTTCCAGAACGGCTATATCTATCACCGAGCGGAGGAGCGGCTGACAACCCTGTCACAGGTCTTTCAAGGCAACGACCTGCACCTTTTCATGGGGTTGCGCGACCCGGCGAGTTTCCTGCCGGCGGCCTTCGCCGCCACCCCGCACGCGGATTTCGCCGCGTTCATGGAGGGGCTGGACCCGATGCGGTTCCGCTGGTCGGACCTGTTCCGCAGGATCAGGGGAACGCTGCCGGATTTGCCCATAACCCTGTGGTGCAACGAAGATACGCCGTTCCTCTGGGGGCAGATCATCCGTGAAATGGCCGGTATCGCCCTCAGCCGCAAGATCACCGGGGCCTTCGACCTGTATTCCCAGATCATTTCCCGCGAGGGGATGCAGCGGTTCCGGGCATTTCTGAAAGAAAACCCCACAATCACGGAACGCCAGAAACGGCGTGTCATGATCGCCTTCCTCGACAAATACGCATTGGACGACAAGATCGAAGAGGAACTGGATCTACCGGGCTGGGACGGGGCCTATGTGGACATGCTGACAGAGATCTATGAAGACGATCTTGAGGTCATCGCGGGCATAGAGGGCGTGCGGCTGCTGACGCCGGACACATAGGCCGTCAGGATCGGCGACGGCGTGCTCAGCCAAGGAAGATCCCGAGGATCACCATCATCAGCCCCAGCACGGACAGCATCAACGCGCCCATGTTCAGCGGAACAACCCTGCGCACGACCTCGCGCAGGTCCTCGTCCGACAGGCCCGCGCGGCGTGCCCCCCAGACCCGCACGATGCACCAGATCAAGCCGCCCAGCCCCGCCGCCGACAGCGCAGCACCTCCCCAAATCAGTCCTGCCATGTTACGGTTCCTTCCGTTGTCCTTTGCCGTCGCGCCTAGCGCACCCTCGGGCTTTGAGGCAACCCCTGCCAGCATGCCCTTGATGCAGGATACGGCCCTGGGGTATCGAGAGGCCCAAACGGTCACGAGGCTGAAGAGGCAAACATGCAGGATACCCCCACCGACAGCTACGGCGTCGCCGCCGGCGAGCTGAAACAGTTCATCGAACGCGTAGAGCGGCTCGAAGAAGAGAAAAAAGAGATCGCCGAACAGATCAAGGAAGTCATGGCAGAGGCCAAGGGCCGCGGCTATGACACCAAGGTCATGCGCAAGGTGATTTCGCTGCGCAAACGCGACGCGGACGACATCGCCGAAGAAGAAGCGGTGCTCGACATGTACAAGGCCGCCCTCGGAATGGCCTGACACACCCGGCGGGCAGGCGGGGTGCCGGTGCACAACCCTGCCCGATTATTCAGCAATTTACACTGGGCTCATTCTCCTTAGCCTTTCACCACCGTTGCATGCCCAGCAACACCCCGCTAGCGTGGGGGTCACAAATCAGTGACGGGGTGGGCCACACAGGCATGAGTGATCAAGTCAATTTTGACGAGATGTGGGGCACAGGCGGCATGGACGGTACAACCCGTGCGCCGTACAAGCCGTTCAACGCATGGTTCGACGGGGAAGATCCAAAGCATCTGCGCGCCAAGCAGCGCGAAGCAGAGGACCTGTTTCGGCTGACAGGAATCACCTTCAACGTCTACGGCCGGGCCGAAGCCGAAGAACGTCTGATCCCTTTCGACATTATTCCACGCATCATTTCCGGTCGCGAATGGCAGAAACTGTCGCGCGGGATCGAACAACGCGTCCGCGCCATCAACGCCTTTCTCTATGACATCTATCATGGCCAGGAGATCGTAAAGGCGGGGCGCCTGCCGCAAGAGATGATCGCGCGCAACGATGCCTTCCTGCCAGAGATGATCGGCGTGCGGCCGCCGGGCAGCGTCTACACCCATATCGTCGGGATCGACCTTGTGCGGACAGGCCCCGACCAGTTTTATGTGCTCGAAGACAATGCACGCACGCCTTCTGGCGTCAGTTACATGCTCGAAAATCGCGAAACCATGTTGCAGATGTTCCCCGAACTGTTCTCGGAGAACCGAGTGCAACCGGTCTCGACCTACCCGACCGATCTGTTCAATTCGCTTGCCGCCTGCGCGCCGGAAGGATTGGACCGCAAGCCGACGGTCGGTGTTCTGACACCCGGCATCTTCAATGCCGCCTACTTTGAGCACAGCTTTCTGGCGGACCAGATGGGCGTCGAACTTGTCGAGGGCCATGACCTGCGGGTGCAGGACGGCTATCTGAACATGCGCACCACGCGCGGATACAAACCGATCGACGTTCTCTACCGCCGGGTCGATGACGACTTTCTCGATCCGCTGACCTTCAACCCGGAAAGCACATTGGGCGTGCCGGGGCTGATGGATGTCTACCGCGCCGGTCGGCTGACCATCGCCAACGCTCCGGGCACCGGCATTGCCGACGACAAGGCGATCTACAGCTACATGCCCGAAATCGTCGAGTTCTATACCGGTGAACGGCCCTTGTTGGAAAACGTGCCGACGTGGCGTTGCTCCGAGAAGGAGGCGCTGGCCTATGTGCTCGACAACCTGAGCGATCTGGTGGTCAAGGAAGTCCACGGCTCTGGCGGCTACGGCATGCTGATCGGACCAACCGCGACCAAGAAGGAAATCGCCGAGTTCCGCAAAAAGCTGGAGGCCCGCCCGTCGAATTACATCGCGCAACCGACGTTGAGCCTGTCGACGGTGCCGATCTTCACCCGCGCCGGCCTTGCGCCGCGCCACGTGGACTTGCGACCTTTTGTTCTGGTCAGCCCGAAAGGGATCAATATCACACCCGGCGGACTGACGCGGGTCGCGCTCAAGAAAGGGTCGCTCGTCGTGAATTCAAGCCAAGGCGGAGGCACCAAGGACACTTGGGTGCTGGAGGACTGACGCGCGATGCTGGGAAAAACTGCAAACGGCCTGTTCTGGATGTATCGCGGGCTTGAACGGGCTGAAAACACCGCCCGTCTGATCGAAACCGGCCAGCGCATCGCGCTGACCCGGCTGGGCAGCACCGACGATGAGTGGCGATCCGTCCTGCAAACCGCCGGATCCTTGCACGGGTTCGTGCAGCGCCACGATCAGGTCACCAAGGACTCCGCGATCAACTGGCTGCTCCGGGAACGGGAAAACCCCTCTTCGGTCCTGTCCAGTGTGGAACAAGCGCGGCAAAACGCACGCATGGTGCGGACCGCGCTGACCGGAGAGGTCTGGGAGGCGGTCAACGGCGCTTACATGACCGTCAAGGATATGCTCGCCCGCAAGATCAGTGAACGCGACCTGCCCGGCGTGCTGGGGAAGATCCGGCAGCGCACCGGGCTTGTGCGCGGGGCGACCCACGGCACCATGTTGCGCAATGACATCTACGACTTTGCCCGAATCGGCACCTTTCTGGAACGCGCAGACAACACCGCGCGCATTATCGACGTCAAATATTATGTGCTTCTGCCCTCTGTCACCTCTGTCGGGACGTCGCTGGACAATGTGCAATGGGAAACCATTCTGCGGTCTGTCTCTGCCCGCGGCGGGTTTCGCATGGAATATGGGGCCTCTACCGAGCCGCGCGATATTGCACAGTTCCTGATCCTCAATCGCCGGTTGCCTCGGTCGCTGGCCTTTTGCGCGCACAAACTGCGCGACAACCTTGGCTATCTGGCCTCGGAATATGGCCATAGCGTCGCGTCATACGCCAAGATTGACCATATCGAACGCGCCTATCTGAGCTTCGACATCGATGCTGTGTTCGACTATGGTTTGCATGAATACATCCAAAAGATGCTGGCCATGCTCAGCGAACTTGGGCAGCAGATCGAGCTGGACTATCGATTCTACGAATGAGCCGTCTTTCCCCGTTTCCAGCGTGAGTCACTTGAGAATCATATGCAACTGACCATCAGCCACACCACCCACTACAGCTTTGAAGAACCCGTGACTTTCGGGCTTCAACAGCTGCGCAAGACGCCGAAGTCCCGTCACAACCAGAACGTTGTGAAATGGGAGACGAAGGTCACGGGCGGGCGGAGGGGGCTGAACTATGTCGACCAACACCTCAATACCGTCGACCTGATCGAGATCGACCGCGGCGCGCAGGAACTGATCATCACCTGCGAGGGTGAAGTCACCATCGGTGAATCCAATGGTGTCGTCGGGCGACACCAAGGCCCGGCACCGCTCTGGCTGTATGAGCGGGTGACGCCGCAAACGCGCCCCGGTCCAGGGGTGCGGGCGCTGATCCGCGAGGTTTCCGGCGGCTCGGAACTGGATCAGGCGCATGCTTTGATGGCCGCCGTCGCCGAGGCCGTATCCTATGAAGTCGGGGCGTCGGATTCGACCTCGACCGCCGAAACGGCGCTGGCCGAGGGCCGCGGCGTTTGTCAGGACCATGCCCATGTCTTTATCGCCTGCGTGCGGGAACTGGGACTGCCTGCGCGCTATGTTTCGGGCTACCTGCTTCTGGACGACAAGATCGAACAGGATGCCATGCATGCTTGGGCAGAGGCGCATATTCCCGGTCTGGGTTGGGTCGGATTTGACTGCGCCAACTGCATTTCACCGGACAACCGCTATGTCCGCGTCGCCACCGGGATGGACTACCATGATGCCGCCCCCGTTCGTGGAACGCGACAAGGCGGGGCCGATGAATCTCTGGATGTGGCAATAGAGGTGGCGCAGCAGTAATGTCCGCGACGAATCGGGCGTGACCCGTAGAAAACTCGGGGACATTCGATGACCTATTGCGTGGGAATGATGATGGACCGGGGGTTGGTCTTCATGTCCGACACCCGCACCAATGCCGGGATGGACAACATCTCGACCTTCAGAAAAACCAAGATTTGGGAAACCGAAGGCAACCGCGTCATCACGCTGCTCAGCGCCGGAAACCTTGCCACCACGCAGGCGGTGGTCAGCGAACTGGACGAGCGCGAAAAGGCACGGGAAGACCGCCACCCGTCGATTCTGGATGTGCCTTCCATGTATCAGGCCGCGCGAATGATCGCGGACACGCTGCGTGACGTGATCGCACGGCATTCCGACACCGGACAACGCGCCTCTTCGGTGTTCAATGCCACGCTAATTCTTGGCGGCCAGATCGCCGGAGGCCCGCCCCGGCTATTCCTGATCTATCCGGAAGGCAACTTTATCGAGGCTGGCCCGGACACACCTTTCTTTCAGATCGGCGAGATCAAGTACGGCCGCCCGATCCTTGTGCGCGCCTATGATCCGGCGTTGAGTTTTGCGGATGCGGTGAAACTCTTGCTTGTCAGTTTCGACAGCACCGTTAAGGCAAATCTCACCGTGGGCGCGCCGTTTGACTATCATCTTTACGCGACCGATAGTCTGGTGCAGGGCGAAACCGGACGGATCGAGCTTGATGATCCCTACTTCCGGACAATCAGCGATGGCTGGAGCGAGGCCTTGAAACAGGCGCTCGACAGCCTGCCCGCTTTCGCTGCGCCTGCGCAACCCTGAGCCCTACGCCCTGAGCCCTGAGCCCTGACGACGCGCCGGCAAACCCGCCCGTGATCCAGACCCCCTTGATGGCGGCTGTCAGCCCAGGCACGATCTGACAGCCCCTCAGGGCGGCACCGCACCAGACTGTCCAAACGCACCTTAAAGAGGCATGTTGTCGAAACCGTCTTCGGCCTCATCCTCGTGCATGGCTTCCAGCATCTCTTTCACCCATGCGGGGACAGTTCCGCCAGCATTCTCCAGCCCCATCGCCGCCTGTTCCAGGTGCTCCAGAAGATCTGACCGCACCTTGCCTTTTGACCCGGCGATTTCCGTTCTCAGCGAGTCGATCCGCGCTTCGAGATGTCCATGTTCCGACATTTTCCGTTCTCTCCTGATTTGACGTCCCGGTGCCTCAGACCTCGGCAGCACAGTCTTTGCAAAGCGGGGCTTCTGGTACTGCCGCCAACCGCTCTGCCGAAATCTCACCGCCGCAGCGGGTGCAAACCCCGTAGCCGCCCTGCGCCATGCGCCTGAGCGCGGCCTTGATTCGGGCGATTTCAGCCTGACCGCTTGCCCCCAATCGTTCCAACACCTCTTCGCCTTCGCGCTCGACGGCCATGTCGTCCCAGTCTTTCGAATGCGGCGATTCAAGTGCCGCTTCGATACCGTCCAATCGCAGGCCCAAAGCCCGCAACCGTTCGAGAAGAACATGTTTTTGGACGTGGTGGGACATGATGCAGGGCCTCCTGAACTATAACCCGACTTTGTCAAAGTGACGCGACAGCGGCCTTGATACATATCAACCGCAGGTTCCCCCTTGAAACACATTCACGTTTACGTATATGAATAACCCAACCGCCCGGAGGGAACCGCCATGAAACCTGAAGTCACCGCCTTCTTCGACGACGCGACCAACACGATCTCCTACGTGGTGCGCGATCCCAATGGCACGTCCTGTGCCGTCATCGACAGCGTGCTGGACTTTGACTATGCATCCGGCCGGACCGATACGAAATCGGCTGACGCGATCATCGCCTTCGTCAAGGACAAAGGATACACGGTCGAGTGGCTTCTGGAAACACATGTTCACGCCGACCACCTGTCTGCCGCGCCCTATATTCAGGACCGTCTGGGCGGCAAGATCGGCATCGGCGACCGCATCAAGATCGTGCAGGATACCTTTGGCAAGGTCTTCAACGAAGGCACCGAATTCCAACGCGACGGGTCGCAGTTCGATCAGCTTTTTCAGGAAGGCGACAGCTTTCACATCGGCCAGATGCGCGGCGACGTCCTGCACACGCCCGGTCACACCCCGGCCTGCCTGACCTACACCATCGGCGACGCGGCCTTTGTCGGCGACACGCTGTTCATGCCCGATTTCGGCACCGCGCGCTGCGATTTCCCCGGCGGCTCGTCCGGAACGCTGTTCGACTCGGTTCAAAAGATCCTCGCCCTGCCCGACGAGACTCGCATCTTTGTCGGCCACGACTACAAGGCACCGGGCCGCGAGGACTATGCATGGGAAACCACCGTGGCAGAGCAAAAGGCCCGAAACGTCCACGTCGGCAAAGGCAAATCGAAAGAGCAATTCGTCAAGATGCGCGATAGCCGTGACGCAACGCTGGCCATGCCCAAGCTGATCATCCCGTCGTTGCAGGTAAACATGCGCGCAGGCCAGATGCCGCCCGCGGACGAAAAGGGCGATGTGTTCCTCAAGGTGCCCGTCAACAAGCTCTGAGCAACTGGACCGGCTCCGGCGGCTTATGTCGCAGAGCCGATTTTTCGGCGAAAAATCGTCCCACCGCACATCGGGGATGTGCGCCTGTGCAGACAAAGGAAACTCTCAAATGCCTATCGACTGGATATGGGGTCTGATCGGCGGCTTGCTGATCGGAACCGGCGGGGCCGTCTACCTCCTTGGCAATGGACGCATCATGGGCGCCAGCGGTATCATCGGCGGGCTTGTCGATGGATCGGGCTGGTCCACGGCGGCAGAACGCATCGTCTTTCTGATTGGCGTCGCGTTGCTTCCCTTCCTGCTTGCGCCCTTCTTTTACGCGGTTACCCCACATATCACCGACAACCATGTCGTATTGATCGCCGCCGGTCTGCTGGTCGGGGTGGGCACCCGCATCGCCAACGGCTGCACCTCGGGGCATGGGGTCTGTGGCATGTCACGGCTGTCGGTCCGCGGATTTGTCGCCACCTTCTGCTACATCCTCGCCGGTGGCATCGGCGTCGTTGTTTTCCGTCACATTCTTGGGGTGATCTGACATGGCAAAACTGATTATCGCTTTCATCGCGGGCGGGTTCTTTGGCACCGGACTCTTTGTGTCGGGCATGACCGACACCACCAAGGTTCAGGGCTGGCTGGATGTTTTCGGGGCCTGGGATCCGACATTGGCGTTTGTCATGGGCGGTGCCATGATCCCCATGGCCATCGCCTGGATGATCCGCAGCCAGCGCAGCACATCACTGGTGGGCACCCCTTTGCCGCCGCCACCGTCGAAGAACATCGACGGCAAACTTATCCTTGGATCGGTGATGTTCGGCATGGGATGGGGACTGGTGGGCCTGTGCCCCGGACCGGCCATCGCGTCGCTGAGTTATGGCGGGCCGTCGCTCTATGTCTTTGTCGCGGCCATGCTGGGCGGGATGCTGATTGCCCCCATCGCGCGAGCGCGTCTGGACAGAGCGGTTCCGGCGGAATAAACGATGTCCATGCAACCCAACGCCCTGACAGACCGCTATCACGTTTCGCCGCAAATCGACCCGCAGGATTGCGCGGCGATCAAGGAGGCGGGCTATGTTCTGGTCATAGACAACCGGCCCGATGCGGAGGTTCCGCCATCGCATCAGACGGAGGCCATGCGCCTTGCGGCTGAGGCCGCCGGTTTGCGTTTTGCCGCGCTGCCCATCACCCATCAGACGATGACCGCCGAAAACATCCTCGCGCAGGCGGAACTGGTTGCGGCCGCCGACGGACCTGTTCTGGCCTACTGCGCCTCGGGAACGCGCTGTTCGGTGATCTGGGCTCTGGGCAATGCCGAAGCCCTGGGTGCGGATTCGGTGATCGAAGCCGCAGCCAAGGCAGGGTATAATCTGGAAGGGCTTCGCCCCACGCTGGAAACCCTGGCCAAACCCTGAAGGTCAGCGTCGCGCCTTTAGGTGCCGCCCCTGCTATTTTTCATCGAAATCAAAATCCAGCGGGGCCGACGCGAACCCATCGCTGACGTCGATTTCGGGCAGGGCCGCCATCGGTTGACCATCGCCGACATCGGCGAGATCCTCACCGAGATCGCCGAAATCGAAATCACCGGCGTCTGCCCCAAAATCCATCGGAGGCAGGTCGGGCAAATCCTCCGCCCCGCCTGCGTCAAACGTCGGCACGTCCGGAAGGGCAGACAAAGCTGCCGCCGGAGCCGCATCCATATCGTCGAACGCAGCGCCCTTTGCCGCCTTGGGCGGGGTCGTCGCGGGATTTGATGCGGGATCGGTTGTGGAGAGAGACGCCGTACCGTTCCCCGGCCAAGTCAGGCGCACCGCGCGCAACCCGTTCAGTTGTCCAAGACGGCCGCGCGCCACAAGGTGGCCACGGCCCGCCATCACCTCAACCTTGGCCAACGCGTCCAGTGGCAGGTTGAGGACGTCGCCGGGTTTCAGCGCCTCGGCCTTGCTGAGGGGCAAGGTGATCCGGGCCAGCGCCGCGTCCAGTCGCGCGGGCACCCGGCTCAACCGCTCTTCGTGCGGGCCGGCCCCCTGCACCGCACCCGGCGCGCTCTGCTTAGGTTTGCATTCGGGCAGGAAGAACGTCAGCACGCCGCGCCGCCGACCCAGCGCCAGATCGATGTCGGCCCGGAACGACCGATACCCCGCTGCATCCAGCAGCAGGCTCGCCGCGCGCGGATCCTCTATCATCGCACCATAGCGATAGCCCGACAGCTGCGCGTGCAATGGGTGATCCGTCAGAGTGTCAGCCAGACGCCCCAAGGCCCCGTCAAGCAGCGGGGCCAGCATCGCGGCATCAGTCTGCGTCAAAAGGCGGTCATCCTCGACTGGCATCTGGGTGACCTGCTGAATGGTCTGGACCTCGATCACACCGGTCATGACCTGACGGTCGACAGAGGCGATGCCGACCGCGCCGTCCGGACCGTCCAGAACCACCAAAAGGTTCTTTTTTCCAAGCGCCTCAACCACTTCGTCCTGGTCCATCTTGTCGACCGTGACGGATTGCGTGACCAGAGCGAGATCCCAGAGCACATCGGCCGTTCGCGACAACGCCCGGCGCAACGCCTTGGCCAGCGACATGCCACGCGCCTCATAGGCCCGTTGAGCCGCCAGGGCCTTTTGGCCCATAACGTCATTTCGCGCACCGTCAGCCATGCAGATGAATGCCCATCGAAAACTGCCTCCGGCCCCCGTTATCGGCCGATTTGGTTACCAAGGGCTTTAACACTCTGTACTTTGTTTGAATAATCCGGCGTCGGGCGGGGTTATTGCGCGGCCAACACTTGCCGCAAGGGCAGTGACACGCGAAAGGCCGCGCCGTCCCGATCGGGCAGATAGCTGATCTCTCCGCCCAGACGCGCCACGATCTGGCGCGAAATCGCCAAACCCAAACCGGCACCGCCTGCCTTTTGATCGCTCACGCGGGCGAATTTCTCAAAGATCACATCCTGTGCCTCGGGGGCAACGCCCGACCCGTTGTCGATGAAATCCACCAACAGATCGTTCCGTGCCTCCGTCACGACGATGCGCAAAACGGGCTCATCGGCGTCGCAATATTTCCGCGCGTTGGCGATCAGGTTGATAAAGACCTGCGCCAGCCGCTCGACATCCGTCGACAGATAGACCTGCTCGTTGACCCGGCGCCGGATCACCCGGATTCCCGACCCCGCCTCATCCGCCAAGGCCGCTGAGACCGCCCTGTCCAGCACATCCTCCAGCCTGCCTTCGGTCAGGTTCAGGCTGACCTGTCCGTTTTCCAGCACCGATAGGTCCAGCAGGTCGTCCAGCAGCCGGGTCAGCCGCAGCGCCTCGTCGTGCATGATAGAGGCATAGCGGTTCTGTTCGGACCGCGTCAGGCCCTGTGCGTCGCGCAGGATTTCCGAAAACGCCCGGATCGAACTCATCGGTGTGCGCAGTTCGTGGCTGATCTGGCTCAGGAACGCATCTTTTTGCACCGACAGGCGTGTCAGCTTTTCGTTGGCGCGGCGCAATTCGCCCGCCGTGCGCGTCAACTCCTGTGACTGCGCCTCCAGACGTGCGGAATATTCCATCATCTGCGCCGTCTCGTCGGCCACCGCCATGAGATCCTCGACAGAGACCATGGCTCCGCCGACGATCTGGCCCACCATGGCGTGCGCCGTCGCCGCCCCCACGGACCCGCCCAGTTCGCGTTCCAGCCGTTGCAGGAATTCCGGGGTCGGGGCGGGCAGATCGCCCTCTACCCCCTGCGACCGGGCCTCACGCAGGAACAGCGCCTGCGCCTCTTGCGCGCCCAGAATGCGCTGCGTCATGACCATCAGGTCTTCGCTTTCCGCCGTGCTTTGCAACCAGCTTCGGGGACCGGCACCGGCCTGTTGGGCAGAGACGAACTGCGCCCCTTGCAGGCGTTCCAGCGGCGAGGCTTCGCTCAGCAATGACCCGGCGACAAAGGCAAGCGCGTTGAGCAGCAGGCTCCAGAACATGGCGTGCAGCAGCTTGTCGTCAAAGCCGATGCCGAACAGCGCCTCGGGCCGCAAGGCGGCGATGTTAAATGGCCCGGTCACAAACCATGCGTCGGGCAGAACGGTGCCGGGGCCAAAGCTGGGCAGATACAGGGTGTACCCCCATGTCACAAAACCCGCCGTCAGCCCCGCCAGCGCGCCGATCCGGGTGGCCCCGCGCCAAAAGATGCCCCCCAAAAGCGCGGGCAGCACCTGCGCCACACCGGTAAACGACACCAACCCGATCGCGGCAAGCTCTGTCCGGCCACCGGAGAGGGCGTAGTAGAGATAGCCCAGCAGCAGTACCCCGGCGATCGAGATCCTCCGGGACACCAGAACAACGTGCCGCACATCGCCGGACACGCTGGCCGACCCCACCCGCAGGCGCAACCAGACCGGCATGACAATGTGGTTCGACACCATGGTCGACAGGGCAATGGCCGCCACGATCACCATAGAGGTGGCCGAACTGAACCCGCCAAGGAAAGAGAGCATCGCCAGCCCCTCCTTGCCCTGACTAAGCGGCAGCGTCAGCACAAAAAGGTCGGGGTTGGATCCGGGCGGCAACAGGTCAAGCCCGGTGACCGCAATCGGCACCACAAACAGGCTCATCCCCATCAGGTACAAAGGAAAGGCCCAGGCAGCCATGCGCAGCTGGGCGTCGTTGTCATTCTCGACCACCAGCACCTGAAACATCCGTGGCAGACAGAGGAACGCCGCCGCCGACAGCAGCATGATCCCGGCCCAGCGGCCATTGTCGACCGACCAACTGCCCAGCGCGGACGCGTCAATGCGGGCCAAAGTTGCGGATATTCCATCCGACAAGCCCCAGACCACAAATATCCCCAAGGCCAGCAGGGCAGCCAACTTGACCACCGCCTCGACGGCGATGGCCATGACGACCCCGTGATGGCGTTCATTGGCGTCCAGATTCCGGGTGCCGAAAATAACCGTGAAGACCGCCAGCCCCGCCGCCACCCAGAACGCCGTCAGACCGGGCGCGCCCTCGGCGCCCTCCTGGGTCGTTGCAAAGACTTCGACCGAAAGTGTCACTGACTGCAACTGAAGCGCGATATAGGGGGTTGTCCCGACCACGGCGAGAATGGTGACACCGATGCCCAGCAGGTTGGATTTGCCGTAGCGGGACGAAATCAGGTCGGCAATGGAGGTGATCCGTTGATTGCGCCCGATGCGCACCAGTTTGCGCAGGATCCACCACCAGCCCAGCATGACAAGGCTCGGGCCAAGATAGATCGTAAGATACTCGAACCCGTTGCGGGCGGCACTGCCGACCGCGCCGTAAAACGTCCATGCGGTACAGTAGATCGACAGCGACAGGGTATAGACCAAAGGGGCGCGCAACCACCGCTCGCGCCCACGCAGCGCGGCGCGTTCGGCAAAAAAGGCTACCGAAAACAGCAATGCGACATAAGCGACAGAAATCACCGCCAGCATGTTGAGCGTGCTCACCGCCCGCCCCCCTTGGTCCCGGACCCGACCGGCCGGTTGCGGTGCAGCAGGTGAACCAGCCGTCCCGCGCCGATGGCAAGCGCGATCCAGACCCCGAAGATATAGATCAAGACCATGGACGCGGGCACCGTCACCTCAGCCCCGGACCAGAGCAGCGGCAGCCACCACAGGACCCATCCCAGCAGGGGCAATGCACAGGTCGCATCTATCAGGCGGCGTCGGCGGAATGTCTGGCGCTCGACATGGATCGGCACCGCGCCAGCGGGAGGTTTGCCCGGTGGACGCACCGGCAAACCGCTGGCGGAGCGGGTCATCGCGGCGACAACGCTCGGACCGCGTCGAGCACTTCGGCGTTGGAGAAGGGTTTGGTCATGAACCGGCTGGCCCCCGCGCGTTCGGCCATTTCACGATCCTTGCTTTGCCCGCGCGCGGTCAGCATCAGAACCGGCAGGTCAGCATGGGCCGGATCATCGCGCAATTCCCGCAGGATGTCATACCCCGAGCGGCCGGGCAGCATGACGTCAAGGATCACCACATCCGGCCCCCGATCGCGTACGATCTGGACAGCGTCGGTTCCGTTGGAATGGGTGTGCACCTGCCATCCGTCCCTGGACAAAATGAACCTGATCGCCTCGATGATATTCGGTTCGTCCTCGATCAGCAGAACTTGACCGCCCATTCTTTTCCCCCGCATTCCGCCGCCCGGTTCTTTTGTGCCCGACCTCTGGCAGATAAGGCGATTTTAGGCGGTATTTTCCGCCCGTGTCAAAAAACTGTTGCCCCTCGGCAAAGGTTTTCCTGAAACCCTGTCGGCCGCATCGACCGGAACCCGGTGAAGACACGTCAGGCAAAGCACGTTCGGTGAAACGGCTATGCGCCGTCAGGGGCTTACAGCGGCGCGTTCAAGCGGACCACGGTCAGCCCCGACTGGCTGAGGCAAGGATCGACGGCTCGCGACGGCCTTCGCAGGCCTCGCGCGGGCAAACCCGGCACGCCACCCCCAGTTGCGGCAGCGCGACCGGGGCCTCTACACCCGGCGGAAGCGGGCGCACCATCATTTGCGCCTGGTAGAGCGGATCGGCGTTCACCGCCGGACCGCCAACTGGGGTCGCCAGCGCCTCGGCCCAGAGCGCCGCGCTGCTGCGGCCAGCCTGCATCACCGGTCCGGACAGGATGACATGCGGCCTGCTCAGGGCGCGGTAAAGCGGCCACAGCGGACAGGCCGCGCCAAACCGCGGCATCGGGAATTCCGGCAACGGCTTGCGGTAGGTCAACACGCCGGACGCATCGCAGACCGCCAGCCCGACGGGGGTTGGCAGAACCTCTGGCGGCATGGCCGCCAACCGGCGCATAATGCGGGCGGGATCGGCCCCCAGTTTCGCGGCCAGGACGGCCGGGTTGGGACCATGCTCCGCAATCGCCGGGCCCAGAGCCGGCAAGGGCAGCGCGGCGGCGTCAGCGGCGTAACGCTCCAGCCAAAGACGGAACAGCCCCCGTGCGGCCTCGGACAGACTTCGACCCAGTCGCGACAGCGCCGCATCCACGCCCTTGCCCTCTTCGAGTTCGGGGATGGTATGCCCCGCCCCCTCCAGGATCGCGTCCAGTTCTTCTTGCGGCGTGCCGGTTTCCAGCGGCGAGGTTTCATCGGCTTCGAGATAGCTCACCAGACCCCGGCTGGTCTCGGCCAGCCTTGCGCTGTCTTCATAGATATTGCGATGAAACCGCGCCTGCCATTCGGCATCCACCTCGCCGGGCTCGGCAAGGATCGAGGCGGCGGACCGGATCGCCGTCACGGTTGACAGCATCTCGTGCAGCGAGGCGGCAAGATGCGGATCATGGGTCATGCGATCGTTCAGTGTTTCAAGGCTGCGCTCCAGCTGGGCGATGCGGGCACGACCGTCCGACAGAAGTTGCGCCCACCCCGGAAAACGACCCGCAAATTCGTCCACCCGGTCAAGTTCCGCCCCGACCAGCGGCCTGTCGGCGGCGGCCTCGCGCAGCGAAGCGATCAGGGCGGCCCCCGCGCCCTCGGTCAGCGCCGCCGGTTCGACCCGCAGAATATCGGCGATGGCGAGCAGCAACTTTCCGCCGATTCTACGCCGGTTGTGCTCAATGAGATTGAGGTATGAGGCCGAAATTCCCGCTTGGCGTGCCAGATCGGCCTGCTTCAGTCCACGCAACACCCGACGTTCGCGGATCCGCGATCCGGTTAACGTGTCGCGGGGCATTTCGCATTCCTCTGCGGTTTCAATGGGTTTCTGCGGCGCAATATAAACACCTTTACAAAACGTGACTGATTTCTTTTCAGACGTTGACAAAAAAACCGTTACACGTAAAGCGCTTGTTGCACAATTTTCCACCCCGCTGCCATACTGCGTTTGCACAGATGTGCGATCGCCCCGGGTGCTGAGGAGAATTCGGGGCGGATTTCTCGAAACGGGAGGATTTTATGTCCATTAAGAATGTGACGCGCCGTGGCGTGATCAAGACCGGTGCAGCAGCCGGTGCCGGCCTTGCGCTGCCCACCTATCTCTCCGCTGCCAGCCACTCGGGCTTTACCAATGCGCCGGGCAACGACAAAGTCACCTTGGGCTTCAACGTTCCGCAGACCGGCGCTTATGCTGACGAAGGCGCCGACGAGCTGCGCGCCTACGAACTGGCTGTCGAGCACCTGAACGGTGGCGGCGACGGCGGAATGCTGTCGACGTTCTCGTCGAAATCCCTTGAGGGCACAGGCATTCTGGGCCGCAAGGTCGAGTATGTGACCGGCGACACCCAGACCAAGTCCGACGCCGCCCGCGCATCGGCCAAGTCGATGATCGAAAAAGACGGCGCGGTGATGATCACCGGCGGGTCGTCCTCGGGCGTGGCAATCGCCGTTCAGGGCCTGTGCCAAGAGGCCGGTGTCATCTTCATGGCGGGCCTGACCCACTCGAACGACACCACCGGCAAAGACAAGAAGGCGAACGGGTTCCGCCACTTCTTCAACGGGTACATGTCGGGTGCGGCGCTGGCCCCGGTGCTTGCCAAGAACTACGGCAACGACCGCAAGGCCTATCACCTGACCGCCGACTACACCTGGGGCTGGACCCAGCAGGAGTCGATCGCAGCCGCAACCGAGGCACTTGGCTGGCAGACCGTCAACAACGTGCTGACCCCGCTGGCGGCGACGGATTTCTCGTCCTACATCGCGCCGGTTCTGAACTCGGGCGCAGACGTGCTGGTCCTGAACCACTACGGCGGAAACATGGTCAACTCGCTGACCAACGCCGTTCAGTTCGGGCTGCGTGAAAAGATCGTCGACGGCAAGCAGTTCGAGATCGTCGTGCCGCTGTACTCGCGCCTGATGGCGAAGGGTGCCGGGGCCAACGTCAAGGGGATCTTCGGATCGACCAACTGGCACTGGTCGCTACAGGACGAAGGCTCCAAGACCTTCGTGAAATCCTTTGGCACCAAATACGGCTTCCCGCCGAGCCAGGCCGCGCACACCTGCTATGTGCAGACCCTGCTGTATGCGGATGCCGTTCAGCGCGCTGGTTCGTTCAACCCCTGTGCCGTTGTCGAAGCCCTCGAAGGGTTCGAATTCGACGGCCTGGGCAACGGCCCGACCCTGTATCGTGCGGAAGACCACCAGTGCTTCAAGGACGTGCTGGTTGTGAAGGGCAAAGAGAACCCGACCTCGGAATTCGACCTTCTCGAGATCGTGGAAATCACCCCGCGTGCGCAGGTTGAGTACGCCGCCGATCACCCGATGTTTGCGGGCGGTCAGCTGGGTTCCTGCAATCCGGGCGCATAACGGGCCGGTCCCGACGGGACCGTCTGTAGGGGCAGGGCCGCGCGCCCTGCCCCCGTCTCTTCACTCCCCTCGGCCCGTCTGACGGGTCCCGTTTTCTCCGCACTCCGACCGCAAAGGGTGGGACAATGGACGCTATTATCCTCCAAATTCTGAACGGGCTCGACAAGGGCTCGGCCTATGCGCTGATCGCGTTGGGTCTGACACTCATCTTCGGCACGCTGGGCGTGGTCAACTTCGCGCACGGCGCGTTGTTCATGATCGGCGCTTTCTGTTCGGTGACGTTGCAGCGTATCCTGAACTCGTCGTTCGAAACCATCGACCCGTCGCAAACGGACTTTCTCGGCAACCCGCTGAAGGTCAAGACGCCCTATGTCGAAAGCTGGTTCGGGCCCGAGGTCGGCTCAAGCATCATCGATTGGTCGGTCCCACTTGCCATCCTGTTCGCCATCCCGGTCATGATTTTCATCGGCTTCATCATGGAGCGCGGGCTGATCAAACATTTCTACAAGCGTCCCCACGCCGACCAGATCCTTGTGACCTTCGGTCTGGCGATCGTGTTGCAGGAAATCGTCAAATACTACTTCGGCGCAAACCCGATCCAGACCCCCGCCCCCGAGGCGCTGTCCGGCATCGCGCAACTGACCTCGACCATTGTCTACCCGGTCTGGCGGATCGTCTACTTCTGCTTTGCGCTGGTGATCATTGGCGCGGTCTTTGCCTTCCTGCAATTCACCACCTTCGGCATGGTGGTCCGCGCGGGCATGGCCGACCGTGAAACCGTGGGCCTGCTGGGCATCGACATCGACCGCAAGTTTACCATCATGTTCGGCATCGCCGCCGCTGTGGCGGGCCTTGCGGGTGTGATGTACGGGCCAATCAACGCGCCAAACTATCATATGGGCATGGATTTCCTCGTCCTCAGCTTTGTGGTGGTTGTGGTCGGCGGGATGGGCTCTTTGCCCGGTGCCGTGCTTGCGGGTTTCCTGCTGGGCATCCTTGAGAGTTTTGCGTCCATGGAGCAGGTCATCACCCTGATCCCCGGCATCAACCAAATCATCATATACCTTGTCGCCATTGTCATCCTTCTGACCCGCCCGCGCGGTCTGATGGGTCGCAAAGGCGTGATGGAGTAAACCGCCATGCTTGGATTGGACAAGAAAGACAGCACCCTGCTGATCATCGTGGTGGCGCTGACAATGCTCGCCCCCTTTATCCTCAACCCCTTCCCGACGGACAGCGGTCTGGCGCAGTTCAACGCCGGATATCCGGACCTGATGCAGCGTTTCGTGATCTTCGGGATCTTCGCCATCGGCTTTAACATCCTGTTCGGCCTGACCGGCTACCTGTCCTTCGGTCACGCGGCCTTTCTGGGGGTCGGCTCCTACTCGGCGGTCTGGATGTTCAAGCTTTTGTCGATGAACATCATCCCGGCGATCCTGCTGTCGGTTGTCATCGCGGGGGTCTTTGCTCTGGTCATCGGCTTTGTCAGCCTGCGCCGGTCGGGGATCTACTTTTCGATCCTGACGCTGGCCTTTGCGCAAATGTCCTTTGCGCTGGCCTACTCGGTGCTGACGCCGCTGACCAATGGCGAAACCGGCCTGCAACTGACGCTGGACGATCCGCGTGTTCTGGGTGTGTCGCAGACCGCCGACGGCTCCATCCCGGTGACCAACCTCTTTGGTATCGAGATGCGCGGCGCCTATGACATGGTGGTCGGCCCGTGGAGCTTTACCTTCTCGGCAGGTTACTACGTCTGTGCCGTGGTCATGCTGCTTGCCTTCTACCTGTCGATCCGCATCTTCCGCTCGCCCTTCGGGATGATGCTGCGGGCGATCAAGTCGAACCAGCAACGCCTGAACTACACCGGCCTGAACCCGAAACCCTACACGCTTGCGGCCTTTGTGATCTCCGGCATGTATGCCGGTCTGGCCGGTGGCCTGATGGCGGCGATGGACCCGCTGGCCGGGGCCGAGCGGATGCAGTGGACCGCGTCGGGTGAGGTTGTGCTGATGACCATCCTCGGTGGCGCTGGCACGCTGATCGGCCCGGTGCTGGGCGCAGGCATGATCAAGTATTTTGAAAACATCTTTTCGAAGATCAACGACAACGTGCTGCACAGCTGGTTCAGCTTCATGCCCGACGGGCTGGAGGATTCGGTGGTGTTCATCATCCACCCCTTCGTCGGCAAAGGCTGGCACCTCACGCTGGGCATCATCTTCATGCTGGTGGTGATCTTCCTGCCCGGCGGTCTGGTCGAAGGCGGCCAACGCATTGCGCGCCTCTTCCGCCGCAAGAAAACCGAAGAGCCCAATTCGGCCAAGACCGAACCCGCGGAATAAGGAGAAAAACCCATGGGTATCCTTGAAATCAAAGACGTGGGCAAACGGTTCGGCGGCCTGAAAGCGCTTTCCGATGTGAACCTCTCGGTGCAGGAAAACACCTGTCATGCGATTATCGGGCCGAACGGCGCTGGCAAATCCACGCTGCTGAACTGCCTTGTGGGCAAGCTGATCCCAGACACCGGATCGGTCATGTTCCAGGGCCAGTCGGTGCTGGGCCGCAGCCCCCACGAGATCAACCAGATGGGGATTTCCCGCGTTTTCCAGACGCCCGAAATCTTTGGCGACCTCACGGTTTTCGAGAACATGATGATCCCGCTTTTTGCCAAACGGGACGGTGCCTATCGCCTACATGCGATTCAATCGGTCTCGAATGAGCACACGCTTATCGAAGAGGCCGAAAAGATGCTGGATGAGGTCAACATGCTGGACAAACGCCACATGCACTCGGCCTCGATGTCGCGTGGCGACAAACGGCGGCTGGAAATGGCCATGTGCCTTGTGCAAGAGCCGAAACTCCTGCTGCTGGACGAACCCACCGCCGGGATGGCGCGGGCCGACACCAACAACACCATCGACCTGCTCAAGCAGATCAAGGACCAGCGCGACATCACCATCGCCATCATCGAACACGACATGCACGTGGTCTTTTCCCTTGCAGACCGGATCACGGTTCTGGCGCAGGGCACGCCGCTGGTCGAGGATGCCCCCGAGAACATCAAGGGCCATCCCAAGGTACAAGAAGCCTATCTGGGCGAAGCGCACACCTGACGCTGCCGATCGCGCCCCGGCCTTGCGCCGGGGCCTCCCTCCACCCACGAGGTCCCGGGTCAAGCCCGGGACGGGAGTAGAAAAAGATGAACGTCCGTCCCGATTTTTCCAAGAATTCCAACATGGCCGAAACGGCCCCCGCCTTCCTGTCGGTCTACGACATGCATTCCTACTACGGCGAAAGCTACATCGTCCAAGGTGTCAGCTTTAACGTGCATGAGGGCGAAATCCTCGCGCTTCTGGGCCGCAACGGCGCGGGCAAGACCACCACGCTGCGCTCTATCGCGCGGCTGGACGACCCGCAGGTGAACCAGGGCGAAATCTGGCTGGACCACCAGCCGCTGCACCTGATGAAGTCGCATCAGGCCTCGGTCGCGGGGCTGGGCCTTGTTCCCGAAGATCGCCGCATCATTCCCGGTTTGACGGTCGAGGAAAACCTGCAACTGGCGCAGATCGCCCCGCCAATCGGCTGGTCGCTGGACCGCCTCTATGACCTCTTCCCGCGCCTCGGCGAGCGCCGCAAGCAGGAAGGCGTGACGCTGTCGGGTGGCGAACAGCAGATGCTGGCCATCGCCCGCGCACTGGCGCGCGACCTCAAGGTGCTGCTGCTGGACGAGCCTTATGAGGGGCTGGCACCCGTCATCGTCGACGAGATCGAAAAGACCCTGCGCCACGTCAAGGAGCAGGGCATGACCACCATCATTGTCGAACAGAACGCCGTGCGCGCGCTGCAACTCGCTGATCGCGCGGTGATTCTCGACACCGGTTCAATTGTCTATGACGGCACCGCCGCCGAAGTGCTGGAGAACGAGGCGCTGCGCGCAGAATATCTGGCCATCTGATCCACGCACGCGACTTAGGAACCACTTGATTTCGGGGGCGGGGAGGTTTTCCCTGCCCCCAATCACCTTCAGGAGGAGAGCCCGATGAGCAAGACCTACCCCCCGTCAGACGAACAAGTCAAAAACGCCCACGTCGACGCGGCGCGCTATGATGCGATGTATGCGGCCTCGATCAGCGACCCCGAGGGGTTCTGGGCCGAGCA
>NZ_JBLXFB010000037.1:0-27423 GCF_048262615.1 Antarctobacter sp.
GCTAATAAAGGGTACAGTATGGCAATTAACGGTACAATATGAAAATTAAGGGTACATCGTGCCGCTGAAAACAAACGATAATTTTAAAGGCAATTCTGATTAATGAGGGTACAGTGACAGGAGCGCGCTATCTCGCGGCACAGCTCAACACCTTTGATGGCAACATCATCAACGCGCTTGCGGCCTATAACGCCGGCCCGGGTCGCGTGATCGAATACGGTGGTGTGCCGCCCTTCAAGGAAACCCGGCACTACGTCACGGTCATCCCGGAGCGCTACAACCTCTACCTGGCGCGGATCGGCGGGATCGAAGCGCTTGGTACGATCGACCCTGCCCTCCTGGCCAATGCCAATCTCTCGCTCACCGGCCATGGCGCCGCCTTCTATGGCAACAACGCGCCCGCCGCGATCCAGCAAGCCGCGCTGCGCATCCAGGACATCGTCACCCGCGTCGGCAGCACGTCGGATGTTCAGGAGAGCATGGCGCTCAACACCTATGCCCGCTCAGAGCTGGTCCGTCTGATAGCTGCGCGCATTCGACTGAAGGCAGCGCGCACACAGCCCCTCACCGCGGCCCAGCTCGCCCAAGCCGCCGCCCACATGGCCGAGGGCAATTACATGGAA
The DNA here is from genome assembly GCF_048262615.1 of Antarctobacter sp. Taxonomy (GTDB): domain Bacteria; phylum Pseudomonadota; class Alphaproteobacteria; order Rhodobacterales; family Rhodobacteraceae; genus Antarctobacter. The sequence goes on from NZ_JBLXFB010000037.1 coordinate 624, forward strand.
TTCACATTGGAGGATTTGGATTGATGTTTTGGTCACGTCGTTTCCCGCAGTTTCTGCGCAGTGCGTCACTTGTCAGCACCATCGCGATTGGCAGCTGTTTCTTCACCAGCACTCCGGGCCAGGCCCAGGGTGTGCCGGTCGTCGACACCCAGAACATCACCCAGAATATCCAGCAGCTTCGGCAGATGATCGAAGATGAAATCCTGCAGAACGAGCAGCTCACGCAACTTCGCGAACAGCTGGCCACACTCAGGGATCAACTCGCGGAGCTGCAACGCACCTATGAGGCGCTGACACGCCTCGCCGAGCTACCCGAGATTATCCGAACTCAGATGGAAGAGGAGCTGAACGGTCTCCTTGATCGGGAGTTCGGGGACATCATCGCAACCATCGAAGCAATCAAGACCGGCGACTTCTCCAGGCTCACAGGCTCCGGGGCCAGCAAGATCGAAACCCAGATGGACCGGGTGCTGGCCGATCTCGGCTTCGATGATGATACGCTCCGCGAGATGGCCACCAGCGGCAATGCAAGCGCCAACCGTATCGCGACGCAGGCGACCACCGGCGCCCTGGTCTCGGCCGCGGCCCAGAACAGCTACGACGATGCCGGGCAATCACTCGAGCGCGTTGATCGGCTCGTGGGCCTCATCGACGACATGGATGAGCTCAAGGAAAGCGTCGATCTCAACACCCGCGTCACGGCAGAGCTGGCCATCGCGCTTGTGGCCATGTGGCAGCTTGAAGCGGTGCAGACGGTGGGCGATGGCACCGGCGGTGTGATCGACGCCGCCACCATCGCCGAGGAGCAGCGCTTCATGGAGTTCACCCTCCCCACCCTACGTGCGGACTAATTCGAAACGTCAAAAGGATGACGAGTTTGGACGAAGAAACGGCCATCATCGAAGAAGAACTGGTCTACGGCGCCCTGCGCCGGGAACGGCTCTGGCAACGCCTCGGACTCCTGGGGCTGATCTTCGGCATCCTTGGCTGCCTCGGTGCTGCCGCGGTTGCGATCCTCGATGTGGATCCGCCACCCGTCGTCGTGCCCTACGATCCCAACACCGGCTTTGCTCTGCCCGAGGCCTCAGTTGGCGCCACCACCGTCACGGAAAACCAGGCCATCATCGAGGCGGAGGTCTTCCGCTATGTGACCGATCGTGAGGTCTATAACCAGCTCGACAATGATGTGCGCATCAGAAGCGTGCTGCGACGCTCGGACGGAGCCGCGCAGGCCTCTTTGCGCCAAATCTGGAACTCGGCGAACGCGCAATACCCGCCGACCGTCTATGGACCGAACGCAAGGCTTGAGGTCGAGATCCTCAGCATCAATCGGATCGGCAACAACCGGGCGAGCGTTCGGTTGCGCAAACGCCTGACCTCCATCAATGGCGTTCAGGCTGGGCTGTTCACGGCGACGATGCTCTTCGAGTTCCGCCCCGAGACCCGCCGCACCATCGATGAGGTCTGGACCAACCCCTTTGGATTTACCGTCATCGAGTATTCGATCCGCTCGGACAGATTGGAGAACTGAATTTGCGCCCCTTGAGTTTCATTCTAGTACTGGCGGTTCTTGTCCCCACTCTTGCCTTAGCCGAAGCTATTCCGCGCGGCGGCCCAAAGGACCGGCGCGTGCGGATCGCAACCTACCAGGAGGGACAGGTCTACCGGCTCAGCGTTTCGTTGACCCATGTCACCACCATCGAGTTTGGCGAGGGTGAAAGCATCCGGTCGATCATCGCTGGCGATACGGAAGGCTTCGAGATCGACGGCGTGCCGGGCGGGCGGGCCTTCGCCATCAAGCCGCTGGCCCGCGGTGTGCACACCAACGTCACGGTCTACACCAATCGCCGCAGCTACTATTTCAACGTGAATGAGGCCTCGAGCCCGACCTTCTACGTGGTCCAGTTCCGCTACCCTCAGGACAACCGCCGGGCGGCGGGTGCGATCGCACGTGCGGCGCCGAACTACAATTACGGCGCCAGTGCGCGTTCCGAGTTCACCCCGACGCGGATCTGGGATGACGGGACCTTCACCTATTTTGCCTTCCCGCGAAACGCACCGGTGCCCGGCATCTTCCGCTATGCGAACGGCCGTGAGCGCACGGTGAACACCGCCGTCGTGGAAGATGGCGCCATCCGAGTCTCCGGCGTGAGCCGCCAATGGGTGCTGCGGCTCGGCGAGGAAGTGGTTTGCATCGAAGCGACGACACCCTCGGGAGCGGGCTCATGAGCGACAATAACGCCGATCTTGAACAGCGCCTCGCCGCCTTGGAACAGGGCAACCCACGTCATGGGCCCGTTCAGAGGCGTCGATCGCCACTGCTCGCACTCCTCATTGTTGGATTGATCCTCGCCGGTGGTGCGCTGCTCTACCTCGTGTCAACGCCCGAGGAAGAGATCGCCCTGCCAACGGCGACGCCAGACGAGTTCCAATCCGAAGGGGATGGCTTTGGCGAGATCGAACCCTTTGTCCCACCCCCTGCCCCCGAACCGGAAATTGTCGTGGTTACGCCCGACCCGGTCGAACCCAATGCCGAGCTGCTTGCCCAGATCAAAGCCCTCCAGACCCAGATCGAGGAACTGAAGACCGCGCCGGAACCCGTGGTCGAGGAAGACACGGCTGCCGCAGATGCCATCGATGCGCTGACCGCGCAGATCGCGGCCTTGCAGGCGGCGTCAGAGGGAGCACAGGAACAATTCCGAGAGGAGCTTGCCGCCCGCGACCGGGCGATGCAGCAGTTGCGTACGGACCTGGAACTGGCTCGACTCGAGGCCAGCAAACCAACCCCTGCCCCGCTGGGCCCCTCTGAGGATGAGCTTCGTGCCCGGGAGGCGGAGCGTTTAGCCCGCGAAGAAGAAGCTCGGCGCATGGCGGAACTGCAGCGCCGCGCGGATGAGGAACGTGCCTTCCAGGAACGTCGGATTGCTTCGCCGGTTATTGCATTTGGAGGAACTGGCGGTGCCAATACCGGCGAGACGGCACTTTCCGAGCGCAGCTTTGGCGAAGTGACGGATTTCGTGCAGAATGGTGCACTGCCCAGCACCGTGACCCAGGCCGAGGTGATCGCCAACCCCTCGAACACCGTCATCCAGGGCACGATGATCCAGGCCGTGATGGAAACCGCCCTCGACAGCTCCCTGCCCGGCCAAACCCGTGCCATCATCTCCGAAGATGTCTTCAGCTTTGATGGCACGCGGCTGCTGATCCCGCGCGGCTCGCGTCTCATCGGCCGTTACCGGTCCGGCATCGAGATATCGCAGCGCCGCGTCACCATCGCCTGGGACCGAATTATCCTGCCTGACAATCAATCCATCCAGATCAGTGCTTTCGGGGGCGATGAATTGGGCCGGTCCGGCGTGACCGGATTTGTCGACACACGCTTTGCCCAACGCTTCGGCTCGGCCGCGCTCATCTCGATCATCTCCGCAGCCCCAAGCGCTGCCGCAGCCCAGGTCGAAAATGAAACCACAGCCGAAGTGCTCGAGGACGTTGGCGATGATCTGGCTGATGCCACCGATTCCGTGATCGGCGAATACCTCTCCATCGGCCCGGTCATCCATATCGATCAGGGTGCGCGCGTCACCGTCATGGTAGATCGTGATCTGGAGATCTTCTGACCCATGACGCTCTCCTATCTCCAGGCCTCGCTCGACAAGCTGCGGGATGCCGCCCGCGATGATGTGATCGAGATTTGCATCAATCCCGACGGCACCTGCTGGGGAGAATTCCAAGGCGACCATTTCATGCGAGTGTTGGACCAACGCCTTTCCGCCACAGAAGTCAAAGACCTCGGCAACCAGATCGCGTCCTCTGCCAGCACGACCATGAGCAAGGACAAACCCATCGTCTCGGTCTCGATCACCTATCGCGACCGGCCCATCCGCGCCCAGGTGGTGACGCCACCCGCCGTGCTTTCGGGCATGTCAATCTCGCTGCGCTTCTTCTCGAGCCTGCCGCTGGATCGGATTGAACTGAAGTTCCTCTACGGCGAGGAGCGCAAGCTCGAAGAGTTGCGACAGGAGAAGAACCGCGCTCTACGGGAAGTGGTGACCGCGGAAGACATCAACGATGCGCTGAAATTCTGCGTCGACAACAAGCTCAACATGATCGTCTCCGGTGGCACCTCAACCGGCAAGACCGTCGCCGCGCGCAAGATCCTGTCCCATGTTGGCGACGAGGAGCGGATCGTTACCATCGAGGAGGCCGCCGAACTTCTGCCCTCCCAACCAAATGCGGTCACCCTGATCGCCAATCGCGATGCGGAGTTCCAGACCGCCGATGTGCTTCTGACGGCAACCCTTCGCATGCGGCCCGACCGGATCATCCTCGGCGAGGTGCGCGGCAAGGAGGCCATGACCTTCCTCGAGGCCATCAACACCGGTCACGGCGGCTCGATGACCACGCTTCATGCCGAGACGCCGCAACTCGCCGTGCAGCGCCTGGCCATTGCCGCGCTCAAGACCGAGATCCCAATGACCTACCAGGACATGGTCCAATACATCGAAAGCTCGATCGACGTGATCATTCAGGCTGGTCGCGAAGATGGCGCACGCGGCATCACCGAATTCTATCTCCCCGGGACCAACACAAGCGGAGGCACCATCAATGAAGCAGTTTGAATACGACATCCTGTTCTTCGAAGTGAGGAAACAGAAGGACTTTGGCGAGATGCGCCGCATCCTGAACGAACGAGGTGCGGAAGGCTGGGAGGTCATCACGGCTGAGGCGGGTGACTACGGCTACACGACCTTCGTGAAACGCGAGATCACCGAGACGTCGAAATGAGGAAGGTCATCACCGTTGCATGTTTGCTGGGGCTTTGTTACGCGACACCCGGAACGGCCGAGCGCAACCTGATCCCTACGCTCGACAACCAACCCGATGTTTGCTCGGAACAGCCCCTCGAGCCGGAGTGGATGCAAAACATCGAAATGCGGGAGTCCTACAAGCGTCTCCTGGTTCAGCAAATCTACCGGGCAGAAAGCATGCAACGCATTGTTGATGCGCAGAGCTGCGAATGCGCCACACGCTATCCGCCCTGGGAGGCGGTCGAAGGCGTCTTCTTCGAGCGCTACGCGGCTTCAGAGTATTGGGATGTCGTCGAGGCAACATCGGAATACCGCAAGCGGGCAAACGAACTTCGGCGTGAGGCAATGCCGATTTGTGAAGCCGAAGGCAACTGGTAACCGTTCATGAGCGTCGTCACCTACTTCGTAGAAACAGCTGAAGGCTATCTTGACACGGCCGCAGAGACACAATTCGGCGCAGTGGCCGCGACAGTTGGCACATTGCTGGTTGTCGGAACGACGCTTGTGGTCATCCTGGTCTGCATCAATATGATCTATCAGTACCGCGCCATGGATGGGCGCACTGCCTTCTGGTTGGCCGTGAAACTCGCCTTGATAGGTGTGTTTGCTACGAATTGGGTTCAGTTCAATGGGCTCGCTTCAGCCATTCTGAGCGGTATCGACAGTATCGCGGGATCGCTGGTCGCCTCCGTCGGTGGCGGCGCTCCGGGGCCTTCAGGAACCTTCGCCGAAGAATTCGATGACCTCATCGCGGCACTTGGCGACTATCTCAATGCCGCAGGGTCCGAACTGAATTGGATGGCGGGAGCACTCTTGGACACGCTCGGGGTCCTGCTACTTTCAATCCTCGGCGGCTTGGCTGCATTTATCGTCGTCGCGTCACGGTTGATGGTCGCGCTCCTGATTGGGATCGCGCCCGTCATGATCTTCCTTACCCTCTTCGAGGTGACCAAGGACTATTTCGCACGCTGGCTATCGGCACTCATCTCCTTCGCAATGTACCCGATCATCGTGGCGGGTGTCTTCGCAACGATCACCGGGGTTTCAAGGGCCCTACTCGCAGAACTCGGCGATCCCGAGGGCGCTTCAAACATAGGGGCGCTCATCCCGTTCTTCATGATGGTGCTCATGGCCAAAGGCTTCATCATCGCGACACCTTTTATCGTCCGATCCGTCTCCGGCAACATCATGATGCCGGCGCTTTCAGCCGGATTTGGCGGGAGCTACGCCTTCGCCCGTGGGCTTGCCGGGAGCCAGCAGGTCTACAACCGATATGCCATTGGCGGCGCGACGGGTGCAGAGTATGCGGCGCTAAGGGCAAGACAATTCTTGGGAGTTCAATCGCTGCCGGCGCGTCCGAACTCTGCTGGAGGTCCGACTCCACCCCCTTCCAACACCTCCTCCGACACTGGTACCCAGATGCTGGCGCAACTCGCAAGGCTCGGACGGCTGGGGCGTCGATAGTCAATGTCTGGGCTCAGTCGGCGCGCCGACATTCGCTGCTCCGCACGTGAATTTGCACGATGCGAACTTTACCGCCGTTGCCCATCCGGGAGTTCGCTGACGCAGCATTCCCTTGCAGGTGCGGCACATCCATCGCCGCGTTGTAGCCAATTTCGCCAAAGCGGTTACTACAAGCCAATCTACGGTGCGAATTTCAAACCGCCCTTTCGCCATAACCGGGACCGATCATCGTAAAGTGGGACGGAGCCGCCATTTGTCTATAGGTTTGTGCCTGCGCAAAAACAGACCTCCCGCAACAAGCACTTTACGGCGGCACAGTGTGTTTGCCCGAAACGGACGCCAAACCCTGTTGTGAAATGCTTTTTACAAGCTGATTTTTGTTACAAACCGTGGTGACTGGAAAGACGCAGGACGTTCCCGATTTCCTAGCGCAAACCACGAACAGCAGCTATCTTCTCATCCGAGATCTGGCTAACTTCGTGACGAATTCAGCTCTATTAGCCGAACGTGACGATCCCTATTCGAAACTCGGCAGTTGGAGGGTTGTATTTCGCCGGTACGACGGCGTCCTTTTCGAGAAATGCATGGAACACTCCTTCAGCTCAACGATCCCGGTATCAATATCGGTAAAGCTGTTTCCCGAAAGATGAAGGCAAAATTTATTATTTCCTGGGCTCAATGCCCGAGAACACGATTTTCAACAATTGATCTGCAATCTCAGCTTCGCTCTTGTCGCCCTCAGGCGAATACCAGAATGCCATCTGATTGAAGGTCGAGAACAAAACATAGGCGACATATTTGGCTTCGCAGGGCGCGATCGAGCCTTCCTTCACACCAGCGTCGATCAATCCTTCTACCGCTTCCTGTCCCTTTTCCATGATCTTGCGCATCTTGGCCTTGTTCTCGGGGCCCAGATGCTTGTTGCCTTCGCGGATCAGGGCATAGCCGTAATCGCCGGTGCAAATCGTGGCGTAATTCTGGAAATAGGCACGCACCCTTTCAATCCCCGAAAGGGCGAGGTCGTTGACCCGCTCGAATATGTCCATGATCAGTTCAAGCGAGATTTCGACACACTGCAGCAGGATATCTTCCTTGTTCTTCACGTAATAATACAGCGCGGGTTTCGAGACATCGAGCAGGTCGGCCAGATCATTGATAGAGGTTTCGGAATAGCCCTTGGTGGTAAACTCATGTGCCGCAGTGTCGAGCAAAACCCGGCGTTTCAGCTTCTGCTGACGCTTGGAATCCTTGGTCTTGCGGCCCCAGCTGATCTCGTTCACGGCGTCCTCGCTTCGTGCTTGTTGGCGCAGGCATATATATGAATTACGCGGGATCGAAAAGCCGCCCCCGGGAATGGTGGTTTCCCGGGGGCGAGGTTTGTCAGGCGGCTGCGTCCTGCTTGATCATGTCGGCGGCTTTTTCACCGATCATGATACAGGTGGCGTTGGTGTTGCCGTTGATGATCTCGGGCATGATCGAGGCGTCCGCCACCCGCACATTGGCCAGCCCCCGAACCTTGAGCCGGGCATCGACCACGGCCATGTCATCGCGGCCCATCTTGCAGGTGCCGACCGGGTGGTAGGCGTGGTTGACCTCGGCGCGCAGGAAGTCGTCAATCTCGGCATCGGTGTCGAGGTAACGCTTGGGGTATAGCGGCTTGGCGATCTTATCCTTGAGCGGCGGGCCGTGAAGGATTTCCTGGGTCACCTTGAAGGCGTTGCGCATGTCCTTGAGGTCATCGACATGATCCAGAAGGTTCAGGTCGATATTGGGTTCGGACCCCGGATTGGCGTCCTTCAGCGTCAAACGCCCCCGGCTGCGCGGATGGCCGATATTGACGATCATGGTAAAGCCCCACTTGATCATCGACATGTAGTCATGGGCGTGGTTGCGATAGGGCAGCGGCACCATGTGAAGCTGGAAATCCGGGTTGTTCTTGCCCGGCTCAGACCGCAGGAAGCCACCCGCCGCCGTGGGCGGATTGGCGAGCCAGCCCTTGCGCTTGGTGAAATACTGGTAAAACGCGGCAAGGTTCTTGAGCGTGCCCAGCGGGCCCAGCGAAATACCGGTGCGTTTCTTCGACTTGAACACGAACATCACATCCGGATGATCATGCAGGTTTTCACCCACGCCGGGCAATTCGTGCTGCACCGTGATGCCGTGCTTTTCCAGCTCGTCGCGCGGCCCGATGCCCGAGAGCATCAGGATTTGCGGCGAGCCGAAGGCCCCGCCGCTGACGATGACCTCCTTGCCCACCTCGACCCGCTTGGTCTGGCCGTCCTGGTCGTATTCGACCGCCACCGCGCGGCCGTCTTCCATGACGATGCGGCGCACCGTGGCCTTGACCTGAATATCCAGGTTCTTGCGATCCATGATCGGATCGAGATAGCAGAACTTGACCGAGGCGCGTTCGCCGTTCTTGGTGGTGAACTGGTAGATGCCCAGCCCTTCGCGGTTGGCGCCGTTGAAATCGGCGGTCTTGGGGTAGTCCAGCTTTTCCCCCGAGGCGAGGAAGGCCGAATAGAAATCAAAGGACTCGTCGCCGTTGCTCACATGTAGCGGTCCGCTATCGCCGTGATAATCATCCGCGCCGCGTTCATTGTTCTCGGCCTTGCGGAAATAGGGCAGCACCTCGTCGTAGCTCCAACCTTCGTTGCCCAGTTCGGACCAGCGGTCATAGTCGCCGGACTCGCCCCGGATATAGACCATGCCGTTCATGCCCGACGAGCCGCCCAGCATCTTGCCGCGCGGGTGATAGAGCGAGCGATTGTTCAGCTTCTTCTGCGGCGCGGTGCGGAAGCGCCAGTTCAACTTGTTGATCTTGTAGTCCTGGATCAGCCCGGCGAACATGCCGGGGATCGAGACGAATTTGGAGTTCCCCGGACCGCCCGCTTCCAAAAGCGTGACGGTGGTGTTGGGGTCTTCGGATAGACGGGCGGCGACAACCCCTCCCGAGGATCCTCCGCCGATGACGACATAATCTGCCATTGTTACTCTCCCTGTTATCTATGTGTCTGTGTCAGACGATTTTCTTCATCACCGCCAAGAGCGTGTCAGTCAGCTTGCCGTAAGGCGGGTTGAGCAGGTCGGCCGAATTCAGCCGCGCCTGCCGGAAGACCGGCTTGTGGGCGCTGAAACTGTCAAACCCGGCCTTGCCGGTGTGGGTGCCCATGCCGCTGGCCCCGATGCCGCCAAAGGGCAGCTTTTCCTGGAACACGTGGAACAGGGTTTCGTTGACGCACATCCCCCCGGCCCAGGTGTTTTGCAGCATGTATTTTTCCTTGGCGCGGTCATGGCCGAACCAATAGAGCGCCAGCGGGCGGTCATGGCTGTTGATGTAATTCGTGACCTCGTCCAGCCTGTCATAGGTCTTGATCGACAGGACCGGGCCAAACACCTCTTCCTGCATGACCGTCATGTCCTCGGTCGGGTTGATCACCATGTTGAGCGGCAGGACACGGTTGTTGGTGCTGCCTTCGCCGCCATCCGGGTTGACCGTGACCACCTTTGCCCCCTTGTCACGCGCGTCTGTCACCAGATTGCGCAGGCGGTCGTAATGGCGGTCCGAGACAATGGTGGTGTAGTCCTCGTTGCCTTCGAGCTTGGGGAAGAACTTGGTAAAGCCCTTCTTCATGTCCTCGACAAACCCGTCGAGCTTCTCGGTCGGGACAAAGATGTAATCCACCCCGATACAGGTCTGGCCACAGTTCAGCACCTTGCCACGCAGGATCGAGTTGACCGCCTTGGACGGATCATAGCTGTGGTCGATGATCGCCGGGCATTTGCCGCCCAGTTCCAGCGTGATCGGCGTCAGGTTCGGCGCCGCCGCCTGGGCAATCTTGCGGCCCACGGCGGTGGAGCCGGTAAAGATCAAATGATCGAACGGCAGTTCGGCGAAGGCGTTGCCCAGGTCCGGCCCGCCGGTGACGATGGCCAACAGGTCCTCGTCGAAATTGTCCGACACGAGGTTGCCCAGAAGCTCGGTCGTGTGCACCGTCACCTCGCTGGGCTTGATCATCATCCGGTTGCCCGCGGCCAGCGCGTGCACGGCAGGCAAAAGCGCGATGGCATAAGGATAGTTCCACGGGGCGATATTGCCGATCACGCCCAGGGGTTGTGGCATGATCTTGCTTGTGGCGGGCAGCGAATGCAGGGTGGTGCCCACCCGGCGCGTGCGCATCCAGCGGCGCAGGTGCCGGCGGGCGTGTTTGGCCCCCGAGATGACGAGCATGAGATCGGCCAGTGTGGTTTCGCGCACCGAACGGTTGCCGAAATCCTTGTCGATGGCCTCGCAGATGTCGTGCTTATGTTTTTCCGTCAGGGTCAGCAGCTTTTCGATATTGCCGCGCCGTTCCTGATAGGACGGGTAAGGGTTGGCGTTCGACGCCGCCTTCTGGCGGGCAAAAAGCGCCTTGAGATCGTCGATGGACGTATCCGGGACGATGGGTGTCGCATGCGAATTCATTGTGTTTCCTTTCTGTCCGAAAGGCCGACCGGCAGGGGCATCTGGGCAAGCCTGGAGAACCGGCTAGCGGGTTGGGCCGTGGGTCGCGCGCGCGTTGGCGCTGCAAATCGAACTGTTACAGGCTTGATGCCGGGGGCCTCACACCGATTGGCAGAGGCCCCCGAAAGGGAGTGGGATCAGTAGTCGAGCCCGCGCGCCACAACTTCCCAGGCGCTGTTGTTGACCTTGGCCATGATAAAGGTATCCGAGCCCTGGTGGTCATCGGCCGAGAAGCTGACCGGTTGACCGCCGATCGGGTCTACATAGCCTTCTATCGCCTCGGTGGCCGCAAGGAAGTTTTCGGTGGTCAGGTCTTTGCCTGCCTCTTGCAGCGCCTTAATTGTCAGATCGGCAAAGATGTAGCCAAGCTGCGCCTGCGGTTCCATTGCCTTGCCGTGAGTGGCTTCATAGGCTTTGAGAATCCGCTTGGCTTCACCTTCGGCATTAGCGGCGGACTCATAGACGAAGGGCGCGACAAGGTACAGGTTCTGCATAGCGCCACCGGCAGCCCCAGCCACGGCATCCATGTAGGGCACCATTCCGGTCACGAAGATGGGCTCGAAGCCCAGTTTCTTGGCGGTGGCCACGGTGATGATCGTGTCCCGCACCGAGGTGGACAGGAAGACGATGTCACAGCCTGCGTTCTTCAGTGTGGTCACCGACGAGGTCAGGTCGGTCTCGGTGGCGGAATGTTCCGTTTTGGCGACGATCTTCATCCCATATTCGGCCAGTTGATCCTCGACCCCGTGGGTCATCTCCTCGCCCGCTTCATTGGCGATTTGCGCAACGCAAGGCGTGGAATAACCGCCATTTTCGTAGAAATAGGCGGCCGCAGCCCTGAACTGCTCATAATAGCTGCGGAAAAAGCTATAGACCATTGGGTTCACCGGATCGGTCATGACCTTTGAGGCGGTCAATGGGTACATGTTTGGCACCCCGGCGTTGAACTGAGTTGGCATCACGGCAAGGTTTTGCGGAGTGCCAAGGGCACCGATGATTGCAAAAACCTTGTCCCGGCGGATCAGCTTGTTTGCTGCCTGCACCGCGCGCGGCACTTGGTATTGCATGTCCTCGATGACAATCTCGATCTTGCGGCCATGCACACCGCCCGCTGCGTTGGCTTCATCGATACGCATGCGCATACCATTGGCACTGGGCACGCCCCAAACGGCCAGTGGCCCGGAAAGGTCGGTATACGATCCCAGTTTGATACTGTCGGCGCTCACCCCTTGGGTTTCCGCCAGTGCCGGTGTGCCCAGAAGGGCAGCGGCACTCAATGCTGCGATAAGTTGTTTCATGTTCTCCTCCGTTGGTTGATTCAGTACATGCTCGCGATCAGATCGCCGTACTTCTCCTCCACGACCTTTCTCTTGAGCTTCATGGTTGGTGTCAGTTCCTCGTCATCTGCTGTCAGAAGGATGTCTATCAGGCGAAATTTCTTAACCTGTTCGACGGACGCAAAGCCTTTGTTGACGGATGCGATTTCCTTATCGATCAGTTCTTCGATAGCCGGGTTGCGGCATAGCGATTTGTAATCGCTAAAGGGGATGCGCTGTTCCTGGGCGTATTTCTCGACATTTTCCTGGTCGATCATGATCAGCGCTGTCAGGAACTTGCGCTTGTCTCCTATGACAACAGCGTCGGAGATATACGGCGAGAATTTTAGCTCGTTTTCCATCAATGACGGCGTGATGTTCTTACCGCCCGCTGTGATGATGATGTCCTTTTTCCGGTCAAGAATGAACAGATCGCCATTCTGATCCAGCTTGCCGATGTCACCGGTATAGACCCAGCCATCAAGAACGGTTTCATCGGTTTTTTCAGGCGCGTTGTGATAGCCCGAGAAGTTGCTGCGCGCGCGGACAAGTATTTCACCATCCTCAGCGATTTTTAACTCCACGCCGCGGAAGGCTCGCCCAACCGATCCGATGGGGGATTGTCCTGGCACCGTAGCGGTGATGATCCCGGTCTCGGTCTGGCCGTAAGCTTCTTGCACGCTGACCCCAAGCGTCTGGAACCAATTCAATAGGTTGGGTGAGATCGGCGCCGCGCCGGACAGGATGGTGTGGGTCCGGTTGATACCCAGTTCAATGCGGATATTGCGCAGCACGGCATAGTCTGTGAGTTTTGCCGCCATTCGCGTGAGGAAAGAGCCACCGCCAGCCTGCACCTTTTCATTCAAGCGCAGTGCCAAGTTATAGGCCTTTCGACCCAAAGGCGTGCCTTCCTGCATGATGAAATTGATGCGGGAATAAAACTTCTCCCATACGCGTGGCACGGCGAAGATGGCCGTGGGAGCAACCTCTTGAATATCCTTTGCAAAAGTCTCGCCGCTTTCGGCAAAGTTAATGACCGAACCATAGCGGATCGGGATCGCCACCGAGATAATCCGCTCCGCCGCATGGCATAACGGTAGAAAGGTCAGGAACTCGTCCCCCGGACCAAAGGGCAGGTCCGGCGAATTGTCGGCCTGTGACAAGATATATCGGTTCGACACCTGTGCCCCCTTGGGGTTGCCGGTGGTGCCCGAGGTATAGATCAGGATCGCGAGATCTTCGGGCAGACCCGCGTCGATGCGCTTGTCCCATTCGACCTCCAACCTGGCACGGTCCTCATCGCCCAGCGCCAGAAATGCCTCCCATGACATGACCTTGGGGTGCGAAAAACGGCGTAACCCTTCCATGTCGTAGACCACCACATGTTTCAGGTAGGGCAGCTTTGTTTCTTGTTCGAGGAACTTATCAAGCTGCTCCTCATCCTCGACAAACAGAACCTTGGCCTGGCTATCGTTGAGTTGAAACGCCATCTGGCGTGACTGCAATGTCGGGTAAAGTCCGTGACAGACGCACCGAATACCCTGAGTTCCCAGGTCGGTGAACACCCATTCCTTGTTGTCTTCACTGATGATCGCGGCGACATCGCCGGTTTTCATCCCCAGGGACAAGAGCGCCACTCCAACCTGCCGGGCGCGGTCGTAATAATCTGCCCAGCTATAGGCTCGCCAGATACCAAGCTCTTTTTCGCGCATGGCAATGGTATTGCCTCGCGCGAGGCAATTCTGGCGAAACAGCTTGGCGAAGGTGTCGCAGCCGTCGATTAAAACGGTGGGCGGGTTCCAGTTCACAGTTTCTAGCGCCATGTCTTTTTCCCTTTCCAGCGACGTTCTTCGCGCACGCCTTCGTCCTTCACGCCGAGGTAGAACTCTTGGATGTTTTCGCTGGCCAATAGGCGATCGCGGTCGCCTTCCATGACGATGCGCCCGGTCTCCATCACGTAGCCGAAGTCGCAGGTTTCCAGCGCCACGGCGGCGTTCTGTTCTACCAAAAGCATAGTCACGCCTTCCTCGCGATTGATGTGTTTGATGATGTCGAAAATCTCGCCGATCAGACGCGGGGAGAGGCCGAGGGAAGGTTCGTCCAGCAGCATAAGGCGTGGCTTCTGCATGAAGGCGCGGCCAAGCGCCAGCATCTGCTGCTGGCCGCCGGACAGATAGGCCGCCTGTTTGTCGATAAAGCTGCGCAGGTCCGGGAACCAACCCAGCACCTTTTCGAAATCCTGTTGCACCGCTCCCCTATCCCGGCGGCAATATGCCCCCAGCATCAGGTTGTCGCGCACAGACAAGAGCGAGAACACCTCGCGCCCCTCGGGTACATGGGCCACGCCCATTCGGGCGACCACGTCAGGGTCTTGCGAGGAAATCTCGTTCCCATCGAGCTTGATCGATCCTTTGAAGGGGTCCAAGGCGCCCGAGATGGTTTTCAGGATCGTGGTCTTGCCCGCGCCGTTTGAGCCCATGATCGACACGATTTTGCCCTCAAGCACGGACAGGCTTACCCCGCGGATCGCCATGACCCTGCCATAGAATGTTTCAACGTTTTCCAGTTTTAATAGATCAGTCATGGCCGGTCCCCAGATAGGCGTGTTGAACATCCTGATTGTCCTGAACCTCGGCGGCCGTGCCTTCCGCCAGAAACCGCCCCTCGGCGATAGCAAGCACCTTATCGGACACTTTGTTCACCAACTTCATGTCGTGCTCGATCATCACCACGGTAATGCCGAGGTCTGCTTTGATATCCTCGATCCAGAAGGCGATGTCGGCGGTTTCCTCGGTGGTCAGACCACTGGACGGTTCATCCAGCAACAACAGCTCGGGTCCGGCGACCAAAGCGCGAGCAATCTCGATCTTTTTGCGGATTCCATACGGCAGATCAGACACGCGAGCGTGGCGATGTGCCTGAAGATCAAGGAACTCAATCACTTCCTCGGCCTTGCGGCGATGCGCCAGTTCCTGCTCCAACTGCCCACCGGCAAAAAAGAGCTCGCGCAGAGGTTTGAAACCATCCCGGCTGTGGCGACCAATCAGCAGGTTTTCGAGCATTGTTGCATGTTCGAACAGCTCGATATTTTGGAAGGTCCGAGCAATGCCGCGGCGCACGATCTGGTGCGGCTTGGCCGAGAGCAGGCTTTCACCACCCAGCCGAACATCGCCCGCTACCGGGTCGTAGATCCGGCAGATCAAGTTGAACACCGTGCTCTTGCCCGCACCATTCGGACCAATGATGGTATAGACCGTATCCGGCTCGACCGAAAAGGACAGGTTGTCCACCGCCTTCAAACCGCCAAAGGTTAGGGTAAGGTTTTCAACTTCCAGCCAGCTCATCTCAGACGCTCCGTTTTGAGGAAGGTTTTCTGACGCTGGAAGCTGCGTCGCTTGTACATCGGGAAGATGTTGAAATAGTGGTGGATCTTGAGCCAACGACCATAAAGCCCGTCTGGTTCGAACAGCATGAACACCACCAGGATTAGGCCAAAGGCAAGGCTATCAAGCCCGCTGGACGCAGCTACGCCCGCGGGCAGCAGCACCTTTATCCAGCTCAGAACCGTTGGGAGCAGCATGATGAAGAACGCGCCAAAGACGGCTCCATGAATGGTGCCAAGGCCACCCACGACGATCATCAGCAAGAGCCGGATCGATTCCCCCATTCCGAAACTCTCCGGGCTGAGAAAGAAAAAGGCATGGGCCAAAAGCGTGCCCGCCAGACCGGCCAGTGCGGCAGAAAGGAAGAAGGCATAGGCCTTGAAGAAGGCAATATCGACACCAAGACCCCGAGCCGAAACTTCGCTATCGCGGATCGCAATCATCGCCCGACCGCTACGCGAGCGGGTGAGGTTTCGCACCAACAAGAGCACACCTACGAACACTCCGAGATTGACGAAATACTTCTGCCAGCTCTCGAACAGCTCGACGCCAAAGATGGTGATTTCTGGAACGGGCATACCGCCGTGACCACCGGTGAAATCCCCTCCTGACCCGATCAGGCGCTCGATGATGAGCGCAAAGGCCAGGGTCGCAATGGCAAGATAAAGTCCATGCATCTTGGAGCAGATCCGACCCAGCGCTAGCCCTGCAATGCCGGAGATCAGCGCGGCCAAGGGCACTGACAAGAGCCATGGCACACCGTAACGTGTCATCATGATTGTATGGGCATAGGCCCCGATAGCGACAAAGGCCGCGTGGCCGAAACTGACTTGTCCCGAGAAGCCGGTAAGGATCATCAGGCCCAGACCAGCAATGGCGTAAATGTAAACGAAACTGAGTTCGTCCAGATAGTAGCCATCGACCAAGAGCGGCATCAGCAGCGCCACCGCAAGGAAACCCAGGTACCAAGCAGCCTGTGCACCGTCGCGAAAAAGTCGGATGTCCTGTTCATAGGATTTTCGGAAGGTAATACGCATCGGATCAGACCTTTTTTTGGTGCATCTGGGAAAGCAACCCTTGCGGACGAACCAGCAGCACTGCGAACATGATCACATAGGCCCCAACGCCCTTGAGCGTCGGGAAGGCGGTGTCGAAGAATGGCTCGGCAAAACCAATAAGCAAGCAGCCAAGCACTGCGCCTGGGATCGACCCGAACCCACCGACGATGGCCCCTGCAAAGGCCTTGAATCCGATGAATCCTATCTGCGTGGACACCAGCGCAATCGGACCGAGAAGAAGCCCGGCCA
Organism: Antarctobacter sp.; assembly: GCF_048262615.1. Lineage (GTDB taxonomy): Bacteria > Pseudomonadota > Alphaproteobacteria > Rhodobacterales > Rhodobacteraceae > Antarctobacter. Next base: position 17,406 of record NZ_JBLXFB010000037.1, read on the forward strand.
GCGCGCCGAACATTGCGGCTAGAGCCCATATTGAAGAGGTCAGCCGCTTGACCGGCATACCCATATAAAAGGCAGCCAGTTGGTTGAGCGACAATGCCTGCATCGCAATGCCGACCCGCGAGAAGCGGAAAAAGAGGAAGAGAGCCAGTGACAAGAGCGCTGCAGCCAGGATGGCAATCACGTGATCCCAGCCGATGATCACACCCGTAAGGTCAATTGTACCGGGCATCATCGAGGGCAGTGAGAAACTGTCGAACCCCCAAAACATCCCCGCCAGCGCGCGCAGCACGATGCCGGTGGCCAGCGTCAGGATAAAGACGACAAAGACCGGCTGTCCGGTCATCCGTCGGATCACCAGCGCGTCATAAGTATATCCGATGCCCCCTAGCACGGCGATGGCCAGAAGAAAGCCAAGCCAGAATGGCATTCCCCAGAGCACGATAAACTGGAACCCGAAAAAGGCCCCGAGCATCATGAACTCGCTTTGGGCAAAGTTGATTTGTTCTGTGGCCTTGTAGATCAGCACAAGGCCGATCGCGATAAGGCTGTAAAGACTGCCCTGCGCCAAGCCAATAATGGCAAGCTGCATGACATCCGCGAAGTTGAGGCCGGTCATGAGGCAACACTCCAATAGGACAATATTTCGGTAACGGTCATCTCTCGCGCGCCGGCGGCAGTCGGGGGCGCAGCTGGGGTTCTGGAAAACCTCGGAGCAGGAGCGGGCTGGATAACGCCGTCAACATCGACGAATGTGCAGCGCGCCTTGTTTTGTGGGTGATCAGGTGCTTCAGACATCGAGAGAACCGGGGCAAAACAGGCATCGGTTCCTTCCAATATGGCGCACCATTCATCGCGGGTCTTGCTGGCGAAGACTTCAGTCAAGCGTTCCTTTTTCAAAGTCTGCGTTGTAGAGGTATACTGATCTTTGAACACCGGATCATTTGTGAGGCCCATGCGCTCAAGGAATTCGGCATAGAATTGCGGTTCGAGGCAGCCCAGCGCGACATACTGTCGGTCCAAGGTTTCATAGCAGCCGTACCAGGCCATACCTCCATTCAGGAAGTTCGAGCCCCGTTCATTGTCGTTCCAGAAACCGGCGGACAAGAACCCATACTGCATCGCCATCATCAGCGCCGATCCGTCGGTCATCGCGGTGTCGACGACCTGTCCTTGCCCGGTCGCACGTGCATGTGTCAGGGCGGCCAAGACTCCAACGCTCAGCATCATTGCCCCACCGGCCAAATCGCCGACGACGTTCAGCGGTACCGTTGGGGGTGCGTCTGCATCGCCCACCGACCAGATAGCCCCCGACAGGGCGGCATAATTCAAATCATGTCCTGCTGCCTGCGCCAGCGGGCCGGTCTGTCCCCAGCCAGTCATCCGACCGTAGACCAGTGCGGGACTGCGCCCGAGCACCTCGTCCGGGCCAAATCCTAGCTTTTCCATAACGCCGGGACGAAAGCCCTCGATCAGAATTTCGGCCCGCTCCAACAATTGCCAAAGGGCCGCCTGCCCATCATCTGTCTGCAAATCCAGCACCACCGATCGGCGCGAGCGGTCGTAGATGTTAAACTTTTCCTTGATCGGGAACGGATACTTCTGCCCTGGGCGTGCAACTCGCACCACCTCGGCTCCGAGATCGGCAAGATGCATGGCAGAAAATGGAGCGGGTCCAAGCCCGGCCATCTCGACCACACGCACACCTTTTAGTGGACCACTGCGAAGTTGCATACGCCTACCTCACCGCGCTTTCAGGCGGGTAGCCGCGTCCACGCGCAGGGTCTCGCCGTTGATATAGGCATTTTCGATCAGGAAGGCGCAGGCATGAGCGAATTCCTCCATTCGCCCGACCCGTTTGGGCGCTTCGCAACTCTCTATCAGGCTGTCGATTACCTTTTGGTCAAAGGACATGACCATAGGCGTGCCGAACAGTCCCGGCGCGATGGCATTGACGCGTACGCCGTAACGGCCAAGCTCGCGCGCGGCAGGCAAGTTCAGCCCGATGACACCGTTCTTGGAACTTGCATAGGCCGCCTGCCCGATCTGCCCCTCATAGGCAGCTCCGGAAGCAACGTTGATCAAAACGCCGCGTTCCTCTCCGTTCTCGAGATCGTTCTTGGCCATCTGCGCGGCGCATTTCGACAGCATATTGAAGGTGCCGACAAGATTGATATCAATGGTCCGGCGGTAAGCATCAAGCGAGGTGGCATTGCCATCGCGTTCGATGATCTTGCTTGGCGCAGCGACGCCCGCACAGTTGATGCAGACGTGCACCGTGCCGAATTTCGCAACCACTTGTGCGATTACTGCCGCCGCCTCTTCGTCGCTGGTCACGTCCAGCTTGGCAAACATGGCCCGCTCACCCAGTTCCGCAACGAGCGCAATGCCCTCCTCGGCATTCAAGTCGCAGGCCACGACATTGGCCCCGCGCCCATGCATGTAACGCATAGTCTCGGCTCCGAGGCCCGAGGCGCCGCCAGTGATTATGATAGTCTTTCCCTCAATCTGCACGATGTGATCCTTTAGAATGCCGAGATGCCGGTCAGCGACCGCGCAATAATGAGTTTCTGGATTTCCGTGGTCCCATCCGGGATCGGCCCGATCAGCGATTCTCGAGCCAGGCGTTCGATGATGAAGTCCTTGGTCACGCCGTTGCCGCCATGGATTTGCAAGGCATCACGCGCGGCGGTTATAGCGATTTCGGTGCCATACCACTTGGCCATGGCGCATTCGGCGTCACAGCGCTCGCCCGCGTCGATCATCGCCCCTGCCCGCAGGGTCAACAGGCGGGCAGCGTCTATCTTGGTGGCATTGGTGGCGATCTTGTCGGCAATCAGCTGGTGCCCAGCGATCAGCTTGCCGTGCTGGCTGCGTTCCCGAGAATACTTAATGGCCTCATCATTGGCGCGGCGGCCCACGGCATAGCCCCAAACAGCCATGTGACAACGGGCACGCTCAAAGACCACAAGCGTCTGGCGCAAGGCCTGACCGGCGTCACCAATGATGTTACCGACCGGCACCCGCACATCGTTGAGGAAGACCTGCGCCGTGGATTGACCATTGAGCGCGATTTTCTTGATATCGCGAGTCTCGAACCCATGCTCCTCGCGGTCAATCAGGATATGACTGAGCCCTTCCTCAGTGCGGCAGGTGCAAATGAAGATGTCGGCAAAGCGCCCGCTGGAAATCCAAGTCTTCTCTCCCGAGATCACGTAATAATCGCCATCGCGAACCGCCTTGGTTTTCACTGCGGCCACGTCCGAGCCCACGTCCGGTTCCGAAATGCCGACACTGGCAAATTTCTTGCCTGACAGCAGGTCCGGCACATAGCGTTCGCACAATTCCGGCGGCGCAAGGCGGATCAACAGATCGGCAGCCACAACGTTGATCAACAGCGGCACGGCCAGATCAAGCGAGGAATAGACCACCTCTTCGAACAGCATCAGGTGCGTCACCCAATCCATGCCGTAACCGCCATGTTCTTCTGGATGTGGTGCGGTCAGCACCCCGAACTCGGAAAGCTGCCCGGCCCATTCCCGGAATTTCTCATCCGGGATAACCTGATCGTCGTACTTACGAATTTCCGGCTCAAGCTTCTCGTCAAGAAACCGGCGCAACCCGTCCACGGCCGCCTGTTGTTCTTCTGTTTTGCGGTACATAATCTTGCCCTCCCTTAGCGTGCCAGCACGGTGATTGCCGCCACGGCCTCTTCCAACCCGACAAGCCCGCCGCCATTCTCGGCCACGGCCACTTGGGCGCCTTCGACCTGTCGCGCGCCGCATTCGCCGCGCAACTGGCTGACCAACTCGTAAATTTGCCCTAACCCTGTCGCCCCGATCGGATGGCCCTTGCTTTCAAGTCCGCCCGAAGGGTTAACGGGCACGCGGCCCCCAATGCAGGTTTCGCCTCGCTCCGAGGCCGGGCCGCCTTCGCCCAACTCCACCAGGCCAAGGTTCTCAATCTGGATAATTTCGCCCATGGCGGTAGCATCATGCACCTCAGCCACCGACACATCCGAAGGCGAAATACCTGCAATCTCATAGGCATCGCGGGCCGCGCGGGCGGTGATATGATTAGTAAAATCTTCAGCCATCCGGTCGCTCCCGGTACGGATGATCGAAGCTTTCACCTCGATCGCTCGATGGCGAGAGAGACCAAGACGTTTAAGCCCCTCTTCGCTCACCAGAACAGCAGCTGCGCCACCATCCGAGATTGGAGCGCACATGGGCAGAGTCAGAGGATAGGTGATCGGCGGAGCGGCCAGCACCTGTTCAACTGTATAAGGGTCGCGGTATTGCGCTTTTTCGTTATGAACCGAATGGCCGTGGTTCTTAGCCGCCACAGCGGCAATCTGCGTCTGCGTCGTACCAAAATGCTTCATATGCAACCGGCAGAATGCCGCATAGACATCCATGAAGACGCTGTAAGGTTTAGGCGATGTACTGCCTTCAGGCACCTCAACGCCTTCACCCAGCGCTAGAAGCTGCGCCTTGGTTGCCTCGACTGCGGAAATGTCCCACGCCCCATCAAAGACGCTGAACATCCGCTCACGGTCAGTCGAAAACATCTTCTCGGCCCCAACGGCCAAGACAATGTCGCTGTCACCGGCGCGCAGGGCCTGGTTGGCCAATGAAAACGCCGTCGCTGCACTGGCACATGCATTCTCGACGTTGACCACCGGGATGCCTCCGATGCCCATGGCGCGCAGGGCAACCTGACCGGGAACCATCAACTGACCTTCCATGTGGTTCTGGGTGGCGTTCGAAAAATAAGCACCCTGCAGGTCAGACTTTTGAACACCTGCATCGTTCAGCGCGGCATCAACCGCCTCTTGTGTCAGGGATTTCACAGTGCTGTCGGCCTGCTTGCCCATCCGGGTCATGCCCACGCCGATGACATATGTCTTGGTCATAAATTTCTTTCCCTTATTGACCGGTGAAGACCGGTTTACGTTTTTCAGCGAAGGCCTCGAGGCCCTCCTTGATATCGTCCGACCGAAAATGATTGCGCAGCGTTTCCAATTCGAGCTGCAGCGCACCAGATTGCGACATTTCCATCGACTGATTGGCGACCGACTTCATCCGCCGCAGTACCAGCGGACTTTTGGCAGCGAGCTTCTCTGCAAACTCCTGCACGCGATCGTCCAGCGTATCGTCAGCGACAACTTCCTGCACAAGACCCATCTCCATCAGGCGGCGGGCCGGCAGCGCATCGCCAGAAAAGAGCAGATACTTGGCGTTGTTCAGCCCGATGCGCTCGGGCAGAACCGCAGCGCCACCAGCACCAGGAAAAACTCCGAAATTCGAATGCGCGTCGCCGATCCTGGCACTTTCACCGGCAATCAGCACATCGCAGCACATCGCCAGCTCCAACCCGCCAGCCATCGTGATCCCGTTCAGCCCACCAACCACGGGCACCGGCAGATTACGCAGGCGCTTGAACAATTGCGCAATCGCATCAAGAAAATCGCGTTTTCCGCGCACCCCGAGGGTATCGAGTACTTCTTTCAGATCCGCACCGGCACAAAATGCCGAACCCGTTCCAGTAATGACCAGGGATCGCACCCCGTCATTACCCTCGACCCAGCTTAGCGCATCAGCGAGCTCATCAATCACATCGAACGACAACGCATTCATCTGCTCAGCATGCGACAGCCGGATCGTGGCAACACCATTGATCTCATTCACTGCGATTGTTTCGTACGCCACGTCTGTCCTCCCCGTCTTGATTATTTATTAATTACCAGTCGGTAATATAAATCAATAGAAAAATTTCCCTCAAAAAACCAATGAGTTACGATGATTCCACCACAAGACGATGGTGTTTTACGGACTCCAATGATCTTCGGAGTCCTGACGATTTCCGATTCGAAAGACCGATTTTTTAGTGATGGTGCCGCGGGCGAACCGCGAACTATTGGCGCATAGCCTTGGCACTGGTCATATCCCCGACCCGCTGAATCCGTCCTGAACCAACTTTGCATGTTGGCACACGTGCGACACATTTCACGTGGCCTGCGTTTTCAGCGATGAAGACATCACTGACTTCGGCGGAACTGCACTCTTCAGAGCCCCATTGTCGCCATTGCAGAAGCCTGCAACACCGACTTTGACCGTTGCAGAAGGAAGCCATGCCGACGTTGAAGACGATCTAGAGAAGATCGACGAAAGCAGTCGCTGACACTCGGTCTCCACACAGTTCAGACAGGCCAATCTGGTCGCTACGTGGCGCTCGAAACACTTGGCCTCAACGAAGCAGCCAAAGCGAAATTCCCGGAATGAACGTAACCATCATCAACACCGTCACGATCAGGGCCATGAACGGCAAGACCGAAAGGCAGATTTCCGAGAACTTCTCGCGGAAGGCCGTTGTCGCAACGAAGAGGTTCAACCCGATGGGCGGGGTCAGGAACCCGATTTCCAGGTTGATGACCATCATCACCCCGAAATGGATCGGGTCGATGCCATAGCTCATCGCCGGAACCAGAAGCAGGGGCGCCAGGATCAGGATGGCCGAGATCACGTCGATGAAACACCCGATCACAAGCAACAGAAGGTTCACCGCAATCAGGAAGGCGATTTTGCTTTCGGTGATCGAAGTGATCCACATAGCCAGCTCGTGTGGCACGCGTTCGATGGTCAGCACCGACTTCAGGCTGAGCGCCACTGCTATGATCGGAAAGAGCATGCCCAGCATCACGGCCGTATCCAGCGTGGTCTTGCGAAAATCCGCGAAGCTGAGTTCGCGGTGAATGAAGGCTTCGACCAGGAGCCCATAAGCCAGCGCCACAGCCGCCGCCTCGGTCGGAGAGAAGTATCCGCTATAGATCCCCCCCAGAAGGATCACCGGCAAAAGCATCGACCAGATGCCCTCTTTCAAGGCAATCACAAAGGCCGGCAGATCAAAGGATTTCGACGGCAGATGCCGATTGACCCAGAACGAGTACCCAGCCAGCACCGCCGTCAGCAGGATACCCGGTCCGATGCCCGCAATGAACAGGTCGGCAACGCTTTTTTCCGTGACAAGCCCATAGACAATCAGCGGGATTGAAGGCGGGATCACGATCCCAAGGGTTCCCCCCGAGGTGATCGCTCCAAGGGAGAACCGTTTCGAATAACCCGCCTCGCGCAGGGCCGGATAGAGGATTGCGCCAACAGCCAGCAGAGTGACGGGCGACGACCCGCTGATTGCGGCGAACAGAGCGCAGGAAAGCACCGTCGCCACCCCCATGCCCCCGGGCAACGGGTCGGTGGCCAGCATCGTGACCCGGATCAGACGTTTTGCGATTGACCCGCGTGTCATGATGTTCCCGGCAATCAGGAACATCGGGATCGCCAGCAAGAGATCGTTGTCGAGGCTGATCCACATGTCCTCGACCAGGTATTCCAGCCGTCCATCCCCCCAGACCAGGTGGACATAGGCCACCAACGCCAAGAGCAGGACAACCGCGTTCATCCGGAAGAACAGGCAGGTAAAGACCAGGGCAAGAAGACCAGCAACATCCATGGATCAACGGTCCTGCGATTTGGATTTCAGAATGGGTGAAACACAGAAGGCAAAATGCCTGAGTGCCGATGACAGGAATGCATAGGGAATGATCAACTGGATCGGCCACAGCAGGAAATAAAGTACGGCGGCCCGATCGCCCGCGGCGCGGGTTTGGCCCACGAAATAGATTGCGTATCCTGCCAGGAACAGGAAAAACAACCCTGACAGCAGGTCTCCGATCCGATCAAACATCGCGCCCCGGCGGCCGGTGATGAGGTGATCGAATATCTCGGGCCGAAGATGGGCATTGTGATGGGTGGCCAACACGAGGCCCAAAAACCCGGCCACGATGGCGACATAGACCGCCACGGTCTTGATACCCAAAACCGAGATGCCGAACAGCTCGCGTCCGATGACATCGCCCCTTCGATTGTGGTCAGTATGTCAATCGTGCGCTTCAAGACTGCCAGCCATCAGTTGGTGCAGGCAGCCTTGGCGGCCTGAACCCGGTCCCAGACTTCGGCGGCATTACCACCCATTTCCGAAACGATACGTGCCTGTGCAGCGGGGGCGACGGCTTTCCAGGCGGCCAGTTCGTCGGCGTCGGGATCATGCACGGTCAGACCTGCCCCCTTGATCTTGCCGATCAGCGCACCTTCCGCACCGCGGATGGCGCCCCGCAGGCCGTTCATCGCTGTGGCCGCTTCAATGACCCAGCCCATTTCCTGCTCGCTCAACCCCGCGGCGGTTTTCTTGGACATAGCCACAAGGCCCACCTGGTAGACATGGTTCGTCGTGGTCACGAAGGGCGCTTCCTGGGCGTATCCCACGGCAATGCCAAAGACGGTCGGCCAGGTCACTGCCGTGACGCTTCCGGTCTTCAACGCAGGCATCGTGTCAACACCGCCCAGCGGCACGGCAACCCCGCCAGCCTCTTCCATGAACACCGAATCCGGAATGGTCGGCGCGGTACGGATCTTGGTCCCGGCAAGATCGGCTGGGGTCTTGATCAGCGACTTGGAGAAGATGATCTGCTGGCCAACCTCAAAGTCCGCCAGTGGAACGATGCCCGCAGCATCAAGCTCCGCCCCGAAGGCGTCGCGCATATGTTTGTCATAAACGCAATCCGCCTGTTCAGGGCTATCAAAGATGTAGGGCGCCGACATCAAGGAATACTCGGGTACCAGTAGCGATATCGCCGTGTTGGACACGGCCACGATATCGACCCGGCCCCGGGCTGCCTGACGGACCATGGTCTGCTCGTCACCCAACTCCTGGCTCCAAAAGGGCGTGATGGTCAGCTCGCCACCCGACAATTCCGCGGTTTTTGCGGCAAAACCTGCAAGGAACTTGCCCCAGGGCGACCCCTCGGGGGCGGCTGTGCCCAGGCGCAGGGCGCCCGCGTCGGCAGCTGCGGCAAGGCTCATGCTCAGCATCGCAGCAACGGCCGTTTTGGTGAAAAGTTTCATTGATTTTTCCTTCCTGTTTTGGTTTGCCGCCCTGTCACGCGACAGCACGGCCTAGTTCATCTTCGGCCTCTTGGGACCGTTCGCTGAACAGGCTGAACCGTTCCCGGTATTCGCTGGGTTTGAGACCAACGAATTTCTTGAAAAGGTTCCTGAAAAAGGCGGTGTCGAAATAGCCAACATGGACGGCCACCGCCTCGACATTCATGTTGGTTGTCTCCAGCAGCATGCGCGCTTCTTCCACGCGCACCCGCTGCAGGTAATGCGTTGGCGGCAGACCGGTTGCGGCCTTGAATCGTCGTTTGAAGGTCCGGTCCGCCAGGGTCGAAGCCTCGATCGCGCCGGGCAGGACATCCTGCGCGGCATATTGCTCGTCGATCCACATCTGTGCTCGCGTAATCGCGCTGTCACCATGGTCGATCTTGGGTTGCCATTCGGAAAACGGAAGCTGCCCACTGCGTTGACCGAATATCGTATAGGCCCGCGCCGTCTGGGCCGCGACCAACGGCCCGGCCTCTTGCGAGATGATCTGGATCACCAGGTCCTGCCAACAGGTGCCGCCGCCTGCGACCCAGATCCGCTCGTCCTCGCCAACACGATAAACCGCCCGATCAAAGGAGAACCGGATTTGCGGATAAAGTTGGCTCAGTGACTCGGCCATTGTCCAATGGGTTGTTACCTCGTGCCCATCAAGCAGCCCCATTTCGGCCAGCAGGATGCCCCCCGACGAAATGCTGCATATGGTGGCACCACCGTCATATAGTCGTTGAACCCATTTCGTCATCTCTTCAAAGCCAGTAACGCCAAACCCCCAATCGGGGCCCAGTTTCCACTGGGCAATGAAGGTCGGCAGGATCACGTAATCCGCTTGCTGGATGTCCTCGAGTGCATGATCCGCCCGGGTTTTCAAACCCCAATAGGTGTCCAGCTCACCCGCCTGCAACGCCACTGTCACTGTACCCTAATTAATCAGATTCTGCGGATTGGAAGCGTTTTCGGCAGATTCTGTACCCTTAATTGCAATATATCCACAGGGCGCTGCGTCAGTGGCTGACACAGCTTTG
>NZ_JBLXFB010000038.1:0-26587 GCF_048262615.1 Antarctobacter sp.
CCCGCGCGGTGCGCGAGGGCGGCATCTGCTATCTCGACGAGGTTGTCGAGGCGCGCAAGGACGTGACCGTGGTGCTGCATCCGCTGACCGACGACCGCCGACGGCTGGTGATCGACCGAACGGGAGAGGAACTGGCCGCGCCCCGGCCCTTCATGCTCGTCGCCAGCTACAACCCCGGCTACCAGAACATCCTGAAAAAGCTGAAGCCCTCGACCCGGCAGCGATTCGTCTCCGTCGGGTTCGATTTTCCGACATCGGAGGTCGAGGTGCCGGTCGTGATCCGCGAAAGCGGGCTGGACGAAGGCCGGGCGAAGGCCTTGGTCCGACTGGCGGGCGGTATCCGCAACCTCTCGGGCATGGATCTTGAGGAAGGGGTCTCGACCCGTCTGCTGATCTACGCCGCCACGATGATCGCCAAGGGGATGCCCGTCGACCGGGCCCTTCAGGCCGCGATCATCGAACCGCTCAGCGATGAGCCGGACGTTCAACAGGCCCTGCGCGATATCGCCAGCGCCGTATTCGGGTGATGCCATGATCCACGTTTTCGACCTCATGGAGCCGGAGGAAACTGTCGGTAACCTCTGGCACGACATGGCGACGCGCAAGGCCGCAAAGGATGCTGAGCGCGCCGTCACATTCGACGCCATGCGCCCCAGCCTTGCCGCACTCTTCCGGGCACTCGGTGGCCCGGCGGGGGTCGAGATCGTGGCATCGCCGCTTGCCTCCTCCGACCATCGGCCCGGCCTGTTCCGCCGGGTCGGCACCCCGCGCGAGATGGTGCATTTAGCGGATTTCGACGGTGAGCGGCTGCGGCTGCCGCCAGTGATGGACTGCTTTTCTACCCGCTCGCTGAACCGCGCCACCTATCTCTGGCTTGCCGCCCTTGCGGCCTTTGCCAAGGTGCCCGCACGCTTGGACGACCCCTATCGCAATGACCTTGCCCAGATCGCGGCGAACGAAGCCGCCATGGACCGCGCCTTCCGCGCTTGCCCCGGTCTTCAGGAAGATTACCGGGTGCTCTGCCTCGAAACCTGCGCCCTGCGCAAACGCGGCGCCCTGCCCCAACACGAAGCCTCGGTCGAGCTGATGATCCTTGATCAGATCGGCTGCCAGCGTGGCGGGATCGAAGAAATCGACACCCCCGCCCCGCGCGGCTACCGCAGTTATGCCCCGGTGCCGATCTGGCTGCGGTTCCTGCCGCGGACCACCGGCAAGGGCGCGGCGGATACAGCGGAGGACCCCGATCAGACTCCCGCCTTCGCCGTTCCCAGCCGGAAAGAGGCGAAACGCGAGGACCGCGATCAGGCCAACCGCAACGACGGGTTCATCATCCATCGGTTCGAAACGATCATGTCATGGGCCGAAAGCCTGAACATCAACCGCATGGTCGATGACGACGATCAGGACAATGCTGCAAAGGCGGCCGAGGATCAGGACCACCTGACATTCTCGGAGAACATGAAGCGCGCCGCGACCCGTCTGCGCCTGTCGCTGGACCTGTCGCCACAGGATGCCGATCACGAGATGCTGGCAGGCAAGTTCACCTACCCGGAATGGAACCGCCGCACCGCTGCCTACATGCCCGACCACACCCGCGTGCTGGAAGCCCCCGCGAAACCGCGCACCGAATACGCCCCCGACCCGCGCCTCGTCGCCCGGGTCAAACGCCAGTTCGCGCCGCTGCATCCGCGCCGCGTCGTCCTGCCCCGCCAGATTGACGGGGAGGACCTCGACCTTGACGCCATCGTCACCTCGCGCACCGATATCGCCTGCGGACAGGAAGGGTCGGACCGGGTCTGGCAGGCGGGTCGTCCCGTGGCACGGGACCTGTCGGTGGCGATCCTGATGGACTGCTCCCGCTCGACCGAGGCCGCGATCGGCGAGACCTCGGTCATCGAGGTCGCCCGCGAAGCCCTGTCTTCGCTGGCCGAAGGCATCGACACCGCCGGCGACCGGCTTGGCATCTGGGGCTTTTCGTCCCTTCGCCGCGACCGTGTCTTCCTGCACCGGGCCAAGACTTTCGAGGAACCCATGTCCGGCGACGTCACCGCCCGGATCGGCGGCCTTGTGCCCGGCCATTACACCCGGCTCGGCGCCGCGATCCGCCATGTTTCGGCCCAGCTGGCCGAAGAAGGCGCAACCCGCCGCCTTTTGCTGGTGCTGACCGACGGCAAACCCAACGACCTCGACCATTACGAGGGCCAGCACGGGATCGAGGACAGCCGCATGGCCGTCCGCGAGGCCCGGGCGCTTGGCCAGGCGGTGCATGGCGTCATTGTCGATCAGGACGGCCAGGACTGGTTCGCCCGCATCTTCGGCCGCGCCGGATTTACTCTGCTGCCGCGTCCCGAGCGCCTGCCGCGTGCCCTGCCCGAGATATATCAAACCCTGACCATGGAGAGCTGAGATGAAACGCATCCGCACCATCGCCCCGTATCTTGCCCTGACACTACCTACGTCCGCCCTTGCGGAAACCTTCGACCGCCCCATCCCCCAGCCCCAGACCGAAACGGCGGAGTTCTGGTTCTTCGTCGGCTCCGTCGCGCTGCTGTTGTCGCTCGTCGCCGTGCAAATGCTGGTGAGCCGCCGATGAGGCCCTCTCCGAAGCTCTTCGCGGCGCTATACCCGTTCGGGGCCGGCGCCATGGGGGTGAACCTGTTTTTCGCCTCGCTCATCGGGTCCTGGATGGGTTGGCCGTTGCTGACGCCCTGGCAATCCGCCGCCGGGGGGCTGGTCATCGGCCTGCCCGCAACCTACGCCTTTGCCTGTCACATCGTGCGACTGATGGGGAAGGCCGAAAGCTGATGACCGGATGGACGGAATATACGCTCGCGCTGGCGATCTTCGTCGCCAGCCACTTCCTGCCGCGCATCGGCGGGCTGCGCGACCGGCTGATCGGCGCGGTCGGGCGGCGGGTGTATTTCTCGGCCTACGGGTTCTTGTCCCTCACCCTGCTCGTCTGGGTCATCGTCGCGGCAGGTCGGGCACCCTATGTCGAACTCTGGCCACAGGCACCTTGGACGAGGTGGATGCCCAATATCGCGATGCCCATTGCCACCGTGCTGGTTTTCTGCGGATTCGGTCTGCGGAACCCCTACACGCTTGGCGGCAAGCGCGACGCCATCATCGATCCCGACCATCCGGGTTTCGCAGCCGTCTCCCGACACCCGCTGTTCCTTGCGCTGGCGCTTTGGGCCGGGGCGCATCTCGTGCCCAACGGAGATCTCGCCCATGTGATCCTATTCGGCAGCTTCACGATCATGGCGCTGGTCGCCATGCCCGCATTTGACACAAAAGCCCGCCGGACACTCGGCCCCGAAGCCACGGCGTTTTTCAAGGACACTGCGATCCTCTCGCTATCCCCCTTTTTCGACCAGACCTGGGTTCTCGAAAACGCGCGGCTTCTTGCAATCCGCACCATCATCGGCTTGCTGATCTGGGCCGCCGCCCTGCACTTGCACGACCTAATGATCGGCGTATCGCCCTTTCCCTTCTGAGCTTGATCCTACGCAAAGTTCACGACCCGGAAAAGGCGCATACGGGACGTATGAAACAGATCGACCGCCTCAGATCCCTCGGCCTCTTCGACGCCCGGGTGCCCCGCTACACCTCCTATCCGACAGCCCCCATCTTCTCGCCTGAGGTGGGAGCCAGGCACCAGGCCAATGCGCTCGCCGTGCTGAACCCGGACGAACCCGTCTCGGTTTACCTGCACATACCCTTCTGCGAGCGGTTGTGCTGGTTCTGCGCCTGCCGGACGCAGGGCACAAAGACCCTTTCCCCCGTTGAAAGCTACATCGGCACGCTGGAGCAGGAGCTGGCGCTGCTGAAAGATATCCTGCCCGCCGGGCTGCGGATGGGCCGGATGCACTGGGGCGGCGGCACGCCGACGATCCTCCCGCCGCCTCTCATCCACCGGCTGGCACAGGCCGTTCGCGCCGTCATCCCCCCAACCGAGGACCACGAGTTCTCGGTCGAGATCGATCCCACGATGGTCGATCCCGACAAGATCGCAGCGCTGGCCCAGGAGGGCATGAACCGCGCCAGCATCGGCATCCAGGATTTCGACCCGAAGGTGCAACAAGCCATCGGCCGCATGCAGCCCTTCGACGTGACACGGGCCTGTGTCGAAGACCTGCGCGCAGCGGGGGTTCACTCGCTGAACGCAGACCTCGTCTACGGGCTGCCCCATCAGGGCATCGCGCGGATGGATGACACGATCTCGAAAGTGCTCGAGCTGGAGCCGGATCGGCTGGCCCTTTTCGGATACGCCCATGTGCCGTGGGTGTCGAAACGCCAGCGGCTCATCGACGAGGAGGCGCTGCCGAAAGAGGTCGAGCGATATGAACTCGCAAAACTGGCAGCGCAGCGGTTCAAGGATGCGGGCTTCGATGCGATCGGGATCGACCATTTCGCGCGATCCGGCGATACTCTGGCGCGGGCAGCCCGCACCGGCCACCTGCGGCGCAACTTCCAGGGCTATACTGACGACACCTGCCCGACGCTGATCGGCCTCGGGGCCTCCTCAATCTCGCGTCTGCCCTTGGGCTACGTCCAGAACGCGCCGGCCACCGCCGCTTATATCCAGCGCATTGAGAGCGGGACATTGGCAGGATCGCGCGGTCACGTAATGACAGAGGAAGACCTGCTCAGGGCTCGCGTCATCGAGATGCTGATGTGCGATTTCCGCCTCAACCGACCTGCACTTCGTCAGGCGTTCGGCGACAAATCAAACATCGTCGATCCATTGATTGCGCAGGTGGCAACCCGGTTTCGCGACTATGTGGAGCTTTCGGAAAACTATCTCGATATTGCCCGTGCGGGCAGGCCACTCACGCGCATCATCGCAAGCTGGTTCGACGCTCATGTCCCGGACGGCGTCAAATATAGTCAGGCCTCATGAACGGATGCTCCACGAGTGCCGGAAGCGCTGAATTTCTCGACGGGTCTCCAACAACTTGGAGATTGCACAAACCAATGGCGAACGGGGCCAACTGCCTTTATTCACCGCATTTGGCAGGACTGTCCGCGGTTCGCTGCGGAAGGAGGCAGCGAACCGCCCCAGGCGTATAAAGCGACGACGACATCCACGCCGCGTCTCTTGGCGGGTTCTAACTCTTCCTCACCATACTTGAAGCTTCGGCAGTTGGAGGCATAATCCGCCAAAATGAGCCAAAAGTGACTGAATTGACCACCACCACGCCTGCCCGCACCTACGTCGTCGTGCTTACCGCACTCGGCGCGACACATCTTTTGAACGACCTGATGCAGTCGCTCATACCCGCCGCCTATCCGATCCTGAAGGAGGCATACGGGCTCGACTTCGTACAGATCGGACTCATCACATTAACATTTCAGATCGCCGGATCGCTGCTGCAACCGGTGATGGGGATGGTGACGGACCGCTATCCAGCGCCGTATTCACCTGTCGTCGGCATGGCCTTCACCTTGTCCGGATTGGGGTGCCTGGCCTTCGCCGCAAGTTATGGTGGGATCCTCGTCGCGGTGGCGCTGATTGGCATCGGATCCTCGATTTTTCATCCTGAGGCAACGCGCATGGCACGCTACGCGGCAGGCGACCGACAGGGACTTGCACAGGGGATATTCCAGGTGGGCGGACAGGCGGGTGGCGCGCTCGGCCCTGTCCTTGCCGCGCTGATCATCGTGCCTTGGGGCCAGCCGAGCCTGGCCTGGTTCGCAGTGCTCGCGCTTCTCGCGATGGCGTTGCTGACCTGGATCGGGAGCCAGCAGCATCGAATCCGCTCAGAGTTCACGGAACGCTCCGCCCGCCGCCGAGCCGATAACCCCTCACCCGAGCATAGCGTAGCAACGATCGCTTTGGGATTGAGCGTGCTCACCTTCCTCATGTTCACCAAGAACACTTATGGCGAGAGTTTCCGGTCCTTCTACACCTTCTACCTGATCGAGAAGTTCGGTCTTTCGATCCCCGCGTCGCAGATGATGCTGTTTCTATTCCTAATCGCGGCAGCGGTTGGCGTGCTGATCGGCGGGATCGTCGGTGATGCGATCGGGCGGCGGCAGATTATCTGGATCTCTGTGCTGGGGCCCCTTCCGTTGACCCTGATCCTGCCCTACGCTGACCTATTCTGGACCGGCGTGCTGACGGTGGCGATCAACCTGATTATGGCCAGCGCCTTTGCCTCAATCCTGATCTACGCCATGGACCTGCTGCCGAACCGCATCGGTCTGATCGGCGGTTTGTTCTACGGTCTAAACTTCGGTCTTGGTGGGATCGCGGCGGCACTCCTTGGCGTAATGGCGGACAACTACGGAGTCGAGGCGGTCTATCGACTCTGCGCCTTTTTGCCTTTGGCCGGGCTTGCTGTCTGGTTCTTGCCACCGATCGAGGAGCGGCGTGTCATGTAGACAAGTTCAATATGCACAACCGGTGAAAGCGATACTGTTCGAACACCAAAGAAATCGACGACTACAGGGGGAACACGAAGCGCCGAATGGGGACTCTTGGGTGACAGACAACTACCAAAGCCATGCCCGAACCCCGGTGTGATCGAACAGCAACCGCGCTTTTCTACGTCTTCCTTACAACGCTTCTGGCCAGCGCAGCGATCAGGTCCGTTCGCGTTACGATGCCCGTGATCGCGCCGCGTTCGATAACCGGCACTGCATCGACATCACCATCAGCCATCATTGGGAGCAGAGCACTGATCGGCGTATTGGTCGTGGCACGAGGTCCGGCGACGCTCATAATATCCTTCGCCTGGACAGGTCGGTCTCTCCGACTATCCAGCAACCGCCTAAATGCAGGCACGAACCGTCGATCCAGGCGCAGCGCGTCCTCCCGCGCTTTCCCTATCAAGTGGATCTGAAAAATAACTCCCAAAAACTTGCCGCTCTGGTCAATCACCGGGAGTGAGGTGAACTTGTGACGTCGAAACAAATCCGCGACTTCCACAAGTTCCGTGTCAGGAGCAACCGTAACAAGGTCCGTGGACATAATCTGGGCTGCGGTAAGTGGTCCGGTCTCGTGAGTAGCCGCCTGGATCTCGGCAGCACCGATCAAACGGGCCAGATCCTCGACCCCCAGGTTAAATGACTGTCTGTATCGTTCGAGAATAGAACTCAGTTCACTCTCTGTAAGGCCGAGGCGTTCAATCGGAGAGGCGTCTTCGGTGCCTTGCGGACCCGGTTCGTCAAACTGGCGAAAGGGATAACGTCGGCCGGTCAGACGTGCATAGCACATCGCGAGGCCCACCAGAGCTGCTGTTCCCAAGCCGATCGGCATAATCGCGAACCAAAAGCCGAGGCTGTCGATAGTGTCCGGAGAGAGTGCAGCGGTCATCGCCACGGCCCCGGCCGGTGGATGCAATGCGCGGCACATCATGGTGACACTGATTGCCATGCCGACGCTTGCAACCACCCGTATCAGAGGATCCGAGACAAGCAGGCACACTGCAACAGCAACCAGTGCTGCGGCGGTATTGCCGACGACGGCTGACCAGGGCTGAGCAAGAGGCGAGTTCGGAACAGCAAAGAGAAGCACCGAGGTCGCTCCGAACGGGGCGACGAGGTAACGGCCCCACTCCAAATCGATAGACGGCGACAGCAGCAACAGCCCTGTCAGCCCCAAACCGACGACCGCACCGAGACCGGCACGCATAGCTTCACTGGTATGAACGTGTCCTACCGCAGGTCCGAAAGATCTGAAGATTTGCAAACCAAGCCCCCATTTATATTGCGCGCAAAATTTCAGCACATCGCCCAGAGTTCAAGCACATGTTCGAGCAATGCCGGTTTATCGTTCCCGCACCAGCCGGAATCCCAGGTGATCCGGCGGCAGTCCGACGGCGCAACCACCGACGCTGGCATCGCGGACAAAGTCGATGATTGCCGCCTGATGACGACCGCCCGCAATGCGCACCCCGCAGTAGGGATCGCGGGCAGTGATCACACCATCGTCTCCGATCTCTCCGTTTTCCATGCATCCATCCGTCCATTGCCAGACATTGCCGCCCATGTCCGCGAGGCCGAGACTGTTTTCGCCAAACCCGCCGCGCGGTCTCAGGGCCGGACTGGAACTGCCACGTAGAAATATGCCGCGCTGGTATTGCGAGAGCATCCGCTCTCCGGGGTCGAGGTCGCCCTCATCCGGAGCCGCATCACCCTGACGTTCGGCGGCAGCCCGATGCCACTCCAGCACGGTCGGAAGACGCCATGTCTGACCGGTCTGTTCGGATAGCCACGCGGCGTATGCAGTCGCGTCGATCCAGTTGACGTTTGTCTGGGCCAGCCCGCCAGTGCCGGTGCCCACGTCAGCACAGGCGCCGTCGACGACGCATGCCATGTAGTCCCGTCGCGAGACCTGGTATTTCATCATGTCGAACGCGCCGACCGGAAGCCTCTGCACGCCGGGCGTCACGGCCTTGCCGTTGCGGCTGAAGTTGCCAAGCGGCCGATAGGCCACCTCGCCCGCGGGCACCCGCACGATATCAGCCTCCAGGGCAGCCGCGCGCAAAGCCTGCGCAGCCTGCCTGTCCCGCGCCAGATCGCCAAGCCACGCCGCTTCCCAGAGGCCGCAGACCAGCGTCAGACCCGCCAGCCCGATCGTCACTCCAATCCTGTCCATATCGGGACCTCATGACCAAGAGAGGGGCGCCCGGATTGTCCGGCCGCCCCCGTCGGTTTTCGCCCTGGAACAGCCGCGCCTTATGGCAGCGTGGTCCTGCCTTCATAGGCGGCGTCATACTCGACAGGCGCCTGAACCTGCTCCATCAGGTCGTTGTTCCAGTCGCCTTCGACCACCACGTGCGCTGTCGCGCCGAGGTTCACGGCCTCGATCAGGTTGTGGTTCACGTAGGCATAGACGCCCGGCTGAAGGAACTCGTAGAGCGCCGCGCCGGCGGATCCGCCCGCGATGAACCAGGTTTCGAGGTCACGCTCCGGCGCGTTGTTGAACTTGCCGCGTTTCCAGACCAGATCAGCGTGGCCACCGATCAGGTGAGGCCGGGTGTCCCGGTTGGCCTGGCTGTGCACGAACAGGACCTTTTCGTCCTGGGCCGCATGCAGCGCGTTGTCGCCGGTCAGCGAGTCGACCTTGCCGTTGAAGACGACGTGGCTGGGGATCAGGCCGTTCATCACCTCGAGCGTGTCGGGATAGCTTTCGCCAAAATCCTCGAACCGTTTGTACTCGCCGTTTTCGTCCTTCGGGATGTAGAAGTCGTTCTCCCCGATATAGAACACGCGGTCATAGCGGACCGGGTCGCCCTTGTGGTCGGTCAGGCCGCCACGCGGCAGGACCATGATGCAGCCGGACATACCGCTCACGACGTGCCAGGGGATCATGGGGCCCCCCGGGGCGCAGTGATAGACGAACGTCCCCGGCCGCGTTGCCTTGAACCGCAACGTGGTCTTTTCACCGGGGTTCACCAGCGTCAGGGACCCGCCCCCAAGCGCGCCGGTCGCCGAGTGGAAGTCGATGTTGTGCTGCAACATGTTCTCGGGAGAGTTGTAAAGCGTCAGTTCGACATAGTCGCCCTCGTGAACAACCATCATGGGCCCGGGAACCGACCCGTTGAAGGTCATGGCCTGGAGATAGACACCATCGTCGACCTCGATCTTCTTCTCGACGATCTGCATCTCGAATTCGACGATGCGCGGTTCTGCCGGGGCCTCCTGTTCATGTTCGTGGACCATCGGAGGACGCACGAGCTTGCGCTTGATGCGCTTCAGGCTCGACAAGTCCGCGGGGGTGCCATCGAGGTGTCCATGATCTCTTCGGCCTTGGCAGCCTTGGCGAGAACGGGCAACGCGGCAATGCCTGCGGCGCCCATCAGCGCGGCTCTTCTCGTCAACATCTTCAATCTCCTTTCAGGTAGGAATGCTGTTTGAGAAGACGCTACCGGCCCTTCCGATTCCGAACCTTGCGCAAAGACAAACTTCAGGACCGAATGCCGGCCGAACCGACAATTTTCGTCCCGAGCGGCCGAAGCAGGTCGCGTTCCGGTGACGACATGAGAACGGCGGCAGTCGATGCGGCATCCGCTATCGCCGCACTGTCATGACAGATCGAGACCGGCCCGGACGTGGGGGGCGCGTCACCTCTGGGATCGAAGATGTGCCCGATACCGGCGACGGGATCGACCAGGGTGCCCGAAACATCCGACGTGGCAATCGCCTGGTCCCTCAGGGTGAGGGCCCGGCCGCCGGGAACCGATACGGTCCATCCCTGCCCCTGCCCGTCCCCGAGGGCACGGATTTCTCCTGCGTTCACCAGGATGTCCCGAAGACCGGCACTCTTCAGAAGAGTGGCAAGACGATCCGTGGCATAGCCCTGCGCAATCCCGTTCAGTGTCAGAGCCATGCCAGCCCTGTGAAACCTGATGGCCTGCGGGGACAGCGAGACATGGTCGAATCCGACCCCGCGACGCACCTGCTGCACTTCGTCCGCCCCGACACGGCGACCTTCGGCAAATGCACGAGCATGCAGGCCGAACAGCGGCTGGACCGTCGGATCGAAGGCGCCCTCTGTCGCCGTGAAGACCGCCCGGGCCTCGGACAGGAGATGGAGCATGGCGGGATCGGGGTTGCGCAGTATCTGATCCCGGTTCAGCCGAGCGAGGGCGCTGTCCGTCCGGTAGAGCGAGAACAGGCTCTCGATACGCAGGAGCTCCATTTCAAGACCATCGAACAGGGGGGCCGCCTCGGCCTGCGAAATCCCGCAGAGGGCGATCTGGGCGCGCGCGCCAAGGGCTTGCCCCCGCCAGTAGGCGACTTCCCTGCCCGCAGCGGATGCACGGCCGGCCGCGATGGTCGCCGCCGACATCGCAATGAAACGACGTCTCGAGAGCCGGGTCATTGCATCAGCTCCCGGTCGCCGGCATGCCCGCTCATGCCGATTTCCGCGGGACGCACATAACTCTCCGGCACATCGTCCCATTGGACGATGCGTCCACCCCGGTCCGCCACGAAGGCGGTCGCGTCCTCCCGGCGGCTGAAGGGGAGAGCTTCCGGCACCCCCATTCCGCCGAGCTGATCGCTCTCGATGACAAGAAAGGCGGTTTCGGCGGCCTGCCAGTTGGCGATGCCCGGCATGCTCCAGCTTTCCGCATGGCTCATGTCGGAAACGAAGACCGCGGTGATCTCCATCTCCCGCTCTGGGTCATGCATGTAGGCGACGGCATCGGACACCTGGCTGAACCAGAGCGGTTCGGCCCGACCTTTCAGATGGACCTGCGCCTTGGGGCCGGGATGATCCGCGACGAACATCTGGCAATAATGGCCGAGCGCATCGTCCGTCATCTCGACGGGGACAACGACGCTCGCCACATCTTCCTTGCAGGCGGTCAAGGCGAGAGACAGGGCAAGGGCGACCACGACTTTCTTCATGGGACAATCCTCCTGGTGCGGGCGGAGCCGATGGCGATGGTTGCCACCAGCCAAATCCCGAGGGCAGCCAGCGCGGCCACCGGCGGGAAGGGAAGGGTTTGGGCCAGACCGTCGATCCCCGCGACGGGCGCGGCGTCGATCATGGCGAGGTTGTAGAGGCGGAACGCATCGGCGGGGTTCGCGATGACAAGCCATGGGAAGACGTGGGTGGCGAAGATGCCTTCACCCGCCGCCATGATGGCCCCCAGAAGCGCGACGTCATAAAGGACGACCAGCAGCAGCCAGACCCCCACAGCGGCCGCAGCAGCCCGCGCGGTGCGACAGGTCAGCGCCGACACCATCAGCCCGATCCCCACGAAGATCGCCCCGAGCCCGCCTGCGGTAAGCATCAGGCGGAGCCAGGCGAAGATACCGCCCTGACCGGTCTCGGACAGCAAGGCGATGACACATCCGACCGTGCCGAAGGCGATCAGGATGGCCACGCAGACCGCAACCGTCTGGGCCAGGAACTTCCCGACGAAGACCTCCCACCGACGGACCGGTGTGGCAAATGTCAGGGCAAGGGACCCCCGCTCGACCTCACCGGAAATCGAGTCATAGGACATGAGCAAGGCGATCAGCGGGATCAGGTAGACCGAAAGGGTCGCAAGGCTGACCGCCGTCAGGGTCAGGACGTCAACCTTCAGGCCACTTCCCTGCCCGGCTCCGAAGAGCGCCAGCGCCAGGGCGAACAGACCAAGCACTGCGGTTGCCAGAATGACCCAGAGATTGCGGCGCGCCTGCCGCAACTCCTGTCCGAAAACGGTGCCGATGCGCGTGCTCATGTCTGGTCCTCCGTCGGGCCCGTTCGGGAAAAATGCCGGTAGATGTCGGTGAGACCGGGAGGCGCGATGTCAATGTCCCGAAGCTTGTCCTGATGCCGCCCGAGGCGCGCGAGCAGATCCACCTTCGCGCCCTGTGCGCAATCGAGGTCCAGCCTGCATCCGTTGATCCGCCGCCCGCCGAATTCGCCATGCAGCGCGTCTGCCGCCCCCGGCCTGGCCGATATGCGGATCGTGGTCGGCAAACCCGCCTTGTGGGCCAGCTCGGCCAGTGTGCCCTCTGCCGTCAGCCGTCCGCGGGCGAGGATCGCGATGCGGTCCGTCTTGTCCTGCACTTCCTCCAGCCCGTGCGACGAGAGCAGCACGGCAGATCCCCGGGCCGCCGCATCGGCGATCACCTCGTAGAACTCGTGCCGTGACACCGGGTCGAGACCGCTGGTCGGTTCGTCGAGCAGAAGAAGCCGCGGAGTGCCGATCAGGGCCTGCGCCAGCCCGAGACGCTGCCGCATCCCCTTGGAATAGGCCCCGACCGGCCGATCGGCGGCCTCCAGAAGGCCGACACGCGCCAGCAGGTCCGAAACCTCGGCTTTCGGTGTTCCCCGCAGGCCCGAGAAATAGCTCAGCACCTCGCGGCCCGACAGGTTCCGCTGGAACGAGACGACCTCGGGCAGGTAGTTCACGGCCTCCCTGGCCGGGTCGGAGCCCGGCGCGTGCCCGGCAACGGCAACGGTTCCGGAGCAGGGTCGCAGGAAGCCGAGGACCGTCTTGAACAACGTCGACTTGCCAGCCCCGTTATGGCCGAGCAGGGCCAACCGTTCGCCGGGCTGGACGGACAGCGAAACATCGTCGAGCACCTTCTGCCCGCCGAAAGACAGACAGAGCGCTTTGATGGCGAGGGTTTCGGTCATGATGGATCTCCTTGCGGCAGTCCGGTTCCGGTCGGCGACGTCAGCGGATGGGTGTCGGTCACGCCTCCGGGCAAGAGCCCCGGAAACCGTGATTGCGACCAGCGGATAAGTTGCATGGCCGGCGCCCCCATCAGCAACCGTGCCGCCGGCTGCGACCAGACAAGCCGGTCGATGCTGTCATTGGGCCGATAGGGACTGTCGGCGATGCCATCGCCGTTCACGTCAAAGGCGACGTGATCGGACCAGTGGTTGCCGATGCCGTCGGCCGACCATTCCATCCAGGTGGTGCCGACGTATTTCACCTGCGTCCTGTTGCCGATGAAGGCGTTTCCGGCCAGCACATTGCCCTGGCTGCCTGCGGTAAAGTGGACACCGATCCCGCAGCCTTCGAAGCGGTTGCCCTCGAACCGGTTGTGGTTGGAATTGTAGATGAACAGACATTTCTCGCCGCCGTCGCGCACCTCGTTCCGGCGCATCTCGGCCCGGTTGGCGAAGTTCATGAAAAAGCCGTGGTCGGCGTCGCCGTCCGACAGGTTCCGTTCGACGATCAGCCGCGTCGAATACATGAAGGCAAAGCCCATGTCGTTGCCGCGGCTGACATTGTCCGTGACCTCGATCCGGTTGGCGTACATGGAGTGGAACGCGAACCGCAGATCGCTGAAGCGGTTGCGCCGGTAGACCGCGTCATTTGACGTCGTGATGAACACGCCGTCCCGGCCTTTCGAGATCCGGTTGTCCTCGACCGTCAGACCCGGTGCGTTCCAGACGTAGATGCCCGGCCCGCGTTCCGCGACACGAAGGTCGTTTCGCCCCTCGATCCGGCTGTTCCGGATGGTGACGTCACGGGCCCCATGGACGTCGACCCCGATCAGGTTCCCCTCCAGCGTCACCCCGTCGATGATCGTGCCCCGGGCCGCCTTCGTCAGGCGAATACCGCTGTCGAGATCGCTGAGGCGGGCACCCGCGCCCGAAATGGTGAGGGCGGTGATCGTCACGCCGCCGGTGTCGACCGTGATGACGGAGCCCTCTCCCGGACCTTCGATCCGGGCAAGAGGTCCCGTCAGCGTGACCGGTGTCTTGATACTCACCGGCCCGGCAAAGGTGCCTTCCCCAAGCACCAATGTATCGCCGGGCCGGGCGGTCGCGAGGGCCCGCACCAGCGCCCCCGGTCCCGGCCGCACCTCGACCGTCTCCGCAAGGGACGCAAGCGGAGCGAGGCAAAGGGCCAGCACGAAAACCAGAGAGCGCATGATCCGGTCCCCTCCCCTTACGCGACCGGTTTCACGAGCATGCGGCCGCGCATCTCCATGTGGAGCGCGTGGCAGAACCACTGGCAGTAATACCAGTGCACGCCCGGACGATCGGCGGTGAAGGTCACCGATGCGGTGGCCTGCGGACCGACCTCGAAGGCGATACCGTGGTTGCCCAGGGTGAAGCCGTGGGTCAGGTCGTCGACCTCGTCCATGTTGGTGACGTAGACCGTCACCTCGTCACCCTGCGTCACCTCGAACTGATCGAGGCTGAACGCCGGCGCGACCGAGTGCATGTACACCCGCACCTTGTTGCCGTCACGGATGACATCGGCACCGTATTCCAGTTCCACGCCGTCCTTCTCGGCCTGAAGCCGCGCCTCTTCCCACAGGCCGTCACCACGGTCATAGATCGACACCGGGTTCACCTTGTCGGCCCGCACGAGGATGCAGTCATGCGGCTCGGCGAAGGTCGGGCCATCGTGGACAAGCGCCATCTTCTCGCCCGAGATGTCGATCACCTGGTCGTTCTCGGGTTTCAGCGGACCCACGTTCAGGAAACGGTCCTTCGAGAACTTGTTCAGCGAGATCAGGAACTGACCATCCGCCTCCAGCGTCTCGCCCATCGTGGTGTGGTTGTGGCCCGGCTGGTAATGCACGTCGATCTTCTCGATGATCGGGTCCACGTCTTCGCCGTTGAAGGCCTTGATGGCGTCCTCGATGTTCCACTTCACCATCTGGCTGTCGAGGAAGAGCGTCGTGAACGCGTTGCCCTTGCCGTCATAGGCGGTGTGAAGCGGGCCGAGACCCAGTTGCGGCTCCGCCACCACGGCCGAGCGCGGTTCCGCCCCGCCGAAGACCTCGGGCAGCCTGGTCACGTCGATCACGGTCACCGTGGGCGACAGCTTGCCGTTGATGCACAGGTGGCGCTTGTCGGGGGCCATGTTGCAGCCGTGCGGGCTGTTCGAGACGGGGATATACTGGGTGTATTTCCCGGCTTTCCGACCGTCGAGGACCTTCACGCCGTTGTATTCGGTGTAATCCCCGGCCGCGATGCCCGCCTCGATCGCCTTGATGTCGAAGATGACCACCCAGTCCTGCTCGTTCGCGGTCATGTCCGCCAGCGTCACCCCGTTCTCGGAGTTGTAGCAGGTCGAGAAGGCATAGAGCCCGTCGTAATCCGCATCGCAATTGTCGAGGTTGCCGTTGACGATCACCTGCCAGGCGATCTCCATGGTGTCGCCGTCGATGGCGGTGAAGATCGAGACGTATTTCTCGGGTTCGTCCAGCACGATGCCGTCGTTCGGCAGCGGGACGCGGTGTTCACCATTGGCGAAAACGTAGCCGGTGCGCGGGTACTTCTGCGGCCGCAGACCATGGATGTCCGACGTGTTCGGGATCTCGATGATCTTGTCGGTCTTCATGATGTCGCAGCGGATGCGCGCGACGCGGGTGTTGGCCTTGTCGTTGACGAACAGGAAGCGCCCGTCATAGGTGCCCTCGGTGAAGGACATGTGCGGGTGGTGCAGGTCGCCGTTGTCGTAGGTGACGCGCCCCCGCTTGGCGAGGAACTCCTTCGTCTCGGGCAGCAGCCCCTCGGTCAGGATCTTCAGGCTTTCGTTGGTGGACCCCCAGCCGGTGGCCGAGCAGCGGTTGAACACCGGGATGCGCATCAGTTCACGCATGGACGGCACGCCGATGATGCGCACCTCGCCCGACTGGCCCGAGGACCAGAAGCCGTAGTAGCTGTCCAGCTCGCCCGGTGCGACCTCGGTCGAGGCCTTCGCGGCCGCTGCCCTGCGGGTCGAGGCAAGCAGGCCCAGCCCACTTGTCCCGGCAACGGTCGCGAGCGCCGCGACACCGGCGGTTCCCTTGAACAGCCCCCTGCGGGACACACCCTTGGTTTCTTCGCTCATTGTCTTTCCTCCTTCATTTGGCACTGGAAAGTTGGTTGGGATGACCGAGGTTCGGTCGTTCGGCATGGGCGGCGAGCGCAGCCGCCGATGCCGCGTCCTTGGCGCGCCGCTTGTCCGTCTTGATGACGACCGGACAGCGCGCGTGATCCTGGTAGAGCACCTGACAATTCAGGCAGGAGATGCACTCGTTCGGGTTGATCTCGCCTGTCGGGTGGATCGCATCGACCGGGCAGTCCGTCGCGCAGAGCTGGCACGGGTTGCCGCATTCCTTGTAGCGTTTGAGCCAGCGGAACATGTGCAGCCGCGCGGGGATGGCGAGACCGCCGCCGAGGGGGCAGACATAGCGGCAATAGAACCGCTCGATGAAAAGCCCCGGCAGAAGGAAGGCCAATGCGATCAGCACGTAGGGCAGAGGCCGCGCGAACTTCAGGATGATCGCGGTCTTGAACGGCTCGACCTCGGCGAAGCGCTCGGCCAGTTCGAGCGAATAGAGAGACAGGCCGAAAAGTCCGAGAAAGATGATGTATTTGACCGCCCAGAGCCGCTCGTGCAGCCCCCAGGGCAGCGTCACCTGCGGCACCCGGAACCGGCGCGCGATCTTGTTCGACAATTCCTGGAGCGCGCCGAACGGGCACAGCCAGCCGCAATAGGCCCCTCGCCCCCAGAACAGCAGGGCTGCGGCCACGGCGAACCAGAGGATGAAGATCAGCGGGTCCATCAGGAAGGTGTTCCACTGGAAGTCGCTGAAGAGCGCGTTGACCACGGCAAGGATGTTCACGACCGACAGCTGCGCATTGGCGATCCAGCCGACGAAGACGAGCGTGAACACGAGGTAGGCGTTGCGCAGGATCGCGAAGGTCCGCGGGTTCCGTGTGGCGAAAGCCTGGAAGAAGAAGATGCCCGACAAAAGCGCCAGCGCGGCGGCAAGAACGATCACCTGGAGCCGCTTGGTGTCCCAGATCCGTTGCCAGAGCGCGTCGCGGGCGTCCGTGTCAGCCGCGGCCGGTTCCGCCTGTGCAACGGGTTCAGAGGCAACCTCGCGCACATAAGGCGCCGGCAACTCGTATCCCAGATCATAGGTCAGGAAGACCTTCTCGATCGGACCGACCGCACGGCTGACGAGGAATTGCAGCCGGAAGGGCTTCGCCGGATCGAAGCCGGCCTGCTCGGGGATGATGAACAGGTCCATTTCTCCGAAGTCCGGGGCGCCCTCGGCCGCGATCTGTCCGATGCGCTGATGCCCACGATCGCGAAACCGATAGGACATCTCGCCCTGGATCAGCTGGAAACGGTCGAAAATGCCGCCGCGCACATAGCCCGAGCCCTTGAAGGACCATTCCCCCGCGCCGAGGACGGCGATGGCGTGGTCACCCGGCTCCAACCGCGCGGCCAGATTGTCCCAGCCCGCCTCGCCGAGCAGCGACCGCCCGATGGCCGGATGGCTGACGAGCGCCGTCCGGACATCGAGATAGGCCTGGTCAGGTGCTGATGCTTCCGCGTTCTTCTCTGTCCGCGGATCACCGAGCGCGGCGAAATCCGCATTGATCGTTCCGACGTCCAGCATGAGGCGGCGAATGGCACCATTGCCGGCCAGCGTTTCCCAGTCGGTGACCTGACCGGCATCGGGGGCGATCTCTTTTCCCGGTCCGGATGCGGAAGGGGCAGCGAAACCCTCCAGCCCCAAGGCGCGGGCAGCCTTGACCCCGGCCCGCAGGATCGAGTCGTCGATCACCATGATCGTGACCGTGGCCCCCGAGACGATTTCCAGGTCACCGGTATCCCGCGGACCGGCCACGGAGCGCAGATCGAACCCGGTATAGTGGTCGATGACTGCCCGGATCTCGCTTTCGGGAATGCCGACCAGAACGATCGGCTCCGAATGCTTGATCAGCTTCGCGCCGGTCAGATGCGCCTCCGGCGAGAGGCCAACGAGTATGTGGATCGGTTTGCCCGAATACCCGGTCGTGGGCACGAAATCAGAGGTCAGGAAGACCCAGCCGATCCTGTCCCCGCCCTTGATGACCGGCACGAGCCCGTCTTCGCGCGGCGTGCCGAAGGCCTCGGCTCCGGGCACAAGGTCCTGAGGCTCTACAGCCTCAAGGAATTGATCCACCATAGGCGCCGCCAAGGCCTGAACAGCAAGGCCCAACAGGATAGCCAACGCCCAAGCAATCTGGCGCACCGCGCTTCGCATCTTCTCTCCGCCTCACATCAGCCCAAACTTCTTTGGACGTTGCTTAAAGGCGGGGCCGGGTGCGGAGTTTGCGATTGAGCAACGTTCTCGGCGAATTAGGGGGGCTGTGAAACGAAAAGCGGGGCCTCCGGCCCCGCACTCTCTTTCTGTCTTTCTTTTGCCCGCGGTTCAGGCGGCTGTGGTCTCGTCTGTCTCCGGCTCCTGCCTGATACCGCGACGGAAGGCGGTCAATCCCTGTCCCACCTCGCCCATGATCGAGGAAATCTTGCCGCGCCCGAACAGCACGATCACGACGACGAGGATGATCGCCAGACCCGGCAATCCGATATTGTTCAGCATGACGTCATGCCCTTTTTTTCAATTACACCGGCACGTCGGCCGCTCCTAACTTCGCATCAATCGCGAAGAACGCTGATAGATATGCGCTTCCCTGCGGCTGCTGTCTTTGCGCTTCAGCAAACTCGCGAGGCTTCAGTCGCCGATCTGCCGTTCCAGAAGAAAACTCTGGATTTCCTCCGCCGGTGACAGACCCGGCTGTGTCTCGCCCTGAAGTTCCTTTGGCACGTTCCAGCCCGGTTCGACGCCGGTCATGTCCGGTAGCTCGTGCGCAATACCCTTGTGACAGTCGATGCAGGTTCGCTGACCCGACAGCAGGTATTCTGTGTGGATCTCCGCCGCGCGCGGCGATTGGCGGCTGAGGTCCATGGCCACTTCGGAATGGCAGTTCCGGCATTCAAGGCTGTCGTTGGCCTTCAGCCGCGACCATTCGCGCTTCGCCATGACCAATCGATGCTCAAGGAACTTCTGGCGGGTGTCTATGGTCCCGAAGATCTTGCCCCAGACCTCTTTCGAAGCCTGCATCTTGCGGGCGATCTTGTCGGTCCATTCATGCGGCACGTGGCAGTCGGGACACCCTGCCCTCACCCCGGATCGGTTGGAGAAATGGACGGTGTGTGACAGCTCTTCGAAGACGTTGTCGCGCATTTCGTGGCAGGAGACGCAAAAGTCCTCGGTGTTGGTGTATTCGAGCGCAGTGTTGAAAGCACCCCAGAAGATCACCCCGCCAACGAACCCTCCCAGGGTCAGGAACCCGAGCCCGAGCGTTCCGGCAGGGGTCCAAAGGACGTCCCAGAACCAGCGGAAAGGGGCAAGTATCCAGCGCATGTCACTCGCTCCCCGCGCCGGACGCACCCATTTCGGACATGTCCGTGAAGGTATTGCCGATCAGCGCCGACGTATCGGCCTGCGGCACATGGCACTGGGTGCAGAAATACCGACGAGGGGACACGTCGGCGAGCATCTGAGCGTCGCGCGTCATATAATGCGTGATCGAGATCATCGGGGCCCCGGACCCGAGTGAATGTTCGCGTTTGTGGCAGGACATGCAGCGGTTCGCATTGACCGACAGCTGGTAACCCTCGATCGAATGCGGGATCACCGGTGGCTGTTCTGGATAGGCCCGCATCTGGCGCACGTCGTCTGTCACATAGCGTTCCAGCGGGGCGGCTGGCACAGGCTCCATCGGGTCGGGGGACGGTCCGGAAAGCTCCGGCACGTTCTGAGCCAGAACAAAGGTTGCTGTAAGGCAGGCACCGAAGATGGCGGGAAGGCGAAGCTGTCTCATCAGACCTTCTCCACGCGCACAGCGCATTTCTTGAAGTCCGTCTGTTTCGATATGGGGTCAGTCGCATCCAGCGTCACCTTGTTGATCAGCTGGCTGGCGTCGAACCACGGCACGAAGATCACGCCGGGCGGCATCCGGTTGCGACCGCGCGTCTCAATTCGGCTGCGTATCTCTCCCCGGCGCGAGATCACCCGCACTTCCATCCCCTGATTCAGCCCGCGTTCTCTGGCGTCGATCGCGTTCATGAAGACCTTGGCTCCCGGGAACGCCTTGTAGAGTTCCGGCACGCGCATTGTCATCGACCCGGAATGCCAGTGTTCCAGAACCCGGCCCGTCACCAGCCACATGTCGAACTCGTCGTCCGGACTTTCCGCCGGCGGCTCGTAAGG
This sequence comes from Antarctobacter sp., assembly GCF_048262615.1. Lineage (GTDB taxonomy): Bacteria > Pseudomonadota > Alphaproteobacteria > Rhodobacterales > Rhodobacteraceae > Antarctobacter. Next base: position 20,467 of record NZ_JBLXFB010000038.1, read on the forward strand.
GACCGCGATGATGACGGCCCGGCCGTCGAGCTTTCCGTAGAACTCCCAACCGCTGCCTGGCGTCACATATGGATCATAGCCTTCCTTGAAGCGCCACTTGGTCTCCTCCCCATCAACGACCGGCCAGCGCAGCCCGCGCACCTCGTCGCTTTGGTAGGTGTCGTAGGGCGCCAGATCATGACCGTGACCGCGCCCGAAGGCGGCGTATTCCTCGAAGAGGCCCTTCTGGAGGTAGAACCCGAAATCCTTCGCCTCCTGGTTTTCGTAGTCGTCGCGCACCTCACCCAAGGAGAAGGCATCGACCTGACCATTGGCGAAGCAAACATCGTAGAGCGTTTTCCCCCGGTATTCAGGATGCGCGTCGAGGATTTCGGCCGGCCAGATCTCGTCCGTCGTGAAACGTTTCGAGAATTCGACCAGTTGCCAGAGGTCCGACCGCGCCTCACCCGGCGCATCGACCAGCTGGTGCCAAGCATGTGTCCGGCGTTCAGCATTGCCATAAACGCCTTCCTTCTCGACCCACATGGCGGCAGGCAGGATGATGTCGGCGGCCATGGCCGTGACTGTCGGATAGGCGTCGGAGACCACGATCATGTTGTCGGGGTTCCGGTAGCCCTGGTAAGTCTCGTTCTGCGAGTTGGGTGCTGCTTGCAGGTTGTTGTTCACCTGCACCCAGTAGAAGTTCAGCACGCCGTCCTTGAGCATCCGGTCTTGAAGCACCGCATGGAAGCCCGGCTTGGTGTTCAGCAGGCCGTGCGGCAGCTTCCACAACTCCTCCGCGTGGTGCACATGGTCCGGGTTGGTCACCACCATGTCAGCAGGCAGACGGTGCGCGAAGGTCCCGACCTCTCGCGCCGTGCCACAGGCTGAAGGCTGACCGGTAAGCGAAAACGGTGAATTGCCCGGCTCGGAGATCTTCCCGGTCAGAAGGTGGATGTTGTAAACCATCTGGTTCGCCCAGACGCCGCGGACATGCTGGTTGAAGCCCATCGTCCAGAGCGACATGACCTTGGTGTCCGGGTTGGCGTAAAGCTCTGCCAGTTCTTCCAGAAAGCCCGGCTCGACCCCCGACAGGTCGCTGACGTATTCGAGCGTGTAGGTCGAGACATGCTCCTTGAACGCCTCGAAGTCTGACGGTTCCATCAGCCCGGCATTGGCCGCGCCCGTCGCAGCCTGCTGACGCGGGTCCTCGTCGCGCAGGCCGTAGCCGATATCCGTCTGCCCCTTCATGAAGGTGGTGTGCTTTCCGACGAACTCCTCGTTCACGCGGCCGGTCTGGATGATGTGGTTGGCAATGTAGTTCAGGATCGCAAGGTCCGTGCCCGGCTTGAACACCATCGGAATGTCGGCAAGATCCATGGACCGGTGCGTGAAGGTCGAGAGCACCGCGCATTTCACCCCCGGAGTGCCCAGTCGGCGGTCGGCCAACCGGGTCCAGAGGATCGGATGCATCTCGGCCATGTTCGAGCCCCAGAGCACGAAGGCATCTGCATGTTCGAAATCGTCGTAGCAGCCCATGGGCTCGTCGATACCGAAGGTCCGCATGAAGGCGACCGCGGCAGAGGCCATACAATGCCGTGCGTTGGGATCGAGGTTGTTCGACCGGAACCCGGCCCGCATTAGCTTGGTCGCGGCGTAGCCTTCCAGCACGGTCCACTGACCAGATCCGAACATGCCGATGCTCTCCGGCCCCTTCTCTTTCAGCTGTTTCTTGACCCGCGCGGCCATCACGTCAAAAGCCTCGTCCCAGCTGACGGGCTCGAATTCCCCGTTCTTGTCGAATTCGCCGTTAGTCTTGCGCATGAGCGGCGTGGTCAGGCGGTCCTCGCCATACATGATCTTGGACAGGAAATAGCCCTTCACGCAGTTGAGGCCGCGGTTGACCTCATGCTGCATGTCGCCGTGGGTGGCGACGACCTTGCCCTCCTTCACGCCGACCATCACGCCACAGCCGGTGCCGCAGAACCGGCAAGGCGCCTTGGACCACTTGATCTTCAGGGCTTCGACACCGCCCGGAACCGGCTGCGCAAGCGCATCGTGTGGAATCCCTGCGGCGGATGCGGCGAGCGCAGCCGCCTGTGCCTTCAGAAGCTGACGTCGGTTCAGGTCGAGTGGCATATTGGCTCCTCCGCTTCCTCGGGTTCTTCTGCGTGTTCGAAAACCATGTTCGCCACGAGCACGCCGGGCATGAGATTTATCTCGGTCAGTCGGTCCCCAAGCTGACCGGTGCTGCCCCCCTCGATCGTGATGATCAGCCGGGTCGCATCGCCACCGTGGATTTCCACCCCTTCCAAGCTCATGAGACCTTCTGCGACGGCATCGCGATGCGTGTCCCTAACGCTCACAACTGCGGACGAGACGTGCCAGCGCTCAGGCATCGGGGAGCTCCTTTTTTACGGCATGAATGGCATTAGCCGGGCACGGCGCAACGCAAGCGCCGCAGCCCGTGCAGGCCGACTGGTCGAGGACGGGCACGAAAGGCCCACCAATGCGAGGTTGCATCGAAATAGCCTCCTCAGGGCAGGCGTCCCGGCAGGACATGCAGGTGATACCGGCCTGCACAAGGCAATCGTTCGAAATCGCGAATATGTGAGACATGCTAAGATCTGTCGCAAAGACCGGCTCCTCGCAAACCTCCGCACAGGAGCCACAGAAGCTGCATTCACCCTGCTCGGGCAACAGGACCACACCGCAGTCGGCAATGGCGAGGATACCCTCGGGGCAGGCGGAAACGCATTCGCCGCATCGCGTGCAAGCGTTCATCGACGCTAGGTCCACGCCCGGCGGTCTCGGGCTGAATTCAGCCGCGCGGGGAGACCCTTTCAGAAGTTGGCGGCGGGATATGCTGGCTTGGGCTGGCATGTTTGATCAGTGCCCAAGCGGTCCCGGAGGACCAGCGATGATCTGATACATCCACACAAGAAAGCCATAACCGCCGACGGCACCGACCGCTACAATCGGCCAGATGCCAAATGCGAGTATGAAGAACCTGAGTAGTTCTTGCTGCCTGCTCGCGGCTTGAGGGCCTTCTGGCGGGTTACTACTGCTATCGGCCATTATGCCCCTCCGAAACTTGCCGCAATGCGAAAGCCTGATCGATCTGGTCGAGGTACGGTCCCGAAGACCCTCAAGCCAGCGCCCAGTGAATCAGCATATCAAATACATATTGGCAGCATCGCATAGCAACACGCAACCGTGAGGAGATAGAAACCTTAGAATGCTCAGAAACCGGGTGATTGGTGTCTGAAGCGCTGTGACAAAGAACGAAGACAGCAGACAACCATCAAAGAGACGAAGGCTTTCGAACAGTTCCGGTCGCCGGCACGTAGGGAACCTCGACCAATGCAAAGGATTTCAATCTCTCGGCCAGAAGACGCTGATCACCACCGTGGTTTTCTGCACTCAAAGTCGACGGTAGTGAACTGCGGGTATTTTCGCTTCCATCTTCTCAACGATCCGGTCTTGCGGACGGTCGATGCATAGTCGCGTCCACGATGACGCAGGACATTTCATCCAACTGGAGTTTGGAAGCGGTGCATGGTCACACGGATGTAAGCCCCTATGCTGGACTGGGGGTGGGGTCAGGGAGCAGAGCGGTCAGGAAACCTAGGAAAAGCAGCATGGATAGGTAGTCGAAAACCTGCTCCATCCCGATCTGATCGGCCAGCGCCCCAAGTGCGGCCGCGCCCAGAGCTCCAACGCCAAAGGCAAAACCAAACACAAACCCCGAGACCATACCCACTTTCTGTGGCAGTAGTTCCTGTGCAAAAACTACAATGGCCGAGAAGGCGGAAGACAAAACCAACCCGACGACGATACTGAGCCCAACCGATAGCCACAGCGAGACATGCGGCAAAACCACCGCGAAAGGCAACGCGCCCACTATGGAGACCCAAATCACCTTCTTGCGCCCAATGTGATCTCCAATGGGTCCACCGAAGTAAGTGCCGATCGCGACGGCGGCTAGCAAGACGAATAGTAGTCCTTGAGCGTGCGCGACGCCTAACTCGTACTTTTCGATCAAGAAGAACGCATAGTAACTCTTGAAGGTTTCGATATAGACAAATTTGCTAAGTAGCAGCGCACCTAGCACGGCAAAGGCCACAGTTAGCTTCCCTCGCGACAAGGCGCCCTCTGCAACCAAGCGCACCCCTGCACTGTGCAACATACGGTTTCGATGAGTGAACCACCGCCCAATCCAGAGCAGAATCACCATGGCTCCAACAGCGGGCAGCCCGAACCATACTGTAGTAGCCTGTCCAAATGGCAAAACGATCAAGGCAGCGGCAAGTGGCCCCAGAGCTGTGCCCACGTTCCCGCCGACTTGAAAGCTGGATTGGGCGAAGCCGAAGCGCCCCCCCGAGGCCATACGGCAAACCCGCGAGGCTTCCGGATGGAACAGGGCCGAACCTAAACCAAGTGCGGCCGATGCCATCAGTAATGCCGCAAACGATTCGGCCACTGCTAACAGCACCACTCCAAGGGCGACCACAGCCATGGAGAACGCCAGTGAATAAGGGCGAGGCCGAACGTCACCGGAGAGCCCGAGCGCGGGCTGAAGTAAGCAAGCTGTGATCTGCTGAGCGAGGGTCAGCAACCCAAGTTGGTAATAGCTGAGATTATACTGAGATTTGAGTACCGGATACAATGCAGGCAGCAAAAATTGGATCAGATCATTGATCAAATGCGTCCCACTCACAGCGAGGATAACCGCATAGGAAGTGGAGATCATGCTAGGACGATGCGAAATCATGAAAGCCTCAACTGAAGAATGGGCGACAGGGCGAGCCAAATCGAACACCGGCAACTTACAACTTTTAAAATCGGTTTCGCGCTAGATCGAAAAGAGTTAGGGTTTAGAAAAACTAGGGTCAGAGCATGCAAAAATCCGTTCGGCAGCTGCCGCCGATGAATGCCTTACGCACGTTTTCTGTTGCCGGACGGCGCTTGAACTTTCGGGCCGCGGCAGAGGAGCTCGGTGTTTCCCAAGGTGCGGTTGCGCAGCAGATAAAGTTACTGGAAGCGAGCATCGGCCAGCCGCTCTTCACGCGACTGCCTCGGGGCGTTGCACTTACGCCTGACGGCGCGACGTATCACGCCGAGATTCACAGGGCCTTTGACATAATGCATGAGGCAACAGAACAGCTTCATGATGTTGGTAAATCCTTGACGCTCAGCGTAACGCCAACTTTTGCGACCAAATTGCTGATCCCTAACCTACCTTCTCTAAACGCCTCTCTTCCAAACGTTGAAATACGCACCATTGCTACCGTCGCTGTCACAGACTTTGACCGAGATCTTGTCGATATTGCCGTGAGGGAGACATCACCACCATTTCCAGCGGCACATGAGGCAAAGCTACTGTTTCTGCAGGATCTGATCTTGGTAGGAAGTCCTCACTTATTGGGCGAGACGACCACCCCATTAACAGCAGATACCATAAGCACCTTGCCACTGCTGCACGATTCCTATGGCCATTGGAATTCATATTTTAATACGAGTTCAAGACTGCCAGGTCCAAGATTCAACCAGATATCCTTAGCGCTCGACGCTGCGCTGGCTGGGCAAGGACTCGCCATTGCAAGCCGTTCCTTTGTGCAAGCAGATCTTACTGCTGGACGCCTTCTCGAGGCGGGGTCGGCTGGAAATGATCCCGGCACAGGGTACTACTTGGTCAGAAAGAAAACCCCGCGAGCCTCACCCACTGCCGACGCTGTTTGGTCATGGTGCCTCAAAACATTTTCGGACCGGCATCAGAAGGGTTCAAACCAACGCGTCTGATGCCGGTCCGAAGAACTCATGGTGAATACGCGCATCGGGCACATTCGCCGCCTTGAGCCCACGCACCATCACCTGCATGAAACCGACCGGGCCGCAGATGAAATAGTCTGCCTGCTCGATATTGGTGTTCTCGGTCAGCCAGGCAGGGTCGATGCGTCCCTCCAAGACCCCCTCCTCGCGCACCCGCCCGCCGAGATCCTCATAAAACGCAAAGGTCGAGTCGGCGAGCCTACCAGAGGTCCCGGTCATGGCGTGGCGCTCCGGATCCTGCGCCGCGTGAACATGGATCATGCGCAGACCTTTCCCGCCAAAGGCTTCGAGCATCGAGATCATCGGCGTC
>NZ_JBLXFB010000039.1:0-25964 GCF_048262615.1 Antarctobacter sp.
TTCTGCGCGGGCGTGCCGTTCGCCATCTTCATCATGATGTCGTAGCCCTGCCGCTGGTGGAACGACTCTTCCTTGCAGATGCGGATCATGGCGCGCGAATACGGGCCAAAGGACGTCCGCTGCAACGGCACCTGGTTCATGATCGCCGCACCATCCACCAGCCAGCCAACCGCGCCCATGTCGGCCCATGTCAGCGTCGGGTAGTTGAAGATCGACGAATATTTCATCCGCCCGTCCAGCAGCATCTCTGTCAGCTCATCGCGGGTCACGCCCAGCGTTTCCGCCGCGCAATAGAGATACAGACCATGCCCCGCCTCATCCTGCACCTTGGCCAGCAGGATCGCCTTACGCTCCAGCGTGGGTGCGCGCGTGATCCAGTTGCCTTCGGGCAGTTGGCCAACGATCTCGGAATGCGCGTGCTGGCCGATCTGCCGGATCAGCGTCTTGCGATAGCCCAGCGGCATCCAGTCCTTGGGCTCGATCTTGTCGCCCGCGTCGATGCGGGCCTGAAATTCGGCGAGCTTCTCCGGGTCTTCCCGAGACGCTTCCGACTTGATCATCTGTGCGTACATCTGAGCCTCCCTGCTCGTATCTTCAAACCCGTTCGAGGACGATCGCCGCCCCCTGACCCACGCCGACACACATGGTGCACAGCGCGTATCGCCCGCCGCTGCGGCGCAACTGATGCGCCGCCGTCAGCACCAGACGCGCCCCGGACATGCCCAAAGGATGCCCCAGCGCGATGGCCCCGCCCAGCGGGTTCACGCGCGGGTCGTCGTCCGCCACGCCCAATTCGCGCAATGTGGCCAGCCCCTGCGCCGCAAAGGCCTCGTTCAACTCTATCACATCCATCTGGTCGATGGTCAGGCCAAGACGGTCCAGCACCTTGCGGCTGGCGGGCACCGGGCCAATCCCCATCACGCGCGGCGCAACCCCGGCAGAGGCCATGCCCAGAACCCGCGCCATCGGCGTCAGCCCCTGCGCACTGGACGCAGCCTCTGAGGCCAGCAGCAATGCCGCCGCCCCGTCGTTCACGCCACTGGCATTGCCCGCCGTCACGCTCAGATCCGGGCCGTTCACACCCTTCAACTGGCCCAGCTTTTCGGCGCTGGTGCCGGGGCGCGGGTGCTCATCGGTGTCGACGACAACCGGATCGCCCTTGCGTTGCGGCACCTCCACGGGGACGATCTCGTCGCCAAACAGCCCGGCCTCCTGCGCCGCCGCCCAGCGCGCCTGCGACCGCGCCGCAAAGGCATCCTGATCGGCCCGGCTGACGCCATAATCGGCGGCCACGTTGTCGGCGGTTTCCGGCATGGAATCGGTGCCGTACATCGCCTTCATCTTCGGGTTCACAAAGCGCCAGCCGATGGTGGTGTCATAGACCGCATTGGACCGGGTAAAGGCGCTGGTCGCCTTGGGCATCACAAAGGGCGCGCGGCTCATGCTTTCGACGCCACCGGCAATGCAGAGGTCATAATCCCCCGCCTTGATCCCGCGCGCGGCAAAGCCCACCGCATCCATGCCGGAGGCGCACAAACGGTTCACCGTGGTCCCCGGCACATCCTCCGGCAGACCCGCCAGCAGCGCCGCCATGCGGGCCACATTGCGGTTGTCCTCACCGGCCTGATTGGCAGAGCCATAAATGACCTCGTCCACACGCGACCAGTCCAGCGACGGATGACGCGCCATCAAGGCCGCAATCGGCAAGGCCGCCAGATCATCCGCCCGAACCGACGACAATGCCCCGCCATAGCGCCCGATCGGCGTGCGCACCCCATCACAGATAAAAGCATCCATGGACGGTAAACCCTCCCATTAGTCGACCACATGGTCGGATTAAGCCAGCGCAGAGATTCGCGCAAGAAAAAGTTACAAAATCTCGCGACGTGGAAAATTCCGTAACGCAACAGCCCGCATCCCCCAGCCTGTTCGCCGGAGCCATCTCTCGCTTGATGCCTATAAGAGCCGAAGACGCGGCTCCCGCAAGGGGGCGCAGCCCCGCGCTTGCGCGGCCTGCCCTTGCGGGCGCCGGGGCTTTGGCTCAGGCAGCAAAAAGCGAGCGATGGGTCCGGCGGACAGGCGCGTCTGTTCGCGGGTGAATCGCAAAGCGGATAACGCGCCGTCAGGCGCGCCCCGTCAGGGTTGGCGGGCGGGCGATGTTGCGGCCCCTTGGGGCCGCGACGAGTCCCGTCGCGGCGACCGCAGACAGAAAAAGGGGCGCCCCGGTTTCCCGGAGCGCCCCGCCACTAAGGTTTTGCCGTCAGATCAGGCGTCGACACGGTCCGCGTTCATCACCTTGGTCCAGGTAGCGACAAAGTCCGTCACGAACTTCCCGGCGCTGTCGTCCTGCGCGTAGACTTCCGCATAGGCCCGCAGGATCGAGTTTGAGCCGAACACCAGATCGACCCGCGTCGCGGTCCACTTGGTCGCGCCGCTCTTGCGGTCCTTGATCTCATAGATGCCCGCATCCGCCGGCACCCAGGCGTTGCCCATATCCGTCAGGTTGACGAAATAGTCGGTGGTCAGCGCCCCGGCCCGGTCGGTGAACACGCCGTGCGCCGTGCCGCCGTGGTTTGTCGCCATGGCACGCATACCGCCCAGCAGCACGGTCATCTCCGGTCCGGTCAGGCCCATCAGTTGGGCGCGGTCCAGCAGCAGTTCCTCGGCGCTGACGACATAGTCCGTCTTCAGCCAGTTGCGGAAGCCATCGGCCACCGGCTCCAGCACGTCAAAGCTTTCGGCGTCGGTCATCTCCTGCGTCGCGTCACCGCGACCGGGCGTGAATGGCACCGTGATGTCGACCCCTGCCGCCTTGGCGGCCTGCTCGACCCCGACATTGCCCGCCAGCACGATCACATCCGCAACCGAGGCACCGGTTGCCGCTGCAATCGGCTCCAGCACCGCCAGCACCTTGGCCAGACGGGCCGGCTCATTGCCGTCCCAGTCCTTCTGCGGGGCCAGACGGATGCGCGCGCCATTGGCCCCGCCGCGCAGGTCAGACTGGCGGAAGGTCCGCGCGCTGTCCCATGCGGTCGATACCATCTCGGCCACCGACAGACCGCTGGCCGCGATCTTCGCCTTGACCGCATCCACGTCATAGCCGGTCGCCCCCGTCGGGATCGGATCCTGCCAGATCAGATCTTCGGAGGGCGCATCCGGGCCGATATAGCGGTCACGGGTGCCCATGTCGCGGTGGGTCAGCTTGAACCACGCGCGGGCAAATGTGTCGTCGAAATAGGCCGGATCGGCCATGAACTTCTGGCAGATGGCGTTATAGGCCGGGTCCATCTTCATCGCCATGTCGGCGTCGGTCATCATCGGCATGACGCGCTTGGTCGGATCGCTGGGATCGACCGGCATGTCTTCTTCCTTGATGTTGATGGGCTTCCACTGGTTGGCACCGGCGGGCGACTTGGTCAGCTCCCACTCATGGCCGAACAGCATATCAAAATAGCCCATGTCCCACTTGGTCGGCTCTGTCGTCCACGCGCCCTCGATGCCCGAGGTGACGGCATTGCTCGCCTTGCCGCCCAGATTGGGGTTGATCCAGCCAAAGCCCTGCGTCTCGACATCCGCGCCTTCGGGTTCCGCGCCCAGCGCGCCCGCGTCGCCGTTGCCATGCGCCTTGCCGACAGTATGGCCACCACAGGTCAGCGCGGCGGTCTCTTCGTCGTTCATCGCCATGCGGGCAAAGGTCTCGCGCACCTGACCGGCGGTCTTGAGCGGGTCCGACTGACCGTTCACCCCTTCGGGGTTGACGTAGATCAGGCCCATCTGGACAGCGGCCAGCGGGTTTTCCATCGTGTCGGGCTGGCCCACGTCCTCATAGCGCGAGTCCGACGGCGCCAGCCATTCACGTTCCGCACCCCAGTAGACGTCCTTTTCCGGGGCCCAGATGTCCTCGCGGCCAAAGGAGAAACCAAAGGTCTTCAGACCCATCGACTCATAGGCCATGTTGCCCGCCAGCAGGATCAGATCGGCCCAGCTCAGCTTGTTGCCGTATTTCTTCTTGACCGGCCACAGCAGACGACGCGCCTTGTCGAGGTTGCCGTTGTCGGGCCAGCTGTTGAGCGGCGCGAACCGGATGTTGCCGGCACCGCCGCCACCGCGGCCATCCGCCAGACGGTACGACCCGGCAGAGTGCCACGCCAGACGGATCATCAGGCCGCCATAGTGGCCATAGTCCGCCGGCCACCAATCCTGGCTCTCGGTCATCAGCGCCTTGACGTCGGCCTTGACCGCCTCAAAATCCAGCGACTTGACCTCTGCGCGATAGTCAAAGTCCTGACCCAGCGGATTGGACTTGGTGTCATGCTGGTGCAGGATGTCCAGATTCAGCGTCTTTGGCCACCAATCGGTGACGGTGGTCCCCGTCTCCGTGAGTGCGCCGTGCATGACCGGGCACTTGCCCGCTGCGATATCATTGCCGTCCATGATGGTCTCCCTTGGTCAATAACGCCGGTGCGGGCCTTTGGTCCGCGCCGGTCCTTGTCTCATGCGGGGAGGAAGATGGCGAAAACCGGGTCCGGACGACCCGGTTCGGCGACTCGCTCTCCCTCTTACCCTAGAATGCTTCTAACAAGACCGATCCATATCTTTAAGTTGTATTTTCTCATGAAGCCGATAACTTTTGCCTATGAAAAATCTCACCCTGAGACAGTTGCGGTATTTCGAGGCCCTCGCCCGCCACGGCCATTTCGGACGCGCGGCGGCGGCCTGCTCGATCTCGCAACCGGCCCTGTCGGTGCAGATCCGCGATCTGGAGGCCGACCTCGGCGCCCCCCTGTTCGAACGGGGGGCGCGTCAGGTGCGCCTGACCGCCCTTGGTGAAGCCTGCCTGCAACGCGCGGTCAATATCCTGCGGTCGGTGGATGAGTTCGAAGACCTCGCCCGCGCCGCGCAGGGCGATCTTGTCGGGCGGCTGCGGCTGGGGGTGATCCCCACCGTCGCGCCGTATCTGTTGCCCGCGCTGTTCGCCAAACTGGCGCAAAGCCACGCCGGGCTGGACATTCACATCCGTGAAACCATGACCCCGCGCCTGCTGACCGAATTGCACGAGAGCCGGATCGACTGCGCCATTCTCGCCCTGCCCGTGGGAGAGCCGGGTCTCGACGAAGTGGCGCTGTTCGACGAGGCCTTTGTCTTTGTCCGCCCCGAGGCCGAAACCGATCACCCGGTGCCCGATGGCGAGGCGCTGCAAAAGATGCGCCTGCTGCTGCTGGAAGAGGGGCATTGCTTTCGCGATCAGGCGCTCAGCTTCTGCAAGCTGAACGCCGCCACACCCCGCGACGGGCTGGACGGGTCGTCGCTGACGACGCTGGTGCAGATGGTCGGCGCGGGTCTGGGGGTGACGCTGATCCCGGAAATGGCGGTGCCGGTGGAAACGCCCTCGGCGCGGGTGGCGGTCGCCCGCTTCGCCGATCCCCAACCGGCCCGGACCATCGGCATGGTCTGGCGGCGCTCAAGCCCGCTGTCGGACCAGTTTCAGCGCCTTGCCGACACGGTCCGACAGGCCGCGACGCATCCGGACTGACCCAGCGCCCGGCGCAGCGTCCTGTGCATCGTTTGTGCATGGGGTGTGCATGGAATGTGCCCGGTGTTTCGAGCCCATCTCACGAGGCCAATCGCAGGTCGCCGCGCGGCTGCATCGCCACCCCGTCATCCATCAGTTTTCCGATCACACCCGCCGGCAGGCCCGCCACTTCGGCCAGCACCTCTTCGGTATGCTGCCCCAGACGCGGGGCCGGGGTCGGGTCTTCGCGGGCAATCCCGGCAAAGGAAAACGGCGATCCCGGCGTCAGATAGCGGCCGGTTTGCGGGTGGTCCACCTCGGCGAACATCGGGTTCCGGGTCGACAGGTCCGGATCTTCGCGCAGGGCTTGACCAAAGCTTCGGAAGACCGACCAAGTGACGCCGCCTTTGTCGAATTTATCAGCAAAATCAGATAGTTTCCGCTTGGCAAACCATGGCGACAACACCTTGGTGATTTCCGCCCGATAGGCCCAACGCACACCTTCGCGGCCCAGATCCACGCCCAGCCGCGCCGCGAGGTATCCCATGTCCTGCGTGGTGCCGGTCACCGTCATCAGGTTTGCCCACTGGCGCGGCGTCAGCGCGATCACCATGACCCGCCGCCCGTCGGCGCAGACGAAATCCTGACCGTATGCCCCGTATAGCGCATTGCCCGATCTGGTGCGCTCGGTGCCGTTGACGGCGACCTCTCCGATAATTCCCAGATGGCCCAACATGGCCGCGGCGGCATCCTTCAGCGTCAGGTCAACAGACTGCCCTAACCCTTTGCGAAGACGCATTCTTTCTGCGGCCAACAGACCCGAGACAACCATGTTTCCGGCGATGCAATCCCATGCCGGCAGCACATGCGCCACCGGCTCTGCCGAGCCTTCCGGCCCGGTCGCCATGGGAAAGCCCAGCGCGGGGTTCACGGTATAATCCACCGCCGGATGCCCGTGCCGATCACCGCGCAGGCTGACCATACACAGATCCGTGCGCCGCGCCTTCAGCGTGTCGTAATCGGTCCAGCCCTTGACCGCCAGATTGGTGATGAACAGGCCCGCATCCTCACCATCCGCACAGATGATCTCTTGCGCGATCTCGCGCCCGCGCGGGGTTTTGACATCCAGCGCGACAGAGCGTTTCCCCTTGTTCATCCCGTCCCAGAAAAGACTTTGACCCGAAGGTGTTACAGGCCAACGCTGCGCATCCATCCCGCCCTGCGGCAGGTCGAACCGGATCACGTCCCCGCCCATTTGCGCCAGCGTCATCCCCGCCAGCGGCACCGCTACAAAGGCCGAACTTTCGACCACGCGCATCCCGTCGAGAATTCCGCTCATGTCGCCCACTCCATCCTTGCCTGCAATCCCAGGTAGTCCTCAAACGTGGCAGTCCCGACCTCGATCGCGCCGCCCGCCGGGTCCAGCGCCCCGACCAGCCGCATGTCGGAGTCGTGAAACATCGGATGCACCACGCGATAGCTGAACCGCGACGGGGCCTTGCCGGTGTGGCGCTCCGCTGCTTCGATCGCCATGGTGGCCTGCATCGGCCCATGCACAACCAACGCCGGATACTTTTCCACCTGCTGCGCATACGGCAGGTCATAATGGATGCGGTGCGCATTGTAAGTCGCCGCAGAATAACGGAAAAGTCGAACCTCGTTCATTGGAACGCGCTCATCGTAGGCCAGACGCTCGGGCACCGGCACCTGCCGTGGCGGACGAAAGGTTTTCGGGATGTCGAGGTAGACGATGTTCTGCTCTTCCTCGATCACGCCACCCATTTCGCCGGTGGTCACATGATCCACGGTGACAAAGGCCATCGGCCCGGTCTTGCCGTCCTTTTGGGTCACAGCGCGGATGGTCGAGGTCTTGGTCAGCCCCTCACCGACGTGAAAGACGCCCTTGAACCGCACATCGCCTCCGGCCCACATCCGGCGACGGAATGGCAGCGGCGGCAGAAAGCCACCCAGCGCCGGGTGGCCGTCTTCTCCCAGCTCGCTCATCGGCACAAACTCGGGAAAAGCGACCCAATGCCAAAGGTTTGGCAGAACGCTCCCGGCCTGCACATCGCGGACCGGGCTCAGGTCGTGACTGACCGCCGCGTTCAGCATCCCCGCGAGGTTGGGCGTGACACCCCCCTCGCGGGTCTCTGTGCGCCCGATCCAGTCGGTGTAATCGGGGTCCATCAGGGCGGCGGCGCTCATGCCGCGGCCTTCATGCCCAGCACGCGCGCCATGGTGGCCCCCATGGCCGAGGGATGCGGCGCCACCGTGATGCCCGCCGAGGACAGGATTTCGACCTTTTCCTGCGCGCTTTCGCCAAAGGCGCTGATGATCGCGCCCGCATGCCCCATCTGCCGCCCCTTGGGGGCCGCCAGACCCGCGATATAGGCGGCCACGGGTTTGGTCATTTGGTCACGGACATAGGCGGCGGCCTCAGCCTCCTGCGGGCCACCGATCTCACCGATCATCATGACGGCGTCGGTTTCCGGATCGTTTTCAAAGAGTTCCAGGATGTCCTTGAAGCTGGAGCCGTTGATCGGATCGCCGCCGATGCCGATGGACGACGAAATCCCGATGCCCAGCGCCTTCATCTGGCTGGCGGCCTCGTAGCCCAGCGTGCCCGACCGGCCAACGATACCGACGCGGCCCGGCGTATAGATCGCAGGTGGCATGATCCCCATGAACCCCTTGCCGGGAGAGATGATGCCCGCGCAGTTCGGCCCGATCAGGCGCATCTTCCTGTCGCGCGAATAGCGACGCAAAAACCGTTTCACCCGCATCATGTCCTGCGCCGGGATTCCATCGGTCACGCAGACCGCCGTCCTGATGCCCGCGTCTGCCGCCTCCATCATCGCATCTGCGGCGAAGGGCGGCGGCACAAAGAGCAACGAGGCCTCTGCCCCGGTTGCGTCAACAGCTTCGCGCACCGTGTTGAAAACAGGGCGATTCAGGACCGTGCCGCCGCCTTTTCCCGGCGTGACCCCGGCAACCACCCTGGTGCCGTATTCGATCATTTCCTGCGCATGGAACTGGCCGATGCGGCCCGAAAGCCCCTGGACAACGACCTTGGTGGTTTCATCAATCAGAATAGCCATGTCGTGTCTCCTCAGGCTGCGGCGGATTGCGGACGGGCGGCGACGGCCTTTTGGGCGGCCTCCTCCAGCGTGTCGGCGCTGATGATGGGCAGACCGCTTTCGCGGATGATCTTTTGCCCTTCCTCGACGTTGGTGCCGCTCAGGCGCACCACCACCGGGATCTGGATGCCGACCTCGCGGTAGGCCTGGATCACGCCCTTGGCGATCCAGTCACAGCGGTTGATGCCCGCAAAGATGTTGACGAGGATCACGCTGACATTGGCGTCCGACAGGACCGTGCGGAACGCCTGACAAACCCGCTGTGGCGAGGCACCGCCGCCGATATCCAGAAAGTTGGCCGGCGCGCCGCCTGCAAGCTGGATCATGTCCATCGAGGCCATGGCAAGGCCCGCGCCATTGATGATGCAACCGATGTCGCCCTCAAGGCCCACATAGGCGAGGCCATTGTCATAGGCCATGGCCTCACGCGGGTCTTCCTGGCTGGGATCGCGCAGGGCGGCGATGCTGGGGTGTTTGTACAGCGCGTTGGTGTCAAACGACATTTTTGCATCCAGCGCCACCAGATCGCCCGCCCCGGTGATCACCAGCGGGTTGATCTCGACCATCATGGCGTCAAGGTCGCGGTAGGCCCGATAACAGGCCCGCAGAAAGGTCGAGAACTGGTCGACCTGCTTGCCCTCCAGCCCAAGGCGAAAGCCCAGTTCCCGCGCCTGATACAGCGCCAGCCCCACAGCCGGGTCGATCACACTGCGCACAAGGCTGTCGGGGTCTTCTTCGGCCAGGTCCTCGATCTCCATCCCGCCGTGGCCGGAGGCGACGATCATGATCCGCTCTGACTTTCGATCCAGCACAAAGCCAAGGTACAACTCCTGCGCGATGTCCGACGCTTCCTCGACCCAAAGGCGATAGACGCCCTTGCCGTTGGCGTCGGTCTGCTTGGTCACAAGCTGCTTGCCCAGCAGGCCCTTGGCGAAATCCGCCACTTCGGCCTCACTTTTGCAGAGCTTGACGCCGCCCGCTTCGCCGCGCCCGCCGGAATGGATCTGCGCCTTGACCACCCAGGCATCGCCCCCCAATTCGCGGGCGCGATATGCCGCCTGTTCCGGCGAATAGGCCAACCCGCCGCGCGGCACCGGCACGCCAAAGCTTTTCAGGATTTCCTTGGCCTGATGTTCGTGAATATCCATGGTGTCTCCTCCCCTGACGTCGGTTATTCGGCGGCGATGCTGGTGCCTTTGGCGGCGATGGCCTGCGCCATGTCGATGACGTTGCGGGCCATCTTTTCGCTGGCCGCGTCGATCATCTTGCCGTCAAGACTGGCGGCGCCCTTGCCTGCGGCCTCAGCCGATTTCAGTTCCTCGATGATGCGCTGCGCCTTGGTGACTTCGGCCTCTGGCGGGCTGAAGACCTCATTGGCCATGGCGATCTGGCTGGGATGAATGGCCCATTTGCCCTCACACCCCAGCGCCGCCGCGCGCCGTGCGCCCGCGACATAGCCCTGACCGTCGCTGAAATCGCCAAACGGCCCGTCAATGGCGCGCAACCCGTAGGCGCGGCAGGCGATGACCATGCGGGTGATCGAGGCGTGCCACTGGTCGCCCGGATAATCCGGGTTCAACCCGCCGATGTTGACCGTGCGCGCCCGCATGCTGGCCGCGTAGTCGGCAACACCAAAGTGCAGCGCCTCCAGCCGCCCGCCGAACTGCGCGATGGCCTCGACATTGGCCATGCCCAGCGCGGTTTCGATCAGTGCCTCAAGGCCGACGCGGTTGGTCAGCCCGCAGGCCTGCTCGATCTGGTTGATCATCGCCTCGACCATGTAGAGGTCCGCAGGCACCCCCACCTTGGGGACAAGGATCGTGTCGATCCGGTCGCCCGCCTGCTCCATGATGTCGACCACGTCGCGGTACATGTAATGCGTGTCCAGCCCGTTGATCCGCACCGAGACCGTCTTGCCCTTGGCCGCCCAGTCGATGTCGTTCAGCAGTTCCACGGCGTTCTTGCGGGCCTGATCCTTTTCCGGCGGCGCAACCGCGTCTTCAAGGTCGAGGAACACGTAGTCAGCGGCGCTGTCGGCGGCCTTTTCAACCATACCGGGGTTCGAGGCGGGCACGGCGAGTTCAGAGCGGTGCAGGCGCTGCTTGCGCAGAGGGTGAAGCGTGTGGGACATATGTCAGGCCTTTCATGGGACAAAGAAAGAGTGTCCGCGCCCTGTGAAGGGCGCAGTCCGGAGCAAGCCGGGTGAGCAGGGAATTTATTCGGCGGCGACCGCGTAGGTTTGCGGCGTGCCCGCGCCATCGGCGAACCAGGCCTGGGCGGCACCTGTGCCAGAGCCGGGAACAACGCCCGCCCCCGCCCGCATCAGAGACAGTTCCGCAAGGCTCAGCGCGGTCAGCGCCATGCCTTCGTTGAAATCGCCCAGGTGACCGATGCGAAAGACCTTGCCGTTCAACCGCCCAAGGCCAGACCCAAACGACGCGTTGAAGTCGTCATAGGCGATGCGCAGCACCTCGCGCGCGTCCACCTCTGGCGGCACGCGGATCGCGCTGACGGTGTCGGAGTAATAGCTGTGATGCTCCGCCACCAGATCCAGCCCCCAGGCCCGCACCCCCCGGCGGATGCCCTCCGCCAGCCGTGTGTGGCGGGCAAAAACGGCCTCCAGCCCTTCGGCAAAGATCCGGTCCAGCGCGGCCCGAAGCCCGTGCAGCAACGGCGTCGGCGGGGTGTAGGGAAAATAACCATCGGCGTTCATTGCGCGCATGTCGGCAAAGTCATAGTAGGCGCGGCGCATGGTGGCCGTCCTTGATGCCTCCAGCGCCTTTTGGCTGACGCCGAGAATGCCCAGACCCGCAGGCATCATCATGCCCTTCTGGCTGCCGGTGACCGCCAGATCGACGCCCCATTCATCCATGCGAAAATCCATCGACCCAATCGACGACACGCCATCGACGAACAGCAGCGCGTCGTGAAAGGTGCTGTCCAGCGCGCGGCGCACGGCGGCCACATCGGACACAACGCCAGTGGCGGTCTCATTGTGGGTGACGAAAACCGCCTTGATCTCATCGCGCACATCGCGGCCAAGGATGCGTTCGAATTCACCCACCGGGGCACTGGCCCCCCAAGGCAGATCGACCACGACAGGGTCCAGCCCCAGCATTTCCGCCATCTTGACCCAGAGGGTCGAAAACTGGCCATAACGCGCCATCAACACCTTGTCGCCGGGGTTCAGCGTGTTGGTGATCGCCGCCTCCCATGCCGATGTGCCGGAGCCGGGGAACAGCATGACCTCGCCCGTTCCGGTCTTGAAGACCCGCTTGAGGTCGGAAAACAGGCCCAGCGTCAACTGGCCGAAATCGCTGGCGCGCTGGTCCTGCTGCGGGACGTTCATCGCCTGCCGCACGGCCTCTGGCACATTGGTCGGTCCGGGAATGAAGAGATGTGTCTGTCCGGTACGCATGGCGATCCTCCCTATCGAATGTCAGCGACCATGCGCCATAGATCTGGAAACCGGAAACACTGCCGGGTCCTGCTGTAAATGCGAGATTTTACAAATCTTGATATTTGTAAACTTGTCAATTTTCGTATACTGAGAAATACCATGAAGACCTTTATCGGCCCCCGCCTGCGCCGGCTGCGCATCGACCACGGACAGACACAGGTTCAGATGGCCAAGGCGCTTGGCATCTCGACCTCCTATGTGAATCTGCTGGAAAAGAACGAGCGCAGCATTTCGGTGCCCGTCCTGCTGAAGCTGTTCGAGGCCTACGGCGTCGACTGGCGCGACATCGCCGAGGACGACGATACCGCACAGCTTGCCGACATCCGCGCCGCGCTTCAGGATCCCCTGTTCGAAAGCGGCCGCCCCGATCTGCCACAGCTGCGCGCGGCGCTGGCGCACAGTCCCGACCTTGCCGGTTGCTTTCTGAAACTGCACCGCGCCTATCTGGCCACCAATGACCAGTTGATGAGCATGGCCAGCACCGGCGACGGCGGCAGCCGGGTGTTGCCGTTGACCTCCGAGGCTGTGGTGCACAACTTTTTTCGCAGCAACCGCAACCACTTCGAGGCGCTTGAAGAGGCGGCAGAGGGGTTTTGGTTTGGCGAAGGCGTGGACCCGGACGACATCTATCCGGCGCTCAAACTGCGGCTGAAACACCGGCTTGATTTGCGGGTGCGCATCGTCCCGGTGGCGGACATGCCGCAATCGCTGCGCGAGTACGATGAGGACCGGCGCGAGGTCAGGTTGTCCGAGGCGCTGGACCACCCCAACCGGGTGTTCCAACTGGTCCACGTGGCCGGCCTTCTGGAACAGAAAGAACTGCTGGACGGCATTCTGGAACGCAGCGGGCTGACCGATGCCAAAGGCCGCGCACGCTGCCGGGTGGAACTGGCCAATTATTTCGCCGCCGCCGTGCTGATGCCCTACGACCGGTTTCTGTTCGAGGCCATCGCCAGCAAGTACGATTTCGACCACCTTGCCACCCGCTTTGGCGTCAGCTTTGAACAGGCCTGTCACCGGGCGACCACGCTGCAACGCAGCGGCGCGCGCGGGGTGCCGCTGTTCTTTTTGCGAATCGACAAGGCCGGAAACGTCACCAAAAGGTTCAACGCGACCGATTTCCACCTCGCCGAATATGGCGGTGCCTGCCCCCGGCTGGAGGTCCACGCCTGTTTCCGCTCTCCCGGTCTGATCCTGCCGCAGGTGGTCGAGATGCCGGACAAGTCGCAGTTCATCGTTTTTGCCCGCACCGTGGACCGGCCCAGTTTCACCCGACACCGGCAGGATGTGCGGCTGGCCGTGGCGGTGGGCTGCGCGATGGAACATGTCGGCAGCATCGGATACGCCGAAGACCTCAACATCACGCAGGCCCGCGCAACGGAGATCGGCATCAACTGCCGCGTTTGCCCGCGCGCCAATTGTGACCAGCGGGCGCATCAGGCGGTGGTCCTGTCCGACCCGGTGGATGAAAACCGCCGCGGGGCCACCCGCTACGCGCTGTGACCCGGCACAGGCCGGTGCGGCCCGCCCCGGCTTGACCCCTCAGCCACAGCGCTATCTCCCTAAACATGTGGGCACGGATGGCGCCGACACCATCCCTCGCTGGACCGACCCCCGGCGCGTCTCACGCCGGGTTTTTCCCTGAAATCGATTGGAGCCCTCATGGTTGTTCCCACCCTTCATCCCGTCGCACAAACCCTTGCCGCCGAACATGCCAGCGGAGAGCTGTCGCGCCGCGAGTTCCTGACGCGCGCCACGTCGCTGGGTCTGACAGCAGCCACCGCCTATGGGCTGATCGGCGTCGCCATGCCCTCTGAGGCCCGCGCCCAACCTGCGCAGGGCGGCACATTGCGGATTCAGTCGGATGTGCGCGCGCTCAAGGATCCGCGCACCTATGACTGGCCGCAAATGTCGAACTTTTCACGCGGCTGGCTGGAATATCTTGTCGAGTACCAGCGCGACGGCAGTTTCAAGCCGATGCTGCTGACGGGTTGGGAGGTCAACGACGACGCCACGCAATACACCCTGAATGTGCGCCCCGGCGTCACCTGGAATGACGGCACGCCGTTTACCGCCGCCGATGTCGCGTTCAATATCACCCGCTGGTGCGATCAGACGGTCGAGGGCAACTCGATGGCGTCGCGCATGTCCACGCTGATCGACCCGACAACAAAGCAGGCCATCGACGGGGCCATCGTCGCCAGCGATGACCTGACCGTCACGCTGACCCTGCCCGCGCCGGACATCACCCTGATTGCCGGTTTCTCGGACTACCCCGCCGCAATCGTGCCGCAGGACTTCAGCGGCGACCCGATGGCGGATCGCAAAGGCACCGGCCCCTTCATACCGACCGAACTGGAGGTCGGGGTAAAGTCGGTCATGGTCCGCAACGAGGACCATACTTGGTGGGGCACCGAGGTGTATGGCGGTCCTTATCTGGACCAGATCGAATACATCGATTTCGGAACCGATCAGGTGACGCATTTCTCTGCCGCCGAGTCGGACGAAGTGGATATGCTGTATGAATCGCTGGGTGAGTTTGTCGAGCTGTTCGACAGTATCGGCTGGCAAAAATCCGAAACCATCACCGCGAACACGGTGGTGATCCGCACCAACCAGAATGCGGAAATCGACGGCCGGAAACCTTATGCCGACGAGCGCGTGCGGCGCGCGCTGGCGATGGCAGTCTCGAATGCGGTCTGCCTTGAACTTGGCTATGCCGATCAGGGCGAGGTGGCTGAAAACCACCATGTCTGTCCGATCCATCCCGAATATGCCCAACTGCCCGCAAGAGAGCCCGACCCCGCCAAGGCAGCGGCCCTGATGGCGGAGGCCGGTCTGGCGGATTTCGAGCATGAGCTGATCTCGATCGACGACAACTGGCGGCGCGACACCTGCGATGCGGTCGCCGCACAGATGCGCGATGCCGGTTTCACGGTGCGCCGCACGATCATCCCCGGCAACACCTTCTGGAACGACTGGGCGGATTACCCGTTCTCGGCGACCGACTGGGCGCAACGTCCCTTGGGCGTGCAGGTTCTGGCGCTGGCCTACCGATCCGGCGAGGCGTGGAACGAAACCGGTTTTGCCAATGCCGAATTCGACGAGACTCTGAAGCAGGCGATGGCCGTCGCCGACGCCGAGACCCGGCGCGTGCTGTCCGCCAAACTGCAAACGATCATGCAGGACGAAGGTGTGGTGATCCAACCCTACTGGCGCGCCACCTATCGCCACGCGCGTCCGGGGGTCATTGGCGCCGAACAGCATCCGACGTTCGAAATCCACGTCTACAAGCTGGGTCTGGAGGCCTGAGCCAACTAAAATGCCGCCCTGCGAACCTTCGCAGGGCGGCACATTTTCCGAAGACGATCCGCGGCCAGACCCTATGCGGGTCCGGGATCAAAGCCAGTCCAGCACCACCTTGCCGGAGCGGCCCGATTTCATCACCGAAAAGCCGTCGGCAAACTGGTCCACCGGAAAGCGGTGGGTGATCACCTTGGACACATCCAGCCCGTTCTCCAGCATCGCGATCATCTTGTACCAGGTCTCGAATATCTCGCGCCCGTAGACGCCCTTGATCGTGATCGCCTTGAACACGATGCGCGACCAGTCGACCGGCGATTTCCCCGGCGGGATGCCCAGCAGCGCGATCCGGCCGCCCATCACCAGCGTCTCGACCATCTGGTCCAGCGCCACCTGATTGCCCGACATCTCCAGCCCCACGTCAAAGCCTTCGCGCATCTTCAGACAAGCCTTCACGTCGCGCAGGTCCTCTGTTGCCACGTTCACCGGCACCACGTCGGCCACCTTTTCCGCCAGCGCCAGCCGGTCGGGGTTCACATCGGTGATCACAACGTGCCGGGCACCGACATGCCGCGCGACCGCCGCCGCCATGATCCCGATGGGTCCCGCGCCGGTGATCAGCACGTCCTCGCCCACCAGATCGAAACTCAGCGCCGTGTGCACGGCATTGCCCAGTGGGTCCAGAATGGCCCCGATCTCATCCGGGATCTCATCCGGCAGCGGCACCACGTTGAAGGCCGGCAGGCGCAGATACTGCGCAAAGGCCCCCTGCTCGTTCACCCCGATGCCGCGTGTTTCCGGGTCGAGGTGGAACTTGCCCGCCCGTGACTGGCGCGAGTGTTTGCCGATCAGATGGCCCTCACCGCTACAGCGCTGGCCGATCCTGAGGTCATCGACGTTGCGGCCAACCTCGACGATTTCACCGGCGAACTCATGCCCCGTGACCAAGGGCACCGGCACCGTCTTTTGCGCCCATTCGTCCCAGTTCCAGATATGGATGTCCGTGCCGCAGATGCCCGTGGCCTTGATCTTTATCAGCACGTCATCGGGGCCGATCTCTGGCACCGGCACGCGTTCCATCCACAGGCCTTCCTCGGGCTTGGCCTTGACCAGTGCTTTCATCTGATTGCTCATGAGATCACCTTTAGTTCGCGCCCGACCTCAGCAAAGGCCGTCAGGGCACGGTCCAACTGTTCGCGCGTCAGGGCCGCGCTCATCTGTGTGCGGATACGGGCCTGTCCCCGTGGCACCACCGGAAAGAAAAAGCCCGAGACATAGACCCCCTTGTCGAACAGCCGCGACGCCATGTCCTGCGCCAGTTGCGCCTCTCCCAGCATGACCGGGATGATAGGGTGCTCCCCCGGCAGCAGGTCAAAGCCGAGGTCGGTCAGTCCCGCGCGCCAATAGGCGGCGTTCTCGAACAGTTTCGCGCGCAGATCGTCGCCCTCTTCCACCAGCCGGATCGCCTCGATCCCCGCCGCCACGACAGAGGGCGGCAGCGCGTTGGAAAACAGGTAGGGCCGCGCGCGCTGGCGCAGCAGGTCGATCACCGGCTGCGGCCCGGCGATATAGCCGCCGATGGCCCCGCCCAGCGCCTTGCCCAGTGTGCCGGTCAGGATGTCCACATCGACACCGAAATGCGCGGGCGTGCCCTGCCCCTTTGGCCCCATGAATCCGGTCGCGTGGCAGTCGTCGACCATGACCAGCGCCTCGTATTTTGCGGCCAGCGCGGTGATTTCAGGCAGTTTCGCCAGATAGCCGTCCATCGAGAACACGCCATCGGTGGCGATCATGATGAACCGCGCGCCATCCTCGCGCGCCTTTTGCAACTGCGCCTCAAGGTCCGCCATGTCGGAATTGGCGTAGCGATAGCGCCGCGCCTTGCACAACCGGATACCGTCGATGATCGACGCATGGTTGAGCGCATCCGAGACGACCGCATCCTCCGGCCCCAGCAGCGGCTCGAACAGCCCGCCATTGGCGTCGAAACAAGCGGCAAACAGGATGGAATCGTCCTTGCCCAGAAAGCGCGCCAGCCGGGTTTCCAACTCGCGGTGCAGGTCCTGCGTGCCGCAGATGAACCGGACAGAGGCCATGCCGTAGCCTTTGGGGTCCATTGCCGATTTTGCGGCGGCGATCAGGTCGGGGTGATCCGCAAGGCCAAGGTAATTGTTGGCGCAGAGGCAGATCTTGCTCTGACCATCCACCATGATTACACCGCCCTGCGGCGAGGTGATCAGGCGCTCACGTTTCATCAACCCCTCAGCGTCGATCTGGGCGAGGGTGTCGGTCATATGGGTCAGGAATCGGTTTGTCATGTCAGCCTCCGTTGCCGGACACGCTAACATAACGGATTCAATTCCCAAATAGGGGATTTTCAAGATGACGGATTATTTTCCATCATATCGGCAGAAACTCAGGCATCCTGCACCACAAGGAACGCCCGCGCCGGGGCGGCGGCGGCGATGCGATGCGCCACATCCGCCGCATACCGCGCGGTATCGCCGGGGCCCAGCCTTTCGGTCCCTGCCCCGCTGGTGACCTGTACCTCGCCCTCGATCACGCTGAGATGTTCGCGCGCGCCGCGCGCGTGCGGCAGGCTGTCCAGCATGCCACCGGCGGCAAAGCGCAACTCATAGACCTCATGCCGCCCCGCCTCTTCGGGCGGTGACAGAATGCGGATGGTGCATCCCGCGCCCCGGTTCTCGATCGTCGGCACGTCGCTGGCGCGCAGCACCTCGATCTGGCGGACGGGGGCCTCTTCCAGCAAACCGGCGAAATCGACCTGCAAGGCACGGGTCAGGTTCCAGAGCGTCGCAATGGTGGGCGAGGATTCGCCCCGCTCTATCTGGCTGACCATACTGCGGGACACGCCCGACAGCTTGGCCACCGCATCAAGCGACAGCCCTTGTGCGCGGCGCGCCTCGCGCAGGCGGGCGGGGAGTTTTGCCAAGATGGCGTCGGGATCTTCCGTCATACTGGATGCATAGCGCGCGTATTCCACCCGGACAAGCCCGCTGCCCTTTCCACCGCGCGCCGCCCGTGTCACGGTCACCGCGATTGCACACAGGACAGCCGCCATGACCGACAGCCACGTCTCAACCCACGACGCCGCCCCCGACGCGCGCAATGACGATATCCGCATCTACGTGAACGGCGAAATCGTGCACCGGGATGAGGCGCGCGTGTCGGTTTATGACAGTGGCTTTCTGCTGGGCGACGGGATCTGGGAGGGGCTGCGCCTGTACGACGGGCATATCCCTTTTCTGGATGCGCATCTTGACCGGCTGTATGAGGCGGCGCTGTACCTTGAGCTCGACATTGGCAAGACGCGGACCGAGTTGACGCAGGCGATTTGGGACACGCTGCAAGCCAACGAAATGACGACGGACGTGCATATCCGTCTGATGGTCACTCGCGGGCGCAAGAAAAAGCCGTTTCAGCACCCGCATCTGAGCGTCTACGGACCAACCATCGTCATCATCGCCGAGCATTCGAAACCCGACGACAGCGTGATCGAGCGCGGGATTTCCCTGTTCACCGTGCCGCATCACCGGGGATTGCCGCTGACGCAGGACGCCAAGCTGAACTCGCACTCCAAGCTGAACTGCATCATCGCGCTGAACCACGCGGTGCGCGCAGGCGCCGATGAGGCGCTGATGCTGGACCCGTTCGGGTTTGTGAACACGACAAATGCCTGCAACTTCTTCATCGTGCGCAAAGGCGCGGTTTGGACCTCGACCGGCGATTATTGCATGAACGGGATCACCCGGCAGAAGGTGATCGACCTTTGCCGCGCGCTGGATATCCCGGTCTTTGAGCGCAACTATTCGCTGGTCGATACCTACGGCGCCGATGAGGCCTTTCTGACCGGCACGTTTGGCGCGCAAACCCCGGTGTTCACGATCGACGGGCGCGTGATCGGCGGCGGCAAGGCCGGACCGGTGTTCCACCGCATCCGCGCGGCCTACAAAGCGATGATCGACGAAGGACGCGGCTGAAAGCCGCCCTGACAACGGCCAGCGGCGTGTCCTGCATGACCTGCGGGATGTCCTGCGGGCCGCGCGGGCCTGCCCATGTCCGCCAGCCACCATACCGATGGCACCGACCGCTTGGGGCGGGTGGCCTTGAATCGGCGATCAAGCTTCATAGCCATACGGAATATCGTATACATTATCCGCCAGAACTCCCAATAAATCCGCCAGAAATCGACCCATTGACAGATCCTGTATACAGGATACCCTTCCGCCATCGCCCTTTGGGAGGAGAGGCATGGATCGGCAGGAACGCAGCGCGCAGTTTGCGCGCGCTCTCATGGAACTGCGCTCTCTGGTGCTGAACGGAGCATATGCCGGGGGGGAACGACTGGCCGAAACGGCGCTGGCGGACCGGCTGGGCCTGTCCCGCACGCCGCTGCGTCAGGCGATGGACCGTCTGGTTGACGAAGGTCTGCTGGAACGGATCGAAACCGGCGGATGCCGCGCGGCGCGGTTTACCAAGGCCGATATCCACGATGCCATCGAATTGCGCGGCGTGCTGGAGGGCACGGCAGCCCGTCTTGCGGCGGAACGCGGCGCGCTGCCCGACCTTGCCAGCCGCATGGCGGAGGTGCTGGATCAGTTGGATGTCGCGGTAACAGGTACGCTGGATTTCAAGGCCTATGTGCCTCTCAACGCCGAGTTTCACGACCTGCTGGCCAATCTCGCCGGCAGCGCGGTGATCGCCCGCGAGGTAGAACGTGCCGGACGCCTTCCGGCTGCCTCCCCCTCGGCCTTTATGCAGGGGCAAGACCTGATCCCGGATTTCCGCGAAAGCCTGACACGCGCACAGCGCCAGCACCGCGACATCTTTGACGCCATCCAAAACCGGCAAGGCAGCCGCGCCGAGGCGCTGGCCCGCGAACATGCGCGTCTTGCCCGCACCAACCTTGAATACGTGACGCAGGAAGAGCCCGAACTGGCCGAAAAAGTGCCGGGGCTGTCGCTCATCGCGAACTGACATTTTGACATAGGGAGAGAGGACCCATCATGCCCAGTCTCAACGACGCAATGAAAGCCTGGAACAATCCGGTGGAAATGCTGCGCAATTCGCAGGCCGGAATGTATGTTTATCCGGTGGTGACGCCGGAATTTCAGAACTGGCGCAACGAACAGGCGGCCTGGCGCGAAACGGCGGTGCTGTTTGACCAGTCACATCACATGGACGAGGTGATCGTAGAGGGACCGCAGGCGACCGAATTCCTGTCCCATCACGGGATCAACTCTTTCGCCAATTTCGACCTGAACCGGGCCAAGCATTTTGTGCCCGTCACCCCCAATGGCCATGTCATCGGCGACCACATCATCTTTCGTGAGCGCGAGGACAAATACATCCTCGTCGGGCGCGCGCCGACCTCGAACTGGCTGATGTTTGCCGCCGCTTGGGGCAAATGGAACGTCCGGCTGCGGCATGACCCCCGCTCTCCCTCGCGGCCCGAGGGCGAGCGCGTCATCCGCGAACATTATCGCTATCAGATCCAGGGGCCGGACGCGCCCAAGATCTTCGAGAAGATGAACGGCGGACCGATCCCGGACATCAAGTTCTTTCACGTCGACTGGATCAAGGTCGGCTCCAAGAAGGTGCAGGCGCTACGCCACGGCATGTCCGGTGCGCCGGGGCTGGAGATCTGGGGACCGTACAAGGACAAGGATTACATCCACTCCGT
The DNA here is from genome assembly GCF_048262615.1 of Antarctobacter sp. GTDB lineage: Bacteria > Pseudomonadota > Alphaproteobacteria > Rhodobacterales > Rhodobacteraceae > Antarctobacter. The sequence continues at coordinate 21,117 of NZ_JBLXFB010000039.1, forward strand.
TATCCTCGAGTCCGCCCGCGAGGCCGGTGTGAACCTTGTTCAATGCGGCAGCCGTGCCTATTCGACCAACACGCTGGAATCCGGCTGGATTCCATCCCCGCTGCCCGGAATCTACACCGGCGACGGGATGCTGGCGGACTACCGCGACTGGCTGGGGGCCGACATGTACGAGGCCGCGGGTGCCATCGGCGGCTCTTTTGTCAGCGACAATATCGAGGATTACTACGTCAATCCCTTTGAGCTGGGCTATAACTTTTACATCGGCTGGAAGAAGGACGACTTTATCGGCAAAGCCGCGCTGGAAAAGATCAAGGCCGAAGGGGCGACCCGCAAGAAGGTTACGTTCGAATGGAACCGCGACGATGTGCTGAAGGTGATCGCCAGCGGCTTTGAAGACGGGCTGCCGTACAAATGGATCGACTTCCCGCAGCCGAACTATGCCTCGTCCAGCGCGGACATGGTGATGCGCGACGGGCAGAAGGTCGGCATGTCGATGTTCAACGGCTATAGCTGGAATGAACGCTGCATGCTGTCGCTGGGCGTTGTGAACAACGATGTCGAAGTCGGCGATGTGCTGACGCTGATCTGGGGAGAGCCGGACGACACCGCCAAGACCTCGACCGAGAAACACAGGCAGGCCGAGATCCGGGTGCGCGTCGCCCCGACGCCCTATGCAAAGGAAGCCCGCGAAACCTATGCGGACAGCTGGCGCACCAAGGCGGCGCAATAGCAAAAATTCATGCCCTCGCGGGCGGAATGCATTTCTGTCCGGGCATGGTGGTGCGCTACTGTGCCCGGAAAACAGGGCGTGCCGGGGAGGGTCCGCCCACACAAACCGGGAGGAAGACCATGAAACTGACCCATATGATGGCGGGTGTCACAGTCGCGGCGATACTGGCGGTGACCGCGCAGGCGCAGGAGTTGAAATTCGCGAATTTCACCCCGCCCTTTCATACCATCAACGCCAGCGTGATCGAAAAACTCAACGCCGATCTGACCGCCGCGACCGATGGGGCCGTCACCGTGCGCGGCTATCACGGCGGAGAACTGGGCGCAGGCCCGGTGGAACAATATGTCCGCGCCGTGCAGGGGGTGTCCGACATGGTCTGGGGCCTGCCGGGCTACACCTCGTCGCAGTTCCAGAAGACGATGATCGTGGAACTGCCCAACGCCATCCCGCTGGACCAGCCGGGCTACGTCGCCCTCTGGGCAGCCTTTGACGAGATCAGCGGCGAGTTTCCGGCCACCAAACCGATCGCCCTGTGGACCTCGGAACCGAATATTTTCATCATGAAGGACGTGCAGATCCGCAAGCCGTCGGACCTTGCCGGTCTCAAGGTCCGGGTTGCCGGGGCCACCGCCGCCGAGGTGGCAGAGGCGCTGGGGGCGACCCCCGTTCAGATGCCGATCAATCAGGTCTACAACGCCTTGCAGACCGGGCTGATCGATGGCGTGATCACCGGTGCGTCGACCCTGTCGGACTTCAAACTGGACGAAGTCGCCGACAGCTACACCATTGGCGCCAACCTTGGCCGCCTCGCCTTTTACACGGTGATGGGACAGGGGTCGTATGACAAGCTGTCCGCCGAGGCCAAGGCCGCCGTCGATGCCGCCGCCGGGATCGAAGTGTCAAAATCCGCCGAAATCGCATGGAACGCCACCGCGGATGCAGCGCTTGAGGCCGCGCGCGCCGACGACCGGAACGTGGTGATCGACCTGTCCCCCGAAGAGGCGCAGGCCTTTGCCGATGCCGTTGCCGATGTGGTCAACGGCTACGTCGCCGAGGTCAACGGCGACGCCGCATTGGCCAAGATGCGGGGAGAGTGAGTGCTCAACTCTCTCAGAACGGTTGCGGACGGGCTGATACGCCTGTCCGCGGCAATCGGCACCTTGGCCTTGCTGGCCGAGGTCGGGGTGATCCTTGTGGATGTGATCGGTCGCGCCTTTGGCCATCCGCTGTTTGGCAGTCAGGACCTGATCACCATGATTCTGGTCATGCTGGTCTTCGGTGGCATGGCCCTGTGTGACCGCAGCGGCGGCCACATCGCCGTCGATCTGTTCCAGAAATCCTTTCCGCCGCTGTTGAACCGCATCATCGACGTACTCTCAGCCCTGTTGGGGGCGGTGATCTTTGCCTTCATCGCCTGGGCAATCTGGGAAAGCGCAAAACTGAGCGTGATGCTCAACCTGTCCACCAACCTGCTGCGCCTCCCCAAGGTCTGGTTCCAGTGGGGCCTATGCGGCTTTGCGGTGCTGACGGCGCTTGGCATGTTGCTGCGCACGCTTGAACTGGCGATCTCTGGCCGTGACGTGCGAACCGAATGGAACAACACATGAGCGGCGGCGCTGTCGGTATCCTTGGCATATCGGTTCTCCTTGTCCTGTTGATGCTGCGCATCCCGGTGGCCTTTGCGATGTTCCTGATCGGCTTTCTGGGCATCTGGCACCTGAACGGCTGGAACGCGGCCATGGGCCTGCTGTCCTCTGAAACCTTCACGCTGGCCTCAAACCCGGAACTGGTGATCATTCCGCTGTTCATCCTGATGGGCAACGTCGCGACCGTCACCGGTATGAGCCGCCAGCTCTACGATGCCGCCTATGCGATGATCGGCCAAATTCGCGGCGGGCTGGCCTCGGCCACGGTGATCGGTTGCGGCGGGTTTGCCGCCCTGTCCGGGTCATCCGTGGCCTCTGCCCTGACAATGGGCAAGGTGTCGCTGCGCGAAATGGACCGCTTCAACTATGACACCCGCCTCTCGACAGGGGTGGTCGCCGCAGGGGGCACGCTGGGAATCCTGATCCCACCCTCGACCGGCTTTGTGATCTACGCGATCCTGACCGAACAAAGCATCGGACGCCTGTTCCTCGCCGGGGTCCTGCCCGGCCTGTTGTTGCTCACGGTCTTTATCCTGACAATCACACTGATGTGCTGGATCTGGCCCGCGCTGGGCCCTGCGGGTCCGCGCACCAGCCTGGCGGACAAAAGCCGCAAGCTGCTGGGCGCGCTGCCGATCCTCATCGTCATCCTGCTGACCATCGGCGGCATTTACGCCGGGTTCTTTTCCCCGACCGAAGCGGCGGGCGTCGGCGCGGGTTTTGTCATCCTCTACGGCATCGTGACCCGCACACTGGGGCTGCGCGCCTTTTGGGAAGCCGCCAAAGACAGCATCGTGACGACGGCAACCGTGATGCTGATCCTGATTGCGGCACATATGATCAACCCCTTTCTGGCCCTCAGCCATATCCCGACCGTCGTGGGCGCGTTCCTTGGCAATCTTGGGGCCGGGAGCATCGGCACGCTGATTGTGATCCTGCTGGTGTACCTCGTGCTGGGTTGCTTCCTCGAAGGGTTTGCCATGCTCGTCCTGACCCTGCCGATCTTCTTTCCGGTGATCATCGACCTTGGGATCGACCCGATCTGGTTCGGGGTCCTTGTGGTGCTGACGCTGGAAATGGGCTTGATCTCGCCGCCCGTGGGACTCAACGTCTTTATCGTGAAATCCGTGGCACCAAATGTCGAACTGGGCACAATCTTTCGCGGGGTTCTGCCGTTCTGGCTGGCGATGATGGCGACACTGGCGGTCCTGATCGCTTTTCCCCAGATCTCGCTGATCCTGCCAAACACGATGTTCAACTAGACAGGCAGACCCATGGCAGATGCGCAGGTGATCCCCCGCAACCTCAGGCACCTGCGCCTGCTGCCGGCCATTGCCGATCAACGCTCTTTGACCGGGGCGGCGCAGGTCTGCGGCCTGTCGCAGACCGCCGTAACACACGCCCTGCACAAACTGGAACTTGCCGTCGGCAATGCGCTTTTCGACCGCAACAGCGCGGGCGCTTTTCCGACACAGCGCGGCGCGGTCTTGCTGGCGCGGGTGAGACGCGCATTGGATCGGTTGGACCCCGCACTGGAAAGCGTCACCCCCGGCCTGTCGCGGGTGGTCACACGGTCGCAATTGACCGCTCTCATTGCCACCGCCGACAGTGGCAATGTTACCTTGGCCGCCCGGCGTCTGAACCTTGCGCAACCCACGGTGCACCGCGCGGTCACCGATCTTGAAAAGGCCGCTGGCCGCCCGCTTTTCGATCGCGCCGCAAACGGTCTGGTGCCGCGTCGCACCTGTCTGGCGCTGTGCCGGGCCGCCCGTCTGGCCTTTGCGGAACTGGATCAGGCAGAGGCCGATCTGGATGAATTCGATGGTCGCGAAGGCGGCAAAATCGTGATCGGCGCGCTGCCCTTGTCCCGGTCCAGTCTGTTGCCCTCCGCTTTGGTCGCCTTCAGAAAGGAACGCCCCAACACGCCGGTCACGATTCTGGATGGGCCTTACGAAGACCTGCTGGCGGGTTTGATGTCCGGCGAGGTCGACATGATATTGGGCGCGCTCCGTGACCCGGCCCCGACCGCCGAGGTCGAACAGCTCTCCTTGTTCGATGACCGGCTGTGTTTCGTGGCCGGACCTGAACATCCCATGGCAAATGCCCCTGTCCCATCGGTCGAGGCTCTTGCGGACCAGGCTTGGATTGTTCCGCGGGAAGGGGCGCCTGCCCGCCACCAATTCGAGACCTTCTTTCGCGAGCGCGGCCTGAAGCCCCCCCGAAGCGTAATCGAGAGCGGCTCAGTTTTGCTGATGCGCGAAACACTTAGACAGAGCGACATGCTTGGATGTATCTCGGGCGGTCAGGCCGCCGCGGAAATACGTCAGGGATTGCTGACTTTACTCACGTATCAGCCAATTTTGCCGTTTCGTCGGATAGGATTGACGCGTCGTTTGGGTTGGTATCCGACGGTGAGTCAGGGTCGGTTTTTGTCGTATCTTCTTGAGTATTCCGGTGGGGATTTGTCACAGC
>NZ_JBLXFB010000040.1:0-25488 GCF_048262615.1 Antarctobacter sp.
TGGAACGGCCGCTGCCAGTTGTCCTGGAATTCCTTCAGCCCGGTCTTGGTGCCGCAGCCCTGATTGCCCATCCAGCGGAACCCCTGCGCGAAGAACTCACCGATATCGTCGATGCGGTGGTCGTTCAGGCCATCCACCATGCCCTCGATCACCCGGCGGGTCTCGTCGGTCCTGGTCATGTCGGTGTCGCGGGTCAGAACCGCCTGTTCGGGTCGTGTGCCTTGCATCTCTCTTTTCCTTTCCAAAAATCCATCGGTTGTTTCATGTTTCGGGAAACATCCGATGGGTCAGGAAATCGCGCGGCAGCCGGTTGAGGGCCGGGTGGCGCGAGACGGCACCGTGGCGCGCCTGCGAACTCATCCTTTCACCGCCCCGGCGGTCAGGCCGCTGACGATCTGGCGCTGGAAGATCATGACCAGCAGGAACAGCGGCGCGGTGATCGACACGGCGGCGGCCACGGCGACCACCTGATCCGTCGTTGTCGTCTCGCGGTTGAACATGCCGGCGATGGCCGGAACCATGGTCTGGTTCTGCGCGTCCAGCAGCAGCGAGGTCACGAGGAAGTCATTGTAGGCCAGCAGAAAGCTGAACAGCCCGGTGGTGATCACCCCCGGCCACATCACCGGCATGATGACGCGGCGAAAGGCCTGAAAGTGATTGCAGCCGTCGACGCGCGCCGCCTCGTCCAGTTCCGACGGGATGTTCTGAAAGAAGCTGCGCAGCATCCAGATGGTGAACGGCTGGTTGATCGCCACAAGCACTGCAATCACCGCCCAGGGCTTGCCATACAGGGTCGGCGCGTTGTCCCCGAGGATCGGCGACAGCCACTCGGCCGAGTTGATGAAGACCGGCAGATAGCCCGCCACCAGCACCGAATGCGGCAGGGCGCGAAAGATCAGCGCGACAATCAGGATCCAGAAGGCCAGCGCCGAGCCGGACCGGGCCAGCCCGTAGCCCGCCAGCGTGCCGACGGTCAGCGAGACCGTCACCACCCCCACCGTCACCACCAGCGAGTTCTTGAAGTTGTTGGAAAAGCCGCGATCCACCCAGACGGTCTGGTAATGCTCAGTGGTCAGCCCGATCACGTCGCGGCCCAGCGGTCCCAGCACCGGGTTCAGCGCGCCTGTCAGTGCAGGCAGGACGCCGAAAAACACCGCCAGAAAACCGACCGCCAGAACAAGGACGCCCACACCCCAGCCGATCCACTGGCCACCCTGGGGGCTGTAGCTGCGGACCATGCCGGGCAGGACCTTGGCGGCCAGACGGTAGGTCCCCCAGAGCACCGCAATGCCCATCAGGATGTCAAAGACCGACAGACCGTTCCCGCGCGCCCGCGTTTCCGGGCCAAAGATCACGTTCAGCGGGTTGGCGTCAAAGGCATCGACCGGGGTCTTGAAGCTCATGACCGCGATCCAGAAGATCGGGAAGGCGGCGATCAGGCACCACAGGGCGAGGAAGCCGGACGAGGTGAGTTTCAGGCCCAGAGGCTGACGCATGGCACGGGTGGACATCTCAGTGACCTCCGGAGTGGTCGCGCCATGTGCGGCGCAGGAGCGGGACAAGCAGGATCGCGATCCCGATCATGGTGAGCATGGCGCTGGCCGAGGCGCGGCTGATCGAGCGGTTGCCGGCCTGATCGGGCACAAGGAAATCATAGGTCAGCCATTGCAGAGAAATCACGTGGCCCTGGCTGGAAAAGCCGACGACCTCTTCGAACACGCGGTAACTGTCCATCAGGTGGATCATCGACACGAAGACGATCAGCGGCATCAGATGCGGGATCACGATATAGCGCAGGCGTTGCCAGCGTGACGCCCCGTCGATCACCGCGCTTTCAAGGCTGTCGCTGTTCACGGTCTGAAGTCCTGCGTAAAACACGATGGCCGCAAAGGGCGCGACGTGCCAGACGCGGTAGAACATCATCAGCACCTCGATGGTCCAGGCCTGTGCGAACATGGCGATATCGCGCGACAGCCAGTATTCCAGACCGGCGGTCAGGATGCCGTCACCGCGAAACAGCCAGTTGATCGACAGCGCCCCAATCACCGGCGTGATGATGAAGGGCAGCAAAGAGACAAAGATCACCGGCCCGCGCACCGCCTTGGAGGCCCCGTTGATCATGACAGCGATGGCCAGCCCCGCGACAATCACGATGGGCAGGGTGATCAGGGTGAAGGTGAGGGTAAAGCGCAGCGCCTTCCAGAAGTCGATGGACTGAAAGGCCCGCCAACTGCCCTGGCTCAGCGCGTCCCATGCGCGCTCCAGCTCCAGCACGTTGCGATAGCTTTGCAGGCCGACGAACTTTGTCTGGTGGATGATCTTGCCATCTTCGCCCAGTTTGGGGATCGACTTTTCCTCGGTCACGCAGGTCTGGGTCAGGAAACCGGGGGTGCAGGTCTCTGTCGTGACGGTCTCATAGATCGGCTGGGTGACATAGAAACTTTGGGAAAAGACGCTGATCAGCGGGAAGGCGATGAACAGCATCATCATGAAGACGGATGGCCCGACGAAGGCGGCAAATGTCCTGAAGTTCATGGCTCTACCTTTCAGAGGGGCCGACAGAGTGGCATCGGGGGAGGGTGGCGAAGGAGAGGGGGCCCCCTCTCCTTCGCGATGGCGGATTACTTGACCAGCCCGGCCTCTTTGGCGGCGGTGATATAGGCCGCTTCGATGTCGGCCAGCGTGGTCTGCGCGTCCTTGGCGCCGGTCAGATAAGCGGACAGACCATTGCCCAGTTCGGTGTGCATGATGCCCATCGGACCGGAGGCCGGGTAAGGCGCGGCCCCCGCGGCGGCGGTTGCGGCGGCCCCGGCGGCCAGCTTGCCCGGCGTGTAGCCCGGCACCAGCCAGACGGCCGCGTCGTTGTTGGCCTTGACCATCTCCTCGTCGATGCCTTCCATCGCGAGGCGGAACGCGGCGTCGGCCTGTTCATCGGTCATGTTGGTGGCCAGAACGATGCCGTCCCACCACAGCGAGGACGCCGGGCGCGCCGAGCCCATCGGGGCGGCGGCCATCACGACCTTGCCCACCACCATGCTTTCGGCGGCATCGTCCATGGCAGCCGCGCGGCTGGCCCAGAGGTTGGCCATGGCGATCTTGCCCTGCTGGAACTGCTGCTGCACGTAGGTGGAGTCGGACACCAGATATTCCGGATCCATATACTCTGTCAGCGCCTTCAGGGTTTCGAGCGCGCGGACACCGGCCGGGTTGTTGATCGTGGGCAAGTTGCCTTCGCCTACAAACTGGCCGCCCTCGCCCAGATACATGTTGATGAATTCCTCACCAAGGTTCCAGCCGGTCTTGAAGGTGCCGCCCAGCGGGTAGTCGACAACGCCCGCTTCCTTGATCTTGGCCGCAGCCTCCAGCACCTCTGCGTAGGTGGTGGGCACGGCGATGCCGAGATCGGTCAGGATGTCCTCGCGGTACATCAGGTGTTGTGCGTTGACCATCATGGCCACGGCGTAGGTGGTGCCATCGACCTTGATCAGTTGGTTCGGCGTCAGGTTCTGACCGTATTTGGCCACCAGATCGTCCAGCGGACGGATCGTGCCCGCGTTCAGCAGCGGGATCATGGTGGCGTTGGCGACGCCGCCAATCTGATAAAGGGCGGGATCGGCGGCAAAGGCCTCTGGCTGCTTTTCGCGAAATTCCTGATCCAGCGAGGCCGAGAATTCGCCGCATTCGGCCATGGCGTCGGTCACGGCTTTCCACGCCTCGAACCCGGCGGACAGCGATTTGATCGGCACGGTGTTTTCAAAGCCGCATTCGGCCCCGGCCACGGTCGCGGCAGCGGACATGGCCGCGGACATGGCGCCGGCCAGCAAGATGGTCTTGAGTTTCATGTTCTTCTCTCCCTGTGGATCCGGTCCGCCGTCGACGATCGGACCGATTGTCTGCCCTTTCGGGCGATCTGTCGGGGTCACTCCCCGATCCGCTCACCGCTTCCAGCTTCGAAGAAGTGACAGATTTCCTTGGGCACCGAGATCGAGATCGTATCAGCAATCTCGGCGCGGAACGTCTTGTCGGCCTTGACGCTGACCAGCGCGCCGCCGATGCGTACCGACACCATCGTCGCGTCGCCCAACAGTTCCAGCGTGTAGATCGGTGCGGTGATCTGGCCCGTTGGCGCGATCCCCGCATCTTCGGCCCGAAAGCCCAGCGTCACCGGCCCGTCCGGCAGGCCGACGCCCTCGATCCGGGTGTGCTGGGCGACAAAGGCGCCGTTTTCGATCTTGCCGTCGATCAGGTTCATGGCAGGTGAGCCGATGAACCCCGCGACAAAGGTGTTGGCCGGCTTGTCATAGATCTCGGTCGGGCTGCCGACCTGCTGGACGATGCCCTTTTTCATCACGACGACGCGGTCCGCCAGCGTCATCGCCTCGATCTGGTCATGGGTGACATAGATCGTGGTCACGGCCAGTTCGTGGCTGAGGTTCTTGATCTGCGCCCGTGTCGAGACGCGCAGCTTGGCGTCGAGGTTCGACAGCGGCTCATCCATCAGAAAGACGTTGGGTTCGCGCACGATGGCACGGGCCAGCGCCACCCGCTGCCGCTGCCCACCGGACAGCTCGGCGGGTTTGCGGTGCAGGAATTCGTCCAGTTCAACCATCGCGGAGGCGCGGCGCACCTTTTCATCGTGGGTCGAAGGATCAATTCCCCGCACCTTCAGCGGAAAGCGGATGTTCTCATAGACGTTCATGTTGGGGTACAGCGCGTAGCTCTGGAACACCATGGCCACGTCGCGGTCCTTGGGCTCAAGGTCATTGACGACCTTGCCGTCGATCAGGATGTCGCCGTCGGTGACGTCCTCAAGCCCCGCGATCATCCGCATCGTCGTGGTCTTGCCACAGCCCGACGGGCCCAGCAGAACAAGGAACTCCCGGTCGGATATCGTAAGGTCAAAGTTCTTGACGCCCACGAAGCTCCCCCACCGTTTCCCCACGTTTCGAAGCTGGATTTCGGCCATCGTTCCCTCCTGGGAATCAAATTTGCATACGCTTGCAAAATTGATAGACTCTCGGAAACGCATCTGGCAACATATTTCTGCATACGCTTGCAAAATGACGGACAACCGCCCGAAATGCAGGCACAAAAATCCGAACCAAAAAGTGACCAAGCGATGACAGACGTGGATTTCCAGAGTGAAAAGCAGGTGGTGCGCGACTATTACAGCGCGCTCGACACCGCGACGGAGGCGGACCTGCCGGCCGTCATGGCGCGCTATTGCGCGCCCGATCTGCTATGGCGCGGCTTTCATCCCTTCGGTGAACTCCATGGCCCCGACGCCGTGGCCGAGCAGTTCTGGCGCCCGCTGCGCCGGTCGCTGACCCGGATGCAGCGGCGGTTGGACATCTTCTTTGCGGGTCGGAATACGATCGAGGACACGGGCGGTGTTTGGGTGGCGTCCTGCGGACACCTGATGGGGCTGTTCGATGCGCCGTGGCTGGGCATCCCGCAGACCCAAAGGATGGCCTTTCTGCGCTACTGCGCCTTTCACCGCGTCGACGGCGGCACAATCACCGAAACGGCGATGTATTTCGATATCCCGCATTTGATGATGCAGGCCGGACTGGCCCCGTTTCCGCCCCAGACCGCCGCCCATCTGGTGCAGCCCGGTCCGATGACCCACGACGGTCTGCTGTATGACCCGCAAACGCCGCAGGTGGGCCAAGAGACGCTTCGGGTGATCGAAGCGATGATTTCCGACCTTGGCCAATGGCAGGGCGGGCTGCCACTGGAAGAGGAACTGGCCCGGACGTGGCACGACGACATGATCTGGTGGGGTCCTGCCGGGATCGGGGCCAGCTATACGATCGAACGCTATGCCAAACAGCATTCGGCACCGTTTCGCGCCGGGTTCACCAACCGGTCCAAGACCCGGCACCTCTGCCGCATGGCCGAGGGGCATTACGGCGGCTTCTTCGGCTGGCCGAACTTCACCGCAGAGCCGACTGGCGGATTCATGGGCATGCCCGCCACCGGCAAGGCGGGAGAATTCCGGGTGATCGACATCTATCGCCGCGCGGGCGACAAGCTGGCCGAAAACTGGATCTACATCGACCTGCTGCACTTCTGGCAGATGCAGGGTGTTGACGTTCTTGCCCGAATGCGGGACGAAATTTGCGCCTGACCGCCGACGCAATCGCCACCGGGGGGGGCACATGAACCAACGGAGCCGGACACGACGGCATGTCGGCCCGTCGAGGCGATGAAATGCGATGTGCCGGACACCTACAGGAGCCGCAGGATGCCTGACCTCGATACCATGAAGCGCGACACCATCGCCTTTTACGAGATGATGTTCAACGCGTGCCAACCCGCCGCCGCGATCGAGCGGTATGCGGGCGACGACTACATCCAGCACAATCCGCATGTCGCCAGCGGCAAACAGGGGTTCATCGACTATTTCGAACGCATGGCCGCCGAGTACCCCGGCAAACGGGTCGAGGTGAAACGGGCCTTTGCAGAGGGCGACCACGTCATATTGCATTGCCACCAGATCTGGCCCGGTGGACTGGAATACGCGGGCATCGACATCTTCCGGCACGATGCGGCAGGCAAGATCGTCGAGCATTGGGATGTCTTGCAGGAACTGCCAAAGTCCAGCGCAAACGAAAACGGGATGTTCTGACCGGTCGCCGGGCGAACCGCCGCAACCGGGCTGGGGCGGCCTGATGGTTGGCCGGTGTTGCCAAGGCGTCCGACGCCATCACCGGCGCATCGCGCGCCACGATCCGGCCCCGCCGGGGCCAGGCGTTCGGGCCATGCTGGCCCTCGACCGGCGCAGGGCATTCGTGGGTCTGCCGCTGCCCTGAGCCACCGAACCGATCCCCCCTCAGACCGAACTCAACAAGATCGAGGTTTCGCTGTTGGTGATCCCCGGAATGCCGCGCACGTCGCGCAGCACCCGGTCGAAATCCGCCAGACTCTCGGCGCTGAGTTCCGCCACCAGATCCCATTTGCCATTGGTCGAATGCAATTGACGCAGGGCCGCGATCCCCCGCAGGCTGCGGATCACGCGGGTGGTGGACTGGCCCGACACCTCGATCATCATGATGGCGCGCACCACATCCGGGCCGTATTCCTCACGCGCGCGGATGGTAAAGCCCAGCACAGCGCCGCTGTCGATCAGGCGATCCAGCCGGTTCTGCACCGTCGCCCGCGTGACACCCAGCACTGTGGCCAGTTTGGACACCGGCGCGCGCCCGTCCTCGCGCAGGATGGCGATCAGCCGTTTATCAAGGTCATCAAAGAGCTGCATATCATTTTGCGCTATTGTGTTTATCAAATTGCATAAAGTTAGGAGGCAAAAACATCAACAAGACAATGCAAATCGGCAAGCGCGCCCTCTAGCCTGCCCTCAGCTTCACGTTGCCTTCGCCTGCAAGAATGGACCCCACGCCATGCCGAAATCTTCGCTCCAAGCGCCCGGATCGGTTGTCATGATCCGGCCCCACCATTTTACCCCAAACGCGCAAACGGCGCGCGACAACCACTTTCAGTCGCAGCCTGCGGAGCACGACGCGGAAACCGTTGCGCAGGCGGCCCATGACGAGGTCACACAGGCGGCAGAGGATTTGCGCCGCGCCGGCGTCCACGTCCACCTGTTCGAGGATACGGGCCGCGAAACGCCGGATTCGGTCTTTCCGAACAACTGGTTCTCCACCCATGCGGGGGGCCATGTGGCGGTTTATCCGATGTATTCGCCCAATCGCCGGGCCGAGCGTCGTCAGGACGTTCTGGACCTGCTCAAGCAGCAGTACCGCGTGCAGGACATCATTGATTATTCCGGGCTGGAACAGGACGGTCTGTTCCTCGAAGGCACCGGCGCGATGGTGATCGACCATCTGGAACGCGTCGCCTATGCCGCCCGCTCGCGCCGCACCAGCGAGATCCTGATGGAACGGTTTTGCACCCATTTCAACTATGAGCCCATCGTCTTTGACGCCGTCGATGCGGGCGGGCAGCCGATCTATCACACCAATGTCCTGATGTGCATCGGCACCGATTTCGCGCTGATCGGATTGGACACCATCCCCGATGTGGCCCGCCGCCGCGACGTGGCAGACCGTCTGCGCCGGGGCGGGCGTGACGTGATCGACCTCACCCATGACCAGATCGCCGCATTCGCCGGGAACGCAATAGAACTGCACGGGACGGATGGCCCCGTCCTTGCCCTGTCCTCTCGGGCGCGGAACGCCCTCGACGCGGGCCAGCGGGCGCGCCTTGAAACGCATGTCAGGCTAGTGCCACTCGATATTCCGACCATTGAATTGGCGGGCGGGTCGGTTCGCTGCATGATCGCGGGGCTGCACCTGAGCGCCCGACCGGCGGCTCAAGACACCAGAACAGGAGTGATGCAATGACCGATATCGTGCTTTTGGGAGCGCCCATCGAGGCCGGTGCCGGACGCCGTGGCTGCGCCATGGGACCGGCGGCCTACCGCACCGCCGGACTGGCCGAGGACCTGCGCGCACTTGGCCACACCGTGACCGACCTTGGCGACGCCGTGCCGGAGGACACCGGCCCCATCGACGCCCCCCATCCCCATCTCAAGGCGCTGCCGACCGTCGCGGGGTGGACCCGCAGCCTGCACCGCCACGCGCAGGATCTGGCGCGCGGACCGGCCTTGCCGATCTACATGGGCGGCGATCATGCCCTGTCCATGGGCACGGTCACGGGCCACGCCGCCGCCGCCGCGGACCTGGGCCGTCCGCAATTTGTGCTCTGGCTCGACGCCCACGCGGATTTCAACACGCTTGAATCCTCGCCCAGCGGCAATCTGCACGGCACGCCGCTGGCCTTTGCCTGCGGGCTGGAGGGGTTCGACTGTATGTTGGGCGGCCCCCTGCCCGCCAGCATCGACCCGCACAACGTCTGCATCATCGGGCTGCGCTCTGTGGACGGGGTCGAACGTGACCTGCTGCGCGCTTCGGACGTGACCGCCCATGACATGCGCGCCATCGACGAGCAAGGAATCGCGGCCCTGCTGAAGGAATTCCTTGACCGCGTCGCCGCCGCCAATGGCCTGTTGCACGTCAGCCTTGACGTGGATTTCATCGACCCCGAGATCGCGCCCGCCGTCGGCACCACCGTTCCCGGCGGGGCGACCTTTCGAGAGGCGCATCTGGCGATGGAGATCCTGCACGACAGCGGGCTTGTCACCTCGCTCGACCTTGTCGAACTGAACCCCTTTCTGGATATCCGCGGCCTCACCGCCCGGCTGATGCTGGACCTGACTGCCAGCCTGTTCGGTCGGCAAGTGCTTGACCGCCCCACCCGCAGCTATTGAAAGACTGACCATGTCCCCCCTGCCCTCTGAACTGGCCTATGTGCCGTTTGTCTCTGTCGAGAACATGATGCGCCTTGTGCATCACCTTGGGATCGAAACGGTCCTGACCGACCTCGCCTCCCGGATCGAGGCCGACTTTCGCCGCTGGGAGCTGTTCGACAAGACGCCGCGCGTCGCGTCGCATTCCGACGTCGGCGTGATCGAACTGATGCCGACCTCGGACGGTGAGATGTACGGGTTCAAATACGTCAACGGCCACCCCAAGAACATGAAGGACGGGTTGCAGACCGTGACCGCCTTTGGCCTCTTGGCGGATGTCGATACCGGCTATCCCAAGCTGCTGAGCGAGATGACCCTGCTGACCGCGCTGCGCACGGCGGCAACCTCTGCCATGGCGGCGAAACATCTGGCCCCAAAGGGGGCCAAGACCATGGCCATGATCGGCAACGGCGCGCAATCGGAATTCCAGTGCATCGCCTTCAAGGCGATCTGCGACATCGACACCGTGCGCCTGTATGACATCGACCCGGCGGCGACGGACCGCTGCGCGGCCAACCTTGCCCAGCGCGGTCTGACGGTTGTGGCCTGCCGCAGCGCCGAAGAGGCGCTGGAGGGGGCCGATATCATCACCACCTGCACCGCCGACAAGCAATATGCCACCATCCTGACCGACAACATGGTCGGCTCGGGCGTGCACATCAACGCCATCGGCGGCGACTGCCCCGGCAAGACGGAACTGCACCGCGACATCCTGTTACGCTCGGAGATCTTTGTGGAGTACCCGCCGCAGACCCGTGTCGAGGGCGAGATTCAGCAGCTTGACCCCGACCACGCGGTGACAGAGCTGTGGCAGGTCATTTCCGGTCAGGTGCCGGGCCGGACGGCGGCGCGGCAGATCACCCTGTTCGACAGCGTCGGCTTTGCCATCGAGGATTTCAGCGCGCTGTCCTATGTTCTGGCCGCCATCGAGGGCACAGAGTTCTTCGCCAATCTGGACATGATCGCTGACCCCGACGACCCGCGCGACCTGTTCGGGATGCTCCAGCGGGCCAAGACCTGACCGGATCGGGAACGCGCGCTGGTCGCGTTCCCGTTTTGCGCGCCCCCCTTGGGCCGGGTGCGGGCGCGGGCGCTGGACATGCGACGGGTAATGTTTTGACCTGCGTTTCGGCCAAGCGTTGATGGCCGCGCCTGTCACAGGACAAAGTCGCCCGCCGTCAGACCGATCACCCCCGCCACCCGGATCTCGGCGTCTACCGTGCCGTCGCCATTGGTATCCAGTTGAACAATCGTCGACCCCGAGGGGGTTTCGAACAGCCGCAACTCGGCATTCCCCGAGGGCGCGAAGGCGCTGGTGCCACGGAACCCGATTGCGCCCGGCACCATCACCGCGACGTCGATCAGATCCACGCCCGTCTCGAAGTCGAGGATCTGGTCACGCAAGGCCCCAAGCCCTGCGTCGCCTGCCGAGGCAAAGACAAAAACATCCGCGTCGTTGCCCCCGGTCAGGACGTCCAGTCCGGGGCCACCTGCCAGCATGTCTTCGCCGTCTCCGCCACGCAGGACGTCATTGTCGGCACCGCCAAACAGGCGGTCCGATCCGGCACCGCCATCAATCGTGTCGTCTCCGCCCTCGCCCAAAAGGGAGTCGCTCCCGCCCTGCCCCACCAGTTGATCGTTCCCCGATCCGGCGCGCAGCGTGTCGTTCCCCGCCCCACCGCGCAGCAGGTCCGCGCCACCGCCGCTGCTCAGGACATTGGCCGCGCTATTGCCAAAGAGGTGATCGTTGCCCGCCCCCGAATTCACGTTCTGAATGCCGACCAGCACATCGTTGCCATGCCCCGTCGCCTGTGCCGCACTTGTACCGAGGTCGACCGTCGTGTCGATGGCCCCCTGAAAGACCGCCGTGTCGATGCCGCCACCGCCGTTGAAAACATCGTCACCGCCATCACCGCGCAGAAGATCGTTGCCTTCCCCACCCACCAATGAGTCGTTCCCGGCACCGCCCAACAGCACATCATTCCCGGCCCCTCCGTCCAGCCGGTTTGCCGCGCTGTTGCCCGCAAGATGGTCATTGCCACCCGCCGTGGTGACGTTCTCGACACCGGTCAGGGCATCATTGCCATGGCCAGTGGCCTGCGCCGTGGCGAGGTTGAGATTGACGGTTGTATCGGCGAGCCCCTGAAACACCGCCGTGTCCCGTCCGGACCCACCGTTCAGGACATCGTCGCCGCCGTCGCCGCGCAGCAGGTCGTTCCCGGCGGCACCTGTCAGTGTGTCGTTGCCCGCACCGCCCAGCAGAATATCGTTGCCACCGCCCGCGTTCAGCAGGTTCGGCGCGCTGTTGCCTGCCAGATGATCGTTGCCGCCGCCCGAGATGACGTTCTGGATGCCGACCAGCACGTCGTTGCCATGGCCGGTGGCCTGCGGTGCCATTGTTCCCAGATCGACCGTGGTGTCGATTGCGCCCTGAAAGGCCGCGGTATTGATCCCGCCGCCACCATTGAAGATATCGTCGCCGCCATCGCCGCGCAGCAGGTCGTTGTCGGCCCCACCGACAAGGCTGTCGTTGCCGCCGCCGCCAAATATCGTGTCGTCGCCGTCGAGACCTTCCAGAAGGTTGTGACCGGCGTTCCCAAGCAAAAGGTTGTGCCCGGCATTTCCGCGTCCCTGGTTGTCGGCGGTTCCGGTCAGGCGCAACTGTTCGACATGGTCTGCCTGGACGGACAGGTCGAAACTCACCGAGGCCTGCACCGCGTCAATCCCCTGGCCCGCGGTCTCGATCACCGTGTCCAGCGCATTGTCCACGATGTAGATGTCGTCGCCTTGCCCGCCGGTCATGGTGTCCCGACCACCGCCACCGTCGATGATCTGGCCTGCCGTGTCGCTGGGGCTCATCCGGATCACGTTGTTCAGGGCGTTGCCAAAGGCCCGTTGAACACCGTTCCCCAGAACGAGCGTTTCCACGTGGTCCGGAAGAAGAAAGTCATCAAGCGCCGTCGAAATCGTGTCGATGCCTTCGTCGGCAAGTTCGGTCACGATGTCGCCCGGATCGTCGACCGCGTAGAAATCGTTGTCGGCCCCTCCGCGCATGTCATCGGCGCCGGTCCCGCCAATAAGGGCATCGTCCCCTTCCCGCCCGATCAGCGTGTCATTGCCGCCCAGACCGTAGAGAATGGTGGCGAGATAGCCGCCGGACAGAATGTTGTCTTCCGAATTGCCGGTCAGAGTGACCTGACCGCCGCCAAACTGCGTAAGGTTCTGGATGCCGTTCGCCAGAGCCAGGTTGAACCTGCTGTCGGTGATGGCCCCGACGTTGAAAAGCAGGTTGTCGGACGTCACCGTGGCAAAGGCGCTGGACGGAATCGAGGTGGCCACATCGACCCGGACAGAGCCGCCGCCGGGAATCGGGCTGCCGCCGGGCGCGGCGTCGAACGCCGCCTGAAGGGTGTTGAACCGCCCCAGCGACGACAGGAACGGCGGCGTCCCGAACACCGACAGCCAGAGCGGGCTGTCAAGCAGGACAGAAACCGTCGCACTGCGGGTCACGCCACCGGCGCTGGCCGCAATCACAAGGTCGACGGTGCCGGCCAGCGCGGCGGGCTGCAAGTCACCTGAATCCGCGACACTGAGCACGCCGGTGGCCGGGTCGATGGCAAAGGCCGGGGTTCCGTCACCGTCGATGTTGGGATTGCCGCCTGCTATGCTGTAGGTGATGCCGCTGTCCTCGGAGCCGCCCGCGCCGTCCGTGGCCGCCACGTCCAGCACCAGCGTGCCGTTGACCGAACTGGACGGGAGGATGATCGTCTCGTTGCCGTCCAGCAGCGCGCCCTCGAACCGCAGGAGCGGCCCCTGCGCCTCAAAGGCACCGGCATCGGCGGTGCCCGCAAGCCCGGTGAAGATCGACACCGCCCGACCGTCTCCCCGCGCGTCATGCGGCAGGTTTTCCGCAAGGTCGTTGTCTCCGTCGAGGTCAAAGAAATCCTGCGGGATCGCGCTGGCCAGACCGGAATCCCGCGCCGTGCCCATGGTGTGGATGGCGACGGTCTGCACAGGCCCGCCATTGTCGGCCAATAGCCCGGTCAGCACCTCTTCACCGGCGAGGGTGAACCGGGCCAGACTGTTGAACGCGCTGCCCGCATCGACCCCGGTGACATTGTTCGCCACACCGACCAGCGCGGCTGCACCGCTGGACAGGACATTGCCGCCGAGGTTGAGGATGTCCGCCGGATCGCTTGCGTCGACGTCGCCCGCCGCGCCGTTGCCCAGCAGGATCGTGTTTCCGAAGGAGGTTGTGGCCCCGGTCTGAACGTAAATGGATTCACCGTCCGGGGCCGCGTTGCCGGTGAAGGTGCTGTTCAGGATCGTCGACGGGCCTGTAAGGGCCACGGCCCCCGCAAAGGCAAACCCGCCCCCCACGGCACTGTTCCCGTGCACCGTCGCATTGATGAAATCCGCCGCGCCGAACACACCCCCCGCGCCGCCCACCTCGACCGCGTCGACACGGTTGCCCGAAATTGTCGAGGACACGATGGTCGCCGGGGCATCCCCCAAGGCGATGCCGCCGCCAAAGGCATTGAGGCCGCGCACCGCGTTGTCCGACACGGTTGACTGGATCAGGGTGAGCGATCCGTCGATCGCGGCGTTTTCTATGGCCGCAAGAATATCGGCAAAGCCAAAGGCCGCGATTAGTCCGAAACCCTCGACAGCCTCTTCCCCCTCGGGCGCAGGCGTCGGCTCCCCTCCGCCGGTATTTTCATCGGCCTTGGAGGTTACAAAGATACCGCCCCCCAGTGCGTCGCCGGACGATCTGCCCGACACGACATTCCCTGTGACCGTCGACCGGGAAACGACAACCTCTCCGATTGCGAATATCCCGCCGCCACCGGCTATGGCACCGGATGCGAGGTTTCCGGAGACTTCGCTATCCGTCACGTTGAGAGAGGAGCCGACGATGTGGATGCCGCCCCCCGTGCCAAAGACCGCATTGCCGGCGATCCGGGATGACTGAATCGTCAGTGTATTCAATAAGCCGTCGTGCGCGATCCCGCCGCCTTGGCCAGCGTCGATGAAGTCCTGCGCAACGGTGTTTTCCAGAATCTCCGAGCCGGTGATTGTGGCGTCCCCGGCCAGTGACAGGCCGCCACCCTCGAAATCCGCCGAATTGTTCCGGACGGTGCTGTCGATCAGGTCCAACCCGTTGTTCGCGTGAACTCCGCCGCCGGAATGGCCCGACGTGTTGCCACTGATCGTGGACGCGGAGATCTGTCCAAAGGAAGTCAGATGCATCCCGCCACCATCAACGGCGGCATGGTTGCCAGTCACCACTGTCCCGGTCATCGAAAGGGCACCGCCGCCCAGCCTTACGCCGCCGCCATCGTCGCCCGCGACGTTGCCGGAGATGGTCGCGCCGTTCAGGAACACCGAGGTGGCCACAGCGAACACGCCGCCGCCATCCAGCCCCGTGGCGTTGCCCGAGATCGTGCTGTCGTTCACCGTCAGGGTTCCGCCACGAACACCAATCCCTCCCCCGGACCGATCGGCCTTGTTGCCGCTGATGAGGCTGTCCGCGATCACGACGTCGGTGATCCCGTCTCCGCTGACGGCACCGCCTTCGGCCGCGACGCCGCCGGTCAGCACAAGGTGTGACAGGGTGAGGGCCGCCGCACTGCCCGAAACCGCGAAAATGCCGGAATTGTCGCCGAAATTCTGGTTACCGAACGCATCGGTGAGTGTATGGCCAAGGCCGCCGGTCAGGGTCAGGTCGTCGCCGTTGGCATCGCCGGTGATGACGATGTCGGCCTGCCCGTCGCCACTCGTGTCGCCATCGATAGAGATCTCCGTGGTGATCGCCAATTCGCCGCTGGTCAGCCGCAGATCACCCGAAATGCCGCTCTGAAACACGATCTGGTCCGCGCCGGGGGACGCCTCGGCCTGTGAAATCGCGTCACGCAGGCTTCCGGCACCGGAATCGTTGAGATTGGAGACTGTGAAGATCGTCATGAAAAGGCCCTCTTGCCAAGCGAGTCACGAAAGACCCCGCTTGGAGATGGCCCCGGGCAACGGTGTTCCGCCTAAAAAGCCCCTGACCGTAACAGCCTGCCAAAACCGGTCAAGGTTCCACCGGCACATGCCGCCCGACCCCGACGGTCAGGATCATAGCGCGCATCAAAGCCAAAAGGCCGCCCGGCCTGCACGCCAGCGCCACGGATCGGTCGGCCCCAGGCCCGTGCCGAAAGGCCTGGGCACCAACCGGTGTTGGCATGTCCAAGCCCCGAATATATCAATGTCGCAGGCCTTACCTGCGCGGTGGCGTGAGGCGACGCCGCGCAGCGGGTCGAGAGTGTCACAAAACGAAGTCGCTCGCCGTCAGGCCGACAACATTCGCCACCCGTATCTCTGCGTCGATGGCACCGTTTCCATCCACATCGACCTGCACAATGGTCGAGCCGGTAGCGGTCTCAAACAGTCTCAGTTCCGGAGCGCCAGAAGAGGCGAAGGCCGCAGTTCCTCGGAAAGCGAAGACGCCTGCCACCATCCCCGAAACGTCGATCAGGTCCACGCCGCGCACGAAATCCATGACCTGGTCCCGCTGTGCCCCGATCCCCGCCTCGGCGGCAGTTTCGAACAGAAAGACATCGGCGTCCGCTTCCCCGGAGAGGTAATCAAGCCCGAGACCGCCAGAGATCGTGTCGTTTCCGATCCCGCCCCGGATCACATCCGTCCCGCTGCCGCCCACAAGCACGTCCGCCCCGCCATAGCCGTAGATGGAATCGTTGCCGCCATTGCCGGCCAGCACGTTGTTCTGGAAGTTTCCGGCCAGAAGATCGTTGCCCGACCCGGTCGCGGCATTCTCAAAGTTCAGGATCGTGTCGCCGTTGGCGATCGGATCGCCAACCACCGTGTTGTTCCAGATCCGGAGGGTCAGCCCCCCCGTGGCATTCGAATAATCCAGCGTGTCGCTGCCGCCGGGCGATCCGTCGAGCAATTCGGTCCCGATATTGCCGACCAGACGGTCGTCCCCGGTGCCCCCGATCAGCGTATCGTTGCCGCTGCCGCCATCCAGGGTATCGTTGCCCGCGCCGCCCTGTAGCCGGTCCGCATCCGCGCCGCCCAGAAGTCTGTCATCGTTCAGGCCGCCATCGAGCAGATCGAGGCCGTTGCCACCATACAGGATGTCCATCCCGCCATTGCCGAAGAGCGAGTCATTGCCATCGTTGCCGGACAGCACGTTGCCTTGGTGGTTGCCTGAAAGCAGATCCCCGCCCGCGCCGGTCGTCACATTCTCGAAATTCAGGATGGTGTCGCCACTGGCCAGGGGGTCAGCGGAGACAACCGTGTTATTCCAAAGCCTGACGTTCACAACACCGGTGGCATCGGAATAATCAAGGGTGTCGCTGCCGCCGGGCGAGCCGTCCAGTGAATCCGCCCCGAGCCCGCCGGATATCTCGTCGTCGCCGCCGCCTCCGGTGAGCGTATCGTTGCCAGCGTTGCCGAGAATCGTGTCATTGCCGCCAAGACCCGCAATGACATCCGCCGCAGCACCGCCGACCAGAAAATCCGGGCCATAGGTCGGCGTGGCCGGGTCCGCGGCAGGAAGCCCCTGAAACTCTTCATATGTCAGGTGACGCACACGTCTGTCCCCGGCACTGTCGACGTATTCGACAAGGATGGATGACGCCAGAAGATTGGTATTGTCGGGAAAGTAACCGTCGTAGAGAATCGAAACATCCAGTTCCAGATCGAGCCCCACATCGGTGGCCACCTGAACCTCGGGACCGATCCTTGTGCCGTTAATGTCAAAACGCTGCATCAGGATTTGCGGAACATTTGCCACCAGTTCGAACCAGACAACGACAACCTGGGAATCGCTGATCCGCGCGATCTGGGGGGCCACGGTTTCCACGCCGACACCCTGAATATCGGCAATATGGACGGAACTTGGATCTCGGTAGATGTAGTTAACGATCCGTCTTTCGTAATCGACAATGTGAATGCCGATCTCGCCCATCCCCCCCGCTGGGGTGGCGGTCGTGACAAGAACCCCGACCCGATAGAAATCCAAATCCTCGATATCCGCGACCGACATTTGCGGCGCGCCAGTCGCGCTGTCCATCAAAAGAACTTCTACGTTGCTGTAACTGGCACTTCCGTTATCGTTGTAGGACACTTCGAAATCGAAGAAATTGACGGTCTGTGTGCCTGCGCCATCCGGTGGATAGACGCCTATGGCAAAGACCCTGTCGGTTGTCGTGTCGTCGTCTTTCAAAAGATAAAAATCGACTTGGTCCGCCGGGACTCCGTTCTCCTGAAGCGATAGTACACCGGGGAGACTGCTTTTCAGAATAAACCGGTCGGAATAGAAAATCGACTGGACATGGGTTGATTGCCCGGCGGTGTGGTACTGTGAAAAAAGCGCCTCCACATCGTTGGTCCGGGTGCCCACCGGCAAAAGGAGATCGATGTTGGAGTTCACGCCCACAGGCGGTGACGGCACCAGCAAATGCACTTCGCCGGCGCTGTCCGCCTGATCCATTCGGACGAAGTAGGTATTGCCGGCGTCACTTTCGAGAATGATGAAGAGCACGCCATCGGGACCGTGCTGCAACCGCATGTCCGAGTAGGTCAGCGTTGTGGTTCCCGACAGGTTGGGGACTGTTCCTGCCACCGATTTTGCAAACGTGCCGAATTGCAGGAAACCTTCGAGGTCGAACCGGTCAATCCGAGCTGTGCGCAGCGTGTTGTCGCTGGCCAGTTCCGCCCAAAGAAACGTGCCGTCGCCCATGTCGATGAGATCGGTGGCGGTCACCGTCGTGGACGACCCCTCGGTGCCGATCACCGCGGTCGCGGACCCCGGCGTCAACCGCTTTTCTGCCGGGTGTGCGTGAAAAAACTGATAAGCGATATCGCTGTCGCCGCCGGGATCGGTTGTCATCCATGCGACAAGCGCGTTGCTGCCCAGTCCCGCTGCCTTCGAGGCCTCCTGCGGCCCGGCCAGAACGCTGTTGACGCCGAATGGCTGGCCGATGCGGATGCCATTGTTGGTGATGATTTGTCCGACGACCCCGGTCGATGGATCCGCGACCAGACCGCTTTCATCGGTCCAGGTCACGATAAACGCGTCATCGCCAAATGGTGCGACGGCCGGATCGCGTTGGGTCCCCGGTGTGAAATTCGCATTGACCAGAATTTCTCCGCCGATACGGATGCTTCCGCTCAGGAAGGGTTCATTCGGATCGTTCGGCGGAGGGTATTGAAAGACCTGTGCCCGGACGTCCCACCGCGCGTCTACGCCGCTGTCGAAACTGGCGTCCTGCCAGACCACAACAAAGCGGCCATCTCCAAGGCTCGAAATTTCCGGATTGCTCTGATTGTTGGCGTAGGTCGAGTTCACCACGATCTCGGAACCAACCTTTATTCCGTTCTGGTTGAAGATCTGCATCTTGATCGACATTTCGTCGGCCTGCGGATTGGTTCCGATGTCGTGCCAGGCAACAACGAAATAACCGTTCCCCAAATTGGCCGCCGCGCTGCCCGTCGCCAATCCGTAATTCAGGTTATTGAGCTGGAATGCGCCGGTGACAGTGGTGCCGTCGGCACCAAGGATGTTACCGTAGAGATTCCCGTCGAAGACCTGGAATGGATCGCCGGAACTCAAGAACGCGAGAGATTCGAAATTCGACCAGGCCAGAAGCGATCGACCGTTCCCCAGATCAATAAAAGTCGGCGCGGCCTGAGCTCCGCTGTTCACAGATTGACTGCTGACCTGCCAATCCCGCACCTGATCGCCCGAAGCGGAGAATTCAGCCCATTGTACGGCTGCGGCAGTATTACTGGCATTGACAAAGGTCGCCGCCATTCTGAATCCGCCATTGCCGAGCGGCGCAATTGCAAGCTCCCCGAATATGGTGTTTCCAAATGGAATGTCGTTGTAGTGAACACCTCCGATGGCGTCACCAGAAGCATTCACATATCTATGTGCGATCCGGCCACTATCCGCCTCGATCCAGGCAATAATATATCTGCCATCGCTCAGAGTTTCGACAACAGGGGAAATCTGTGTGCCGCTCGAATTGGAATGGGCGTCGACTTCCCCATCAATCTTGAAATACTCATCGCCGACGCGATAAAAATAGTCAGAGTTCTCCAAAAAAGTGAATGCCATCGGGTGGCCCCCTGAAAACCCATGAATAATGCACAATTTATCAAGATTGGTCAAGATTTGGGGCCGGGCCGTTCAGGGTCAGGATTCACACCCGGAATCTGACGACGGCGGCAAGCCGCAGGCTGATAGGCAGACCTCCGGGCATCTGTCGCAACGTGTTGCGACGCGCCGTCAGTCCTTGGGGTCGGCGACGCTGTTCCCGGTCCTGTGGCGCTCGCGGTAGCGGGTCGCACGAACCCCCCCGTCGGGTTCGGAAAACCCATGGCCAGCGCGGCGGCACGGTTGTGGACCCGAGTGACGTGATGCTCGTCGTCATCGCGGACCACGGCACGTTTCAGATCGGCCCAGCCTGGGGCGAAGAACTCGGCTTGCGGGCGAAGGCGCGATAGTCGGTGTTGACGAAGGGCAGCCCGAGCATGTCTGCGACACCATGAGAAGTCAGGGCATGTTTCCGGCCAAGATGATCTCATTGCAGGCTCGGATCTCCTCGAATTCGCGCTGATCACCGCCCATTTTTCCGATTCGTCCCGGAATAGACGGCGGCGAAAGGGCGGCGGCTTCCCTTTCGGCCTGATCGCACCGTTCGTGGCATGCGCGGATGAAAGCATCCGCGCCGATGACGGGCTTCAGCGCCGACCAGAGCGTTTGTAAAAGCGCGGCTTGTGGGCGAAAGCCATTGCGACAACGCCCATCCAGGGAACCCGAGGCTCGCCTTGGTCCGCTCGTAGACCTCCGCCAAATCCCCCGTTGCGGCCTATCCCGGTACCGCAGGAATGGCCGGGACCGGGTCCGGCTTCAGACGCGGCAGGTCAGGCATCGGAGACAACCTGGGGCAGGCTTTCGCTCCATTTCCTGAGTTCGTCGAGAAACCCGAGCGCCGTGCAGCCCAATTCGGTGATCTGGTACTGCACGGATACCGGCGCGGTATCCATGACTTCACGCGTCACGAGGCCCTGCTCTTCCAGTTGGCGCAGCCGTTCGGTGATCATCTTTTTCGAAGCACCACCGACCATGCGGGCAAGGTCGTTGAACCGGACCGGCCCGTCCTTGAGGTGCCACAGGATCGAACCGGTCCATTTGCCGCCGATGATCCGCATCCCGCGTTCGATGGCGCAGGGCTCGACACATGCGTCATGGACGTGTCTGCGACCTTTGGCATCTTCTTCGACTCTCGCATCCACGGCATGGGTCCTTTTCGCTTTACCAGGTTACTAAAAGTATACTGGTTGATCTTTGTTCCCTCTGCACCCAATTTCGTCCCGAGCGGGCCGCGTGTCAAGCCGCCCGGAATGAACAGACAAGGACGAAGACGTTGAGCAAGATCCTGATCCTGAACGGCGCCCAGCCGTACGCATTTGCACCCGGCGGGCTGAACGCGGCTCTCGCCAAGCGGGCGAAAGACCATCTGAAAGCGCAAGGCCACGAGGTGCGCATTACGACCGTGGCCGACGGTTATGACGTCGAGGCCGAGGTCGAAAGCCACCGCTGGGCCGACACCGTTATCATGCAGTTCCCGGTGAACTGGATGGGAGTGCCGTGGTCGTTCAAGAAATACATGGATGAGGTCTACACCGTCGGGATGGACGGTCGACTGACTGCGGGCGACGGGCGTACCGCCGAGGCGCCCAAGGCGAATTACGGCATGGGCGGCACGCTGACCGGCACGCGCTACCTGCTTTCGGCCACCTTCAACGCCCCAAGCGAAGCCTTCGACGACCCTGAAGAGCCTTTCTTCGAGGGCATGAGCGTCGACGATCTGCTGCGCCCCGTGCACCTGAACGCGAAATTCTTTGGCATGACGCCCCTGACGACCTTCTCGGCCCATGACGTGATGAAGAACCCGGACGTCGCGGCCGATCTCGCCCGGTTCGATGCCCATCTGGGTGCCGTTTTTGCCGAGGCCGAAAATGTCGCGGCCTGATATCGTCCTCTACACCGCCAACACGATGAACGGCTGGAAGCCGCTCATCTTCCTGCACGAGGCGGGGATCGACTATGAGTTGGTCAACGTGGATTTCTCGAAGAAAGAGCAGCACGCGCCCGACTACGTGAAACTGAACCCGAACGGCAAGATCCCCACGATCTGGGACCGGGCCGAGGAACGTGCGATCTTCGAAAGCGGCGCAATCCTGTGGCATCTGGCCGAGAAATACGGGCGCTTCCTGTCCTCCGATCCGGTGGAACGCTCAGAGACGCTGCAATGGCTGTTCTTTCAGGTCGGCCATATTGGTCCGATCATGGGGCAGGCCATGTACTTTCAGCGCATCGCCAAGCCCAATGGCGACGAAGTGCCCTATGCCATCAACCGCTACGTAACCGAAAGCCGCCGCTTGCTGGAAGTGCTGGACAAGCGGCTCAAGGGTCGCGATTGGCTTGTGGGTGGTGAGATGTCGATTGCCGACATCGCCACCTACCCTTGGGCACGCAGTTTTTTCTGGGCGACGGTGGAGGTTGAAGGGCTACATAACCTTCAAGCGTGGTTCGACCGGCTCGATGCGATGCCGAAGGTGCAGGAGGCCCTGCAATTGCCAGAGCCGCGCCCTTCGGCCTTCGGCAAGGGCGACATCATGGCGGCGGCGGCGGCCAATGCCGCCCGATTCAAGGAGTGAGGAGATGGGTATTCGCGTGGAAATCATTTCGGACGTGGTCTGTCCGTGGTGTGTAATCGGCTATAGCCAGTTGGCCAAGGCGTCTGAGGAAACAGGGATCGGCATCGACGTGCACTGGCACCCGTTCGAACTGAACCCGCAGATGAGCGAGGACGGCGAGAACCTGCGCGAACATCTCGCGGCGAAGTACGGTACAACCCCGGAGAACGCGCAAAGGGCGCGCGCTCGCCTGACCGCAATGGGCGCGGCGCTCGGGTTCGAGTTCAACTACGCCGACGACATGCGCATGGTGAATACCTTCCGCGCACACCAGCTGATCGACTGGGCAGGGGAGCAGGGGCACGCACATGTCGCGAACCTCGCACTCTTCCGCGCCTTCTTCACCCGGCGTGAGAACCTCAACGACATAAATGTGCTGGCGGATGTGGCGGGGGGCCTCGGCCTCAACCGCGATGCGGCGCAGGTCATGCTGGAGAGCGGAGAAAAGGCGCAAGACGTCCGTGACAAAGAACAGTTCTGGACCGCGCGCGGCATCAGCGGCGTCCCGGCGATGATCTTTGAACGCCAACATCTCGTGACCGGCGCTCAGGGTGAGGAAACCTACGGGCGCATCCTGCAAGATCTGGCGAAAATCGGCGCTGTGTGACGCGCATATTTCAGCGAGGAGACCATGAGCGAGGCACAAGTGATCCACAATCAAGGTCCGCCCAATTGCATGAACTGGGAAGATTGGCAGTACCCGACCCGACACCCGGTGAGGCGCGCATGTGGCACACGGCGGTGGGTGTGAACTATGCTGACACCCATCACCGTAACGGAATTTCTCATCCCCGGCCGGTCCCGCCCGACCCGGTGGACATCAGTCAGGATCTGGAAAGGCGGAGATCGCCGTTCATCA
This sequence comes from Antarctobacter sp., assembly GCF_048262615.1. Classification (GTDB taxonomy): domain Bacteria; phylum Pseudomonadota; class Alphaproteobacteria; order Rhodobacterales; family Rhodobacteraceae; genus Antarctobacter. The sequence goes on from NZ_JBLXFB010000040.1 coordinate 22,965, forward strand.
CCCGACCGGCGATCATGCATTAGGTCGCCAATCGGTCGGATCTAGCGTGGACCGGTCGGGATCTGTTCAAGGCCATCGGCGAGGGCATTCTGGAAGCCAACATCACCTACGACGACCCGCTCAAGGACGCGGTCAAGGCACATGAGGCCATCGAATCCGGCAAGACACTGGGCGCACCGGTGCTGATCCTGTGAGCATCGCGCGCATCAGGGCGCTGCCCTACCCGATTGACAAGAGGCCGGATCCGAACAGCTAGGTTCGGGCCTTTTCAAATGCGGTCCAGGCAGCCTCAAACGCGTCGAAATCGAAGCCCGGCGCGCGGGCAGCCTCCAAAACGATGGCCTCGGTGCCCTGCATCCTGGTGATCGCCACGCCCAGCTCGGCAACGTAGTCTTGCGGGATCACCAGCGCCCCGTGGCGATCGGCGTGAACCAAATCGCCGTCAGCGATGGTCAAACCGAAGACCGTGACCGGTGTGCCAATCTCGCGCACGTGGACGAAAGCGTGGCTGGGTCCAATGGAGCCGGCGATGACCGGGAAACCCTTGGGCAAGTCGCCAAGGTCTCGCATCACGCCGTTGGTGAGCGCCCCCGCCAGACCAAAACCCTTGTGCACCGTGGCGTTGATCTCGCCCCAATAGGCGCCAACGGCATTCGCGCCGTCGATATCCTCGACCACCGCCAGAGCGGGCCGGGGTCCGCTCGCCATGTGGCGGTAGTAGTCCATCCGCCGCGCCTTAATCACCTCCGGCGCCTCCTCTGGCGGGGCGGCAGCGGCGATTTTCGCGGTGCGCGCAACACCGACGACAGCGCCTGCGTCCGGGTCGCTGCAAAGCATTGTTCCGCGTGTAAAGTGATCAAAGCCGCGCTTGCCCTCGACCACCTCGATGGCGTTGCAGACGGTGGGCGTGTCGACCTTGCGCAGAAGGTCCAAAAGATCGGGTGTCATGGTCTCTCCAGCCAGCGCTCAAGCGCCGCGTTTGTCTCATTCGGTTTTTTACAGGATTGTCATGTGGCCTGCGCCCTCGATGATCGCAAGTGTCGCGCCCGTCGGCAGACCGGCCATCAACTCGTGACGCGCCACGAGGCAGAGAGCGTCGTGCCGCCCGCACAGCACCAGCGCCGGTCGGTCGAAACCGCGCAAAGTGTCGCTCTGATCCGGGCGGTCACGCAGGGCCATGGACTGCCGGATGAAACCTCTGGCCCAAGGTCCAGCGCCATCTCCATGCAAAGATCCTACAACGCCTGTTTGCGCGGGCCATCCGCGAGGCAATTCGGCTTCATCTCGTCGCGCATGACCTTGGCCATGCGGCCCGCGCGGACCTTGTCGATCTGCGGGCCGCGCCGGGTCTTGACGGCGTCGGCCTCGGCCAAAGGGGTGGTGTCAAGCAGCGCGATGCGGTCGACACGTGCAGGCGTTTGCCGCTCGCCGTAGCGAACAATCCGTTGTTCGATTGTCTGGGGTGCCATGCGACTGCTCCTGTGTTTCAGTTGGGGTCAGAAGGTGAAAGACCCCTGCCCCGGTGGCCGCAGGTTCAGACGCCCTGCCCTTCGGCTGGAGAGAAAGCCGTGGCGACGGCACAGAACCCCGGAGGGCGTGGGCATCACAAGTCATCCGCCTTCAGAAGGATCTGCTTCCAGATCGCGGTTTCATTGAACAGGGTCCATTCGCGACGCAGTTTCGGCGCCCCGCCAACCACTGCGCCAAATTCGGCGTGGCGAATGCCAAGCACATAGACCTCTGCACCCGTTGGCGTACCCAAGGCCCCCCAGCCCTCATGCTTGCCATGCAAGCCCCTGTGAATGGCCGTGCGCGGTGGCATCATCGGATCCTCGCGCCCGTTCATGTGGTGGATGGTGAATGTGGCGTTGGAAAAGGCCGCGCGCAGCCCAATCCAGAACCGGTCCGCGCCATCAAAACGCAGCGTCTCCAACCCGCCGGGACCGGACAGGTTTGCGCCACGGTCGTAGGCCTCCGGGATCACGGTAAAATCCGCGCTCATGATCCGGGTCAGGATATCCGCGTGGCGTTGACCCCATGCCTTGTGGTTGCCCGACCCGGTGTAAGGGCCCCACAACGTCATTGGCGCGCGTCAGCGGCGGCACGCAAACGTCCGGCCCACCCTCTCGGGCGATGAGGTCGCGGGCGTAGTCCTCGGGCTGCGCGAGCAGCGCCTTGACGGTTTCCTCGACCATCAGCTTGGCGCGCTGGCGCAGGGTGGTCAGGTTGTATGACAGCCAAGCCGACAGCGGCACGTCGTCAATTCCTACAACGGAAACGTTGCCGGGGATGCTCAGACCCAATTCGTGACGGATCACATCCACAGCGACGAAGGCCATGTGGTCGTTGGTGACGAACAGCGCGTCAGGGCGGCGATCAGCAGGCACGCCGAACAGGTCGATGCCGACGCGGCCGAAAAGCTGGCGCTTGGCCTCGGCGACAAAGGCGTTGCCGGGGCCGACCAGCATGTGAACCGGGTCGATGGTCTCTGTCCCGATGGCCATGGCGCCCACCGCCTGAATGC
>NZ_JBLXFB010000041.1:0-24354 GCF_048262615.1 Antarctobacter sp.
GGGGACGATGTACTGCGCGTCACGGTCAACGGAAATCGAGGTCATGGCATGGGCGGAGCCAGCGAAGGCTGCGGTGGCGATGAGGGCGGAAGCGATAAGGGTTTTCATGTCGGTGTCCTTTTGGGTCTGGTTTGGTTTGGGACGGGTATGCCCCGGCTCGGTGTGTGCCGGGTTGTCCGTCCGACACCAAACAAACTGGGGGTGTTCCGGCGGTTTTAAACTCACAGGATGATCGCAATCACTCACGCCGATTTGTTATTGAAATTCATAAGGATAGACATGTGGCTGTGCGTTCTTGCACAGGGATGGTTCGGGTCAGGTTTTGCTGGTCTTGAGAGGGTCGAAACGGCTACGCCTTGCGTGACTGCGGCGCGCGAACCGGGATGATTTTTTCCGTTCACAAGAAAGTGCGGCGCGTGGAAATTGTCCCGCGGTGCCGGTTTGTTTCAGACCGCGCCCGAGGCCGTGAGGTGATGTGCCGAAACCTGTGATCAAGCGTGCGCAAATCCGTGAGACGATCGGTGGGACCGCGGGGGCAGGTCGCCACGAACCGTTCGCAAAATCCCCTGCTTTGACCTCTTGATTTCACCTGCGGGTTGGCGTACCCCACGGCACGGCCTTAGGGGTATAGCTCAGCTGGTAGAGCGACGGTCTCCAAAACCGTAGGTCGCGGGTTCGAACCCTGCTGCCCCTGCCAAAAAATCCAGACACGCGTTTTGCCCGCCATGCCGGGTGCAGTGCTCCGGGTATCCAGACACCGGACATGAAAAAGGGCCGCCCGAAGGCAGCCCCCTTTCTGTGATGTGCGGTCTGGTGTCAGTCAGCCATCAGGCTGCGCACCACCGTATCGACATCCGAATTGTCGCCGCTGTGAATTGCGGTTTGCAGGCGCTGGATGTCGATGTCGCTCAGGGCGGCAATGTCCAGCTCTGGCGCGTACAGATTGATCTCGGCACGCTCGGCTTCGGTCAGCCCTTCCTGAACTTCGACCTCAACCGACTCGATCGGCGTGAGGTTGTCCTCGGTCACGAGGGCGCGCATCTGCAAACCCTTTTCCGAAACGGACTCACCGCTGTTGGCGGTCAACATGAGCTGGGTGATCTGTTGCTCTGTCAGGGTTTCGATCTTGATCCGCGGCAGGAAGCTTTCGATCGTGCTGATCTCAAGCTGGGTCTGTGCCATGGCGGAGGTGCCGATGACGGCTGCGATTGCGGTGGCGGTCAGAAAGCGAGTCATGAGGATGGCTCCTTTGCTTCTGGTTTCACTTTGCCGTGGCGCGGTGCCTCGGCGGTTCTGTGGGGATAACGGGCTGCGGCGGCGGTTGTTCCCGGAAAAATCATTTTTTTACAGGTGGTTGGATAGATAATGAATCGCGGGCGCGTAACCCGGTGGCGGCGCGGCGGTTCCATCACAGTTGTCGGAAACCAGTCGCGTTTTGGTGAGAATCCGGCGGTATGGTCCGCGTCCGGGGGCGGGTCTTGTATTTGCGGGCGTCTGCGCGTATTTCCGGGCAAACGTCGATACGCACGGGAATTCACAGCATGGCAACCACCAATCCGCTTCAGTTCATCCAGCAGGTCCGGGCCGAAGTGGCCAAGATCGTCTGGCCGACACGGCGCGAGGTTTTCCTGACCACCATCATGGTGTTCATCATGGCCACGCTGACGGCGATCTTCTTCGCCCTTGTCGATCTGGGAATCCGGTCTGGTTTGCAGGCGTTGCTGTCGGCGATCGGCAACGGCTGACGCGGCGCGGTCCTGTCCGGTCTTGCCGCAGAAGCGCTTGCAATGCGGGACGAGGGCCGATAAGGACCACCGACACAGTTGGCGCGCGGTCTCGCGCGCCGATTTTCGTTTTGGGCAGGCCCGTGCGGGGCTGAAAGATCGAAGGTAGCACATGGCAAAGCGGTGGTATTCGGTAAGCGTTCTCTCGAACTTCGAGAAGAAGATTGCCGAACAGATCCGGACAGCGGTCGAAGAGCAAAGCCTCGAGGATCAGATCGACGAGGTTCTGGTCCCGACCGAAGAAGTGATCGAAGTGCGTCGCGGCAAGAAGGTGACGACCGAGCGTCGTTTCATGCCGGGGTATGTGCTGGTCCACATGGAAATGTCGGACCGGGGCTATCACCTTGTGAACTCGATCAACCGCGTCACCGGTTTTCTGGGTCCGCAGGGGCGCCCGATGCCGATGCGCGACGCCGAGGTCGAGGCGATCCTTGGCCGGGTTCAGGAAAACGAAGACCAGCCGCGTACGCTGATCCACTTTGAGATCGGTGAAAAGGTCAAGGTCACCGATGGCCCGTTCGAGGGCTTCGACGGCATGGTCGAGGGTGTGGACGAAGACAATGCGCGCCTGCGCGTGTCGGTGTCGATCTTTGGCCGTGAAACACCGGTGGAACTGGAATTTACCCAGGTCACAAAAGAGATCTGACGCAGTCGCACCCCGGTGTGGACGGACTGTTGGGGCGGGTGGCGAAAGCCGCGCGCCCTTTTCGTTTCGGGCGGCGCTGCGGGCGGTTGATCTTTGTTCGCAACTGGTCTATCCGCCAGAGCTTCATCGGGTCGCGCGAGTCGTGGCCCGTTTGATTGTGGGAGGCGAGGGCGTCGCGATGTCCGGACCTGACCACACCACAACTCTGCCCCTGCGACGCGTCAACGGGGTGATGGAACAGGAGATAGCCGATGGCAAAGAAGCTCGCCGGCAAGATGAAGCTGCAGATCCCTGCAGGCAAAGCCAACCCCTCGCCGCCCGTGGGCCCCGCCCTGGGTCAGCGCGGTATCAACATCATGGAATTCTGCAAGGCGTTCAACGCCAAGACGCAGGACATGGAGCCGGGCGCACCTTGCCCGACAGAGATTGTCTATTATCAGGACAAATCCTTCACCATGAACATCAAGACGCCGCCCGCGTCTTATTACCTGAAAAAAGCCGCCGGCCTGAAGCCCGTGGGCAAGCGGAACCGCCCCAAGGGCGCCGTGACCCCCGGCCGCGAGACCGTGGCAACGGTGACCGTGGCGCAGGTGCGTGAAATCGCCCAGGCCAAGATGAAAGACCTCTCGGCCAATGATGTCGAGGCGGCGATGCAGATCATCCTGGGCTCTGCCCGGTCGATGGGTATCGAGGTGAAAGGGTAAGATCATGGCAAAGCTCGGAAAACGCGCCAAGGCCGCCCGCGAAGCCTTCGCTGGCAAAGAAGATCTGACGGTCGAAGAGGCGGTCAGCCTCATCAAGGCGAACTCGAATACCAAGTTCGACGAGACCATCGAAATCGCCATGAACCTGGGTGTCGACCCGCGCCACGCGGACCAGATGGTCCGCGGCGTGGTTGGCCTGCCCAACGGCACCGGCAAGACCACCCGTGTTGCGGTGTTCGCCCGTGGCCCCAAGGCAGACGAAGCACAGGCCGCCGGGGCCGACATCGTCGGCGCCGAGGACCTGATGGAAGCCATCCAGGGCGGCACGATTGATTTCGACCGTTGCATCGCGACGCCGGACATGATGCCGATCGTCGGTCGTCTGGGCAAGATCCTGGGCCCGCGCAACCTGATGCCGAACCCCAAGGTCGGCACAGTGACCATGGACGTGGCGCAGGCTGTCACCGACGCCAAGGGCGGTCAGGTCCAGTTCAAGGCCGAGAAGGCCGGTGTGGTCCACGCAGGTGTCGGCAAGGTCTCTTTCGATGAGGCCAAGCTGGTCGAGAACATCCGCGCCTTTGTCGGTGCGGTGAGTGCGGCCAAACCTGCGGGCGCCAAAGGCACCTACATGAAAAAGATCGCTCTCAGCTCGACCATGGGTCCGGGCGTGACGGTCGATGTCCTGAACGCCACCGGCAACTGAGCCGACCGGCACAAGGATTGACGAAGGCGGGCCAGTGGTCCGCCTTTTTCATTTCTGCAAACGCCTCATTAACGGGGCTGTCGTAGGACCGTAGGGACATCGTTCGTCAACCGGATGGAGGTCCCGATGCCGATACTGCGTGTTTTGCTGGTTTTCCTGTTATCTGCCCTGTGGAGTTTGCCGTCGCTGGCGCTCGACGTGCCAAGAGGCTCCCCGATTCTGACCGTCAGCGGTGAAATCGACGTGACCAATGCCGACAGCCGGGCGATTTTTGATCGTGCGATGCTTGAGGCGCTCGATTGGCAGCAGATTGAGACTTACACACCGTTCACCGAGGGGCTTCAGCACTTTGCGGGTCCGACGCTTGCGTCGCTGCTAGAGGCGTTGGGCGTTGACGGGGGCCGGTTGCTGGCCACCGCGCTGAACGATTTCACGATCGATATTCCGGTGTCGGACGCGCGATTGCACAATGTGTTGCTGGCGCTCGATCACAACGGACAAGCGATGCGGCCGCGTGCAAAGGGGCCGATCTGGGTCATCTACCCTTCGGATTCGCCTGACGTGATCGACGATGAGCACGGGTCGCGGATGATTTGGCAATTGAATCGCATCCAGGTGCAGAAGTGAGGCAGGGGCGATGCTCCGTTGGCTGGGTGACAATGCGCGCGCTTTACGCGCGCTGACCGCGCTCTGCGCGGCCGTTGCGTTGGCGGTCCTGCTCTTTGTCTTTGAGCAGGCCCATGTCAAAAATCGCTCGAATGCGGTTCATATGGTGACGGCCGCTCTTTGGTCGATGAGCGAATTGCATTTCGAAAGCCAGCGGACGGTGTCCACGATCGAATCCTACTGGGCCGGACGGACAGACCTCACGGATGTCCGGCTGCGCTTTGATATCCTGTGGAGCAGGGTCGATGTCGCGGGCCGGGATTCCGAACGCATGGGGGTCTCGTTTGACACTATTCTCGACAACTATGTCGCCCTGTTGGAGGCCAATGATCCATTGATCTACGATGCGGCGCCGCCGGACCGTGGCAAGCTGGAACGCTTTGTCGATGACCTGTCGGAGCTCATTCTGGAATCCCGCCGCGTCTGGTCGATTACCTTCGGCATCCGCAACCCCATGGAACGGTTCGAGAATTCGCCGGCGGTGGAAGCCTATCAAACGCGCATCCAATTCGGCGCGTTTGTGCTGATCGCGATTTTGCTTGTCTATGTCATGGCCGAGGTCTTTTTCGCCAACCGGGGGCAGCGCATCGAGGCCGCTTTGCGGCGGGAAGCCGCAGACGCCAATGCGGCCAAGTCGCGTTTTCTGGCCAATGTCAGCCATGAAATCCGGACACCGCTGAACGGTATTCTGGGCATGGCCTCGGAGCTGTCGGAAACCAAGATGACCGCCGATCAGACCACCTGCCTGCGGGTGATCGAACAGTCGGGGGCGGTGCTGTTGGGGACCATCAACGATGTGCTGGACCTGTCGCGCATCGAGGCCGGACAGCTTGGCGTCGACGAACGCCCCTTTGTCCTGCGCGATCTCGTCGAGGCGGCCTGTGGCCTGTACAGTGCGCGGGCGCGCGAAAAGAACCTGTACCTGACGCTGGATATTCAGGAAAACCTGCCGCCGGTGCTGATAGGGGACGAAATCCGCATTCGGCAGGTGCTGCACAATCTGGTGGCCAATGCAGTGAAATTCACAAGAGACGGCGGCGTGAAGGTGCGGGTGCGACCGGATCTGGAACACCACCGTCTGGTGATCGCGGTGCACGACAGTGGCCCCGGCATCGACCGCGACGCACAGGCGCGTATCTTTGAACCATTCATGCAGGCGGATTCGAGCATCACGCGCCAACACGGCGGCAGCGGCTTGGGGCTGACGATTTCGCGCCAGTTGTGTCAGGCCATGGGGGGGGACCTGATGGTTGTCAGCAGGCCGGGGCATGGCGCGACGTTCTTTTGCGATTTGCCGCTGCGGACGGCGAACGCCGAAGAGGCCCGCAAGGTCCGGTCCAAGCCCGCAACGGTGCCGGTGCTGGCGGGGATGAGGATTCTCGTGGCCGACGACAACGCGACCAACCGCCTGATCCTGTCGCGGTTTCTGGCAAAAACGCAGGCAGAGCCTGTGTTCGCGGACACCGGTCAGGCGGCACTGGATATCATTCGCGACACCCCCTGCGAGGTGATCCTGATGGATGTCCAGATGCCGGTGATGGACGGGGTTGCCGCCACCAAAATCATCCGTGAGATGGAGCAGACCAATGGGGCAAAACCTGCGTTTATCGTCGCGGTCACGGCCAATGTCCTCAGTCATCAGGTGTCCAGCTATCGCTTGGTCGGAATGGACGAGGTGCTGAGCAAACCAGTGTCCAAACGCGATTTGCTGACCTTGCTGGGGCGAAAATTTCCAAACTGGAAGGCGCCCACCGCCACCCCCACCGCCGCATCCGACGCATCGGCGCGCGGTTCGTCTTCCTGATGGTCTGCGGATCGTCTAGACCAAGCGCATGAAACGCTTTTTGCTCTTGCTGCCCTTGCTCCTGATCGGCGGGCTTTACCTGAACTGGCGGCTGACCCCCGCCTCGCATGATCGCGACTGGCGTGACGATTACAGCCGCCTGCCACGGGTGTCGAAACTGGACGGGCTGTACCGCGTCGCCGACATTCGCGACTGGGACTATGCCTTGGATGGGGCTGTCGCCCGGCAAAGTTGGATCACCCGTGACATCGATCCTGACGCCCTTCAACAGGCGTATTTTCTGGTCGAACCCTTTGGCGCGGTGGATGCCATAGCGCATACGATGCTGTCTTTTTCCTTTGCGGATGGCTCTGCCTATGTTGCCTCGATCGAGGCGCGCCGCGAAAAGGGCGAGGCCTATAGCGCGCCCAAAGCGGCTGTGCTGCCGATCTTTGAGTACATGTTCGTCTGGACGACAGAGCGGGACATGTACGGCAACAGCGAATTTTACGCCGGTGATAAGCTGTACCTTTATCCACTGGCCATTCCGCTGGAGCAGCAAAAGGCGATCCTGCGGGCGATGCTGGATGAGACAGCCGACCTTCAGACCGCGCCGCGCTGGTACAATACCCTGTTCTCCAACTGCACAAATGTGCTGGCGCGCACGGTGAACAAGCTGGAGGCCGGGGCCGTGCCCTTGGATATCGCGTGGTTCTTGCCGGGCTACGCCGCCGCGTTCCTGTATGAGGAAAAGTTCCTGAAGCAGGCGGAATCGTTCGGGGCGGCCCGCGACGCGGCGCATATCTCACCCTTGATCCGCGACTTGTACCATATCGGGGATCCAGTCGCGTTTTCGCGGGCGTTGCGCGCCGCGCTTGACCGCAGTTGAGGTTTTTTTTGCTGCCGTGTCACGGCACCCTTGGCATCGCCCGCAAGAGTGATAAAGGAAGGACCTGCATGAAAGATGCGATTCGTCGCGTATGACATGCATTCGTCCGAGACGGTGGGTTGGCCTTGGCCTGTAAGTCCTGCCTGAGACGGGAAGAGACATCTTTGCGGAACGGTAACTGCCGTTCCCGACGGATCGGCCAAGGCCCCTCCGTGATGCGTCGACCCTTATTGGACATTCCGTCCGGGGCCATCCCCCGGGCAAAATGAGCCGGAGGGTCCGCCCTCCAACAACTGGAGTGAAACTGTGGATAGAGCTCAGAAAGAAAAGGTGGTCGAGGAACTCGGCCAGATCTTCGAAAGCTCTGGCGTCGTGGTGGTGGCCCGCTACGAAGGTCTCACGGTTGCCGAGATGACGGACCTGCGGGGGCGCGCAAGCGCCGCCGAAGCATCGGTCCGCGTCGCCAAGAACAGGCTCGCCAAGATCGCCCTTCAGGGCACGCCGTGCGAAAGCATCGGCGACCTGCTGGGTGGTATGACCGTTCTCGCCTTCTCCGAAGATCCCGTGGCTGCGGCCAAGGTCGTCGAAGATTTCGCCAAGGATAACAAGAAATTCGAAATCCTTGGCGGGAACATGGGCGGAACGGCTCTGGACCGGGCCGGTGTCGAGGCCGTGTCGAAAATGCCGTCGCGCGAGGAGCTTATTGCTTCGATCGTTGGCTGCATCGGCGCACCCGCTTCGAACATCGCCGGCGCAATTGGCGCACCTGCTTCGAACATCGCCTCCATTCTCTCGACCATCGAAGAGAAAGCGGAAGCGGCGTAAGGCACACCGAAACGACCCGCGTAGGGATATCTCCCTGACGTTGGAAAACACATCTAAACGGAAAGAGTCTCAAAATGGCTGATCTTAAAGCACTTGCAGAGCAAATCGTCGGTCTGACCCTGCTCGAAGCACAAGAACTGAAAACCATCCTCAAGGACGAGTACGGCATCGAGCCGGCAGCCGGTGGCGCCGTCATGATGGCTGGTCCCGCTGACGGCGCTGGCGCCGCAGCCGAGGAAGAAAAGACCGAGTTTGACGTGATCCTGAAAGCCGCTGGCGACAAGAAGATCAACGTCATCAAAGAAGTCCGCGGCATCACCGGCCTGGGCCTGAAAGAAGCCAAAGAGCTGGTCGAAGCCGGCGGCAAGGCTGTCAAAGAAGGCGTTTCCAAGGACGAAGCCGAGGAAATCAAGAAAAAGCTCGAAGCGGCTGGCGCCGAAGTCGAAGTCAAGTGATCGCCGGGAGGCGTTGCCTCCCCACGTATCATTGCAACGCCTCCGGGGTCTCCGGGGGCGTTTTGCGTCTGGCGCGCGTGGCGGTTTCGACGCGGTGTCATCCCTGTCGGATTGGTTGAGAATCATCCCAGCTTGACGATCGGGTCAGTTTTTGCCATTCTCGCGAGGTGTGGATTACGCAAAACCCCGTCGCGGGTCTTGCGTTCGCGTGCTTAACCGAATATTCGGAAGTCTCCTGCGGGGTCGAGCGATTCGAGTCCGCATTCGCTTTTGGTTTGACGAGGTGTCGACACGCAGCATTGAAATGTCAGCGCATCGTTCCCATCTCGCAAGGCTCCCCCGGACATCACGGAAACCGTAACGCGGGCGCTGGTTGGGCGGCACGATCTGACATGTCTGAAAACCGACCGTACCAGTCTTGGCAAGCCCCTCGGGTCAGAGGGGTTTTCCAAGGCAGGGCATACTGGATCGAGAGGTGCGTGGTGGGACGCGCGCCGAGAATGGATCCGATTGTCTGTCATCACTGACGCGCGCGATACCGTGGCCCCCGACGGTATGGACGTGCGGACAGAGAACATTGAAAGGGTGGCTCCACTCATGGCGCAAAGCTTCCTCGGTCAGAAACGCCTCCGTCGTTACTACGGCAAAATCCGTGAAGTCCTTGAAATGCCGAACCTCATCGAGGTTCAGAAGTCCAGCTACGAGCTGTTCCTGAAATCCGGCGACCAGCCTCAGCCGCTGGACGGCGAAGGCATCAAAGGTGTGTTCCAGTCGGTTTTCCCGATCAAGGATTTCAACGAAACGGCGGTCCTGGAGTTCGTGAACTACGAACTGGAAAAGCCCAAATACGACGTCGAAGAGTGCATGCAGCGCGATATGACCTACAGCGCCCCGCTGAAGGTCACCTTGCGTCTGATCGTGTTCGATATCGACGAGGACACCGGCGCGAAGTCGGTCAAGGACATCAAGGAACAGGACGTGTTCATGGGCGACATGCCCCTGATGACGCCCAACGGCACCTTTGTGGTGAACGGCACCGAGCGGGTCATCGTCTCTCAGATGCACCGCAGCCCCGGCGTGTTCTTTGATCACGACAAGGGCAAGACGCATTCCTCGGGCAAGCTGCTGTTTGCCTGCCGGATCATTCCCTATCGCGGGTCGTGGCTCGATTTCGAGTTCGACGCCAAGGACATCGTCTTTGCCCGTATCGACCGCCGCCGCAAACTGCCGGTGACAACCCTGCTCTATGCCCTCGGGCTGGATCAGGAAAGCATCATGGATGCGTATTACAACACCGTGAATTTTGAGTACCGCAAGGGCGAGGGCTGGGCGACCAAGTTCTTCCCCGAGCGTGTGCGCGGCACCCGTCCGACCTTTGATCTGGTCGACGCGGACAGCGGTGAAGTGATTGGCGAAGCAAGCAAGAAAGTCACCCCGCGCGCGGTCAAGAAGCTGATCGACGAAGGCAAGGTGAAGAACCTGCTGGTGCCGTTTGAGCATATCGTCGGCAAATACGTCTCCAAGGACATCATCAACGAAGAGACCGGCGCGATCTATGTCGAGGCCGGTGATGAGTTGACGTGGACCGTTGACAAGGACGGCGAGGTTTCCGGCGGCACGCTGAAAGAGCTGCTGGACGCGGGCGTGACCGAGATCCCGGTTCTGGACATCGACAACATCAACGTCGGTCCGTACATGCGCAACACCATGGCGGCGGACAAGAACCTTGGCCGCGATACCGCGCTGATGGACATCTACCGCGTCATGCGCCCGGGCGAGCCGCCCACCGTCGAGGCGGCCTCGGCCCTGTTCGACACGCTGTTCTTTGATGGCGAGCGGTATGACCTGTCCGCCGTTGGCCGCGTGAAGATGAACATGCGTCTGGCACTGGAAAAGCCCGATACCCAGCGCACGCTGGACCGCGAAGACATCGTTCAGTGCATCAAGGCGCTGGTCGAACTGCGCGACGGCAAGGGCGACATCGACGACATCGACCACCTCGGCAACCGCCGGGTGCGGTCCGTCGGCGAGTTGATGGAAAACCAGTACCGCGTCGGTCTGCTGCGCATGGAGCGCGCGATCAAGGAACGCATGTCGTCGGTCGAAATCGACACGGTGATGCCGCAGGACCTGATCAACGCGAAACCGGCCGCTGCCGCTGTGCGGGAATTCTTTGGTTCCAGCCAGTTGTCGCAGTTCATGGACCAGACCAACCCGCTGTCCGAGGTGACGCACAAGCGTCGTCTTTCGGCGCTTGGACCGGGCGGTCTGACGCGTGAGCGCGCGGGCTTTGAGGTGCGCGACGTTCACCCGACCCACTATGGCCGGATGTGCCCGATTGAAACGCCGGAAGGCCCGAACATCGGTCTGATCAACAGCCTCGCCACCTTTGCCCGCGTGAACAAATACGGCTTTATCGAAACGCCCTACCGGGTGGTCAAGGACCGCGTTGTCACCGACGAAGTGCACTACATGTCGGCGACAGAGGAAATGCGTCACACCGTGGCGCAGGCCAACGCAAAGCTGGACGAAAACGGCCGGTTCGAGAATGATCTGGTGTCGACGCGGAAATCCGGTGACTACACCCTGTCGCCGTCGGACAACGTGGATCTGATCGACGTCTCGCCGAAACAGCTGGTGTCTGTTGCGGCTTCGCTGATCCCGTTCCTTGAAAACGACGACGCCAACCGCGCCTTGATGGGCTCGAACATGCAGCGTCAGGCGGTTCCGACCCTGCGGGCCGAAGCTCCGCTGATCGGTACCGGTATCGAAGAGGTCGTTGCACGCGACTCCGGCGCGGCTGTCATGGCCAAGCGGGCCGGTATCATCGACCAGGTTGACGCGCAGCGGATCGTGATCCGGGCCACCGAGGATCTGGAACTGGGCGACGCGGGCGTTGACATCTACCGGATGCGCAAGTTCCAGCGTTCGAACCAGAACACCTGTATCAACCAGAAGCCTCTGGTGAAGGTGGGCGACACGGTTCTCAAGGGTGAGGTTATCGCAGACGGTCCGTCGACCGATCTGGGGGAACTGGCCTTGGGTAAAAACGTGATCGTCGCGTTCATGCCTTGGAACGGTTACAACTACGAGGACTCGATCCTGATCTCTGAGCGGATCGCCAAGGATGACGTGTTCACCTCTGTCCACATCGAGGAATTCGAAGTGGCGGCGCGCGACACCAAGCTTGGGCCCGAAGAGATCACGCGCGACATTCCGAACGTCGGCGAGGAAGCCCTGCGCAACCTCGACGAGGCGGGCATCGTCTACATCGGTGCCGACGTGGAGCCGGGCGATATTCTGGTGGGCAAGATCACGCCCAAGGGCGAAAGCCCGATGACCCCGGAAGAAAAGCTGCTGCGCGCCATCTTTGGCGAAAAGGCATCTGACGTGCGCGACACCTCGTTGCGGGTCAAGCCGGGTGACTATGGTACGGTCGTCGAAGTGCGTGTCTTCAACCGTCACGGCGTCGAAAAGGACGAACGTGCGTTGCAGATCGAGCGGGAAGAGATCGAGGCGCTGGCCCGTGACCGGGACGACGAACTCGCCATTCTCGACCGTAACATCTACGCGCGTCTGAATGGCATGATCCTTGGCAAGACCGCCGTGAAGGGTCCGAAAGGCGTCAAGGCGAACTCGGAAATCAACGAGGATCTGCTGAGCACTCTGACCCGTGGTCAGTGGTGGCAGCTTGCCCTTGCCGAGGAAGAAGACGCCAAACACGTCGAGGCCCTGCACGAGCAGTACGAGATCCAGAAGCGCGCGCTTGACGCACGGTTCGAGGACAAGGTCGAAAAGGTCCGCCGTGGCGACGATCTGCCTCCGGGCGTGATGAAGATGGTCAAGGTGTTCATCGCGGTGAAGCGCAAGCTTCAACCGGGTGACAAGATGGCCGGTCGTCACGGCAACAAGGGTGTGGTCAGCCGCGTGGTGCCGATGGAGGACATGCCGTTCCTTCGCGATGGTACGCCGGTCGACTTCTGCCTCAACCCGCTGGGTGTTCCGTCGCGGATGAACGTCGGTCAGATCCTTGAAACCCACATGGGCTGGGCCGCGCGCGGTCTGGGCATCGAGGTGGACGAGGCGCTGCAAGAGTACCGCCGGTCGGGTGATCTGACCCCGGTGCGCGAGGCGCTGCGGATCGCCTACGGCGATGAGGTCTATGAAGAAGGCCTTGCGCCGATGGGCGAAGACGACCTGATCGAGGCCGCAGGCAACGTCATCGGCGGTGTGCCGATTGCGACGCCGGTCTTTGACGGCGCCAAGGAAGCAGACGTGAACGACGCGCTGCGGCGTGCGGGCTTTGACGAGAGCGGCCAGTCCGATCTCTTTGACGGTCGCACCGGTGAGCAGTTCTCGCGTCAGGTGACGGTGGGTGTCAAATACCTGCTCAAGCTGCACCACCTTGTCGACGACAAGATCCACGCCCGTTCGACCGGACCCTACAGCCTCGTCACGCAGCAACCGCTGGGTGGTAAGGCGCAGTTCGGCGGTCAGCGTTTCGGGGAGATGGAGGTCTGGGCGCTGGAAGCTTACGGCGCGGCCTACACCTTGCAGGAAATGCTGACGGTGAAGTCGGACGACGTGGCAGGCCGGACCAAGGTCTACGAGAGCATCGTCAAAGGCGAAGACAACTTCGAGGCCGGCGTGCCGGAATCGTTCAACGTTCTCGTCAAAGAGGTCCGGGGTCTGGGCCTCAACATGGAACTCCTGGATGCGGAGGAGGACGAGTAAGGCCACCGCGCCTTGCTCCGGGGCGGTTCGCCGCCCCGCCTTCCCCGCTTCCCTCTGAATTTGTGAGGACTACATGAACCAGGAACTGACCAACAACCCGTTCAACCCCGTTGCACCGGTTAAAACCTTCGACGAGATCAAGGTCTCGCTGGCCTCCCCCGAACGGATCCTTTCGTGGTCCTTTGGTGAGATCAAGAAGCCGGAAACCATCAACTACCGCACGTTCAAGCCAGAGCGTGACGGCCTGTTCTGCGCGCGTATCTTTGGCCCGATCAAGGATTACGAATGCCTCTGCGGCAAATACAAGCGCATGAAATATCGCGGCGTTGTCTGCGAGAAATGCGGTGTCGAAGTCACGCTGCAAAAGGTCCGCCGCGAACGCATGGGCCACATCGAACTGGCCGCGCCCTGCGCCCACATCTGGTTCCTCAAGTCGCTGCCCTCGCGCATCGGCCTGATGCTGGACATGACGCTGCGCGATCTGGAACGCGTTCTGTACTTTGAAAACTACGTCGTCATCGAGCCGGGTCTGACCGACCTCGCTTACGGCCAGATGATGAACGAAGAAGAGTTCAACGACGCGCAGGACCAGTTCGGCGCGGACGCGTTTTCGGCCAATATCGGTGCTGAAGCGATCCGAGAGATGCTGGCCGCCATCGACCTTGAAGCCGAGGCAGAAAACCTGCGCGCGGACCTCAAGGAAGCGACCGGTGAACTGAAGCCCAAGAAGATCATCAAGCGTCTGAAGGTTGTGGAATCCTTCCTCGAGTCCGGTAACCGGCCCGAGTGGATGATCATGACCGTGATCCCGGTCATTCCGCCCGAACTGCGCCCGCTGGTGCCGCTGGACGGTGGCCGCTTTGCGACCTCTGACCTGAACGACCTGTATCGCCGGGTGATCAACCGGAACAACCGCCTCAAGCGGCTGATCGAACTGCGCGCGCCGGACATCATCGTCCGCAACGAAAAGCGGATGTTGCAGGAATCCGTTGACGCTCTGTTCGACAACGGTCGCCGTGGCCGCGTCATCACCGGCGCCAACAAGCGTCCGCTGAAATCGCTGTCCGACATGCTGAAAGGCAAGCAGGGTCGCTTCCGCCAGAACCTTTTGGGTAAGCGCGTCGACTTCTCCGGTCGTTCGGTCATTGTGACCGGCCCGGAACTGAAGCTGCACCAGTGCGGTCTGCCCAAGAAGATGGCGCTCGAACTGTTCAAGCCGTTCATCTATTCGCGGCTGGAGGCCAAGGGCCTGTCCAGCACCGTGAAACAGGCGAAGAAACTGGTCGAGAAAGAGCGCCCCGAAGTGTGGGACATCCTCGACGAGGTTATCCGTGAGCACCCGGTCCTTCTGAACCGCGCGCCGACGCTGCACCGTCTGGGCATTCAGGCGTTTGAGCCGATCCTGATCGAAGGCAAGGCCATCCAGTTGCACCCGCTGGTCTGCTCGGCCTTCAACGCCGACTTTGACGGCGACCAGATGGCCGTGCACGTCCCGCTGAGCCTTGAGGCCCAGTTGGAAGCGCGCGTTCTGATGATGTCGACGAACAACGTTCTGTCGCCCGCCAACGGCGCGCCGATCATCGTTCCTTCGCAGGATATGATCCTTGGCCTGTACTATGTGACCATCGCCCGCGACGGCATGGTTGGCGAAGGCATGGTGTTCTCCTCGCCCGAGGAAGTTGAGCACGCGCTCAACGCGGGGCAGGTTCACCTGCACGCCAAGATCAAATGCCGGGTCAAGCAGATCGACGAAGAAGGCAATGAGGTCTGGCAGCGGTTCGACTCGACACCCGGTCGCATTCGTCTGGGTGGCTTGCTGCCGCTGAATGCCAAGGCACCGTTCGAACTGGTCAACCGTCTGCTGCGCAAGGGCGACGTGCAGACCGTCATCGACACCGTCTACCGTTATTGCGGTCAGAAAGAGTCGGTCATCTTCTGCGACCAGATCATGCGTCTGGGCTTTGTCGAAGCGTTCAAGGCGGGCATTTCGTTCGGCAAGGACGACATGGTCATTCCCGACAACAAGTGGGAACTGGTCGACGAGACGCGCGATCAGGTGAAGGACTTTGAACAGCAGTACATGGACGGCCTGATCACTCAGGGCGAAAAGTACAACAAGGTCGTGGATGCCTGGTCGAAGTGTAACGACAAGGTCACCGAGGCGATGATGAACACCATCTCCGCCCGGCGTGAGGACGAGAACGGGGCCGAAATGGAACCGAACTCGGTCTACATGATGGCCCACTCCAAGGCCCGTGGCTCGGTCACGCAGATGAAACAGCTGGGCGCGATGCGCGGCCTGATGGCCAAGCCGAACGGCGACATCATCGAGACGCCGATCATCTCGAACTTCAAGGAAGGTCTGACCGTTCTTGAATACTTCAACTCGACGCACGGCGCCCGCAAGGGTCTGTCGGACACCGCTCTGAAGACGGCGAACTCGGGCTATCTGACCCGTCGACTGGTGGACGTGGCGCAGGACTGCATCATCCGCATGAACGACTGCGGCACCGATCGTGCGATCACCGCCGAGGCGGCGATCAATGACGGTGAAGTGGTCGCCACGCTGGGCGAGCGCATTCTGGGTCGTGTTGCGGCGGATGATCTGCTGCACCCCGAGACCGGCGAACTTCTGGTGCGCGAAGGCGAGTTGATCGACGAACGCACCGCCGATCTGGTCGAAGAGTCGGGCATGCAGACAGCGCGCATCCGCTCGCCGCTGACCTGTGAGGCCGAAGAGGGCGTTTGCGCCACCTGCTACGGGCGGGACCTTGCCCGCGGCACCAAGGTGAACACCGGCGAGGCCGTCGGCATCATCGCGGCGCAGTCGATCGGTGAACCCGGCACGCAGTTGACCATGCGGACCTTCCACATGGGCGGCGTTGCGCAGGGCTCGTCGCGCTCCTTCCTCGAAGCCAGCCAGAACGGTAAGATCGTCTTCGCCAATCCGGGCACGATCACCAACGCCGCGGGCGAACTGATCGTGATGAACCGGAACATGCAGGTTCTGATCATGAGCGATCAGGATGAAGAGATCGCATCCCACAAGATGGGTTACGGCTCCAAGCTGTTCGTGAAGGAAGGCCAGCAGGTCAAACGCGGCGACAAGCTGTACGAATGGGACCCCTACACCCTGCCGATCATCGCCGAGAAGGATGGTATCGCCAAACACGTGGACCTTGTGAACGGCCTCGCCGTGCGTGAGGAAACCGACGATGCCACCGGCATGACCCAGAAGATCGTGATCGACTGGCGGGCCGCGCCCAAGGGCAATGAGCTCAAGCCCGAGATCATCCTGATGGATGCCGACGGTGAACCGCTGCGCAACGATCAGGGCAACCCGATCAAATACACCATGTCGGTGGATGCGATCCTGTCCTGTGAAGACGGGCAGGAGGTCAAGGCCGGTGACGTTGTCGCGCGTATTCCGCGCGAAGGTGCCAAGACCAAGGACATCACCGGTGGTCTGCCGCGTGTGGCCGAACTGTTCGAGGCGCGGCGTCCGAAGGATCACGCGATCATTGCGGAAATCGACGGCTACGTGCGCTTTGGCAAGGACTACAAGAACAAGCGTCGGATCACGATTGAACCGACGGACGAAAGCCTTGAGCCCAAGGAGTACATGATCCCCAAGGGCAAGCACATCCCGGTCGCCGAAGGGGATTTCATCCAGAAGGGTGATTACATCATGGACGGCAACCCCGCCCCCCACGACATCCTGTCGATCATGGGGATCGAGGCTCTGGCCAACTACATGATCGACGAGGTGCAGGACGTCTATCGTCTGCAAGGCGTGAAGATCAACGACAAGCACGTCGAGGTCATCGTCCGTCAGATGCTTCAGAAATGGGAGATCCAGGACTCTGGGGATACCACGCTGCTGAAGGGTGAGCACGTCGACAAGATGGAGTTCGACGAGGCCAACGCCAAAGCCGAGAAAAAGGGCGGCCGTCCTGCCAAGGGCGAACCGATCCTGCTGGGCATCACCAAGGCGTCGTTGCAGACGCGGTCCTTTATCTCTGCCGCCTCCTTCCAGGAGACGACACGGGTGCTGACCGAGGCGTCGGTGCAGGGCAAGAAGGACACGCTGATCGGTCTCAAGGAGAACGTCATCGTGGGCCGTCTGATCCCGGCGGGCACCGGTGGTGCGACCCAGAAGGTGCGCAAGATCGCTCAGGATCGCGACAACGTCGTGATCGAGGCGCGTCGCGAAGAGGCCGAGGCGGCCGCCGCGCTGGCGGCTCCGGTCAAGGCCGATGAGGATGTGGTCGGTGGCGACGAGTTCGACACCCTGATCGTGGACACTCCCGAGAGCCGCGAATAAGCGCCTCTTGATCTGAAAAATGGGAAAGCCCGCCTCTGGAAAGAGGCGGGCTTTTTCGTGTCTGGTGGGGCTGTCCACGCGTGGACAGCTTGCCACGTGTTTAAAATCAATGCGTTACAGAGGCGAATTTACAATCTGTTAAGGAGCGACCGCAGCAGGGCGCTCTGTAATCGCGCGGATGCAGCGGCGAGGAGAGGTGGAAAATAATGGCTCGGATACCGCGCATTCGGGTGTTTATCGCCGCCCCCCGGCTTGCTAGGAGGTTGCCCATGCCCAAAAGATTTATCCGCAGATTTTTGCTGCCCTTCACCCTTTTGTTCCTGACCGCCTGCGGCACGAACTATACCCTGCCCGACGTGTCGGCCACGTCGGATGCCACCGCGAAACGGCTGTTTGCCGAGGAGCGGCAACGCCCTGTTGCCACAGTCAAGATGTCGCCGGACAAAGCCTTGCGCCAGTTTGTCCGCGTGGCGAAACGGATCGAGCCTGTGGCGGAACGGTTCTGCCGTCAGGAAACGGCGGAAAAGAAGGGCTTTGATTGTGATGTCCAGATCCTGATTGACGAGGGGACGGCGGAACGCAACGCCTATCAGTCCTATGCCAAGGATGGGACGCCGATCATCACGTTCACGCCGTTGATGATCCTCGACGCGCGCAACGAGGATGAGATTGCCTTTATCCTTGGTCATGAATTTGGCCATCACATTGGTCAACACATCAAAAAGGGCCAGCAACAGGCGGCGGTGGGCGGCCTGATCCTTGGCGGGTTGATGGCTGCCGCTCAGGCGCAAAGCGCGGGCACGCCGTATTATGATGCCAATGCCGCGCAGCAGGGCATCGAAGACGCGGTCGGGTTGGGCTACGCGCTTGGGAACCGGGCATTCAGTCAGCAGTACGAACTGGAGTCCGACGTGATTGGCACGATTATTGCCCGCTCTGCGGGGTTCGATCCGGTGAAGGGCGCGCGCTATTTTGCCCGGCCCGAACCGGTACGCCGGGCGGATGGCAAGCTGTCATTCTGGGGGACACACCCGCCGGATGAAAAGCGGCTTGCCGTTGTGATCGAGGCGGCTGCCGCGCTGGAGCGTGGCGAAGGCATTCGCCGAAAGAAATGAACGGCCAAGGCTCCCCGCACAGGCAGGGGACGTCGGCGGCATTAAGTGGCGTGGGGGCGCCCCCGGATCACCGCCCGCGCGCGCCGCGCAGGTCCGCGATGACTGCCAGCGTCGCCACCAGAACCAGCGCGCAGAGGGCCAGTTTGGACAGCGGCTCCATCGTGCCCTCGATCAGCAGGGCGTGCAGCACGGTGCCCAGAACAATGACCGCGCCAAGGGTGGTGTGGACCGCCCGCCACATGCGGTAGGGCAGGCGCCATCGTCGCCGCCCCAATGCCATGACAGCGGTGGCGAAGATCGCCCACATGGCCACCACGCCGAACGGGGAAAACGGGGTGGGTGAGCGGAACAGCAGGGCGTCGATCACGTCGGGCGGGCTGGTGAGCCAGAGGCTCGCGACATGCAACACAACAGACATCACCAGCAGACCGCCAGTGATGCGGTGGACCTGCCGCCCGCGCCGCAAGGGCAGGCCGGGCAGTTTGCCGCCCGCCAGCAGCGGTTGCAGCAGGATCAGGCCAAGCCCCAGCACCCCGGCAAACCCGGCGACGATGTAGACCGGATGTCGCCATGCCAGCAGGGGGCTTTGCGCCGCCAGATAGGCCGGACCGCCAAGGGCCAGCCCCAGCGCGACCCAGATCAGCGGCGCGCGCAGCCGGTGCATCTGTCCGATCTCCGGGGCGGCTCAGGCCGGTTGCAGGACAAAATGCGCCTCTAGGCTGGTGTCACGGGCGCTGGACATGACGGGCCGCAGGAACACGGTTTCAAAGTCGCCGCTGTCATAGGCCAGATGGCCATGCGGCTGCCCGAAGGCCGGGATGATCTGCGGCATCTCCAGCCGGAACACCCCGTTCGCATCGGTCAGCGTGGCCCCGTGGCTGTGCGGGTCGCGTTCATGTCCTTCGGTGGTATGCGCCCAGATCTGGATGCGTTGGCCGGGCAGCGGAGCCCCATCCCCGGCGCGCCGCACGGTGCCGGTCATCCAGAACCCGCCGCTGCCGATACGGTCAACGATGGTCGCGCCGCGCAGGTAATTATTGGCCCCGCCGCGCATGGACCGGGTGGGTGTCAGGCCTTGGGCAAGGGCGGGCCGCAGCAGTCCGGAGGTGCCCGTGGCCAGCACGGCACCGCCGGTGGCAAGAAGGGCGCGGCGGGTGAACGGACGTTTCGTCATGCGGAGTCATCCTTTGTCACTTGGGAAACCACGGCGCGTGTCAGCGCCACCACTCCGTTAAGTCTAGTGCCTATCCGATGGCCGACCAATACACCCCACCCCAGCGCGCGAGAAAGTGACCGCCCCAAGCCACTGGAGCCGCCCCTAGGGTCAGGTGTTGGCGAAGACCCGCCGGACGTGATCGGCGTCGATGGCAAAGCGGGCTTTGACATCGGCCTCCCCGGCGGCGTCAAGCCGGGGCAGGGACACCGGTTTCACATGCTTTTTCTGCCGCGAGTCGTTGTGGTCATTATGACCGCGCAGATACATGACCGGCTGGGTAAAGGTGACGGTCGGCATGTGCTGATTGATCTTGTAGTGTCCGAAATTCATGATCGTCTGCCGTGCGCCCGCGCGCACGGCCACGGCCTGTGCGACCCCCCAGTAGGGTGTGACCTGCACCTCGGCCGCCAGCCCCTGCGCGTCGGGGCGGCCGACATAACCCCGGTTCCAGTCAAAGCCGACCAGCCGGTGCTTGGCCAGCAGCGGCGCGCAATCCTGCGCGGCCTGCCGCAGGTGGGCGACGAAATCCACCGCAACGGCGTCATCGTCATCGTGGCGGAATTGCAGGCAGGGTTGATCCATGTCGCGGACCGCGTTGATCACGTCCTGACAGACCTTGCGATGGGGACCGGGCGCGCGGGCCACAACCATGGCCTGCGGGACATCGCGGGTCAGGTCCAGCAGGCGTTCCAGCCATGGCTCTGGCATGGCCTCTCCGACGAGGATCACAAAGATGAAATCGGGGTCTGTCTGGGCCTTCAGACCGGGCAGGCAGAGGCATTCGAAATGGCGAAACCGCTCGGCGATCCGGGCGGGGTCATAGAGATAGGCAATGCGCGCATCAAGGCTGTTGTGCTCGACCTGAAAGCCGCCCTCGGCGGGGTAGGAAAATCGGCAGAAACCGATGACTTGCATGCCCGTTCCCTTTGTGCGAAGCCGCTGCACTTGCATGGCATTGCCGGGCTTGGGGGGCAACCCCGGTGGCCTGTTGACATGCCCCGCGACTCCCCCTATACGCCCGCTAATCCGCTGTGGAAATTCCACTGGCGGCCTTACATAGCCAAGCGGTCACGATCCGGGTTAACCGCCCCGATCCTCTGGACACCCACCGCGTCGTTCCCGTGAACAGGGGAACGCAGCGGTTTTTTGCGTCTTTTCCTGCTTTGCAGGGTGGTGGCGCGCTGAGACGGAGCCCGGCTTTGCGCAGGGTGCCACGAACTGAAACTCCGCACGGGAAGGCCCGTGCAGCACATTTGTGAGAAGCACGGGGATATAACCGGAATGCCCACGATCCAACAGCTGATCCGCAAGCCGCGGCAGCCCAAAGTCAAGCGCTCGAAGTCGCAGCACCTCGAGCAGTGCCCGCAAAAGCGCGGTGTCTGCACCCGTGTGTACACCACCACGCCGAAGAAGCCGAACTCGGCCATGCGTAAGGTGGCCAAGGTGCGCCTGACCAATGGCTACGAAGTGATCAGCTATATTCCGGGTGAGAGCCACAACTTGCAGGAGCACTCGGTCGTTCTGATCCGCGGTGGTCGTGTAAAAGACCTTCCCGGCGTGCGTTACCACATCCTGCGCGGTGTTCTCGACACCCAGGGCGTCAAGGACCGCAAGCAGCGTCGTTCGAAATACGGCGCCAAGCGTCCGAAGTAAGAGGATTACAACATGTCTCGTCGTCACGCCGCAGAGAAGCGCGAAGTCCTGCCCGACGCCAAGTATGGTGACCGGGTTCTGACAAAATTCATGAACAACCTGATGTACGACGGCAAGAAATCTGCCGCCGAACGCATCGTTTACAATGCGCTTGACCGCGTCGAAGCAAAGGTCAAGCGCGCCCCGGTGGAGATCTTCCACGAGGCGCTGGACAACATCAAGCCGTCGGTCGAGGTTCGCTCGCGCCGCGTTGGTGGTGCCACCTACCAGGTTCCGGTCGAAGTGCGCCCCGAGCGCCGTGAGGCCCTTGCGATCCGCTGGCTGATCAACGCCTCGCGCGCCCGCAACGAAAACACCATGGAAGAGCGCCTTGCAGGTGAGCTGATCGACGCGGTGCAATCGCGCGGGTCCGCCGTCAAGAAGCGCGAAGACACCCACAAGATGGCCGACGCCAACAAAGCGTTCAGCCATTACCGCTGGTAAACACTTCTTCTGAGGACAAGGCCCCATGGCACGCGATTACCCTCTCGAACGGTACCGGAACTTCGGTATCATGGCGCACATCGATGCAGGTAAAACCACCTGCTCGGAGCGGATTCTGTTCTACACCGGCAAGTCGCACAACATCGGCGAAGTGCACGATGGCGCTGCGACCATGGACTGGATGGAGCAGGAGCAGGAGCGCGGGATCACCATCACTTCGGCTGCGACGACCACCTTCTGGGAGCGCACCGAGAATGGCACCGAGCCCGACAGCCCCAAGCACCGCCTGAACATCATCGACACCCCCGGACACGTTGACTTCACCATCGAAGTCGAGCGTTCGCTGGCGGTTCTCGACGGTGCCGTGGCCGTTCTGGACGCCAACGCCGGCGTCGAGCCGCAGACCGAAACCGTGTGGCGTCAGGCTGACCGCTACAAGGTTCCGCGGATCGTGTTCGTCAACAAGATGGACAAGATCGGCGCGGACTTCTTCAACTGCGTCCACATGATCGAAGACCGCACCGGCGCGCGCGCCGTTCCCGTCGGTATTCCGATCGGTGCCGAGACCGAGCTGGAAGGCCTGCTTGACCTCGTGACCATGGAAGAGTGGCTGTGGCAGGGCGACGATCTGGGGGCATCCTGGGTCAAGGCTCCGATCCGCGAAAGCCTTCAGGACATGGCGGACGAGTGGCGCGGCAAGATGATCGAGGCCGCCGTCGAAGAAGACGACGACGCGATGGAAGCCTATCTCGAAGGCGAAGAGCCCGACGTCCCGACGCTGCGCAAGCTGCTGCGCAAGGGCACGCTGGCGATGCATTTCGTGCCGGTTCTGGGGGGCTCTGCCTTCAAGAACAAAGGCGTGCAGTCGCTGCTCAACGCCGTGATCGACTATCTGCCCAGCCCGCTGGACGTGGTCGACTACATGGGCTTCTCGCCGGACGACGAGACCGAAGAGCGCAACATCCCGCGCCGCGCGGATGACAACATGCCGTTCGCCGGTCTGGCGTTCAAGATCATGAACGACCCCTTTGTCGGCTCGCTGACGTTCACCCGGATCTATTCCGGCAAGATGAACAAGGGCGACTCGATCCTGAACTCGACCAAAGGCAAGAAAGAGCGCATCGGTCGTATGATGATGATGCACTCCAACAACCGCGAAGAGATCGAAGAGGCGTTTGCCGGCGACATCATCGCGCTGGCGGGTCTGAAGGACACCACCACGGGTGACACCCTGTGTGACGCGAAAGAGCCGGTGGTTCTGGAAACCATGACCTTCCCCGATCCGGTCATCGAGATCGCGGTTGAGCCCAAGACCAAGGGCGACCAGGAAAAGATGTCGGCGGGTCTGGCCCGTCTGGCAGCAGAAGACCCCTCCTTCCGCGTCGAAACGGATATCGAATCCGGCCAGACCATCATGAAGGGCATGGGCGAACTTCACCTGGACATCCTGGTTGACCGTCTCAAGCGGGAATTCAAGGTCGAGGCCAACATCGGTGCGCCGCAGGTGGCCTACCGTGAGACCATCGGTCACGAAGTCGAACATACCTACACCCACAAGAAACAGTCGGGTGGTTCGGGTCAGTTCGCCGAAGTGAAGATGATCATCTCTCCGACAGAGCCGGGCGAAGGTTATTCGTTCGAATCCAAGATCGTGGGCGGTTCCATTCCCAAGGAATACATCCCCGGTGTGGAAAAGGGCGTGAAATCGGTTATGGACAGCGGTCCCTTGGCTGGCTTCCCCGTCATCGACTTCAAGGTCTCGCTGATCGACGGCAAGTTCCACGACGTTGACTCCAGCGTTCTGGCGTTCGAGATCGCGGCACGTATGTGCATGCGTGAAGGTATGCGCAAAGCGGGTGCCAAGCTGCTGGAACCGATGATGAAGGTCGAAGTGATCACACCAGAAGAATACACCGGTGGTATCATCGGCGACCTGACCTCGCGTCGCGGTCAGGTGTCGGGTCAGGAGCCTCGCGGCAACGCCGTTGCCATCGATGCCTTTGTTCCGCTGGCCAACATGTTCGGCTACATCAACACGCTGCGGTCGATGTCCTCTGGCCGGGCGAACTTCTCGATGCAGTTCGACCACTACGATCCGGTTCCGCAGAACATCTCGGACGAGATCCAATCGAAATACGCATAAGCCGGGTGGCGGTTTCGGCGGGGTAACCCGCCGAGGAAATCCGCCCTACCCACCACCGTAGGGTGGGGTTTGACCCCACCATCCGAAACGAAGAAGGAGCCTACCTATGGGTAAGGAAAAGTTTGAACGCGGCAAGCCGCACTGCAACATCGGCACGATCGGTCACGTTGACCACGGCAAGACGACGCTGACGGCGGCGATCACCAAGTACTTCGGTGACTTCAAGGCGTA
>NZ_JBLXFB010000042.1:0-21497 GCF_048262615.1 Antarctobacter sp.
GGGCGAGGGTGAAGAAGATGCGATTGCGCAGGTCGGTTGCTTTGCCAAGCGCCGCCCAGCTTGTGTTGGCGGCCATTTGCTCTGCTGCGGATACCATGCGGATCTCTCTTTTCGCTAAAACGCCGCCCGGACGGTTTTCCGTCGGGCGGCGTGCGTTGGAAAACTGTGCGACATGTAAGCGGCTGAGACGTCACTCACAAGTCACGAATGCGCCGCCGGGGCGACGCGTCGCGTTATTCCGTGGCTGCCGCTGCGGCGACAGACAGCGAGCCGCCCTTGCCGGCGACCGCATCGACGGCCGACTTGGACGCGCCGGTGACGGCGATGGTCAGGGCCCCGGTGATCTCGCCTTTGGCCAGAACGCGGATACCGTCCAGCTTGCGGCGCACCAGACCGGACGCGACCAGCGTGTCCTCGGTGATGTTGGCGGCGTCCAGCTTGCCCGCGTCGACGAACTTCTGGATCAGGCCCAGGTTCACAACGGCGTAGGACTTGCGGTTCGGCTTGTTGAAGCCACGCTTGGGCAGGCGTTGGTACAGCGGCATCTGGCCGCCCTCGTAGCCATTGATGGCCACACCCGAACGCGATTTCTGACCCTTGATACCACGACCACCGGTTTTACCCTTGCCCGAACCGGCACCACGGCCGATGCGTTTCTTGGTCTTGGTTGCGCCGGGATTGTCCCGGAGTTCATTCAGTTTCATGTCGCTTCTCCATTGCCGGATGTGACCCTCGAAGCGGACTGGGTCAACCACGGCTTTTCTTGGTTTTGTGAATCGGGTCCATCGGACCACCGGGGGCGTATAGCCCCGACGCGCAGGTGTTTCAAGTCTCGATACGACCGTGCCGAAAGGCGTTGTACCCGCCATCGGCCAGCATTTCGCCCACGCTGGCAAAGGGCAAATCCAGCGCCGCCAGCGCGCCCGCCTCGGTGCGGTGCGCCGACACCTCCAGAAGGCCGCTGTAATCGGCCAGAGACTGATACATCCGCGCCAGACCAAAGGCCACGTCGCCGGGGGCCAACAGCACCGTGCGGATCGGCGGCGTGCCCTCGGGAATGGCGCGCCCGACCCCCATCAGAATTGTCCTGACCTGTTCAAAGTCCAGCTCCATCGCCGAGGCTTCCGACATGTCGATCAGTTCCGGCCGCCCCAGCAGGTAATCCGGGTCGTCCAGATAAACCCGGTAGATGTCGGCGAACTGTTCCGCCCGCATCTGCCCGAAGTAGCGCGCATAAAGCACGTTCAGGTCCTGCGAGATACAATAAGAGATCGGCATCCGGGCGCTTCAGCCGACGCGCACGGGCAGCGTCGCATAGCCCCGGAACCGCGCCAGAGGCACCCGCGTGCGCGGCCCGTTGGACACCAGCTTTGGAAACCGCTGCACAAACCGGCCAAGGGCGATCCGCCCCTCGACCCGCGCCAGCGTCGCCCCAAGGCAGACATGGATTCCGGTGATAAAGGCGATGTGACGGTTGGGTTTGCGGGTGATGTCAACGCGATCCGGGTCAGCAAACACCTCTGGATCGCGGTTGGCCGCCGCGATCGAGGTGTGGATATAGGTGCCTTTCGGCAGCACCCCGCGCGACAGTTGAATATCCTCCCCCGCCAGCCGGTTGCCGATCTGCAAGGGCGATTCCACCCGCAGGAATTCCTCGACCGCCGGGGCGATCAGCGCCGGATCGTCCAGCAACAGCCGGTGCTGGTCCGGGTTGTCCAGCAGCAAGCCGACGGAATTGCCGACAAAGCTGGTGGTTGTCTCATGGCCCGCGTTCAGCAGGAAGATGCAGTTCTGGATCAACTCTTCCTGCGTCAGCCGCCGCCCCTCGTGCTCGCCAAAAATCAGCGCTTCCAGCACCTCTCCCTCGTGCGCGCCGTCCGGGTTGCGCCGCCGGTGGTCGATCAGATCGCCAAGGATCTCGCCGAACTCGGTGACCGCCGTGTTGCCCGCCGCCAGCCGGTCCGCAGGCACCACCGGGTCCAGCGCCCCGAGGATTGCCAGCGAATAGCCCCGCAGGCGGGCGCGGTATTCCTCGGGGATGCCCAGCATGAAACTGATGATCTCTGTCGGCAGCTCCTTGGCGAAATCCTCGATCAGGTCCAGCTCTCCCAGATCCTCGACCCGGTCCAGCAGCCGGTCCACGATGTCACCAATCAGCGGCTCGAACTCGGCCAGCTTGCGCGGCGTGAACGCGCCCGAGATCAGTTTGCGCACCACCGTGTGATACGGCGGATCGTTGAAGATCAATGAGGTCGTGTGATGGGTGTGCAGCGGACAGCGGCCAAATTTCTCGCCAAAGGCCTCGGTCTTGTCCGACAGCATATCGCGGCTTTGATAAACCTTCAGGCAATCGTCATGCCGCGTCAGGTAGACAGAGCCGTCGGCGTTGCGATGGATCGGGTCTTCGGCCCGCAGGCGATGCAACACCGGATGCGGGTTTTCGATGAAATCGGGCCCGATCGTGTTGAGGTCGAACCCCGCGATATCCAGCATGAACATTCCTCCCGGCCCCCATCCTGCGCCCAGCGGCAAGCAGAGACAAGGGGAGGGTATTCCGGGCCTGCGCCCTTGCCGCGAACTTGGTAGGATCAGGTATGAAGAATGCGCTGACCCTGTTTTTGTCGCTCCTGACCTTGATGGCCGGGGCGCTTGTCGGTGCGGTCGCGGGCTTTTTTCTGGTCATTGGCTTGGGCCTGTCCTTTGGCGCCTACGCTGGCGACGGCGGGCTTGCCATGGGCGCAGCGACCGCAGGCGCGCCGGTTGGCGCAGGTCTGGGGGCCCTCGTGGCGCTGATCGCGGTGATCCGCTGGCATCGGCTGCCGCACGGCAAACCCTTTCTGTCGCAACGGGCGCTGGCGGTCTGGATCGGTGTTCCCGTGGCCATCACGCTGGCGCTGGTCCTGCGGATATGGAGCATCACAACCCCGGAATTCGCCACGCCCCGACCCGAGCTGCTGGTCGAAATCCGCGTGGCCAGCGGCGCAATTGACGAGACAAAGACCCGCTACCGCCCGCTGTCGCCGCTCTACCACCGCGCGGGCACCTATGTGCCCCCCTACACCTATATCGAAACCCGGACCGAAGGCGGGTACGACTTCGGGCTGGTGCGCTACGTGATGGTCTACAAGGTCGAACAGCGGGAGCTTGCGCTGGAAATCGACCGCGATCTCTTTGCCGTCTTCCCGCTGTCCGTCGGCAGGGACGCCAAGGCAACCGACCAGTTCACCGACTGGCAGAGCCCTGCCTTTTTCCGGTTCGAGGAATCGGGAGAGCCGCCGGTGATCTCAGACCCCACCGATCTCGACGTGGCGATCCGCTATCTGGTCCACCGGGGCGAGTAATGACAAAGGGCGGGAAAATCCCGCCCTTTGCCCGTGCCTTTGGTCGCCTGTCTTAGCCAAGCTCGCCCGGCTTGTACCAATCGCCCATCTTCACCGTGGCCGCGTCGCCGACCAACTCGGCGAACATCGCCGGATCCTGGGTGCCGCCGTCGCGCCCGCGATAGTGGTAGGGATAGACATAGGTCGGCTTGAACGCGCGCACCGCGTCGGCAGCCGCCTCGGCGGTCATGGTAAAGGGCAGGTTCATGCAGACAAAGGCGACGTCGATGCCTTCCAGCGCGCGCATTTCCGGCACGTCCTCGGTATCGCCCGAGATATAGACGCGGAAGTCGTCCATCGACAGCACATAGCCGTTGTCGCGGCCCTTCGGGTGAAAGTTCTCGCGCCCTTCGGTGATGTTATGCGCCGGGATCGCGTCCACCTGAAGGCCGGTCAGGCTGGCGGTGTCGCCATTCGACAGGACGCTGGTGTTCACCTTCAACGCGTCCGACAGCATGTCGAACACCGCCGGGTTGGTGATCATCTGCGTGTTTTCGCCCTTGAGCGCGGCCAGCACGTCGGCGTTGTAGTGGTCGCCGTGTTCATGCGTGATCAGGATCAGATCGGCCTCGGGGTAATCGGCATACTCCGCCGCGTCGCCAACCGGATCAATATAGAGCGTGCCAACCGGCGTCTCCATCACGATCGAGGCATGGTGCACGGGATGGACCAGCACCGTCCCCTGCGAGGATTTGAACTCATTGGGCAGATGCCCGCCAGCGCGGCCGGCAAAAGGCAGAACCGTGATGCTGCCGGCGGCAGCGGCAGTGGTCAGAAATGTGCGGCGTGAAAGGGTCATGACATGTGCTCCGTGTTGACACCTGAGTAACGTAGTCCCTGCGCGAGGTGTGGCAACCTGTCCGAAACACTCTTTGACCTTGACAGTTCAGCGTCCAGCGCCCACTTAGGCCCCATCGCCTTGCCCGTCGCGTGAACGGGCCGGTGGGACTTGGTCCCCGGCGAAACATTCCCAATACGATCGGGTCCCCTCACGCGCGGGCCTCACCTCTGACGGCTCTGGCGGCATTCGGCCCCTCGCGCGTTATGGGGAGCCACGGCGTGTCATCGTCCCTGACGGACGAGACCCCATTTTGTGCCGCACGTGAAAGGCGGCGCGACAAAGGACATAGATTTGACATTCGACGAACTGGGCCTCCCGGCCCGCCTGAGCGCCAACCTCGACGCTCTGGGCCTGAAAGAGCCGACCCCTATCCAACTGCGTGCCATCCCCGAGGCGCTGAATGGCCGCGACATCATGGGCCTCGCCCAGACCGGCACCGGTAAAACCGCCGCGTTTGGCCTGCCGCTGGTGTCCCAGCTGATGCGCCAGCAAGGCAAACCCGACCCCAAGCAGGTGCGCGGCCTTGTGCTGGCGCCGACCCGTGAACTGGCGAAACAGATCCACGACAACCTGCGCGACTACGCGGACGGCACCTCAGTGCGGATCAACCTCGTGGTGGGCGGTGCCTCGCTGAATGCACAAGCCCAGCGTCTGGCCCGTGGCACCGGCCTGCTGGTCGCCACCCCCGGACGCCTGATCGACCTGCTGGATCGCGGTGCGGTCAAACTGGACCAGACCCAGTTCCTTGTGCTGGACGAAGCCGACCAGATGCTCGACCTCGGCTTTATCCACGCGCTGCGCCGGATCGCGGCGCTGCTGCCGAAGGAACGCCAGACCATGCTGTTCTCGGCCACCATGCCCAAACAGATGGCCGAACTGTCGACCGCCTATCTGACCAATCCGGTGCGCATCGAAACCGCGCCTCCGGGCAAACCTGCCGACAAGATCGACCAATCGGTCTTTTTCATCGAGCAGGCAGGCAAGGGTCGCCTCCTCAGCCAGCACCTCGCCGCGCACCGCGATGAGGCGGCGGTGGTGTTCTCGCGCACCAAACACGGCGCCGAACGTCTGATGAAGGCGCTGGTCGCCGAAGGCTTTGCCGCCACTTCGGTGCACGGCAACAAGAGCCAGGGCCAGCGGGAACGCGCCATCCGCGCTTTCCGCAGCGGTGAGGCGATGATCCTTGTGGCCACGGACGTGGCCGCACGCGGTCTGGATATCCCGGACGTGCGCCACGTCTACAACTTCGATCTGCCCAACGTGGCCGAGAACTACGTCCACCGCATCGGCCGCACCGCGCGCGCCGGGCGTGACGGCTCTGCCGTGGCCTATTGCGCGCCCGCCGAAATGGGCGAGTTCAAGGCCATCCAAAAGATTCTGGGCCGTGAGATCGAGGTCGCTGGTGGCACCGCTTGGGCCGGTGGCGGCGCCGCCGCCAAACCCAAAGGTGGCCGAGGTGGCCGCAGGCCGCAGGGCAACAGCGGGAAACCCGGTGGCGCACAGCCGTCGCGCGGACGCGCACCGCGTCGTCGCCGCGCCGCCTGATCAGCGACGGGCGCGGACTGCCGCGCCCTCCGCTCCGCCCTCAGGGTCTGCAAACACAGACACCAGACGCAAAAAAAAGCCCCGCAGTCTCCTGCGGGGCGTTTTCCATTCGGGGTGCCAAAGCGGCGCGACCTGTCAGTCGCGCTCTTCGACGATCTCGACCAGATGCGGGATCTTGCGGATCATGCCGCGAACCGAGGGTGTATCCTCCAGCTCACGCACGCGGTGCATCTTGTTCAGGCCCAGACCGACCAGCGTCTGACGCTGGATGGCGGGGCGACGGATGGGCGAACCCACCTGCTTGACGACGATAGTCTTTGCCATGGATCAGGCCTCCTCGGTCTCGGCGGCGGCTGCCGGGGCTTCATCACGCTTGGGTAGAATGTCAGCGACCTTCTTGCCACGACGCTGGGCCACATTGCGCGGCGACTGCTGGTTGCGCAGACCGTCGAGCGTGGCGTGGATCATTGCGTAGGGGTTCTGCGAGCCGGTCGACTTGGCGACGACGTCCTGGACGCCCAGCATCTCGAACACGGCGCGCATCGGACCACCGGCGATGATACCCGTACCCTGCGGAGCGGTCCGCATGGTCACCTTACCGGCACCTGCATGACCTTTGACGTCATGGTGCAGGGTGCGGCCTTCTTTGAGCGGCACGCGGATCATCTTGCGCTTGGCTTGCTCGGTGGCCTTGCGGATGGCCTCGGGGACCTCCTTGGCCTTACCCTTGCCAAAGCCGACACGGCCCTTCTGGTCACCAACGACGACCAGCGCGGCAAAGCCAAAGCGCTTACCACCCTTGACGGTCTTGGACACACGGTTGATCGCGACGAGGCGATCGGCAAACTCGGGCGTCTGCTCCTCACGGCGGCCACGGCCACCGCCACGGTTGTTATCACGTTCTGCCATCAGGCATTCCTTTATCTCGTGGTGCCCAAGAGCACCGTTGTAGTCAATCGCAGTGAGCCGCAAGCAGCCCCTCGATCATCGAGACGTTTCCGTCTGCAAAGCACGCCGGGCAAACGCCCGGCCTACATCCCGCCACAACGGACGGGAGGAACGGTAGGCCGGGCTTCAGCCCGGCCCGCCGCCATCAGATCTTCAGACCGCCTTCGCGCGCGGCGTCGGCAACGGCCTTCACCCGGCCGTGGAAGAGGAAACCCCCACGATCGAAATAGGCCTCTTCGATCCCCGCTGCCTTGGCGCGTTCGGCGATTGCCGCACCCACCTTGGCCGCTGCTTCGACGTTGTTCTTGCCGACAACGCCCAGCGCGGGCTCCAGCGTCGATGCGGCGGCGAGGGTCTTGCCCTGCACGTCGTCGATCAACTGGACCGAGATGTTCTTGTTCGACCGATGAACCGACAGGCGGACCCGCCCTGCGTTCACCTTGCGAAGCTTGTTCCGGACGCGCAGACGGCGCTTCTGGAACAGTACACGTTTGCTGTTTGCCATGTTCCGCGTCCTTACTTCTTCTTGCCTTCTTTGCGGAAGATGAATTCGCCTTTATAGCGAATACCCTTCCCCTTGTACGGCTCCGGGCGGCGCCAGTCGCGAATGTTCGCGGCGACCTGACCAACCTGCTGCCCGTCGTGACCTTCGACAATGATCTCGGTCGGTTTCGGGCAAGTAACGGTGATGCCGTCGGGGATCTGGAAGTCGACGTCATGCGACAGGCCCAGGTTCAGCTTCAGGACCTTGCCCTGCAACTGTGCCCGGTAACCAACGCCGTGGATTTCCAGTTCCTTCTTGAAGGTGTTCTGAACGCCGTGCACCAGGTTCGCCACGACCGTGCGCGACATCCCCCACTGCTGACGGGCGCGCTTGGACTTGCCACGCGGCTCGACCTTGATGGCGCTGTCGTCGACGATAAGTGTTACGTCATCGGTGGCCGTAAAGCTCTGGGTGCCTTTCGGCCCCTTCACTTCGATGGTCTGGCCCGAGACGCTGGCTGATACGCCCGAGGGCAGCTCAACCGGCTTTTTGCCAATACGAGACATGTGTAGGCCTCCTTAGAATACGGTGCAAAGCACTTCGCCGCCAACATTGGCTGCGCGTGCGTTCGCGTCCGACATCACACCCTTGGAGGTGGAGACAATCGACACACCCAGACCCTGACGGACCTGCGGGATGTCATCGACACTCATGTAAACGCGACGACCGGGCTTGGAGACCCGCTTGACTTCGCGAATGACAGGGGTGCCATCAAAGTATTTCAGGCTGATTTCCAGCGTCGGGTGACCGTTCACGTCGGTGCCGGACTCGTAGCCACGGATGTAACCTTCATCCGCCAGCACATCGAGAACCCAGGCACGCAGCTTGGACGCGGGGGTCGAGACGGTGGACTTGCCGCGCATCTGCGAGTTGCGGATACGGGTGAGCATATCGCCGATAGGATCGTTCATCTATATACCCTCCCTTACCAGCTCGACTTCACGACGCCCGGCAGCTTGCCGTTCGAACCGAGTTCGCGCAGGGCGATACGGCTGATACGGAGCTTGCGGTAGTACGCGTGGGGACGACCCGTCAACTGGCAGCGGTTGTGCAGCCGTGTGGGCGAGGAATTGCGCGGCAGTTTGGCCAGCTTGAGCCGGGCCTTGAAACGCTCTTCCATCGACTTGGATTCGTCGGTTGCGATTTCTTTCAGTTCAGCGCGCTTGGCGGCATACCGGGCCACCAGGCGCTCGCGCTTTTTCTCGCGCTCGATCATGGATTTTTTCGCCATGTCTTGCTCCTCTTACGCCTTGGTGAACGGCATGTTGAAATGGGCCAGCAGGGCTTTCGCCTGTGCATCGGCACTGTGCTCGCCAAAGGGAATGGCGTTGGTCGTGATGACCACATCCATACCCCAGACCTCGTCGACCTTGTCGAAGTCGATTTCCGGGAACACGATGTGTTCCTTGAGACCCATGGCAAAGTTGCCGCGACCGTCAAAAGAGGCTTTCACACCGCGAAAGTCACGGATGCGGGGCATTGCGACAGTCACCAGACGGTCCAGAAATTCGTACATGCGCACGTCACGAAGCGTCACCTTGGCGCCGATCACCATGCCTTCACGCAGGCGGAACGCCGCGTTGGACTGTTTGGCAACCGTACCGACGGCCTGCTGGCCAGCGATCTTCGACAGTTCCTCGATGGCGTTCTTTGCCTTCTTGGAATCGCGAACGGCCTCTGTGCCGCAGCCGATGTTCAGAACGATCTTCTGCACCGACGGGATTTGCAGGTCGTTGGTGTAACCGAACTGCTCCTTCATCGCGGCCTTGATGGTGTCCTTGTACTGGACCTTCAGGCGCGGGGCGTAGTTATCCATATCAAGCATCGATCACGTCCCCCGTGGTCTTGGCAAAGCGCACCTTCTTGTCGCCTTCCATGCGGAAACCGACGCGGGTCGGCTTGCCGTTGGCGTCGACGAACGCGAGGTTGCTGAGGTCCAGCGGCAGGGCCTTGGGCAGGCGGCCGCCCTGGTTGTTCTGCGACTGGCGGGTGTGGCGGATTGCGACGTTCACGCCATCGACCACGGCCTTGCCGGCTTTGGGGTCGACGCTGACGATCTCGCCGGTCTTGCCCTTGTCCTTGCCAGTCAGCACGATGACGGTGTCACCCTTCTTGAGCTTAGCAGCCATCTTACAGCACCTCCGGGGCGAGCGAGATGATCTTCATGAAGTTCTTGGCGCGCAGTTCACGCACAACCGGCCCGAAGATACGGGTGCCGACCGGCTCGCCATTGTTGCCGAGGATCACGGCGGCGTTGCGGTCAAAGCGGATGGTGGTGCCGTCATCACGGCGAACTTCCTTGGCGGTGCGCACGACAACGGCCTTGCGGACGTCACCCTTTTTCACGCGACCACGCGGAATGGCCTCTTTCACCGACACCACGATGATGTCGCCGACAGAGGCATAGCGGCGGTGTGAGCCGCCCAGAACCTTGATGCACTGAACTTTCCGGGCTCCGGAATTGTCAGCAACATCCAGATTGGTCTGCATCTGGATCATAAGTTTTCTCCCGACGTCCCGAACCGCTCTGCAGAGAACATTGGCCCGGGGGTTTCGAATGTCACCGGGGCCGTGTGACCGGCCC
This sequence comes from Antarctobacter sp., assembly GCF_048262615.1. Taxonomy (GTDB): domain Bacteria; phylum Pseudomonadota; class Alphaproteobacteria; order Rhodobacterales; family Rhodobacteraceae; genus Antarctobacter. Next base: position 9,843 of record NZ_JBLXFB010000042.1, read on the forward strand.
CGGATCGCCCTTAGTGGGCAGCTTCAGCTTCGGCCTTCTGAGACGCGGCGGCCACTTCGGCGCGCTGCTTCTCATGCTCGGCGATCATTTCATCGGTCATGATTTCCCAGCGCTTGGTCTTGGACTTGGGCGCGCATTCGCGAATCATGACGCTGTCGCCGACGTTGAACTGTTCGTTCTCATCGTGGGCGCGGTATTTCTTGGTTTTCTTGATCGTCTTCTGCAACACGGGGTGCTTGAAGCGGCGAACGATCTGAACGGTCACGGTCTGCTTGTTGGCGGTCGACGTGACGGTGCCGGAAAGGATACGCTTGGGCATCTGTTAAGCCTCCGCAGTCGACGCCGCAGCGGCGGCTTTTTCATTGAGAATGGTCATGATCCGGGCAACGTCGCGACGGACCTGACGAATACGCGAAGTGTTCTCCATTTGGCCGGTGGCCGCCTGGAAGCGGAGGTTGAAAGCCTCCTTCTTCAATTGGACAAGCGTGTCCCGGAGCTCGTCCGGGGTCTTGTCACGGAGTTCGTGGGCGTTCATGCGCCTCTCCTTTATTACAACATCACCGGAGAGCCCCTGCCTGCCATGGCCGCAAGGTCACCCTGATTCCGGTGGAGTCCGTGGATGAGCAGCCCCTTTAGGCGCGATTCCGTGGAAACGCAACACTTATTGAGACCTGCCGCGCCCCTGACGGCGTGCCGCCTGAAAAACCGACCGCACCGATCCTTGTTCCGGCCCGCAACCCGGCCGCACAGGACGGGCTTTGGGAAATCACCGTTGTGCGGTATCATGCGACATGCGCGCGATACTGACCCTTGCCCTGATCCTTGCGCTTCAGCCGGCTCTCGCCGATGAGGCCGCATCGGACTGCGCCTGCATCAATCGCAACGGACAAGAGGTGCCCCTTGGGGAAATCGCCTGCCTGACCGTCGGCGGCAAGAGCTTTCTGGCGCGTTGCTCGATGTCGCTGAACCTGCTCACCTGGCGCCGGATTCAGGATGGCTGTGTCGTGTCACAGGCCCCCTACCCGTTCAGTCCGGCCCCGCGCATTGCCGAAACATCGCCGCCGCTGCAATCCCACCTGTAGGCGGCCCGGTTGTGGCCCCGGACTTGGCCCGGTTGCGGCCCGGCAATAACCCATGCCCCCCCGTTTCACCGCCGCTGCCACACCGCAGCACGTCGCCGCAGACCCCCGGCACCGCTGAATTGGCCCGTTGACCGGGACTGCGGTTGATCGCTGCAAAGACAAGCTGATATGCAATCTGCGGGTCCAGCAGGGAAACCGATCATGTCCGATAAGACCGTGTCCGAAGACGACGCGCTATATAGCCGTATCGGGGCGGGCGGTGAATCCCATGCCGTAATGCTGGAGCAGGCCGCGCGCATCGCTCAACTAGGCTATTTCGTCTTCAACGTGCAGGAATCCATTGTCGAGCTTTGCTCGGTTCGCCACGCCGCCATCTTTGGCCAGACGCCCAGCGACTTCATCGAGTCCGTTTCGGGTCTCAAAGGCCCGATGACGATGATCCATCCGGAGGATCGCAACATTCTGCGTGAGGCCTATCAACGGCTGGTCAAGGGCGAAACCATCGAGATGGAGTATCGCTTTTACCGCGCCGACCGCAGCATCGGCTATATCCGCGAAACCGTCGCCCCGGATTACGATGCCACCGGCGAGGTCGTGCGCGGTCTGGGCAGCAGTCTGGATGTCACCCACACGCGCCGCGCCGAAGAGCGCAAGGCACAGGCCAACCGGCTGGCCGCGCTGGGGGAACTGACCGCCGGTGTCGCCCATGACGTCAACAACATCCTTGCCGTGGTCATGGGCAATGCCGAGCTGTTGCAGGACGGGATCGACTCTGCCCTGCCCAGCCAACTGTTGTCCGAAATCGTCTCGGCGGCGCGGCGCGGCGGCACCCTGACCCAGAGCTTGCTGAACTTCGCACAGCGCGCCACCATCCGCCCCGTCCCGCTGGACCTCGGCGAAGAGACGGCGCGCGCGGTGGTGATGTTCGAACGGACATCGCTGAAAAAGCCGACCATCGCCGTTGGTCGCGGCAAGCCCGCGCTGCCGATCTTTGCCGACCGTGACAATCTTCAGTCGGTGATCCTCAATATCCTGATCAACGCCCGCGACGCCATTCGCGAAGGCGGCTCTATCCGGATCACCAGCGAACTCCAAAGCGTCCCGAAAGACGCCGCACCGGCCCTGCCCCCGGCGGGCGAATACGCCTGCTTGACCATTCAGGACGATGGCATGGGCATTCCCCCGCACAATTTGGCGCGCGTGACCGAACCCTTTTTCACGACCAAATCGCGCTCCGAGGGGTCGGGCCTTGGCCTGTCGATGGCCGCCGGCTTCATGCGGCAACTGGGTGGAGAGATCGTAATCACCTCCGAGCCGGGCGCAGGCACCTGCGTGCGCCTGTTCTTTCCCCTCCACCGTGACCGGCTTGGCCGTGGTGACGCCACGGCGTTTGACGCGCCCTCTACCTTTGACAAGCGCCACGTCCTGTTGCTGGAAGACGAGGATGCAATCCGCAACGTCCTGCATCGCAACCTGACGCGCTGGGGGTTCACGGTCACCGCCGCCAGCACCGGGGAAGAGGCGGTGGCGGCGGTCGCGGCGCACCGTTTCGACCTTGCCCTGCTGGACAATTACTTTCCCGGCGATCTCAGCGGTGTCGACATCGCGGCGCTGGTCAAGGGCCGGACCGCCGCGACCCCGGTGATCCTGCTGACCGGCATGGCGCGCCTCGACAACGGGGCGGACCGGGCGGTCATCGACCTTGTTCTGGCCAAGCCCATTCCCGCCGCAGAGTTGCGGGCGCGGATCGCCGGGCTGCTTGAAACCGTGCACCCGCCACGCTCTGAACCGGCCTGATCATATCCCGCGCCGACAGGGTCCCTTCGGACCCGCGCCGTGCGACCTGTGCCCCCACTCTCGCCGCCCCTGACAGACAGCGCCGTCAGATGGGGACAGCAAACCGCACGTCACACCGTGACGAGACGATAACCCGCAACCCTAGCGCAGCAGTTCCAGCGCGATACTGGCCGACACATAGGTGGCCTGCGCCGAAATGTAGGTGCCCGAGGTCCCGTAACCGGCGCTGGCGGCTGTCTCTTCTGGCGGTGCAGGGTCGCCCGCCTCAGGGTCCGGTGTCTCAGGGTCAGGCCCCTCGGACACCGCCACCGGGGCCTCTGCGGCGGGAAGCCCCGCCTCCGGCGCAGCCGGGGCCGCATCGCCGGTCACGCTGACCGAGGTTTCGCTGTAATTGAGGCTGATGAACACCGCCTCGATCACGATCGACATTTCGCCCCGCGCAATGGCCGAGGCCGCCTGCCCCTGTTTCAGATCTCCGCCCGCCTCTGCCACCGCCGCCTTGGCGCGATGCCCAACCGACTGCGCGGATTTCCCGCAGCCGCCGTTTTCCATTGTCTCTGCCGCCATCGCCCGCCGATGGTGGCCTTGCCGTGCGCCATGTCCGGCGCAGCAGGATTGCGTTTCCATGTGATACCCCCGTTCTCGCTGTCCTCACAGCTTCGCCCAAGGACGTAAACATGGGGCCACCGGGCCCGCGAAAACTGCGCGCAATTCGACGGGCCGGGGGCTACGCCCTTTCGACCCTCGACCTGTTCCCCGAACAGGGGACCGCGTTGGGCAGAGCGGGTCTTACTCCCACTTGTAGTTAAAACTGACAGAGACGCGGTTTTCCTCGGCCATGTTCATCGGCACCTCATGGCGCAGCCAGCTTTCCCACAGCAGCACATCGCCCACCTCGGGCGCGATGTAGACAAAGGGCCGCAATTCCTCGCGGCAGCCCTTTTGCCGGGTCGGGGCCGCCATCATCATCGCCAGCCGGGGGTCTTCCAGCTTTAGCGCCGACGCGCCTTCGGGCATCGCCACATAGGTGGTGCCAGAGATCACCGAATGCGGGTGGATATGACTGGAATGGGTGCCGCCCTCGGGCAGGATATTGATCCAGATATCCTCCAGCACCAGCGCCTTGTCACCCAGATCAAACTCCAGATCCTTGGCAAAGGCGGCAACGTGCTTGTCCAGCACCTTCACCAGCTCCGCAAAGACCGGAAACCGCCACGGCAGATCGGTCAGCGAGGCATAGGAGGTGTAGCCGGGATAGCCGTGCTCTTCGCACCAGTCCTGCCCCGCCTCGTCATCCTCGGCGATGGAATAACACGACGAGTCCAACTCATCAGCGTCGACGGTACCCTGCTCTGACAGCTTGGCATGATACAGGCGGGTGGCGAAAAGCGAACGGATCTGGGTCATGGCCGCGCTTTACCGCAAGCACCGGGGCGGGGGAAATGGAATCTCAACCCTTGGGCGTCATGGTCGCGGCCAATCCTGAAGGAGGAACAGAATGTTCCCGATCCGCTGCCTGATCCTGCTGGCGTTGCTGGCCCTGCCCGGTGTGGCCGCCGCGCAATCTGCCTCACTGTTCCCGCATGGCGACAGCGCGGCGCGCACGCCGCTGATCCCTGTCCGTGCAACGCCCCTGTCGGGGCGGGCGCGCGCCGCCAGCCTCTTTGTCGGCAAAGACACAGAGGGGCTGTTTGCCGCGCTGCCAGACCGCTCGCCGCCGCCGCCCCGGCAGACATCCACCGGCCCGCTGTCGGGCATCAGCGCCGCCGCTCTGCTGCGCAGCCTGATCGCAGAGGCGGAATCCGGGGCCGACAGCTATGACGCGGTCATTCACGGGGCCAAGGTCAAACCGCCCATGCGCCCGACCGACATGACCGTGCAACAGGTCTACGACTGGATCGACGCCACGCCGGGCCAACCCCACGCCATCGGGCGCTACCAGTTCATTCCCGACACCCTGCGGCGGCTAGTGGACAAGGTCGGGGTCAGCCCCGCCGTCCGCTTTGACGCCAAACTACAGGACCGGCTGGCGGATGAACTGCTGGCAGAGGCCGGGATGCTGGCCTTTCAGCGCGGTGAACTCACCCGCCGCAGCTTTATGTACCGGCTGGCCAAGATCTGGGCCGGTCTGCCGCTGCCGTCCGGCGAGTCCTATTATGAGGGTTACGCCGGCAACAAGGCGACGATGACATGGGCGCGTTTCGACAGCGCGATGGCGGCCATTTTTCCCGGCTGACCTCTGGACAGGAAAAACCCCCGCCGCTTGCGCGCCGGGGGTCTGATTTAATACGTCGGGGTCTCCCCCAGCCGCTTACCAGTCTTCGCGAACGACAACGCGGGTCTTGATCGGCAGCTTCATCGCGGCGAGACGCAGCGCCTCGCGGGCGACGTCCTCGTTGACGCCGTCGATCTCGAACATCACGCGACCGGGCTTGACCTTGCAGGTCCACCGATCGACCGAGCCCTTACCTTTACCCATACGCACTTCGATGGGCTTGGCAGTCACCGGAGTGTCCGGGAAGATACGGATCCAGACGCGGCCCTGACGCTTCATGTGACGCGTCATGGCACGACGTGCGGCTTCGATCTGGCGCGCGGTCACGCGCTCGGGCTCCAGAGCCTTGAGGCCATAGGTGCCGAAGTTCAGATCGGATCCGCCCTTGGCCAGACCTTTGATCCGGCCCTTCTGTACCTTGCGGAATTTAGTACGCTTTGGCTGAAGCATGGTTACCTCCGATCATCCCGGCGGCCGCCACCAGCACCGCGAGGGGCCGGACCGTCCTGGAGTTCCTGGTTCTTGCGCTCACGCGCCTGCGGATCATGTTCCATGATCTCGCCTTTGAAGATCCAGACCTTGATACCGATGATGCCATAGGCGGTGGTCGCCTCAACGGTGGCATAATCGATGTCGGCACGCAGCGTGTGCAGCGGCACGCGGCCTTCGCGGTACCATTCGGTCCGTGCGATTTCCGCGCCACCCAGACGACCCGCGACGTTCACCCGGATACCCAGGGCGCCCATACGCATGGCGTTCTGAACCGCCCGCTTCATCGCGCGACGGAAGGACACGCGACGCTCCAGCTGCTGAGCGATCGACTCGCCAACCAGCTGCGCGTCAAGCTCGGGCTTGCGAACCTCGACGATGTTGAGGTGCAGTTCCGAGTCGGTCATCGACGCCAGCTTCTTGCGAAGCACCTCGATGTCCGCGCCCTTCTTGCCGATGATCACGCCCGGACGGGCGGTGTGCACCGTGACGCGGCACTTCTTGTGCGGACGCTCGATGATCACACGGCTGATGCCAGCCTGCTTCGGCGGGTTGCGGTACTCATTGAAGATGAACTCGCGGATCTTCAGATCCTCGAGAAGCAGATCCCCATAGTCCTTGGTGTCGGCGTACCAGCGGCTGTCCCAGGTGCGGTTCACCTGCAAACGCATACCGATCGGGTTTGTTTTATTACCCATTAGGCTTGCTCCTCAACCTGGCGCACCTTGATGGTGAGTTCCGAGAACGGCTTGTTGATCCGGCCAAAACGACCGCGCGCCCGAGGGCGGCCCCGCTTCATGACCAGGTTCTTGCCCACAAACGCCTCGGCGACGACCAGTTCGTCGACGTCCAGACCGTGGTTGTTCTCGGCGTTGGCGATGGCCGATTGCAGGCACTTCTTCACGTCACCGGCGATCCGCTTTTTCGAGAAGGTCAGGTCCGTCAGGGCCTTGTCCACCTTCTTGCCGCGGATCAGCTGCGCGACGAGGTTCAGTTTCTGCGGCGAAGTGCGAAGCATGCGCAGTTTTGCCATTGCTTCGTTGTCCGCCACGCGGCGGGGATTCTTATCCTTGCCCATGGCTTACTTCCTCTTCGCTTTTTTGTCGGCTGCGTGACCGTAGTAGGTACGGGTCGGTGCATATTCGCCGAACTTCTGGCCGATCATGTCCTCGGACACGTTGACCGGAATGTGCTTGTGGCCGTTGTAGACACCAAACGTCAGGCCCACGAACTGGGGCAGGATCGTCGAGCGGCGCGACCAGATCTTGATGACTTCGTTCTTGCCCGACTCGCGCGACTTCTCTGCCTTTTTCAAGACATAGGAATCGACGAACGGACCTTTCCAGACGGAACGCGACATAAATTACCGCCCCTTCTTCTTGGCATGACGCGAGCGGATGATCAGCTTCTGCGATGCCTTGTTGGTGTTGCGGGTGCGCTTGCCCTTGGTCGGCTTGCCCCACGGTGTCACCGGATGGCGACCACCAGAGGTCCGGCCTTCACCACCACCATGCGGGTGGTCGATCGGGTTCATGACGACACCGCGAACGGAGGGGCGCTTGCCCATGTGGCGAACACGGCCAGCCTTGCCGAGGTTCTGGTTGCTGTTGTCGGGGTTCGACACGGCACCCACGGTCGCCAGACATTCCTGACGCACAAGGCGCAGTTCGCCCGACGACAGGCGGATCTGGGCATAGCCACCGTCACGGCCGACGAACTGGGCATAGGTGCCCGCGGCGCGTGCGATCTGACCGCCCTTGCCGGGCTTCAGCTCGATGTTGTGAACGATGGTACCGATCGGCATACCCGAGAACGGCATACAGTTGCCGGGCTTGATGTCTGCCTTCTTGGAAGAGACGATCTTGTCGCCAATGCCAAGGCGCTGGGGCGCAAGGATATAGGCCTGCTCGCCGTCGTCATACTGGACGAGTGCGATAAAGGCGGTACGGTTGGGGTCGTATTCGATGCGAACCACGATGCCGTTGACATCGAATTTGTTCCGCTTGAAGTCGACGATCCGGTAGAGGCGTTTCGCCCCGCCACCGCGGCGGCGTGCCGTGATACGTCCGGTGTTGTTCCGGCCGCCCTTTTTCGTCAGACCCTCGGTGAGGGCCTTGACGGGACGTCCTTTGTACAGCTCCGAACGGTCGATCAGCACCAGCCCGCGCTGGCCCGGCGTCGTAGGTTTGTACGACTTGAGTGCCATGCTTTCTGTCTTCCGTTAGCTAGCAGCCCCGTTGCCGGGACTTATGTAGGGCGGGGTTTAGCCCGCCACTGGTATAGGCCCCTCGACAAATGTCCGCAGGTGCCCGGTGGTATAGGCCCCCGAAGGTGCCCGAATCTGTGCCCCCGCAGACAATAGCAAAGCCCCGGACGAATCCGGGGCTGCTGCGGATGGTGTCGTTTAGGGGAGGATGGGGGTGGGGTCAAGTAGCTAGGCGCGCTGTAACTTTTCCAACTGGCAAAATTCACCAATCCACTCACGCGTCTCATCAGATGGATCAAAACTCCACCCCTCACCATTTCGGAACCAATATTTTGACTGCCCACCAAGGTGAACCTTTGCCAAATCGGCAACCACCTCCAGGACCAAGATCAACGTTTTCATCATGGAAACCAACAATCCGAGGGCTACGTCGTCGCGCTGATATTCCGACGGAAACTCCAACATCGAATGTGCTGTACCGATATGGACAAACTCATTGCTGAGGAAGCCATACAATTCGCCAATTAACGGGAACGACCTTTTGCCGTATGTAATGCACTTTGTAGATGAGAGCTTCCCATCATGGAATTTGTCCAACGCCGTGGGTTCGGTCGCCACCGATAGGGCCGTAGCTGCTGCCTCAACGGCCATCCTTGCATTCGCTCCGAACTGTCGTTTCAATCCGTGTCGCGCCACTTCAATTGCAGCTAAATAGGAGTTTAAGGCGCTGGCCATCAATCTTCCGAAAGTGGATTCGAAGCTTTCCGGCTTACTCGATCCGATAGCGCCTAGTAAGGTCGCCTGAACTCTTGCGAATACTTCACTACACTCTGCGATTTCTGTCTTCGTAAGGCGATCGAAGGATTTCGCTACCTTCGGCCCATCTCGTCGAATTTGATTGCTCAAGATATTCTTCTTAACAAAGACGACAGTTTCGTTAACCACAGCGAAGGCCGCAACTGTTTCCAGGTTAGGCAGGCGACTTCGGTTCGGCTTTGCCGGTTTTCGTTTGCTCATGTGTGCAATACCGCTTGCTTATATCTACTCTCTTGGAAACATTCATCTAAGACCAGAGCAGCCCAGTCTAAACGGGAACACCATACAAGACAAAAAAATAAAAGGCCCCCGCATCGCTGCGAGGGCCTCTCCAATTTCCGTAGGGTGGGTTTTCAACCCACCACGATCAAAGACCGGTGTTCACGTCGATCGTGTTGCCCTCTTCGAGGGTCACATAGGCCTTCTTGACGTCCTTGCGGCGACCCATGGTGCCCCGGAAACGCTTTTGCTTGCCTTTGGTGATGGTGGTGTTGACCGCCTTCACCTTGACACCAAACAGCGCCTCAACGGCCTCTTTGATCTGCGGCTTGGCCGCGTCGATCGCCACTTCGAAGACCACTGCGCCGTTCTCGGACGCCATGGTGCTCTTTTCGGTGATGATCGGCTTGCGGATCACGTCGTAGTGTTCTGCCTTCGCGCTCATTTCAACCGAGCCTCCAGTGCTTCGACACCCGCCTTGGTCAGCACGAGCGTGTCGCGCTTGAGGATGTCATAGACGTTTGCGCCCTGGCTGGGCAGCACATCGAGACCCTCGATGTTTGCCGCCGCGCGGGCAAAGTTCTCACTGATGACCGCGCCGTCGATGATCAGCGCGCGCTTCCAGCCGAGGTTTGCAACCTGCTTGGCCAGCGTGTTGGCCTTGCCATCGCAATCCGCCGCCTCGATCACCACCAGCGAGCCGTCCTTGAACTTGGACGACAGCGCGTGCAGCAGACCCAGTTTACGGACCTTCTTGGGCAGGTCATGGGCGTGCGACCGCGGGGTCGGGCCCTTGTAGATACCACCCTTGCGGAAGATCGGCGCCTTGCGGGAACCGTGGCGTGCGCCGCCGGTGCCCTTCTGGCGATAGATCTTCTTGGTCGAGTACGACACTTCCGAGCGGGTCTTGACCTTGTGCGTACCGGCTTGCGCCTTGTTACGCTGCCAGCGGACGACGCGGTGGAGAATGTCGGCGCGCGGCTCGAGACCAAACAGGGCCTCGTCCAGCTCGACTTCGCCAGCGGTGCCGCCGTCGAGATTGATCACGTCGAGTTTCATTCCTCGCCTTCCTTCTTCTCGGCCTCGATTTCAGCCTCGGCCGCTTTCAGAGATGCCTCCTGCTGGGCGGCCTCTTCTGCAAGACGTGCCTCTTCTGCTGCCTTGGCCTCTTCTTCGGCCTGACGGGCGGCTTCTTCGGCGGCTTTCATCGCTTCGCGCTTCGAGCTCATCAGAGCGGCGGGCAGAATGACATTCTCGGGCGCGGGCTTCTTCACCGCGTCCTTGATGGTCACCCACGAGCCTTTGGGGCCGGGAACGGCGCCTTTGATCATGATGATGCCACGGTCGCTGTCGGTGCGGACCACCTGAAGGTTCTGCGTGGTGACACGCACGGACCCCATGTGACCGGCCATCTTCTTGCCCTTGAACACCTTGCCGGGGTTCTGACACTGACCGGTCGAACCATGCGAACGGTGGCTGACAGAGACACCGTGCGTGGCGCGCAGGCCGCCGAAGTTGTGGCGCTTCATGCCGCCGGCAAAACCTTTACCGATGGTGATGCCGCTGACGTCCACGAACTGCCCTTCGAAGTAATGGTCGGCGATGATTTCCTCGCCCACTTCGATCAGGTTTTCAGGCGCGACGCGGAATTCCACGACCTTGCGCTTGGGCTCGACCTTGGCAACGGCAAAGTGGCCGCGCATGGCCTGGCTCACGCGCTTGACCTTGGCGTTTCCGGCACCCAGCTGAACGGCGGTGTAGCCGTGCTGGTCATTTGTGCGCTGCGCGACAACCTGAAGGTTGTCGAGTTGCAGCACGGTGACTGGGATCTGCTTGCCGTCTTCCATGAAAAGACGTGTCATGCCGATCTTCTTTGCGATCACTCCAGAGCGCATCATATCCGAGCCCTCCTTAGACCTTGATCTCGACATCCACGCCAGCGGCGAGGTCGAGCTTCATCAGGGCATCCACAGTCTGCGGAGTCGGATCGACGATGTCGAGCAGACGCTTGTGCGTGCGGATCTCGAACTGGTCGCGCGACTTCTTGTTCACGTGCGGGCCACGCAGAACGGTGAACTTCTCGATCTTGTTCGGCAGCGGGATGGGACCGCGGACCGTCGCGCCGGTGCGCTTGGCGGTGTTGACGATTTCCTGCGTACTTGCATCAAGCACGCGGTAATCGAACGCCTTCAGCCGGATACGGATATTCTGGCTCATTTGGACAGCCTATCTTGGCGTTGGGGTTGAGAGGAGGAGGACGGACCACCCGCGCGCCTCATCGAACCCGGAATGTGTAGGGCGGGAATGGTCCCGCCCTTCAGTACGGGTGTCTGGACACCCCGGAATATACGCTGACGGTGTCGCCCCGAGGGGCAACACCTCAGACGATCAGTCGATGATCTTCGACACGACGCCCGAACCGACGGTGCGGCCGCCTTCGCGGATGGCGAAGCGCAGGCCGTCTTCCATCGCGATCGGCGCGATCAGCTCGACGTTGAACTTCAGGTTGTCGCCCGGCATCACCATCTCGGTGCCATCGGGCAGCTCAACCGTACCGGTCACGTCGGTGGTGCGGAAGTAGAACTGCGGGCGGTAGTTCTTGAAGAACGGCGTGTGACGGCCGCCTTCTTCCTTGGTCAGAATATAGACCTCACACTCGAACTTGGTGTGCGGGGTCACCGACTTCGGCTTGCACAGAACCTGACCGCGCTCAACGCCTTCGCGGTCGATGCCGCGCAGCAGGACGCCGACGTTGTCGCCTGCTTCACCGC
>NZ_JBLXFB010000043.1:0-20736 GCF_048262615.1 Antarctobacter sp.
ATCTCCTTCTCGTCGAAGATCAGCAGACTGCAAATCATAGCTTATGTCAGTGTCCGAATTTCGGGAGGTAGCTCACACATCGTCGCTGCCAAACTTGGCTTCGTGGAACATCGCCTGAAGTTGCTCGGACGCCCGGATGCGGGTCGTTCGGTTTGTGGGCGCACCAGCACCAGCATAGCTGCCGTTCGCTAGGTCGATAAGGGCTGCTTCTTTCAGTACCTTGATGAGCTCAATGATCCGCTTGGAGATGTGCAGAGCGTTGTACCGTGACCCGGCTTTCCAGGCGTTCGGAGACATCGAAACACCGATGCTGAGTTCCGGATCTTCCCGCCAAGCCACATAGAGGTCTAGGATCAGCACCCTAAGCTGCTGCCTATCTGATGCCTTTGCCTTCGGCCCCGGTCTGGCACCACCCCTAGCCTCCTTCTCCGTGAACGCTTCAGGCAACCAGTCTTCCCACACCTCCTCTACCAGTTGCTTCACTTCAGGGTGGTCAGACCAGCGATGAACGTCGATCGGGCGGGAGTGCTGTGGGTTCTTTATCAGGGGCATAATATCTCTTGTACTGTGTCAGGTGAACTCTACCTAGACACTTCAGAAGAGGCTTTAATGGTCATGTAAGTAATTATTTATACAACATAAATTAGGATTTCACTCCTTCTGATGCTTTTCTCTCTATCCAATACTAGTACCTATTCCATTCAGGAACACTGTTCACACACAACCCACCCCTCACGATTATCCATCGAAGCCATGTGGGAGGCTAAGGAAGGGAGGGAGAGGTATAACTTCCTTCTAGACACCCTATTTCTTTAGAGACGTATTTTTTCTGGTTTTGCTTTATCCATTACTAATACCTATTACCTGGCTATCCCCTCCTTAGCTGACCTGCTCACAGGCCTCACGCACAGGCCCTCCTGACCACCAGAGGTTCCTTGTCGGCAGCGAAGAAGGGAGGGGCAGAAGGTGGGACATTTCCGGGGGCATTTCTCCGGCCAGAGGGCCAGAAAGAGCATCACCACGGTATGTTAGGAAAAACTGGCTGGGGTGGTAGGATTCGAACCTACGGTACACTGTACCAAAAACAGTTGCCTTACCACTTGGCTACACCCCAACCGTGGCGCGTCACATACGATGCACGATCACTGGGATCAAGACCATTTTTGCAGGAATTTCACTTGCTCGCCACCTTTGCCGGATTGTCGCCCTCCGGTGTTCCGGCAAAGAACCGAAATTGCGCACGACCGGCCCGTTTTGAGGCGTATAGCGCCATGTCCGCCTGCTCCACCAGTTCGGCCGGGTCGTCGAGCGCCCCATCCGTCACAGCGATGCCGATGCTGGCGGAAACCTGACAGGTCTGGTCGTCGTAGGTCACCGGTTCCTCTATGCGGCGGATCAGGCGACCGGCGATTTCCGACAGCCGGTCAGGCAGGTCAAGCCTGCCGAGAACGATCATGAATTCATCCCCGCCGACGCGCATGGCGATGTCGTCCTGCCGGACAACGTCCGTCATCACCCGTGCCACATGGCGCAGAACCTGATCCCCGGCGGCATGGCCCAGCGTGTCGTTCACCTGTTTGAAATGATCAAGGTCGATGTGCATGAGCGAGAACGGATTGCCCCCGCGCTTCAGCCGTTCCAGCACCGCGTCCAGCGCGCGGCGATTGCCAAGGCCCGTCAGGGTATCGGTGAAGGCGCGCTCTTCGGCGGCGACCATCGCCCCCTGCAACCGGGTGTTGAGACTGCGCGAAGCATCCATCGCGGCTGATTTCGCCTCGACCAGATACAGCATTTCGATGGCCAGATCGGTCGGCGCGAAATCCGAACTGGTCAGCGCGTAGTCGCGCACCGCGCTCAGCACGTGGATGCCGAACGACAGGTTGATAACCGCCCCGCCCCGCCCGTCCGACACCAGCACGCCATACAACGGGGTGCGCACGCCGCCGCGCAGGCGCAGCCGGATCTTGCGGCCCTCGGTTTGCAGGAGTTGCTCCATGCTGGCCACGGCGCGCGGGCGGAACACCTCGAAGATCTCCAGAAAGCGCGCGCCTTCGATCCGTTCGGGGCTGATCTTGTGCAGGGTCGGACCCGCCTGCCGGATATGCCCCGTCGGATCAAGCACAAGGTGCATCGGACAGATCAGATGCAGGATTTCCTCGGGCAGCCTGCTCATCCTTCGCCACCTCCGCCGGTGCTGACCGCCAGTTCGAATTCCCGGCCCTCGGCATAGGCGGTTTCGATCACCGTGATCATCAGATATTGCTCCCCACGATGGCCGCCTTCGGTGTCCAGCAGCGCCAGCGCGCCATAGTCGTCGGCCATGGCGCGCAACACCCCGATCATGACATAGCCGAACCCCGGCAACCCGTCGCCGACCCGCAGGGTAAACTGGTTGTTGCCGCTGTCCGTCAGTTCCAGTTCCGGCAGCGCCAGATCGGCAACCGCAAGCCGCGTCCGATCCGGCAGGTCATCCAGCGAATGCAGGAACTCGATGAAATCGACCCCGCCGAACCGCAGCAAACGGCGCAGCCCCTCACTGTTGGGATGCGACACCAGATAGGTGCCCACATCTTCCCAGATGGCCTCTGCCGGTTTGTCCAGAATCCGCTCAGCCGCATCAATAAGCGCGCTGTAGGTTTCCGGGGGATAATTCAGCATCGCCTCAAAGCTGGGCACATCGAGACCTGCGCCGGTGGCGATCTCGGACCAAGTCATTGGGCCATACGTGTCCTCAATGAAAACCTGAAAGGTTCGCAGGATCAACCCGTGCATCATTCCACACCTCAACACCTTGCCGAGAGCATGGAGAGGAGCGATTAAGAATCGGCAAACAGGAACAATTGAGCGTGTTTTGCGCCGCGCACCGATGTGTCCGCCCCCTCGGGGCCGCCGCCCCTAGAAATCCGTGGGCGCGCCGCCTTCGGACTTTCGTCTGGCGACGAAAGACTCCAGCTCTTCGCGGATGCCCGCATCCATCGGCGGCGCCTCGAATTCCTCGATGATCCGTTTGAACATCACGTGCGCGCGCTCGGGCGTCCACAGCCCCCCCGCCGCCTCCCAGCCCTCGAAGTTCTTCCAGTCCGACAGGAACGGCTGGTAAAACGCCGTCTCATAGCGGTCCTGCGTGTGCTGGACGCCAAAGAAATGCCCGTTCGGACCAACCTCGCGGATCGTCTCGACCGCCAGCGCCTCGTCCGAGACGTCGCAGATTTCCGGCTCCATATAGCGTTGCAACTGCTGCAACACCTCGCAATCCATAATGAACTTTTCGGGGCTGGCGATCAGCCCGCCCTCCAGCCAGCCCGCCGCGTGATAGACCATGTTGGTGCCCGACTGGATCGCCGCCCAGAGCGAATGTTCGGTTTCCCACATGGACTGCCCGTCCGGCACGTTGGCGGCGCAGACCCCCGACGACCGCATCGGCAGATCGTAGAACCGCGCCATCTGGCCGGTCATCTGGGTCGCGCGCATGTATTCGGGCGTGCCAAAAGCGGGCGCGCCGGTCTTCATGTCGACGTTTGAGGTGAACGTGCCGATCACACAGGGCACCCCCGGATTGATCACCTGCGCCAGCACCACCGCCGCCAGCCCCTCGGCCAGCGATTGCGCCACCGCACCGGCCATCGTCACCGGGGCCATCGCCCCGGCAAGCGTAAAGGGCGTCACCACCAGCCCCTGCCCCCGACGCGCCATCCGCATCCAGCCATCCATCATCGGATAGTCGTGTTTCAGCGGCGAGGTCGAGTTGATGTTGGTATACATCCGCGGCGTGGCGTCGAATTCCTCGTGGGTGAGACCGCCCGCGATGCGCACCATCTCCATCACGTCCTCGACCCGCTCCTTGCCAAGGCTGTAGGCATGCATGACCTTGTCGGACAGCGTCAGCTTGTCGAACAGCACATCCAGATGCCGCACGCTGGCATGCACATCGCAGGGCTCGACCGGATAACCGCCGGCGAAATGGATACAGTTGAAATACTGCGTCAACTTCAGCAAGTTGGCGCATTGCTCGCGGGTGCCGGACACCTTCTTGCCGATCTCAAGGTCATAGTAGTTCGGCGGAGAGGACACGTTGCCGAACAGGATGGTATTGCCGCCGATTTTCAGCGTCCGGTCCGGGTTGCGCGGCGTCAGGGTAAAGCTCGACGGGGCCTTGGCCACCAGCTCGCGGACAAAATCGCGCCCCATGCGGACGTTTTCGCCGTTCACGGTACAGCCCGCCAGACGCAGGATCTCGACCGCCTCGGGGTGCAGGAACTCGATCCCGATCTCTTCGAGGATGCGCATGCAGGCATTGTCCAGCCGCACGACGCCCTCTTCGGTCAGCGGCTCGGTCGGGCGGTCGATATTGACCGGCAGACGCCACGGCATCTGCTCTACGACCGGACCGCCCCGGCGCTTGTTGCCGGACCGGCCTCCGGTGCGGCGACGTTTGTGGGCTTCGTGGATGGGATCAGCGGCGACCGGCATAACGACTCTCCGTGGCAGGTAAGACCTATCTCACCGCGCCACAGACCTGCGCGCCTTCGCAATACCGACGCATTTTGTCGCTTTCAGATACCGGCCCGCGCAAGCCATCCCGGCAGATGGCCGATATCCGGCAGAACCACATCCGCCATCGGGGCCAGCGCGTCGGCCCCGGCCAGCCCGGTCAACACGCCCGCCGTCCACATGCCCGCCGCGCGCCCGGCCACCAGATCGTGCAGGCTGTCGCCCACCATGATCACCCGGTCCGGCGCGTGGCCGGTGGCGGCGGCAAAGGCCAGCAGCGGCTGCGGCGAGGGTTTCGCGCCATGTCCGCTGTCCGCCCCGGCGACAAAGTCGAACATCCCCTCGATGCCCGCCGCGCGCAGATGCGCGCGCGCCACGGCTTCGCTGTCGTTGGTCATCACCCCAAGGGTCAGCCCGCGCGCAGCCAGCCCCGCAAGGTACGGCACCAGCGCCACGGCTTCGCTCAGCGGCGCGTTTTCGGCCTCGGCCACAATCAGCGCTTCAAGGTCATCGACGCTGCGCCCCGGCAGGACCGGCGCGATCAGCGCCGCCATTTCGCGGTTGGTTCCGGCGATCACCGGGCTGTCGGGCAGGAATCCGCCCGCGCCCAGATCGAACTTCAGCGCCCGCGCCAGTCCGTGCCGACGCAGGTCTTCGCCCTCGGCCAGCCGCTCGATCAGCCGGGCGGCAAAGGTGTTCCATGTGGCGGCAAAGTCGAACAAGGTGCCGTCCTTGTCGAACAGGACGGCCTCGATCTGCGCTGCGCTCATGTCCAGTGCACCATCTCTCCGCCCGGCAGCACCATGCGGGCGGCCATTGGATGCTCGGGCTTCAGCCCCAGATCCGTGCAGAACGCCATCACCCACGCATCGTCCATCAGCAGGAAGTCCAGCACCGACCCCTGAAAGGCCGGGTCCTGCAACCCGTCGCGGAAATCGGCCTCCGACGCGCCTGTCGCGCCAAGGAACACCGGCAGCAACTCATCATTGCCCGCCACCCAGGCAACGGCCTGCAAGCCCACGGTTTCGGCGGCTTCCCGCGACAGCTGCATTTTGAAATCTTTCCGAAAGGGTTTCTTAACCAATATTCATCAAAGCTGAGCCAACAGGAAAGTGCAAGTACGGCGGGCAGCCGTCAGACCACCTATGCGGGGGGTGCGATATGACCGGAAGAATATTGATCGTCGACTCGGTTCCCACCAACCGGATCATCTTGCGCGTCAAACTTTCCGCTGCATATTATGAGGTTATTCAGGCAGATAGCGGCCAGGCGGCGCTGTCGCTGCTGCAACGGACGGCCCCCGATCTGGTCATCACCGCGACAGATCTGCCCGACATGACGGGCAGAGAGCTCTGTGCCGCGATCCAGGACCGGAAAGGCGGCCTGCGAATCCCTGTTGTCATCCTGCATCGTGAGGACGATCCGGGGGAACGTCTCGCCTCTCTGGCGGCCGGTGCGGACGATGTGCTGACCCGGCCCGTCAACGATCTTGTGATGCTGGCCCGGCTGCGGTCGCTGTTGCGCGCCCGCGACGCCGAGGCCGAACTGCAACTGCGCGACGACACCCGCCGCGCGCTTGGCCTTGCCGAACAGGGGGCCGATTTCATCGCGCCGGGGCTGGTCAGACTGGTCTCGCCGCCCCGGCTGCCGGAAACCCGCGCCCTGAAAGACGGGCTTGTGGCGCGGATCTCCGACCGGGTCGAGGTCATCGACCCCGAGGATGCCCTGCGCGAATCGGCGCGGGCGCCCGATGTGGTCATCGTGGCGGAACCGCCGGGCAGCACCGGCGAGGCGCTGAGCCTGCTGCCGCAACTGCGCGCCAGCCGCGACACCCGCCATTCCGCGCTGATCTACATTGCGCAGCCTCACCAGCAACGTGAGGCCGCCAGCGCGCTGGATATGGGGGCAAATGACCTGCTCAGCTCGGGTCTGGACCTTGACGAACTGGCCATCCGCCTGCGCAAGCAGATCGACCGCAAACGGACCAACGACAGGCTGCGCGCCAATATGCGCGACGGTCTGCGCGCGGCGGTCTGCGATCCGCTCACCGGGCTCTATAACCGCCGCTACGCCGTGCCACATGTTTCGCGGCTGGCCGAACGCGCGGCTTTGCAGAAACGCCCCTATGCACTGCTGCTGGCCGATCTCGATTTCTTCAAGCAGGTCAACGACGATCACGGCCATGCGGCGGGGGACGCGGTGCTGGTCACCCTCGCCCAGCGGCTCAAGGACAACCTGCGCGCCGCCGACCTGATCTCGCGCTGGGGCGGTGAGGAATTCCTTGTCGCCATGCCCGATGCCGACCGCAACGCCGCCAAGCGCACCGCCGAACGGCTGTGCCGGATCATGGCGCGCCAGCCGGTCACCCTGCCCGCTGGCCAGCGAATCACCGTGACCCTGTCGATTGGCGTGGCCATCGGCCGGGCCGCGGGCGACACCGGGCCGCTTGACCTTGTGTCCCGCGCCGACGAGGCGCTGTATGCGGCCAAGCACAAGGGGCGCAACACCGTGGTCATGGCCGATACCGTGCGGCTGATGACAGCCCCCAAGACCGCGCCCTTGGCGGCACCGATGGCCGCGCCCATAACCGCGCCCAAGACGTCACCCGGCGGCTTGCCGGACACCCCGGCGGACACGTCGCCGCGCCGCGCCCGTCTCACCTGAGCCTCAGCGCGGTCCGCGCCATCGGGCCGATCCGCGCCACCGGGCCAGTGCCCGCCAGTCGTGCTGCCCGCCAGTCGCGGCCCCCCTCAGTCCCGGTGCCTGTCCTTGCCGGTGTCATGCGATCTGTCACGCCCGCCGCGATGGCGCATCTTTTCCAGTTCCTGCTCCAGACGGTCGGCATAGGCGCGCCGCTCATCCACCGACATCTCCGACAGGAACGTCATCAGGACCTCCTGCCCGCGCGCCCGCACATCGACCGCGCGCTTGCCCTGCTCTTGCAGCAGGGCCTCCAGCGCCGCCGGTTCGAAAGGCTCATCGCGCAGCAAGGTCAACGCCTGCTGATAATCCGCCAGATAGGCCGCCCGCATCGTCTTGCCCTCGCGCCGGACCGACTGCCACAGCGCCCGCCGCAGCTCACGCCGCTGGTCCTCGTCGAAGGCCCGCGTATAGGGCAGCGCCGGATCGCTCCGGTCGGTGCGCGGCACCGGCGGCCCGTTGAGGACCATGCCGCCAACCGCCCCGACCACAGCGAGGTTCAGCGCGAGGGACACAAACAGCACAACCCGCAGCCAGCGCCCCGGTTTGCCCTTCTTTTCCACCTCAGCGGCCATCCATCACCCTTCCATCAGCGCAAGGTCAAAGCTGCTCAGCGGATCGACCCCGATGGTCCCCAGCGCGGCCGCGTCGCCGCCCCAGAGCACCGTCAGCCCGTCCGGCGGGCTCACCCCGATCCAGATCCCCGCCGCGCAGGCCGTGGCCAGCCCGGCCATCCCGGCCCAGCCGCCCAGCGCCTCGCGCAGTTGCCGCAAGACCCCGGCGGGCCGCAGCCCCGCCACCGCCGGTGCTTCTCCGCGCGCAGCCGGTTGCTCGGCCAGCGCCTGCGCCTCGATCCGGGCAAGGAAATCGCCGCCGGGTTGCGGAGCCTCTGCCCGCGCCGCGGCAAAAAACGACTCCAGCCCGGCTCCGTCGGTCCCGGTCTGAAACAGATCGCCTTTGGTGTCCTTGCGCTCAGTCATCGTCTTCGTATCCCAGTTCATCGCGCCGCCCGATCAACGCCGCTTCCAATGCCCGCTTGCCCCGCGCCACCAGACTTTCGACCGCGCGTGGTCCGATGTCCATGATCTCGGCGATCTCGGGGTTTGCCAGCCCCTCGATGTGCCGCAGGATCACCGCCTGACGCTGCCGGTCGGGCAATGCGTCCAGCGCCCCTTGCAGCGCCTCGGCGCGGGCCTGCTGCTGCATCCCCGTCGCCACCGAAGGCGCTCCGTCCACAGGCTCCGGGACCGAGTCGAGGTCCGGCCCGCCGCGCCGCCGCCGGATGCGGTCGATACACAGGTTCGCCGTCACCCGGTACAGCCATGTCGTGACCTTGGCCTCACCCATGCGCCAGCCCGGTGCCGCGCGCCACAGCCGCAACAGCGCCTCTTGCGCCACGTCCTCGGCCTCGGCCCGGTCGCCGCCCAGCATCCGCATGGCATGGCCAAAGACGCGCGGCGTCAACCGCTGCGTCAGCGTCCGCGCCGCTCCGGCGTCTCCGGCCGCGTAGGCCGCCAGCAGATCCTCGTCCGCAACCGCGCTCATGGCTTCAAAGGGCATGTCCCATCCATCGTTACGCGCTATCCCGGCTTGGTCCTGCATGCAACGGTCCGGGCGGCGGACCCCGCCGCCCGGTTGTCAGTTTCAGCCGTCGTCCGACATGTCGGGGCCACCGAAGAACGGAAAGCCATGGCCCCGGTCGCCCCGGTGGCCATGCTCACCGCGTTTGCCGCCGAACCGGTGCTTGCCGCCGTCGCGCATCTTGCCACGCGCCTGCTGCATTTCTTCCATCGTCAGCGCGCCGTCCTTGTCGGCGTCCAGCCGGTCGAACATCGCGTCGGGCCCCCGCTTGGGGCCACCGGCAGCCAGTTCCTCGGCGCTCAGCAGACCGTCGCCGTCGGTGTCCAGCCGGTCGACCATGGTTTTCATGCGCTCCACCCGCCGGGCATCGCGGGCAGCCGTCATCTCGTCCTGGGACAGCTTGCCGTCGCCATCGGTATCGGCGGCCTCGAAACGCGCGGTCCTGAAGGCCTCCATTTCGTCCTTGGTGATCTTGCCGTCCTTGTCGGCGTCGATCTGCTCGAACATCTCTTCCATGCCCGCGTCGCGCGGCCCCCGGTCGCCATAGCCCTTGCCATGCGCCGATGCGATACCTGCGGTGCCCATCACGACGACCAGTGCGCCGCTGACCATAAGTGCAGATGACTTCATGTCTTGTCCTTCCAGAGGTTGTCTCGGTGTTCCGAGCCGCCAGTCCTCGGGCGTCTCTGGAGGCTATCACGGGCGATCCCGGCGCTTCCGTCGAAAAAAATCCTCACGCCCGCTCACGCGTCCGTGATCTGTGACATCCGGACGCAAGGACGTTTTGCACCCTATCGACCGGCCCACGCGAGGACCATCTTGCCACCGTAAACGCGAGGTCGGACATGGATGAAATACAGCACTCGAAAGGCTCGGAGTCGATCTGGCCAACCCTCTGGCGCGGCTGGCGTCGCCGCTGCCCCAATTGCGGAACCGGCCAGATGCTCAGGGGCTACCTGACCGTGCGCGACAGTTGCCCGGTCTGCCGGGAGGATCTGCACCATCACCGCGCCGACGATGGCCCGGCCTATCTGACGATCCTGATCGTCGGGCACCTCATGGCTCCCCTGCTGATGGTCGTGTTCACCACCTTCCGGCCAGAGCCCTTGGTCCTGTTCACCATATTTGGCGTTGGCTGCGTCGCGCTCTCGCTCTATCTTCTGCCCCGATTGAAAGGGGCGATCGTGGCTTTCCAGTGGGTCCGCGGGATGCACGGATTCGCCCCCCATACCTGAGGGGGCGACATGACCGGGCCGACGACAGACCAAAGCGCACAGAAATCCATCGACAAGACCGCCATTCGCGACGCCGCCACCGTGGTGGTGCTGCGCGACCGGGCGACGCGTCCGCGCGTCCTGATGGGGCAACGCGGGGCCAAGGCGGCCTTTATGCCCAACAAGTTCGTCTTTCCCGGCGGTGCCGTCGATACCGAGGACGCGACCGTGCCGCTGGCCCGTCCGCTGCCGCCGCTTTGCGCCGCCCGCCTGACAGAGGACGCCAGCACCGAAATCGCAGAGGCGCTGGCCGTTGCCGCGGTGCGCGAACTCTGGGAGGAAACCGGCCAGATTCTCGGGGTTCCGGCCCCGTGGCCGGGCACAATCCCCAGCGACTGGCTGGAATTTGCCGGTACCGGGCACCGCCCCTCCGCCGAACCGCTGCAATTCATCTTTCGTGCGATCACCCCGCCGGGGCGACCCCGCCGCTTTGACGCGCGGTTCTTTCTGCTCGACGCCGATGAACTGGCCTCGGACCCCGATGATTTTCATGGCGCAGCGGATGAGCTGTCTCATCTGCAATGGATCGCGGTGGATGAAATCCGCAACTACGACCTGCCCTTCATCACCGAGGTGGTGCTGGCAGAGGTCGCCGCCCGCGCCACCGACCAGACGCCGCCGGACTCGGTTCCCTTTTTCCGCAACGACGATGAATCCAGCCTGTTCCTGCGCCTGCGCGGGGTCGAGATGCGCGACGACTGAGCGCGCGGCGCTCTGGCCCTTGCGCGCGGGGCGTCGTATGACGCCCCCATGCTGAACACG
Source organism: Antarctobacter sp. (assembly GCF_048262615.1). Taxonomy (GTDB): domain Bacteria; phylum Pseudomonadota; class Alphaproteobacteria; order Rhodobacterales; family Rhodobacteraceae; genus Antarctobacter. The sequence continues at coordinate 10,809 of NZ_JBLXFB010000043.1, forward strand.
ATTTCCCATGGCACCCCCGGCCCCACGCCCCTGATCATAGTCCACGGCCTTTACGGCTCTGGTCGCAACTGGGGCGTGATCGCCAAGCGTCTTGCCGATCACCGCCACGTCCTGACCCCGGACATGCGCAACCATGGCGACAGCCCGCACACCGACAGCCACGGCTATCCCGACCTCGCCGCCGATCTGGCGGACCTGATCGACGCCCACGGCGGGCGGGCGCACGTGGTGGGCCATTCTATGGGCGGCAAGGCGGCGATGACCCTCGCGCTGCAGCATCCCGAAAAACTGGCCTCGCTGCTGGTCGCCGACATCGCGCCCGTCGCCTATACCCACAGCCAGATCCAGTTCATCGAGGCGATGCGCGCCGTTGACCTGTCCCGCGTCGAAAAGCGGTCGGACGCGGTGGCGCAACTGGCCGAACATGTGCCCGACAAGACGCTGCAAAGCTTCTTTACCCAGTCGCTCGACCTGCAAAACAAGCGGTGGAAACTGAACCTCGACACGCTGGCCGCCGAGATGCCCAAGATCCTTGGCTTTCCCGAGGTGTCCGGCAGCTACGATGGGCCGGCGCTGTTCCTCTCCGGCGGGCAGTCCGACTATGTCCTGCCCGAACACCGAGACCGCATCCGCGCGCTGTTCCCCAAGGCCCGGTATGCCAAGTTACCCAAGGCCGGGCATTGGCTGCACGCGGACGATCCGCGCGGATTCGAGGCGTCAGTGCGGGCCTTCCTCGATCACGTGGACCCCGCGTAGGGCGGGGTTGACCCTGCCGCGCCGCCGCCACAGGCAGGCGCGGCGGCTGTGCATGGTCTGTGCATGACCTGTGCATGGCCTGTGCATCGCCCCTGCGGTGCCCTTCATTCAGGATTTTCAAAACTACAGGTTTTCCTTCCGAAAACCGTCGCTTGCCCATTTACAGACCATGCCGCAACGGCATTCTGGCCCCATGCGACAAGCCACAGATGCGATGGCGCGCCCGGGGCGTGCGCTGTCAGCCTTCCATGACCCTCAGATCGCCCTCCAGCCAGGGCAACTGCGCCAGCGCGGGGGCGATCACCATGTCGCCCACCAGCATCCGCATGGTGCGCGCCACGTCGCGCGGCACCCGGTCGGCCCAGTCGGTCCCGGCAAACAGCGAAATGGTCCGCGAAAAGGGTTTGAACGGCACCGGGTGCGCCTCCATCTGGTCGTGGTAGCGTCCGGCGCGCATGTAGCCCAGCGGCGTTGTGATCGCCCAGCCCATGCCGCGCGCCACCAATGTCATCAGCGACAGATGCGCGCCAATCTCGAACCGTTCGGCGAATTCCAGCTTTTGCCGCGCCAGATGCGCCTCGATCTGGCGTCCGATCAGTTGCGCGCGGTCATAGCGCAGGATCGGCAGGCTCTGCATCAGCGGTCCGACACCGCCAGCGGCCTCAACCGCGCCCTTGGCGCACACCAAGATGTAAGGATCTCGCACCAAAGGATATTCCACGATCCCGTCGATCACCTCGCCGCTGCTGGCGGAAATCGCAAGATGCAGGCGGCGCGCTTTGATCTCGGCCGAAATCTCATGGCTGGGGGCGGTGATCAGCTTGAACCGGCAGCGGGTCATGCTTTCGGCAAGGATCGTCACAAGGCGCGGCGTCAGGTCATTGTCGAAATCGTCGATCACCCCCAGACTGAGGGTCGACAGATGGGTCAGGTCCATCACCGTCAGTTCGTTCTGCGCCAGCCGCAACTGCCGCAGCACCGCCTGCGTGCGCAACAGGAACGACCGTCCCGCCGGGGTCATCCGCATCGGGCGGCGTCCGTGATCCACCAGATCGACGCCCAGCGCGCTTTCAAGGTTACGCATCTGCTGGCTGACCGCAGGCTGGCTGAGGCCGGTCACATCCGCGGCCTTGGCCACCGAGCCGCTGTCGGCCAAGGCCTCAAAGACCTCCAATCCGCGAAGCGTCACACCTTTCATCAACATCGCAGAATCCCCGCAGCCACAGTTTCCGTTTTTGTGAAGATACACCCCCACGTCAAGGAAAACGCATGCCCCGCCTGATCAAATCCGCCCCCGGCCTGCCCCCCGCCGCGCAGGCCGATGTCGCCGACACCGTGCAGATCATGCTCGCCCGTTTGAAAACAGGGGGTGAAGCGACCGTACGCGACTATGCCGAACGGCTCGACCACTGGACCGGTGAGATCGTTGTGCCCCCCGAGACGGCGCGCGCCGCGGGCGATCACCTGCCCGATGCCCTGAAACAGGCGCTGGACTATGCCCATGACAACATCCGCCGCTTTGCGCAGGCGCAGCGCGCCTCGCTGCGCGATGTCGAGATCGAGCTGCAACCGGGCCTGATGGCCGGGCAGAAAAGCCTGCCGGTTGGCGCGGCGGGCTGTTACGTGCCCGGCGGGCGCTATGCGCATATCGCCTCGGCGTTGATGACCATCGCCACCGCCCGCGCCGCAGGCGTGCCGCATGTCACCGCCTGCGCCCCGCCGCGCCGCGCGCCGGATGGCACCGCGCAGGGCATTGACCCGGCGACGCTGTATACCATGCACCTCGCCGGGGCCGATACGATCCTCTGTCTTGGCGGTGTGCAGGGGGTTGCGGCGATGGCCTATGGCCTGTTTGGAACCCCGCCCGCCGACGTGCTGGCCGGTCCCGGCAACGCCTATGTGGCCGAGGCCAAGCGCCAGTTGTTCGGCCCCGTGGGCATCGACATGTTCGCCGGGCCGACCGATGTGCTGATCCTTGCCGACGCCACCGCCGACCCGGCGCTGGTGGCGCTGGATCTGGCCGGTCAGGCCGAACACGGGCCAACCTCGCCCTGCTGGCTGGTCACCGATCACGAACCGCTGGCGCGCCGTGTCGCCGACCTGATGCCGGAGACCTGCGCCCGCATCGACGGCGAAAACGGCGCGACAGCCAAGGCCGCTTGGGACGCGATGGGGGAAATCATCCTCTGCGACAGCCGCGAGGAAATGGCCGCTGAATCAGATCGTTACGCGCCCGAACACCTGCACGTCCAATGCGCCGACCTGCCGTGGTGGCAAAATCGCCTGACCGCCTATGGCTCATTGTTTCTGGGGGCCGACACCACCGTGGCCTTTGGCGACAAGGCCTCCGGCCCCAACCACGTGCTGCCCACCGGCGGGGCCGCGCGCTATACCGGCGGGCTGTCGGTGCACAAGTTCCTGAAAACCGTCACTTGGCAACGCGCCACACCCGAGGCGCTGCCCGCCCTCGCCCGCGCCACCGCCATCATCTCCCGCGCCGAAGGCATGACCGGTCATGCCTTGACGGCAGAGGCCCGCCTCGCCACCCTCACCCCGCGCGCCCATGTCGCCAACGAAAGCTGAAAATAGATGAACCTTGCCAAATTCCCCCGTGTCCGGCTGGCCCACCTGCCCACGCCGCTTGAACCCATGCCGCGCCTGTCCGAACTGCTGGGCGGTCCGGAAATCTGGATCAAGCGGGATGACTGCACCGGCCTGTCGACCGGCGGCAACAAGACCCGCAAACTGGAATTCCTCATGGCCGAGGCCATGGATCAGGGCGCGGACATCGTCCTCACCCAAGGCGCGACGCAATCCAACCACGCCCGCCAGACGGCGGCGGCGGCGGCGAAACTGGGGCTAGAGTGTCATATCCTTCTGGAGGACCGCACCGGCTACAACCATGAAAACTATCGCTATAACGGCAACGTCCTGCTGGACGTGCTGCACGGTGCGACAATCGAACATCGCGGCCCCGGTCTGGACATGAACGCCGAGATGGAGGCCGTGGCCGACCAGATGCGCACCAAGGGCCGCAAGTCCTACACCATCCCCGGCGGCGGCTCGAACGCGACCGGGGCACTGGGCTATGTCAACTGCGCGCTGGAGATGCTGAACCAGTTTGTCGAGATGGGCCTGAAGGTGGATCACATCGTCCACGCCACCGGCTCTGCGGGCACGCAGGCCGGGCTGATCACCGGGCTCAAGGCGATGAACGCGGGCATCCCGCTGCTGGGCATCGGCGTGCGCGCACCCAAACCCAAGCAAGAGGAAAACGTCTTCAACCTTGCCGTCAAGACCGCCGAAAAGCTGGGCTGCCCCGGCGTGGTGACGCGTGAGGACGTTGTGGCCAACACCGACTACGTCGGCCCCGGCTATGGCATCCCCGCCGAGTCGACGCTGGAGGCGATCGATATTTTCGCCCGGACAGAGGCGATCCTGCTTGACCCGGTGTACTCTGCCAAAGGCGCGGCGGGTTTGCTCGATCTGTGCCGCAAAGGCCATTTCAAGAGCCACGAACGGGTGGTCTTTTTGCACACCGGCGGCGCGATCGGCCTGACCGGCTATACCCATGCGTTTGACGTGAAATCCCGCGCATGACGAATTTTCGCCGAAAATTCGCCTCCCCTCGGGGGCCGGTGTGAGGCCGGTCGGCATTCTGGGCGGGATGGGGCCGCAGGCCACCGTCCTGCTCATGCAAAAGGTGCTGGATGCGGTGCCGGCACAGGACGACGCGGATCACGTCCCGCTGATCGTGCACCAGAATCCTGCGGTGCCGTCGCGGATAGCCGCGCTGATCGAGGGCACCGGCCCCTCGCCGCTGCCAGTGCTTCAGGACATGGCCGGCGATCTTGCGGCCGCCGGGGCCACCGCGCTGGCAATGCCCTGCAACACCGCGCATCACTACGCGGCAGGCATCCGCGCGGCGAGCGAGCTGCCGTTTCTCGACATGCTGTCCGCCACCGCCCGCGCGCTGGCGGACAAGGGCCGGATCGGCATTCTCGCCTCACCGGCCACGCGGCTGACCGGGATATTCGATCACTACCTCGACGCGCCCTATACCGCGCCGCCGGACGACGCGCCGCTGCTGGAGATGATCCGCGCCATCAAGGCCGGCGCGCCGCCACAGCAGATTCTGCCCGCCCTGACCGAACAGGCGCGCCGCCTTCAGGAACGCACCGATCACATCCTGATCGCCTGTACCGAACTGTCGCTTGCCGCACCGCTGCTGCCGCCGGACCTTGCATGGACCGACAGTCTGGATTGTCTGGTGGGCCGCATCGTGGCCCATGCCGCGCAGGTGGACTGAGCGCCGCAACGGAGGCGGCGATCAGGTGCCCCGGCAGACGCTCTCGGCACGCGCCGCAAACGCCTTGTAGCGTTTCCAGAACGCCTCGTTGCGGGGATTGTCGGACTGTCGGATTTCCTGCGCCCGGTGCGGGTCGGCAAAAAAGGTCACCGCCAGCCGCTGGTCCGAGGACGTCAGATCGCTGTCCGCCACCGTCTGCACACAGCCGCATCGCTGCCGCGACGCGCCCGACCGGCCCGCGCGCATGCAGGCATCGGCAATCGGACCCGAAGACACGCGCACCTGCGGCGCCGCACCATAACTGCGTTTCGAAGCTGTCCCGCCGCCGCAGGCTGCAAGCCCGAGGCAGGCAGCCAGAATAACTGCTTGTTTCATCTCACCTGTCTCTCGTTGCCCGGATGCGGATTTTCCGTCTCCCCCGGCTCTGCCCTCAGGTGGCATCATGCGACAAACGGCGCGAAGCTTCAAGAATCCAAGCGCAATCCGGCAAAGGCATCTCCGACATGGCGCGCATAGGGCACCCATGCCTCCGTCCGCGCCCGGTAGATCGGCTTTCGCACCTGACCGGCCGAGGCGGTGTGGACCGCACGCCCATTGTCCTGCGGCGACAGGCAGGCCGCGTCCCAGTTCAGCCCCAGATCGGCGATCAGCGCCCGCGTCTCCTGCTCTGGATCGGCGGTCAGGGCCGCGTAATCCAGCCGCCGCACCCGCCCCGGCCACGCGGCCTCGCACCGTGCGGTCCAGTCGCGGTACAGCCCGTGATAGGCCGTCACATCGTCCAGATCGTAACAATACCCCAGCGAGGACGCGGTGAAATACTGTTTCAGGTTCGACCAGCAGACCGAGGGCGCGTCGCGCACCACATGCACGATCCGCGCCTCTGGCAAGGCGGCGCAGATCAGCGGCAAAAAGCAGAAGTTGTGCGGCATCTTGTCGGTCACAAGGCGCGCGCCACCGGCATGTTCCGCCACCGCCTCCAGATAGCCCCGGCGCAGCGCCCGCAGGTGCTCCTCTGTCACCCGCTCGCCCTCCAGCAACCCGCGCGCCAGATCGGCCAACAGCGGCAGTTCCCCCGCCCCCGCGACCTGCCCGTGGGCAGAGACGATCTGTTCCGTCAGCGTGGTGCCAGAGCGCGGCATCCCGAGGATGAAAATCGGCACCACCGGCGCGGGATCGACCTGTACCAACGGCGTGACCGCCATCTCCTCCAACCGCCGGAACAGCGCCACATCCTGCGAAATATCGTATCCCATCAATGCCTTGCGCAGGGCATTTCCCTCTTGCAGGAACCCCCATGCCGCATCCGTCTGCCCCAGCGCGTCGCAGGCGTCGAACAGGCCAAAACAGACCCGCGCCCGGTCCATCGGCGGCAGGGAGGGGTCGTCATACAGCGCCCGCATCTGGTCCAGTTGCGCATCCTCCGCCGTCCAGCGCTTGATCGCGGCAAGGTTGCGGTGCGCCTCGGCAAAACCGGGAGCGATGTCCACCGCTGTCTCATAGCTGGCCCGCGCCTCGTCAAACCGCCCCTCTTCATATGAGGCAACCCCAAGGATATTGTGCGCGGTCGCCACCTCCGGCGTCTCCTCGATCACCGTCTGGCACAGTTCTGCCGCCTCCGGCAAAGCCCCGCGATCCGCCAGCACCGAGGCCAGTTCCATCCGCGCGCCCGCATGGTCCGGGTCCAGATCCAGCGCCGCGCGCACCTGCGTCTCTGCCTCGGCCATGCGGCCGGTGGCGCGCAACGCCACCGAGTGATTCACCCGCGCCTCCGCCAGATCGGGCCGCAAGCCCGCCGCCCGCGCCAGCGACTCCTCGGCCTGCGGGAACGCGCCCAGTTCCAGCAGCACACCGCCATGGATCTGCCACAGCACATAGCTGTCGGGATAAACCGGCAACAGCCGCGCCACCTGTTCGGCCACCAGCAGGGTGTGCCCGGCCTGATGCGCCTCAACCAGCTTTTCCAAGAGATCCTGTGACGGCGCCGCCTCTGGCAAACGCGCCATCAGCGCCCGCGCCCGCGCATTGCGCGGATACCGCGCCAGCACATCGCGGCACAGCACCTTGGCCCGTGCCACATCGCCCTTGTGCAAATGCGCCTTTGCCCGTGCCAGACTTGTCTCGACGGTCGCCATGCTGTGCCCCTTGTTGTCCGGGGGGCACCCTAGGCGGCACTTGGTAAAGAAGAGGTTTGTGCAGTCCCGCACGGTCAGGCGGGTGTCGACGCATCGCGATCCGGCGGTCGGCAACGGCCTGTGCCGCGACCGGGGTCCGGGCAAACGCGGGGCCAAGAGCGGTGCGGATCATGGCGGTTGTCCGTTTGGCGGTGCGCAGGGCCCCATGCTCCGCGAGTCGTGCATATGGCATTCCCGGCCATGGCGCGCGTCCCCCAGTGCCATAGCCAGTGCCATTTCCAGTCCCGGTTCCTGTCCCGCCGTTGCGACCCACGCGGAAAGTTTGCTAACCCTACGTCAGCGAAAAGGGGATCGGCCGTGCGACGACACGCATTCATCACACTGGCACTCAGCGCATTGATGCTGGCGGGCTGCGACGTGGACAACGGCAGCCTCGACCGCGCGCGCCAGAACTTTGGCACCGCCGATCCGCGCCCCGATGCCTTTTACACCTGTGGCAGCCACAATTGCAGCAAACGCATCGCCGTGTCCCTGACCGCCGGGGAATGGGCCACCGCCCGCGCGCCCCTCATGCGCCGCCCCCGCTCTGCCGGGGCAGAGCGCCGCGCCCTGGCCGAGGCGCTGCGACGGCTGGAGGTCATGGTCGGCGAAAAGACCGGGTACAATTCGGACCTTGCCTATTCGACGCTGCAACTGGCGGGCAAGGCGCAGGATTGCGTCGATGAGATGGTCAACACCGCCGTCTACCTTGCGATGCTGGACGACGCCGGACTGCTGCGCCTGCACCGCCCCGGCCAGCGCGTCACCATCGGCTTCATGACGCGGCGGTTCTGGACGCATACGGTGGCCTCGATTGTCCAGAAGGACACCGGCCAAGAGTTCATCGTCGAGACCTGGGCCGTTGACCACGGCAAGACGCCCTACATCATGGACCGCAAAGCCTGGGCCGCAAACGCGCCGCTCCGGCGGGATTTCTGAGCAACGCAGGACGCTTTCCCGCCACCCACAAACCCGCCGTAGGCCGGGGGTCTGCCCGTCACCACACCCCGTAGGGTGGGTTTCCAACCCACCACCCCGCCACCCGAAAGAACCACCCCATCCAATCCGTAGGGCGGGGTTCACCACGCCAACCCACGTTCTCCCAACGCCGTAGGGTGGGTTTTCAACCCACCGCCCGCCACTTCCCCGAGAATCGGCCCATGCCCCGTAGGGCAGGCTTCAGCCCGCCGACCCACCAATCAAGGTGCCGATGGCGGTTGTGTATTTCCGATCAGGCCGTCCCATGCATCACGGTATTCCTGCAAGTTCTCCAACCTTTGTTTGGCTCCGACTTCGTCACCCGACACCACCCAAAGCGCCGTCACAAGGGAGCCGAATAGGCCCGTTCCGGCGATAGTCACCTTGGCAATTTTGGCCCACGACGACTTTTGCAAAGCCTCGCAATCCGCCTTCGCCTTGGCCAATTCCTGTTCAAGGTCCGCAACCTGCGCATTCAACCGGCCAATTTCCTCGCGCAACGCCTGCTCTGCCGCGTCAGACCGCTCCAGCTTGGCTAGGATGTCGGAAATCCGGTCCAACCGATGCGGCAAAGCCTCCAGCGGCGCAAACATCTCTGGCGTTTCGTTCAACCCGGTCTCCGCGCGGAACCGTTCGAACTCCTGCCGGATGGTGGCCGAGAGGGACGACATGCCTGCCGAGACGATGATCTTGTTTTCAAAGAGGTGGGTGACATGACGCGGTTCAAACTCCGGCCGACGCGGCTCAATGCTTTGCCGCTCCGCGTCCCACTCGGCCTCAATCTCCGCAATCGCCTCGGCCACGGCACCCGCCCCGGCTTCCCAGACCTCCTGCGGGATCAGCGCCACGCGGCGCTGCAACTCCCAGTCCATCGGCGCGCCGCGCACCATACCGTCATACCACCGCTTGAGGAAATCAAAGCGCGGATCGGTGTCTAGCAGGGTCGGGCCGATAGATTTGGTTGTCAGGCCTTCAGGAATCTCACTGCGATGCCAAAGTGGTTCAAAGAAAACTTTCTCCGGAGAGTATCCCGCATCCTCAAGCATCGTAGGATAGAAAGGAGCCTCACGTCCTGAAATGTGTAATTTTTGCAGCCTCGGGAAACCGCCCGTCAGTGAAGAACCTAACAAGCTAATTGCGGCGTCAGCCGCCATCGCAGACAAATAATCCGCAAATGCACGTTTTGCCCAGTACACGCCACGTTCAATATTTGCCCCATCGGCATCCCGATGACGCGCGCTTCTCCGAGCGTCTGCGGCCTTTCGACTCGCAATTTTGCGTTTATCTTCATCAATCCCTGAAGGGAATTGAACTGACACAGCGGATAGGATCAAACTCAAAAAAGTACGCAAGAATAGTGTCTCGCGCGCATCCCGCCAACGCACCTCGTTTCCTTTTTTGGCACGCCACAAACGCTCTCCAGAAACACACGGCCAGACCCGCAGCGCTGCCCGCGTCGCAATCGCCACGCAGACCTCCCGGTTTTGCCCCTCCAGCCAACGCTCAAACGCCTCGTGATCCTCAAACTCCATGCCACCCGCACCATCCAACCCACTGCCACAGTACACAGAGTCCCCAACCTCTCAACCCCGCCCCCCCATCCCCACTTGACCAAACCCCTCATCCACAGCATATCGCAGGACATGAGCACACCCCTGTCCCGCATCCGCAACTTCTCCATCGTCGCCCACATCGACCACGGGAAATCCACCCT
>NZ_JBLXFB010000044.1:0-19079 GCF_048262615.1 Antarctobacter sp.
GGTGAGGATCTTGTAGTCGGTGCGGTCAAGCCTGTGAGGCATGGACGATCAGAATCGTGTCCGGCGTCGGCCTAGCCGGTCCGGGTGGCAAGCCGGATCAAGGTGACGGGCGCCAGCGCCTCGATCCGCCGGGCTGGACCGCCCGCTGCGAGATGAATGCATTCATGCGCCGCCGCGGACTCGGTCTTCCCAGTCTCCGTCACCGAGAGCCGCCCCTTTTCGATCCACCAGACCTCGTCTGTCGCGGGCGGCGTGATGTCGGTGATGGTATTGGCCGAGATGATAAGATGCCCGACCTCGCAGTGCAACGATCCGTTGCCGGCATGGAAAACCTTGCGATAGGTCAGCCCGGCCTGATCCCCGGCCAGCTCGAACCGGGTTGGAGACACATCCTGGTAGTGGATCAGCACCGGCAGCTTTTTCGGCCCCGGCGAACCGTCCCAGTCACCGTAGTCCTCAGGCGCCAGCCTGTGACTGTCCATGTCGAAGCGTCCAGGGGCAAAGGCGCAGATATTTACGATGCTTTGCGGTACGTCGAAAAAGTCCGTTTGCGCTCCGGCTTCGCGGAACAGAAAGATGCCAGGGCTTGCCCGGAAGGGGACACCGTGGCTTTCGCCTTCCGCAACTCCCTCGGAAATGTAGCAAAATTCATCGGTGTTGTAGGCATAAGGGCCGTTGAACCGATGCCCGCCCTTGTAGGTGTTCAGCCCGACATCGACGCCCTCGGGGCCTTCGGTCATGGGCGACACCAGCCGCCGGTGAATGAAATCCGGGTTGTTGTTGATGTGGACGGCCTGGACGTCGTTCGCACGAAAGATTCGCATGGGCTTTCCTTGATTATGGAGGATTGAACCCGGCCGCTGATCCGAGGCCGGGTCCGCTGCGCGATCAGCTGGCGCGGGTCGGGATGACCGGAAGCAGGATTGAATTCGCCTCCCCAGTCTCCCAGTGAAGCGTGGTCGTACCGCCGAACCTGTCGACGGCGCGATCGGTGGGATCGTCGTGCACCATTGGCGCGACACCGCTGTCCCGCAGGCCAAGGATCGACGTCGTGGTCTCCAGCCCGTGATCGTAGTCGGTCCCGCCGATAGTCACCGCCAACGTGTAGCCGGCCGGAACCACGATGGAGGTCGGCCAGAGCTCGACGTCCAGCCCGTAGACCTCGCCCGGCGTCAGCAACTGCTCTTCGTCATGGCTGTGGTAGGGGCGATAGGGCAGGCTCTTCTCGGGGTCCAGTTTGCGATGCGAGGCGCGCAGCCATCCCAGCGTCATCGGTGCCCGCGGGTCGTTCGCCCCCGGAAACAGCAGTTCCGATCCGTCCGGGGCAAAGACCCGGAAGCTCACGAAAATGTCGGCGTCCTCGGTGCTGGAGCTGACCGCAAGCCGGGCCGCCAAGGGACCAGTGATCTCGGTCTGCTGTTCCAGCGGTGCGGACCGGAAGGTGAGCGTCTCGTCAAGCGCCGCGAAGGACAGCGTAGCGGAGGCGCCGGGCTTCTCCGTCGACAGCGACATCTTCTCGGCGTCGAGATAGAAGCGCATCCAGTCCGTGCGGGCGATCGGCCACTCGGTTTCGCTGCGTTCGACGAAGCCGTCGATATGGCGAACCTTGAGCAGGACCGGAGGCCGCTCGGCCCAGCCGTTGTCGATCCCCTTGAGGAAGTGGTCGAAGAACTGCATCTGAAGATCGGTGCCATAGGCGGTGTAGAACTCGGTCCAGTGACGGTAGCCATGCAGTTCCAGCCACTTCTGTCGCGACCCGGCGGCCAGGTAGCCTTCGGTATTGCCGCGCAGGTGGAGCCCCTGCCCACCCCAGTTGCCGCAGGACAGCAGGGGGACCTCGATATTCGCGAGATCGGGGCGACGCTCGGCGTAATAGGCGTCGTCGAGCGGGTGCTCCAGGATAGCCTGGCGGATATCGATGCGATTGGCGGCGAGGACGTCCTCGTCCAGGTCGACATCCCCTGCGACACTTTCTCCGGTGTTGGGGTTCTTCTCGGCCCTCGATCCGCGGCCGTACTGCACCGCATGGATCTGCGGCGGAGCCCAGTAGGTCATCCAGGTTCCCATGATGCCGCCATTGCGGCAGGTTTCCCTGTAGTAATCCGACCACCCTTCAAACGGGCAGATCGCAGCGAGATGCGGCGGGCGCATCCCGGCCACAAGCCACTGGTTCGCTGCGAAATACGAAATCCCGGCCAGACCGACCTTGCCGTTGCTCCAGGGCTGGACACCGGCCCACTCGATGCAATCGTAGAAATCTTCCTGCTCGTGACGCGACATATAGTCGATCTTTCCGGGGGTCATGCCCGCACCGCGGGAATCGACACGCACGCAGACATAGCCTTTAGGGACCCACTTCTCGGGATCCACGGTCTCCCAGTTCGCGAAATCGCAGCTAGAGCCCTCCTGCACTTCCGGGTTGTCCTTCACCAGGTTGCCCCAGGCATCGGGGTACCCGACCTGAAAGGGCAGGCCTTTGGCATAGGGGCCATAGCTCAGGATGACGGGATAGACGCCTTCCTCGACCGGACGATACACGTCCGCGCGCAGTTCGAGACCGTCGCGCGCGGGGATGACAACATTCCAGTCGACGACGAGGCCGTTCCTCGTTTCGGTCTTCTCAAGCATAGTCTCTCCCTTACTTCGGATATTCCTCACCGGGATAATGCGTGCGGCGGCGGGCGCGCCAACTGCAAAACTGATCATGGGAAGGATGCAAAGTTCGGCATAAGGCCGGGCGGCGGCGGTGCCGTTGATCCAGCCGGGGTGCGGCGGCCTCCTCGCAAGCCATATCTCATGTGATATGTTAAAGATCGGATTATTGTATGTTCTTGGCATGGCCCGCCTCTGCCAACCTTCCCCCGTAATTGAATAGAGGGAGGAGTGTCCTTGGGATACTTGGCAGGAATCGACATCGGCGGAACATTCACGGACGTGGTGGTTGCCGACAAAGCCGGGAGGATCGTAACGGCCAAGGCGCCATCGACGCCGCCGGATTTCTCAACGGGCATCATCGACGCCCTGGGCAATGCGGCTGAAACCTTCGGGATCACGCTTGATGACCTTTGCCGGAACCTCGACTTCCTGGCGCATGGCACGACGGTGGGCACCAATGCCCTGATCCAGAAACGCGGCGCGAAAGTCGGCATCCTGACCACGAAGGGTCACGAAGACTGCATCCACATCATGCGCGGGTCACGCGGCCTCACCGGGCAGAACATCCGCAAGGTGTCGCATTTCTCCGAGGGCCTTAAGCCGCAGCCGCTAGTTCCCAAGCGGATGATCCGCGGGATTTCCGAGCGCGTCGACAGCAATGGCAACATCGTGGTCCCGCTGGACGAGGCCGGCGCGCGCAAGGCCATCGCCGAGCTCGTCGAGGCCGGTGCCGAGGCGATCGCCATCTGCTTCCTGTGGTGCTTCAAGAACCCGAGTCACGAGACCCGTGTCCGCGACCTTATCCACGAGATCGCGCCGGATATCTTCGTGTCCAGCTCCTACGATCTGGTGCCGAAATGGGGCGAGTACGAGCGCACCACCGCCGCCGCGCTGAACGCCTATATAGGTCCGATCACGTCGACCTATCTGCGCAACGTCTCCGGCCGCCTCAAGGATCTGGGGTACCAGGGAAACCTTCAGATCACCCAGTGCGGTGGCGGGACCATCTCGCTCGAGCGGGCGATGATGTCGCCGCTCCTGACGCTGGATTCCGGTCCCGTGGCCGGCGTCACCGGGTCGGAGTTCTTGGGCGCGACCATGGGACTGAAGAACATCATCACGACCGACATGGGCGGCACCTCGTTCGATGTCGGTCTCATCTCCGACGGCGTGGGGGCGTCCTCCTACAAGAGCATCGTGGAGCAGTACGAATACTTCCTGCCGAAAATCGACATTCAGGCTATCGGCGCCGGTGGCGGCAGCCTGGCCTGGGTGGACGAGCGGACGAACAGCCTGCACGTCGGCCCCGACAGCGCCGGGTCGGTCCCTGGTCCGATCTGCTATGGTCGCGGCGGCACCGTGCCGACGGTGACCGATGCGGCCCTCGTACTGGGCTATCTGGACCCCAATTCCTTTGCCGGCGGTAAGATGAAACTTGACCGCGAAGAGGCCGCACGCCGCATCGGCGAGCTGGGCCGTCCCCTCGGCCTGGGCGTCGACGAATGTGCTGCCGGGATCTGCCGGATCGTGGAGTTCCGCATGGCCGATGCCATCCGGCGGACCACCGTCGAGAAGGGGCATGATCCGCGCGACTTCACCGTCTTCGCCTTTGGCGGCGCGGGTCCGGCTCATGCGGGGATCTTCGCCCGCGAGGCGGGAATCAGCCGGGTGATCATCCCTCAGCGCAAGACCGCGTCGGTCTGGTGCGCCTTCGGGGCGGCCGCGGCAGACGTGCTGCATGTGATCGAAAGCGCCAATCTCATGGCCTCGCCCTTCAACGCCGGTGCCATTGCCGCCGAGCTGAAGGCGCTTGCCGACCGGGCCAGGGCACAGATGGCGACCGATGACATCACAGATTTCGGACTGACCTTCTCGATCGACCTGCGGCATCGCGGTCAGATCAACGAGGTCGAGGTCAATGTTCCCGGCGAGGGGCTGAGTGAGGCCGAGCTTGCAACCCTGATCGAGGATTTCTTCGTCCGCTACGAAGCGCTCTATGGCAAGGGGTCCTCCTTCCGGAAGTCCCGCCTCGAGGCGGTCACCTTCCGGTGCCGTGCCCGCTCCGAGACCGTGAAGCCGTCGATCACGGCGGTCGACTGTCCGGCTGACGCGGACCCGGACGCCTTCCTCAAGGGTCGGCGCAGCGTCTACTGGTCCGACGAGGCACGCCGGTTCGAGGTGCCCGTCTACGACGGCGACGCCATGACGCCGGGCTGCGTGGTGGCAGGGCCCGCAATCATCGAGACCAGCCACACGTCCGTGACCCTGCACAGCGGTCAGACACTTCTGCTCGATCAGTGGGGCAACTTCTCGATCGACATCACTGCGGACCAGGGGGGATCCAAATGACCATGCAGAAACTTTCCATGATCGAAGGCGTAGACTTCAACGGCGTCAACCATCCTTATGTGCCGCCGAAGACGCTCAAGATCGATCCGAAGCTTAAGCTGCACCGCGAGTTCGACACCGACATCGACCCGGTGACTTTCGAGGTGATCCGCCACAATCTGTGGAACATCAACGAGGAACACGGGAACACGATCCAGCGCATTTCCGGGTCACCGGTGGCCGTCTATGCCATCGACCTCAATCCCTCGATCCTGACGGAGGACGCCGAATTCGTCTATTTCGGGCCCTTCATGCAGTACATGTCGGGTGTGACCGACACCCAGGTGAAATGGACGCTGGAAAACCGTTCGTCCAATCCGGGCATCGAGGATGGCGACATGTTCATCTCGAACGACCCCTGGGTCGGCGCCGCGCACCAGTCCGACGTTCTGCTGCTGTGCCCGGTCTTCCACGAGGGCGAGCTGTTCTGCTGGGTCACCAACTGCCTGCATCAGTATGACATCGGCGGCGTGACACCGGGCAGCTTCTGCATCCCGGCCCGCGACGTCTATGACGAGGGGATCCTGCTGCCCCCCACCAAGATCGTCGAACGCGGCGAACTGCGGTCCGACATCGAGGCGCTCTATGTCCGCGCGTCGCGGCGGCCCGACATGGTCTCGCTTGATCTGCGGGCACAGATCGCCGGCAACACGGCGGCTCGCGAAAGGGTGAAGAAACTGATCGACCGCTATGGTGCGCGGGTGGTCAAGGGTGTCATGAAGCGGATCATCGACAATGGCGAGAAGGCCTTTCTCGACAAGCTCGCGACCCTGCCCGACGGCGTCTATCAGGAACGGACATACGTCGAATGCGCCTCGATCGGCGATCGGAACGTCTATCCGGTGATGACCCGGATGATCAAGGAAGGCACCACGCTGACCTTCGAGAACGAGGGCACGGCCGAACAGATGGGCGCGATGAACGCGACCTATTCGGGCTGGCGCGGGTCGATAATGGTGGTGCTCAACCAGGTGCTGTGCTGGGATCAGTACTTCGCCATCGGCGGCGCCTTGCGGCACGTCAACTTCGACCCGACACCCGGCACCTTCACCTGCGCGAACTTCCCGGCCTCGGTCTCGACCGCACCGGTGCAGGCAATGGAGATCGCCCTCTATCCGGTCTACAACGTGCTGGCCAAGCTGGTTTATTCCAACCCGGACCTACGCCCCGACATTCTGGGCATGAGCGGGTCGAGCCAGATGCCGCTGACCAACTACCGCGGCATGGACCAGCACGGCGAGAAGTTCGGATATGTCGTTCTCGACATGCTGGCGGGGGCCATCGGGGCCTTCGCCAACGGCGACGGAATCTCGACCGGGGGCCAGTCGCGGACGCCGATCTCGAAGATCCCGAACGTCGAGTTCACCGAGCACCAGTTCCCAATCCTTTACCTCTATCGTCGCGAAAGCTGCGACTCCGGCGGTGCCGGTCAGTATCGCGGCGGGCTGAGCGGCGAAAGCTGCTGGGTGACCCACCATGTGGACGTCATCACGCATGAGGCCCTGTCGTCCGGAACCGCCCTGCCGTCGTCGCTTGGCATGATGGGCGGGTATCCCTCGATGACCAACCAGATGGATCTGGTACGTGGTACTGACGTCCAGGCATGGTTTGCGGACGGCAGACTGCCTGCCGCGATCACCGAAGCCGGCGGCTCGCACTGGCCGGTGCCCCCGCGGTCCGAGCCCTTCGCCCAGACCAAAGACGACATCTTCGCGATCCGCTGGTGCGGCGGCGGCGGTTTCGGCGATCCGCTCCGGCGCGCCCCGGAAGACATCGAGGCCGATATCGAGAACTTTGCCGTGTCGCCGGAAAGCGCCGAGACCATCTTCGGCGCGGTGCTCGCACCGGATCGCAGGAAGGTCGATGTCGCGGCGACCGCGACGAAGCGCGCCGGTCTCAAGGCTGCGCGTCGTGCGCCCGATGACAAACAGCCCGCCCGGAGGGACGGGCAGGTTCGGCTGGGCATCACGCCGTCGCTCGATGTCAGGGAGGATGCAGACGGGGCCTTCTATGCCTGTGCCTGCTGCGGCACATGGCTTGCGGACCTCGGGACGAATTTCAAATCCGGCTGCACCGTCGAGTCCCGCGACATCCAGGCCAGCAATCCCCTGATCGGGGACCCCCACCTGCATGTCGACAACGCGATCTCGTTCCGCGAGTTCTTCTGTCCAGGCTGCGGAGAGCAACTGGACGCAGAGGTGGTCGTGGACAATGCACCGCCGAACTTCGACGTCGATATCCGGTCACTGCCCGAAAGGTAACAGCCGCTGCCTGGCCGGTTCGTCGGAGGACCGGCCAGGTCCTAGGATCCCGCGATCCCTCGGACGCAGGACCGACCCCGCCCGAGACCGACAGCCCCAATGGGAGAGACGGGAACCTGTCGGCTGCGGACAGTGATTCCGGCAGACGCCTGCCGGATTGAGTACCGATGACGCACCATTGGGGTTTGCGCATCGGGGAAATGGCGCTGAGATATCGCGTATGAAAGGGAGGAAGACTATGAATATCAGGAAATTCGCAATACTCGGCATTGCCGCAACCCTGTCCGTGACGACGGCCTTCGCGGCACATGCCGACAGTTTCAACGTCACGGTGGTGGCGGGACATCCCCCGGTTTTCAGATGGGTCAAGATGATGAGCGAAAGCTACATCCCGGCCGTCAAGACAGCGCTCGAGGGCACCGGGCACGATATGACGTTCACCGAACAATACGGCGGATCCATCGCCGGCGTCGGCGAAGAGCTGGAAACCGTGCAGGCGGGGCTGGCCGAGATCGGGATCTGCCTGTCTCTCTTCGACCCTGCCAAGCTGGCGCCGCAGAACGTCACCTACTACACCCCTTTCGCCTCGGACGACATCCGCCTGGTCAACAAGGTGATGGGCGATCTCCAGCGCAACAATCCGGCGATGCAACAGGCATGGGCCGACAACGACCTCGTCTACCTCGGCGGTAATATCACGATCGACGACTACCTCGTTTTCACGAACTTTCCGGTCACCACGCTCGACGATTTGAAGGGGCACAAGATCGCCTCGGCGGGGCCTGCGCTGAACTGGCTGTCCGGGACCGGGGCCATTGGCGTCTCGGGCAACCTCACGACCTACTACAACGAGATCAAGACCGGGGTCTACGAGGGCGCCATGCTACTAGGATCCGCCGGGTTTCCGGGCAAGTACCACGAGGTCGCGCCCAACATACTGAAGGTCGGCTTCGGCCCTGAATTCGCCGGCGCGATCTGTGCCAACAAGGACTGGTACGAAGGTCTTCCGGACGAGGTGAAGACAGCCCTCACCGATGCAGCCTCGACCGCCGAATCCTGGTACCTGGATTCGATCGACGCGGACGTGAAGTCCGGCCTCGAGGCGATGCAGAAAGAAGGCGCAACCCTCACCGTCGCGACGGATGACATGCGCAGGCAATGGGCCGCCGGGATCGACAACGCGGCGAAGGTCTGGGCGTCGGAGCTCGACGCGCAGAACAAGCAGGGCAGCGCGGTACTCGACGCCTACATGAACGCCATGCGCGACGCCGGAGCACAGCCGCTCCGCGACTGGGACAAGAAATGACCGGCGAGATGCTCGGCGGCACGCAGCGGGACCCGGTCTCGCTGCGAATGCTCGACGTGCTGACCCAGACGCTGAACGTCGCGGGATCGGTGCTCATCTTCTGCCTGATGGTGCTGATCGGCGCCGATGTGATTGGGCGCGGGATGTTCGGGGTTCCCCTGAAGGGCGTGCCGGAAATCGTCACCCTTTCGATCGTGGCCATCGTCTTCCTGCAGACGCCGCAGGTGCTGCGGTCGGGACGGCTGACCCGCAGCGATGCGATGGACGGGCTCCTGTTCCAGCGCCTGCCCCGGTTCGCGAAATGGCTGCGATCCGTCTTCGACCTGGTGAGCGTGACCGTCGTCGGGGTCATCCTCTATACGACATGGCCGATCTTCTGGCGCGCCTGGGACCGCAACGAATTCATCGGCGCCGTCGGAGAAGTCACGATCCCCACCTGGCCGGTCAAGCTGGCGATCCTCGTCGGAGGCGCCACGCTGATGCTTCAGTTTCTGGCCTGTATCCTGAGACGCCACGGAGGCGCACATGACCCCCATTGAGATCGGCATGATTGCCCTCGCCGCCATGGGCGTGCTCGTCCTGCTCGGCCTCTACGTTCCGATTGCGCTGATCGTCTGCTCGTTCGGCGGTGTCTGGGCGATCAAGGGCTCGGCCCTGCTGGCCGGCAAGATGCTGGCGATTGCGGCAAACGAGGCCGTCGCCAGCTATTTCTTTGGCGTCATCCCGCTGTTCGTCATGATGGGGTTCATCGTGTCGGAATCCGGGCTCGGGCGCGATGCCTTCGATGTGGCCAACACGATCTTCCGGCGACTACGCGGCGGGCTGGGCATCGGCACGGTCGGAGCGAATGCCATCTTCGCCGCGATCACCGGGGTGTCCATCGCCTCGGCCGCCGTCTTCACCAAGATCGCGGTTCCGCAGATGGTCCGTCATGGCTATACCCCGCGCTTCGCGGTCGGCGTGGTGGCCGGCAGTTCGGTGCTAGGGATGCTCATTCCACCGTCGCTGCTGCTGATCCTCTACGGGATCATCACCGAGCAGTCGATCGGCGACCTCTTCATGGCGGGCGTGGGTCCAGGACTTCTGCTGTCCGCCGCCTTTGTCACCGGGATCATGCTGATGGCGCGGTTCTGGCCGTCCTACGTCGGGCGGCCTGACGACACCGACATCCCCGCCCTGACATTCCGCGAACTGCTGGCCAAGTCGGTTCCGATCTCTGCCCTGATCCTCCTGGTTCTCGGCGGGATCTACGGCGGGTTGTTCACCCCGGTCGAAGCCGGTGCCATGGGCTCTATCGGGGCGCTTGCGATCGGCTTCATGAAGCGGGCGCTCGACTTCGGGGCGCTGCGTCGCATCCTGATCGAGACCGGGCTCGTGACGGCCTCGGTCTGCTTCCTGATCATCGCGGCACAGATGTATTCACGGATGCTGGCGTTCTCGGGGCTGCCTGCGGGGCTGGCCTCTTTCGCCACGGATGCGGATCTGTCCTATCTCGGCCTCATCGCGATGTATCTGCTGATCGTGATCGCGCTCGGCATGGTGCTCGACAGCACCTCGATCATGC
Source organism: Antarctobacter sp. (assembly GCF_048262615.1). GTDB lineage: Bacteria > Pseudomonadota > Alphaproteobacteria > Rhodobacterales > Rhodobacteraceae > Antarctobacter. The sequence continues at coordinate 10,175 of NZ_JBLXFB010000044.1, forward strand.
TGATTATGGTGCCGCTGATGATGCCGGTGATCGTCCCGATGGGAGTCGATCTGGTCTGGTTCGGAATCGTGACCCTGATCGCAATCGAAGTCGGTCTGCTGACACCGCCCTTCGGCCTGTCGGTCTTCGTCATCAAGGCCACGCTGGAGGATCAAAGCATCACGCTCGGCGACATCTTCAAGGGGGCGGCACCGTTCATCCTCATCATGCTCGGCGTGCTGGCGGCAGTCGTCGCGGTTCCGTCGATCGCAACGGGCCTCGTCTACTGACGGCGCCCTGACCTTACCGACACAGGAGGGCGCAATGCCTGTCTATGCCCTGGGAAACATCTCGCCTCAGCTCCCCGAGGGCGGCGACCACTGGATTGCGCCCGACGCGAACGTCATCGGCAACGTCATCCTCGGAGCCGGCTGTTCGGTCTGGTTCGGCGCAACGCTGCGGGGCGATAACGAGCCGATGACCATCGGTGAGGGCACCAACATCCAGGAGAACACGGTGATCCATTCCGATCCGGGCTTTCCCGCCACGATCGGCATGAACTGCACCGTCGGCCACAAGGCCATGCTGCACGGGTGCCGGATCGGAGACGGCACGCTGATCGGCATGGGCGCCATCGTGCTGAACGGTGCGCAGATCGGGCGGAACTGCGTGATCGGCGCCGGGGCGCTTGTGACCGAAGGCACCGAAGTCCCGGACAATTCTATGGTTCTTGGTGCGCCGGCACGGGTCGTGCGCCAGCTCGATGCATCCTGGGTTGCCCGGTTGCAGGCCTCGGCAGACCACTATCAGGCGAACATGAGGCGCTTTCGCGAGACGCTGAAGCCCGTCCCCTGACCTCTCTCGCCCGTCACAGCGCCGCGCGGCTGGCCAGGAACGACGCCTTCCAGTTGCCGGCGTCGATCTCGTGCTTCATCTGCTGTTTCAGCCAGGTCTCGACCAGATGCACCTGCGGGGTCGCGGGCTCTGACTTCAGGCGCGACAGGCACCAGGTCATCGTGATGCCCGGAATGAAGCAGTGGCACGTCCGGGTCGCATAGCCCTTGTCCGCCAGAATTGCCGATGGAAGCGGGCAATAGGCGATCCCCGCCTCGGCGAGCTGGATGATCGAGGTGCTTTCGATCTCGAAGTGGATCTTCGGCACGATCCCCTCCTGCGCGAAAGCCTCGACCACGCGCTTGCGGATGCCATTTTCCTTGCCCAGGAAAATGAGCGGCAGATCCTTGAAGTCCATGGGCGTGAAAGGGCGATCCGGCGACAGCCCCCCGCCCTGCGGCCCGATCAGCACCAGCGGATCACGGGCCACGCTTTGCGACATCAGGGCGGGCTCTTCGACCGGGTTGAACAGGATGCCAAGGTCGCACCGCTTCGACACCAGCGCCTCGGTGATCAGCCCGACCGTCCCCACGACGATGTTGAGATACACCTTCGGCAGCTCTTTCTTGACGTAGAGCACCAGCGGCGCCGCGAGCAGCGGAACAAGCGAGGCCGGCAAGCCGACGGTGATGGAGCCCGTCGGAACCTTGGTAACATCCGAGATTTCCTGTTGCAGATCTTCCAGCTGGCCCAGGATCGACGCCGCACGCTCGTAGAACACATGGCCCGCGTCGGTCAGGGTCACGCCCTGCACGGACCGGTTGAACAACTCGACGCCCAGAAGATCCTCGATGGATTTCATCTGGCGGCTGATCGCGGGCTGGGCGATGTCATAGATCTCGGCGACACGGCTGAAACTGCCGATATCCGCGACCCGCAGGAAATTCCGCCAGTGGTTCACGTTGACCGGAAGTTGTGCCATGTCGATATCCCATCCTTTTCACGTTATGTCGCACCGGCGTTCATGAACGTCAAATGTTATATCCCCTTTCCATCCGGGCGGCGTCGGCAATGCCGACAGCGTTATGGCACACATGGATTTTCCTGCAGACCCCGCGCGCCCGGCGATCTGCCATCCTTGTCCGGCCAAGGACTTCCGGAGGAGGCGGTTCCGGCACCCGATCGCCGTTCGGCACAGGCCAGACAGCGCCGCGCCCATGCCCCTCCGACAGTCGAGAAGGTCCGTCGTCGACGTGACCGCGAAACTATCAAGGGAGGCCGTCGTGCCAGACAGCGTTATCATCAGTTGTGCCATCACGGGCAGCATTCACACACCCACGATGTCAGAGGCCCTGCCCATCACGCCCGCGCAGATCGCAGCGGAAAGCATCGCGGCGGCGAAGGCGGGTGCGGCGATCATCCACCTGCACGCGCGCGACCCGAAAGACGGCCGACCGGAGTCCGCGCCCGACCGCTTCGCGGAGTTCCTGCCCGAGATCAAGGACGGCACCGACGCGGTGTTGAACATCTCGACGGGCGGCAGCACGCGCATGACGCTCGACGAGCGTCTGGCCGCAGCCAAGGCTTTCGCACCCGAGATGTGCTCGCTCAACATGGGGTCGTTCAACTTCGCGATCCACGGCATGGCGGCCCGCTACGACAGCTGGAAACACGACTGGGAGAAACCCTATCTCGAAGCCACGGAAGGGGTGATATTCCCCAACACCTTCCGCGACATCGCCTATGTCATCGAAACGCTCGGCGACGGTCTCGGCGTCCGGTTCGAACACGAGTGCTATGATATCGGGCATCTCTACAATCTCGCCCATTTTGTCGATCGCGGGCTGATCAAGCCGCCGTTCATGGTGCAGTCCATTTTCGGCATCCTCGGTGGCATCGGTGTGGATCACCGCAACCTGATGTTCATGAAGGAAACGGCCGACCGCCTGTTCGGAACGGATTACATCTGGTCCGTGATCGCCGCGGGTCGCCACCAGATGCCCTATGCGACCCAATCTGCCATGCTGGGCGGCAACGTGCGGGTGGGGCTGGAGGATTCGCTCTACATCGGCCGCGGTCAGCTGGCCTCGTCGAATGCGCAGCAGGTCGAAAAGATCAGCACCATCCTGACCGAGCTCGGTTATGCGATCGCCACGCCCGAAGAAGCCCGCTCACGTCTGAAGCTGAAAGGCAGCGCCAACGTGAACTTCTGACGCGCCTGCCGTCCGCTCAGCGCAGCGCCATGCCCAAACTGTTATCGAACCTATCTTGTTTTTTACGGTTTGCGGCATGACGCGACGGTCTCATGCTTGGTGTCACTGGCAGCTCACCGAAGGGGACCAATGTTACAATCCATCTCGCGAATGCTAGCGCTCAGACTGGTGGCGGCGATCCCGCTGATCCTGCTCGTGGTGACGCTGACCTTCTTCCTGATCCGCCTGGCACCGGGTGATCCCGCCTATGCGCTGGCAGGTGGCGACGCGCCGAGCGACGCCTACCTGGAGAGTGTCCGGCAATCCTATGGGCTGGATCAGCCGCTGCTCACGCAATATCTGACATATCTGAAGAAAGCGGCGTCGCTGGATTTCGGCCAGTCCATCTACTACCGCCGCCCCGTGTTCGAGGTCATCCTCGACCGGTTTCCCGCCACCTTGCTGCTGGCGGGGGCTGCGATGGTCCTAGCCACGATCGTCGGCGTTCTGCTGGCCGTCTGGTCCGCGCACAAGCCCGGTTCGTTCCGCGACGGCATGATCACAAGCGTCGCGCTGGTCGGGTTTTCGGTACCGGTGTTCTGGGTCGGTCAGCTGATGATACTGGCCTTCGCGATCCAGCTGGGCTGGTTCCCGGTCGGAGGCTACGACAATCCGAGAATGGGCTACACCGGCCTTTCGCATGTCATGGACGTGGCGCATCACATGGTGCTGCCGACGCTGGCCCTTGCGCTTTACCTGATGGCGATGATCACGCGGATCACACGGACGTCGATGATCGACGTCCTCGGTCGCAACTACGTCAACGTCGCGCGGGCAAAGGGCGTCTCGCCTGCGGCCGTCACCTGGTTTCACGCCTTCCGCGTCGCCGTGGTCAGCACGATCACCATCGTGGGGGTCGAATTCGGCACCGTCATCATCGGTGCGGTGCTGACCGAAACGATTTTTTCCTGGCCGGGACTGGGACGCCTCTTCTACGACGCGATCCTCAAGCGGGATTTTCCGCTGCTCACCGGCTCCTTCATTTTTACGGCGGTGATGGTCGTGGTGGTGAACGCCCTGACCGACGTGCTCTGCGCAATCGCCGATCCGCGCCTGAGGTCCTGACCGAGATGCAGACATCACAAGATACCCGAACCGGGCAGATGCCCACGCTCTTCCGCTTCATGCGCGTGCCGGGTCACCTGCCGGGCTCCGCACGGGTCGGTGCGGTAATTCTGGTGACAATCATTCTGCTGGTCGTGCTCGCGCCGCTGATCGCCACGCAGGACCCGATGGCGATCACCAAGGCGACGCTCGTGCCGCCGGGCGCGGGCGGCGTGTTCGGTACCGACGATCTGGGGCGGGATGTCTTTGCCCGCGTGCTCTACGGCGGACGGGTCTCGTTGCTGGTCGGACTGTTCGCCGCCCTGATCGCGGTCGGGATGGGGCTGGTGATCGGTGTCGTCGGAGGATTTTCCGGCGGCATGATCGACGAGGCGCTGATGCGGTTCACCGAGGTCTTCCAGATCGTTCCCCGCCTTCTGGTCGCGATTGTTGTGGTGTCGATGGTCGGAGGTAGCATCGGCAATGTGATCTTCGTGATCGGGATCCTCAGCTGGCCGCCGACGGCCCGTCTGGTCCGCGCCCAGACCCTTGTGCTGAGAAACGAGGATTTCATGTCGGCCGCAATCATGTCCGGGGCCAGCTATGTCCGGCTGATCCGCAAGCAGATACTGGGGAACATCCTGCCGATCCTGCTTGTCAGCGGCGCGATGCAGGTGGCGGTCGCGGTCCTGGCTGAGGCATCACTCAGCTTTCTCGGCCTCGGGGATCCGTCTTACCCCTCCTGGGGCCAGATGCTGTACCACAGTCAGGGCTTTCTGCGGCAGGCGTGGTGGATGAGCCTGTTTCCCGGCTGTGCCCTGGCTTTGGCCATCGTGGGGCTCAACCTCGTGTCGGACGGCTTCTCCGACCGTCTGCCAGGAGTGGGCTCATGACCGCACAGACCTTTGTCCAATCGCCCGAGGCGGGATCCGACAGCGTGAGCCTGTCTCGAACGGTCGCTTCGATCGCGGCGCTCAGCATCGGTTTCCGGCGGTCCGACGGTAGTCCTTATAAGGTTGTCGAGGACGTCGACCTGGATGTCCATGCGGGCGAGATCCTGGGGCTCGTCGGTGAATCCGGCTCGGGAAAATCGCTGACGGCCCGGTCGCTCATCCGGCTGCTGCCGACAAACTCGACCGTCGGCGGTACCGTCACCTTCGAGGGAGAGCCGATCCTGACGATGAATGACCGGGCCCTGCGCAAGATCCGGGGAGGTCGGGCGGCCATGGTGTTCCAGGATCCGATGACCTCGTTCAACCCGGTCAAGACCGTCGGGGCGCAGATCGCGGAGTCCCTGAGCCTTCATTCCGCATTGCGCGGTCAGGCACTGCGTGACCGGGTGGTCGAGCTGCTGCGGCAGGTCGGTATCGTGACCCCCGAAACCAAGGCCTGGGACTATCCGTCGTCCTACTCGGGCGGGATGCGTCAACGCGCGATGATCGCGATGGCGCTGGCCAATTCGCCGGAGCTGCTGATCGCGGACGAACCGACGACCGCGCTCGATGCGACCGTGCAGGATCAGGTTCTCGATCTGCTGCGCACGATGAACCAGGAGCTCGGGACTTCGATCGTCCTGATCACCCACAACATCGCCGTCGTGGCCAGCCTCTGCGACCGTGTCGCCGTGATGTATTCGGGGCGGATCGTCGAGGAAGGACCGGTCGAGAAGGTGCTCGGCGATCCGCAGCATCCCTACACCTGGCTGCTGCTGAAATCGGTGCCGCATCTCGGGGATCCCCGCGAGCGGCTCGCGTCGATCGAGGGGACGCCACCCGATCCCGCTGACCCGCCCGAGGGGTGCCGGTTTCACCCGCGATGCCCGTTCGCTATCGACCGCTGCCGCACCGAGGAACCCGCCCTTGCCGACGACGGGCAGGGCGGCAAGTTCCGGTGTTTTATTGGGATGCGGTCCATCGACAGGAGCGTTCGGGACAATGTTTGACACGCAAAACGCCCCGCTGGTCACGGTGCGCAACCTCCGCAAGGTCTACACCACCGGATCGTTCCTCAATCGTGCCGTGACCAATGCGGTAGACGATGTCTCCTTCGACATCCGCCCCGGCGAGACCCTGGGCCTCGTGGGCGAGAGCGGCTCGGGCAAATCGACCATGGGACGGCTGCTTGCCGGGCTGGAAGAAGTCACGGCGGGCGAGGTCAGGTTTGCCGGGTCGCCGTTGGACCGCAGCGACCGGCGAGGACTGCTGCGTCTGTGGCGCGATACCCAGATGGTGTTTCAGGACCCCTATTCCTCGCTAAACCCAATCCTGACGGTTCGACAGTGCCTGATGGAACCCCTGCGCAATTTCGGCGTGGCCTCGGGGGTCGAAGCGGAACGCTTGGTCCGCAAGACGATCACCGCATGTGGTCTGCCGGTCAGCGCACTGGACCGCTATCCGTCAAGCTTTTCCGGCGGCCAGCGGCAGAGGGTTGGCATCGCCCGAGCCCTCATCATCAAGCCGCGCTTCATCATCGCGGATGAGCCGGTGTCTGCGCTGGACGTGTCCATCCAGGCGCAGATCGTCAACCTGATGCAGGACCTGAAGGCGGACTTCGGGCTGACCTACCTGTTCGTGGCACACGATCTCGCCCTGGTCCGCCACGTCTCGGATCGCATCGCCGTCATGTACCGCGGTCGTGTCGTCGAGATCGGAGATACCGACGCCATCTACGACCGGCCCCAGCACCCCTATACCCGGTTGCTGACGTCCTCGATCCCGATCCCCGACGTCCAGCGCGAACGGGCGCGGGTGCAGATGATCAAGGGCATGGCGACCACCACGACGCAGACCGGAGCGTCGGGCTGCCGTTTCGCCCCCCGCTGCCCGATCGCGACCGAGGTCTGCACTCGCCTCGTGCCGCAGCTGAAGTCGACCGCGAGCGGCCAGCAGGCGGCCTGTCACCTGGCGCCTGAGGCGCCGGGAACACCGGAAGCCAAAACAAGATGATACCCAACAAGGAGACCAGAAAATGACACCGAGTGATATCAGCCGCAGATTGTTCATGGGGCTGGCCGGCGCGGGACTTGCTGCCGCCACACTTCCTGCAAGTATGGTCCGCGCTCAGGGCCGGAAACTGCTGGTCACCGTCATCAACAACGATCCGGCGGCCTTCAACCCCGCAGTCTCGACCAATATCGAGGGCATCATTGCCTCCACTCCGGTCTATAGCTGGCTGATCAAGCAGGACATCGACGGCACCAATGCGGCCGATCTCGCAACTGACTGGTCCATGTCCGAGGATGGCAAGACGTTCACCTTCACGCTGCGTGACGATGTGACATGGCACGACGGTACCCCCTTCACCGCGGAGGATGTGAAGTTCACCATTGAGGAAATGCTGTCCGTTCACAATTCGATCGCCAAGAACGCCTATGCCACGCTGTCCTCGGTCGAGGCCCCCGATACGAAGACGATAATACTGACCTTCTCCGCGCCGAACGTGGTCTTCCTCGCCCAGCCCTTCGCGCTCGGCCCGATCCTGCCCAAGCACCTCTGGGAAGGGACCGACTTCAACACCAATCCGGTCGGAAAGTCGCCGGTCGGAACCGGACCGTTCAAATTCGTCGCGCACGAGATCGGCAACAAGATCGAATACACCCGCAACGAGGCGTATTTCGGCGAGGCCCCCGGCATGGACGGGCTGCTTCTCCGGATCATGCCGGATCCGGTATCGCGGTCTGCCGCCTTTGAGAACAAGGAGATCGACGCGATCAACGTGCTGTCGATCCCCTTTACCGACATCACCCGGTTCCGTGAGATGCCCGGCGTCACGATGAAGAGCTTCCCCGCGCCCGGTGGTGCCTATCTGGCCGTGATCAACATGCGCAACAAGCCCCTAGACGACGTGCGCGTGCGCCGCGCGCTGGCCCATGCGATCGACCGGAGCTTCATCCGCGAAAACATCCTGCCCGAGATCTCCCATGCGATGAACGGACCGATCTGGCCCGCCTCTCCGCTCTACAATACCGAGCTGGAGGATTATTCCCTCGACACCGCAAAGGCCGAAGCCCTGCTCGACGAGGCCGGCGTTACCAAGGACGCCAACGGCAAACGTTTCACGCTGCGCGTGATGTGGCAGAACGTGTTCAGCCAGATCGGCAGCATCGCTGACGTCATGGCCGAGAACCTGCGCCCCCTTGGCATTGAGGTCGATCGGACCCCGCTCGAAACCAGCGCCGTGATCCAGAAAGGATATATCGAGGGAGATTTCGATATCATCATCAACAGCTACGTACTCGGGCCCGATCCGAGCTTCGGGGTCGAACGGCTCTACAACTCGAACAACATCCTGCCGAAGCCGTTCACCAACAACTCGGGCTATGTGAACAAGGAGGTCGATGCGCTGTTCGACAAGCAGCGCCTCGCCGGAAGCCCAGAAGAGCGCAAGGCCATCTACGACGAGATTCAGTCGAAGATCTGGGACGACCTGCCGGTTCTACCGATCTGTTCATACGATGCCGTCGGCTTTTCGCATGACGAATTCGTCACGGACGTCTACACTCATTGGAACGTCATCATGGAAGACTTCGCCACCGCGAAACCTGCCTGACACCCGCAAATGCAGCTGGCGCCGGATCCACTTTGGCGCCAGCCGTAATCGTCATTTCGGGCGATACCCCAATTCATGCGCAGTCTGCATTATAACTTGTCGCAGCCATCTTATTGATGGATCAGCCTCCCGGCTCCCATGCCATTGCATGTAAAGTTGCAACGGGGGGATCTGGATCGGCAGGTCCAGAATGATGATGTCCGGGTTTGACGAATGCAATCTGGCGATACTGTCTGGAACGGTTCCCA
>NZ_JBLXFB010000045.1:0-18192 GCF_048262615.1 Antarctobacter sp.
CCCCCGCCGAAGGCCCGTTTATTACCCAAACGTAAAACCGCCCCCACAAGCCATTGAAGACGCGACGTCACCTTTCCCGCCACGCGTGGACACCCCCCATGCTCCACGCCCCCATCCCACCAGATAACTCCGCCCAATAGCCCGCCGGACCAATCCGCCTTGACAGACCGGAAGCGACCCTGATCTCCTGCCGAGGCGGACGACATGGCCGCACACACCGGCGACAGAGAAGACGTGATGGACCTTTCAAAGAAAAACACAGCGGTCGAGATATGCCGGGACGCGGGCAAAGCGGCGCTCCAATATTTCAAGGACCGCGACAGCCTGATCGTGGACCAAAAAGGCGATCAGGACTGGGTCAGCGAGGCGGACCGCAACGTCGAAATCCTCATCCGGGAGCGTCTTGCCGCCGCCTTCCCCGACGACGGGATCGTCGGCGAAGAGCAGGCCAGAAAGCCCGGCACCAGCGGGTTCGTCTGGGTCATCGACCCCATCGACGGCACGACCAACTTCGTCAATGGCCTCCCCGCATGGACCATCGTTCTGGCCGGTGTGTCCGAGGGGCAAACGAGGGTTGGGGTGATCCATGATCCCATCCACGATGAAACCTTTGTGGCCGTACGCGGCGGCGGCGCGACCCTGAATGGCACCCCTCTGCGGGTGGCCGACGGCGTGCCCCTGTCCAGCGGGACCGTCGCGGTTGGATATTCAAACCGTGTCGCCCCCGGCAACGTGCTGCCCGTTGTGACTGCTCTGGTTACCGAAGGGGCCATGTTCCACCGCAACGCCTCTGGCGCGCTGTCGCTGGCCTATGTCTCTGCCGGGCGGCTGTTGGGGTATCTCGAAGAACACATGAACGCATGGGATTGTCTGGCCGGACAGCTTTTGGTGGCAGAAGCAGGCGGCAGGGTCGAGGCGCAGGACGCGGACGCGATGATCGCGGACGGGGGCCGCGTGGTCGTCGGAACGCCCTTGGTGTTCGACACCCTAAAAGCCATTGCGGATGACGCCTGGCCGGCCTGATCTCAACCGATGGATCGCCAGCCGTGGCGCGGCTTCAAGCTGGGCAGGTCGGAGGTCCAATAGTGCCCCTGCGATGGCTGATCGTAAGCCCGGTCGACAGGCAGATTGCAGAGGCTGCAATAAAGCAGGGTGCCGACCGCGCCATGTGAGACAATGGCCAGATCACCGCCCCGATGCTGAGCGACGATCTTGCGCACAGCGGCTTCGATGCGGATTTGGGCATCGCAGGCGCGTTCCCACCCTTGGTGGCTGTCCTCGGGTGCGGCAAAAAACCTGTCCGCAGCCCGCTCAAACGCCTCCGGTGGGAGAAAGCCCGTGGCGCTTCTGTCGTTCTCGGCCAGACCGCTATCGACAGAGACGGAAAGCTGGTTGGGCTTGGCAAGAAGGGCAGCGGTCTGGCGCGCCTTTGTCTCGTCGCTGGACCAGATGTGCGTTACGCCTGCAAAGGCGGCTTCGGCGGCAAAGGCGCTGGCGCGGCGCGCCCCCGCCGCGCTCAGCGACCATTGGGGTATCGGGCATTCAGGGTCGATGGTGACCTCTGGATGGGTGATAAACAACAGCCGGGACAAGGCTTAGCTTTCCGGCAGCAGCACGGGGCCTTTCCCGGCAAAGGACATGCGCACGTCACGCCCGACAGCCAGCGGCTCATCCACCTCGTCCTGCACGGCAAAGACCTGACCAAAGCCGCCTTCCAAGGTGTACTCCATCCGCACGCCGACATAGGTCGCCTTGGCGACGGTGGCACGAATGCCCTCATCGTCGCCAATCCGCAGCCGTGAGGGCCGGACCGCAAGCGTGGCGGGGCCGACGGATAGCCCGCGCGACGGCAGCACATGGCGATACCCCTCTATTTCGATCGTCGCCATGTCGCCCTCAACAGCAACGATCTGGCAGGTGATCAGGTTCGCCTCTCCGATGAAGTCAGCGACAAAACGGTCTTTCGGGGCTTCGTACAACTCGCGCGGGGTGCCCATCTGGGCGATGGCCGCGTTGCGCATCACGACAATCTGGTCGGAAACCGCCAGCGCCTCTTCCTGATCATGGGTGACATAGACGACGGTCAGCCCATGGTCCTTCTGGATGGCGCGGATGTCTTCGCGCACCTGACGGCGCAACTTGGCATCGAGGTTTGAAAGCGGCTCATCGAACAAGAGCACCTGAGGTTCCAGAACCAGCGCCCGCGCCACGGCAACGCGCTGTTGCTGACCGCCCGAAAGCTCACTGGGGAGACGGTCATCGTACCCCTTGAGCCCCACCAGATCGAGACCATGCAGCGCACGGCTGCGCGCCTCTGCCTTGTCGAACCCGGAAAAGGTCAGCCCGTATTTGACGTTTTCCAGCACGGTCATGTGCGGGAACAGCGCGTAAGACTGAAAGACCATCGACACGTCGCGGTCCGTGGCAGGCAGTTTGGTCACGTCGCGATCCCCGATCAGGATACGGCCCGAGGTGGCCATCTCCAGCCCCGCGATCATCCGCAGGGTCGTGGTCTTGCCGCAGCCCGATGGCCCCAGCAGCGTCACCAGTTGCCCGGCCTCGACATGCAGGTCGATGTTGTCAACAGCGACGACATTCTTGCCGAAGACCTTGGACACACCTTCGAACCGGACCGGCGCGGCTTTGCTGCTGATAATGGCGTCGCTCATGTCGATTTCTCCGATCCGTGTTGGGTGCGCCGCCCGATCTGCACCCGCCCCACCACAACTTGCAGCAGTCCGACGGCGGCCAGCATGACAAAGATCAGCGTGGTGGAATAGGCGATGGCAAGGCCGTAATCGTTGTTTTCAACCCGGCCGATAATATAGCTGGTGGCCATGTCGTATTCCGCCGACACAAGGAAGATCACCGCCGAGATGGCCGTCATCGCCCGCACAAAACTGTAGACCAGCGCGGCAAGGATCGCCGGGCGCAATAGTGGCAGGATCACGCGCCGGAAGGTCTGCCATGAGTTTGCGCCCAGCGTCAGCGAGCTTTCGTCCAGAGACTTGTCCAACTGACTCATCGAGGCGATGCCCGCGCGCACGCCCACCGGCATGTTGCGGAAGATAAAACTGATCACAAGGATGATGCCGGTGCCGGTGATCTCGATCGGCGGCACGTTGAAGGCAAGGATATAGCTGACGCCGATCACCGTCCCCGGAATGGCGAAGGACAGCATTGTGCCGAACTCGAACGCGTTTTTGCCTGCGAACGTCTGGCGTGTCAGCAGATAGGCCGTGATCAGACCCACGGCGGCGGTCAGTGGCGCCGCGATGGCGGCGATCATGATCGTGGTCCAGAAACTGTCCCATGCGGCCCCCGTCCAGCGGATGCCTTCGGCCTCGAACCGGACAGAAAACGCGGTGACATAATGTTTGAACGTCAGCGCGTTGTTGACGCCCCACAGGTCGACCACGCTGCCATAGATGATCATGACATAGACCAGCGCCGTGAACAGCGCCCAACCAAGCGCGACAACCATCACCGGGATAGCAAGGCCGCTTGGCATCAGCGGGTGCACGCCCGCATCGCCTTTGCCTGACACGGTTGTATAGCTCTTTTTGCCCAGCCATGCGCGTTGCGCGTAGAACGCCGACAGCGTGAAGAACAGCAGGACCATGGCCAGAACGGCAGCGCGTCCCTGATCGTATTGCGCACCGACGATGGCAAAGAAGATCTCTGTCGACAGCACGTCAAAGTTGCCGCCAAGCACCAGCGGGTTGCCGAAATCGGCCATGCTTTCGATGAAGCCAAGAAGGAAGGCGTTGGCAAGACCCGGACGCATCAGCGGCAGGGAAACCGTGCGGAAGACCTGCCACTTGTTGGCGCGCAGCGTCTGCGCGGCTTCTTCCATCGAGGGGCTGACGCCTTCAACGACGCCAATCAGCACGAGGAAAGCAATGGGCGTGAACGCCAGCGTTTGCGCGATCAGCACGCCGGGCAAACCATACAGCCAACGGGTCGGTTGCATCCCGAAAAGGTCGGCGAAGTAGACCGTCACGGTGCCGGACAGACCGAACAGCAGGATCAGCGCCAATCCGATCACAAAAGGCGGCGTGATGATCGGCAGAACCGTCAAGGCACGCAGCGCGCGTTTGTAGCGAAACCCCGACCGGGTCACGACAAGGGCAAAGGCAAGGCCCAGAACGGTGGTGAGCAGACCCACCGCAATGGCCAGAAACAGCGAGTTCCACGCAACGCCGCAGCGCGCGCCCCAGAGGCAGCCAAGCCCCCAGAGCCGGTTGTCCATAAACTTGGCAAAAAACACGGTGACGGAATAGCTGCCGTCTTCGGTGACAAAGGCGGCGAACAGCATCTTGGCGATGGGAAAGAACACAAATGCGGTGACAATCACGATGACACCGCCAATGGCGCTGACAACAAAGACGTCGCCATTGATCGCGCCCCGCGCCGCGATGCCCTGAGTGAACAGAAACAGAAAGGCCGTCGCGCAGATCATCGCGCCGTAGCCCATGCCGAACTGGCGGTCGCCAAGCTCTCCGAAGAGGGCCTTCAGCCAATCGAAATTGAAGCCGCGAATGCCGATGCCAAAGCCCTGCGCGATCAGCCAGCCAAAGCCCAGCGCCCCGGCAAGGATCAGGATGCGCGCGAACAGCGGATCGGATTTCAACCGGCCAAGCACCAGCAAAGGCATTGCCAAGGGGATCACCAAAGGCGCCAGCCACAGCTTTTCGCCCTGCGCGATCAGAAAGGCGGCAGGGGCAAAATCCTCGTCGAATGGATAGCCGTTCATCAGCCACGCAAACGACCAGAAACCGTCCTCGACCCCATACCAGGGCAGGATGCAGAACCCGACCCACCCGGCGATGATCCAGAAGATCAATACCGGGTGGGTGGCCCGTTCACTTGCAGGAGTGCGCATTCGTTACTGCGGCAGGACCGAGACTTCTTCGTCCCACTTTTGCAGCAGGCGCTTGCGCTCATCGGACGACCCGTATTTCACAAAGTCATAGTCGATCAGCTTGATGCTTGCCATGTCCGGTGCCTTGTCCGAGGTTTTGGCCCCCTTGTTCGACGGCACCTGAAAGGCGTTGACTTGCAGCGCAAGGTTCTGCGCGTCGACGGACAAGGCCCAGTCGTAGAACTTTTTGGCCTCATCCATGTTGCGCGCGCCTTTGACGATCGACATCGAGCCGATCTCATAGCCGGTGCCCTCACACGGGGCGACAACCTTTATCGGGAAGCCGGCAACCGCCTGCGCCACCGCATCGTGCATAAAGACGATGCCGATGGTGTTCTCACCGCGTCCCGCCGCCTTGATCGGGGCAGAGCCGGATTTGGTGTACTGGTTGATATTGGCATGCAGGCCCTTCATGAACTCAAAGCCCTCATCCTCACCGAAGATCTGGATGATCGAGGCCAGCGTGGTGTAGGCCGTACCGGACGAATTGGGGTTCGCCATCTGGACGTGCTGCTTGTACTCGGGCTTGAGCAGATCCTTCCAGCAGGCCGGTTCCGGCAGGTTGTTCGCGGCCAGCAGGTCGGTGTTGTAGCCATAGCCAAGCGCGCCGGAATAGATGCCGATGGTTCTGTTTCCCGCGCTTTCCGCCTGACGGATGGCCCAGTCATGCAACTGGTCGCGCATGGGCGACATGTATTCCTCGGTCAGGCCCTCTTCGGCAGCCTGCAAGTGCGGATCGCCGGTGCCCCCCCACCAGACATCGCCCTTCGGGTTCACCGCCTCGGCGCGGATCTGGGCAAAGGTCTCACCCGAGGATTTGCGCGTCATGTTGACGTCGATGCCGGTCGCGTCCTCAAAGCTGCGGGCCATCAGTTGGCACCAGTCCTCTTGCGCGCTGCAATAGAACGTCAGCTTGTCCGCATAGGACGCCGTGACCGACGCCGAGAGCGCAATCAGCGATCCGGCCAGTGTAAGCGTAATTTTCTTCATGTCTTTCCTCCCAGAAATGAATGTTGGCCGGTTTTCCCGGCTTATTGTCTGCGCTTCCTCACGATGCTTTCAGCAACGCCTTCATGCCCGGCTGCCCGGTGGGCTGTTTCGCCAACTCGGTCAGCAAGGCGGTCAGTTCAGTCTCATCGACCAGTTTCGCGGCCTTCTTGGGTGAAAACCAATGGCGCGTTCGCTCTTTGCGTTCCTTCCAGCGCCGCTTCAGCCGTTCGACCATCATCGGATAGACCGTTACACAACAGCGGATATTGCTGCCGTCATCCATTTGCTTTGTATAGTGATAGGTGCCGATTGCGGTGTTGGAAATGTAGCCAACCGCTCCCGCCTCTTCCATGGCTTCGATCTCGGCGGCGCGCCATGGCTTCTTTCCGTCCATCAGCCAGCCTTTTGGCATCACCCAGCGCCCGGTATCGCGCGAGGTGACCATCAGAACACGCAACTTGCCTTTCTTGTCGCGACGGACAGGAAGGGCGGCAATCTGCTGCGCCGGATCGTCCGCGCGCATCATGTTGAACCCGCCGCATATCTTGGCTGCGCAAGGCGGCTGCCAAGGAGGTCGCCGGTCTTTTCGGCAATCGGATAGGCGACATAGCAAAGCGCGGCATTGATCTGCTTGAATAGCCGCAGAGTTTCCTGATGGATGTTTGTGGTCTCGACGCTTGCGGCGGGCTGCTTTCTGAGACGGTTCAGGTGCCGGGCTTGCAACCGCTGCTCTTCTATCCGGACACGATCCTTTTCCGCGACCAACTGGCGCGCGGCCTCGGCGTCGCCCGTCGTGAGGACATTCAGCGCCAATTGCGTGTTGGTGACAACCTGATCGTGGAACTGTTCGATATCCGCCAACCCCTGTTCAGAAAATGAAACCGCCTCGTCATTCATTTTCTTTGCCAGCGCCAGAAGGTTGACCGCGATTTTGTCGGCGGCTTCTTCCAGATGGTTTGCCAAGGCGACCAGCTCGACCGAGCTTTGCGGCTGCGCCCCGGAACCGCTCTTGTCGCGTAGTTTTGAGAGATAGATCTTGGTTTCGAAATGCATCCGGTCAACCGCGTCTTCGCGCTTTTCGATCAGTTGCGCGACCTGCGGATTCCACTCCCGAAACAGCCCCATGACGGGGATCAGCATGGCCTGAACGGTTTCGGCCATGCGCAGCAGTTCGCGTTGGCCGCATGCCAGCGCGTAATCGGTATTTTCCAGGGCCTTCGGATCAAGCGCGCTGACGGTGGGATCGGCATCGACTTTGGCGACCGGGACAAGCGCGCCGGAAAACCGGATGAGCAGCCGCAGACCCGACAGACCGATGACCACCAGCGCCGCGTTCAACAGGATGTGCAGCATCACAACCTGTTGCCCGGCATCCGGCCCAAGGCGCGACAGGTCGAGCACGTCAAAGACAACCAGACACAGCGCGGCAAGGGTCATGCCCCCGCGGGCCAGCAGGTTTCCGACAACAACCTGACGCACGGGTCTTGGGGCCGCCGACAGCAGCACCAAGGGCACAACCGCACCGCCAAGGTTCGCGCCGATGACCAGCGCAGCGGCAACCGGGACGGCGATCAGGCCCGACGCGGCAAAGGTGGCAAACGTCAGGATCGCGGCAAGGCTGGAATGCATGATCCACGCAAGGACCGCGCCGATCAGGAACGCGCTGAGCAGATCGTTGGCAAAATAGGCGGCAGTGGCCTGAACGATTTCGTTTTCGCCGATCGGGGTGGTGGCGGTCCGGATCATTTGCAGCGAGACCAGAACAAGCGCAAAGCCGATCACGATCCGACCGACCTGCTTGGCCTTGCGGGACCGTGCATTGAAAAATGTCAAAATGCCGATCAGCAGCAGGAAAGGAATGACCACCTCGACCGGGGACATGAGCACTCGGGCCATCGCGGCCGAGCCCAGATCCGCCCCCAGAAGCAGCGCCAGCGCCGAGGGCGGGGCCAACATCCCGGAGGCGACAAAGCCACCGCCGATCAGCGCGACGGCCGTCGAACTTTGCAGCAACATGGCCGCAACGCTGCCCCCAGCGGCGGCAGAAACCGGCCGGTGGGACAGGCTTTTCAGGTGACGCCGCAACTCTGGCATAAACGCGCGTTCCACCCCGGTCCGGATCAAGCGGACCGACCACAGCAACAGGGCCACGGCAGCAGCCAGATTTACCGACAAAAGGATCAAGGGGTTAGCACCAAGGTCAGTTTTCATTCCTTTCCACCACGGGCACGACCCTGTGTCCGATGGCATGTATTCAAAAACATCAGCACCAGAATGCAGCTTATGCAACAAAAATTATTGCAAAAACGCCCGAAACACCACAATCCTGATGGCAGATCACGAGTCGGTGGGGCACATGGTGGAAACCTCGACATCAGAGGGAACAAGGAAAGTGGCTTCGGACCGGATCAAGAAATCCGAACGTCGGCGTCAAATTCTGCTGGAACTCAAGCTGCGCCCGCATGTTCGGATCAGCGAGTTGGCGGACCGCTTTCAGGTGTCGACCGAAACGGTCCGCCGGGACTTTGACGCGCTGGCCGATGACGGGCTGATCAGCCGGGCGCACGGCGGCGCGTCAGCTCCGTCGCAAGGGCACTATCCGGGTCTGGATGAACGCACCAATGCCTTGATCGAAGAGCGCGCACGCATCGGAATGAAGGCCGCCGGACTGGTGCAGAGCGGACAAACCGTCATGATCGATTCCGGGTCCACCACGATCCAGATGGCGCGGTCTCTGGCCTATCTGGGCACGCCCTGCACGGTCATCACCAATTCGATCCCGGTTGCCATGACGCTGGGACATGGTGCGCCCGAAGTCCTGTTGTGTCCCGGCGAATACCTGCCTGCCGAATCCGCACTGGTCGGAACCGAGACTTTGGAGTTCCTGAGGAGATTCCATGTTGATCATTGCATGATCGGCGCATCAGGATTGTCCGAGGAGGGGCCGTCCGAAACCGTCAGGGGATTCGCGTCGGTCAAACGCATGATGCTGCGCCAAGGGGCACGGCGGCACTTGCTGATTGACGGCCAGAAATTCGGTCGAAAGGGGTTGGCGCTGGTTGGATCGCTTGACGAGTTGGATACGGTTGTCACCGACAGCAAACCAAAAGGGGACTTGCTGACCGCCCTCGTTGGGGCCGATGTTACCATTCTGGTCGCTGATCAGGAGTGAAAAGAAAAAAAATGGCGGCCCCAACGGTCGCAAATCTGGGAGGAAGACATGACATTCAATTTCAAACTTCTGCTGGGCGCGTCTGCACTTGCGCTCCTTTCGATGGGCACGACCGCGTCGGCTCAGGATTGTCCGCGCGGCGATCTGGACGCACGCTTTTGCGATGTGGACGGCGATCTGATTGCCGATATTCCGACCGATCCCGCGGATCAGATCGACCCCGACACGCTGATCTTTGCCTATACGCCGGTCGAAGACCCCGCCGTTTACAAAACCGCGTGGTCGGATTTCCTTGACCACCTTGAGGCCGAAACCGGCAAAAAGGTCATGTTCTTCCCGGTTCAGAACAACGCCGCTCAGATCGAGGCCATGCGCTCGGGCCGGTTGCATATCGCGGGTTTCAACACCGGCTCCAACCCTTTGGCTGTCAACTGCGCGGGTTTCCGGCCGTTCACCATCATGGCGTCGAAAGACGGCAACTTTGGCTATGAGATGGAGATCATCACATACCCCGGTTCTGGCATCGAAAAGGTCGAGGACCTTAAAGGCAAGCAACTGGCCTTTACCTCACCCACGTCCAACTCTGGCTTCAAGGCACCGTCGGCCATCCTCAAAGGTGACTTCGATCTGCTGCCCGACCGCGACTTTGAGCCGGTCTTTTCGGGCAAGCACGACAACTCGATCCTGGGTGTCGCCAACAAGGATTACATGGCCGCGTCGATTGCCAACTCAGTCAAGTCACGGATGATCCTGCGCGACGTCATCAAGGAAGACGACGTTGTGACGATCTACAAGTCGCAGACGTTCCCGACGACCGGGTTTGGCACTGTCTATAATCTGAAGCCTGAATTGCAGGACAAGATCCGCAATGCCTTTTTCAACTTCGAATGGGACGGCACCTCGCTTCAGGCCGAATTCGAAAAGTCGAACGAAGGCCAGTTCCTTGAGATGACCTACAAGGAATTCTGGGAGGTCATCCGCAAGATCGACGCGGCAAACGGCGTTTCCTACGCCTGCGAGTAAGCCACACCTCAATTTGGCGGGCCCCCAAGGGGCCTGCCATGCACCCCGGCAAAGGGTCGATGAATGCTGCGCCTTCAAAAGCTTACAAAAACATACAAAACGGGTGATCAGGCGCTGAAGGCGATTGATCTGAAAGTCCCCGCCGGTCAGGTTCTGGCGCTGATCGGGCCGTCTGGCGCGGGGAAATCAACCATGATCCGCTGCATCAACCGGCTGGTGGAACCCACCAGCGGCGAGGTGATGCTGGAAGACACCGATCTTGCCAAACTGGGCACCTCGGCGCTGCGCAAGGCGCGCCGGTCCATGGGCATGATCTTTCAGGAATACGCTCTGGTCGAACGGCTGACGGTGATGGAAAACGTTCTGTCGGGCCGACTTGGCTACGTCGGCTTTTGGCGCAGTTTCCTGCGCCGCTTTCCGCAGTCGGATGTGGATGAGGCCTTTCGCCTGCTTGACCGGGTGGGGCTGTTGCACATGGCCGACAAACGCGCGGACGAATTGTCGGGCGGGCAGCGCCAGCGTGTCGGCATCTGCCGCGCCTTGATCCAGAACCCCAAGCTGCTGCTGGTGGACGAACCCACCGCCTCTCTGGACCCGAAGACAAGCCGCCAGATCATGCGGCTGATCACCGAGCTTTGTCTGGAACGGGGGTTGGCCGCGATCATCAACATCCATGACGTGGCGCTGGCGCAAATGTTCGTGCCGCGCATCGTGGGGCTGCGGTTTGGCGAAATCGTCTTTGACGGCCCGCCCACCGGGCTGACCAGTGACAAGCTGACCGAAATCTACGGCGAGGAAGACTGGGAAGCGACCATCGAAAAAGTCGAGGACGACGAAGATATCGAGGCCGCGGAATGAGCCATCGAGAGCTTGACGATGTTCTGGGCAAAGGCTGGCGCAAGCCGCCCTTTGTCGCCAACCCAAAATTGCGGTGGGCTCTTGTGGTGGGCTTTGTCGCGTATCTGATCGCGGCTTTCCTGACCATCGAGGTGGATTGGGGGCGCGTTTATGCTGGCCTCGACCGTGGGTGGCAGTTCGTTTTGTCCTTTACCCGGCCGGACTTTGTCTCGCGCTCCAGCGATATCTGGGAAGGGCTGCTTGAAAGCATCGTGATGACAGTCGCGGCCTCTGTTGTCGGAATCGCGATTTCCATTCCCATCGGCCTTGGCGCGGCCCGGAACATCGCGCCGATGCCGGTCTATCTGGTGTGCCGTGGCATTGTTGCAGTTAGCCGGGCCTTGCAGGAAATCATCGTTGCGATCCTGCTTGTGGCCATCTTTGGCTTTGGCCCGCTGGCGGGTTTCCTGACGCTGTCGTTTGCGACCATCGGGTTCTTGTCAAAGCTGCTGGCCGAAGACATCGAGTCGATGGACCGCGTGCAGGCCGAAGCCGTCAAAGCCAGTGGCGCGCGCTGGATGCAGTATATCAACTACGGCGTTCAACCGCAGGTCATGCCCCGTCTGGTCGGCCTGTCGATGTACCGGATCGACATCAATTTCCGCGAAAGCGCGATCCTCGGCCTTGTCGGCGCGGGCGGGATCGGCGCAACGCTGAACACCGCCTTCGACCGCTATGAATACGACACGGCGGCGGCGATCCTGATCCTGATCATCGTGATCGTCATGGCGCTGGAATACCTATCGGGCATCATCCGGGCGAGGGTTCAGTAATGCCGGTATTCGAACGGGACGGCGCACAGATCTGGAAACGCCGCAGCAGACGCGAAAGCCTGCTGCGCTGGTTTGGCTGGCTGATTGGCGTCGCAGTTTTCATGGTCTGCTGGCAACGGATTTCCGAAGCCACCACATGGTTCTTCGTGTGGGATGCGCCCCGCATCGCCAACGACATCTGGACCCGCGCAACGCCGCCCCGGTGGGAGTACATTACCCAACTGGGCCGCCCGATCTGGGACACGCTGAATATCGCAACGCTGGGCACGATCATCGCGCTGATCCTGTCGGTGCCGGTGGCCTTTCTGGCCGCGCGCAACACGACGCCCTCAAAGCTGTTCATCCGGCCCATTGCTCTGCTGATCATCGTCTCGACACGCTCCATCAATTCGCTGATCTGGGCGCTGTTGCTGATCGCCATCATCGGCCCCGGCGTGTTTGCAGGCGTTGTCGCCATCGCGATCCGCTCGATCGGGTTCTGCGCCAAGCTGCTGTATGAAGCGATTGAAGAGATCGACCATGCGCAGGTCGAGGCAATCACCGCCACGGGCGCGTCGCGCTGGCAGGTCATGGCCTACGGGATCGTCCCCCAGATCATGCCCGCCTTTGCCGGCGTGGCGGTCTTTCGGTGGGACATCAACATCCGGGAATCAACCGTTCTGGGACTGGTCGGCGCGGGCGGCATCGGCCTGCAACTGTCATCCTCGCTGAACGTACTGGCATGGCCGCAGGTCAGCCTGATCCTGCTTGTGATCCTTGCCGCCGTGGTTATCAGCGAATGGGTGTCGGCCAAGGTTCGGGGCGCAATCATATGATGAGCTTGACCGCAGAAGAGGCCTTTGCAGCCTATGAAGCGGTCAGGCACCGTCTGCCAAGCCCTGTTCCGCCGGCCCCGCCCACCCGGCATGTCGCAACGCTTGCCGAGATCGCCGATGAATTCGACGTCTTTCTTCTGGACGCCTTTGGGGTTCTGAACATCGGAGAAACCGCCATTCCCGGCACCGCTGAGCGTATCGGCGACCTGAAAGCTGCGGGCAAATCCGTATCCGTGGTCTCAAACGCCGCCAGCCTGCCTGCCCGCGACCTGCTGCAAAAGTATCGCCGGCTGGGCTACCAGTTCGACCTGTCGGATATCGTGACCAGCCGCACCGCATTGGCGGCGGCGATGAACGGACACAACAACATGCGGTGGGGCGTCATGGCGCCCGCGCATTCGGTGTTCGACGACCTCGGGACGCTCGACATGGCTGTTCTGGGGGATGAAGCCTGCGTGTTCGACGAGGTCGATGGTTTTTTGCTGATGGGCAGCGCACTGTGGACCTCTGAACGTCAGACCCTGCTGGAAAATGCGCTGAAGACACAGCCAAGGCCGGTACTTGTCGCCAACCCCGATATCGTCGCCCCGCGCGAAAGCGGCTTTTCGCAAGAGCCGGGCTTTTTCGCTCACCAACTGGCGGACCGCGTCGGCGTCAAGCCCACGTTTTACGGCAAGCCGTTTCCGGATGTTTTCGAACAGGCCCTGTCCCGGCTGGGCCCCGTCGACAAATCGCGTGTCGTCATGATCGGCGACAGTCTGCACACCGATATACTGGGCGCGCAGACCAGTGGCATAAAATCCGCCTTGATCGCCAACTACGGGTTCTTTGCCGGTATGGATGTGGAAGATGCCATCCAACGGGCTGGAATCATTCCCGATTTCGTAGTGGACCGGCCATGACGAAAATGCTGATCCTGACGTAAGAACGTTACAAAAAACCGCGAAGAACAGCGGGACCGAAAATCCATCGACGACTTGTCAAATTTAGGGAGAAGACTGATGAGACATACAACATCCGCGATCGCGACCGCTGCGGTTCTCTGCTCGGCGCAGGCTGCATTCGCTCAGACCGAAATCGAGTTCTGGCACGCCTTCACCGGTCGTCTGGGCGATCTGGTGGCCGAACAGGTCGAAACCTTCAACGCCAGCCAAGGCGACTACACGGTCGTCGCCAGCCACAAGGGCAACTATTCGGAAACCCTGAACGCAGGCATCGCCGCGTTTCGCGCGGGCGAGCAACCCGATATCCTGATGGTGTTCGAGGTCGGCACCGCCACGATGATGGGGGCCAAAGGCGCGGTAAAGCCGGTTTATGAGGTGATGGCCGACGCCGGTGCCGAGTTCGATCAGTCGAAATACATCGGCTCTGTCAAAGGGTACTACACCTCGCCCGATGGCAACATGCTGTCGCTGCCGTTCAACTCGTCCACCCCGGTCTTGTGGGTGAACCGCGACAAGCTGGAAGAAGCCGGGATTGACCCCGACACCGACCTGTCCACTTGGGAAAATGTCGGCACGACACTGGACCAACTGAAGGCGGCAGGCGTCGATTGCCCGATGACCACCGCATGGCAAAGCTGGATTCACCTCGAAAACCTGTCGGCCTACCATGACACGCCGTTCGCCACCAAGGACAACGGCTTTGGCGGAACCGACACCGAACTGGCGTTCAACGGTCCGATCCAGGTTGCGCATATCTCGGCCATGGGGGACTGGGCGAAAGACGGCAAGTTCATCTACGCCGGTCGCCGCAACGAAGGTGGCGCAAACTTCCGCGCCGGTGAATGTGCGCTCTTTACCGAAAGCTCGGCAGGCTATGCCGGGATCAAGGCCGAGGCGGAATTTGACTTTGACGTGCGCCCCCTGCCCTATTGGTCGGCGCTGGTGGATGAGCCTCAGAACACCATCATCGGCGGTGCCTCTCTCTGGGTGATGGAAGGTCAGAGCGACGAGGATTACAAGGCTGTCGCGGCGTTCCTGAACTTCCTGTCATCGCCGGAAATTCAGGCCAAATGGCATCAGGACACCGGCTATCTGCCGATCACCACGGAAGCGGGTGAAAAGACCCGGATGGACGGGTTCTACGATGCAAACCCCGGCACCGACATCGCCGTGATCCAGATGACCGCGAAAGAGCCGACCGCCAATTCCAAAGGTCTGCGTCTTGGGTCGTTCGATCAGATCCGTGGCATCATCGACGAAGAGCTGGAGGCCGTCTGGGCCGGTGACAAAGACGCGCAAACCGCGCTCGACAGTGCCGTAACACGCGGCAACGCGCTGCTGCGCCGGTTCGAGCAAGCCTCGCGTTAATCGGAAAGCGGCTGCCCCGGTCCGCCGGGGCAGCCCCATCAAACCATGGAAAAGCGCGTCACTTTCAAAGGCATCTGGTTGCCGATCCTGCTGGTTCTGCCGCAGATCGTCATCACGGCTGTCTTTTTCTTCTACCCCGCAGGGCAAGCGATCTGGCAGTCGCTCTTTATTCCCGACCCGTTCGGCCTGTCGATGCAATGGGTGGGTTTGGGGAATTTCGAGTACCTGTTTGGCGATCCGTATTACCGCGCGTCCTTTGTGACGACGGCGGTCTTTTCGATCCTCGTCACGCTGGTTTCCATGGGAGTCGCGCTGTACCTCGCGCTTTTGGCGGATCGGCTGATCAAAGGGTCGGGCACCTATCGGACCCTGCTCATCTGGCCCTACGCGGTCGCCCCTGCGGTGGCCGGTGTGCTGTGGCTGTTCATGTTCAACACCCGCGTCGGGGTCGTGTCGTGGTATCTTGGCACTTTGGGATATGACTGGAACCATGTCCTGAACGAGGGCGAGGCGATGGGCCTTGTTGTCGTGGCCTCTGCATGGGGCCGGATCAGTTATAACTTCCTGTTCTTCCTTGCGGGCCTTCAGGCCATTCCCAAATCGGTCATAGAGGCCGCCGCCATTGATGGCGCGCATTTCTGGACGCGGTTCCGCACCATCGTCTTCCCGCTCTTGTCGCCCACCACGTTTTTCCTGTTGGTGGTGAACATCATCTACGCCTTTTTCGAAACCTTCGGCGTCATCCACACGATCACCAGCGGCGGGCCGCAACAGGCGACAACCATCCTTGTCTACAAGGTCTTTTCGGACGGGTTTGTCGGGCAGGATCTGGGCTCATCCGCGGCGCAATCGGTTGTGCTGCTGGTGCTGGTGTCGATCCTGACCGTTGTGCAGTTCAAATTCATCGAACGCAGGGTGCATTACTGATGGCCCAGACAAGTGGCATGGTGGAAAAGCGCGGCGTCGGTCTTTGGCTGACCCATCTGGGGCTGATCATCGGCGTCCTGTTCATCTTCTTCCCGATCTGGCTGGCGTTTGTCGCCTCGACCGTCTCTCAGCCAGAGATCGTGCGCCCGCCGATGCCGCTCTGGCCCGGCGACCAATTCTTTGAGAACTACGCGCGCGCCCTCAAATCCGGGGTGAACGCCCCTGTTGCAGCAATGCTGTTGAATTCGCTGATCATGGCAATGGGCATTGCGCTGGGAAAAATCGCGATCTCGCTCCTGTCGGCGTTTGCCATCGTTTACTTCCGCTTTCCGCTGCGAAAGCTGTTCTTTTGGCTGATCTTCCTGACCTTGATGCTGCCAATCGAGGTGCGAATTGTGCCCACCTATGAGGTGATCGCCAACTTCAAGATGCTCAACAGCTATCAGGGGCTGATCCTGCCATTGATAGCCTCGGCCACCGCGACCTTCCTCTTCCGTCAGTTCTTTATGACGGTTCCGGATGAACTGGCCGAGGCCGCAAGGGTCGACGGGGCCAAGCCGATGCGGTTCTTCTTTGACATCCTGCTGCCGATGAGCCGGACAAACATCGCGGCCTTGTTCGTGATCCTGTTCATCTATGGCTGGAACCAATACCTTTGGCCGCTGCTGATCACGACGGACCCGGAGATGAACACAATTGTCATGGGCATCAAACAGATGTTCCCCAGCGGGGACGACATTGCCGACTGGCCGGTGATCATGGCGACCTCGATTCTGGCGATGGTCCCGCCGGTGCTGGTGGTTGTCGGCATGCAGCGGCTGTTCGTGCGCGGACTGGTGGAGAGCGAGAAATAATGGCGACTGTCACGCTTCAAAACGTCAGGAAATCCTTCGGCAAAACCGAGGTCATCCACGGCGTCGACCTCGACATTGCAGATGGCGAATTCATCGTGATTGTCGGCCCATCCGGCTGTGGCAAGTCCACCTTACTGCGGATGGTTGCGGGCCTTGAGACCATCACATCCGGCGAGGTGCGCATAAACGGCAATGTGGTCAATGACCAAGAGCCGATGGAACGCGATATCGCGATGGTTTTTCAGAACTACGCACTTTACCCGCATATGTCGGTTTTCGACAACATGGCTTATGGGCTCAAGATCGCCAAGGTTGCCCGGTCAGAGATCGAGCACCGTGTTGCCGCCGCCGCCAAACTCTTGCAGTTGGAGCCGTATCTGAGGCGCAAGCCGCGCGAACTGTCCGGGGGACAGCGTCAGCGCGTGGCCATGGGCCGTGCCATCGTGCGCAAACCCGCCGTGTTCCTGTTCGACGAACCGCTGAGCAACCTCGACGCCAAATTGCGGGTTCAGATGCGGCTGGAAATCAAGGCGTTGCAGCGTGAGTTGGGCGTAACCGCGCTATACGTCACCCATGATCAGGTCGAGGCGATGACGCTGGCCGATCGCATGGTGGTGATGAACGGTGGCGTCGCCGACCAGATCGGCAAACCGCTTGACGTCTACGCCAATCCACAGACCGCCTTTGTTGCCGGGTTCATCGGCTCTCCGCCGACGAACTTTCTTGATGGGGGACTGGTGCCCGGTCTTTCCGCAGGCACCCGCCTTGGCATCCGGCCAGAGCACCTGTCGCTGGGCAAAGAAGGCCGTCTACAGGCGACGGTCGCCTATACAGAGGCGTTGGGGGCCGAGACCCTGATCCATTGCCGTCTGTCCGATGGCAGCCAGATCACCGCGCGCCAGGACGCCGCGCACCCGATCCCGGCAGAGGGGGACGGTATTGCTGTCGATTGGACGGATGGCGATGCGATGCTGTTCGATGCCAAAGGACGCCGCATCAAAAAGTAGCCAACTGCTTGCAAAACCTGCGGCACCGGGCAGAGGCGGGTGCGGCGAAAGACCTGTCAAAACCGAAAGGAAAGTGCTGGTTAGGGCTTTGCCCTGGACTTGGCAAAGGTGGCCGAGGCCCCGAAGGGCCCCGACCGGGGAGGAACGTTTATTGCCAGGACTTGATCAGCTCATCGTAGCTGACGGTCTTGGGCTCTTCGTCTTCGTCGGCCAGCTTGGCGTAGGGCGCACCGGGCTGGGCGAACCAGTATTCGGCGTCACGCTCTTCGTTCAGCTTGGGGCCGATGTCGCCCTGGATACCCGCACGCTCCAGACGCTCCAGCACCTTTTCCTGATCGGCGCAGAGTGCGTCGAGGGCCTGCTGAGGTGTCTTGGCGCCGGACATGGCGTCACCGATGTTCTGCCACCACAGCTGTGCCAGCTTGGGGTAGTCAGGCACGTTGGTGCCGGTCGGCGACCATGCCACGCGGGCCGGCGAGCGGTAGAACTCGACCAGAC
>NZ_JBLXFB010000046.1:0-14992 GCF_048262615.1 Antarctobacter sp.
ATCTCCTTCTCGTCGAAGATCAGCAGACTGCAAATCATAGCTTATGTCAGTGTCCGAATTTCGGGAGGTAGCTCAGAGACTGGCGGCAACCGGCATCTTATCCCCGTGTCGACCGGCGCGGGGATAAGCGTCTGTGGTGCCGGGGCCGCAGGGCAAGGCTCCGAGATGTTCCGGCTTGACGGCCCGGCCATGGCCGCCCGCTCGCCGCTGTCGACTTCGGCCTTCTTGACCCACGCTGTCAGCGTATGCGCCGAACAGCCGATCATGACGGAGATCGACCGTAACATTTTCGAACCCGTTCACCTTGCCGGGATACACCGGAGATTTGCCCGCGGGCGACCACGAGGACCTCGTCGAAGAGGAGCTGCTCCAAGGGTTGAGCTTCGAGGCCTACAGACGCACCGCGACTTTCCTGACGGTGCGCGGCAATGCCGACGCCTTCGCCGAGGACCTGCATCCGGTAATCGAAGCCATTCGCGCCGAGCGCCATACAACCCGGCGCGCCTTGGCGGAGCAACGGAACGCCCGAGCAATCCGGACCGGCATGGCGGGATGGCACATCGCGACCGTGCGCAACCTCTTGATCCGGATCGAGCGGCTCGAAAAGACGACATGACCGGTCGCCCGCAGGTCGACTCGACGGCGGACAGGCCATAAGCGGCGCGTTCAGGATGTCGCCAATTCTTACAGCACAAAGTCCTCCGCCGCGAGGCCGATCACCCCGGCCACGCGGATTTCGGCGTCGATGACCCCGTCGCCATCCACATCGACCATCACGATGGTCGATCCGGAGGGTGTCTCGAACAGCCGCAGCTCGGGATTGCCGGAAGGGGCGAACAGGGCGGTGCCGCGGAACTCGAACTCCGCCGGGGACAGGCCGCTTACATCGATCAGGTCCAGGCCCTTTTCAAAATCCATGATCTGGTCCCGAGCCGCGCCGATGCCGGTATCCCCGACCGCGAAGACAAAGGCATCGGCCTCGGTCCCGCCGGTCAGGAAATCGCCCCCGACGCCGCCGATCAGCACGTCCATCCCGGCATTGCCGCGCAGGATGTCGATCCCTGCGCCGCCCTCCAGCGTGTCGCCACCGCCCGAACCGATGATCGTGTCGTTGCCGCCATTTCCCGACAGCCGGTTGGCCCTCAGGTTGCCGACGATGAAATCGTCACCGGAGCCGCCCACGACGTTCTCGAAGTTGACGATGGTGTCGCCGCTGGCCACCGGATCGCCGGAGACGGTGTTGTTCCACAGCCGCACCGTGACGCCGCTGGTCGCTGCCGAGTAGTCCAGCGTGTCGCTGTCCCCCGGCGAGCCGTCGAGCACATCCGCGCCCAGCCCGCCGACCAGCCAGTCGTCGCCGAAGCCCCCGGTCAGGGTATCCGCGCCTTCGCCGCCGATCAGCGTGTCATTGCCCAGGCGCCCGTTCAGGATGTTGTCCGCGCCGTTGCCGGTGATGCTGTCCGAACCGAACCCGCCGGTGGCGTTCTCGATGATCACGCCGCTGGCAATTGTCAGGCCTCCGTGCCAGCGCGGAATGTGCGAGATGAAGCCGCCGCCGCCAGCCTCGTAGGCCATGGTCGCGGCGCGCAGGTCGATCACCGCGTCATCGGTCCCCTCCAGCCGGATCTGGTCGATGCCGCCGACATCCCAGATCGACTTGTAGAAGTTGTCCGCCGAGCCCAGGACGTAGATGTCATTGCCCGCCCCGGTGGTCGTGTTGGCACCGTACATGTTTTGCAGCGCCGCGATGTCTATCGGCGAATAGGTGCCCGCGCTGCCGAGAGAGGGCAGGTCACTGTTGACGATCGGACCACGGGGACCGGACCACCAGCCGCGGTTGTAGCTCATGACCGAATGAACCGCCTGGTTCAGGTCAAAGACCCCGAGGTCATAGAAGGCTTCGGTCACTCCGGCCATGACAAGCGCGCCCCGGCCGGACGCGTGAGTATGCGCGAGGCCCAGCGTGTGGCCGATTTCGTGCAAGGCGACCTGGAACGCGACGCCGCCCTGCTCCAGCCCGCCGCCGGGGGCGTCGGAATATTCCGGGACGCGGTTGTTCATGTTGAAATGCTGTGGCGTGACGCCCGGAAAACTTGCTGACCCGAAGGCATCGACGAGGTCGCCTGTAAAGATCTCGATGTCGGCCTCGGCCCGGACGGTCGTCTGGACGTATTCGACGTTCGCCACCTTGGTGACTTCGGCAAAGGCCAGCATGTACTGGCCGATTTCGTAGGCGTTGACCCCGTCGGCCGTGCCTTCGGGCGCGGTTTCGCCCGCCTGAAGGAAGTAGACCTTCACCGGGTCGGCGACGTCGGCCAGAGGCGTTGTCTGCACGGTCTCCGTCAACACCGAGTGTTCGGTGAACAGTTCGGAAAAGAACGGCGGATCGGCGCGCAGGCGGTAGGCCCCGGTCGCCGAAGACAAGGACATCGCCGCGATGAAGTAGGTTCCGGTAGCCGGTGCCGTCCAGAACACGGTCGCAATGTTATCCCCGGCATACGTGTTCCGCAGGTGGGTCGTCCCGTCCGGGCCGAAGATGCCCATGAACGGCGCGATGTCAAAACCGCCCGGCACCGTGCCCTCCAGCGTCAGGTGGACGGTCTCGCCTTGCTGCAAGTCGATCCTGTACCAGTCCTGATCGCCGTCGGTCTGGATCTCCCCGGAAACGGTCTGGCCGATGCTGATCGTCTCGGTGGTCGACGCGTCGGCGGGGATGCTGTCATCGCCCGGCAGATAGGCGGTGGTGGTCAGACGGTAGCCCCCCGTCTCCGCAAGGTCAGGGGAGCGGACCGAGATAAAGAGTTCCTCGGCTCCGAACAGATCGACAACGACTTGGGAAAACGCTGTCTGGCCGTTGAAATCGTCGTTGACGAAGACGAGTCCGCCAAAGACATCATAGACCTCCAGCACCGTGTCGGTCAGCGGTTGCCCCCCTGCGCCGACGACGTCGATCAACATGAGCTTGCCGGCATCCGCATCGGTGAGCGTGATCTTGAACCAGTCGGCGTCGCCGCCGGTATCGACCGCGCTGTAGCGTGTTTCACCGATCGAAATGGTTTCGGTCGTCAACTCATCCCCGCGGATGGTGTCGGTTCCGGGGTTCACTGGCATTTTGTTCGCCCTTCCAGGGGAAGCCAGCCGGTCAAATCGTTTGTCGTCCGGGACAAAGAGCAGGACTCACCACGCCGCCGGCAATCCCGCAGTCTGGCCCCATTTCGCGCGACGAGTCGATGGAAATCCGTGGCGGCGCGCGATTTGGCTGCCTCACCCGGCGGAGGCGCTCTGCCGGTGGTTGATCAGAGCCCCGACGTTCCTGCGGATTTTCCGAGCGACCGGAGTGTGAGTGATCCGATCCCGACCTTGGGACCGCAAGAAGCTGCCGGTGCCCCGGATGTCGAATGCGTCATCTTTCAGTGTGTTGCCAGCACATTGCCGCGTGCGTGACCAACACAATTGTGCGCACAGGAGTGCCTTGGAGTACGCAAAGCGCACCAAAGCCGCTACCCACGCAACCGCAGGGGCGCTCAATTAGTCCGTCGTGATATCAATGAGATGAGGCGTCGGTTTTGTCCGAAGACGGCTGTGTCTCTTCACCGGTCTCGCGCTGCAAACTGCTGGAATTCCGCCATGCAGATTCTGTCCAAGTCAGTGTCCGAGGACGTGGTGTCATTTCATCGCCGTCGACGGTGTAATCTCGGGCGCTCACCGAGGTGGAATTTGGCGACTTCAACCACGGATTACACGAAGACCCCGGTAACCAAGACCAACAGGGACCTGTCCGAGCTTCTCGCAACGCACGACCAAGGCGACTTTCTAACGTGCCTTTGACGCCGGACCAACGTGCCCGTTCTCATTCCAGAACGATCTCTGGCAGAACAACGTCCCAACGTTCCTGCTGAAGCTTGGCGCGATGGTCTTCGCCGCTTTCATGCGCATGACGCGCGACAATCGCGCCGATGAACGCGGAGACGATGCGGCGACCATCCGGCACCCCCCATCCGCCTTTCATTCCGATCAGCCTTCGCCCCTGTCGATCCGTCACCCACCAGCGCCCATTCTGCTGGTTCAGAGTGACGGGGTCACCAGTCCGCGCTTGAGCGATGGCTTGGAGACTTGCATCGCCAGCGCGCAAGCGCCCGGCCCAATCGATGAAGACCTGGCTCATGTCTGGCATGAGGTAAGTCCTGTCAGGCGGAAGATACTTTTCCTCGGGTAGAGCCGCATGCCGCCTCAGAATACTGTCGCCTTCCGAGGGAAGGAACGCGTGTGCGCCTTGCGTCATGACCGCAAGGCTGCGGCGGGCGCGGGTCATGGCGACGTAGAACAGGCGACGTGGCGCATCGAGGTCCTCGTTTCTCGACGGTCGGTCCCAGCCGCCGTTCAAGATCACAACATCGTCGAATTCCAGCCCCTTGGCCCGGTGAGCGGTCATCAACAACAACCCGTGCTGTTCGCCGCGGGCATCTCGTGACCATTCTCCAAACCACTCGACGAGGTCGGGCACAGACGCAGACCCTGACCCGATTTCTTGCACCAGTGCGGCCACGCCCTCGGCGATCAGATCCGCCCAACGATTTCGCGGCAGGGCGTTCACGACCTCCAGCAAATCCGTCACGTCGAGCAGGCGCGTCCGATCCCGGCTGATGCCTTCGATGAACTGCCGCATTTCGCGCAATCGCCAAACGCTGGGGAGACTTTCGTTCGCCATTTCGACAGGGACACCTTGCGCTTCGGCGTAGGCGCGCACCGGGGCGAGTTGTCGCCAGTTCCGCGCGATGATCGCCGTGCGTGACCAATTCCAGCCGGGCTCCAAAGCCTCCATCCGCTGCAACTCCGTCACGGCGGCAACCGCCTGTGCACGATCCCCCGGCGGACATTGCAGCAACTGCACACGCCCTTGCCCAACCGGGTCACCCGCGGCCATGATGCCGCCCGCAGACTCTTTCCGACGATTGCGGTCTATGGTGATGTCATGGCCGATCTTCATGCGGTCCGCCGCCCCGGCGATCACCGTGTTCGACGCCGCGATGATGTGGCCTGTCGAGCGGTAATTCTCGACCAGGTATTCCGGTCGCGCGCGATAATCCTGTTCGAACTGGCGGATGTAGCGGATAGACGCACCTGCAAAAGCGTAGATGTTTTGATCGTCGTCGCCCACGGCGAAGAGGCTCAGCTTCATGTCCTCATCGTCGATTGTCCGTCCTGCCACGGCAGCGATCAAGGCGTATTCTTCCGGACCAATGTCCTGATACTCGTCGACCAGAATCCAGCGGTAGCCCTGGATCAGCGTCTCGCGCTGCGCCTCTGCCTCAGCCTTGCCGAGCCCTTCACCGTTCAATTGGCGCACCGCCTCCATGACGATGCCGTCGAAATCGCGGCTTTCGGCCTGCGAGCCGGCGAAACTCGCGCCGACCAGCCGCATGGCCATCGCATGGCAGGTCGAAACCGTTACGCCAAATGCCACATCACCGATCAAGTGTCGCAACCGTGCCCGGATCTCGACCGCCGCATGGCGATTGTAGCTCAGCACAAGAATGCTGCGCGGATCTGCGCGACGCACGCGGATCAGGTAGGCGATGCGATGCACCAGCACCCGCGTCTTGCCCGACCCCGGCCCGGCGAGAACAAGCACATTCGTGGCGTCCCGATCATCGGCGACGATCTTCTGCTGAACCGGGTTGCCGAGGGACTCGACAACGCTGGCCCAGGATTTCCCGGTCGTTTGCCGTTTGACCTCAGTCGTTCGGCCTTTCATCCAACGGCCCATGAAGGCCTCTTGATCAAGCGCGAAATAGTCCTCTGACAGGCGCATCGCTTCTGGCATCGAGGAGAGGCCTGTTTCCGCATAAGCCGCCATCACATGGGTCTGCACCGTCTGCTCGTCGTAGTGCTCTTGTAGGGGGGCAAAGTCCTTGACCAGGAACTGCGTTTTACCAGGGGCCAGTTGCACGGTCATCGCCGGTCGAAAAACAGTCAGACCTTTTCCAAGCGTCACAACGTCCTGCTCATGCAACCACAGCAGGGCCCGGTCCATCAGACGCGTCATCTCTTTGACTTGCCCGCGCAGGAAAGCATCGCCAGTCAGACTTGCCAGCATGTCGCCCAGCGTCGTTTCGACCTGTTGATCCTTGCCGCGCTGACCTTTCGCGAGACGCCCCAGCAAATGTTCGACAAGCGCCTCTCCGGCTTGCCTGCGCAGCGCTGCCGACTGTTCGAGAACGGCCCAAGTGCGTTGCAGGGCAACGAAAAGCGAATTTCGCGACGCCTTGCGCAGGCGCACATTCCCCTTGCCGCCATCGAGGTCGCGCCCGTCGCGCGCCATACCCCGCAGCAGTTTTTCAATCACATCCGGTCGAACATGGCTGTGTCCCGCATCTCGCAGTTTCTGGCAAGCCAATTGAAGGTTGAACGGTGTGCTGACCTGATCCTCGGCATCAGGTGCCTCTTCCCGCATCAGGGCAATGAGGTCGGTTTCAAGCTGTGTTGCCTGCGTCAGACGCTTTCGGGAGTCGTCCGTTGTCCCGTAATGCACGAATACGGTCACCGCCGTGTCGTTCCGTGCGATACCAAGGCTTTCCAGATCGGCCAGCGCCTTGGTCAGTTGCCCGCCGGTCAGCCCGCTGATGCCTGTCAATTCGTCGGTGGAGATCCCCTCGTCGGGCGGGGCGTTCATCAGGTGGCGCACGAGGTCCATCAGTTGCGTGCGCCGCATCCCAGTGATCTGCGCCTTGGCGATCCGCGACCCCACCTCGTCGAGGCTGCGAACCCGAAGCGAGGACGGGAAAACCTGGACCCGGTTTTCTTCCCGCGACAGGAGCTTGGCTTCTTCCAGCCAGGAGATCGCCGTTTTGACCCGCGTGTCATCCGTGGCGCTCTCGCGCTGAAACTCACGATCATGCTCTTGCCGCACGATCTCGCCCGAGGTGGCAACAACGGTCCCGGTGCTGCGCGTCCGCTGGTCCATGCGTCGAACGGCTTTCAGGATCGCGCCGATTTCGCGACGGTCCAGCCGGGACCGTGCGGACAGTTGGAACTGCCGTTCCACGTCATCCGGAGCGTAGAGCAACACGCAATTGGCATGATCTCTATCTCGGCCAGCGCGTCCTGCCTCTTGCAGGTAGTTTTCCAGCGAACCAGGAATGTCTCCGTGCACCACCAGCCGGATGTCCGGCTTGTCGATCCCCATGCCAAAGGCATTGGTCGCCGCGATCACACGCAAATCACCAACACGGAACCGTTCCTGAATAGTCTTCTTCTCGTCCGGCGTCAGGCCCGCATGATACCGTTCGGCAGACAGCCCCTGCTGTTGCAGGAACTGCGTCACGTCCTCTGTTGCCTTCCGCGTTGCGCAATAAACCACAGCGCCGGACGCGCCTTCGGGTGGCAAGCGCTGTTCTATGACTGACAGGATATCCGCCAGTTTGGTCCGCTTGCCGGTCGAGCGCACCTCGAAACTCAGGTTTGTCCGTGAGGCCCCGCCATCCAGCAACAGCAGATCCGTGCCGAGCCGTTGGTGAAAATGGTCCCGAATATCGCGCACGACCTCCGGTTTGGCGGTGGCCGTCAAGCATATCACCGGTGCCGGATCCTCGTCGCCCGATGTTTCCCGGATGAACCGGGAGACATAGCGATAGTCGGGCCGGAAATCGTGGCCCCATTTAGAGACGCAGTGCGCCTCATCCAGAACCCACAACCCGATCTCGCGTTGCTTGAGAACGGATCGCACCGACACGCTGCGCAGCTGCTCAGGTGAAATCAACAGCATCGCGGCATCACCCATACGCACCTTGTCAAGGGCGTCTTGCCGTTCAGGGAGCGAGAGCATCCCGTTAACAGTTACCGCAGCGGAAATGCCCGTGCGTTCCATACCCGCAACCTGGTCGGCCATCAGCGCGACCAGCGGCGAGATCACGACGGTCAGTGCGCCCGTCCGATCGAACTTGGCCAGTGCCGGGATCTGGTAGCAGACGGATTTGCCCGTCCCGGTTGGCAGGATGCCCAGCACGCTGTTGCCCCGCATCCCTTCATCGACAATGCGTTCTTGCAGGGGGCGGCCATCGGCATCGGTGGGTGTCGGCCGAAACCCGTCGAAGCCGAACCAGCGGGACAGGGCTTTCACCGGATCGCTCTTCTCGCGGCACCAGGCACAATCCGGGGCCTCGCAGGTTGTGTCACGCAACCGTTTGACCATGCGCGCGGCATCAGGGAACTGCATCCGCACCCAGGGCGGCATGACCGAGTCCCCACCGGCGACCGAGATCCAGGCCAGCGCGTAGGCCAACGGCCATCCTGTCTGCGGTGAGCCGACCCGTTCCACGATGTGCTGTAAAGCCGTTTTGCAGGCTTCTCCCTCCAGCAACCGCCCGAGCAACTGTTGCGCTTGTTCTACGGTTGGCACAGCGGTTTCGCGCACATGGCTGAACACCGCGTCGAAGCCCTGATCCAGTTCGCCACGTGTCGTCAGGTAGTGATAGGCGGCCAGCGTTTCCGGCG
The DNA here is from genome assembly GCF_048262615.1 of Antarctobacter sp. GTDB lineage: Bacteria > Pseudomonadota > Alphaproteobacteria > Rhodobacterales > Rhodobacteraceae > Antarctobacter. The sequence continues at coordinate 8,494 of NZ_JBLXFB010000046.1, forward strand.
CTTTCGCGTTCATTGCGCGGAAGGCCTCCAGCTGGTTGGTCAACACATCAAAAACCAGCCGCGCATCTTCCGCGGGATCATTGACGTGACCCGAGAGCAGGCGGCCATCATGATAGTGCTTGACGAGGTGATGATAGGGGTTCCGCGGAAACGCCAGCGGATTGAGCCAAAGCGTGTCTATCGGCGCCCCGGCGAGTTTGGCCAGCCGGGGCCGCATGGCCATCAGGTGCGGCAGATCGTGCCGCAGGATGTTGTGCCCGATCAGGTGCCCCGCATCGGCAAGGTCGGCCTCCAGCCGATCCAGCGCCGCCGCCATGTCGCCCTTTTGGCCCCGAATAGCAGGAGCACCATCACAGCGCACCGCTGCCAAATCAAAGACCCGCGCCGTTTTCGGGTCGACTTCGAGGTCGACGGACAGGCATTGCGCCAGGAATGGATCGGGTTTTTGGACGATTTTTAGCAGGGAGCACCAGCGAAGCTTTTCAAATCAATAGCATATGTGGCCCGCCATAACCATTGCGGTCAAGAACGACAGGTAAAAACGCGCTGTAGGAATTCTATACCTGTGTTCGCAGGGCACCGACTTTACCCCCGTCGGGCCCTGTTTAATCAGTGACCTGCCGCACCTGTTCCCGGATATCAAGAGCGCCCGATTGTCAGTAAAACCCCCTCCCTGAATCCCGCAGCAATACCGAGACACAGGGCGTTTGATGACTGAACATCACGAAGCCTATGCCGAGCAATTTCTGAAAGACACCCGGCACGTCGACATGTCGGCGCTCCGCGACCGATTTCTCGTTGAACTGCCGCAGGCTGCAAAATTGCATACGACGGCCACGCGCCAGTGAAATCGGGTACAGGCAAGCCATACGGTTTCAGGCGGTCGGACAAGCCCAATTTCGTTGCAATCTCAAATACCTAAAGGGACGCAATCCGCCGCAAGTTTTCGAGCAGCCAAAAGTGAAGCGGACTGTTGGCATCGCGCGCATGCCGAACAGCTTGCAACTGAAAATCGCCCACCTCTATCGGCAACGGCTTGTGGATGATTTCAAAACGTTGCCCGTTACTCTGGGCGACACGCTTGGGCAACGTCACGACAAGATCCGAATTTTCGATGATCGAGAGCGCCGAAAAAAGCGACGGAACGACCGTGCGAATGTTTCTTTTGTAGCCTTGCATTCGCAGCGTTTCGTCCACCCGGTTTCGGATCAGGCCGTGAGGCGAAACAAGCAGGTGGTCCGCTTGCGCCATGTCCTCAAGTGTCGGGTTTGCAGACAACAGCGGGTGGTCGCGGCGACCAGCCAGAACGTAGTGATCGCAATAGAGGTCCTCGACGACAAAAGACGCCTCGTTTCTTGGTGGAATATCAAAGTATCCAATGGCAAGGTCGATCCGTCCTTGGACAAGAGCGTCGAGCGCCTCGCTATAAACGAGCGGGTAGGCGTGTACGTCAATGTTCGGGCTGAGATTGCGCATTTCGGCAACCAGCTTGGGTATGACACTTGTGAGTTCGTAATCGAATGCTCCGATCCTGAGGTCGGTCGCAGTGGAAACCGGATCGAACTCTTCCGGATCGTCGAGCGTCTCGGACAGCAGCCGCACAATCCTGCGAATTTTCGGCTCCAACTCTTGCGCCAGCGATGTCGGTTCGAGCCCGTGCGCCCGGCGTAGAAAAAGCGGATCCCCATAGAGCATGCGTAGACGTTTCAGCGCATGGCTGACCGCCGGTTGCGTCAAACCCATCTCGCGCGCAACCTCTGTTGCTTTGCGATGACGCATCAGGCTGAGGAAGATCAACAGGACTGTCGTGTCGATCAGTCTCAAATTAATTTGGTTTATATCTGTCATAGATTGATTTCATTATATTGAATATCGTGTTTCGTCTAGTCTCCTTGCAAGCGCATGCAAAGCGCGAAGAGCCACACTCGGGAGGCACCGCATGGCTGAGATACACCTTCGCAATGTCTGCAAACGGTGGGGCAGTTTCGTTGGCGTCGACGATTTCGATCTGACGATCGCAGATCGGGAATTCCTTGTGCTTCTGGGTCCGTCAGGCTGCGGCAAGACGACAACGATGCGGATGATCGCCGGTTTGGAGGATCCCTCGGACGGCGAGATCTGGATCGGCGACCGACAGGTCAACGATCTGGAACCCAAGGACCGCGATGTGGCGATGGTGTTCCAGAGCTACGCGCTGTACCCCAACCTCAACGTCTATGAGAATATCCGCTTTCCGCTGAAGGTACGGGGCATTGATCCGGCGACCCACGACGAGAAAGTGCGTCGTGCCAGCGCAATGGTGGAACTGGACGAGTTTCTGCATCGCCGTCCCGCCGAACTGTCGGGCGGTCAGCGGCAGCGCGTGGCGCTGGCCCGCGCCATCGTGCGGGAACCCAACGTGTTCCTCATGGACGAACCGCTGTCGAACCTCGACGCGAAGCTGCGGGTGTCCACCCGCGCGCAGATCAAGAACCTGTCGCACGAGCTCAAGGTCACCACGATCTACGTCACCCACGACCAGATCGAGGCGATGACGCTCGCCGATCGTGTGGTCGTGATGGAAAAGGGCGTGGTCCAGCAGGTGGGCAGCCCGACCGAGATCTATGACCGACCTGCCAACACATTCGTTGCCAGTTTCATCGGCTCGCCCGCGATGAACCTGATCCAAGGGCAGGCGGAAGGCGGCAGCTTCATTGCGCCCGCAACGTGCATCGACGGGCTTTCCGCACCTGATGGCAAAGTCACGCTGGGTTTCCGCGCCGAGGATGCGCAGGTCGTCGAAAGCGGCGGCCAGATCAATGCGCCGATCTACACGCTGGAGCTTCTGGGTGACGCCACGATGGTCACGGTGCGCCTGGGCAAGACGCTGGTCAGCGTGCGCGCAGACAAGGCTTTCCGCGCCGAGATCGATGACATGGTCTCGATTCACGTGCCCACCGATCACTGCCACCTGTTCGACGGCCAGAACGGCCAGCGCATCGGCGGCTAGGGAATTCCTTCGGGTATCCCGGAAGAACGCAATGGATGCCCGAGTGCAAGGCGCATCCAATCCAACAGAAGCACAGGGAGAATGACATGTTTCTGCACAAGATCACCATGACCGGCATGATCGCTGGCCTGATGTCCACCGCCGCCTTTGCCGAAGACGTCAACTGCGGCCCCGCAGGCCAGTCGATCCGCATCCTTGCCTCCGACTTCCCGGCGATTCACGCGGTGGTCGACGATGCGGAAAAGAACTGCGGTGCGCAGGCCGCCGAGTTCACCCGCAACCACACGACCGAGGCGCGCCAGATCATGAACGCCGCGCTAAAGCCTGACCCCGCGGAATATACCTCGGTGATCGTCGCCAACTCTACCCTCACGCAGCTGATGAACGATGGCCTTGTCCGTCCCCTGAACGATCTGGTGGAAAAATACGGCCAGAACCTGCCAAAAAACCTGCTGATCACCCTCGATGGCAAGGTCATGGCGGTAGCGTTCATGGCCAACGCGCAGCACCTCTTTTCCCGCAAGGATATCCTCGCCGAGGCCGGCATCGACACAATCCCCACCACCTATGACGAGGTTGTCGCCGCCGCCAAGGCGATCCGCGAGGCCGGCATCATGGAACATCCCATTGTGATGAACATGAAAACCGGCTGGAATGTGGGTGAATCCTTCAACCTCGTGTTCATGGCCCATGGCGGTGAATTCTTCAAACCCGGCACGGCAGAGCCGGCGGTCAACAGCCCTGCCGGGGTTGCGGCCCTGAACACGCTCAAGGCGCTCGTCGAATACGCGCACCCCGACCACCTGACGCAAGCCTCCAACGAGACCCAGGGGCTGTGGGAGGCCGGGCAGGCGGCATTGGGGATCATGTGGGGGTCACGCGGTGCGCCGATCCTCGACAAAGAGGGGGCGATGGCCAAAATCACCGCAAACACCGTCCTGTCCGCGGCGCCATCGGTCGCGCCCGGCGGCGTGCCCGGCGCGACCCTGTGGTGGGACGGCTTCACCATCTCCACCAACATCCCGGATGCAGCGGCCGAGGCGACCTTTGCCGCACTGGCCAGCGCCTTGAACGCGGATATGGTCGCGGCGAACAACGATGATGCGGTCTGGCTGCTTGAGGGGTTCAAGCCGGGGCCTGCTGCGGCAGGTGTCGCCGCTACGGCGCAGGGCGGGGCAAAGCCCTATCCGATGATCCCGCAGATCGGGCTGATGCATAACGCGCTCGGGGCCGAACTGGCCGACTTCCTGAAAGGCGACGAGAGCGCCGAGAAGGCGCTCGCCGATGTCGAGGCGGCCTATATCACGGCGGCCAAGGAAGCGGGTTTCCTCAAGTAACCGCCTCACGGGAGGGGCGTCTGCGCGCCCCTCCCAGCCACTATCCACGCATCATCCGGGACGCCCGCCATGAAGCATCGCACCTTTTTCTGGTTCATCCTGCCGACGCTCTCGGCGATGATCCTCTTCATCGCATTGCCCATCGTGTCGGTTTTCGTGCAATCCCTGTTCGTCGCCCATGAACAGGTGCAGGTGGTTTCGGAAAGTTGCGGCCCGTTCGGTTGTACAGAAACCACCTCGGTCGACCTCGAAGCCACCCAGAAACTGCGCGAAGAGCAACCGCTTGGCCGGTTCAACGGGCTGAACACCTATTTCAACCGCTCACATCTGGCGATTGCCGATATCGGCGAGGCCTGGGCGAATTCGGACAGCATGGGCGCGTTCTGGAATGAGGTTTACAACCTGCCCTTTTACAACGCGCTTAGCTTTACGTTGACCTATACCTTTATCGTCACGCCGCTGGTGCTCATGCTGGGCCTGGCCATTGCCGTGGGCGTCAACACTCTGCCCGGCGCGCTCAAGGGGCTGGCGATCTTCATCTCGCTTCTGCCGTTCCTCGTCACGCCGCTGGTGGGGTCGCTGATCCTGTTCTGGATGGTGGACGGAGACGGCGTGATCGGGGCTACGATCCAGAACATCTTCAATGATCCCTCTCTCAGCCTCAAGGCTTCGACCCCGCTGATGTGGACCATGCTGATGGTTTATGGCGTGTGGCACACCCTGCCGTTCAGTTTCATCACCTTCTACGCAGGCCTGCAAACCGTTCCCGAGGACACGTTGGAGGCCGCGAAGATCGATGGCGCGTCGAAATGGCAAAGCCTGATCCTGGTGACCGTGCCGCACCTGATGCCGCTGGTCTCCTTCGTGACGCTCATGTTGATCATGGACAACTTCCGCGTCTTTGAGCCGATCGTCAGTTTCTCGGCTGACGCGCATGCCCGCTCGCTGAGCTGGATCATTTTCAATGACCTGCGGGAAAGCGGCAATCCACTTTACGCCTCCGCGGGCGCAACCTCGCTGCTCACGATCATTCTGGTGGTGATCCTGATGATGCCCGTCCTTGTCCGCACATGGCGAGACTTCACCCGTAAATCGCTCTGAGGAGACGTTCATGGCAACCGCATCACAATCCCGCCTGACCCCGCTCAAGACCGCCTCCTTTGGCCTTGTCCTGCTCTGGCTCCTCATCGCGGCCTTCCCGTTTTTCTGGACCTTCTGGGGCAGCTTCAAGGTGCAGGCGGATTTCCTGTCCAAAGCTGACTGGATGAACGCAATCAGGGGCACAAACACCATCGCCCAGACCGGCAGCGCCTTCACCACCGATGCCTATCGCGGTGCCTGGATCGACGAAAGCTTTTGGTTCAACTTCAAGAACACCGGCATCGTCGTCTTTTTCACCGTGGTGATCTCGCTGACCTTCGGCACGCTGGGCGGCTATGCGCTGGCGCGGTCAGGCTTCCGCTATGCGTTCTGGATCCTGATGGCCGCGCTCGTGTTCCGCGCCATGCCGCATATCACGCTCGTGTCAGGCTATCTGGTTTGGTTCTTCGAATGGAACGTCTGGGGCATCCTGCCGACGACCATCATTGTGCTTGTGGCGATCAATCAGCCCTTCACACTCTGGATGCTGCACTCGTTCTTCAAGAACATTCCCAAAGACATGGACGAAAGCGCCATGGTCGACGGCTGCACCCGGTTTCAGGCGTTCCGGCATGTGATCGTGCCGGTAATGTGGCCGGGCGTCATCACCACCGGGCTGTTCAGTTTCCTGCTGGCTTACAATGACTTCACCGTGACCGTGATGCTGCTGAGCGAGCAGAACGAGACCATCATTCCGGCCATCAACAGTTTCATGGGCACGACGCAGGTCGAGGGCAAGGTGATGTACGCGGTCGCCGCCGTGGTCTCGGCCACCGCGCCCCTGTTTGTGCTGATCCTGTTCTTCCAACGTCAGATCGTCAGCGGCCTCACCGCCGGGGCGGTGAAAGGATGATGTGATGCAAGGCACACGACCCGAACAGGCGGTTCTGACCCGCGACACGGACATGACCAGGACCGACGAGACCCGCCGGGTGATCGAGGGCATGGTCGACGGTCTGAACGACCACCGCATCGACGATATCGGTGAGTTCTTCGCGCAGGGGTTCCGCTGGATGGGCAATCAGGGCTGCGG
>NZ_JBLXFB010000047.1:0-13313 GCF_048262615.1 Antarctobacter sp.
GTCCTTGGCCAGATCGAGGCCGACTGTCTTTACTGTCATTGGGTGGCTCCTTTCCTTGCAGTCGTTGACAACTGCACTTTGGCACATTCGATGCCGGTGGAGCAGGAGCCACCCACCTCATCCGCTCTGGGCCGGTCGCGCCTTCGACACGCTATTGCCTATCGGCGGTCAACCTCTTCGGAAGGCCCTCACTCCACTTGCGCAGTTCATCCAGGAAACCCAAGGCTGTTCGCCCGAAATCAGTGATTTCGTACACCACGGTGATCGGGGCGGTGTCACACACCTCGCGCCTGACCAGCCCCTGGTCTTCGAGTTGCCGTAAGCGTTCCGTGATCATCTTCTTCGATGCGCCGCCGATCATCCGGGCGAGGTCGTTGAACCGCACCGGCCCATCCTTGACGTGCCAGAGGATGGAGCCGGTCCATTTGCCTCCGATGATCCGCATGCCACGCTCGATGGCGCAGGGCTCGGTGCAGGCATTGGCCGCGCTCCGTCGGCCGGCACCGTCTATCTCGATCTTTGCATCCATCGTCTTCCGCTCCGCCGATCCGCTCCGCATTAGGTTACAAAAAGTATACTGGTTGTTTTTGCTTCCCACCACGTTCATCTCATCCCGGACCCCGCCGAAGTCAAGCGGGCGCAGCAACGGAAGAGACGACATGAGCAAGATCCACATCCTCAACGGCGCGCAACCTTACGAATTTGCTCCGGGCACACTTAACGAAACGCTCGCGGAGCGCGGTAAGGCAACGCTCGAAGCACAGGGGCACGAAGTCCGCCTGACCACGGTCGCGGCCGGTTACGACGTGCAGGCCGAGATTGAGACCCACCTCTGGGCGGACGTGGTCCTCTTGCAGTTCCCGGTGAACTGGATGGGCGTGCCGTGGTCCTTCAAGAAATACATGGATGAGGTCTACACGGTCGGCATGGGCGGTCAGCTCAGCAATGGCGACGGCCGCAACGCCGCCGCACCTAAAGCGAATTACGGCATGGGCGGCAAGCTCGCGGCGACGCGTTACATGATCTCAGCCACGCTTAACGCCCCGGCTGAAGCCTTTGACGACCCGGCAGAGCCGTTCTTCGAGGGCATGTCGCTGGATGATCTCCTGCGCCCGGTCCATCTGAACGCCAAGTTCTTCGGCATGACGCCGCTGCCGACCTTTGGGGCCTTCGACGTGATGAAGAACCCCGACGTGGCCACCGACCTCGCCCGTTTCGACGCCCATCTTGCCACGACCTTCGGGGAACTTGCCAATGACGCGGCCTGATATTGTTCTTTACACCGCCAACACCATGAACGGCTGGAAGCCCCTGATTTTCTTGCACGAAGCACAAATCGACTATGAACTGGTGCCGGTCGATTTTGGCAAGAAAGAGCAGAAAACGCCCGCTTACATGCGTCTGAATCCGAACGGGCGCATTCCGACCATCGTGGATCGCGGTGCTGATGACTTCGCAGTGTTCGAGAGCGGCGCGATCTTGTGGTATCTCGCCGAGAAATACGAGCGGTTCCTCAGCCACCACCCCAAGGAGCGCTCGGAGACGCTACAATGGCTGATGTTCCAGATGGGTGGGATCGGCCCGATGATGGGCCAGGCGATGTTCTTCCAGCGGATCGCCAAGCCGAACGGCGACGAGGTGCCCTACGCCATCGACCGCTACGTGACCGAAAGCCGCCGCCTGCTGGAAGTGCTGGATACGCGGCTTGCCGGGCGCGACTGGCTGGTCGGTGATGCGATGTCCATCGCAGATATTGCGACCTACCCTTGGGCACGCAGCTATTTCTGGGCAACGGTGAGCGTCGACGGATTGCCGAACCTGCAAGCGTGGTTCGACCGCATCGACGCCATGCCGCGGGTCCAGGAGGCCCTGCAACTGCCGGAGCCGCGACCGTCGGCTTTCGGTCAGGGCGACACGGATGCTGCGGCCGCAGAGAACGCAGCCAGGTTCCGCTGAACACCTGACGCGCTGTCTCTCGGAGTGGTCTCGTCAGCGCGTCACATCCTCCCGAAACCTATACCGCTTGTAGATGCTGCGATGAGACAGCGGAGCTATGTTTCGAGGTCACAAACGGGCCGGGGACCGCCAGGCGGGCCAGGTGCGACCCTGTCGGGTGTCACTACCGTTTCCCGCGCACTGCTGACCTTGGGGCCTTGGACTATACTGCGCGGTGCCATGAAGGTCCGGTATGGGGAAGCCGCGCTGCGGCAACGGTGATCTTGAGTAATGACCGCTATGGGCCGGAAGGGATAGGCGTCCAAGACAGTCAGCAGTCCCTCGCGCCGAAATTCGCCGCGCCCGATACTGGACACCATGCTCTCAACCGACAGAAGCTTGCTCAACCGATATCGACTTCGGACCAAGGGTACGCTCGACGATTTCAAGAGCATCCCGTCGGCCATCTTGCAGGACCCCGAAACACTCGGTCAAATCGATGATCTTCATCAGCTGCTTCGGCGATAGTTCGATGCCGAGATAAACCGCTCGTCTGCCGATGGCCCATGTGGTGTCGATGACGCGCCCAGACGAGCGGCAGAGGTTCCAGGCGTGTGGGAACGGAAGCGCACCCAATTCAACATCCCACCCGTATCCTTCGCAGTAGGGAAGTCCATGCGAAAGGCTCAACTGCCAAGCGTTTCGAAAACACTGTCCTTGTTGCCCTCTCTTCAGGTCTGGCGGAAGAGCACTACCCACCCAACGCCTCCCGTTCCTGCGTAGGTAGTCTGCGAGAGGCAGGCCTCCGTAGGGACCGGCCAAAGTCTGGTCGATTAGGTCGCAGTGAAGAGTGCTATTCATGTCGTGTCTCCTGTCTGATGCTCAGGAGATTGATCTCATCCGTCAAAATGAAAAACGCAGCTCGGGGCTAAGGCCCGTTCTCGGAGTATGGTGGACCTTGTGTCGCCGACCGTTGCTGCAAGCTTCCGTGCATGGCTCCTGCGGGGAAACTGCGCCGCCACGACGGCCATCACGGCGGAAGTCCGTTAGGGCCGTTCGCCGCAGAAAAACCGGCTTGCGCTTAGGAGGTGTAGCTGTCCCGCACTACGAGCGGGCACAACGGCTTTCCGTGACTTGAACAGCACGCAGCCATGCCCGTGCCATCCTCGCACTGTCCGGGCCCGCTCGATGGGGGACAGCTGAGCGCTCGAAGCGCTCATACAAGCTATCGAGGGATGCCCCTTGGAAGTGGCTAAAGTTCACTTGGTCAAAATCGAGTATGGGGCCAGGCACAGGAGCACCGGTCACGTTCATCAGTCGCTCAAGCCACCTACCATCGAAATCTGGAGCATCGGAAACCAGCGAGCGACCGGCCAGCATCGCTCTTAGTTCTGAGGTCACGGTCTGCGGTGTCGGCGCATCAAGCAGTGCCTCGAAAGGAATGCCGTGCACCTGCTCACTGGCATGCGACCAAGCCGACATTGGCCACTCACCAGCAGGCCGGATCAACGACGACCAGGAGACGACTTCGCCACCCGCAAGCCAAGACAACCTCGATTGGCCAGCTATCGGCGGACAAGGAAGACGCCTCGAAATCCAAGGCGACATACTTCTCTATGGCATGGGTCATGTCTTCGACGGCTCGGCTGTGCCGGACTCGATGGTGACAACATCTCTCCAGCCTTCCGCCTTGGAGCAAGCTCTCAAGGGCGCGGACGTCGAGTTCAGCAAGACACGCCCTGCTCGCCTGTTTCTCGAGAAAATGGGCCAAGCACCTGACATGGTGCTGACCCCGGATGCCGTCGATCGGTTCGAGCGCCTCTTCATGGCCATCAACGAGAAGCTCAAGCGTCATGTCGCCCGGGATGCCGGTGCTTTCCGGTGAGGTCGGCCTGCTGGCAGCTGCCAACGATCCCGAAGAGAGGTGAACATGGCAAATCTCAGACCCATCGAGATCAAGCTCGTCGATGAGCTCACGGGCATGTCGAGCGGCTATGTCCTCGACTTCTCGAACCGGACCTTGCTCCAGTTCTTGGCCCCGTCCGGCCGGTCCCGGTGCTGGCAGATCGTAAGCACCAGCCGCTGCTTGGCACGGGAGATGCCGACAAAGAAGGCCGATCGCTCCTCTGACGCATTCCGTGCGGTGGGAGGTCAGCAAGGCGCTCCGTAGCGAAGGGGCAAGGGCCGCCGCCCCTTGGGGCGAGGCACCGCCCGGAGTCGCTGGATAAAACTATCGGTCACTTGTTCATTGACAGTGCAGCGCCCCGTAGAAACTTACGGGGCGCTGTTGTATACTACGCTGGTTGTGCGAAACCTTCCCACCATTCGCCGTAAGATCCCGCTTTGCGCTGGACATGTGAAGTCACGCGGAAGGAAGGGCGGCTTCCAGTAATTCGCTGCAAGCGCGAGGCCGAAACCTGTTCACTGCAGAAGCGGACATTGAGCCAGAAAGCTTTGGCGGCGACTGACCGAACAGGATTTTGCGTGGGGTGCAGGAGTGCGCCAGGAAACCCGTGTTCAAGTCTTGCATAATCATATCAGTTCTTCCTTACGACGTTGTCTGAATGGCTCCCGTGATCTGTATTTTTTGAAGAGTCTTTGGATGGAGGTCGGTCTGTTTCACTTACGATGAGGCGAATGAGTAGTTGCGAAGAAGAAGAACCGGCGAGCGTTTTCACTGAGATTGGCTGCGGAACGCAGGTCTTTTCTTTCTCGGTGGTACGAAAACGCAGTCTGCCAGGGTCCCCTTGTTCAGGCTGGCGATGAAGGCGCTTTCCGCCTTGGCCAGCCGGTTCTTGAGCCGGCATGTCGGCGTTAGCGTGCAAGTATTTCCCTGAGGTGCAAAGCATTCGACAAGGGCTTGATCCGCTTCGAGCAGCGAGACAACCTCGCCAAGCCGGATCTCGTCAGCTGGACGCGCCAGTATGGCGCCTCCTCCTCCGCCACGGCTGGTTTTCAGAAACCCGTTCGAGGCGAGGGTCGAGACGACTTTGGCCAGATGGTTACGGGAAACGCCGAATTCGGTGGCCAGTTCGGCGGTGCTGAATGCCCTGTCGGGTGAGCCAGCGAGGCGCATCAGAACCCTCAGCCCGTAGTCGGTGAACGAGGTGAGCCGCATTGTCGCTCCCTGGAGTTGGCATTTGAAATACGTATTGACGCAGATTAATCGGTAAATCAAATGCTGATTCAGCGGAGACAGGCACTTCGCGCCAATATCGGGAGACTCCGATGACACTCACCACAGCTCAACGCATGCGCGGCTGGACCGGACCTGCCCTGCTGACCTATGGATTCAGGCCGTTTTTCCTCGGCGCTGCTGTTTGGGCAGCGCTGGCCATGATGCTCTGGATCGGGATGCTGACAGGGGGGCTGACGTTGCCCACCGCGTTGGACCCTGTGTCCTGGCATGCGCATGAATTCCTGTTCGGCTATCTTGGCGCAGTCGTCGCCGGGTTCCTGCTGACGGCCGTGCCGAACTGGACCGGGCGCTTGCCCATTGTCGGCTGGCCGCTGGCCGGACTTGCGGCGTTGTGGTTGGCCGGACGGGTGGCAATGGCCGTGTCCGCCGGACTTTCTCCCGGTTTGACCGCCGTGATCGACCTGTCCTTTCCAGTGGTGCTTGCCGGTGCCATCGGCCGAGAGATCGTGGCCGGCAAGAACTGGCGCAACCTGATCGTGCTGGCCATGCTGACCGTCATGATCCTGGGCAACGGGCTGTTTCATTGGGAGGCGGCCAAGGGGGCCTACGCGGCGCAGGGATACGGTTTGCGGTTGGGTCTTGGGGCGGGGATCATGATGATCGCGGTAATCGGCGGGCGCATCGTGCCGTCCTTCACGCGCAACTGGCTGGTGAAACGGGGCGCGGCGCGACTGCCCGTGTCGCCGATGCAGGGGTTCGATCGGTTGGCGCTGCTGGTCCTGCTGGGCGCCTTGCTAATCTGGGTGGCGCTGCCCACGGCTGTCATGACGGGTGCGGCGTTGGCGCTGGCGGGGGCGCTTCACTGGGGTCGGCTGGTCCCCTGGGCCGGGGGGCAGACACTGTCAGAGCCCTTGGTCTGGGTGTTGCACGCGGGCTATGCCTTTGTTCCGCTGGGCGCGCTGGCGATGGCGGTGGAGGTGTTGATGCCCGCGACCCTCGGGATGGGTGCGGCCCAGCACCTCTGGATGGGCGGTGCGCTTGGACTGATGACGCTGGCCGTGATGACCCGCGCTACCTTGGGCCACACGGGGCAGGAATTGAGCGCAGGACCGGGAACGGTGAGCATTTACGGAGCGATGATCGCCGCGGTATTCCTGCGGGTCGCTGCGGGGCTGTGGCCGCAATATACCGCCGGGTTGCACGGCCTGTCGGGTCTGGCGTGGTTTGCATCCTTTGCCGGTTTCGCCGCGGTATACGGCCCGCTTCTGCTGTGCCGACGACCTGCCAAATCTGCGTGATGCGATGACCATGGGATGGTTCGAATTCAACGCCGCCTGTCTGGCGTTCTTCCTGACGCATTCCATCCCCGTGCGCCCGCCTGTCCGCCCCTGGCTGCAGGCGCGGCTGGGGCAGACGGGGTTCACGGTGGCCTATTCGCTGCTGTCGCTGGCGGCGCTGGGCTGGATCATCGGGGCGGCAGGTCGTGCGCCCCATGTGCCGCTCTGGCCCTGGGCGCCCTGGCACAATCACCTTGTCCTGGTGCTGATGCTTCCGGTGTGCCTGTTGCTGGCACTGTCGATTGCCCGCCCCAACCCCCTGTCTTTCGGAGGGGCGCGGAACGCCGATTTCGACCCGGCCCGCGCCGGCGTCGTCCGGTTGTCCCGTCATCCGCTCCTGTTGGCGCTTGCGCTGTGGGCGGCGGCGCATGTCTTGCCAAACGGCGACGTTGCGCATGTCGTGCTCTTCGGGACCTTCGCGCTGTTTGCCGTGTTCGGGGGGCGGTTGGTGGACCGGCGCAAGCGCAGGGAGATGGGGCCCGAGTGGCAGAGGACGATCAATGCGTTGGCCGCCGCACCCTTGACCTCTGCCCTCGCAACTCCTGCTCAGGGCGTGCGTCTTGTGCTGGGCGCCGTGCTATACACCGCGCTGATCGCGGCGCATCCCCACCTGTTCGGGGTCAGCCCCTTGCAATGACGCCTTGGCCGCGCGGTATCAGCTTGAGGCGTCGTCGATCAGGGGCGAGGGTTTGGCAAAGCGGCTCAGGTCTTCGCGGTCGGCGATGCTGATCCGGCTGCCCTTCACCGTGACGCCATAGGGTTGCAGCCCCTTGAACGCCCGGCTGAGGTTTTCCGGCGTCATCCCCAGCACCGAGGCAAGACGGCGCTTTTCGAATTCCAATTCGAAATGCTGAACCTGCCCAGCGCGGTCCTGTTGACGCAACAGGTAATTGGCCAGCCGCTCTAAGGAACTGCGCAGCTTGAGATCCTTCTGGGCCTTGATGACCGAGCGATAACACAGCGCCAGTTCGGACACGATCGCACGCGCGAAATTGCCATCCGTTTCGAAAACGGCGCGCACATCCTGGCTGGGGATCAAGGCGATCCGGCTTTTTTCCAGCGTACGCGCCGACATCAGGTAAGGGGCGTCCCGGATCGTCGCAGCCAGAATGAAAGTCGAGACTGGCCGAACCGTTGCCATGCTGGTTTCACGTCCGTTCCAACTGCAGAAAAGATCCACCGTACCGGACAGAACCACATGGAGGAAATCGCTTGGTTCGCCTTCCGAGATCAACTCGATCTGGGGAGGGAAGTTTTGAACGTAGGCCCCGCGCATGAGCGATTGGAACTGCACATCCGCCATGTCCTTGAACAAGTGCAGCGCCTTGATGTCCGGGAAGTCCGACTCGGGCATGGGTAACGGCTCAGCTTGTTATTCGGTTGATATTTATCATGTCTTCATTTGATATTTGTCAACAGGCAGCATGACCCATTGGCTGCCCCCTCTTGATAACGCATTGGGCAGCACCTGACAAATTTCCATAAAACATTTATTTCGTTACGCTTTTTCTAATTTCTGATCTGGATCAAGTCAGACTCTCGGCTCTGCTCACAAGGCTGTTGGCAATCCCGGTGGGGATACTGACGCTATTCTTTGAGGAGGGCCTGCCATGCAGACCGTAGCCACGGCCTCGCACGCGGAACAGAACCGCGCGCTTGGGCTGAGCACGATCGCCTTCACCGCCTGTTTCGCGGTCTGGACGATCTTTTCCATCATCGGCGTTGCCATCAAGAGCGAACTGGGGCTGACCGAGTCCCAGTTCGGCCTGTTGGTGGCAACGCCAATCCTAACCGGTTCGGTCACCCGGCTATTTCTGGGGGTCTGGACCGAGAAATTCGGTGGAAGACTGGTCTTTACCGCGCAGATGCTGCTGACCGCGCTGGCCACTCTGGCGTTGACGCTGGCAGACACCTACGTCATGTACCTGATCGCGGCGCTGGGGATCGGCCTTGCGGGCGGGTCCTTCATCATCGGTGTGGCCTATGTCAGCCGCTGGTATGACGCCGGGCATCAGGGCACGGCGCTTGGCATCTTCGGGGCCGGCAACGTCGGCGCTGCGGTGACCAAGTTTGTCGCACCTTTTGTCATGGTGGCCTATGGCTGGCACGGAGTGGCCTATGTCTGGGCCGCAGGTCTTGCGATCATCGCGGTGGTCTTTTTCCTCTTTGCCAAGGACGACCCCAAACTGGTCGAACGCCGGGCAAAAGGCACCAAGGCGCCAAGCCTTGCGCAGCAGTTCGCGCCGCTGAAGAACCTGCAGGTCTGGCGCTTCTCGCTCTACTATTTCTTCGTGTTCGGCGCCTTCGTAGCGCTGGCGCTGTGGATGCCGCACTACCTGATTGATGTATACGGTGTGGACGTGAAGACGGCCGGTATGGCTGCCGCCTCCTTCAGCCTGTCGGCTTCACTGTTCCGAGCTTACGGCGGACACCTCAGCGACAAGTTCGGCGCGCGGCAGGTCATGTACTGGACCTTCGGTTTCGCGCTGGTGCTGCTGTTCATGCTTTCCTACCCGCCCACCGATTACGTCATCCAAGGCAAGAGCGGTCCGATCAGCTTCTCGACTTCGATGAGCTTCTGGCCCTTCATCGCCGTGCTGTTCACGCTGGGTTTCTTCATGAGCCTCGGCAAGGCGGCCGTGTTCAAGCACATCCCCGTCTACTACCCGCAGCACGTTGGCGCGGTGGGCGGCCTGGTGGGCATGATCGGTGGTCTTGGCGGTTTCATCCTGCCGATCATCTTCGGTGCGGCGCTTGACCTGACCGGGATCTATACCTCGTGCTTCGCGATCCTGTTCGGCCTGGTGGCCGTGGCGCTGACATGGATGCACCTGTCGATCCGCGCGATGGAGCGCAAGGCGCATGGCGAGATCCTCGACCAATTGCCCGCCCTGCCCGAGATGCAGGAAATCCACGACCCGGAACACACGGCCATGCCGCGCGTGCTGGAAGACTGGCGCCCCGAGGACCAGGCGTTCTGGGACGAAAAAGGCCGCGCGGTTGCACGCCGCAACCTCTGGATCTCGATCCCCGCGCTGCTGCTGGCCTTCTCGGTCTGGATGGTCTGGTCCATGGTCGTGGCCAAGCTGCCCGCCATCGGGTTCGACTTCAGCACCTCGCAGCTTTTCTGGCTGGCGGCCCTGCCGGGCCTGTCGGGCGCGACGCTGCGGATCTTCTACAGCTTCATGGTGCCGATCTTTGGCGGGCGCCTGTGGACGACGCTGTCGACCGCTTCGTTGCTGCTGCCCGCCATGGGCATCGGCTATGCCGTGCAGAACCCGGATACGCCTTACCTGATCTTCCTCACCCTTGCGCTGCTCTGCGGCTTTGGTGGCGGCAACTTTGCCTCCTCAATGGCCAACATCTCGTACTTCTTCCCGAAGGCGGAAAAGGGCAACGCGCTGGCGCTGAACGCGGGCCTGGGCAACCTGGGCGTGTCGGTCATGCAATTCCTCGTGCCGATCGTGATCACCATGGGTGTCTTTGGCGCGATGGGCGGTGAGCCGGTTCAGCTGACTGCGGGTGGCGAGCTGTGGCTGCAGAACGCGGGCTTTGTCTGGGTGCCCTTCATCCTGATCGCCACGGCGGCGGCCTGGCTGGGCATGAACGACATCGCCGACGCCAAGGCGAGCTTCCGTGAACAGGCGATCATCTTCAGCCGCAAGCAGAACTGGCTGATGTGCATCCTCTACACCGGCACCTTCGGCAGCTTCATCGGCTATTCCGCAGGCTTCCCGCTGCTGACCCGGATCGCCTTCCCGGACGTGAACGCGTTGCAATACGTCTTCCTTGGTCCGCTTGTGGGGGCGCTGAGCCGCGCCGCCACTGGCTGGGTCTCGGACAAGTGGGGCGGCGGTCGCGTGACCCTCTGGGTCTTTGCGGGAATGATCGTCGCGGTGTTCGGCGTGATTACCTCGCTGGGAGCGGGCAGCTTTGTGGGCTTCTTCGCGGCCTTCATGGCGCTGTTCTTCCTGACCGGTGTGGGCAACGCGTCCACCTTCCAGATGATCCCCGCGATCATGGGCAAGGAAATCCCGCGCCTGATGCCGCAACTGGACGCCGCCGCGCGTCGCAAGCAGGCGGAACGCGAAAGCGCCGCGATCATCGCCTTCACCTCGGCCATTGCCGCCTACGGGGCCTTCTTCATCCCCAAGGCCTACGGCACCTCGCTTGCGATGACCGGCTCTCCGGTCGGGGCGCTCTGGGGTTTCCTGGTCTTCTACGTGGTCTGCCTTGCGATCACCTGGGCGGTCTACACGCGCCGCGGCGGTCTGCTGCACGACGTCGAACATGGACGCGTGCCCGCCGAGGCAACGGCACAGCCCGCCGAATGATCGAAACATGCCGTCGGGCGGCCCAAACCGCCGCCCGGCCCCCGACATCAGGAAAGGAAGCGAGATGAGCCACCTTCTCGACAGATTGAACTTTCTCCAGTCCAAGAGCCTTGAGCAGTTCTCGAACGGTCACGGCGAAGTCACCCGTGAAAACCGCGACTGGGAGGACACCTATCGGAACCGCTGGCGGCACGACAAGATCGTCCGCTCGACCCACGGGGTGAACTGCACCGGGTCCTGTTCGTGGAAGATCTACGTCAAATCCGGGATCGTCACCTGGGAAACCCAGCAGACCGATTATCCCCGCACCCGGCCCGACCTGCCCAACCACGAACCGCGCGGCTGCGCGCGCGGCGCCTCCTACAGCTGGTACCTGTATAGCGCCAACCGGGTGAAGAACCCGCTGGTTCGGGGGCGGCTGATGAAGGTCTGGCGCAAGATGCGCGAGACCATGACCCCGATCGAGGCCTGGACCGCGATCCAGGACGACCCGATCCTGCGCGCCTCCTACACGGAAACGCGCGGCAAGGGCGGGTTCGTCCGCGCAACATGGGACGAAGCGACGGAAATCACCGCCGCCGCGAACGCCTATACCGCCAAGACCTATGGCCCCGACCGGATCTTCGGCTTCTCGCCCATCCCGGCCATGTCGATGATCTCTTATGCCGCCGGGTCGCGTTACCTGTCGCTGATGGGCGGCGTCTGCATGTCCTTCTACGACTGGTATTGTGATCTGCCGCCAGCCAGCCCGATGACATGGGGCGAACAGACCGACGTGCCGGAATCGGCCGACTGGTACAACGCCGGTTACCTGCTGCTCTGGGGCTCGAACGTGCCGCAGACCCGGACACCGGATGCGCATTTCTACACCGAGGCGCGGTATCGCGGCACCAAGTCCGCCGTCATCTGCCCCGACTATTCCGAGGCGGCCAAGTTCGGCGATGTCTGGTTGAATGCCAAGCAGGGCACCGACGCGGCGCTGGCCATGGCCTTCGGTCACGTCATCCTTCGGGAATTCCACCTCGACCGGCAGGCCGAGTATTTCGAAGACTACTGCCGCAAGTATTCCGACTTCCCCATGCTGGTGAAGATCGAGGAAAAGGACGGCAAGATGATCCCGGGCCGGTTCCTGCGCGCCGACGATCTGGACGGCAAGCTGGGCGAAGAGAACAACCCGGAGTGGAAAACAGTCGCCTATGACGAGGCCTCTGGCACGCTCGTCGCGCCCAACGGGTCGATCGGCTATCGCTGGGGCGAAGACGGGGAATGGAACCTTGAGGAAAAGGCTGCGGGCGCCGACACGCGGTTGCGTCTGTCGCAGATCCTCGACAGCGATCACGACGAGGTCGTCGGTGTCGATTTCCCCTATTTCGGAGCCGACGCGACAGAGGCCTTCACCACCGGGGATCGCCGCCCCAACGTCCTGACCAAGAACGTGCCGGTCAAGCGTATCCAGACCGCCGGGGGCGAGGTGGCCGTCGCCACCGTCTTTGACCTGTTCTGCGCCAACTACGGGCTGGATCGTGGTCTGGGCGGCGACTGGGTGACAAGCGACTACAATCAGGATGTGCCCGGCACCCCTGCCTGGGCGTCCAAGATCACCGGCGTGAAGGCCGACAAGATCATCCATGTCGCCCGTGAATTCGCCCAGACCGCGGAAAAGACCAATGGAAAGTCGATGATCATCATCGGCGCGGCGATGAACCATTGGTACCACATGGACATGAACTATCGCGGCGTCATCAACATGCTGGTGATGTGTGGCTGCGTGGGTCAGTCCGGAGGTGGCTGGGCGCACTACGTCGGGCAGGAAAAACTGCGGCCGCAGACCGGCTGGCAACCGCTGGCCTTCGCGCTGGACTGGGGCCGTCCGCCGCGGCACATGAACTCGACCTCGGCCTGGTATGCGCACACCGACCAGTGGCGCTATGAAACCCTGACGGCCGGGGAGATCCTGTCGCCCACCGCGCCCGAGGGCGACTGGGACGTCAGCCTGATCGACTACAACATCCGCGCCGAACGCATGGGCTGGCTGCCCTCGGCGCCGCAGTTGAAGACCAACCCGCTGCAGGTGGCGAAGGCGGCCAAGGCTGCGGGCAAGGAGATCCCCGCCTACGTCGCCGAACAGTTGAAGTCCGGTGAGCTGGAGATGTCCTGTGAAGACCCGGATGCGCCGGAAAACTGGCCGCGCAACCTGTTCGTCTGGCGGTCGAACCTGCTGGGCTCGTCCGGCAAGGGGCATGAGTACTTCCTCAAGCACCTGCTTGGCACCGACAACGGCGTCATGGGCAAGGACCTGGGAGAGGAAGGCCGGCAATTGCCGAAGGAAGCCAGGTGGCACAAGGACGCGCCGCGTGGCAAGCTGGACCTGCTGGTGACCATCGACTTCCGGATGAGCACCACGGCGGTTTACTCGGACATCGTCCTGCCCACGGCCAGCTGGTACGAAAAGAACGACCTCAACACCAGCGACATGCACCCGTTCATCCACCCGCTGCAGGCGGCGGTGGACCCGGCTTACGAGTCGAAGTCCGACTGGGAGATATTCAAGGCCCTCGCCTACAAGGT
>NZ_JBLXFB010000048.1:0-13062 GCF_048262615.1 Antarctobacter sp.
CAGCCTATCCGATTGTGGCCGACAGGGAGAAGTGATCTGCCAAGGCCACAGAGAGCGCAAGGGAGAGGCGAGGTCTATGAAAAAGATCGAAGCGATCATCAAGCCATTCAAGCTCGACGAGGTAAAGGAAGCCCTGCAGGACGCGGGCATCCAGGGCCTCTCGGTAGTCGAAGTGAAGGGCTTCGGCCGTCAGAAAGGCCATACGGAACTGTATCGCGGTGCCGAATACGTCGTCGACTTCCTGCCGAAGGTGAAAATCGAAATCGTTCTGGATGACGATCAGGTCGACCCGGCCATCGAGGCCATCGTCGGCGCGGCCAAGACCGACATGATCGGCGACGGCAAGATCTTCGTTTCTCCCGTGGAACAAGCGATCCGCATCAGAACAGGCGAGTCCGGTCAAGACGCGCTTTGAGCGCGGCGCAGGGCGCGCAGCCGACGGCCCCTAACCGGCCTCCATCGCAGCGCGCCATTCGTCACAACACAATTTCTTAACGAAAAGGACTAGGTCAAAAATGAGCATCCAAGACGTTCTCAAGACCATGAAGGACGAAGACGTCCAATATGTAGACGTGCGGTTCACCGATCCGCGCGGCAAGCTGCAACACGTCACGCTGCGCCACACGGAAGTGGACGAAGATTTCTTCGAAGACGGCTTCATGTTTGACGGTTCCTCCATCGCTGGCTGGAAATCCATCGACGAATCCGACATGAAACTGATCCCGATCCGTCTTCGGCCTATATCGACCCGTTCTACGCCGAAAAGACGCTCTGCATCCACTGCTCCGTGGTCGAGCCCGACACCGGCGAACCCTATGAGCGCGACCCGCGCGGCACCGCCCAGAAGGCAGAAGCCTACCTGAAGGCCTCGGGTATCGGTGACGTCTCCTACTGGGGTCCGGAAGCTGAATTCTTCCTCTTCGACGACGTGCGCATTTCGAACTCGATCAACAAGGTCTCCTACGAAGTCGACGCGCTGGACGCCTCGTGGAACACCGACACCGAGTACGAAGTCGGCAACACCGGCCACCGTCCGGGCGTCAAGGGCGGCTATTTCCCGGTCAACCCGATCGACGACGGTCAGGACATCCGCTCCGAGATGCTTTCGACCATGAAGCGCATCGGCATGAAGGTCGACAAGCACCACCACGAAGTGGCGTCCTGCCAGCACGAGCTTGGCCTGATCTTCGGTTCGCTGACCACGCAGGCAGACGAACTGCAGAAGTACAAGTACGTCATCCACAACGTGGCACAGGCCTACGGCAAGTCGGCCACCTTCATGCCCAAGCCGATCTACGGCGACAACGGCACCGGCATGCACTGCAACATGTCGATCTGGAAGGACGGCAAGCCGCTCTTCGCAGGCGACCAGTATGCTGACCTGTCGATGGAAGCGCTCTACTTCATCGGCGGCATCCTGAAGCACGCCAAAACCCTGAACGCCTTCACCAACCCGTCCACCAACTCGTACAAGCGTCTGATCCCCGGCTTCGAAGCCCCGGTTCTGCGCGCGTATTCGGCCCGCAACCGCTCTGGCTGCGTCCGTATTCCGTGGACAGAATCCCCGAAGGCAAAGCGCGTCGAGGCCCGTTTCCCCGATCCGTCCGCCAACCCCTACCTGTGCTTCGCCGCACTCCTGATGGCAGGCCTTGACGGCATCAAGAACAAGATCCGGCGACGCCGACAAAACCTGTACGACCTGCCGCCGGAAGAGCTGGAAGGATTCCGACCGTTTGGCTCGCTGCGAAGCGCTGGTAGCTGGAAAAAGACATGGACTTCACCGCAGGCGACGTGTTCACCAAAGACCAGATCGCGGCTACATGGATCTGCGGGGAAGAGGTTACGCCTACGAACACACTCCGCACCCGGTTGAGTAAACTCTACTACCCTGCTAATCGGCAGCGGTTTTCGTGAATTGAAAGGCCCTTGGGGGCCCTTTCTTTGCGCATGCCTGTGTAGCTACGCGCCAAGGACCGTCCGCTGCGCCCCCATCATCTACTTTGTCTGCTCACCTATGTGCAAAGGCTATTCACCGGTTTTCGTGGAAAATTACGACCGGATCATCGCACGGCTGGGCGCGGCGAAGAGATCGCATGACGAGGGGGCGGACGACATTTGCGCACCGATTGCCTGCATCTCGCGGAACATTGCCACGGGTTATCATCTCCCGCGATGCCTGCGCTGCGCGTGATGTGACGGTTCTGGGCATGACCATTGCAAAGCGGCACGCGACTCACGCTCACCAGACAGGCGCAACGCTCAGATCTGGTTTGCGACCGACATCCGCGCGCCTGCAACGGATGCAACTGGTCAGAGTTTGCTCGGAGGTGGCCGCAAGCGGTTTTCAGGGCGTCAAACCACCTGAGCCTAACCGCCTCCCCTGGAACGTCTCCAGCGGCGGCGCGGTCAGAACGAATTGATCTTCGGAGCCCATAATTGTCGCCATGCAGCCGCGCAATCGGTTGATAGACTCTTTGGATTCACATACTGGCCCGCCTCGTCCAGACAATCGCGGCGGACATGCATCTGACCACCTCACCGATCACCAGCACACGGTTCGGCCAGTCAAGCAAGCGCTCGGTCCGACATCGAACACACAAGATGCCCCCGTAATGGCGGCGCGACCATGGAGGCAAGGCCCGTCTCCACCCCGCCAACGCCAGCTCATCCACGCCAGAGGGCAGCCAGCCCTGCCACCAACATGGCCTCCGACAGCGCCCGATCCACCATGTGAATGGCAAACTCTCGTGCGCCGGATATTGGCGGCGGTGTCCTTTTCCTGCTCCGGCTTTGACGCGACCCCAGCACCAAAAGCGGCGGTTCCGGGATGACGTTGAAAACGAATATCGGGGCAGCGTTATGCGTCCCGTCCGATTCACTGTGGTCACCAAGGCGATGGGGCGGTCCGACGAAATTCGTAAGCAACCGGTAGCGGTCGCGGGCGGAAGTGGTGAAGTCAACTGCATTGAGGCCCCGACGGGGTGAACGTCTTCGCAATCCCCAAATCCAAGCCGAGTAGATCAATGGGTTGCGTGCATCACAACACACCTGACCGCTCCGGTGGACGCCCGAGCGCCACGCCTTGTCGGTTTCGACCACAGACGCCCATCAACGTGGTGCGCGGCAATCGCGTCAAGGATCACCTCGGGGTCGGATTTAGTCGTGATGCCTAAGGCTTTGCCTTCCGCCTCTTTCGCCCGCAAAACGCGCTGGCGGGCAGGCCGGAACGGCGCACGAACTCCGCGAGCTTCCCGCGACACCGGCGTTTCAAGATGAGCACCACCTCTGGGGTGATCCTTCCGCCTCGATCAGCTTGAGTTGCTTGCGGATTTGGAACAGCGTGGATTGTGTAACCCGCCATCTCTGGCACCTCTCTGACCCTTGCAGGCTGTTGGCGCGGGACAGGCAACGAGAACAAAATGGAAACAAAGTGTTTCCGGTTTTGCAGATGCCTTGTTGAGGATTGCTTAACCTCTGCGCCCTACTCCTATGGGTACGAAACATATCCAGCCACAGTCCCCTTCCGCCACTGAACTCTGCCCTCACGTCGTTTTTCGCGCTTCTGATCGGTGCGGATAAGGTCGGCTGCCATGCTGACGCACCATGAGCGCCCCCAATCCTATGCGCAGTCTCCCGTTGAACGCCCGCCGCCCGCGCGTAATGTCTCAGGGAATATGCGAACGGGAGGATAGAATGTCCGATAGAAAACAGTTTTGACACGATACAGGTTCATGCGGAACCGAACCGACCCCGCAACCGGTGCGCGTCAGGTGCCGATTTACCAAACCACGGCCTATGTGTTCAAAGATGCCGACCATGCGGCGCGGCTCTTTAATCCGAAGAGGTCGGCTACATCTACCGCGGCTGACCAACCCGACAGTGGCCGCCTTGCAAACCGCATGGCTGCCCTCGAAGGTGGCGCAGGGGCGGTCTGTTCTCCGGCCATGCCGCGCAGATCATGGCCTGTTCCGCTCATGGCACCGGGCAAGAACATCGTGGCCTCGACCCGTCTTTACGGCGGCACGCTCACCCAGTTCACCCAGACCTTCAAGCGATTTGGCCGGTCGGCCAAATTGCTGATTTCGACGATTTCGACGCTATTCGCGACGCGATGACGACACACGCAGCGGTATTCTGTGAGAGCCTCGCCAACCCGTCAGGGGCCATCATGGACCTTGATGCCATCGGCGAGATTGCCAAACAGGCGGGTATTCCGCTGATCGTGGACAACACTTCGCCACGCCATACCTGGCAAACCTACTGAACACGGCGCAACGCTGGTGGTGCATTCGCTGACCAAATTACGCAATGGCACCGACCGCGGCTGTATCGTGGACAGCGGCACGTTCGACTGGTCCGCTTCGGGAAAATTCCCGTCACTCTCCGAACCGGAACCCGCCTATCACGGCCTGAATTTCCATGACGTGGCCCGATGGTTTTACCTTCCACGGTATCGCCGTGGGCTGCGTTCGGGCATGACGCTCAACCCGCAGGCCGCACATTATACACTCATGGGATGAGACACTCAGCTCCGGATGCAAAACACGTCCAGAACGCGCGCGAGATTGCCGGCTGGCTCGAAGGTGACGACCGATCGAGGCGGTGACCTATTCCGGCCCGTTCTCCCAGCTACTATGACCGCATGACGTATCCGTCCGCGTGGCGCGGGGCACTATTCACCGTGGCGCTAAAGGCGGATATGATGCCTGTGTGAGACCGTCTCGAAGCTGCCGTTTTCCCATGTGGCCAACCTGGCGACATCGCGCTTTCTGGTGATCCATCCGGCCCGACGACCCACCGTCAACTCGCCGGAAGACCAGATCAAAGCCGGTGCAGGTCCGAACATTCTGCGTCTCTCCGTCGGGATCGAGGATGTGAACGATCTGATCGCCGATCTGGATCAGGCTTTGAGCTAAACAACTCTAACAACTGCAAACCCGCCGGACTTCCGGCGGGTTTCTTGCGAAATAAGTCACGCGATACATGGCACAGGTCATCAACGGCGCAGACCGTAAATGCGCGCGGAGGACACCCTGCCAAAAAACGCACCTGTCAGCACTTTTACACGCGTTAACCTTAATCAGATTAACCCACAAGATAGAAATCCAAAGCGTCAGTAAGAGACCAAATATCCATTGGCCTCTTCCAAACCAAGCTGCTTGGACACATCTCCCAAAGCTTATTGAGCCGCCTTCGCAACTCGGCTTGATATATTTTTCCATGGTCCGACCGTAATCGGACCGGCAAACCGGTAGGCGATGTGCCCTTCAGCACGAGAATATAGGTCTCAGGCACACCATACACGCCCCATTCCAGCGCCGTGCGTCCCGGTTCGTCTTGCGCAATAGCCGGTAGGATTGCCCATCATCCAGAAACTTCAGCGCGTTGTCTATAGTTGATCCCGTAGATCGTCACCCCTCCTCGGCGAGGGTTTCTGCTGCGGATGTTCGGCACGGCACGGCGCGCACCACGAGGCCCAATAGTTGACCAGCTTCACACCGCCTGCGCAGCCCGTCGGTAAGCGCCCTTGCCCTCAAACGGGTGACAGAGGCAATCGACGGCGCTCCTGCCCGATTTGCGAACTGGGTAACCGTTCCGCATCCTCACGGGCCATGCCATGTGACCAGAGCAATGAACCCCGCCGCAACAACCAGCGGCAGCGCCATAAGTGGGTTGATCCTAGCCATGGGTTTTCCGCTCCTCAGCCGCTTTCAATTGCCGTTTCACCTGGCCGACCGCCAGAGAGCGCCAGATCAGCCCCGCCAGAAGCAGCGTCGCCCCGTAGGCCATCAGGACATCCCCGCATTTTCCAAGATCAGGCATTTTTCACCTTTTCGCGCATCCAGCCGTGCAAACGCCGCGCGTGGCCGTGCGCGCGAGCACCAGCGCCAAACAACGAACAAAGCCCCAATCGCCACCAAGGCCGGATACCAGACATCCGCCACGTTTTCCCGGCATCAAGCGACAGCGAGGCCCCTTGCGCAGCCCTTTGATTCCAAAAGAGAACAGCATAGCGCGATAGCAGAGCAAAGACGGACCCGACAAAGGCAGAGCACCGAGGTCAGGTCGGTGGCCGTGCCGATTTTCGATGGCTTCCAAAGCGCCATATAGCCGATGTAGAACAGCAGGATCAGAAAAGAGGTGAGCTGCGTCCCATTCCACAGCCCCACATCGGCTTGCCCCAGACCGCGCCCGTGATGAGCGATAAGCGTCATGGTCATGCCGATCGCAGCGGCGATTTGGCACAACGCAGACACATGGTGCCGCCGCACGATCCAGATTAGCGAGGCCACCAGCATCATCGCCCAGATGTTATCGCCATCATCGCGGAGGGCACATGGATGTAGAAAATCTGACCGTCGCGCCTTGGCGATAATCATCAGGTCAGAAAAAGCCCCAGACCAGACCGATCACGAAATAACCGCTGCCAGAATGGCAATCACGGGCAAGCACGGTCGGTCCACCACATGAATTTGCGTGGATTGGCCCATTCCCAAAGGCGTTCCAGTTGATGGCCATATGCTGTCTCTCCTCTCGACGCGCGCAAGCCTAGGGCAAACACGCATGTTCTCAACTCACCTTAAAGCGACCCGAAACCGCAGCGCTCGCAAAGGCAGCAAGGCCAATAGCCCCCAGTGGTGCCCGCCTGCATGGCCAGAGGTGCCGACCAGAAAGCCCTGCGCCGCGCCGCACCACCTCGGCCCCGAAGATCAGGGTCGGGATATAGAGCGGCAGGACAAGCAGGCCTCAGCAGCCCCCGCGTTTCAGCCCCACGGTCAGCGCCGCGCCAAACGACCCGATAAAGGATATGCTGGCGTGCCAATCAACAGGCCGATCATCCAGCGATAGGCCGTGCTCCAGATGCAGCAGAAAACGCCGGGGGGCCGCGATCACCAGAGGCAGCCCCGTGGTGATCCAATGCCAGCGCCTTGACCGCGACAACGCCTTCGAGTGGATCGCGCCGTACAGCAAGTCCAGCGAGCCGTCCTGAAATCCAATGCGAACTGGTCCAGCGACAACAGACAGGCCAGCAACGCCCCGACCCAAAGGATGCCTGGCACTCGCGCTGAGCATGTCGCCTTCGGGGCCGACGCCAAAGGGCACCAGTGTCACAAGAATCAGGAAGAACCCGAGGCCAAGGCCGAAGCCCCGCCGGAGCGAAACGCCAGAGTGATGTCACGCCAGCAGCCGGATCATAGGAACGCCCCGTCGAAATCGTCACGCACCACATCCATGCGGGCCTGTGGCTGACATCAAAAACACGTTCCTCGAACTCGAGGTCGATATGGTCGCACCGGCGCACCGCCAGCTGCCACATGGCTTTGACCGCCGAGGCAAACAGCGCCACAGAGGCCGCGTCCAGCGACACGGTCGGCTCATCAAGCACCCAGACCGGACGCCCAGTCACCATCAGTCATGCAAGGCCCAGCTGCCGTTTGCCCGCCGACAGATTGTTCGCCGGACGGTCGCGCAGTGCGTCGAGGTTGAAATGCAAAAGCGCCTCAGCAATCTCCAGCCCGCCGTAGACCTCGCCCAGGCGAGGTTCTCCGCCACGCTCAGGGTCGCCTTCAACCTGGTCCGCATGGGCCGCATAGGCCACCGTATCCGGCTCCACCGAGACCACACCAGCATAGGCGTTGCAGCCCCGTAAGCGTGCGCAGCGGCGCCTGCCGGACCCGTTCGGCCGCGCAGGACAAGCACCTCGCCAGAGGAGACGGAAAATCCAGCCCTCCAGCACAGGCATCCCGCCACGCGAGACGGTCAGGTCTTTACAGAAATCAAACTCATGTGGCCCTGTTTATAGCGATTCTAGAATTTTGATCTGACACGGATCAAACCGTAGCATTGCCACCGCGACACGTCGCCCTTCCGAGGCCAAACATTATAGGTCCGCGCTGGGCGTCGTGCCATCGGCTCGCGCCCGATCTGGGCGGCCTCCAGTGCCTGCGGAACGCTTTCGGCAGATGGGTCATCTCCGGCCCCGTGCCGATCACGATAATGTCGATCAGCTCACGCAGCTCGACCAGCGAGTCCACATCTGCATAACCGCCCCACGGCAGGACCTCGCCACAGACCAGCATCGTTCCTTCATAGGCCTTACCACCGATCCGGAACATATTCGCCCGTAGCCATCAACCGGCACAGCGTCTTCGAAGGGCATTTCATTGAATTGCATGGGGTCTCGCCTCCTCGGTCCCGGTCATGAAAAGGCCCGCGTCGCAGGCCTTCCTTTGTGCTTAAAATATTTCCGCAGCCGCGCGTCAAACCGCGCTGCCGTCGGTCTGATACCCCGGCCGGCTCTTCGTCCCAGTCCCGTTTGACACCGAACCACAAGAGCACGGTCGAGGCCAAAGACCGAAGACCACGTCCCGACCACAACGCCCAGGTCATAAGACGAACCCGCGGATCACATCGCCGCCCAGCACCAACAGCGCGATCAGCGCGATCAGCGTGGTGCCGGAGGTCATGACCGTGCGCGACAGCGTCTGATCGACATGTTCAACACCTGCGCAAGGTCGAGCTCTTGTAACGACGCAGGCTCGCGCGCACGCGGTCAAACACCACCACCGTATCGTTGAGCGAGTAGCCCACGATGGTCAGAAGCGCGGCGATGATCGCGAGGTCGAACTGATGCCGAAGATCCCGATGGTGATCGCAACATCGTGGACCAGTTACCACGGCCCGACCGCGAACTGCCACTCAAAACGCAGCCAGATGTAGAACAGCACGGCAGCAATGGCAGCGGCCACGGCTCCACACGGTCCAGATCAGCTCACCCGATACCTCGCCCCACGGAGCCACCGAGGGGAAGGTGATTGAGGGTCAACCTCTTGCAGCGCCTTCTCGACCAGTTGCACGGTTTCCGGCGATCGCCCACATCCCTCCGGGCCTGAATGCGGACCATGGCGACGTGCTGGTTTTCGTCGAAATTCGATCGAACACTTCTGTGATCGACACATCGCCCAGATCCAGATCTCTTCCGCGCATAGTCGCCCACGTCCACAGCGCTGGATTGGGTCCGAATCGTCGCCGCCTTTGAAGTCGATCCCGAAATTCAGCCCCATCGCAAGAAGGCCCAACCGCCGCCACAACCAGTGCGCCAGAGAAGAAGGTGAATTTCCGGCTTTGAAGCAACCAAATGTGGTGTCGGACGGCACGAGTTCACGCCATTACGTCCAGCCCTGCGGTTTTGCGCCCATACCAGCCACAACCATGGCGCGGGTCACATAGATCGTGTGAAGACCGAAGTGATCAGCCCCAGCAAGCCAGTGTCACGGCAAAGCCCCTGACCGGACCGGAGCCCATGACAAAGAGGATCGCCGCCGTGATAAACGTGGTGATGTTGGCGTCGATAATGGCCGACAGCGCCTTTTCATAGCCAAGCTGATAGCACGTCCAACGGATTTGAGTTTTTCAACCTCCCGGATACGCTCGAAATCAGCATTGGCGTCCACCGCCATCCCACGGTCAGCACGATCCCCGCAATCCCCGGCAGGGCCGTCGCT
This sequence comes from Antarctobacter sp., assembly GCF_048262615.1. GTDB lineage: Bacteria > Pseudomonadota > Alphaproteobacteria > Rhodobacterales > Rhodobacteraceae > Antarctobacter. The sequence continues at coordinate 9,507 of NZ_JBLXFB010000048.1, forward strand.
CCGATGGCGGACAACAGGCCGAACAGCGCCACGTTGATGATGAGGGCAATATTGGCAAACATGCCAAACAGGCTGTAGGCCGCCCCATAAAGACCAGCACGGCAACAAAAGCGACTGTGGTGGCAATCCGGCCCGCTTCGATACTGTCCGCCCTGAGCTCCGGCCCGATGGTCCGTTCATAGTTGATCTTGGCAGGCAAGGCCCTGCACGCAGCAACACGGCCAGTTCGGTCGATTCCGACGGTGAAGGATCCGGTGATCTGGCCGGAGCCGCCACGGATCGCGTCCTGAATGCGCGGCGCGGAGATGACCTCGTCATCCAGAACAATCGCAGCCAGCCCCGGACATTGGCGGCAGTATATTCGCTGAACTTGCGCGCCCCCGTGGGGCTGAAACGGAAGGTCACAGAGGGCCGACCGTTCTGGTCAAAGGCGGGTTGGCTGTCGGTCAGCTGTCACCGGTGACCACGGCGGATTGTTCGAGAATGTAATAGACGCCCGGCCGTTGATCGACGGCGCGATAAAGTTGCGCGCACCGGGGTTTTCGTCCGATCTGTCGTGCGGCCCACAACAGGGTTGAAGGTCAGTTGCGCGGTGTCCCGATCAGCGACTTCAACCGGCGGCGGAACTGATCCCGGCACCTGAATGAGATGCATTCCCGCCCTGACGCTGGATCGTAGGCTCGCGGTGCCCACTTCGTCCACACGGCGGCGGATGATCTCCAGGACTGCTGCATTGTGCGGTCGTCGGTCGCGGCTTCCGCCCGAGAGTTGCACGGTGATCACATCACCGGTGGCCGAAACGTCGATATCCTTTTCACCCGCAGAGGTCAGAGACACGACAGATGTGCCAGCGCGCACGCACGGCAGCCAGCGCGGTTTCCATGCCCTGGGATTGAACCGCACTGAAGCCGCCCGTCAGGCGCATCAAGGCGGCGGATCGCACCCACTGTGTCGCGCTCGTCACGCAGCGCATCGCGCACTTCCGGCCAATAGCATCCATGCGCGAGGCATAAACCTCGGCCCGTCCACCTCGCCCAGAAGATGCGCGCCGCCGCGCAAGTCCAGCCCCAGATTCACCAAAGACGGCAGGAAAGACGGCCATGCGTCACGAGCTGCAGCGGTTCCGGCGTCTCACCGGCCTCTCGATGGCAGCGACGTATCGTTGTGCCCTCGACACGAGGGTAAAAGCGTTGGGGAGCGCGGCCAGAAGGCCAAGGCGCACAGGCCCCAAATGACGATCCGTTTCCAAAGAGGTTTGCAACATGAGCAGGTCCTGAGACGTCTGAAGGAAAAGGCCTGCATCAGCGGGCCTGAGGACACAGAGCGCTTACGCGTCCGCGGCTGGTCGGCTTTCGACACGACACTGGCAAGGCCGCTTTTGCACTTTGACTTTCACGCCATCTGCAATTCGACATCGACGAAACCATCTTCACGCACCTTGGCAACCTTGCCCATGATGCCGCCTGCGGTCACGACCTGTCACCACGGCGCACGGCTTCAATCATCGCACGATGCTCTTCATCTTCTTTTGCTGAGGACGGATCATCAGGAAATACGATCGCAAAGATCAGGATCAGCGGCGGGAATTGCATGATCGTTGCCAGCGGCACCTCCGGCGGCCTGCGCATAGGCGGGGTCACGAACATCTGTTGGTCCTTTATTGTCAAACGGGGAGGCCCCTCGCCACCCCTGAAGTCGCCGCGCACCCTATAGCGGGCTTTGCCTGTCCAGCAAGCGGGCCGGGTACACGGCACTGTTAGCGCTGTCTGCTTCCTCTCATAAAACCGCCCGCCGCGCTCGATCACTTCGATCTTGTAACCGTCGGGATCGGTGATGAAAAAGAACTCGTCACGCGGGTGCCGGCAGGCGCGAAATCGACAATCTTGCCGGGCGCAAGCCCCGCCGTTTCCATCCGCGCACATGGGTTGGCCTCCAGATCCCACCGACACCGCGAAATGCCCGTAGCCGTTACCCAGATCATAGGGCTCGGTCGCCCTTGTTGATGGTCAGCTCTACCGAACGCCGAGAGCGGGTTCAACATATAGATCAGTGTAAATCGGGAAAGTCGAGTTTGTCAGCCACGGTGAGACCAAAGGCCGTCTCGTAAAACGCAACAGAGCGCGCCTCGTCTAACACACGGATACAGGAATGAATTTTGGCCGGTATGGCGTCCCGTTGCTCTGTTTCGTCACATGTGACCAACAGGCGCCAAGGGTAAGAGCACACGGAGATTAACCGAAATCCCCTTCCTCCACTCTTCCCTGTTGCATAACCCGCCCAAACCAACCAACCGAGGACCAGACCGATGCATGACATCAACTATTGCGAAAATCCCGAAGCGTTCGACGCTGCCATGAGCCGCCGCGGCTTGTCCGGGTCTCCGAAGTCCTCGCCATCGATGCTGCCCGCCGCGCCAAGATCGGTGCCGCCGAATGCCAAGGCCGAACAGAACAGCCCAAACTGTGGGCGCGGCCAAGGCCAAAGGCGACGAGGCCGAATTCGAACGCCTGCGTGCGCTGGCTGCCGACAAAAAGGCCGAGGTTGCCCGCCTTAACGATGAGGCCAAGAAGAAGACGCGTTTAGAGTTTGATGTCGCTGCCAATGTCATGTATACACGCCCGAGGCGCGAGCGAAGATGACAATGTCGAGATCCACCGCTGGGCACGCCGCGCGTTTCGATTTCACGCCGAAAGAGCATTACGAGATCGAAGGCGTCGCGCCGGTAAGGATTTCGAAACGGCGGCGAAATCTCCGGTGCGCGCTTCGGATCCCCTGGGCGCTGCGGCACGCATCCATCGGGCGCTGGCACAGTTCATGATCAACACCCACGTTGATGAAAACGGCCTGACAGAGACATGGACCCCGGTCCTTGTCCGCCCGGAAATGATGTACGGCACCGGCCAGCTGCCGAAATTCGGCGAGGACAGCTATGAAACCACCAATGGCTGGTGGTTGATCCCCACCTCCGAGGTGACGCTGACCAATATCGTCAATGGCCTGGTGGTCGAAGAGGGTTACCTGCCGCGCCGCTACGTGGCCCATTCGCAGTGTTTCCGCTCCGAGGCGGGCAGCGCGGGCCGCGACACGGCGGGCATGCTGCGCCAGCACCAGTTCGAAAAGGTCGAAATGGTCTCGATCACCAAGCCGGAAAACAGCCGCGCGGAACACGATCGCATGACCGGCTGCGCCGAGGGCATCCTCGAACGGCTGGGCCTGCCCTACCGCACCGTGGCACTCTGCACCGGGGACATGGGCTTTGGCGCGCAGCGCACCCATGACATCGAGGTCTGGCTGCCGGGTCAGAACACCTACCGCGAGATCAGCTCTGTCTCGCTCTGCGGCGATTTTCAGGCGCGCCGCATGAACGCCCGCTACAAACCCGCCGAGGGCGGCAAGCCGGAATTCGTGCACACGCTGAACGGCTCCGGCCTTGCGGTGGGCCGCTGCCTGATCGCGGTGCTGGAAAACGGCCAGCAGGCCGATGGCTCGGTCGATCTGCCAGAGGCGCTGCACCCCTATCTGCGCGGCCGCACCCGCCTGACCGCCGAGGGCACGC
>NZ_JBLXFB010000049.1:0-12242 GCF_048262615.1 Antarctobacter sp.
TCTGGTCATACGCCTTGAAGTCACCGAAATACTTGGTGATCGCCGCCGTCAGCGTCGTCTTGCCGTGGTCAACGTGACCAATCGTGCCGATGTTGCAGTGCGGCTTGCCGCGTTCAAACTTTTCCTTACCCATCTTCAAGACGCCTCACGGTTAGGGGGGCCGTCGACGAGCCCCGAGAGTTTCATCGCGCGCCGTTTATTGAGTCGGACGGCGAAAATCAAGCGCCACTTGGGTTTTGCGCCGTGCCCCGGCCTGCTTTCAGCAGCCGCCGGCGATCTTGGGCGCGTTGCGGGCGGGCTTGTAGTCTTCGGTGAACCAGCCGTCGCTTTCCATCTTTTCGCGCAGCCACTTTTCGATGTCCTTGGCGGCGGTCTCGGCCAGACGCTGCATCTGCTCCTCGCGGGTCAGTTCCAGCCGCGTCTCAAAGACCTGAATCACCATGACGTCATGCACCTTGGGATTCATCTTGATGCAGTTGGCGTCGTCGTAGATCGTCGCCGTCACATGCAGGGCAGATTTGCCCGGAACAATCGGGGGCGGCAGCGAATAGGCGATCACCTTGACGCCCAGATGATAATAGCTGTCCCCGTCGAACCGGCGAAACCGGGTTTCCAGCGCGCCGTCCATGGCCTTGATCCACTCTTCCGGCGTCGCATCGCGCGACACCAGCAGCTTGGACGGCGCGGGTTTTTCGGTGACAACCTCGGCGTGGCCGAGCAGGAAATTCCCCATAGGCTCTGTCGGCCCGGTCAGGTCCTGCGTGGCATCCGTGCAGGCAACCAGCCCCAGCGCCAGCAGCAATACGGCAGCGATCCGGATCATATATATCCCTCCTTGATGGCCCCTCGACAGGTGCCACCCGCCTGCGTGCATTCACTCGCCAAAATTGTCGACCCCCTGTCCGTGCCTATCTTCGCAACAGCGACCAAGGAGCCACAGATGGCCAGGCGGTAAACCGCGGCCCTTAACACCCAAACAAACGGGCATCACGGCAGAAAATCCGCCCGGCCACCGGTTTGTCCCGCCAATGACCCCGCGGGTCACGTTTTCGTCAGAGCAGGGAGGGGGGGGCGCCGTGCTAGGTGCGGTTCGCGCCCGGAACCCACAAGACATCCGCCCTGCCGTCGTCATTGGCAATGCGGGCCGCGACAAAGAACCAGTCCGACAGACGGTTGAGGTATTTGACCGCCTCGCCGTTCACCGACTCCATCGTCGCCAGTTCCACGGTGAACCGTTCCGCCCGCCGCGCGACCGTGCGACAGTGGTGCAGATGCGCCGCCAGCGCCGACCCGCCGGGCAGAATGAAACTGCGCAGCGGCTCCAGCACGCCGTTCATCACGTCAATTTCCGACTCCAGCCGGGACACCTGCGCCGCAACCATGCGCAGCGGCGGATACGCGCGCTCCGCGTCCTTTTCCATGTCCGGCGTGCACAGATCGGCCCCCAGATCGAACAGGTCGTTCTGTATCCGGCTGAGTTGCGAATCCAGATCCCCCTCGGCCTGCAAGCGCGCCAGACCGACCACCGAATTCAGCTCATCCACGGTGCCATAAGACGTCACCCGCGTGGCGAATTTTGCCACCCGCGCGCCGTTGCCCAGCGCCGTTTCACCGGCATCCCCGGTCTTGGTGTAGATTTTGCTCAGAACGACCATGGTCAGCCCCCTCTTATCCAGACAAACAGCAGAATCAGCACAACGGCGATGAATTGCGCCGCAATCCGCCAGCGCATCGCCTTGTTGGCATATTTCTTGTTGAACGCACCGCCCTTGGCAAAACTGCCGATGCCGAAGAGCAGGACCGCCAGAACCGCCAGCATTGCAACGGCGACGACGATAAAGAGGGGATCATTGGCCATAACGCCTCCTGAGGCTTTGGACGACACATAGTGGAGCGGCGCGAAAAAGCGAGTGGACGGAAAGTCACCCCTTGGCCAGCATCCAGTCCAGCGCCCGACCGGGCAACAGACGCCGTGCGGTCTCCATCAGCCATGTGGCGCGGGTGACGAAATAGCGGGGGCGCGGGCGTGGGCTGTCCAGCGCGTGGATCAGCTTGGCCGTCACGGCGGAGGGCGGCAATTCAAAGGTATCGGGCGTGCCGCGATCCTCATACAGCCGCTTCAGCAGGCTGTCTTGGTATTGCGCGACGCGCGGGCTGGCCTTCCAGTCGATCCAGCGTTCGAAATGCGGGATCGAGTTCTGGCGAATGTTCGATGTGATTGGCCCGGTCTTCAGCAGGATGATATGGATCGGCGTGTCGCGCATCTCGATCCGCAGGGTGCTTGTCAGCGCCTCGGTGGCAAACTTGGTGGCATTGTAGGCCGCCCGCCAAGGGGCCACGACAATGCCCAGAACCGACCCGTTATTGACGATCCGCCCATGGCCCTGCGCCCGCATCACCGGGATCACGCGCCGCGTCAGGTCGTGCCAGCCAAAGACATTCGCCTCAAAGATCTCGCGCAGCGCCTCGGGCGGCAGATCCTCTGACGCGCCCGGCATTGCGTAGGCTCCGTTGTTGAACAGCGCATCCAGCGTGCCGCCGGTCGCGTCCAGCACCTGCGCTAGCGCCGCCTCGATGCTGGCGGCATCGCTATAGTCCAGACGGGGACTGTCAAAACCTTCGGCCCGCAACCGCGCGCAGTCCGCCTCTTGGCGGCAGGCAGCGAACACCCGCCACCCCCGCGCCTTCAGCCCATGCGCCGCGTCATAGCCGATCCCCGAGGAACAGCCGGTAATGAGAATGGATCGCCCTGTCATGCGCGCGCTCTACGGCTCAGGTGCCGGAAAGGAAAGGGGCACCGTAACGGCCCAGCCCGTCCGACGCCCCGGCGCGTGCCAAACGTGCCTCAGTTGGAGGCGGTCAGGAAATCGTCCGACATCCAGCCCAGAGTGTCGCCATCGACAACCCGCAGCTTGACCCAGCCGTCGCCGGTGTCGTCCAGCACCTCGACCTCGACTCCTTCATCCAGTTTGGCGACCACGTCATAAGAGGTCGCCGGACCGTCCCGCAGGTTCACGCGGCTGGCAGAGACAACCCGCAGGTCCCGAGACTCGGGCACAAACTCCGGGGCCAGCGCCTCGCCCATCTTTGTTCCCAGAGGAAGTGAGGTGCCCAGCCCCGCGATCCGGGGCATCGGTGCGGTCGGGTCAAAGGTGTCTTCCTCCGCAGGGATCGCCCCGGCCAATGCCAGCGCGATCTCGTCCACGGCTCCGGCGGCTCCGGCGACCGGCGGGCTGACAGGGGCGGATGCAGGCACAATCGCCGGGCGGACCTCTTCGGTGCGGGTGCGGGGGACCGCGTCGGCGGGCGGCACAACCGCCTTCACCGACTTCGACGGCAGCGGCTGGCGGTCGCGCAGGGACGTCACGCGCGGCGCGGGAACAGGGTCGATCACGGGCGTCGGGGTCGGTTTCAAACCTGCAAGCGAGGGCCCGTCCGGCCCCCTGCGCGGCGCGGATGTGTCCGGCTCGGCAAGGATCGTCACACCGTGCTGCCCCGGCACAAAATCGCTGCCGCCCGACAGCGCGTACCAGGACCACCCCAGTACCGCAAATGTCACTACCATGATGCGAACCATCTTTACCCCCCCTCACTGCCGTACGCCAGTTGCGTCCACCCCGGAGCGCGCTGACTGTTTTTAAGCGATTCCCGGTTTTCCTCTAAGGGAAAAACCCGGATTATTCCCCGGCCCCGCTTGCTGCGGCGACGTGGCATGGATATTACCACATCTATGGATGACGACGCCGATACCCCCAACATGCCCGAACGCGACCTTGCAGAGCCGCTGCGCCGCGCGATTGGCGAGCGCTATCTGACTTATGCGCTCAGCACCATCATGCATCGGGCGCTGCCCGATGCGCGCGACGGGCTGAAGCCGGTTCATCGACGTATCCTATATGCAATGCGCAGGCTGCGACTTAGTTCCACCGGCGGCTTCCTGAAATCCGCCAAGATCAGCGGCGACACCATGGGGGATTTCCACCCGCATGGTGACACGGCGATCTATGACGCCATGGCGCGTCTGGCGCAGGATTTCACCATTCGCTACCCGCTGGTCGATGGCCAAGGCAACTTTGGCAATATCGACGGCGATAACCCCGCCGCCAGCCGCTATACCGAAGCGCGCATGACCATCATGTCAGAGGCGCTGATCGAGGGGCTGGACGAGAACTCGGTCGATTTCCGCCCCAACTACGACGGTCGCCTGATGGAACCGTCGGTGCTGCCCGCCTCTTACCCGAACCTGCTGGCCAACGGGTCCAGCGGCATCGCGGTGGGCATGGCCACCAATATCCCGCCGCATAACATCAGTGAGTTGATCGACGCCTGTCTGCATCTGATCCGCTCGCCCAATGCGGTGGACGATACGCTGATGCAATACGTCCCCGGCCCGGATTTCCCCACCGGCGGCGTGATTGTCGAACCGGCGGAAAACATCGCAGAGGCCTATCGCACCGGGCGCGGCAGCATCCGGTTGCGCGCCAAATGGTCGGTCGAGGATCTGGGCCGGGGGACATGGCAGGTTGTCGTGACCGAGATCCCTTATCAGGTGCAAAAGTCCAAACTGGTCGAACGCATCGCCGAGTTGATCCAGACCAAAAAGGTGCCGATCCTCGCCGATGTCCGCGACGAAAGCGCCGAAGACGTGCGCATGGTGCTGGAGCCACGGTCAAAGAACGTCGACCCGGACGTGTTGATGAACATGCTGTTCAAGAACTCGGATCTGGAAATCCGTTTTTCGCTGAACATGAACGTGCTGATCGACGGCGTCACGCCCAAGGTCTGCTCGCTCAAGGAGGTGCTGCGCGCCTTCCTCGATTTCCGGCGTGAGGTGCTGATCCGACGGTCGCGTCACCGCATGGCCAAGATCGACAACCGGCTTGAGGTACTCGAAGGGCTGATTGTCGCCTTCCTGAACCTGGACCGCGTGATCGACATCATCCGCTATGACGACGACCCCAAGGCCGCCCTGATGTATGAGGACTGGTCGCGCCCACATCAGGCCACCCTCACCCGCGCCACGGACGAAAGCGATTATGTCTCACCGCTGATCGGTGTCGACGTCGCCGCGCTGGAACTGCGCGAGGATCCAGAGGCAATTGCGCGCGGCGTGCTGGCCGATGACGGCACCGACGCCAAGGTGCCCGCGCGCTTTGCGGGCCGGTCAGAGGGTCTGTCCGATGTGCAGGCGGAGGCGATCCTCAACATGCGTCTGCGGTCGTTGCGCCGCCTTGAGGAACTGGAACTGGTCAAGGAACGCGACGCCCTGATGGAAGAGCGCGCCGGCCTTGAGGATCTGCTGGACAGCGAAGACCTGCAATGGAAGCGCGTCACGGACGAGCTGAAAGAGGTCAAGAAGAAGTTCGGCAAGGGTCTGGATCGCGGTGCCCGCCTGACCGCCCTCGCCGAGGCCGGAGAGGCCGAGGACGTCCCGCTGGAGGCGATGATAGACCGCGAGCCGATCACCGTGGTCTGTTCGCAGATGGGCTGGATTCGCGCCATGACCGGGCATATCGCACTGGACCGCGAGTTGAAGTTCAAGGACGGCGATGGACCGCGCTTTATCTTCCACGCCGAAACCACCGACCGCCTTCTGGTCTTTGCTTCCACGGGACGCTTTTACACCCTGTCGGCGGCGGCGCTGCCCGGCGGGCGTGGCATGGGCGAACCGCTGCGCCTGATGGTGGATCTGCCGAACGAGGCAGAGATCATCGACATCTTCATCCACCAACCGGGCCGCAAGCTGTTGGTGGCCTCTTCTGCCGGGGACGGCTTTATCGCGCCCGAGGATGAGATCATCGCCCAAACCCGGACCGGCAAGCAGGTGCTGAACGTGCGCGCCCCGGCGCGGGCACTGGTGTGCAAGCCGGTGACCGCCGATCACGTCGCCGTCGTAGGCGAGAACCGCAAGTTGCTGGTTTTCCCGCTCGACGAATTGCCCGAGATGGGACGCGGCAAGGGTGTGCGGCTGCAAAAGTACAAGGACGGCGGATTGTGTGACGCGCGCACCTTCCTGATGGAGGCGGGCCTGTCGTGGCAGGACCCGGCGGGACGCACCCGCACGGTCGATGCCGCCGAGCTTGGGGAATGGGTCGGCAAACGCGCCGGAACCGGCCGCATGGCACCGCGCGGCTTCCCAAGAGACAACAAGTTCAACTGAATGTTTCGCGCGCGAAACATCGCGCGTTAACAACAGGTTAACCGCACTCGCCTGCGCAACACCAATCCCGCCGCCAAGAGGTCCCGGATCAAATCCGGGACAGCGGGGCGCTTGGGTCCGGGCCGGATCATCCCGCCCCTGACCAGATCCGGGGCCCCGGCGATGCGCCACGCAACACCGCAGTTGCGCACCGGTCGGGAAACCGCCACTCTGCCCGCAGGACCGGCGGGGAGGCAGGGACCGTTTTGGAAGGGCACGGGACATCTCCGGGCGTGCAGGTGCAGGCCGAGGATGTGACGCAGGAGGTGCGGGACGACGGTCTGTCGACGCTGTTCGCGGGGCGTCGCTGGCCGCTGTTCAAGCTGACATTGGGGACCGGCGTTCTGACCGTGCTCAGCCTTGGCTTTTACCGGTTCTGGCAAAAGACCCGCATCCGCCGCTGGTACTGGTCCGCGATCCGCCCCGGCGGGCACCCGCTGGAATACGTTGGCGATCCGTTCGAGAAACTGCTGGGCTTCCTCATCGCGGTGGTCATTCTGGCGTTTTACATCGGTGTCGTGAACCTTGGCCTGATGTTCGCCAGCTTTGCGGTCTTTCAGGGCAATACCGCCGCCTATGCGCTCAGCTTTGTGGGGGTTATCCCGATCTGGTTCTACGCCCGCTACCGGGCGCGGCGGTACGTGCTGGCGCGCAGCCGATGGATGGGGCTGCGCTTTGGTCTGGCCCCCGGCGCGTGGGGCTATGCGCTGCGCGCGCTCTGGCACTGGGTGCTGACGCTGATCACGCTGGGCCTGCTGTGGCCGCGCATGACCTTCAAGCTGGAAAAATACCGCACCGACCGGACATGGTTCGGCGATCACAACATGGAACAGGGCGGGTCGTGGTTCATGCTGTTCTGGTGCATCAAATGGCATCTCGTTTCCATTGGCCTGCTGTTCGTCTCGACCATTGTGCTAGGCGCGGGGCTCGCCCCTCTGGCGGTGCTGGGATACGTCCTTGCCGGGCTCCTGATGCTCTATGGCGCGGTGTACTACCGCGTCGAAACCCGCAAGCGTATGGCCGGGGCCAAGCGTCTTGGCCCGCTGCGCCTGCACCTGACGATCAACCCGCTGCGGGTGTTCTGGATTGTGCTGTCGGGCTATGCGCTTGCGCTGCTGGTCTCGGCGATCCCCACCGCCTTTCTGGCTGTGCTGTTCCTGCGCCTGCAATCGGCGGAAACCCTGACAGAAATCGGCATGGCGGATCTGTCACAGATCTTTGCCGGGGCCGACCGCTGGCTGCTGGTGGGGATGACGGCGATGAGCTATTTCGCCATTTTCCTGCTCTGGTCGGCGCTGACGCAGGCCTGGGTCACGCTGCCCTTGATCCGCCTCTACGCGCGCGGGCTGCGGGTCGAGGGGGCCGAGGCCCTGCCCGCCATCCGCCAGCGCCCACGCGACGACCACCTTGAGGCCGAAGGCTTTGCCGAAGCGCTGGATGTGGGGGCCTCGCTATGAGCATCGTGCAGCACATGGGCGTCAAGCCACCGCCGTTCGAAACCGAGGGCGATTTCTTTGACGGCGAAACCCCGGTCGCGCGCCCCGTCTCCCTGCGCATCGACTCTGACAGCCGCACGTTGACCGGAGACGGTATCGACTGGCCGATAGACGACATACGCGAGGTCATGGATCAGGCCGGCAATGACCTGATCGTCTTGCGGCTGAAGGGCGACCCGGTGGCCCGACTGGTCCTGCGCCACGGCGACATCCGCGCACGCCTGCCCAACCGGACACGGCCCGCGCCGCTTGTCCGGCGCGGGCGTCTGGTCGGCTGGGCGCTGGCGGCGGTGGCCTCGGTGACGCTGATCCTGTTTGTTCTGGTGCCGCTGATGGCCGATCAACTGGCCGAATATATCCCGCCAGACGGCGAAAAGGCGCTGGGAGAGGTCACACTGACCCAGATCCGCGAGGCGCTGGACGACACCGGGTTGCATCCCATCGCCTTTTGCACCGCGCCCAAGGGCGAGCAGGCCCTGCGCAAGATACAGGCGCGGCTGACCGCGCAAATGGACCCGCCCGCCGACCTGTCTGTGCATGTTCTCAATCACGAGATGGTCAATGCCTTTGCCCTGCCCGGCGGCCAGATCGTCTTTTTCCGCGGTCTCATCGACGAGGCCGAAACCCCCGAGGAACTGGCCGCGGTCTTTGCCCATGAGATCGGCCACGTGGTCAGCCGCGACCCCACCCGGCACGCGCTGCGCTCTGCCGGGTCGATCGGGGTGCTGGGGCTGATCTTTGGCGATTTCGCGGGCGGCGCGGTTGTCCTGCTGTTGGCGGAACAACTGATAGAGGCACAGTACAGTCAGGGCGCAGAGGGGGCGGCGGATGTCTATGCCCATGACCTGATGATCCGCGCCGGTCTGTCGCCCGCCGCGCTGGCGGTGATGTTCGAACGGTTTCGCGCGCTGGGGGGCGACGCCGAGGGCTTTGTCGGTCATTTTCTGTCCCATCCCAGATTGGGCGACCGCATCGCCGCCGCCCGCAAGGCCGTGCCCGCCGAATTGCAGCCCCGGCCACTGCTAACCGCCGATGAATGGCAGGCCCTGCGCGATATTTGTGCGGGCGGATCGCTGTACTGACGCCGGACCGCAACAGCCCCCGAAAGGGCAGGCATTCCCGACTTTACGCGCTTGGCCCGGCCCCCCATCGTGGGCGTATCGACAGCGCGCTCCCTCACGCGCCCCACCCCGCGACCGAGAGATAGTAAAATGAGTACTGATCAGGATTTCATGGACATTCGTTATACCGGCGAAAAAGGCCCGCTTTTCAACCTCGCATTCAACACCGGCCTGCTGACTGTTGTCACGCTGGGCATCTACCGTTTCTGGCAAAAGACCCGCATTCGAAAATACATCTGGTCCTCGGTCAACGCGGGTGGCGACACCTTTGAATACACCGGCACGGGCATCGAGAAATTCCTTGGCTTCCTGATCGCCGTGGTCTTTCTGGCGATTTATGTCGGCATCATCCAGATGGTGCTGTTCTATGCGGGCCTGAACGTCATGGTTGACCCCGAGACCGCCTCACCCCAACAGGTCATTGCCCAGATGGCGGCGATCTACATAACCTTCTTCGCGGTCCTCCCCTTTATCCTTTACGCAACTTACCGTGCACGGCGCTACAAGATGGCGCGCTCTCGCTGGCGGGGTATCCGTTTTGGCATGGAAAAAGGCGCGTGGGGCTTTGTCTGGCGCGCGATGGGTTACGGGTTTCTTGCGGTCATCACGCTGGGCATCTTGACGCCACTACAAACTTTCAAGCTAGAGAAATATCAAACAGACCGCAGCTTTTACGGCTCTGCGCGCTTTACCCAAAACGGCAAATGGACCGATCTGTATGGGGCGATGACGCACCTGCTCATCGGTATCGGCATCCTTGTCGTCAGCTTTCTTCTCATCGGCGGCGGCGTAGCATCCGAGAATATGGCGTTGGCCGGGCTTGGCGGATTCGCGGCCTTTGTCGGCTATATCTGGGCTCTCATCGGCGGCATCCACTACGGGGTGCAGTCCTTTGCATACCTGACTGCAAACAAAATGTTGGGTGACGACATCCGCTTTACCGCCGCCCCGCGCACTGGCTTTGTCATCAAGACCTATATCCTCGGCGGCTTGCTGGTCAGCCTGTTGGCGTCGGTCGCCTTCGGCATCGTGGGCGCCATCGCCGCAGCCTTTATTCCATTGCTGGAAAACGGTGTCGGAATGGTCGCCTTTGGCATCGTGATGGCGGTCGGCTATGTCGTGGCGCTGGTTCTGACTCAGGCGCTCAGCCTGATCCTGATCACCCAGCCGGTTCTGGCGCATTACATCGAAAAGCTGGAGATCGTGAACGCCGAAGGCCTGAACCGCATCGCCCAGCGTGAGGCCGAAACCGGTGTTGACGCCGAAGGCTTTGCCGACGCGCTGGATATCGGTGGCGCGATCTGATGCAAAAGACAGAGGCGCATTTCTTTGATGGCCTCACGGCGGGGCGGCATGAGGTTCATGTCGCCCTGTCCGACGACCGGCAGGCCATGCTCATCACCGGCGACAGTCTGGCAGAGCCGCTGCGCTGGTCGCTGATGGACCTGCGGGCGCTCAGCGACACCTCTCACAAGGGTCGCCTGACGCTCACCCGCCATGCCGAGACCGATGATGAGGCCCCGCGCGACCCTGCCCGGCTGGTCCTGCACGACCCCGAGTTGATCGCATGGATGCACCGCACCCGGCCCGGCCTGTTCCGCCGGGATCTGCACAAGGGCACGTGGCGCAAGGTGTTTCTGTACAGCGGCGGCGCGCTTGTCGCCGCGGGGTTGATGTTGTTTGTCATCCTGCCCGCCATGGCCAACACGCTGGCGCAGATCATCCCGGTCGAACGTGAGATCGCCTTTGGCAAGGTTGTCACATCCCAGATGGAGCGCGTGCTGGGCCGCACCGACAAGAAATCCCTGCGCTGCGAGGACCCGGCCGGGCGGGCCGCGCTGATCACCATGCTGGCGCGGCTGACCGACAACCGCGAGATGGAGTATCAGATTTCGGCGCAGGTCTTCGATCACGCGATGGTCAACGCCTTTGCCGCCCCCGGCGGGCAGGTGGTGATCCTGCGCGGGCTGCTGGAGAGCGCGCAAAGCCCGGATGAGGTGGCGGGCGTGCTGGCGCATGAAATCGGCCATGTCGAGTCGCGTGATGCCACCCGCCACGCCCTGCGCACCGCCGGGTCCGCCGGACTGCTGACCATGCTTATCGGCGATTTCACCGGCGGGGCCGCCATCGCGCTGGTCGGTGAGCAACTGATCACCGCCGCCTATACCCGTGACGCCGAAGCCGCCGCCGATCTGTTTGCGCTCGACATGCTGGCCTCGGCCAATGTCGATGCGACCGGCTTTGCCCGGTTCTTCGACGAGTTGGGGGATTTGCAGGGCATCGAGATCCCCGCCTATCTGTCGACCCACCCGGTGACTGCTGAACGTGCTGAACAGGCGCGCGGCTTTGCACAGACCCAGTCCGGTACGCGGCCGATCCTGAACAAGGCCGAGTGGCAGGCGCTGCGCGCCATCTGCCGGTGATCCGTGACCCCCGCGCTGCAACACGCCGTCGACCGGGCCTGGCAAGAAATTGACGGGCCGGTTCCCGACAGCCATCAGGCCTGCACCGACTGCTGTATGACACCGGAAAACAACGCCCGGTTTTTCCGCGTCCCAAGGCGCACCATGCCCGTCACGCTGCTGGATGACTGGTATCACGCGGCGTTCGGCGGCCCGGCCTCGCCCGACCTGCGGCGCTACCTGCTGCCCCGCGTGTTCGAGCTTTTGGCCCAAGGGACCGAACTTGGCCTGAGCGTCGAGCTGACGCTGGAGCGGTTCGAAACCGGACGGGCCGATCTGTGGACTGACCGGGAAAACGCGGTCATCGCCGAATATGAGGCCGCGCTGATCGACGCGCAAACCGCGGTGCCGTCACGTCTGGGCTGCCTCGATGACATTTTTTGCATGTTCGCCCGCGCCGGGCACGACATGACCCGCATCCTTGATCGCGTCTGGGCGTGGTCCGATGGCGCGCTGGTGACGCGCCTGCACGCCGACTGGTGCCATCGCGGCGGCGGTATCTGGCTCTGGCACACCGCCTTTTGGGAGAGCGACCGCCCCGGTCTGGCCAAGGCATCGGCACAGGTGATGGACTGGTATCGCAGCCCGCTTTTGCAGGAACGCTGTTTCGACATCTGCCTGGATGAGAGCCAGAGCGAGGCGGTACAGGCCATGGCCGGACAGCTTTACGACGGGTTGCTTCACGTCTGATAGCGCAACCGGTCCGATTGAAATCGACCACATACCGAAAAACGTTCCGTCATGGCGACGCGCAAAGACAATAACGCGACGATTTTTCGCTGTTTCCACCTGTCCGGGCGGGCTACACCACCCTGCAAGGAAGTTTCGCGGGCCCTCCCGCGGGCATGACAAACCTGAGGAGAGACACGCAGATGAAGGTCCTGGTACCGGTCAAGCGCGTGATCGATTACAACGTGAAAGTTCGCGTGAAGGCGGACGGATCGGGTGTCGATCTGGCAAACGT
>NZ_JBLXFB010000050.1:0-11738 GCF_048262615.1 Antarctobacter sp.
CAACCAACCCGATCAGCAGGTGCAACGAGTAGCTTAAATTACGCCAGATCCTGTCCAGCAGATGGGGAGTAGCTCAGCCAACGACCTCACCGTCGGCATCATGGCGCTGGTGGCGCAACAGGAACGCGAAGCCATCTCCAGACGCACCAGAGAGTCGTTGGCGGCCGCAAAGGCTCGCGGCGTGAAGCTGGGCAATCCAAACGGCGCGGCCGCGCTCAGGCGGGCTGGCAAGGGCGGGACCGCGCTGCAACAGGCCGTGCGCCGCAACGCCGATGCCTTCGCCGAGGATCTGCTCGACGTGATCATAGCGATCCGCGCCGAGGGCCACACCCCCCTTCGCGCCATGGCAGAACAATTGAACATCCGCGGGATCCGGGCCCGCCGTGGCGGGCGTTGGCATGTCTCGACCGTGCGCAACCTCTTGATCCGGATCGAGCGGCTCGAACAGACGACATGACCCAAAGCGCCATACCCGCAGGCCGGCTGACCTGCGGCTGCGGCGTGAGAGAGGTGCCGTTAAGATTCTATGTCTCGTCAGAGCACAAAATCATCCGCTGTAAGTCCGGTCACACCGCCGACGCGGATCTCGGCGTCGACGGTGCCGTTGCCGTCGACGTCGACCTGCACGATGGTCGATCCGCTGGCGGTCTCGTTCAGGCGCAGTTCCGGGTTGCCGCTGGGGGCAAAAGCCGCCGTGCCGCGGAATTCGAAGACGCCCGGCGTCAGACCGGCCACCACGATCAGGTCAGCCCCCTGTTCGAAATCAAGGATCTGGTCGCGGTTGGCGCCCACCACGGTTTCCGCCAGCGCGCGAAACACGAAATTGTCGGCGCCTTGTCCGCCGGTCAGGAAATCGCGGCCCAGCCCGCCGGCCAGATCGTCCTCACCATTGCGGCCGCGCAGGATGTCGTTGTCGTCGCCACCCTCAAGGGAATCGTCGCCCGCGCCGCCGTCCAGCGTGTCGTCGTTGTCGCCACCTTCGAGCTGGTCACTGCCGTCCTGGCCGACGAGTACATCGTTGCCGGTGCCGCCAAGGATCGTGTCGTCGCCGACATTGCCGTTCAGAATGTCAGCTCCCGTGCCTCCGTCCATCGAATCGTTGCCGTCGCCGCCGACGAGAAAGTCGTCGTCCGGACCACCATCTAGCCGGTCATCGCCACCGCGCCCGACCAGCGTGTCGTTCCCCGAACCGCCGTCGAACCGGTCGGATTGGAGCCCTCCGGCCAGAACGTCCGCGTCTCCCTGGCCAAAGACCGTGCCGCGCTGCCGCCCGTTGCCGCCTTCGTATTCGTCCTGGCCGCCGCCCAGCAGGATATGCCCGTCTATGAGGCCGGAATTGAAGACGACGGTGACGCCGCTGCCTGCGCTCGCGTCGAGGGCACGGAAGGTGCCCACCACCGTCCCGGTGTTGTGGAGAAACCCGGCGCCAAAGCTGCCGGCGACGTTGTTGAGCGTGATCGCCGTCTGTGCCGCCGTCATGATCGTGCCGCTGTTCACGATCCGCACATTGCCATTGCCGCTGTCGAGCCTGATGGCACCAAGGGGCCCGTCGATCAGCCCGCTGTTGGACAGGTTGACCGACATGCTGCCGTCGCTGTTGAAAACGTCGATGGCCCGGCTCCGGGTCGACATCATCGTGCCCGCGTTGTTGAGCGTCAAGGCGGTGCTGACGGCTCCGAAGAGCGCTCCGACCGCAACGCCCTGGACAAGCCCCGATGGGCCCACCGTCATGTTGAAGCTGCTGGCACTGTCGAGCAGCACGGCGGCGCCGAGCCCGGTTGTCGAGTTGATGATGAACCCGTTCACGAGCAGGCTGTTGGCCTGCGTGCTCTGGAAGTTTTCGACCTCAACGGTCGAAGAGGCCGACGTTATGATCCCGGCATCCGGGGTGACGATCACCCCGATGTGGCCGCCGGTGAGATACTGGGTTGTGGTGACGACGCCCGTCACGGAAAAAAACGCCATCTGGTGTCCTTTCGGTCGGCCATGTCCCGAAAGGCCCGCAAAGGGGAGTGGATGCGGTGCTGGTCTGTCAGGTCCGTGTCGGGTCCGCGGGACACCGCTCCTGCAAACTACCCTAGCTGATCTTCCCGCAAACGCCAGCCAGCCGGTCCTTACAGCACGAAATCCTCCGTTGTCAGGCAGGTCAAGCCAGCCAAGTGGATTCCCGCGGTGTTCACGCCGTCACATTTGTTGTCCGGCTGAATGATGAACGATCCGGACGTAGTTACGTTCAGGCGCAGTTCGGGGTTGCCCGAAGGGGCGAAACCCGCCGTTCTGCGGA
Source organism: Antarctobacter sp. (assembly GCF_048262615.1). Lineage (GTDB taxonomy): Bacteria > Pseudomonadota > Alphaproteobacteria > Rhodobacterales > Rhodobacteraceae > Antarctobacter. Next base: position 2,285 of record NZ_JBLXFB010000050.1, read on the forward strand.
TCCCGAGCACGTCGCGCAACGGGGCCGACGACAACGATGGTGTCCACGCCCTGCCTTAAATCCATGATTTGGTCGCGATCCGCGCCGACAACCGTTTCGGCAGGGCTGCGGTACACGAAATTATCCGCATCCTGTCCGCCAGTCAGAAAAACGCGGCCCGGACTGTCCGCCCGGTCATCCTCAACTGCACAGTCCCGCAGAAGATTATTGCCGCTGCCGCCCTCCGGCAAGTCTTCCGGCGAGCCGCCCCTCAGAAAATCTGAGCCTTCTTGCACGGCAAAGATGTCGTTGCCTGCAACGCCCAAAAGCGCGGTGTCGCCGACGTTTCAATAGAGATCGACAGTGTTTATCAAGAATGAGAGCTGCTGTTGGCCACACCTGCCTGCGCGCCCTGGCAGATCAATGCAATGCCTGCGGGATCAGAACCCGGCGCGGCGGGCGCTGGCACGTCTCGACCGTGCGGAACCTGCTGCGGCGAATGCAGCGCGGCCCCGCTATCATCCCAAATGCCTGATCCCTCTCCACCTTCCGGCACCACTCGTGTTAGCCGTTGAAAAAAGAAACACGATCGAGGTCAGACCATGAGCAAAGTTATCGTCCAAACCCTTTGTGCACTAATGCTTGTCGCCGGTTGCAGCGTGGCCGGAGGGCGCGTTGTGGTTCAGGGTGCCGGACCGGACGACCTTCTGAAACTGCGGTATGGCCCCGGACTTGGCTACAAGGTCAAGCTGGGGATTCCAGACGGTACCGAATTGGTGCGCCGGGACTGCGTGACCGAAATGGGCCAACTCTGGTGCCGGGTCTCGCTCGCGACGGCGCCCGGAATCACCGGATACGTCTCCGCCGACTATCTCTCGGCGCGGTGAGCCTCGACCGCGCATTGGCAATGCATTTCAGCAGCGGTCGCAAGCTTGTCTTTATATGTCGCTCTTTGTCGGAAAATGACATTATTACAAGGGTTTGCCTCCTGGGCTTTGCCGCACGTGACCCCGGAGGTGGGTCTATCTCTGGAGATTTCCGGAGCGGGACCGGCGTGGGGGCCACAACACCCACATTGCCATAAGTCGAAGCGGGGGGGGGAGCGATGCGCGGGCGCAAACCGAAACCCGGCGGGCTGAAGCTGGTCACTGGCACTGACCGGTCCGACCGCCGCAATCCTTCCGGGCCGCACCGACAACCAGCCTGCCGGGAACCGCCGGATCACCGGCGAATCCACCCGCATCACCTCCAAGAGCTTCCCGTCGCGGTGCCACCCGAGGAAGCAGAGCGCCGCTGCCAGCGCGCCCTCCTGGCAGGCTGGACCGCGCGGGAAACGGCGGCGTTCCAACTGCCGCCCTCGCGTCTGGCGCTCGATCCCTCCGACACCATCCCCCTGATCCATGATGGCCGCGACCTTGCCTTCCGCCCGACCTCCATCGCCGCTGCTCTGGCCGCGTGGCGCCAAGGTTGCGCGGGATAAGGGGCAGCCTCTCTGGCCTTGCAGAAACGGGTGTAATCTGGCTGACAGACCGGGCCAAAGCACTCGTTTGATCAAGGCGGACGTTCGCGACAAAACCAGAGATGGATGGCGAAATCGGCGGGTAGCGGTCGGAAACTCTGGTGACAGCAAAGATCGGATGACTCCCGACCCGGAGGGCCTGCAATGCGCCCGATTTGCCGGGCTGACCCCGGCGCCGCACCTGCTTTGATCCAAATTTTTCTAACGATTATAGACAGTAGGTCGACATTGGAGTGTGATTCATTCCGCATCGCGCTGAATCCCGCCTCAAAGTCATCCCATGTTTGACGAATTTCAGCTTGCCGAATCGGATTGCCTTGGCTAAATCCCACCCAAACATGGGATGAATTATTCAAGATGGGTAACGGAAAGGTCGATCAGGCCATCGAGCTGGTGAAGGATCTGATCCAATCGGGCAGCATCCGGGCGGGTGATCGCCTGCCTAGCGAGGGCGATCTGGCGGCGCAGCTTGGGGTGTCGCGCAACTCGCTGCGCGAGGCGATGCGGGCGATGCAGACGATGCGCATTCTTGAGGTCCGGCAGGGCGACGGCACCTATGTCTCGGACCTGAACCCGGCGAACTCGATGGATGTGCTGCGCTTTGCGGTCGACATATCGGATACGCGGTCGGTGGTCTGGTATCTGGAAATCCGCCGGTTGCTGGAAGTGTCGGCGGCGCAGGAAGCCGCAGCACGGTGCAGCGACGAAGACCTCGCCCAGTTGCAAGAGGTGCATGCGCGACTGCTCGCCGAGGACGACGGGCCGGGGCTGATGGCGCTTGATGCCGAGTTCCACGATATTCTCGGCCGGATCGGCAGCAATCCCATTCAGGCGGCGCTGCTGAGGGTGATCTCGGCGCCGACGCTGCGGGCGCGGGTCTGGCGCCAGCGGCTGGCAGTCGATTCCTGCGACCGCATCCGCAACGAGCATCAGGCCATTCTTGACGCCATCGCTGCGCGCGATGTCGACGGCGCGCGCCATGCCATGTGGCAGCACATCAACCAGGTCATCCTGTGGGTCGAGGGAAACCCGGACTCGATGGCCGCAGGACAGACACCATAAGGCCGGCCCACGAAAGCATCGTGTACATGGCGCAAAACACCGGACGGGCAACCTGACCACTGTGTCGAGGGGGAGCGCCCGCCGCCGCAGGCTCGCGGGCTTGTGGGCAACTTGACTTGCAACCACTGGAGGAAATGAACATGAAATTCAGAACAATTCTGCTTGGCGCGACGACCGCCATGTCGCTGGCGCTGCCCGCCGTTGCACAGGATGTGACCATCCGCGTCGCCTATGAAAACAACCCCGGCGAGCCGGTCGACCAGGTGGTCAACCACTGGGCCGAGCTGGTCGACACGGCCTCCGAAGGAAAAGTCAAGCTGGAACTGTTCCCCTCGTCCCAGCTTGGCGCCAAGCAGGACGTGATCGAACAGGGCATGTTGGGCGTCAATGTCATCACCATCGCCGACGCGGCCTTCCTGACCGATTATGAGCCGGATCTGGGCATCCTGATGGGCCCCTATCTGACCGACAGCACTGCGGATCTGTTCAAGATCTACGACAGCGAGTGGTTCAAGGAAAAGGAAAAGGCGCTGCAAGAGAAGGGGATCCATATCGTGATCTCGAACTATCTCTATGGCACGCGGCAGTTGCTGACCAAGACCAAGATCGAGACGCCGGACGACTTGCAGGGGCTGAAGATCCGCACGCCCAACAACAACATGCAGATCAAGACGATCGAGGCCATGGGCGGCACGCCCACGCCGATGCCGTTGGGCGACGTCTATCCGGCGCTGACGCAAGGCGTCATCGACGGTGTCGAGAACCCGCTGGCGGTTCTGTATGGCCAGAAGCTGCACGAGCAGGCCAAAGAGCTGTCGATGATCAGCTATCTGAACAACACCGCGTTGTGGCTGGGCGGACAGGCCTATTTTGACACGCTTGATCCGGCGGTGGTCGAGATGCTGCACGAAACCGGCTACCAGGCCGGGCTGTTCAGCCAGGAACTGGCCGGAAAGGAAGATGCGCGGGTGCTGGAAGAGATGAAGGCAGGCGGCGTCACCGTGACCACGCCCGACCTTACCCCGTTCAAGGAAAGGGCGATGGCTGTCTACAGCGAATTCCCGGAATGGACGCCCGGTCTATACGACACGATTCAGGCCCAGTTGGCCGAATAAGACCCTGACGGCGCGGGCGGCCCGGTGCCGCCCCGTCTTTCCCGCACGGAGTTGAGCGATGAAAAAGCTGTCTTCGGTTCTGTCGCAGGCATCCGGTCTGCTGGTGTTTGCCCTTGTCGGCATCACGGCAGCCGCCGTCTTTGCCCGCTATGTGATCGGCCATCCCTTCCAGTGGACCGAAGAGTTTTCGGGTCTGCTGATGGTCTGGATCGTCTTTCTGGCAGCGATCAGCTGCGAAATCGACAACGATCATCTGTCGATCGACATGGTTGTCGAGGTCCTGTCGAAAAATCTGAAATACGTGATTGCGGTTGCCGTCGCGCTGGCCTCGATCGGCCTTCTGCTGACGATGAGCTGGCTTGGCTGGGATTTGACGCAATCTGCCGGTCTGAAGAAAACCCAGATCCTGCGGATCTCGTGGTTCTGGATTTATCTGGCCGTGGTGGTCGGATGTCTGGGCAGCGCCGTGGTGATAGCCGTCCGGCTTTTGACCATGCTGCGCAACGGCAATCTGCCCGAAGGCTCCGAGCCCTCGGCACATGACATTTCGTGATCGGGGAAAGACACAATGACTTGGTTCATCATCATCCCCTTCATGTTCCTGCTGTTCGCGCTGAACATGCGCCTGTATCTGGCGATGTTTGCTGCGATCCTGGCCTATTTCATCTTCTTCGCGAACATGCCCTTGCAGATCGCGGTGCAGCGCATGACCGCGCCGACGCAAAACGTGTCGTTGCTGGCGATCCCGTTCTTCGTGCTTCTGGGAACGCTGCTTGATACGACCGGCATCGCCAACCGGCTGCTGAAAGTGGCCGACCTGCTGGTCGGGCGGCTGACCGGCGGTCTGGGCCATACCAATGTCATGCTGTCCACGCTGATGGGCGGGCTGTCGGCCTCGAACCTCGCGGATGCGGCGATGATGTGCCGGGTGCTGGTTCCCGAGATGATCCGGCAGGGCTATTCCAAGGGAACAGCCGCGGCGATCACCGCGACCTCGTCGCTGATCACGCCGATCCTGCCGCCCGGTATCGCGCTGATCATCTATGGCCTGATTGCCGACGTCTCGATCGGCAGCATGTTTCTTGCGGGTATCCTGCCGGGCCTGCTGTGTTCCGCGGTGCTGCTGTTCACCGTCTATATCGTCGCCAAACGCCGGGGCTACAAACCTTCGCGGACGGAACGCCCGACGGCCTCTGAGACGGGCAAGACACTGATCGGCGCCTGGCCGGCCTTCCTGCTGGTCGGCGTCATCATCGGCGGTATCCGCATGGGTGTCTTCACCCCCACCGAGGCGGGCGCCGTCGCCACCATCATCACCATCGTCGTCGGCGTCTTTATCTATCGCGAGATATCGCTGTCGGACCTGCGCAACGCCTTTGGCACGACCGCAAAGCAGACGGCGGCGGTGCTGCTGGTCATCATGACATCGTCGGCGCTGGCCTGGATCTTCTCGGTCGAGCGGGCGGGCGTGATGCTGGCCGACTGGATCATCGCGCTGACTGACAATCCGTTGCTGTTCCTCTTGGCGGTGAACATCCTGCTGCTGGTGCTGGGCATGTTCATCGAAGGCACGGCGCTGATGATCATTCTAGTGCCGCTGCTGAAACCGGTGGTGATGCAACTGGGCATAGACCCGGTGCATTTCGGGATCATCATGATCCTTAACCTGTCACTGGGGGCGCTGTCGCCGCCGGTGGGCACGGTGATGCTGCTGGTCTGCAATCTGACACGAACCGCGATCGCCGACTTCGTCCGCGAAGGCTGGCCCTTCATCCTGGCCCTGATGGTCGCATTGCTGATCGTGACCTACGTGCCGTGGTTCTCGCTCGCCCTGATCTAGGCGCCCTGACATCCTGGGACGCCTTGCCTGTCAGGCGTCCCCAACCCGACGACAAGTGAAAAAGGTATTCGACCATGATTGACGATGCAAAACTGACCCGCGAGCTTTCGACCTGCTACACTGGCGTGGTGCATGACGTGATGCTGGGCATGGGGCTTCGCAACTTTGTCCTGCCCATCGAGATCACCCCGTTGATCCCCGATGCGCCCCTGTGCGGCCCGGCCTTCACCATCGAAGGCCATCCCGCCGAGGGAACCGACGGCCACGAGACGCTGCTGGCCTGGACCGGCCTGCTGTCCAAGGCGCCCGCTGGGCATGTCTGGATTTCGCAGCCCCATACCCATGATCTGGCGCAGATGGGGGAATTGTCCGCCGAGACACTGAAGAACAAGGGCGTGCTTGGCTGCGTGGTCGATGGGCTGGCCCGCGACACGGAATTCTTGCGCAAGATCGGCTTCCAGACCTGGCGGCGCGGCCATACGCCGAAGGACGTTGTCGGGCGCTGGCTGCCGACCGACACCGGTCACACCATCCATATCGGCGGCGTCGCCATTGCGCAGGGCGATTACCTGCTGGGCGACAGCGATGGCATGGTCCGCATTCCGCGCGCCAATGTCGTCGAGGTGACCGAGAAGTCCATCATCGCCATGCAGACCGAAAGCAAGGTCCGCACCGAGATCCTGAACGGCACCGACCCGCAGGAAGCCTATCTGAAATACGGCAAGTTCTGATCGCGCGTCGAGAAAAGGGGAAACGACATGACAAGCGAAGGCAAGGCTGCGACCGCAGGGCTTTTGCGGCTTTCTCAGACGGATAACGTGCTGCTGGCCACCGGCCCCGTCGGGCCGGGACCGGTGCTGATGAATGGCGGCGGTCAGATCACTCTGCTGGCCTCGGTGACGCTTGGCCACAAGGTGGCGGCGCGCAATATCGCCAGCGGAGAGAAAATCCTGAAATACGGCGTGCCGATTGGCTCGGCCACCGCCGATATTCCGGCCGGGGCGCATGTGCACCTGCACAACATGAAAAGCGATTACACCGCCACCCACGCGCTGGCCGAAACCCAGAAAGGAAGCACCGATGCTTGAAGGAATTCCGCGCAGCGATGGCCGCAAGGGTATCCGCAATTATCTGGCCGTGGCCTATCTGGTCGAATGCGCCCATCACGTCGCCCGCGAGATCGTCCAGCCCCATCGCGAGGACGGCGCTCAGGTGATCGGCTTTCCGGGTTGCTATCCGAACGACTACGCCCAGACCATGATGGAACGGCTGTGCACCCATCCGAACGTGGGCGCCGTGTTGCTGGTGTCGCTGGGTTGCGAAAGCTTCAACCGCTTCAAGCTGGAACAGGCCATCGCCGCAACCGGGCGGCCCGTCAAGACCGTGGTCATCCAGCGCACCGGCGGCACCCGTCAGGCAATCCAGACCGGTCGCGACTGGGTGGCCGAACAACTGCCCACGCTGGCTGCTGCCGAAAAGGTGCCGATGGACCTGTCGGAACTGATTGTCGGCACGGTCTGCGGCGGGTCGGACGGCACCAGCGGCCTGACCGGCAACCCTGCCGTGGGTCTGGCCTTCGACCGTTTGGTGGGTGCTGGCGCGACCTGCATCTTCGAGGAAACGGGCGAATTGATCGGTTGCGAAGAAATCATGGCCGCGCGGGCCAAAACGCCTGAACTGGGGGTGGAACTGACCGCCTCGGTCGAAAAGGCAGCGGCTTATTACGCCACGCTGGGGTATGGCAGCTTTGCCGCTGGCAATGCCGAGGGCGGGCTGTCCTCGATCGAGGAAAAATCCATGGGCGCCTATGCGAAATCGGGCAGCTCGGCCATCAGCGGGCTGATCAAGCCGGGCGACATTCCGCCCCGTGGCGGGCTTTACCTGATGGACGTGGTGCCCGACGGTGAGGTGCGCTTCGGCTTCCCGAACATCTCGGACAATGCCGAGATCGTCGAGATGATGGCCTCGGGCGCGCATCTGACGCTGTTCGTCACAGCGCGCGGCTCGGTCGTCGGATCGGCGCTGGCCCCGGTCATCAAGGTCTGTGCCAACCCCGAGACCTATGCCCGCATGGCCGAGGACATGGATGTCGACGCGGGCCGTATCCTGTCGGGCACCTCGCTGGCCGAAGTGGGCGACGAGATCTTTGACCTGACGCTTGCGACGGCGGGCGGCGCGCCGACCAAATCCGAGGCGCTTGGCCATGCCGAGTTCATCCTGACCTATAAAAGCTTCGAGCCCATCGGGCCGGCTTGCCTGCCTGTGTAAGGAGAAGATCATGGGACGATTGACCGGAAAGACCTGCCTTGTCACCGCCGCTGCGCAGGGGATCGGTCGCGCCAGCGCCGAGGCCTTCCTGCGCGAAGGCGCGACAGTCTGGGCCACAGATATCAACGAGGACGCCGTGGCCAGCATCGAAGGCGCCAATGCCCGGCGGCTGGACGTGCTGGACAATGATGCGATCAAGGCGCTGGTGGCCGAAATCGGAACCGTCGACGTGCTGTTCAACTGCGCGGGCTTTGTGCATGCCGGCACCATCCTTGACGCCACCGATGCCGATTGGGATTTCGCCTTCAACCTGAATGCCAAGGCCCAGTTTCATCTGATCCAGGCGGTGCTGCCCGGCATGCTGGAGAACGGCGGCGGCTCGATCATCAACATGTCCTCGGTTGCCTCGTCCTTGAAGGGCGTGCCCAACCGCTTTGTCTATAATGCCTCCAAGGCTGCGGTGGTGGGCCTGACGAAATCCGTGGCGGCCGATTATGTGACGCAGGGCATTCGCTGCAATGCGATCTGTCCGGGCACCGTCGACAGCCCTTCACTGCATGACCGCCTGCGCGCGACTGGCGATTATGAAAAGGCGCTTGGCGATTTCATCGCGCGTCAGCCCATGGGGCGCGTCGGTGATCCGAACGAGATCGCCGCGCTGGCGGTCTATCTGGCCAGTGACGAGAGCAACTTCACCACCGGACAGACGCATATCATTGATGGCGGCTGGGCGATCTGAGAAAGGAACCAAACTATGAAATTTCTACGCTATGGCGAGGCTGGATCGGAAAAGCCGGCGGTTTTGGACAGTGAGGGCCGGCTGCGCGACCTGTCGGTCCTGCTGGGCGACCTGAAGGGCGAGGTGCTGGCCAATCTGGGGGCGCTGCGCGGCATGGATATCGACGCGCTGCCGCTGGTCGAGGGCAATCCCCGGCTGGGCGCCCCGGTCGCGGGCACCGGCAAGTTCATCTGTATCGGGTTGAACTATTCCGACCACGCCGCCGAAACCGGCGCCACCGTCCCGCCCGAACCGATCATCTTCATGAAGGCCACCAGTGCCATCTGCGGCCCGCACGATCCCATCGTCATCCCCCGTGGCAGCGATAAGACCGATTGGGAGGTCGAGCTGGCCGTGGTCATCGGCAAGCGCGCCAAGCACGTCTCCGAAGCTGATGCGCTGAACCATGTCGCGGGTTATGCTCTGACCAATGACGTGTCCGAACGCGCCTTCCAGATCGAGCGTCAGGGGCAGTGGACCAAGGGCAAAAGCTGCGACAATTTCGGCCAGATCGGGCCATGGCTGGTGACGCCGGACGAAGTGGCCGATCCGCAGAACCTGCCGATGTGGCTTAAGGTGAACGGCGAGACGGTACAGGACGGCTCGACCGCGACGATGGTTTATGGTGTGGCTTTCCTGATCCATTACCTCAGTCAGTTCATGACCCTGCATCCCGGCGACGTGATCTCGACCGGTACCCCGCCGGGCGTCGGTCTGGGCATGACGCCGCCGCGCTTCCTCAAGCCCGGCGACCTGGTCGAGTTGGGCATCGCGGGTCTGGGTCAACAGCGTCAGGACGTGATCGCCGAGGCGTAGAGTGAGCTACTCCCCATCTGCTGGACAGGATCTGGCGTAATTTAAGCTACTCGTTGCACCTGCTGATCGGGTTGGTT
>NZ_JBLXFB010000051.1:0-11575 GCF_048262615.1 Antarctobacter sp.
TCATAGGGGCTGTCGATGCTGATCCATTCGGCGGCCATGAAGGCGCCCAGAGCATTGCCGATCTCGACGATGCTGACCTCTGCCGGGGCGTCGATATGGTCAAAGGCCTCGACGAACAGCGCGCCGTATTCCGGGATCGTCCGCACCCGTTTGGCAATGATGGGCCAGCCGAGGTCGATCCGGTCATGGACCGCGCCGGTCACGTCGTTTTCGCCCACGTTGCCTGCCATCTCGAACTGGGCGGTCAGCGGAAAGAGCGCCTGCGCAGCGAGGATGCTGTTCAGGCCCTGCGGCAGCCACTCCTCTGCCGGGCTGTCAAAGCCGTTGCCGTATTGGTCCGAAATTTCCAGCCGACCGTCGTGAAAGAGAACGCGCACGGATTTGTGGCCGAGGTTCCACAGGGCAGGGGCGTTTCGGGGGATGCGTTTGCGGATCGCTTCGGGGCCTGTTCCGGGGGTTCGATCAGGTCCAAGGCCGTGCCCGCCCTCGCCGATGCCAAGGCTGAGACCGTCGCCGCTGGCGAGGCTGTGGTGGTGGCAGGTGCCGCAGGAAATGTTGCGATTGCCGCTGAGGATGGGGTCGTAGAACAAAAGCTGGCCCAAGCGGGCTTGCGCCGGGTCGGTGGGCAGGAAATCATCCATCGTGATGGGGTCGGCCCGTGATGGGCCGGTGAGGATGAGGAGGCAGATCAGATGCAGGGCATGAGACAGGCGCATGGGATCATTCTGGCAGGGTTGCTGGCGCTCTCAAGTCCTGTTTTTGCCGCCGATCTGGAGGAGGCGCGGGATTTGATGGAAGCGGGGGAGTTTTCCGCCGCGATGGATCAGTTCCGGGTGCTGGCGCGGTCTGGCAATGCCGACGCGGAGGAATTGATCGGGGTGATGTATGCCTTGGGGCTGGGCGTGGAGAAGGATCCGGAGCGGGCGTTCGAGTGGTATCTGAGGGCCTCTATGAAGGGGCATCCGGGGGCGCAGTCGGGGCTGGGGTGGTATTATGAACTGGGGCTTGGGATGCCCGCGCCGGACCTAGTGCGGGCCTATCTTTGGTATGCTCTCTCGGCCATCGGGGGGGACGTGGACGCGCCGGATTCGCTAGAGGAATTGACCCCGAGGATGGGCCGGGAGGAGCGGAAAAGGGCGGAGGTTCTGGTCGAGGATTATCGGGTCTGGATGTATCCGTTTCGATGAGGGGAAATGGGGTGTCCACGCGTGGACAGCTTAGGGGGAATGCAGAATCAAGGGGTTACAGGGACGAATTTAGGGTTTGTTTAGAATTTTGGGGGGCAGTGAGGTTTTTGGGGACTCGGTGTACTTTGGTTTGGGTTGGTTTGGGTTGGCCGTGGTCGTCGTTGATGGGGTTCGCGTGAAGATTGCGGTTTCTTGGCGTCATAGAACAACTTGCAATCGCATTCGGCCCAGTCCGGACGATCATCGCAACTGCGATTGCTGCAGCGCAGCTTCACCAAACCGGTCCTTCCGCCACGAACCGGCGGCCGCAAAGTTCAGAGCGGAAGTTCTCCGGCTCACGCCCCCCTTGTGACACGCCGACGGCGCATCGCCTTGGCGATTGGCCAGACGATCACGAGGAGGGTCGCAATGGCAAGCACGGCCGAGATCGGGCGGGTCAAAAGTTCGGTTGCATCGCCGCGGCTGATCAGCAGGGCGCGGCGGACGCTCTGTTCGGCCATCGGGCCGAGGATCATGCCAAGTATGATTGGCGCCAGGGGGACGTTGACCTTCTCCAGAAAATACCCGACGAGACCGGCAGCGAGCATGACCCAGAGGTCGACCGGGCGGCCGTTTATGACATATACGCCCAGGCACATCAGGATCAGGATCGAGGGCACCAGAAGCACGCCCGGCAGGCGCTGGAACTGGGCAAAGACACGGGTCGCGACGGCACCTCCGAGAGCGAAGATCAGCACCGAGGTCAGCAACATTTCCATCATGAATCCGCCGACCAGCACCGGGTTTTGGTGGAACAACTGCGGGCCAGGCTGCAGCCCGTGGATGGTCAGCGCGCTCAGCACCAGGGCCGCGACCACGTTGCCCGGGATGCCGAGCGCGAGCGCTGGGATCATCGAGGCGGCGTTGTCTGCATTGTTGCCGCATTCCGCCGCCGCCACGCCCTGCGGGTTGCCCTTGCCGAAGCTCGACGGGTCGTCCGAGGCGTTCTTGGCCGCGTTGTAGCTGAGGAAGGCCGCTATATTGCCGCCCGCGCCGGGCAGGATGCCAACACCGATTCCGATACCGGAGGCGCGCAGCCAGGTTGGCAGCAGCCCACGTACCTCGCCGGGTTTGAAGGGCACGTTGGTCAGCTTGAGTTGCGCCGCCGACAGCCCCTTGAGATCGGCTTTCTCGGCCAGCTGCAGCACCGGCGGCAAAGCGTATAGCCCCACCAGCACAACAATCAGGTCGAGCCCGCCCAGAAGCCAGGTCTGGCCGAAGGTGAAGCGCGCCTGACCCGAGAGATTGTCGATCCCCATTGTGCCGACAAGCAAGCCCAGCACCGCGGCCATGATCCCCTTGACCGGGTCCGATCCGACCATGACACCGACCGAAGCCATGCCGAAGATCGCTATCCAGAAATACTCTGCAGGACCAAAGAACAACGTCACCCGCGCCAGCAGCGGTCCGACCGTCATCAGCGCGATGGCGCTGGCGATGCCGCCCACCGCCGACGACCAGCAAGCGATCTTCAGCGCCTTGGCGGCCTCGCCCTTGTCGGCCATCGGGAAGCCGTCGAAAGTGGTGGCGATCGAGGCGGGCGTACCGGGAATGCGCAGCAGGATCGCCGGGATCGCGCCGCCATACATCGACCCGTTGTAGATGCCCGCAACCATCGCGAGCGCCACCAGCGGATCCATCGAATAGGTCAGCGGCAGCAAAAGCGCGATTGCCATAACCGGGTTCAGTCCCGGCAGCGCGCCGATAAAGACACCGAGCAGCGTGGCGCCGATCATCGCCACAAGCGGCCAGAATGACAGGACGTGAGCAAGCGCGCCGGTGTAGAATTCCATGTCAGGCTCCGGATGCGAAGAGGGACAAAAGGGCATCGCGCGGCAGCGGCTTTTCCAGCAGCACCGAGAAGACGAGGTAAATCAGAACCATGAAGACCAGCGCCACGACCAGAGCATAGACGGCTTGGCGGAAACCCAGCGCCATGGGCAGTGCCAGCATCAGGAGGAATGACGCGGTGTAAAAACCCAGGGGCACCACCAGCGCCACGTAGATCGTCGCGATCACCGCCGCGATGATCATCTGCGCAGGCGCATCGATCAGCGCCCGCGCCTCGTTCCGACCGAAGCGGACAGCCCGCACGGTCACCGCCCCGCCAAGAAGCGCCAGGATCAGGCCAAGCACCATCGGGTAATTCCCACTGGCCCCGTTGTAATCAGTTGCCATCCAGGCTGCAGCAATGCCAAGTCCGACAAAGAGCAGACCAAGCACGAAATCCTGACGCTTCTCCATGGCTCAGAGCCCGAGGTTCTTGGACACTTCGGCCAGTGCGTCGTATTCCGACTGCAACCGCGCACCCAATTCGTCGCCCTTGACCACATGGGGCACTTCGCCCTTGGTGGCCAGGAACTCGACGTAGGATGGGTCGTTGACCGCCTCGTCGATCACATCCGCCAGTTTACTCACGATCTCCGGATCCAAGCCCTTCGGTCCGAGGATGGCACGCCACAAAAGCGTTTCCTTGTCGCCAAGCCCCAGCGCCTCAAGCCCCGTAGCACCCGGCAGCGCCGGCACATCGGCGGCGGACGTCACCAACGGGCACTTGGCCTCGCCACTCTCTACGTAAGGAAGAACGGTCGAAATCGAGCCGCCGTAGATGTCCACGTGGCCGCCGAGAAAGTTCTGAAGAGTCTCGCCCGCCCCGCCAAAGGGAATGGCGATGGCCTCGATCCCCTTGGCTTGAAAAATCCGCTCTGCCGCCAGTTGCATGGTGCCACCGATGCCGTCGTTTCCATAGGTGTACTTGCCGGGGTTGGCCGCAAGTTCCGCAAGGAATTCCTCTCCCGTGGTGGCCGGGAAATCGGATTTAACGCAGAGAGTGTACGCGGTCTCCGAGGTCGAGGCGATTGGCGTGAAGCTATCGAGCGAATAGGCCACGTTCTGCACCTGCGGCACCGTGGTCAAAGGACTGTTCCATGTGGCGAACAACGCATAACCGTCCGGCTTGGCCTGCATGAACTGCGATGCGCCGACCGAACCGCCGCCACCGCCCACGTTGAGAACCGCGATGGAAGTGCCCAGTTTTTCCTCCAACAGGATCGCGAGCTTGCGGGCGCTGGTGTCGGTACCGCCCCCTGCGCCGGCCGGAATGGTCAGTTCGATGGCGCGCTCGGGGTATTCTGCCAGTGCCGGGGCGGCCAGCGCCACGGTCGCCGTCAGACCGAGCAGGATGGTCTTGATCTTCATGGTCTCTCTCCCTTTTGAATTGAAGTCGTCAGTTGATTTCGCTCCGATAGCGAAAGCCTTCGGCACTGCCGCTGGCGATGCGCCATTCGACAGGTTTGTCCTCGACATCGAATGCTGTGCGGCGGATCACCGCCAGCGGATCGCCCGTCTGGACGCGCAATTTCTGGGCCACCGCGTCGGAGGCGCGTCCGAACGACACCTCATCCGTCGCGCGCTTCACCAGCACACCGAAATGCTCGAAATATGTCGGGTACAGCAGTGGGCCGAACGCGGTGTCCGGCAGCTCCTCGAACCCGGCGAACCGTGCCCGGGGAATGTAGATTTCCTCGAAGAGTACCGGTTGGTCCGACAGGCTGCGCAGGCGCACGATCTTGATCACCTCCCCGGTGCCAAGCGCCTCAGCCGCCTCGGCGGGGGCCTCGGCCCGGCTGCGCAGGATCATCTGGCTTTGCGGAATCGACAGCGGCGCGCCGTCACCGTCTCGCACCGGAAAGAAGCGAAACAGCGTGGCGTTGAACGACGGTGCACGCATGTAGGTCCCCGAGCCCTGCCGGCGTTCCAGCAACCCCTCGCGCACAAGCCCGTCGACCGCCTTGCGCACCGTGCCCACGGACACGTCAAATTCCCGCGCCAGGCGGGCTTCGGAGGGGATCGGTTGATCCGGCGTCCAGTCGCCCGCAGCAATGCGTGCTGTCAGCGTGTCGCGCAGCCGGGCATAGGCCGGCAGACGCGCGTCAGTCGTGGCGAATCCGTTGCTCATTGTTGTCCTCCCGAGGCAGCTTCTAAGCGATGTTGACCCATCCAGTCAACTAGTCATATATATGAATTGTCTTGGGAGGGCCTCATGATCCAGTTCGACTGTCACGCGCATGTCTATGAAACGGTCACCGCAATTGATGGTGCGCGGTACATCCCCGCTCGGCCTGCGCCATTGGCCGATTGGCTGGCCAACCAGAAGGCCCATGGCCTACGGGGCGGCGTGATCGTGCAGGTCAGTTTCCTCGGCACCGACAATTCCGAGTTGTGCGCAGCACTTACAAAGCTGGACCGATCGCGTTTCGCCGGTGTCGGCGTTGTGCCCCTGGACGTGGGCGACGAGGAGTTAGACCGCCTCTTGCACTCCGGAATCCGCGGCGTCCGATGGAACCTTGTGCGCGGAGCCAACATGCCTGACTTGGATGCGACCCTGACCCAGCGCTTTCTGGCCAAGCTGAGAGACCGCGACCTGCACCTGGAACTTCATCTGGAAGGCCCGCGCCTCGCTCCGATCCTTCCTGCGCTTGCAGATCAGGGAGTGAACCTGGTCGTCGACCATTTCGGCCTGCCATCCGAGCCAGACCCCAGCAACGATCCGATGATCAAAGCCGTCTCCGATCTTCCCGACCGAAACGGGCTATATTTCAAGTTCGCCGCACATTACCGTACGTCTTTCGACACCAGCCCTCATGCGGATGAACTTCTGGAGCTACTGCCTGACGATCACGTCGTCTGGGGTAGCGACTGGCCGCATACCCAGCACGAGAACAGCACCGGGTATTCCGACGTCTGGTCCCGCAACATTTCGTGGCGGGAATTGTCGGACGGAACCGCCGCGCGAAGACTGTACGACATCGGCTAAAAGGCAAATCGGAGCTATCAGCACCAGCCGCCGTCTTTGCACGCAAGTCCGAAATGTAGCTCGCGAAAACAGCGGCCGTCGCAAGCTACGCTTTGGCGCTATACGACGACATAATCAACCTCCGGCCCTTTGCGGTCGTTCCCCGACGAGCAGCAGAATAGCGTCACCAAATCGAAAATTCGCTGCGCACGCGAAATAGCCGAGGTTTCGCATTGCCGTGTGAACTGCGCTCCTTCCGCGATGCTTGCAGAGCGGAAAATCTGCGAAGAATTTTCGTGTCGAAGCATCCTGTCTTGGCGGCAGGGCCGATCTGTCCAATACGCAGCTTCCTTTGGTATCCCGGTAAACTGCTGATTGCCGCATCGACGCATCAGCCTGCAGCAAGGATGTCTTCAGCGTTCGGCAGGCTGGCAAAGATGCAGTCGGACAGCCAGAGCGTAATATCACGGGTCAGGGCTGTTGGGCCGATGATTTCCATCGCGCCGGAGGCTTTCGCTGCACGATAACTGGTGCGTCCCAACCATGCATCCGCCATTGCACGGACCTTGGTGGTAATAAAAACATCCACGTCCAGTCCCGGATCGGTGGTGCAGACGTCGACAGCGCCACCCTCCGCCGTGATCCACCATTTCGGCTGTTCGGGAAAATCGGTGAACTGGAACAACACGACGGTTTTACCGTCCGGCAGGTTTTCGGTGACCACGCTACGTTGCAGGTAAAGCATGAGCAATTCGACGTCATAATCGGCGTCGCTCATGAAAGCCTTGGACCACTCCATTCCCCAGGCGCCCAATGCCAGCAGGACGGGTTGCAGTTTCTTGCAGCTTGGCGTCGGCACGTATTCGTGGCCGCGTCCCCCTTGTATCTGGCGTTTATAGACGAGGTCGTATTCCTCAAGCGTGGCCAACCTGCGCGTCAGCAATGTCGGAGATATTGCACCCAGCCCGCGTTGCAGTTCGGAGAAACGTGTGCTGCCCATCAAGAGCTCGCGCACGATCAGCATCGTCCATTTCTCTCCGAGGATTTCGGTGGATTTCGCGATCGGGCACCACTGACCATACTTGTGCGACATGACAGCTACTCCAGAAAATGTAGCGACTTGCTCCATTTGGTATAGCGCGTTGCTCCATTGTGTAAAGCAGCCTTGGGTCGTGCCGCAGAGTACATCTGCCCCCACGAAACGCCTGCTTTGGCGTCTTGCTGGAGACAACCCCTCCATTCGTTCCTACCCGGCTTAGCCGCCGTTTGACGCAATCCGCGCCAGTCGCGGCGTTGCGCTGGCTGCCCTTGGCAGAAACGTCCGGAGGCAACGGACATCAAGGAGACTGCGCCGTGAAACACGAGACATTCAAATTCAAGCCCGCACCCCCGTACGGAAGCGGCTTTGCCCGACTGCGGGGGCTAATCGGCCCCGGGGGTTTCCGCGACTGGTTCGCGGCCCGCACCCGCATCGCGCCACATGACGCCCGCCAGCAAAAAATCGTGGCGGACCGCGGTACCCAAATCCACCCGCAAACCAACCCAAATCCAAAGGAAAAAGAAATGACCATGCACACCCAAATCATCGACAACGGCGTCAATACCGAAGCGCTGATCGGCGCGCGCGGCGCATTCACCGAGATGCCGCAGGCGGCGGCCTTCACCTTTCGCAGCGCATGCGAATGGAAGGAAGGCACGTACAACGTCAACACGATTAATGGCTATTTCGGCCTGGGCGAAGAGCATACCCGCAAGCAGAGCTATACAATCGAAGCCGATCACCCCGAGGTCTTCGCGGCCCATGACCGCGCTGCCACACCGACCGAGATCGTCCTGGCGGCCCTTGCCAGCTGCCTCACAGGCGGTGTCGCGGCGGTGGCGCAACATCGCGGGATCCAGCTTCGCTCGGTCCGCTCGACGGTCGAAGGCGACATCGACGTGCGCGGCATCCTCGGCATGGACCCCGAGATCCGCAACGGCTTCTCGACGATCCGCGTGACCTTCGAGATCGACGCCGATGCGAGCGACGAAGACATCCGCGCGCTGGTCGCCCAATCGCAGAAACGCTCGGCCATGTTCGACATTCTGACCAACCCGACCAATGTCGCCGTCCGCGCCGCCTGACACATCAACCTCCGCCCGCGATCGGTCGGGCGGAGACCCACTTGGAAAGGCAAAGAACATGAAACGGATACCAACTCTGGTCATCGGTGCCGGACAGGCGGGCCTTGCCATGAGCCATTGCCTGACCGAGAGGTCGGAGCCGCACGTGGTGCTCGAACGCGGAGAGGTCGGCAACTCCTGGGCTCATGAGCGGTGGGACAGTCTCACCATGCAATCGCCGAACTGGCAAAGCCGCCTGCCGGGGTTCGCCTATTCCGGGTCCGATCCGCATGGCTACATGATCATGCCCGAGGTCGCCACCTACCTGAGTTCCTATGCGATGCACTCCTGCGCGCCGGTCGAAACCGGCACCACCGTGACGTCGGTCGCGCGGGACGGTTCGGCCTTCGTCGTTGCCACTGACAAGGGCAACTGGCGCGCGTCGAACGTGGTGGTGGCAAGCGGGGCATGCAATCGCTCCGCCATGCCGGATTTCGCTCGCGACATACCCCGGTGGATCACGCAAGTCTCGCCCCTGTCGTACCGAAACCCCTCGGACCTGCCTGCAGGCGGTGTTCTCGTCGTCGGCGCGTCCGCCACGGGCGTGCAACTTTCCGCCGAGATCCATGCCTCCGGCAGACCCGTTATCCTTGCGACCGGCAACCACATCCGGATGCCGCGCCACTATCGCGGCCATGACATCACCTGGTTGATGGAGCAGGCCGGGCTCTTTTCGGCGACGCTGGACGACGTTGACGACATTGCCCGCGTCCGCTCCCTTCCGTCGCTGCAGTTGGTCGGCGACCGGTCCCGCCGGTTCCTTGACCTCAACGCGCTTCAGGAGATGGGCGTCGAAGTCACCGGCCGGTTGGTGGGCTACCGCGACGGGACGCTAATGTTCTCCGGTGCGCTGGCCAATGCCGCGGAGCTGTCCGACCTCAAGATGAACCGCGCGCTTGCGGCGATCGATGGCCGGGCAGCGCAGTGCCGCCTGGACTTAACCGAGCCCCCACGTCGCTTCGCACCGACATCGGTGCCGCAAACTCCGCGCCTTGCCCTGTCGCTGGCCAGTGGCGCCATCTCGACCATCGTCTGGGCCTCGGGGTTTCAGCCCGAAATGTCGTGGGTTCACCTCCCCGTCTTCGATCAAAGGGGTCGACTGAGACACGACGGCGGCATCGTCGCGCCGGGGCTCTATGCCCTTGGGCTGCCGTTCTTGCGGACCCGGAGATCCACCTTTCTCGACGGTGTGGGCGACGATGCCCGCGTGCTTGCGCAGCACATTGCAGAAACCCGCGGTCGACGGGCAGCATGATCTGAAGGAACCCGCCATGTACCAGAACCAAAATCAGTTGACCGACCAAAAAAGCGTTGAAGAGGCAGCGTTTTGCGAAGGCGGGTGCGGATGCGGCGCGGTGCGCTATCGCGTGACCTCTGAGCCGCTGATTGTCCACGCTTGCCACTGTCGGCTCTGCCAAAGGCAGACCGGCAGCACGAACGCCGTCAATGCGTTGATCGAAGCAGATCGGGTCATCGTTTTGTCCGGCACGGTCGAGGAAACCCTTCTCGACACGCCCAGCGGTCACGGACAGCGTATCGCGCGATGCACCTCTTGCAAGGTCGCGCTCTGGAGCAACTACCTGATCACCAACCAGGGCGATCACCTGCGCTTTCTGCGCGTGGGCACTTTGGACGACCCGTCCCTGATGACGCCCGACGTGCATATCTACACGGGCACCAAACAGCCTTGGTACATCCTCGCGCGTGACGTTCCCGCAGCGGAAGAATTCTATCATCGCAAGACCACGTGGTCCGAGAGCAGTTTGGAACGCTTGAAAGCGCTGTGTGCAATGTCGGGCGCCCCGTTCAAACGACACCCACACCGCGCGTCAAACCGTCCTGAATGCGATTAACGAAGGGAATCAGCCATGTGGCCCGACAACCGTATCCGCGACCTGTTCGCCATTGATTTGCCGATCATTCAAGCGCCAATGGCAGGGGCCAGTGGTCCTGAAATGGCGCTTGCGGTCAGCGAGGCAGGCGGGCTTGGCTCATTGCCCTGCGCGACCCTCGATCCAACGCGCCTGCGCAATCTGCTGGCCGCAGTGTGGGACAGGACCGACAGCCCGCTGAACGTGAACTTTTTCGCCCACGCCGTCCCAAAGGATGACCCGGAACGCGACGCCGCTTGGATCGCGAAGCTTTCTGCCTACTACACCGAGTACGGGCTTGAGCCGCCCGAGACTCTGTCCCCCGGACCCATCCATCCCTTCGACGCGACGCGTTTCGCAATCGTCGAAGAGTTTGCGCCGAAAGTTGTCAGCTTCCACTTCGGCCTGCCGGACCCGGCGCTGGTGTCACGGATCAAGGCGGTCGGCTGCAAGATCATCAGTTCCGCCACGACCGTGAGTGAGGCGCGCTGGCTGGCCGCCAATGGCTGTGACGCCATCATCGCTCAGGGCCTTGAGGCCGGCGGCCATCGTGGCATGTTTCTGACCAACAGCCTTGGCAGCCAGATGGGAACTCTGTCTTTGGTGCCGCAGGTCGCCGACGCTGTTGACGTCCCGATCATCGCGGCCGGCGGCATCGGCGACGCGCGCGGCATTGTCGCCGCCTTTGCACTTGGGGCAAGCGCCGTTCAAATCGGAACGGCGTATCTGTATACCGACGAAGCCAAAATAAGCCCGATATACCAGCGATCCCTGGAGGACGCCGCCAACAGTGAAACCATGGTCTGCAATGTGGTTTCCGGCAGACCAACCAGAGTGCTCGCCAACCGAATGGTTCATGATCTTGGACCGATTTCGGAGAGCGCCCCGAATTTTCCCAACGGGTTTGCCGCAACAGGCCCGATACGCGACGCGGCCGAAGCGATTGGAAAACAAGATTTCAGCGCCCACTACTGTGGTCAATCGGCCGCGCTTGGGCGCAGGGCCACTGCATTCTCGCTGACGCAGGAACTGGCTGCAGGGGCGCTGCGGTATTTCCATCCGCAGTGCACTGCGTCGCCTTGAGTCGTACTGCCAAATGGGTTTGTGGCCGCTAAGCACGTTCAAAGCGCCGAGATTTCCACGCCGGTTTGCGGCCAGCATTTCTTCTGCAATTCATGCAAACATCGGTATTTCTGACAGCATCCAAGCTCGTGGCACTGAGCGGCCGCAGAGGAACAACTTCTACCAGGAACTAATCAAGAAAGGTTCTGTCGGATTGTGCTCCGACCAGACCATCGCAACGCAGAACGGCAACCCGGGTTCTCCAGTTGGCGCTGGTCAGCTTCCGCGACCTACGCCATTCTTTCTCTCACTTGCAGCGAATGGCAGCTCTTCGCCGATTCTGTGGAAAAACACCCGTTCGCAATCGCAGAATATCGTTGATTCAAGGTGTCGCGAGCGCCTTTCCTGTCAGGCTTTGCACGGTTGCTGCGGTGCGGGAAAGACCTTGGCTAATTTGC
>NZ_JBLXFB010000052.1:0-243 GCF_048262615.1 Antarctobacter sp.
TGAGCATCAGGGGATAGCCGATCTCCTCGGCCCCCTTGGCGATGGCGTCGAAATCGTCGCCCAGCACCTCGGTCGCCGGGATCACCGGAACGCCGGCCTTGATCGCCACCTTGCGGGCGCTGGCCTTGTCGCCAAGGGCGCGCATGGTTTCCGCCTTTGGCCCGATGAAGGTGATGCCCGCGGCCACGCAGGCATCCACGAAATCGGGGTTTTCCGACAGCAGGCCATAGCCCGGGTGAATCG
>NZ_JBLXFB010000052.1:253-10456 GCF_048262615.1 Antarctobacter sp.
GTCCCCGCCCGAGGCCTTGGCGTCCCGGATGATTTCCTCGATGGAGAGATAGGCCTGAACCGGACCCAGACCCTCGCCGATGCGGTAAGCCTCGTCCGCCTTGAAGCGGTGCAGCCCCAGCTTGTCTTCTTCGGCGAAGACGGCGACCGTCTTCTTTCCCATCTCGTTCGCCGCCCGCATGATCCGAATGGCAATCTCGCCACGGTTCGCTATCAGAATCTTCTGGAATTCGGGCATCTCTCTAAGGTCCTCCACGGCCTCTTCCCTTGCCCCGACGATCCGTCGGTCTTCACTCAGCGCCACGGGAGGGGCATGTTCGGCAGTGTTCCGTGCGCCGTCGGCCGGACTCTCGCATGTTGGGCTGTGCGGCATGATCGTGTTCCCCTGCCATCCGGGCGGTTGTTTCTGCCGGTGATGTGATCGGTGCGGTTTATGAATGAATGGTCGATCAGTAGGTATCCTGTTTCCGGGGAGGAAATCAAGGGTACGTGACGGTGGCTGAAGGCACATGCCTGTTGGCCGTCCCGGCAGTTGTTCCCGAGACGTATTGTACGGGCGGTCGAGACCATGGATAGGTCACGGATCTAGCCGAGCGGGCGGGCTTGCACCGTCCGGAAAATGGTGCTTGACTCATGTAGAATGAATGATCAATCATTTTTCGCAGATCGATGTCCGGGCGAGCGGGTCACGGAGAGGCTTCCTGTTCCTCATGGAGCAGGCGCATTCCGTCAGGGCCGACACCCGGTGCGTGACGCAGCAAGCCTGTCGAAAGGGATGGAAGGTCGACGTGAAAGCGACGGACAAGAGGATCGGCGTTGTGGTCGGCGGTGGCAACGGGATCGGTGCTGCCTGCTGCAGGCTGATGGCGGAGCGGGGTTGGAAGGTCGTGGTTGCGGATCTTGACGAAGGGTCCGCCAAGGCTGTCTCCGAAGAGATCGGAGCGCATGCCTGCGCTGTCGACATCCGGGACCACGACGCGGTCGAGCGGCTGGCGGCGGACATCGAATCCGATGTGGGCCCGGTTCATGCCCTCGTCGTGGCAGCGGCGGCGTTCCAGGACAGATGCACCGCGTTCGAAGCGACGACGGACCAGTTCCGGAATGTCTTCGCCGTCAATTCCGAAGCCGTTTTCGCCCTGGACCGGGCCTTCGGCAAGGCGATGGTCCGGCGGCGATCGGGGAGCATCGTCAACATGGCATCAGCCGTGGTCTACGGATCTTCGCCCGTGCATGCCTATGGCGCGTCCAAGGCCGCGGTTGTCTCGCTCACGCGGACGCTCGCCGTGGAATGGGGCCGGGCAGGCGTGCGGGTCAATTCGGTGTCGCCCGGTTCGACCCTCGTGGAGCGCCAGCTTACCCGCAAGTCGGACCCGCGCTTCACGACGGATCCGATCGGAACGTCTGCGCTTGGGCGGAAGGTCCTGCCGCGGGAAGTGGCGGAGGGCGTCGAATTCCTGGCGTCGGACCGGGCGTCGGCGATCACCGGCATCGACCTGCTGATCGATGGCGGGTTCGTACCGGCCAGCATGTGGGGCTTCTACGGTGGTGTGCCCGCTGCAGAGGACCCGTAGCACGCGCAGTCACGACACTTGAACGGTCTGCGGCATCATGGGTCGGTCCCGCGCCCGGACCGGTCGATCGGGGCGCCGGCGAACCCCGACCTGTTCGAAGCGTCCCGGCAGTACTGAAACTGGAGGAAACGATACCATGGTCAAGCTCGGTGAACGTCGCCGTCTCGGAACGTCCGGCCCGGAGGTTTCGGCTTTGGGACTTGGTTGCATGGGCATGAGCTTTGCCTATGGCCCTCCCTCGGACCGCGAGGAAATGATCGCGCTCCTGCGGGCCGCCGTCGAGCGGGGTGTCACATTCTTCGATACGGCCGAGGTTTACGGCCCCTATCTCAACGAGGAATTGCTCGGTGAGGCGCTCGAGCCCTTCCGCGACGACGTGGTGATCGCCACCAAGTTCGGATATCGGCTGGACCCCTCGGCGCCGTCCGGCTGGGATGGGTTCGACAGTCGGCCGGAACACATCAGGGAAGCGGTCGAGGGGTCCTTGTCGCGCCTGCGCATCGACAGGGTCGAATTGCTCTACCAGCACCGACCGGATCCTGCCGTGCCGATCGAGGATGTCGCCGGGACGGTCAAGGATCTGATCGCCGAGGGCAAGGTGCGCCATTTCGGCCTTTCGGAGGTCGACGTCGACACCATTCGACGGGCACATGCCGTGCAGCCGGTAACCGCGTTGCAGAGCGAGTATTCCCTTTGGTGGCGCAAGCCGGAAGAGGAGATCTTTCCGCTCATGGAGGAACTCCAGATCGGCTTTGTCGCCTACAGCCCGCTCGGCAAGGGGTTTCTGACCGGCAAGTTCGACGAGAACACGACCTTCGACAAGGACGATTCCCGCAGCACCAAGCCGCGCTTTTCCAAGGAGGCGCTCAAGGCCAACCAGGTGCTGGTGGACCTCCTTCGCGATCTTGCCGCCGATTACGAAGCCTCGCCCGCGCAGGTGGCGTTGGCATGGCTTCTCGCGCAAAAGCCGTGGATCGTGCCGATTCCCGGAACGCGCAAGGTGAGCCGCCTCGAGGAGAACCTTCAGGCTGCCGACATCAAACTGCGCGCGGGCGACGTCTCGAGGCTTTCGGATGCGGCGGCGAAGATCGAGGTCATCGGCAGTCGCTGATGTGGCAAGGATCTGCTCGGCAGTCGCCGAATGCGGACAGGTGGCCTGAGGTCGTTCAGGTTACGCCGTGTCGTTCGGTGTCCATGCGGGATGCACCCGCCGACAACGATCCATTCAGAAGGGATTGCCGTTCGTACGGGGAACCGGCCGTGCGTTGCCGGAGGTTGGGGGGCCGGTTGCACGAGCGGGGATGCTTTCTGTGACGCAGGCCTTGATTTTGCTTCCGCGTCCGGTATCCTGAATTCGAATGATCAGTCGTTCATAATTCGGAATCGGATCCGCCGGAGACTTTGAAAGGGGTGGATCGCCGCAAGCACGGGGGCGACGCGAAGAGACGTCGAGCGGCTCCGGCACCAACCTGGAAGTACCAGCACTCGTGATCAGAATTGTGCCGCATATCGCGGCTCAGAAAGGGAGGACCACTATGAAACTCAAACTCACCGCAGCCAGCCTTGCGCTTGTTACTGTTGCGGCCGGCGCCGCACAGGCGGAAAAGCTGATCGTCGCCCACGGCTTTCAGCCGTCGCATGCGACCGTTCAGCATGGCATCGAACCGTGGATGGCCTGCGTCACCGAAAAGAGCGGTGGCGATATCGAATTCGACCACTATCCGTCGGGACAGATCGCCGGATTCCAACAGGCCATTCATTCGATGAACAGCGGTTTGACCGACGTGACGGCCGTCAGCCCGCCCTATGAGAACTCGAAGGTTCCGCTGAACAACCTCACCATCCTTCCGGGGATGGGCACGCTCGCCGTCGACATGACCGCCGGGTATCGCACCATGCTGACCAACGGCAGCGCGATCGAGAAGGAATGGACGGACAATGGCGTGATGCCGCTGTTCAACGGTGTGAACCCGCCCTACCAGCTCATCATTGCCGGAGAGCCGATGAAGACCGTCGAGGCCATCAAGGGCAAGAAGATCCGCGCGGGCGGTGCAACGATCAACATGACCGTCGCGGCGACGGGCGGGGTTCCCGTCGAGCTTCCGGCCGGGGACATGTATGTGGCCATGCAGCGCGGCACGGTCGATGCGACGGTGCTGTCGATGACATCCGCACCGGCGTACAAGCTGGAGGAGGTCACCAAGTCGGTCAGCTCCAACGGCAACTTCGGCAGCGGTCATATCCTCATCGGCATGAACATGGAGAAATACCAGGGCCTGTCCGAGGCGAACCGCGCTGCGGTTGACGAATGCAACCTGTCGGTGGAGGCGGAATTCGCGAAATATCTCGACGACCGCAGCTCGGAGGTGCTCAAGGAATGGGCCGATCAGGGCATCGAGGTCTACGAGTTCTCGGAAGAAGAAAGTGCCAAGCTGTCCGACATGCTGTCGTCCGTCGCCGAGGACTTTGTTGCCAAACTTGTCGAGAATGGGGTGGCGAACGCCCGGGAAACCTACGAGCAGTATCAGGCTGTTCTTGCAAAATAAGCCGTGATGGCTACCCGCACCGGACGTTGGTGTCCGGTGCGGGTTCTTGTCAGAAGGCCGAGCGGCCGCCGTCGGCAACAATGACCGCACCGGTGATCATGCGCGAGTCGTTGGAAGCCAGGAAAAGAGCGATCGAGGCGATATCCTCGGGGTCCCCGACAGAGAACGGATAGGCTTCGCCAAGCGATTGCAGCAGTCCGGTGGAATTGGTCTTCTTGTCGGAATTCGCCAGCCAGCGTTCGGTCCGGACCGAGCCGGGGCAGATCGCATTGGCGCGGATGTTGTGCGGGGAGTATTCGCCCGCGATGCCCTTGGTCAGGGAGATCACGCCACCCTTCGCCGCAGCGTAGATGTGCTTTTTCAGCTTTCCGTTCAGTGCTGCCCAGCTCGCCGTGTTGACGATCACGCCGGCGCCGCGCGCCTTCATATGCGGGATGGCGTAGCGGCAGCACAGGAACGTCCCGCGCAGATTGACGTCGAGCGTCACGTTCCAGATCGACATGTCGACGTCGGTGGTCGGCGCGTCGTTCTGCAAGGAGCCGCCGGCACAATTGAACAGAACGTCGATGCCGCCGAACGTTTCGACGGTGGCGTTCACCATCGCTTCGACGGCCGCTTCGTCCGCAATGTCGGTTTCCACCGCGAGCGCTTCGCCGCCCGAGGCCTTGATGTCCTGCTCGACCTTCGCGGCCAGTTCGCCGTTCTTGTCGACGATCACCACCTTTGCGCCTTCGGCGGCAAACATCTTGGCTGCCGCGCGTGCGATACCGGAACCCGCCCCCGTGATGATCGCAACCTTGTCCTGCAATTTACCCATTTGTTCCTCCTGAGTTTCCGGACGGATAAAAGCCCGGCATATGATGAATGATTAGTCGTTCAAGTCGCGGTGTCAATGGTACGAGGCGCCTTCCGGCGCGCAGAGGCACAAAGTTCCGGCCATTTTGTCCGGCTGCGCGGACCAAGCGTCCCCGGGAGTGCCGTATCGGCCTTCGGGTTTGTACGGTGGGATTGTGCTGCTGTCCACGCGAGGCGAAGGCTGTTGGCAGCCGGTTGTGCGCGGCCCGTCGAAGTGAGCCGACCCGGTAGGGTGAGGGGGCTCGGTTGTGCATCCGCGATCTCTTGCGCTTTTCATCGGCCTTTCCACTCGGCAGACGCCGCCTTCTCCCGGTGAACAATCATTCATCATATGGGCTTGGGGCGTTCGAATGAGAGGCCTGATGTCGCACTGGACAGGTCGACGCAGCAGGGCTTGAGCGGGCGCCGCGGACCCCGGCGCCCTCGCTTCTCGACCTGCCTCGTCTTGAGAATCCTTGCGAAGGCTCCGAAATGTTTCGCCCGACTGCCGGGATGCCGGGGCATGTACGTGCGTTTCGGGCGGCGGGCAGCAGGAGATCGCATAGAAGCGACTTGATTTCTGCCGGTGAACTTGTAAGCATTGATGCGAATGATTGGTCGTTCATATTGTGCGATGCGATACGGGAGGCGTATTTTTCGGCTTTGGAGGGCGGTTTCCTCCTTTCCCGGGCGAAGGGAACGTCGCGATGGCACGAGGGAACGACACCGATTCGGATGGCATGGCCGAAGACGCCGGGAATGGCGCCTCCGGCTGGGATGACGAAAAAACACAGTCTCGCATGATGCGACACGCTAGAGACACGAAAACCCGGCGGGTTCCAGCAGGTGATACTGTTGTTCGCCGATGTGCAGGAGATCAGGAAGCCATGAACAAGATTACGTCTGCAGAACATCTTGGCGCACACAAGACCGTCGTCGGAACGCGCCCCGTTCGTCCGGACGGCGTGCCGAAAGTGACAGGTGCTGCACGATACGGTGCCGACTACAGCCCGCCGGGGATGCTTCACGCAAGAATGCTGCGCAGCCCTCATGCCCATGCGCGGATCAACAGCATCGACACATCCGCGGCTGAGGCGCTGTCGGGCGTTTTCGCGGTGGTGACCGGTGCGGATCTTCCCGATTTCGAATTCCAGTACGTGGGTCCGGAGCGTCTGCAGCGGAACCCGTGGAATGACGTGCGCAACGTCATGGCGAAGGAAAAGGCCTATTACGAAGGCCACGCCGTCGCTGCAGTGGCCGCCAAGGACGCCGCCACGGCGGAAGAGGCGCTCCGCCTGATCAAGGTCGACTACGAAGTCCTGCCCTTTGTCGTCACCATCGCCGACGCAATCAAGGATGATGCACCGCTGGTGCATGAGGACGCCTACACCCGCAACGTCGAACCGAAGCCCGAGAAACCGTCGAACATCTCGCGCGTCTACGTCGACAGCATGGGCGACATCGAAGCCGGGTTCGCCCAAGCCGATGTGATCGTCGAACTGAGCTTCGACAGCGATCCCGTGCACCAGGGCTATATCGAGCCTCACGCCTGCGTGGCGGAATACAACGGCGGACAGGCGCATCTTTGGGTGTCCAGCCAGGGCCATTTCCAGATGCGCGATCTGACGGCGGCTTTCACCGGCATGTCCGCCGGGAACATCCGCGTGACACCTGCGGAAATCGGCGGCGGGTTCGGCGGAAAGACCAAGGTCTACCTCGAAGCCATCGCGATGCTTCTGTCGATGAAGTCTCATCGCCCCGTGAAGATGGTGATGAGCCGCAGCGAGGTCTTCCGGGCAACGGGTCCGGGCGCGGATTCGAAGATGAAAGTGCGGATGGGTGCCACCAGAGACGGCAAGATCGTCGCGGCCGACCTCGAACTCTACTACGGGGCGGGCGCGTTTCCGGGGTCGCCCTTCATGAACGGCTGTCTCTGCGCTTTCGCGCACTACGCGATCCCCAACCAACACGTGAAGGGCCATGACGTCGTCACCAACCGGGCGATGACCTGCGCCTATCGCGCGCCGGGGTCTCCTCAGTCCAACTTTGCCGTCGAAAGCGTCGTCGACGTGATCGCCAAGAAGTTGGGCATGGATCCGCTCGACCTGCGCATCAAGAACGCGATTCGCAAGGGCGATCCGCTGATCGGCGGGCGGACGATGTCCCACGAAGGATTTGTCGAGATGCTCGAGACGCTCCGCGCGCATCCCGATTACGGGCGTCCGCTCGGTCCGAACCAGGGCCGCGGGGTCAGCGCCGGCTTCTGGCACAACGCGGGCGGCGACTCGGGCGCGACCGTGTTCATCAATACCGACGGAACGATCGCCGTCGCGACGGGCAGCCCGGACATCGGCGGAAGCCGCGCCTCCATGGCGATGATGGCCGCCGATACCTTCGGTGTGCCCTACGAACAGATCACCAGCGAGGTTCACGACACGGCGTCGGTGCCGTTCAGCTATGTCACCGGCGGGTCGCGGGTGACCTTTGCCACCGGCAAGGCGGTGGTGGGCGCCTGCGAGGGCGTCATTCACCAGCTCAAGGAACGGGCCGCGAAAATCTGGGGTGTGGATGTCGACGGCGTGGACTGGGTCGACGGCGAAGCGCGCCCGTCTTCCTCGAACGTCGGGGAGTTCGAGCCGCTGACCCTGAAGGATCTCGCCGCTCAGGCGACGGCGACCGGCGGGCATTTCGGGGCGTCCTACGCCGAGAACATGCAGGGCCACGCACCGGGCCTCAGCGCCATGTTCTGCGAGGTCGAGGTCGATCCGGACACCGGCTACACCAAGGTGCTCAAGTTCGTGGCGGCCCAGGATGCCGGCAAGGCGATTCATCCTTCCTATGTCGAGGGGCAGATCCAGGGCGCGGTGGTTCAGGGCATCGGCTGGGCGCTGAACGAGGGCTATGTGTTCGGCAAGAAGGACGGCGTCCTTCAGAATGCCGGATGGCTGGATTACCGGATGCCCGTCGCGTCGGATCTTCCGATGATCGAGGCCGTGATCGTCGAAGTGCCGAACCCGAACCACCCCTTCGGTGTCAAAGGTGTGGCGGAGGCCGGGATGGTCGCCGCCATGGGGTGCGTCGCCAATGCCGTGGCAGGCGCCGCCGAACGGCGGATGACGTCGCTGCCGATCACGCCGATGAAGCTGATGGATGCCATCGACGGTCGTTCGCAGGCCGAACTCTGACGCTTGTCGGTGACGGGACAGGTAAGGCAGATTTGCGAAACGAACGGGAATGGCCTCGGTATGAGGCCATTCCCGGTTTGCCTGAAGGGCCGTTTCCGGCGGGTCGGGCGGGATCAAGCTTTCTCGCACCGACCGGAGCGGGCCGCCGCCGGGACAACCAAAGCGCATGACCAGAACGACCAGGACGATATCATGGAAAGACTTGGCATCCATTTGAAACGCATGCCTTTAGTGGAGGGAGTCCTGTCGGGAGGCACCTTCGGGCGAGGACGGCAGCAGGGGCTGGCGGCAACCAGCGAGCGTTCGGCCCGGCATGGGCTTGCGCCGAACCCGGTGAAGGGATCGTGACGATGGACAAGGTTCCCCTGACAGCCAGGCTTGCCGAATATGCGATCGGCACCGACTACGCCGGGCTTCCGGACACCGTGCAGCGAGAAGCGGTTCGGGCCTTCCACAATTGGGTTGGCGTGGCGCTGGGTGGCAGCACGCATCCCACCGTTCACCGGGCCGGGAACTTCGCGAGACGGACCGGCGGGACGGGCCCATCGACTGCGCTCGGTCAGGGCTTCAGAACGGATCCCGCGAGTGCGGCCTTCGTGAACTGCATGGCCTCCGCGGTGCTGGCGTTCGACGATGCGCACATGCCATCCGTGGCGCATCCCAGCGGCCCGGCCTGCGCTGCTATCTACGCGGTAGCACAGGGCCGGAAGACGACCGGCAAGGAGTTCCTGAATGCCATCGCCTTGGGAATCGAGATGCAGTGTCGCGTGGCAAACATGCTTGTTCTTCCGCCGTCTGCGCTGCATGCGGACATTTATGTCAACGGTTTCTCCGGCCCTGTCGGTGTCGGCCTCGGAGTCGGCAGGCTCATCGGCCTGACCGAGCAGCAGATGGTCTGGTCCGTGGGCATCGCGGCGTCGCAGGCTTCGGGGTTTCGTGGGGTCTCCGGCAGCATGACGTCGCAGTTCAGACCCGGCCACGCCAGCCGGGCGGGCGTTGTCGCGGCGCTGCTGGCGTCGGAGGATTTCGACTGCACCTACGATCCGCTGGAGGGGCGGGGCGGTCTGATCGACATTTTCGCTGCCGGTGCCGACCAAGAGATTGCGCTTGCCGGACTGGGGCAAGAGCACGAGATGCTCAACAACCGTTACAAGCCGTATCCCTCCGGCATCGTGTGCCATCCGACGATTGATGCCTGCCTCGATATTGCCGCTCGCCTGCCCGAGGGCACGACGATCAGCGGGATTCACCTGACGGTTCATCCGCTGGCACTGACGATGACCGGCATCCGGCATCCCGGGACATCCCTCGAAGCGCGCGTGAGCATCTTTCACCTCACCTCCATGGCGTTGTTGCACAAGATGACCGGGCTCGATGCGACCGCGATGGAGCGTGTCACCGACGCAGAGGTCACGGCGCTGCGCGACCTGATCGTGGCCGACCCCGTCGCCGGCATAGGGAAGGGCGAGGCGATCGTGGAAGTCACCTTGTCCGACGGCAGCATGCTTCGCAGCCATATCGTCAAAGCGCGCGGCAGTCGCGAGCTGCCGATGTCGGATGCCGATCTGGAGCGGAAATTCCTGGAGTTGGTGGAAACCGTCCTTCCGCCCGACAAGGCCGCAACACTGAGCGAGATGTGCTGGAACGTCGCCGATTCGAAGGACGTGAGCGCAACTTTCGAAGAGTTCCTCGTCTGATCGGGTGCGCCCGGTTCTGGCCGGGCGCAGGCCCATGCGGCGCCCCCGCAAGACCGGAAATACGGACCGGGATAGGGCTGTAACCTCTTGAAGCCTGACTGCGTAGATGTCCTTCACATCGGCAGGAAGGTCTTCAAGCGTATCCCTCCGGTGGGGGCCGTCTGACGGGGTTTCGGTGTCGGTGTTAGGTCCGACCTTATGGCCGACCATAAGGTCGGACCCGAGATCGAAGTTATTTCTGCCGCGGCTGTGCCGCGCAGGCGGCCCTGGAGTGATGCGGAGAAGATCCGGATCGTGGAAGAGAGCTTCTTGGAGCACCGCCAAGTTACGGCCACGGCTCGGCGGCATGGTGTGTCACGTTCTCTGCTGAC
>NZ_JBLXFB010000053.1:0-8875 GCF_048262615.1 Antarctobacter sp.
TGGTCGAAGGCGCTCCCCTGCTAAGGGAGTAGGCGGGAAACCGTCTCGAGGGTTCGAATCCCTTCGTCTCCGCCACTACATGCTGATTTTGTTGAGTAATTCCAGCTTTTGCCATCCGTACCCGCCAATTCGCCCGCCATCCCATTTACGCTTGGAAGCGACGCGTTGCGACATGTCCTGCGACTGGCGCAGGCGTCGGCAAATCGCCTCCGACAGAGTTCGGCGCGGCTGTCCATCTGCCATTGGAGATGTTTGTGCCAGGTAAGCGTTTCGATCGTGGCTTGATCACGCTCGGTCCTCGATAGTCCTATACGGCCCCGCAAGCGCCGCATTTCAATCCTCGGATCCTGCAGCATCTCGTCTGGGGGGAGGACTTGCCTCAGCGATCTAGCCGAGGCAGTAACGATTGCGGAGAATTCAAATCTGAGACCCACTCATGGCCCGCAAACCCGCTCTTTCCACCGACAAGCTGAAAGACCTGGGTGTCGAGAAGCTTGCACAGCTGGTGCTGGACCAAGCAGAGCGCAACGCCGGGTTTCGGCGGCAGGTCAAGGCGGCGCTGGCCGGCAAGTCCGGGCCTCAGGCCATTGCCAAGCTGGTCGACCGGCGGCTCTCGGGGCTGGCGCGGGCCAGGAGTTTCATCGAATGGGACAAGGCCCGCGCCTTTGCCGAGGATCTGCGCAGCCTGACAGATACCCTGGCTGCAGAGTTGGGCGCCGCCGCGCCCGGGCTGGCGGTGGACCGGCTGCTGCGCTTCATCGCAACGCATGAACAGGTTTTCGAGCGGGTCGATGATTCCTCGGGCCGTGTTCAGGATGTCTATTACCAGGCAATCGCCGCGACCGGCGACTTGGCGCCGCGACTGACGACCGCGGACAAGGATCAACTGCCCGAGAAGATCATGACCGCCCTGGGTGAAAGCACGCACGGTTACCTGGCCGATGTCACCGCCGCCGTTGCGCCGCATCTGCCGCACGACGGCTTGGCGCGCTGGGATGCCCAGCTGAAAAAGGCCATCGCCGAGCGGCAGGCCGAGGAGGCGGCGCGCCCGCGCGAGGGGTGGTTCTATTCAATGACCTCGCAATGGGCCGGGATGCGCCAGACCATTGCCGGGGCACGCGGGGATCTTGATTTGCTCATCGCGCTGGAGGCGGAAAAGCGCCCGCACATGCAGGATACGCTGGGCATCGCGGCGCAGCTTCTGGAGGTCGGGCGCAGCGCCGAGGCGCTCGACTGGGTGCGCAAACCGGGGCGGCACGCTTTTGTTGAGGACGAGGGGGATATGTCCCCGGATAAAGTCAGCTTGGAGGCACGCATCTTGGAGACCCTGGGCAATGCACCTGCCGCGCAGGCCTTGCGCTGGCGGTGTTTCGAGGCCACCCTGTCGGCTGAGGTCCTGCGCGACTACCTTGGTCAATTGCCAGATTTTGAGGATATCGAGGCCGGAGACCGGGCCCTTGCCTATGCCCTGGACATGGCCGCGCCCGAGGCGGCCCTGCAGTTCTTTCT
Organism: Antarctobacter sp.; assembly: GCF_048262615.1. Lineage (GTDB taxonomy): Bacteria > Pseudomonadota > Alphaproteobacteria > Rhodobacterales > Rhodobacteraceae > Antarctobacter. Next base: position 1,510 of record NZ_JBLXFB010000053.1, read on the forward strand.
GGACTGGCCTCGGACGGATCTGGCGGCCAAGCTGATCATGATGCACCCGGACCATTGGGACGGTGGCGACTGGCACATCCTGCCCAAGGTCGCGTCGGTTCTTGAGCATGACCATCCGCTGGCGGCGACGATCCTCTACCGAGCCCTTCTGGACGACATCCTGACCCGCACGCGGTCCAAGGCCTATGGGCATGGCGCGACATACCTCGGGAAACTGGCCCTGTTGGCGGAAAATGCCGATGCCAACCGCCCCGGCGAAATGGCCGACCACGCCACATATCTTGCCGAGCTCAAACAGGCGCACCACCGGAAATCAGGGTTCTGGGCGCGTGTCGGGGAAGCATGAGCAGTGACGCAGAAGGTCACGCCCTCAAGCAGTTCCGCAGGAAATACTCCAATCCGAACCGGAGCCCGACCGGCAAGGGCACCGCGAAGTACCGTGCTCTGAAACTGACCTGCCAGGCTTGCCCATCCAAGCCCAAATGCTGCCCCAACCGACGCCAGATCGATCACCCGTGAAGACCACGAAGATGCCCAAGAAGTTGCCAGGGGGTTATCCAAAACCGATGAAGGCGTGATTGCGATGAAGTTGCGGAAGACGGTCGAGATGCTCTTTGCCCACCTCAAGTGGATCCTTGGGGTGAACCGGCTCCGATTACGTGGACCATGCGGCGCAAACGACGAATTTCTCCTCGCCGAAACCGTCCAAAAACCTCGGCAAACTGGCCAGGATCTTTCCTGCACCGCAGCAACCGCGGAAAACCCGACAGGGAGGGCGCTCGCGCACTGAAATCGATACCACTTTCTGCGTCAGCAAAACGATGTTTCTCCGCAGAAAGGGCGGAGAGCGGTCTTTCGCTGCAGTCGCGATGGCCTACCCGATCGACCTCGGATGCGGACATTAACCTGGAGATCCAGTCCGGAAGATGGCTGATCGGCATGCGGGTGGTAATTGGACCTTTGCTGGGCTGAGCATTGATGACACGATGCGGACGAAAAAGCTCATGTGTTCTCTTTAGAGCAGGACATGGCTTCGGACGCCATCATATGCTACGCGCTGGAAACCTCAAATGATCCCCCTGTCTAAGCCATGGTCGATAGCCGCAGGCCTTCTCACGCTTTAACGAGCGACAGTTATTGCCGAAAAGATTGGCCTGGTTTCGTTTCGAGCAATTAGGACGCGCGTGAGTAACGAACGCCCTCTGGCACGTGCTGATCGAAAGCCGACGCGATAATACGCGTCAAAGCTCGGCCTTCCGGCAGAATGTCGATGCGCTTTCCAGTCAGCTTCGCGAACGGCGCGAAACTTGTTGCCACCTCTTTCAAGCAAGGCAAGAGTTCCCAGGCGCATGGTCCAAATTCTTGGCTCAAGTCGTCGAGATCCAGCGCGAAGGTACACATCAGTTTTTCGATCGCGCGTGCACGCAGTTGGTCCTCACGACCCATCTGGTAGCCACGAGAGCCGGGAAAATCACCCATCGCGATCCGTTGCCTATAAGCGGCCGTTGCGGAGGCATTCTGCACGTACCCGCCCGGGAAGCGGGAGATCGACGAGGCGCCGAGTCCAATAAGGGTCTGACACCTGTCTGCCGTGTATCCTTGGAAGTTGCGGCGCAAGCGTCCTGTCTCGAGCGCTTTCGTCAGATCATCGCCAGGGCGTGCAAAATGATCGATGCCGATGGCCCTCAGACCGGCTGCACCAAACTGTTCCCCGGCGCGTTTGGCGAGGTTGTACCGCGCCGGATCGTCCGGAAGTGCGTCTGCATCGATCAGTTTCTGCCGTTTGGACGCCCATGGAACATGCGCGTATCCAAAGAGCGCAACGCGATCCGGTTCAAAGGTCAAGACCTTGATGATGGTGTCTTCAATGCGTTCGAGGCTCTGATGTGGCAGGCCGTAGACGAGATCAGTGTTCAGCGATGTGATGCCAGCGGCGCGCAGGTCGTTGACACAAACGCGCGTGACATCGAAAGGCTGCAGGCGCCCAATGGCCTGTTGCACCTCCGGATTGAAGTCCTGAATTCCGATTGAGGCGCGGTTCAGACCTTCAGCCGCCAGCGCATCGATCTTGGCCCGGTCCACCATCGTCGGGTCGATCTCGACCGAGAACTCCAAAGCGTCAGTGGGAGGGAATACCCTGCGTATCGCTTTGGCCAGACGGTGGATCATGTGCGGAGGCAAGATTGTCGGTGTTCCGCCGCCCCAGTGGAGGTTGCCCATTTTCAAGCCGTCGGGCAGCCTCTTGCGCACCAGTTCGAGTTCCGCCTCAAGCGTTTCTAAATAGCTTTCCACTGGGCCGAGAGTCTTTGTACCTTGCGTATGACAGGCACAGAACCAGCAAAGCCGCTCGCAAAACGGGATGTGGATATAGACAGATACGGGGTCTTTCGGATCCAATGTTTCGAGTGCGCGGCTCTGAAAGGATGCGCCGGTGTCGGGTGTGAAGGCCGCAGCGGTGGGATAAGATGTGTAACGTGGCACGCGCGCATCGAAGAGGCCAAGTGCCTTGAGTGCTTCTGTATGTTCCATACCGCCTTGTGAAACAACTTGGGGCAATGCTCTTTGCCGTAGGACAAACTTCCAAACCACATTGCGCGGTCATTAAGCAACAAGCATGTCGGGGAAGGTGTTCTCAGGCCTCTTAGGTTCTGATTTCTGTGATCGCCAGCAGGTGTTTTTTCACAGAATTAGCGGAACGCGAAATTCGCTGTATCTTCTCTCTTCCAACCATGAAGCCCAAAAGCGGAGATTTTACTCCGTTTCTCTCCCTTGATTGCCTCAGAAATCTCAAGAAATCTGCCGATACAAAAAGTAGATCGTTTCCTCTGCGCGATCTGCCTGCCTGACGCAAGGTCACATAGCGGACACTCCGATCACGTGGGGGTGGGCGAGCAGCAGAGCAGCGAAAGCGGCGAGACCAATTAGCAGCCGAAAGAACAGGACCGGCCAAGAGCGCGGCGCGTGGAACCGCGGCGCAGCTTTGCGGGCCGTGTCGAGCGCATCCCATCGCGATGCGCCGAGGACCCGCCGCTTACGCCGGTCGATCAGAGCGCGGCCGGCGATTGCGAAACTGCCCAGCACACCGAACAGGATCACATGCGCGAGGTCCCCGTTCGGGACCAGATGCACCACTGCCCAGAGTGCCAGCGCCAGCAGGATCGGGTGCCGCGTCCAGCGTACGATGCCGGGTCGCGCGGGATCGAAGCTGTCATTCCGCGCCCCGCCAAAGGAAAACGGGTTCGGCCGCGCGATGCCGAGTGCGAGGATCAAGCAGACAGCCATCATGCCCAGATGCGCCGCGTGGCGATGCCATTCCATCTGCGGCCAAAGTTGCACATAGGGCGCCTCGCCCGCCGACCAGATCAGCAGCGTCAGCATCCCGACCGAGAGGACCGAGTAGACAAGTCCGAAGCTGCGCGCGCCGATCACGTCCACAAGGCGGGATTTAACTGTCGGGCGCACAGGGATCGAGTGTGTAAGAAAGAAGGCCGCGAAGATGGCGGCAAAACCGGTCCATCCCATGTCATTTCTCCGGTTTCGGACCCAGGAGTGACGGGCCATAGGCAAGCACGAAGCCCGCGAAGGCGGCAAGCCAGAGCGCCCCTGAAAAATGGGTCAGCCCAGGGTGAAAGAATCCAAGGTACCGCGCCAAGACCGAGCCGAAGAGGCAGAGATAGATCGCCACGGTCGCCCGGTTCGCGGTGAGGGCCTGGCCGGTGTGGCCCAGGCTGGCACGGGTCATTACGGCAAGGGTCATCGCGCCGATGGCCCCGGCCATCCACAAGTGTTGCGCCCCGGCGGTGCCGGGATTGCCCTGGATCTGATCGAGCCCCAGAGCGAAAGCACCCAACGGGATGAACAGGTAAGCTGCGTGCAGCGCCCATAACAGAGGTTCGTTCAGCGTATGGAGCGGCGTCCAGCGTGCCTGCCGGACAAGATGCAGCCCACCGAATACGATCAGCGCCGCACCAGTCAGAGTCTCGAACGGCCGGATGATCCAAAGCATCAGAATGGCGATGCTGGAGAGCAGTACCAGTTTGTCAAAGCGCTGCATTGGCGGCGCGGGCCGCGCGGGATCGTTCGCCTTTGCAAGCCAGTTGCGGGTGAAGGAGGGGATGATCCGCCCGCCGATCACGGCGATCATCATGATGCCGGTCGCAAGGCCGAGGCGCAGTCCCAGACCCTGTGCGGCGTAGCGGCCGGTCAGGGCCTCGATATGAAACAGGCCGTTGGCCAGCGTGAAGACAGACAGGAGCCCCAGCACGATTAGGTTGCGCCAGTTTCGGCCCGCCACGATCTCGCGCAGGATCAGCGCGCCCAGCACCAACGGAAACGCCAGGTCGATCACGGGCGCGACCGCAACGGGCAGGTGGCCCGAGATCAGCACCGCGACGCGCCCCGCGACCCAGAGCGAGAATAGCGCGGCCAGCCGCCACCCCACCATCGGCAGGCGTCCGGTCCAGTTGGGCACCGCCGTCAACAGGAACCCGGCGAGAACGGCGCCGAGATAGCCAAAGAGGAATTCATGCGCGTGCCATGACACCGGGTCAAAGCGCGTCGGGAGCGACAGGGCGCCCGACAAGGCGGGCAGCCACAAGAGCATCGCCAGCATGACGCAGAGCGCCCCGAAGAGAAAGAAGGGCCGAAAGCCGAAGCTGAAGAGCGCGGGGCCCTGCCACGCCCGCATTTGTTCTGCCGATGTCCGTGCCATCATCTTGGGTCCGTTTTGGTGCGCAGAGTCTTGAGCACCGTACCGTCCTTGGAACAGGTCAGGCGCAGACGCATGCCATCGTGAAAGAAGCTGAGTCGCATTTTCCCGGCGTCGTCGCCTTCTCCGGTCTCCAGCCGCGTCGTGATCCGGCCGTCCCGCATCCTGTCGCGCACGTCGGCCGGGGTCAGGTTCAACAGACCGGCGAGGTCCTCTGCGTCGATTGTGGGTTGGCCACGCTCCATGTCGATCTTCATGACGCCTCCTGTCCGTCGGCCACGTCCATCATGTGACGGATGTGCCGGGCGAAGCACCATGTCGCGGGCGCCCCGATAACACAGCCCAGACCCAGCGACCAAGCCGTGGAGGCGATCGGCCCGCCCATCCAGCTGAAGATCAGCGAGGCGAAGAAGACGTTGACCGCCGCGGCCCCCGCCCCGAAGGGATAGAGCGCCAGCGCGATTTGCCGGGTGGACCATCCCCGCCGGGTCATCGCCGGGACACCAGTCGATGCACCGCGATCATGGCCAGGACCAGCGCGATACAGGCGAGAGCGTACCAGAACTCTGCGGTAGCGGATTGCGCCTGCGGGATCGGGCGGTCGAATCCTTCGGCCCATGCGGGCGCGGCGAAAAAGGCGGGGAGGATGCAAAGTTTGCGCATATCAGGTCTCCTGAGTGAGTCTGCGATAGATGTCGGGTAAGGCGCGGGTCAGGCGTTCGGGGTTGGGCAGCAGCGTGAACCCGCCGCGCCCAAAGATGCGGGCGAACCAGTCCTGCCCGTCCTCGTCAATGATGACGCCGTGCAGGGCGTGTCCTGCAAGGCGGGCCTCGCGCACGGCCATGTGGCTGTCTTCGATCCCGTGCTGACCTTCGTAATGGTCCAGATCATTCGGCTTGCCGTCGGTCAGCACAATCAACAGCTTGCGGGCAGAGGGTTCTGCCGCCAGTTGCGCGCTGGCATGGCGGATGGCCGCGCCAAGTCGCGTGTAATGGCCGGGTTTCAACGCGCCGATATTGGCGGTGATCGCGGCATTCATGGGGGCGTCGAAGTCCTTGCAGCGGGTCAGGAACACGCGATCCCGGCGGAGCGAGGAAAAGCCCCAGATGCCCAGCCGGTCGCCCGCCGCGTCGATGCCTGCGGCCAGCGCGGCCATTGCCTCGCGCGCAACCTCGATCACCGAGGTGTCGCCGATCGCCGCCTCTGTCGACCGCGAGGTGTCAATCAGGAAGGCGACCGACAGGTCACGTTCGGTCTGGCGGGCGCTTTGCCAGATGCGGTCTGACCCGCGCCCGGTGGCGACCAGATCGGCGCGCGCGGTCAGCAGCGCGTCAAGGTCAAGCTCTGACCCGTCCACCTGACGCGGTTGCAGGATGCGGCGCGGGCGCAGTGCCTCGAACTGGCGGCGGACCTCGCGGATGCGGCGCTCATCGGCGCGGTAGGGATGGGCGGCGTCAGGTTGCGCGGGGGCGTCCAGCACCCGGCAATGGCCGTCCATGTAGCTGCGCGAACGGTGGTTCCATTCGGGGTAGGTGTGTTCGCCGGCCAGCGCCTCATGGTCGGCGTCGGCGGGGGACAGATCAAGGTGCAGGCGCAGACGCGTGGCGGCCTTTCGATCGTGTTTCGACAGGGTGATGTTGTCCTGATCGTCGGCAGCCTTTTGGGCGTTTTCGTCGTCGTCATCGTCGACGCTGCGGTTGATGTTCATCGACTCGACCCATGACAGGATCGATTCAAAGCGGTGGATGATAAAGCTGTCCTTGCGGTTCTGCTGGTCCTGATCCTTGCGCATGCCCAGCTTGCGACTGGTCAGCGCGGCAGTGGGTGGCGGGGCCGCAGGATCGGCCTGTTCTTCGGTCGCGGCACTGCCTGAACCGGGGGCGGCAAAGCGCAGCCAAATCGGCACCGGGGCAAAGGGCATGTACCCGCGCGGTGTGTCAGGTGACGCGATGACGGGCGAGCCGCCGCAGAGTTGATCCCGGATCGCGGTTTCAATGATGGCCTCTTGCGCGGGGCGTGTCAGGTCAGGGCGGGCGGCGGCACAGAGTTCGGCCATGTCGGCGTACTGCCCGCGCAGGCCGGGGCAGACCGCATAGGCGGCATCAGACGCAGCGGCGTTGGCGCGGATCTGTACGCAGTCGAGCGCGGGGCCGTCGCCGTCCAGATCAAGGGTCGCGGGATCGCTGACGGACGCAAGTGCCGTCAGCCAGAAATAGGCGGCACGGTTCAGTCGCGCCTCGGGAAAGTCAGCAATGAGCGGCGGCAGGGACAGGCGTTCACCATCGTACTGCGCCACCCATTCGCGGTTGCGTTCCGCGCCCAGCTTGCGGCGCATGGGCTGGCGGTGGCGCACAAGGATCGCCGGAGCCTCACCCAGTTCGACCCCGGCGGCCCCGCCCAAAGCGCGAAACAGCACCGAAAGGCTGGGCCGGACAGAGGCGAGCGTGACGCCCGCCTCTGGATAGGTGACGGCCCGGCCGATCCCGCTGGCCATGTCGTGCCAGAGGTTCCCGACGGTCTCTTCTGGTTCCATGAGATCGGATAGGCGCATTTTGGTCACCCGTAGATTGTCGAGATCAGGTCCCGCAGCGCCACGCCCACGTCGGGCTCATCGCTGAGGGGTTGCACGATAGCGGCCTCAAGCGCCTGATCGACGCC
>NZ_JBLXFB010000054.1:0-8620 GCF_048262615.1 Antarctobacter sp.
CTAGGCGGACATGCTCAAAGACCGGCACCCGGCTCTACGGGAAAGCGTTTGGGCTGCGGGCGTGGCCTATTCTGATCCCGGAATAGACACCCCACCCAGATCAACGGGAGGCGCGATGAGCGCGCCTCCCACTCTCAACGCAAAAGTGAAAGTTCAAAAGATGAAAACCAAGACGTTCAAAGTTGGCCGCAGCGCCAAGACTGGCCGCTTCACCACAATTAAGAAGGCCACGCAACGCAAGTCCACCCATGTTGTGGAGACCATCAAGAAGAAGTGACGGCCATTGTCGTGCCCTGCGTCAGAGCTTCGCGGGGCACGACAGTTCACAGGAGATAAGCATGGTAGAGTTCACCGACCTGCCGCCTGAGGCGGCTGAGCTTATCCCGCGCCAGTATGACATTGACCGCGTAGAGGCCGGGCAGAAGGCCCCCGTATCTGGCTTCCTCTATAGGGGCGTCCAGATCGAAAGCCGGTGGGCTGTTTTGGCGGAGCTGGACATCATGCGCCGGATCGTCGACGCCCTGCCCGAGTTGATGGCGCGCCGCCTTGAAATCATCTGGTGCGATTCAAACGCCGGGGCATGCTACACTGTGACCGTTCGGCCCGGCCTCTGGGTTCCTGCTCTCCGCTGGGTAATCGCTGACGCCGTGATGGAGGCAGGGGGCGGCCACAATGGCATCATGGTAGAGGCGGACGGCGGCAATGGCTGTGATATCGACTTAGACTGGGGCGAGCGCTACTGAGCCGGCAATCCGAGCTTGAACGTCCGCTATGGACCACTCCACCTCCCCGCCACCTTGCGGCGGCGGGGAGCGCCTCCTCTCACACCTCTTTGCCGAAATGCAGTTCCACGTAGTCCATCACGTCGTCGATGATGCCCGGTGACTTGGCCTCGCGGCCTGAAAACCGCAGGATCCAGCCGGTGCGGGTGAGTTCTCGGCGGATGATGAGGTTGTTGCGGATGGTGCGGATGCGGCGGGGGTCGCCGCTCGTGCCGGGGGCCGGATCGGCGGGGCGGGGGTTGAGCGCCTCTTGCAGCACCGGGGCCAGCGCCTCCCACTGGGTTTCGGGCGCGGCGGTGCGCGGGAAGGGGGAGAGGGCGTTCAGCAGCAGATCCTCATACCCCGCATTCATCGCCGCCGTCAGTTGATCCAGCCGCCTTGTGGTCAACCGCTCTGGCGCGTTCAGCAACCTGTCAAAACATTGCACCACCGGCACGAGGCCGCGCAGGCGGGCGGTTTTCTGGCGCGAGGACGTGGGAAAGAGCGCGGCGATGGCTTCGTCAGGGGTGGCAAAGATCTCTTCCCGCAGACATTGCAGGATCAGGCGGACCTTTTCCCACGGGCTGATCTGGCTGCGAATCTCATTCTCGGCCACCATGGCGGTGACGGCCTTGGGGAGGCTTTCCGGGGTGCGCAGGAACGCGGCGATGGTGTCCTTTTCCAGCGTGGTGCAGGCGGCGAGGCGGCGAAAGCCGGACATCAGCCCGTAGCGGTGGCCGTCGGCTGACTGTTCCGACAGTTCCCACACCTCAATCGGTTGGCGCAGGCCGTCGATGAAGATGGATTGCATCAGCTCATAATCGGCCTCCGCGTCCTCGCTGGTGCGATCGCGGGGCAAGGCGTTGGGGTTGATGTCGGTGAGGGGGATGTGGTGGATGATGTCCGTCATGGGAGCCTCCTTTTTGCGGGCGCGAGTATGGCGCGGGCACAGGGGGCGTTGCGGGACAGGGCGTTGCAGCGTTCGGTGGGGGCGAAAGGCCCGCGCGGGGGCGGGCCTTTCGCGTGGGTTATTTCGGCATGATCACCTTGTCGATGACGTGGATGACGCCATTCGAGGCCTCGATATCGGCGGTGACGACGCTGGCGTCGTTGACCATGACGCCGTTGTCGAGGTCGATCATGATGTCGGTGCCCTGCACGGTCTTGGCCATCATGTCATCGGAGAGGTCGGTGGACATGACCTTACCGGCGACGACGTGATAGGTGAGGATCGAGACCAGCTGATCCTTGTTCTCGGGCATAAGCAGGGTTTCGACGGTGCCCTCTGGCAGCGCGGCAAAGGCGGCGTCGGTGGGGGCGAAGACGGTCAGCGGGCCGTCGCCCTTGAGGGTGTCGACCAGCCCGGCGGCGGTTGCGGCGGCGAGCAGGGTCTCAAAGGTGCCAGCCTCTTTGGCGGTGTCGACGATGTCCATCGAGTGGCCGCCGGCAAAGGCAGAGGTGGCGGCGAAGGCGAGCGCCGTGGTGGCGGCGAGGAACGTCTTGCGGATCATGGATAGTCCTCCTTGGGTCCAGCGTTGCGATGTGTCGGTCACATCGAACGGGTCTACGGGCCGTAGAAGGGGGTGGATCAGTGGGGATTTTTGCGGCGCGGGCTTGATCTGGCGGGCAGGTTTTCTAAGCCGGGGGTGCGCGCGGTTTCCACTGACATTTATGTGATGCAGAGGCGGCGGATTTGGTGTGATCCGGCGCGATTCCGGAGGGGGGAGGTCCCGGAGCATGTCCGGGACGCGGTCCGGTTTTCGGTAGCGGTGCGCCTATTCCAGACCGATGGCGGCGCGGGCGATGCCGTCGAGCAGCGCCTCGACCTTTTTCATCTCGCCGTCGGGGTAGCTGCGGAAGCCGATGGTGGTGGTGTCGGGGGTGTCCGGGCGGACGATGACGAAGATGTCGTAGGGGCAGAAGACCACGTTCATCGGGTCCGCCTCCATCACTTCGCGGCTGATCCGGGCCGAGCAGAAGCTGAAGATGTCGGCGTGGGTAAAGATGGTCACCTCCGACCCGACATCGCCCTTGGTGCGTTCCAGCATGTCGCCGGTGTGGCTGACGCTGTCGATCACCAGCCCCTCATCGAGGATGGCGTTTTCCAACCCGAAGACCACGTCGTCAAAGCTGTCGCTGGTGTCGTAGCTGACGATGCCCTCGGCGAAGGCCGTGCTGGCCACCAGCACAAGCGCCGTGGCACCAAGAAACTGTCTCATTTACTCTTCCTTTCACGAAATTCGCAGACGGGCTGCCATTCCTCTGTGATGGTGTCACAGTATCGACTGAGAAATACCTGAGCCTTGAGGCATATCAATACATTCGGGGGGTAGAATATGGAATACGCGATGGCCGCGCTACAGTATCTGGCGCTGTTCTTCGTCTTCATGATCGGTGTCGCGGTGGCGGTAATCGTTGTCATGTATATTGTCGACAAGACGCAGACCGGAGACGCGATCCGGCGCAACTATCCGGTGATCGGGCGGTTCCGGAACCTGTTCACGGAGTTGGGTGAGTTCTTTCGCCAGTATTTCTTTGCGATGGACCGCGAGGAAATGCCGTTCAACCGCGCGCAACGAAACTGGATCTACCGGGCGTCCAGCGGCAAGGGCAACACGGTGGCCTTTGGGTCGACCCGGAACCTGAACGTGCCGGGCACCCCGATTTTCATGAACGCGGTCTTTCCACCGCTGGACGATCAATATGCTTCGACCGAGCCGCTGGAGATTGGCCCCTATTGCCGCGAACCCTATTCCGCGCCGTCGATCTTCAACATATCCGGCATGTCTTATGGCGCGATCTCGAAACCAGCGGTCAAGGCGCTGAGCCGGGGGGCAAAGAAAGCGGGGATCTGGCTGAACACCGGAGAGGGCGGGCTGTCGCCCTATCACCTCGAAGGGGGCTGTGACGTTGTTTACCAGATCGGCACGGCGAAATTTGGGGTGCGCGATGCGGCGGGGAACCTGAGCGACGAAAAGCTGCGCGAGATGGCGGCGCATCCAGAGATCAAGATGTTCGAGATCAAGCTGAGCCAAGGGGCCAAGCCGGGCAAGGGCGGCATCCTGCCCGCCGCCAAGATCGACGAAGAGGTGTCCAAAATCCGGGGCGTGCCCTTGGGGAAGGATGCGATTTCTCCCAACCGGCACCGGGAAGTGGATGATTTCGACGACCTGCTGGACCTGATCGCCCATATCCGTGAGGTGACGGGCAAGCCTGTCGGGTTCAAGACCTGTATGGGCTCTGCCGATCCGTGGTTTGCCTTTTTCAAGAAGATCAAGGAACGCGGCGAGGAATGCGCCCCGGATTTCATCACCGTGGACGGCGGCGAGGGCGGCACAGGGGCCGCGCCGATGCCATTGATCGACCTTGTCGGCCTGCCGCTGCGCGAGGCGTTGATCCGCATGGTCGATCTGCGCGATCTGGCGGGATTGCATGACCGCATCCGTATCGTCGCGGCGGGCAAGCTGGTGGCGCCGGGGGATGTGGCCTGGGCGATCTGCCTTGGCGCGGATTTTGTGACCTCGGCGCGGGGCTTCATGTTCTCGCTGGGCTGCATTCAGGCGCTCAAGTGCAACAAGAACACCTGCCCGACCGGGATCACCACGCATATCCCCTCTTTGCAGAAGGGGCTGGTGGTGTCCGAAAAGGACAAGCGCGTGGCGGCCTATGCCAAGTCGGTGATCAGCGAGGTCGAGACCATCGCGCATTCCGTTGGTGTGGCGGAACCGCGTCAGATGCGGCGGCGGCATGTGCGGGTGGTCAAGGACGACGGGTCGTCGGTGCAGATGAACGAGATCTTCCCGTCGGTCCGGTTGGGCGACGGCGGCGCTGCGGGCAACCGCATGTTCGAAGAGGCGCTGCGCCGGATGGCGGCGGATGTGAAGGCCCCGTAGCCTTTCCCCCTTGGCGGATGTGCCGGGTTTGGCGCATCCGCCGGAGTTGCTGACTGGCTCCCCCCCAGTCTCTCCCCCAACCTCTCCCCGGTCGGACGTGCGGGAATTGCCGCCGCCCCGCCGGGAACCTGTGATAGGCTGTGCAGATTGCTGAGTGACCTTTTTTGACAGGGGATTTTGAAATGGGGGGGCATAATGGACGTTCGGACCGAGGAATTACCCGAAGAGACGCTTGATCCGGCCACGTGGGATGAACTGCAAGCGCTGGCCCGGAGGGTTGTTGACGATGGCATCGCCCATGTGCGGGATGTGCGTGACCGGCCGCTGTGGCGGGATATCCCTGCCGAGGTCAAAGCGGCCTTTTGCGCGCCGCTGCCGCGTGGGCCAAGCGATTTGCCGGAAGTGTATCAGCAGCTTTGCGAAACTTTGATGCCCTATCCGATGGGCAACATCCATCCGCGGTTCTGGATGTGGTACATGGGCTCCGGCAGTTACAGCGGTGCTTTGGCCGAGTTCATGGCCGCCATCGACGGGTCCAACCTTGGCGGGGGCAACAATGCCGCCGCCTTTATGGATACGCAGGTGGTGACCTGGCTGAAGCAGATGATGGGCTTTCCCGAGACGGCAAGCGGCACCTTGGTCAGCGGCGGTTCCATGGCCAATATCATCGGCCTGACCACGGCGCGAAACGTCAAGGCGGGCATAGATCTGCGGGCCGAAGGCGTCGCCGCCATTCCGCGCCCCCTGCGGTTTTACGGATCGGATCAGATACACAGTTGCCACCAAAAGGCGGTGGAACTGCTGGGTCTGGGCAACAAGGCGTTGCGGCGGGTGCCGACGGGGCCGGATTACCGCATGGACGTGGAGGCGCTGCGCGCCATGATCGCCGAGGATCGCAAGGCTGGCTGTTGTCCCGCAGCGGTGATTGCAACGGCGGGCACGGTGAACACCGGGGCGATTGACGATCTGGCCGCCATCGGCGCGCTGTGCCGCGACGAAGACCTGTGGTTCCATGTGGACGGGTGCATCGGCGCGCTGATCGCCATAGCGCCTGAGAACGGGCATTTGGTGGCGGGGCTGGAGCGCGCCGATTCCGTGGCGCTGGACCCGCACAAGTGGCTGCATGTGCCGTTTGAGGCGGGATGCGCTTTGGTCCGGGATGGGGGGCTGCATCGCGACACCTTTGCCGTGCATCCCGAATATCTGGAGGAAAAGCCGCGTGGCATTGCGGCGAACGAGTACCTGCATGATTACAACCTGCAAACCTCGCGCGCGTTTCGGGCGCTGAAGGTCTGGATGACGCTGAAGGAACATGGCGTCGACAAGTTCGGCCGGTTGATCGACCAGAACATCGCTCAGGCGGCCTATCTGGAGGGGCTGATCGCCGAGGTGCCAGAGCTGGAGATGATGGCGCCGCGAGAGATCAACATCGTCTGCTTTCGTTACCGTCCGTCGGGTGTGCCGGAGGGGGAGCTGAGGGCGCTGAACACAGAGATCATGCTGCGGATGCAGGAGGCGGGGATCGCCGCGCTGTCCGACACCACGGTGGATGGGCGACATTGCCTGCGGGTCGCGATCTGCAATCACCGGACACGGCGGGCCGATCTGGACCTGCTGGTGCGGGAGATCCTGCGGATCGGTGCTGAGGTGGTGCAGGGCTGAGCAGAGAGGCGGCGTCCGGAATGGAGGGGCGTGGGCGGTGACCCCTTGCTGCGCAAGGCGCACCTGACCCACCCGTCGCACGCGCTGGGACGCGTGGAGAGGCGGCGTCCGGAATGGAGGGGTGTGGGCGGTGACCCCTTGCTGCGCAAGGCACACCCTGCCCACCCGTCGCACGCGCTGGGACGCGTGCGACGTGTTACACCCGCGTGACGGCAACGTGAGAGATCGTTGGTTTGTCGGATGGCCATGCTCGCATATCTTGAGTCCAAAGAAAGCCTCAGGAGGACCCATGGCCAAGCGCTGGACAAACAAGCTGACCCGTTCCGACGTGACACCGGAACCCATCTTCATGAACCGCCGCAAGCTGCTGGCCGGTCTTGGCCTTGGCGCGGGGGCGGCGGGGCTGGGCGGGCTGGCGCTGTCCGGGATGCCCGGTGCCGCGCTGGCGCAGGACGACATGGCGCTGGAACCGAACGCCTTTGAAGAGATCACCTCATACTGCAACTATTATGAGTTCGGCACCCGCAAGGACGACCCGGCGCAAAATGCCCACATGCTGACGACCGAACCGTGGTCGATCACCATCGACGGGCTGGTGGACAAGCCGGGCGACTACGCGCTGGGCGATATCCTCAGCCAGATGACCGTCGAGGAACGCATCTACCGGTTCCGCTGTGTCGAGGCGTGGTCGATGGTGGTGCCGTGGAACGGATTTGAGCTGGCCGATCTGCTGGACCTCGCCGGGGTCAAACCCGAGGCGCAATACGTCGCCTTCGAGACGGTCTATCGCCCCGAGGAAATGCCCGGCACGCGCTATCCGGTGCTGGACTGGCCCTATGTCGAGGGGCTGCGTCTGGATGAGGCGCGCCATCCGCTGACCCTGATGGCGACGGGGCTGTACGGCAAACCCATGCCAAACCAGAACGGCGCGCCAATCCGGCTGGTGGTGCCGTGGAAGTACGGGTTCAAGTCGATCAAGTCGATTGTGCGGATCACCCTGACGGACAAACAGCCCCCGACCTCGTGGAACAAGGCCGGCCCAAGCGAATACGGCTTCTACTCGAACGTGAACCCGGAGGTGGATCACCCGCGCTGGAGTCAGGCTTCGGAACGCAAGATCGGCGGCGGGCTGTTCGCCAAACGTGTGCCGACCCTGATGTTCAATGGCTACGAAGAAGAGGTCGCCGCGCTGTATGACGGCATGGACCTGAAGGCGAACTATTGACCGATCTCATGTTGATCTCTGTCCTGACCTGCCCGGCCTGCAACGCGCGAAGCGAAGAGCAGATGCCGACGGACGCCTGCCAGTTCTTCTGGGAGTGCCCCTCGTGCAAGACGGTGGTGCGCCCGAAACCGGGCGACTGCTGTGTCTACTGTTCTTATGGCACCGTTCCCTGTCCGCCTGTTCAGGACGGAAAGGGGTGTTGCGCATGACCACGCTTGTTGATGGCCTGAACCGGCTCTTGCGGAGCGTGCCGCCCTGGGCGCTGTACCTTGTGCTTGCCCTGCCTGCGCCATGGTATCTGTATCAGGGGGCCACCGGCGGTCTGGGGGTCGAGCCGATCAAGGCGCTGGAGCATGCCTTGGGTGAGTTTGCCTTGCAACTGGCCATTGTCGGACTGGCGGTGACGCCGTTGCGGCGGCTGGCCGGGGTGAACCTGATCAAGTTCCGGCGCGCCATCGGGATCATGACCTTTACCTATGTGTTCCTGCACCTGCTGGTCTGGCTGGTGCTGGACGTGCAGATCCTGAGCCAGATCTGGGCCGATATCCTCAAACGTCCCTATATCACCGTGGGCATGGCGGGCTTTGTGCTGATGATCCCCTTGGTGGCGACCTCCAACAATTGGTCCGTGCGCAAACTGGGGCCGCGCTGGCGCAGACTGCACCGACTGACCTATCCGGCGGTGGTTCTGGGCGGGGTGCACTATGTGATGCTGGTGAAAGGCTTTCAGATAGAGCCGCTGATCTATCTGGGTGTCATTCTTGGCCTGCTGGCGCTGCGAGTCCGGTCGCTGCCCCGGTTGCGACCTGCCTGAACCGGGCCTGAGTCGGGCCTGACTTGGGCCTGAGTCGACTCAAACGGACGAACCGGCCCGGTGCCGAAAGGAAATCCGCCCCTTGAGGGCGGATTTCTTGATTCTTGGGAGGGGCGGACCGGGTGATTTGGGGGTGATTCACGTGTGATTTGGAATTTGTGTTGTGTGTAAGGCTGTGGGTAAGTCGAGATGTGGTGTGTTTTGGGGTGTGTTGGGGGTGTGGTTTGGCGTTTTGGTGAAAAAATGCGCGTTGTAAGGTATTGAT
>NZ_JBLXFB010000055.1:0-7882 GCF_048262615.1 Antarctobacter sp.
ACACCCCAAAACACACCACATCTCGACTTACCCACAGCCTTACACACAACACAAATTCCAAATCACACGTGAATCACTCACCCTCGACCGGTGAATCGCACTGTTGAGGGCGGAATCGGACATTCGGGCGGGGCTTGTGTCCCTGCCCTTGCGACTCTTCTCACACGTCGGTTGACGAAATTGCTTCTGAAAGGCCCGTCGCCGTCCGGTGTCTTGCGCAACAAGAACCGCTACGGTCAGCCGTGCAACCAGAGACGCAGCGCCCTGGAGGTGACCTCGGGCTGTTCCAGAGTGGGCAGGTGTCCTGCCCCTTCGACGATATGCAGACGGGCGTCGGGGATCAGACTTGCCATATGCTCGTGCCGTTCGACAGGACAGAGCGCGTCGTCCCGTCCACAAAGCACCAGCGCTGGGAGCCGCGCGGCCCGCAGGGTGTCACACTGGTCGGGTCGGTCCATCAGCGCGCGGGACTGGCGGGCAAAGACATCAGGTCCAAGCGCCAGCGCCATATCCATACACAGATCAAGGATCGTTTCGCGATTGGCGCAGTCGGCCAGATAACTGGGCTTCATCTCGTCCCGCAGGACAGATCGCAGCCGCCCTTCGGCTGCCGCCTTGATCTGTGGCAGGCGGCGGGCTTTGACCTCGGCGCGTTCGGCCAGCGGGTTGGTGTCCATCAGGGCGATCTTCGCCACCCGCTCCGGCGCTTGCCGCAGGACCTCCATTGCCACGATGCCGCCCATGGACAGCCCCGCCAGCGCAAAGCGCGGTGGTGCATCGGCAAGGACGTCGCGCGCGAGGGCCTGCACACTGTCCCGCGCCGTTATCGGCGCGAGATGGATCGTCGCCGTGCCGGACAGGGCTGCGATCTGCGGCCCGAAGAGCCGCGCATCGCACATCATACCCGGCAACAGGACAAGCGATGTCATCCGACCAGGGCCGCCCCGTCCGCCATGGCGCGCAGCTTGGCATAGGCGATATCGGGATCGACCGCGCCGAACCCGGCGAAGGTGCCGAATCCACAATCGCTGCCCGCGATCACCCGGTCTGCGCCTACGATATCCGTGAACCGCGCGATGCGCTGCGCCACAAGCTCCGGGTGTTCGACAAAGTTGGTGGTGGTGTCGACGACACCGGGCACCAGAATCTTATCCTGTGGTATCAAAGCCTTGCGATCCCGAAAGACGGTCCACTCATGGGCGTGGCGGGGGTTTGAGGTTTCGAACAGCACATACCGTGACTTGGTCGACATCAGGGTCGAGAAGACCTGTTCCATCGGGATGTCACAGCAATGCGGTCCCTCGTAGTTGCCCCAGCAGATATGAACGCGCACCTTGTCCTGCGGCACGTTGGACAGCGCGTGGTTCAGCGCCTCGACATGCATGCCCGCGATCTTGACGAATTCCGCGTCCGTCAGATCGGTGAACAACATGTGCCGCGACAGGGCGAGGTCGGGGCAATCCAGTTGCAGATCCAGCCCCGAGGCGACGATGGTCTCGTATTCCTCTTTCATCGCATCGGCGAGCGCGGCCAAATAGGCCTCGCGCGTCGGATAGAAGTCATTCTGCAAAAACAGCGAGATCACCCCCGGCGACGCCGCATTCATAAAGCCGCGCTCAACCCCGTTCTGAGCCATCGCAGCCTTCAAGTTATTGATATCCTTCTGCAACTCTCCCTGTCCTTTGGAGCGGACCTCGCCCACGCACATCGGTCGGGCGTATTGCGGGGTGCCGCCGTCATCGGCCAGCCGCTTGAGAAAGCCGGGGAACATCTTGAGATCGGCAGGGGCGTTGCGCGGGCTGTCGCCCCCGAAGCCGGTGTAGCGATCCTTGACGTAGGTGGCGTAGGAAATCTTGGAGGTTTCGCCGTCGCTGACAATGTCGACGCCAGCCGCCACCTGTTTGCCGACCGTGTCGGAGACCGCGCGGGTCATGGCGGCGTCAAAGGCGGCGGCGTCGCAGGGCGCATCGTTTTCGCGGGCAAAGATGAAATCGACCACCTCCTGCGTGCGCGGCAAAGACCCCACGTGGGTCGTTAGGATATTGGACATGTCGGGCCCTCCGGGTGATGTGTTTTCGATGCACAAGGCATGCACAATCCATGCAAATGCCTTGCGCCTTGGCCGGTATTAACCTTTCCAGGTCAGTCCGGCGGGATCGTCCGTGCCGATGATGTGATACAGCGCGGCCTCTCCGGTCATCGACGGCACGGCGGAATGCCGGAGACCTTCGGGCACCGACATTGTGTCGCCCGCCGCCAGAACCGTCGAGCCACCGTCCCAGTCCACCCGCCAATACCCCTTGACCGGCATCAGCACCGATGGCCGGTCATGCGCATGTTTGGCCTCACGCGCGGAGGCGCGGGTGATCAGGTCGACCTCGAACCCCGGCTTGTCCCGGAGCAGTCCGGTTTCACCGATCACCTTGACCGGCGTCCTGTCGGCCAGCGCCACCATATCCCAGTAACGTGCGACGTGGTTGGGCAGCACCTCTGCGGTGGTGGGTTCCGGGCGCTTGGCCAGCTCTGCTTCGGACATCAGCGGCATGGGTTTGACGCCCTCGGGCAGACGCTGCTGTTTCTTGCTGTCATACAGCTTGCCATCCTCGCCCAGCACCAGCCCGTGGGCGGCGGCGTCCTCGATCACCTGCGGTGCCCACATCACCCCGCCCCCGGCGTCGTCGCCGCCAAGGATCGCCATGATCATCCCGTAATCGGTTCCGATGTTCTCGAACCCGCGAAAGATGCCGGTGGGAATATTGAAGATGTCGCCTTCTTCCAGCACCACCTCACCGGCGGTGCCCCAGCGGCCCCAGAAAAACCGCCAGCGCCCGGAGAGCACAAAGAACGCCTCGGCGGTGCGGTGATCGTGCAAGCTGTTGCGGCAGCGCGGCGGCTGCCCTGCGGCGCCGATGTTGAAGCCGTGTTCGATAGAGATGTGAACATGCTGGTCCGGCGACTCGGAGACGCCCCCGCCGATGATGGTAAAGTTTTCCTTCTGGTCGCTGCCCGGCGTATGCGCGTCGATGAAGGCGGTCTTGCAGGGGTGAAGTTCGCCGTAGCGGACAATGCGGCTGGATAGATCGGTCATGTCTTGAATCCTTGAATGCAGGTGGGGATGGGGCAGGTCTCAGCCCCCTCCCCCGGCGGCCGCAGATTCAACCGCCGCGCCCGCAGGCTGGCGCGATGCACATGCGCGCGCCGCAGGGCCCGCGACAGGTGCAGGCGGGCAGCCATCAGGCCGCGCCTGTCTGCAACAGGATCTGCTTCCAGACCGAGGTTTCGTCGAACAGCGTGAATTCGCGCCGCAGCTTGGGCGCACCGCCCACCACCGCGCCAAACTCGCCATGCGAGATGCCCAGAACGTAGACCTCTGCCCCGGTCGGCGCGCCGAAAACGCCCCAGCCGTCATGTTTGCCCCAGAGGCTCCACCGGATGGCGGCGCGGGGGGTCATCATCGGGTCATCGCGGCCGATCTGGTGGTGGATGGTGAATTGGGCGTTCGGAAACGACGCCCGCAGCCCCATCCAGAACCGGTCGACCGGCCCCCATCCATGCCCGGTGACGCCGCCGGGATACTCCGACTGCACCGCGCGGTCATAGTCCTGTTCGATCACGCCCATGTCCGCGCCCATGATCCGGGTCAGGATATCGGCGTATTTCGCACCCCATTCGTTGTCATTGCCGGTGCCGCTGTAGGGGCCGGTCCTGTCGATGGACGGCGACAGCGGCTTGACGCAGGCCTCGGCCCCGCCCTCGCGGGCGATCAGATCGGCGGCGTAGTCCTTGGGGGTCCAGCCCATCTGGCGCACGATGGCGCCCTGATCGCGGATCAGCCATTCATCGTTGATCTGGTTGTCGATGGCGTGACAGTCCGCAAGGATGCGGTATTGCAGCCGCGTTCCGGTCGCCTTGCCATAGACGCCGTCGCCCAGATGAGTGGCGGTCGACAGGATGCGGTGCGAGGACAGCATCCCCTCTTCCGGCGTGCCGGACCAGATCACGTCCTCGCCCAGCAATGCGCGATCCGGGAATTCCGACAGCGTCGCCATGGTGGCGGCAATCACCCCCTGATTGCCGGTCACAACAGAGGCCGGAGACCGCACAACGATGTCGGGCGCATAGTAATGATGCAGCGTGGCGATGCCGCGGTCTTCCCAGATCTCCTTGGTGATGCCGATGATGTAGTCGGGGAAATCCGCGAATTTGGGGTCGAAACCTTTCATGTCCTCATCCTTGCTGTGGTCCGCCCGCAGGCCCCCGTGTCGAGCCGCGCACGATCAGCGGCCCGTCTATGGTGATCTTGCGTGCGCGGGTGGTGTCGAAATTCCCGATCCGGGTCAGCAGCGCCTTGACGGTCTCATCGACCATCAGGTTGGCGCGCTGACGCACGGTGGTCAGATTGTAGGCCAGCCAGGAGGCTGGCGGCACATCGTCATAGCCGACGACAGAGACATCCTGCGGGATGCGCAGACCCAGTTCGAACCGGATCACATCCATCACCGCAAAGGCCATGTGGTCGTTGGCGACAAAGACCGCGTCCGGGCGGTTGTCCGGGTCCGCGAACATGCCGCGGGCGGCGTCGCGCGCCTGCTCCAGCTTGAAATTGCCGACCGCGCGGGCGTCCAGCGATCTGCCCGCCGCCGTCAGCCCGGCGACAAAACCGGCCTCGCGGTCGCGCTGGGTCGAGGCCCCTTCCCATCCGGCGATATAGCCGATGCGCCGGTGGTCGCCCGCCAGCAGATACTCGGCCACCTTGCGCCCGCCGGCGAAATTGTCCGAGGTGACAGAGGTGACGCCCTCGCGGTCCTCGTAGCGGTTGAACAGCACCACCGGCACGCCGGCCTGTTCGCAGCGCACCGCCACGTCCGAGGACATGGCGACAGAGGCCATGACAATCCCGTCGACCTGATAGTCGAGGATTTCCCCGACCACGTTGTCGACATTGCCCGCCGTCTGCGAGGCCATGAAGACCAGCACATGATAGCCCTGGCTCTGCAATGCATTGGACAGCTTTTCCAGCGCCTCGGGGTAGAAGTAGTTTTCCAGATAGGCGACCACCAGACCGATGATGCGGCTCTTGCCGGACACCATGGCGCGGGCCAGCACGTTGGGGCGATAGCCAAGGTCATCCGCCGCCTGGCGCACCTTTTCGGCGGTCTTCTTGCTGACCGAGGCACCGGGCGTGAACACCCGGCTGACCGCCGACTGGCTGACACCCGCGCGCTGCGCCACTTGCAGGGATGTGACCTTGTCCGCCATCAGTCCGCCGTCCAGCCGCCGTCGATCAGCATCGAGGTGCCGGTGACCAGCGAGGCCGCATCCGAGGCCAGATAAAGCACCGCGCCCATGATGTCCTCGACCTCGCCCACCCGGCCCAGCTTGATCTTGTCCTCGATCCAGGCGCGCCGCGACGGGTTGTCGAAGGTCTGCGCCGTCAGCGGCGTGCGGATGAAGGTCGGGCAGACGGTGTTGATGCGAATCCCTGCGCGGCCCCATTCGATCGCCATGGCTTTGACCATGCCCTCCAGCCCGTGTTTGCTGGCGCAATAGACCGCGCGGTCGATACCGCCGACATGGCCCATCTGGCTGCTGATATGGATGATGGAACCGGGCCTGCCCGCCGCCATCATCGCCTTGGCCGCCCCTGCCGACAGGAAATAGGCGGACCGCAGGTTGATCCCCATGACGACGTCATAATCCTCAGGCGATGTCTCCACCGCCGCGCTGTGACGGGCCAGACCGGCAGAGTTCACCACCACGTCAAAAGTGCGCCCCTGCAAGGCCGCCTGCAAAGCCGCAAGGTCGGTTTGATCCAGCACCAGCGCCTCTGCCGAGAACCCGGCATCGGTCAGCGCCTGAACGGTCTGGCCCAGCCGGTCGGCACCGCGTGCGGCGCAAACCACATGCGCGCCCGCCTCCGCCAGGGCCACCGCACAGCCCTGCCCGATCCCGGACGACGCGCCGGTGACCAGCGCGGTGCGCCCGTCGAGCCGCAATGAAGGTGTCCTTGGCAATGTCATGCGCTCATCCCGTCGGGTATGTCGATCCGCCCCATGTTGCGCGCCTTGTTGAACTCGCGCAGCCGGGCAAAGACATCGACGCCAAGCTGGCGATAGGCGTCCAGCAGATCCACCAGCACCCAGTTCTCGCGGATCCTGCCATTCTCCAACCGCCAGAAGTCAAGCGACCGCATGCTGATCCGCTGGCCCGAAGGCGCAATCCCCATCCAGCCGTCATGGGTGACGGTCTGGATCATGTTCGGCCAGCCGGTGACAGCGGCATACTCGCCATCACCGAAGAAGTGATAGGTGATCTCATCCAGATACTGCCCGCGATCGGGCATGCCATTCAGGAACGGGATCTGGTGCCAGTTGCGAAAGCCCGCAAAACCGCGCCCGGTGCCGATGCCTGCCGGCCCGTACCAGTTCATCCGCGGATGCCAGAACCGCTGCATCTCCATCACCTCGGGCCCGCCCTGGCTGGGATGCTTCTTGAGATGCTCCAGCATCTCGATGATGTGCCGCTGCGATGCGCGGGATTTTTCTTCGTCCCATGGCCCCGGCACGATCCCGTCCAGAGTCGCGGGACCGGGGATGCAGAATTCCAGCCCGAGGCTCGGTGCCATCGGCCAGGCGCCCGCCTGCATCATCACCTCGGGAATATCCCACAACGTCTGGATTTCGACGACCCGGCCCCCTTCGAACCGGTAAAACTCGTGGAACCGCATGTGTGTCAGCTGTCCGGTCGGCGGAATATCCAGCCAGGGGCCGACAAAGGTGCCGACATAATGCCCACCGCAGCCAACCCAGTTGCCGCCATGTTCGTCCGGCCCGCCCATGACGATCCAGTCCCGGCGCTCGAGGTCCGGCAAAGCTTCAAAGAGAGGCGCGTAGCAGGCATCATAAAACGCCTCCGGTCCGGTGAAATCGCCGAAAGGATGCGGCATGTGGATGACCGCGTCTTCGGCGATCACATTGCGCAGCGCGGCGCGGACGGCTCTGGCATCAAAATCCACCATCGCCGCGCGCAGCGGCGCGATCAGGGCCTTGTTGGCCGTATGTCTGTCCATAGTCACGTCCTGGTCTTCTTCTTTGTCCAAATACTCCCGGGGAGTGTGAGGGGCTGGCCCCTCACAGCGCACCCGCGGACCTACTCGGCGGCCTCGCGATAAGGCGCGCCCTCACCATAGGGCACATTGATCCCGCCATACCGGCGCACCCGGATGTTGCATTGCTCGGCATGGCCGACAAAGCCCTCCAGCAGGCACAGCCGAGAGCCGTATTCGCCCACCAGCGCCGCCGCCTCGTCGGTGACGATCTTCTGATAGCTGTGGGTCTTGAGGAACTTGCCCACCCACAATCCGCCGGTATAGCGCCCCGCCTTTTTCGTCGGCAGCGTGTGGTTGGTGCCGATCACCTTGTCGCCGTTGGCCACATTGGTGCGCGGCCCCAGAAACAGCGCGCCGTAACAGGTCATGTTCTCAAGGAACCAGTCGTCGCGGTCGGTCATGACCTGCACATGCTCGGAGGCGATGTCATCGGCCACCGCCAGCATCTCGTCATAGTTGTCGCAGAGGATCACCTCGCCATAGTCTTCCCAACTGACCCTTGCGGTGCCGGCGGTGGGCAGGATCGCCAGCAGGCGCTCGATCTCGGCCAATGTGTCCTCGGCCAGCTTGCGCGAATTGGTCAGCAGCACCGCGGGCGAGTTGTAGCCGTGTTCCGCCTGCCCCAGCAGATCGGTGGCGCAGAGTTCCGCGTCGGCGGCGGTGTCATCCGCGATCACCATGGTTTCGGTCGGACCGGCGAACAGGTCGATGCCGACGCGGCCGAAAAGCTGGCGCTTGGCCTCGGCGACAAAGGCGTTGCCGGGGCCGACCAGC
>NZ_JBLXFB010000056.1:0-7541 GCF_048262615.1 Antarctobacter sp.
TCATCAGATAGGCATCTTCCACCTTCAGCGTCTTCATGAAGCTCTCGGCTTGGGGATTGTCGTAGGGATTGCCGCGCCGGCTCATGGAGCCGACGAAGCCATATTTCTCGAGCAGGTCGCGATGCGTCTCTGATGCGTATTGCGAGCCGCGTCGGTGTGAAACACGCAACCAGGCAAGGGCCTGCGCAGCGCGATCGCCTGGCGAAGCGCCTTCACGGCGAGCCGCGCATCGATGCCTCGGCCGATCGCGCATCCCACCACGCGGCGGGACCAGGCATCAAGAATGAGCGCGGCATAGGCTAAGCCCCCGGTGATCGTGAGGTAGGTCAGGCCGGCCACCCAGAGCTGGTCCGGGCCGTGTACCTCGAACTCTTTAGCGGGAAGCGGGGGCTGTGGTGATCACTGCTGGTCGTCCGGACAAAACGTCTCTGTCGTCGCGGATTCAAATCGTTTTCCTTCATCAGTCGCCGGACCTTCTCGGCATTCACGACGAAAACCGCGGTGACGGAGCTCGGCATCAACGCGGCGGTAGCCATACCCCTCAAACTCGTCGGTAATGTCGCGGATCTCGGCCACGATCACCGCATCTGTGGGCCTGCCGATGGGTTCGGCATAGAAACTCGATCGCGCCACGCCCATCAGCTCGCACTCCCGTTGGAGCGAGAGGTTGGCGAGCCGACGCTCACGGATGTAGGCACGCTTCTCGGCGAGGGTCTGGAGCGTTGACCCCCCCTTTAGAAACTCGATCTCGAGCGCCTGCCTCCCGGCAAGGCGCTCGAGGGCTGCGATGCGCGCCTCTTAACCCGTGAGCAGCTCGGCCGCGGCCGCGTCTTCATCCAACGCACCGGCCTCCGCTTTTTCGATCCAGAAGCGGATTAGGTTTCTCGAAAGGTCGTGACGGCGACAATGAGCATGCAGGGTCTCGCCGGAATGATGCTGAGCAACGACCTCGCGCTTGACCTCGGTGCTATGGCTGCGATGGCGTCTCGGCAAAGGCCTTCTTCCTCTGAAAGCCCGCTCCCGGTCAATTTAACTCGCTCAACCTGTCCACACCGAGGGGCGCATTCCAATAGAGGGTCAAGATGGCTTGCCGATTGACACCCACTTCCTCGAGATCGGGTCGGGCACGGAGCTGGCGAGAGAGATCACGAAACGCGGCATCCGGACGCCGCGCGGCAACCGGATCGACAAGAAATACATCTACCGGATGCTGAGCAACTGCGCCTACATCGGCGAGGCGGTGCACAAGGGCGACAGCTACCCCGGCGAGCACGACGCCATCATCCACCGCAAGACGTGGGACCGCGTCCACGCGATCCTGCAGGAGAGCCCGCGCAAGCGTGCCGCGCGCGCCCGCGCTGAGACGCCCGCACTGCTGAAGGGGCTGCTGTTCGGCCCGGATGGCGCGGCCTTCTCGCCGACGCATACGCGCAAGGGCGGGCGGTTGTACCGCTTCTATGTCAGCCAGACAGTGCTGAAGCATGACGCTGGATCCTGCCCCATCGGCCGCGTGCCAGCGGGGGAGATCGAGGCCGCGGTCATTGACCAGCTGCGCGCCGTGTTCCGCCAGCCCGAGATCGTGGCCGGGACGTGGAAGGCGGCGAGCGCCCACGCCAGCGACATCACCGAAGCCGACGCCCGCGCCGCGCTGCAGCAGATCGACCCGCTGTGGGGCGAACTCTTCCCGGCCGAGCAGGCGCGTATCGTGGCGCTGCTGATCGAGCGCGTGGACATCGGGACAGATGGCTGCGCGTGGATGGTCTGGGGAGCCTCGCCCGCGATATGCGGGCTGGAGACATGGGAGCGGCCGCATGACCCGCGAGCCGCCGATCCCCGAGACCATGACGCTCCACGTTCCGTTTCGCATCGCGAAGCGCGGCGGGCGCAAGGAGATGCAGCTTCCCCATGGCGTCCGGCCAGACCGGAGGATGGACAACACGCTGGTCAAGGCACTGGCCCTCGCGTTCCGTTGGAAGCGTCTGCTGGAGTCGGGTGAGTACGCCACCGTTTCCGAAATTGCCGAGCGAGAGGGGATCGCACCATCCTATATGACTCGCGTCCTGCGGCTGACCCTGCCCGCACCCGATATCGTCGAGGCGATCCTGGACGGAAAGCAAGGACTGGAGGTGACGCTGGCGTGGTTGCTGGAACCATTTCCAAAAAACTTGGGAAGCGCAGCCGATGCAATTCGGCTAGCGGCCCATTGGTGCCTTCCCACCGAGCCTTTGATTGCTGCTTTTGCAACTCGGATTGCTGACATTCTCTGCGCCAGCAGTAGTCTTCTTTCGGTGAAACCTCAAATCAGCTGTTCGAGCGCTCATTGCTGAGGCGCGAGCAAACACCAACATCCTGCGCAAACCAAATCTTTCCAGGTTTAGATTGAAGACAGCCCTGCGTTCGTGTTCAGAAAGTATTCAGCAAAGATCGGGCCACTTCCTGCCCCTATCGCACGAGCGTTTTCTCCAACGGTCCCGGCTTCGATTGCTGGGGCGATTAATCCGCGTTTGTCTTGGTTCACAATGTAGCGCCGCACTCGATCGACGAGCTCTTCGCGGACGCTGGGCGGGAATGCTCCGTCGATCACGATGGCTTCGAAGTCGATAACGGAACATACGGACAAGGATGCCTTGGCCAGTTCCTGTGCCGTTTCACCGATCCAAGGGGCGACATACCGGTCCAGCCCACTCCAATCTTGCGGCTTCTGCCACAGGACGCTGGGATTAATGGCTGCCTCGACCAGCCGCGCTTCCAGCAGGTGCAAAGACGCTGTATCTACCAGTTGCTGACTTTCCCCCAAGGGGCCGGTGGTGCGCATCGATCCCAGAGCTCCGGCATTCCCCTGATTTCCTTCAAGGACCGTGCCGTTCAGCGCGATACCTCCACCGACAAAGGACCCGATATAGAAGTACGCGAAATCCCGATAGGTCTTGCCAGTTCCATACAGTTGTTCAGCATGGCAGGCTGCAGTGGCGTCATTCACAACGTAAACTGGAAGCTTGCTGAACAGAGCCACTTCAGCAGCAAAATCTACATCCTTCCACGACCGGAACTTTTTTGCGGCAGGTCCTGCAAGATCGTGCCATTTCCACAGCTCGAACGGTGTGCCAATGCCGATGCCGCAGACTCGCTCTCTGTGCTTGTCGGGCAAGTCTGCGACGAGGTTTTCCATCCCGGCTTCCAAAAACCCGAAGACGGCATCGGGCATGGGGTAGTCATAAGTGGTATGCCGTTGCCCGCGCACGGTGCCGATGAAGTCCATCAACAGCAGATCGGCGCTGCGCCGCCCGATCTTTAATCCAATGGAAAACGCACCGTTGGGTGCCAATTCGATGGGGATCGATGGCTTGCCGACCTTGCCCCGCACGGGATCACAGCGGCGGATCAATCCGTTTTCTTCGAGATCCCGCAAAATGGTGGATACGGTGGGTTTTGACAGCCCGGTGTGTCGCGCCAATTCGGCAGCGGGGACCGTGCGATGACGCTGGAGAACAGAAAGGATCAGACGTTCATTGTGGTCGCGCAACCCACTCTGGTTCACGCCACCTCGCTGTTTTGTTGGAACATTTCCGTCCATCACCGGCGAACTAGTCCTCTTGTATCGATGTGAAATTAGCAGCTCCCATTTAGTTAGTAAAGTTTACAAATTTATTGACAGGTACCCCAGAATCAGGCACCTTTGATAGCAACCTGCTGAAGCGCGGGTGAGTGGCTGGCGTGGAGGCGGCCATACGATTTCGAAATAACATGGATGGGAGGACACCATGAAAAAGCTTATGACCATTTCGGCCGTTGCCCTAACTGCGTTCGCGGGTACCGCATACGCAGATGTCAACGCCTGCCTTATTACAAAGACCGATACCAACCCCTTCTTTGTGAAGATGAAAGAAGGTGCGACCGCGGCGGCAGAGGCCAACGGCATCAACCTGTCAACCTACGCAGGCAAGATCGACGGCGATGTCGAAAGCCAGGTGGCCGCTGTGGAAACCTGCATCGCATCCGGTGCCAAGGGTATCCTGATCACGCCCACGGACAGCCGCGCGCTGGAGCCCGTTATCACGCAGGCTCGCGATGCCGGTGCGCTGGTCATCGCCCTGGACACACCGTTTGAGCCGGCCGATGTGGCCGACGCCACATTCGCCACCGACAATTTCAAGGCCGGCGTCCTGATCGGTGAGTGGGCGGCTGCCAAACTGGGCGACGAGGCGGCCAATGCCAAGATCGCGACCCTCGATCTGAACCCATCCGAGATCTCGGTTGACTACCTGCGGAACAACGGCTTCCTTCAGGGCTTCGGCATCGACATCAAGGACCCGACCGATATCGGTGACGAAGACGATCCCCGCATTGTTGGCCACGACGTGACCAACGGCAACGAAGAAGGCGGTCGCACCGCGATGGAGAACCTTCTGCAGATCGACGCGGATATCAACGTGGTCTACACCATCAACGAACCCGCCGCTGCGGGGGCCTATGAGGCGCTGAAATCCGTCGGCCGCGAAAACGATGTGCTGGTCGTTTCGGTCGATGGCGGCTGCCCCGGCGTGCAGAACGTCAGCGAAGGTGTCATTGGCGCGACCTCCATGCAGTTTCCGCTGCTAATGGCATCGCTCGGCATCGAGGCGATCAAGACCTGGGCCGAGACCGGCGAAAAGCCGCAGAACACCGAAGGTCTGGATTTCTACAACACCGGCGTGGAACTGATCACAGACGAACCGATAGAAGGCATCCCCTCGCTGACCTCCGAAGAAGGCATGGAGAAGTGCTGGGGCTGATTCCCGAGCGAAGCCACTTGCCGGGGCAGAAATTGCCCCGGCACACCGTCTGATCGGCATCTTTGATCCAACTTGGCTTTCAGACTTAGACTCGGACCGACGGGGATCGTCATGACCAACACATCGGAATACGAGCAGGTATTGGACGGCAGCGACACCAAGGTCGCGCAGTTCGAAACCCGCCACCACACTGCCCTCGAACGGGTTCAGCATATCCTGCACAACAATCCGACCTTCGTGCCGGTCATCGTTCTGGTGATTAGCCTCATGGCGTTCTGGATGATCGCCGGCGGGCGGTTCTTTTCCGCGTTCAACCTGTCTCTGATCATGCAGCAGGTGTCGATTATTGGGATGCTGGCGGCAGCACAGTCTCTGATCATCATCACGGCAGGCATCGACCTGTCGGTGGCGGCGATCATGATCCTGATGTCGGTCATCATGGGCAATCTTGCAGTTAACATAGGCGTACCCGCACCCATCGCGATCCTTGTGGGATTTGTCGGGGGCATGGCCGCAGGGGCCATGAACGGGCTCCTGATCACCAAGGTCAAGCTGCCTCCCTTCATCACCACTCTCGGCACCTGGTCGATTTTCTTTGCACTGAACCTCTGGCTCTCCGGTGCCCAGTCCATCCGCAGTCAGGACATCGACGAAAACGCTGCCTTCCTCAAATTTTTCGGAAACGCCTTCGACATCGGCGGCGCTCGCATCACCTTTGGCGTAATCCTGATGGTCGTGATCTTCGTGGTGCTCTGGTACATGTTGAACAAGACCGCATGGGGTCGGCATGTCTATGCCATCGGCGACGACATGGAAGCCGCGGAAATGTCCGGCATCCGCACTGAACGCACGCTGGTCTCTGTCTACATGCTCGCAGGGCTGGTCTGTGCCATCGCTGGCTGGGCCTCGATCGGCCGGGTCGGCTCGATTTCGCCGCAGTCGTTTTATGAGGGCAATCTGCAATCCATCACTGCCGTGGTCATCGGGGGGATATCGCTCTTCGGCGGGCGCGGGTCGATCCTGGGGGCGTTGTTCGGGGCCTTGATCGTGGGAGTGTTCCAGTCGGGCCTGCGCATGGCCGGGGTGGATGTGCTCTGGCAGGTCTTTGCCATCGGCTGGCTCATCATAATCGCGGTCGCGATCGACCAATGGATCCGGAGGGTTTCCGCATGACACCCGTTGTTCAGGCCAAAGGCATCGTGAAACGGTACGGTCACGTGACCGCCATCGATCACTCCGATTTCGAACTGCGACCCGGTGAAATCCTCGCCGTAATCGGCGACAACGGAGCCGGCAAATCCTCGATCGTCAGGGCGATCTGCGGCGCCACCGTGCCGGATGAGGGCGAGATTCTGATCGAAGGCAAGCCGGTGCGCTTCTCCTCTCCCATCGAAGCGCGGGAGATGGGGATCGAGATCGTATACCAGAACCTCGCACTGTCACCTGCGCTGTCCATTGCGGACAATATGTTCACGGGGCGCGAAATCCGCAAACCGGGGTTTCTGGGGAAATACCTCCGGATGCTGGACAACGCGGCCATGGAGAAGTTCGCGCGCGAGAAGCTGACCGAACTGGGGTTGATGACGGTACAGTCGATCAAGCAACCGGTCGAGACACTTTCGGGAGGCCAGCGGCAAGGCGTGGCCGTCGCCCGCGCCGCCGCTTTTGCGACCAAGTTTATCATTATGGACGAACCCACGGCAGCCCTTGGGGTCAAGGAAAGCCGTAGAGTGCTGGAATTGATCAAGGATGTGCGTTCCCGCGGTATTCCGATCATTCTGATCAGTCACAACATGCCTCATGTTTTCGAGGTCGCCGACCGGATCCATATCCACCGGCTTGGCAAAAGGCTCTGCACCATTGATCCGAAAGACTACACAATGTCTGATGCGGTGGCTTTCATGACCGGCGCAAAGGAACCGCCCGCCAAAGACGCGGTATGATACCCAGCAAGGCCCGACCACGATGTTGCAACAACACTCCGCTCGCGTTCCGCATAGGTCTGTCGCCCCCCTACTCCGTGTCGGGACGGGTAACCTGGGCAATGAACTGAATTGGGGCGGAGCGGAGACTATCCTGACAAGCAAATGACAATGTCGGCTTTCAACGATGCGGCTTAATCAGTTCGCACCTGCGGCGAATGACTGCTTCCCGCCCTTTTGTGCATCTTCATAAAGAATGCCACCCTGCGGAGAACGTTTTTGCTGCACTGTCAACCAACGAAAGTTCGATTTCTGTTCCATCTCACTAAGCGCGACCCCGGTCGAAGTGTTCAGGTCTGTCGTCCGGAAACATAATGTTTTACAGCGCCTTAAGGATAATTCCCCAAGCTCGCGCAGTCATGAGGTCCGGAGAGTATCGGCTCTGAGAGACCGTTTCCGAGCCTCTTTGCGCTGGCGGCGGCATTCAGCCTTCTCGCATAACCCTAGAATACAAAGGAAAAATCCGGCCGGAGCCGGATCGGGAGAACGCTTTCGCTAGGGCAAGTGGCGGACGGAACGGGATCCGAACTGACGCAATCCGCCTCCCGCCCGCGCCACCGTCATCTCGCTGCTGCCCTCCGCTGCCGGCGCGCGTCGATCTCCGCGCGCCGGCGCACGTTCTCCGGATGGTCCCGCCCGAGCGAGCGCCAGAAGTCGCTGCCCTTGGTCCAGTTCAGGAACTGGCTGAAGCTGTCCACCTGATCGTCGTAGCGCCCACGCGGGAACCCCAGCAACTCGCGCCGGAACGCCGGGAGCCATTCCGCCTCCGCCGGCAGGACCACCTTGC
>NZ_JBLXFB010000057.1:0-6543 GCF_048262615.1 Antarctobacter sp.
ATTAGCCATGTTCGACCTGACCGGAAAAAACGCATTGATCACCGGCGCCTCGGGCGGCATCGGCGGCGCCATCGCCAAGGCGCTGCACGGCGCGGGCGCCACCGTGGCCCTGTCGGGCACCCGCTTGGAACCGCTCGAGGCGCTGGCCGCCGAACTGGGCGACCGCGCCCATGTCCTGCCCTGCAACCTCAGCGACGCCGAGGCCGTCAATGCCTTGCCGAAACAGGCGGCAGAGGCGATGGGCAGCGTCGACATCCTCGTGAACAACGCCGGGATCACCCGCGACAACCTCTTCATGCGCATGTCAGAGGATGAATGGGCCAGCGTGCTGGAGGTCAACCTCACCTCCACCTTCCGCCTGTGCAAGGGCGTGCTGCGCGGCATGATGAAATCCCGCTGGGGCCGCATCGTGAACATCTCTTCGGTCGTCGGCGCCACCGGCAATCCGGGGCAGGGCAACTATGCCGCCGCCAAGGCCGGCATGATCGGCATGTCCAAATCGCTGGCCTATGAGGTCGCCAGCCGCGGCATCACCGTGAACGCGGTTGCGCCCGGGTTTATCGAAACCGCGATGACGGACAAACTGACCGACGATCAGAAAAGCGCGATCCTGACGCAGATCCCCGGACGCAATGCCGGAAGAGATCGCGGCCGCCGTTCTCTGGCCTTCGAGTAGCGAAGCTGCCTACGTGACGGGCGCCACGCTGCACGTCAACGGCGGCATGGCGATGCTTGAGCGGGGTGAAAGGCAGGGGCGGAAAGCATTTGCCATCACGTGCGCGTGTGATAGGCGCAAGGAACCCCGTGGTGTATATCTCGGTCGGGTCCGCTTGACAGGTGGGCTGACCGGCATCCACCCCAAGCGGGCGGGCAGATGGGCAGGTATCCGGCCCGGAGACATGTGAGACAAGACATGAGCGATATTCCTGATCGTGTGCGCAAGATCGTCGTCGAGCATCTGGGCGTCGAAGAGGACAAGGTCACCGAAAGCGCGTCGTTCATCGACGATCTGGGTGCCGACAGCCTCGACACCGTGGAACTGGTGATGGCGTTCGAAGAAGAGTTCGGCATCGAGATCCGGACGACGCGCCGAGACGATCCAGACCTTCGGCGACGCGGTCAAGTTCATCAAGGAAGCCTCCTGAGGCCTCCGGTCCGGTCTCACGGGTACGATAGTCGAAACGGCGCCCTCGGGCGCCGTTTTCGTTTGTTCCGCCGCTGTTCAGCGGACGGCATACGGCCTGTGCCCGGCACATCGCCCCGCCTGCCGTCCCGTCATCGGCCAGTTCGCGCCGGGCTGTAGAGCGCACTGTCGAGATCGCCAGCTTGGCCGATCCGTCCGTCAGCTCCGCCGCGTGCACGAGGTGGATCAGCGTCCGGTTCGTCTTCGTCGAAGATCCGCTTCACCCGCAGCGATTTACATCGAGCGCGAGTGCGGAACACGCCCCGCCATCCTCGCTGCGGTCGATGTCGCTGACGGTGATCGGCCCGTCTGCCGGCAGGCGATGGAGGCGTCGAGGATCCTCGAACCGTTGTTCTTGGAATGTCCACAGGCCCGGTCGAATAGGCGACGGCAGGTCACGCCCTGCACCTTCGGATCGGCGACGGCCTCGATCAGATGTCATTGCGACCCAGTCCACCCTGACTTCGCCGTCTGCCGCACCGACATGAGAACCAGGCAGACGCGGCGGCGAGGCGAGGGTTTTCAGGGGTCGTCCTTTCGAGGGCGCTGGCGTTGTCGGGAATCCGGGCAGAAGATGACCCGACCATGATCCCCGATATCGGGCGTCACCCGGATATTCGCTGGCGATCTCGTAGAGAAGCTTGCCCCGCCGTCACCGACCAGACCTCGGCCTCGTGTGTGAATTTCACCAACTGATCGAGCTGTCCTTGCGCCCGTCCTCGAACCAGGCGGCGGCGACGGCGTTCCAGATCCGTCCAGTTTCGCCGTCGTTCACCAACGTGAGCGTGCCGAAGACGTTGGCATAAAGATGCGCCTTCGAATCGGCAACGTGGAACGAGGTCCGCTGCCGCCGGACGCGGCGCGATCCGCCGCCGTGCCCTTGGCGGTGATGAACCAGATGGCGGCTCTCGTCCGGGTCGGGGACATTCACCGGGCGCTTCCGTCGGCGGCCAGAAGGCCGGCCCGCACATCGGCAAGCTGCTTCCAGAAGGCGTGTTTCAGATCCTTGGCGGGTTCTCCTTTGTCTCTTTCGTCGAGGGAAACGCCGAATGACCCGGTGCTGTTCCTTGCTCTGACGGGCTCTGACGGCGGGCGATCCGGCCTATATTTGAACAAACGTTCAATAAACGCCGGGGAGGGCGCGAATGTTCACCGCAGCAATGACATTCGATCTGGGCGAAGACGTGAACGCCTGCGCGACATGGTACCGCTGGGCGCAGGATCAGGTCTGCCCGCTTGCCGACGAGGTCGACCGCGACAATGTCTTTCCCGCAGCACTCTGGCGAGATGGGCGAACTTGGCCTGCTGGGAATCACCGTGCCCGAGGAATACGGCGGCGCGTGCGCTATCTCGCCCATGTCACGCGGTGGAGGAGATCGCAGCGCGCCTGGCCTCGGTTTCATTGTCCCGGGCGCATTCCAACCTCGCGTGAACCAGATCGCTGAACGGCACCGACGCGCAGCGGCGCAAGTACCTGCCGGGCTGATCTCGGCGAACACGTCGGCGCGCTGGCGATGTCCGAGCCGGGGCCGGTTCCGACGTGGTGGCATGAAATTGCGGGCCGAAAAGCGCAATGACCGCTACGTGCTGAACGGCAACAAGTACCGATCACCAACGGCCGGACGCCGACACGCTGGTGGTCTACGCCAAGACCGATCCTGAGGCCGGATCGAAGGCATCACCGCCTTCCTGATCGAAAATCCATGACGGGTTTCAGCACTGAAGCATTTCGACAAGCTCGGATGCGCGGATCGAACACCGCCGAGCTGATTCGAGGACGTGGAAGTGCCCTTCGAGAACGTCCTCGGGGAGGAGGAAGGGCGTGCGCGTGCTGATGTCGGGCCCGACTACGAACGCGTGGTGCCGCCGGGATCGGCACCGGCATCATGGCCGCCTGCCTGGACGATCACGTTCTACGGCCGAACGCAAAGTTCGGCCAGCCCATCGGGTCGTTCCAGCTCATGCAGGGCAAGATCGCCGACATACACCGCGATGAATTCCGCCCGCGCCTATGTCTACAGGTGCTGGGCCCGCGACCGGGGCGACGTGACCCGGCAGGATGCGGCGGCCTGCTGCCTCTATGCCTCGGAACAGGCGATGGCAGGCGCATCAGGCGGTGCAGGCGATGGGCGGTGCGGGCTTTCTTGCCGATGCGCCGGTCGCGCGGCTGTTCCGCGATGCCAAGCTGATGAGATCGGGGCGGCACCTGGAAATCCGGCGGATGCTGGGGGCGCGAGCGTCGCGGCGATGGGCTGAGCGATGGACTGGCAGCGGGACGATTTTTGCTAGGCTGGGGGCATTCGATCGCCTGTCGCGTTGCTATGGAGTGTTCCAGAAAACCCTGTTGTCCGCCTCTTTCACCCTGCTTGCCCTGGGGCCTCGGCCGCCCGCGCGACCGCGACGCGAGCGCCCCACCAATCCTGGCCCCAAGGCCCGCACGCCAGGCCTGCTCGGCAGATTGCCTGCAACGATCGACCACCATCACCGGCATCGCGGAATGCCTGATGCGCGAACAGCGCGCCTGGGACGAGCTGCTCAATGCCTGGGGCGCCGATGAAGGCGCGGGCGCAGAAGAACGGCAGTGGAACTGGCTGCTGCCTCGCAGCGCAAGTGGACAAGGATCGCGACGGAATGCGCGCGCCGCTACGAAGAGGCCGGGGCGGCTCGATCCGGGTCATCTGGGGCGTGAATGCCAGCGCGATCTGACCGCGAAGAAGGCGGTGATTTCTTCTTCGACCTCTACCGCTGAAGCCACCGCGCCGCGCGTGACGCACGCGGCCGGGTGCGGCTGGCGACCGGAGCAGCTGCGCGCGCCGGGCCGGAGGGCGGGGCATGCATGGCCGGCGTGATGCCCGGAGGCCGGGCGCTTCTGGTGCTCGCGCTGCTGGCCCTTGCGGTGGTGACGCCTTCCGGCGGGGCAGGAGGCGGCGCTCGGGCCGTCGGAACTGACCGCGGCGGTCGCCCGCACCTACGAGGAGGAGACGGCGCGCCGGGCCTTTGTTCGGCCGTCCCGGCGACGGGCGGATTCTGGTGGTCGCCCGCGACGGCGCGTCGGCCGGGTGGTCTACAGCGTCGACAGGTGAAGTGATCACCGCCCGCGACAGGGGTGGGAGGCCCGAAACATGAGACCGATCTTCAGGACAGGACCAGCGCGGATGCGGAGGCGTTCGACCGTGCATTGCCCGCGCGGCTCAACAGGGCGCCAGGTCTGCGACGAGTGGGCTGCGCGGGAGCCGGAGCGCGTGGCGATCCTGGAGCATGGCGGCGACGCGGTGAGCTTCGGCGCGCTGGCGCTGTCGCGCCGGCAGGCGGCGCTGGAGGTGCGGGAGTGACCCGCGGCGACCGGGTCGGGGTGCTGCCTCGCAATCCCTGGCCTGCGCGGTGGCGCTTGGCTCGCTGGCGGATGGGGGCGATTTCGGTCCCTCTGTTCAAGCTGTTCCGCGAGGATTCTGCGCACCACCTCGACGACAGCGGCGCGCGGGTGGTGGTGACCGACGACGAGGGCGCGGAGATGCTCGTCTCCTTCGATCTGGACGTGGTGACGGACCTGCCTGGGTGCCGTCCGATGCCCTGCGCGACACCGGTCCCGACGATCCGGCCATCATCATCTATACCGGCACGACCGGCAAACCGAAGGGCGCGCTGCACGGCACCGGTTCTGACTGGCCACCTGCCGGGGGTCGAGATCAGCCACGATCTGCTGGGCAGGCGGGCGACGTGCTCTGACGCCGGCGGACTGGGCCTGGATCGGCGGGCTGTTCGACGGGCGATGCCGGGGCTCGCGATCGGCGCCGGTGGTCGCCGCGCGGATGCGGAAATTCGGTCGGGAAATGTCTCGACATCTGCCGCGACAACGGCGTGCGCAACGTCTTCTTCCGCCCACCGCCCTGCGGATGCTCAAGGCCGAGGGCGCGGCGCTGCCGGGGCTGCGCCCGTCGCCCGGGCGGAGAGCCGCTGGGGCCGAAATGCTGGCCTGGGGGCGCGAGGCGTTCGGCTCATCAACGAATTCCATGGGCAGACCGAATGCAACATGGTCGCCAGTTCCTGCGCCGCGTTTACCTGCCGCGCCCCGGCTTCATCGCCGGTCGGTGCCGGGGCACGAGGTCGCGGTGATCGACGCCGAGGGCCGCAGGACCGAGGCCGAGGGCGACGTGGCCGTAAGGCGAGGTTCGGCTTCCATGATGCTGGAATATTGAACAACCTGCCGAGACGGCGGCAGTTCCGGGGCGATTGGCTGGTGACGGGGATCGCGGGACTTCGAGGGCGAAGAACTGCGCTTTGTCGGACGCGAGGATGACGTCATCACCAGCGCGGCTACCGCATCGGCCCGGCCGAGATCGAGGATTGCCTGCTGACCCATCCGCGTCGCCACTGCGGCGTGGTGGGCAAGCCCGACCTGCTGCGCACCGAGATCGTCAAGGCCTACGGTGCGCAACTGGGGGCCGACGTTGCCGCCGACGAGCTTCGCGCATGGGTCAGGGAACGTCTCGCAACCTATTCATGTCCCAGGGAAATCCGCCTCTGGATGCGTTGCCGATGACCGTGACCGGCAAGGTGATCCGCAAGGAGCTGAAAGGCAAGCGCAGAGGAGGCACCGGAATGCCGGGAGCCGTGAACCACCGGGCGGGGGTGCCGATGCGGCGCCCTGCGCCCGAGCCTGGGGACCGCCGATCCCCGCCCGCAAAGGGCGAAACCGGCGTACCGCCGATGGTCCCGTGGAGGCCGGCGGCCATGCTCTTCCCGAAGTCGTCCGCGTGGAGGAAATCCGATGAAACTGATGTCGAGGGCACTGCCCGGCCCGAAGCCTTTCAACGCAATCGCGAGGGGCATCTCGAAGCCCTGCGCGTCGTGCGGAGGCGGCGGAGCTTGCGGCCGAGGGCGGGGGCGCGAAGGCGCGCGACCGGCACCCGTCACGTGGCAAGATGCCGCCGCGCGAGCGGGTGGCGAACCTGCTCGATCCCGGCTCGCCGTTTTCGAGATCGGCGCCACGGCGGCGCATGGCATGTATGGCGGTGCAGCCCCCTGCGCAGGGGCGATTGCCGGGATCGGTCTGGTCAAGGGGCGGCAGGTCATGGTGGTCTGCAATGACGCCACGGTGAAGGGCGGCACCTACTACCCGATGACCGTCAAGAAGCACCTGCGCGCGCAGGAGATTGCCGAGGAAAACCGGCTGCCCTGCATCTACCTCGTGGACTCTGGCGGCGCGAACCTGCCCAATCAGGATGAGGTCTTTCCGGACCGCGACCACTTTGGCCGCATCTTCTACAATCAGGCGCGGATGAGCGCCAAGGGCATCGCGCAGATCGCCGTTGTCATGGGATCCTGTACGGCGGGCGGGGCCTATGTGCCGGCCATGTCGG
>NZ_JBLXFB010000058.1:0-6467 GCF_048262615.1 Antarctobacter sp.
GCCTCGTGGCTGACGTCTGTCCCACGTTCGTGCAGCAGGTCCTCCACGTTCCGCAGCGAGAGCGGGAAGCGGACGTAAAGCATCACCGCCAGGCGGATGATCTCGGGACTCGTCTTGAAGTAGCGGAATGGGCTGCGGATGGGCATAGGCCGAGGCTATCGAGCCCCCTGCCCCGCCTCAAGGCCGGTTCCTTTGACAGGACCCTTCGTTGCGGATGCCTGGGCCGTCGTGGGCCGCCGGGTATCAAAAGAGCGCCTATTGTCAGATATCTACGACACGGCCGCCTCGTCGGTCGGTCTGCCGGTCCATCACGGCAGCGATGCCGTGGCCATGTTCCGCATGGTGCTGGCCGAGGGCAGAAGCCTGATCGAGCAGCGTAACCGGATCGAAGCGCGGGCCGTCGAGTTGTTATCGGGTCATCCCGACTACCGGCTTCTCACGACCGTTCCCGGGATCGGCCCGATCAACGCGCTGACCATCCTGGCCGAGGCCGGCGATCTGCGCCGGTTCGGCCATCATCGCCAGTTCCTCAAGTTCTGCGGTATGGACCTCGCCACCATCCGGTCGGGCACGTTCCGCGGCCAGACGAAGCTGTCGAAGTACGGCAACGGTCGGCTGAGGCGGACGCTCTGGATGGCCGGCCAAGTGCCGTCCTCCAGCGCGCCAACAGCTTCCGAGATAAGTTCGAACGCTACATTGCCCGGGACCGGCACAATGCCGACCTGAGGCGCAAGGCGTATACGGCAATCGCCGCCAAGATGGCGCGCACGGTCCATGCGATCGTCAAGGGCGGCGAACCCTATCGTCCCTTCTTCGAGGGGACGGTGCACGGCGGGAGGACCCTTCTCTCATGAGGCCGTAGGGACGCCACCTCGTCGGGCGGCGATCTCGTAGATAATGTTCAGGCCTTCCGCTCAGCGACGACAGGATCTCGTCTTGAGGACGGTGGGAGCCGCTATGCGCGTACTCCGTGTTTGTTATGGGAGAGACCGCTCGTTGACCCCGGAAGCCGCCTGCCGCAGAATGGTACCGTATCGGCGACCATCGATGCGAACACGATCCGACGCCCACATCAGCCCATCGTTCCGAATATAGGACGTTGTCGACCCTGATCGTCTTCGGGTGGCCCACTTTGGCGCAGACCTTCTCCAACGTCTGCACGACATCCTCTCCCCGATGGGCGAAACGCGGATCGGCCACCGGACACAGCCGCGACCGGCGAACGCAACCAGTGTGGCAACTCCTTGAGGAGTTAGACGGCGGTCTCGTTTGTCGACGGCTACATATACGCAAAGTGTTGACGGCTTCACATACCCAAAGGTTGCACACTTCAGATGATACCGGGTCAGGTCTTGAAATGGCGGAAGGGGCTGCGATAGGGCATAGGAAGAGGCTAATGAAATCCCCTACCTCGCCCCAATGCCGGTTCATCCAACAGTTCCATTCCAGCCCTGCCGCAGGAAGCAGCGCGCCGTGGCCAGCGCTTCCGCAATGCACTGGTCCATGTCGAGGTAGCGGTAGGTACCCAACCGTCCCAGGAAAGTTACCCCCGGGGTTTGCTTTGCCAGGGCGGCATAGCGCTTCAGTTGGGCCTTTTCCGGCAGCAGGCGAACCGGGTAGTAGGGGATGTCGCCGGGGCCGGCGTCGCGGCTGAACTCCTGACTGTAGACCGTGCGCGTGTGCTGTTCCCACGGGGCAAAGTGCTTGTGCTCCGTGATCCGCGTGAAGGGCACCCCCGGGTCGGCGTAGTTCATCACCGGGCAGCCTTGGTGGTCGCCCTGCGCCTCGTGATGGTGGAAATCAAGCGTGCGGTAGGCCAGCCGCCCAAAGCGGTGGTCGAAGAACCCATCGAGCGGACCGGACCAGAACAGGTGGCCGTGGCCGCGGCACATGTCCGGTCGGTAGGGGGTTGAAAGTCGCAGCGCGATCAGCGGGTGGTCGAGGATGCGTCGCACCATTTCGGTGTAGCCATCCTCGGGGATACCTTGGTGACGGTGGGCGAAATAACGGTCATCGTAGGTGAACCGGACGGGCAGCCGGCTGAACACCGCCGCCGGCAGGTCGGTCGGAGAGCGGCCCCATTGCTTGCGCGTGTAGCCCTCGAAGAAGGCCCGGTACAGCTCCGGTCCCACCGCGTGCAGCGCCTGCTGCTCGAAGGTTTCCGGCGGCGTTCCGGTGGGCTGGCGGCGCGCTTCGAGAAAGGCCCGCGCCTCGGCTGGGCCCATCGCAGTGCCGAAGAACTGGTTGATGGTCAGCAGGTTGATCGGCAGCGAGAACACCCGCGCTCCCACGGTTGTCAGCACCCGGTGCCGGTAGGGCATGAAGCGGGCGAAGCGGGTGACGAAGCGCCAAATCGCGTCGTCGTCGGTGTGAGGTGCCCCTAGATTTGTAGACGCCTTGCCCCCTAACTTTGAGGCAAGGAGGCCGACATGGGGACAAGCAATTACAGCGACGAGTTCAAGCGGGATGCGGTGCATCAGATCGCGGTGCGGGGTTATCCGGTTCGGGAGGTTTCCCGGCGGTTGGGCGTCAGTACGCATTCCCTTTACAAGTGGATGAAGCTGTTCGGCGATCCGGCACCAAAGAAGGCCGACGTCGATCATGAAGCCGAGAACCGGCGACTGAAGCGCGAGTTGGCGAGGGTGACCGAAGAGCGCGATATTTTACGAAAGGCAACGGCGTACTTCGCGCGCGCGTCCCAATGAAGTACGCCTTTATCCGGGAGCACCGCGAAGAGTTTGGCATCCGCGCCATGTGTCGGGTTCTGCGGGTCCATTTCTCCGGATTCTACGCATGGCTTAAGAACCCGTTAAGCCACCGTGCGCAGGAAGACATCCGCCAGACCGAGCTGGTCCGGCAGGCGTGGATCGACAGCGGTAAGGTTTATGGCTACCGCAAGCTGACAGACGATCTCCGCGATCAGGGCGAAGGCATCTCGGAGAACCGGGTCGCCCGCTTGGCGTCGCTGGCCGGGATCGCTGCCCAAGTCGGCTACAAGCGACGCCCCGGCCGATACGGCGGCAAGCCTGCCATCGTGGCTGAGAACAGGTTGGAGCAGCGGTTCCAGACGTATGCACCGGATCAGGTTTGGGTGACAGACATCACCTATATCAAGACCCACGAAGGCTGGCTGTACCTCAGCGTCGTCATCGACCTGTTCTCCCGCCGTGTCGTTGGTTGGTCGGCACAATCCCGCATTACCACCGACCTGGCATTGCAGGCCCTTCTGATGGCCGTCTGGCGACGTAGGCCGATGGATCCAGTCACGGTGCACTCTGATCAAGGCTCGCAATTCACCAGCCGAGAGTGGCAGACGTTTCTTCGCCAGCACGACCTTGAACCCAGCATGAGCCGACGCGGCAATTGTCACGATAACGCGGTCGCCGAAAGCTTCTTCCAACTGCTGAAACGGGAGCGGGTAAGGCGCAGAACCTATCCGACACGCGACGATGCAAGGCGTGACGTGTTCGAATACATCGAGCTCTTCTACAACCCGAAGCGCAAGCACACGAACAACGGCATGCTGTCGCCCGTTGACTTCGAAAACAGACAGCTCAAACTGAAACAGGCAGGTGTCTAGCGAACTAGGGGCACCTCATATAGCCTTTTCGGTTTCATCCAAAATACGTGCAGACCATCGTGGACGAAACAATCCGGCCTCGGCCAAGCTGAGTATGTTGTTCCGCTTAAGCGCACCACCCAAAACGCACGCGTCGATTAGCGCAGAATAACGGTTCATAGCGCTCAAATCAGGTCATCCTCAGCATCAATCGCTGCTAGATCGGCAAGCGCGTCGGAGCGATCTTGGTCACGTTTCGCTTTGTAGGCAAACAGATCTTCAGCACGCACACGGCGATGCCTACCCACCGTGACAAAAGGGATTTCGCCGTTCTCAAGGACTTTGATGAGGTACGGCCTGGATACGTTCAACAAGTCTGCGGCTTCCTGAGTGGTAAGCTCAGCCTCTACCGGCATGATCCGGAAGCCACGGCCACTCGAGATTAGGCGCAAGAGATCAAGAAGCGTCTCCGTCAGAGACGGCATT
This sequence comes from Antarctobacter sp., assembly GCF_048262615.1. Classification (GTDB taxonomy): domain Bacteria; phylum Pseudomonadota; class Alphaproteobacteria; order Rhodobacterales; family Rhodobacteraceae; genus Antarctobacter. The sequence goes on from NZ_JBLXFB010000058.1 coordinate 4,046, forward strand.
AAAGTGATGGACCGCGTCTCACCGTCTTTGAATGCCAGTGATAGATTAACCGGTTCACCTTCCTTGACCTGAGCAGCAATGACAGAACGAAGCTGTTCTGCATTCTTGATTTCCACCTTGGTGGGAAGTCGGCTGGCGCTCACGTCTTTTACTATTGCGTTCATGTTATCCTCCAACGGCACATGAGGTGCCACGCCCCCTCTGATTGCCACACATTCGCAGCAAGCGCAACATTCGAAATATTCGAAACTTGCCGGAGCGCGGCGAAGCCTGGCAGCCCATCTTCAGTAGCCATTGACTACATAGTCGCCACAGGCTACATAAGGCCATGAAAGAAGTCGTCTACTCGAGGACCGCCCAGAAGACGCTTATGCGAATGCCTCGGAACTGGGCCATTCGAATTCGCGATAAGATCAGCGCGTACGCCGAGGACCCGGCTTCGCAGGCGAATAATGTCAAAGCGCTGCAGGGCATGGATGGGATGCTGCGGCTTCGGGTGGGAGATTGGCGGATTGTGATGTGCGACGGCGTTGTGCTTGAGATTCTGGACATCAAGGCGCGCGGCAGCGCTTACAAGGAGTGAGCGAAATGAATGAAATGGTGACCATCCCCAAAGACGAATACCTCCGCCTAAAGGAGATCGAGGAGGATATGGCTGATCTGAATAGTGCAGCTGACGTCTTGGCCCGGATCAAAGCTGGAACCGAGGAGCTGATCCCCTCCGCTGTTGTCGACCGTTTACTGGCCGGTGATGCGCCCCTCATGGTTTGGCGCGAACACCGCGGGTTGTCTCAAGCTGAATTGGCGCGCCAGTCAGGTGTTAACCGCATCCAGATCATCGACATCGAAGCAGGTCGCAAAACTGGGTCCGCCGCCACGCTCAAGAAACTGGCCATTGCGCTGATGGTTGACATGGATGACCTTTTCGATGCTCGAGACCAGTGACGACCCAAGCATGAGGAAATCCGCGTCGCGAACTCTGAAAGATAAGCTGGAAGCGCTCGAGACCCAACGTCGAGCGGCCATCGAAGCTGAGGCAATCCGGCTGCGTGCCGAATATTCTGGGTTTGACTTTGACCCATCATCGTCCCGATGATAACAGGCTGATTAAACACGAGGTAAATCCAAAATGACGTTCATGCCGTTCATGTTCGACCGCTCCTCAACTGCGAAGTTAATCAAAGCTATCGATTCACCCGCTCGCCAGCCGGCTCAGTTGGAGCAACTGCGAAAGGTAATGACGGCTGACATCTATAATTTACCCTATGGCTACCTCGACCAAGCACTCCGTCGTGCGGCGCTGATGTTGCCCCTGGCGCAGGACGAGAAAGAAAAGGACTTACTGAACGACATTTACATGACGGCATTTCGGCGCATTCAACGTATCCACATGGAAAGTCGTCCATAGGGTCACAGATAGCGCTTTTCGGTTCGGGCTGGCATTTTCGACCCCAACAAACGATCAGCAGATGATCTGGTGCGTAAGCGTAACAGCTTGGAGGCAAACTGAAACAAAGGGCGGTAATTGATGGACACCCTTTTCTTCATATTTTCCAAGTTTGTCGGGCTGTTCCTCCAAGTCGAAACTTGGCTTGCGGTCACTCTGGCACTTGCTGTTATTGCCGGATTATTGGGCCGCAAAGGTCTGTCAGCGTGGCTCTCAGCCGCAGCTTTTCTTGCCGTCTCCGTGATCAGCATTTTCCCGATTGGCGAGATTCTCCTTGCTCCGCTTGAGGCTGAGTACGTGGCCCAGAACATTCCAGAGCAAATCGATGGGATCATAATTCTTGGCGGCGCGGAATCCCCGCGAAAAACGCTGCGATGGAACCAGCCGCAACTGAATGATGCATCCGAGCGCCTGATCGCGGCAGCGAGTTTGGCCATCGCTCACCCTGAATCCAGGATTGTCTATGCCGGCGGAAGCGGCAGATTGCTGGATAATGTTGCCGGGCGCGCACCTCTTCCTCCAATCGCGATTGAGGTCTTAAGTTCGCTTGGGATAGACGCTGACCGCATCATTTGGGAAGATCAGTCCCGGAACACGGCGGAAAACGCTCAGCTTTCCTTCGAGTTGGTCCACCCTGAGCCCGGTGAAACTTGGGTTCTGGTCACAAGTGCTTTTCACATGGGCAGAGCGATGGCGAGCTTCGAGGCCGCGGGTTGGCGTGACGTCGTTCCCTATCCCGTGGATTATAGGACGGGCAGTTTCACGGGCGGGATAGGTTGGGATTTCTCATCCAACCTAGAAGACGTGAACATTGCCATAAAGGAATGGGTCGGTCGACTGTGACCTGCCACTGAACTTTCATCCAGCCGCGACCGGAGCCCGATTGGTGTTTACGCCAATCGGCGCAGGGTGAGCAATCGCCCGACGCGCGGAGCTATCATCTCGCGCAGCGGGGCGGGCGATTGCGGTGGTCAG
>NZ_JBLXFB010000059.1:0-6262 GCF_048262615.1 Antarctobacter sp.
GGTGGAACTGGTGTTGGTCGACGGGCCGGTGACGCCCGTGCAGCAGCGCAATCTGGAAAAAGAGTGGAAGGTCAAACTGCTCGACCGGACCGGGCTGATTCTCGAGATTTTCTCGGACCGGGCCGCCACACGCGAAGGCGTGCTGCAGGTCGAGATGGCGCATCTCAGCTATCAGCGTACGCGGCTGGTGCGGGCCTGGACCCACCTGGAACGGCAGCGGGGCGGATTGGGGTTTGTCGGCGGTCCGGGTGAAACCCAGATCGAGGCCGACAGGCGCGCGATCGACGAACAGCTGGTGCGCCTGCGCCGCCAGTTGGACAAGGTGGTCAAGACGCGTGAGCTGCACCGCAAGGCGCGCGCCAAGGTGCCGTATCCGATTGTCGCCCTTGTGGGCTATACCAACGCGGGCAAGTCGACGCTGTTCAACCGGCTGACCGGGGCAGAGGTCATGGCCAAGGACATGCTTTTTGCAACGCTGGACCCGACCATGCGGGCGGTGCGCCTGCCCACCGGGGCGGACGTGATCCTGTCCGACACCGTTGGTTTCATCTCCGACTTGCCGACCGAACTGGTCGCGGCCTTCCGCGCCACGCTCGAAGAGGTGCGCGGCGGATGTGGTCGTGCATGTGCGCGACATCTCGCATGCCGCGACCGAGGAACAGGCCGAGGACGTGCGCACCATCCTGTCCTCGCTCGGGATCCCGGAGGACGCCGCAGGTCGAACTCTGGAACAAGATCGACCGGCTCGACCGAAAATGCGCGAGGCGGCCGGCGCGCGCCTCGGGGACGAGGGATCTTTGCGGTCTCCGCCGTCACCGGCGAGGGGCTGGACGTGTTCCTCGAGGCATTGACGGACCGGCTGAGGGCGACACGGTCGAGGAAGAGCTGGTGCTCGCCTTCTACGAGGGTCGGGCGCGGGCGTGGCTCTATGACAAGGGCCTCGTCAGGACGAAAGCCAGAGCGATGACGGCACGGTCATGCGGTGCGCTGGACCGCCAGGACCGCGCCAGTTCGAGATGATCCGCGCCGCACTGAGCGGAGCGCGGGGCAAGGCACCGGCAGAGTCCGGTCGCCGGGGTCGGAAGAGGAACAGGAGAACGCGGGCGGTTGGTCTCTGGTTCATCGACGGTCGAGGCTGATGCCCTGGGCCGATGTCGGGATCATGCTGCTGGCGGTGCTGGTGCGCCGCTGGTGGCGGTGCGGTCTTCGGCCTTGCGGGAATGGCGGCCTTTGCGGCGGCGATGCCGCGCGTGTAACCAGCCACAGGGCGGCGCGCCGATAGCACTACTTGCGACCATGTCGACCGGGCTCGGCGGGATGCTGGCGCTCAGCGATCCGATGATGGCGCTGATGGTCGCGGCCTGCCTTTCGGCGATGACCGCCATCGCCGCCCATCACCGGTTGGCGCGGCCCGCGATGCGGGCGCTCTGACCTGGACCATCTTCACCTCGCCGCTGATCCCTCGGACAACATGCGCTGCTGCTGACGCTCTACCTCGCGGGCATGGTCTGGAGCGTCTGCGTCACCACGCTGTTGCGGCGCGCAGACCGGCCCCTGCAACGGCAGAGCCGGGTCAACTTCACCTTCGGCGCGGTCTTCGGCACCGGCCTGCGCTGGCGGTCTGGCTGGGTCAATACCTGTACGGCAGCCACGGATTCAGTTGCCGCTGACCTTCGTCATCCTGTCCATGCCGCCCTATGGCGCACTGTTCTCGCGCAGTCCAACGGACTCTGGCCACGCTCTGCGGGGCGCTGGCCTCGGTCCAACGGCATTCCGCGCTGCCGCAATGGGTGACGGCGGCGCTGGTGCTGACGATCTTTCCGGTGGCCTTCCGGTTCATCGCGCAGCTGCTCCGGTACGGCGCTGCTGACCTTCACCATCCTCAAGCGCTCTCGATGGTTTCCGACATCTCGATCCTCGCAACCGAGCGTGTGGAATCGGTGCTGGCCAGCGCGCTGACGCTGCTCGTAGAGGCGGTCGCGGCGGTGGCCGTGCTGAACCGGCGGCGCTGCGCCGGATCATCGCGCCGACGGCGGCTGGCCGGGCCTCGGACCAGCCTCAGACCAGCAGCGGTTCCGCGCGGCACGATCTCGCGCGGCGGCATAGCGGGCGGACGGCGCAGCGAGGGGGCCTCGGGGGTCCGGCCCAGACGCCGGCGCGAAGAGCCGCTGCAGGAACAGCCACAGGGCGGTTCGGTCACGCCGTCCCGTAGCCGCGCGGGGCGGCAGCGAAATCGCTCAGCGGCGTGGCGTCATCGGCCAGCGAGACGTGGATCAGCAGCCAGACCAGGTCGCGATAGGGCTCGTCTTCCTTCGGGTTCTCGAAATCCAGCCCGCAAGGCGGCGGAGTCAGCACCAGGTTGTCGAGATGCAGGTCGCGGTGGGTGATGGCGCGCTGCGCCGGCCTACGCACCTCGGCAGCCAGCGCCTCCATCGCGCGGACTTCGGCGCGAGCGGCAATGTCGGGGATATGGCGTTCGCCCGCGTCGACCATGCCTCAAGCCGGTTCAGCCAGGCGATCTGCCCGGCAGGGCGGAGGGCTGGTCGCGGCGGCTGGTGGTGAAACTCCGCCAGCCAGCGCCCCGCCTCGTGCAGCCGGTCGGGCGCGCGGCGGGGGCGAGGACCGGCAGAGCTCCGGACAGGGTGGGCCCGTCGGCATAGGACAGGCCGAGGGCAGCGCGCTCCGGATCGAAGAAACAGCACCTCCTGCGCCCCATCAGGCGCGCGGCCGGCGCGGTGCGGGCGGCGCCGGCGGCGACGCGTCGGCCGGTGCGGGGCCCAGGCTTGACGGTCAGGCGCGTGCCGGGCCGGTCGGCGCAGAACACTGACTGGCCATCGGATTATCGCGGTTCTTGGACAGCCGAGCCCGAAGAGCGCGCCAGAACGCTCGCGCCAGCACCTCGCGCGCGATGCGGCGGGCCCGGCCTTGTCCAGCACGCCGGACGGCGCGCTCACGGACGGATCAACCGGGTGATTCCGACAGGCGGCAGGCGAGTCCGCGTCGAGCGACATCGGGATGTATTCGCGCGCCGCCAGGCTAGCCGAGATCGTCGTAATGGCGCGACGGGAAATGCCGGATTCGCCGTCGAGCTGATGAAGACCGAGGAATCGGGGTCGGCGAAATCGTAGACGCCGCGATAGGTGGCGCCGTGCACGTTGGCAAGGGTTCCGGGTCCTTGCGCGGTGCGCCCGCGTTCGAGGTGAAATCCCCGCCCGAAGTGCTTTGACGGATGTTCACGAAATACCGAAGCACCGGCGTCGCCCAGAACGCTTTTGTGCTTGGGTGGCCTGGTGGGCGTCGCTGGCCGCAGCGATTCAGGCGCCGCGCCGTGATGTCGAAGTCAGACCAGCGCGTCGTCCAGCGAGGCGGGCGATGTCAGTGCAGGTTTCCACCGCGACCGAGCGGATGACGTCGCACGGCGCCCGCGCCGTCGACGTAAAAGACGCGCTCGATGAACAGCGGCTCGACGTGGTCGTATTCGTCCGCAAGCGGTCCGGATCGTCGCGGATCAGCCGGTCCTGCAGCGCGCAGCCAGGCCCGCGCGGCTCAGGAGATGTTCGTTCATCTCGCCGCTCCAGTCAACCAGCAGGTCCAGCGCTGGCGCTGACGTTCGGGCATAACCCTCGGGCGCGGCCTCGCCGGTGTGCCAAAGGTCGCGCCCGATCAGCGGCAGCGGCATCGCGCCGCAGGCGTACGGTATCGAGCTGCGCCTCGATGAAGCTGTCGCGGGTGTGCACTTCGCGGCCCTGCGAGCTGCGACCAGCGGTTGATGCGCTGGCTGTCGCCCCAGTCGAAGCGGCGTGCAGCGGGAAGGGCGGTCGATGATCTTGTTGGTATTGCCGACAAGGCCGCCCAGCGGTCCGTCAGACCGGGTTCGCGCTGTCAGGGTAGTGCCGATCCAGCGGTTGCGGCGATCCAGCCGGGCGAGGGCATACGCCCGCGGCTGGCTGGCGGGATCGCGCTGCGGCATAATGGCGCCCGCGGTTTCAGCGCATCTGTTCGCGGTCGATCAGCGTCAGCATCTGCGCGGGGCCATGTAGCCTTCGGAGGCGCTCAGCGCGCGTCGACCGACCCCGCCTCCATCAGCCAGGTCGCCGCGCTCATCAGGTGTCCGCATCCGACAGCGCCGACCAGGCAAGCAGACGACTGCCCCTGCGGCGTATCGAGGCCAGATTACGCCCTTGAGCAGCACGGGCGTTGTCGGTCAGCGCAGGGTCAGGGTGACGGGCGGTTCGCCCTTGATCTCGACGATGGATTTGCGCGTCAGGAAGCGCTTCCAGCCGTCAGGCGTGCGGTCGTGCTCCGGGACCCTGCGGGTTCAGTTCCTCGATATAAATTCTGGTCGTCGAGATAGGCCGAGGTGATGCCCCAGGCCAGCTTTTCCGACCGGCCCAGCATGACGGCGGGCACGCCGGGGATGGTGCCGCCGATCACCCGCCCGAGGCAAGCTGGAGCCGGGCGAGATACCAGGTCGAGGCGCGGTGAAGCCGAGTGCGGATCGTTAGCCAGCAGCGTCCCGCACTGGCCGAGCGCGAGAACGCCGCCGCCCCGGGCGTTCGACGCCCGGCAAGGCCGCGCTCCGGGAAGGGCGACAGGGTGTCGTTCCAGCGGCTTGCGGCGAACTGCGTGAACTTCTGGCGGGGAACGGCGCGGCATGGCGGGCGGGGCGCAGCGCCCTCGCCGGAATGTCAGGCAGGATGTCCTTGAGCCGGTCTTCGTCCGGCAGCAGCAGCGAGGTGCGGGCGCGCAGGATCTCGTCGCGGAACTGGCCCGGAGCTGCAGGGCCATGAGCTTGACGATGGCGATGGAATCGGCAGGCTGCCAGGGCACCGGCGGCGCGTTGAAGGAAGAACTCGGGGCGCCCCGGCAGGCTCTCGGCGTTGATCTCGTGATGCGGGCATTCACCCCGGCGGCATAGGCGGTCAGCGCGGCGCGGGTGCGCGTCTGCGCCGCGACCGAACGCACCGCCAGCCCGTAGAATCGGGCGGCGCATCAGCGTGTCGGTTCCAGCGTGCGCCGACCGAACAGCTCGGACAGCCGTCCCTGCACCGTGCCGCATCAGCGTCATCTGCCTGGCGGTCTGGGCTGGGCGTAGCCAGGCCGAAGAAGGCATCGGGATCGGTTCGGCAGATATGCGGCACCCGGCATTGTCGCGCACGATCTCGATCGCCCTCGGTGCCTTGACGGCCAGGTCTTGTCGTAGTCCGGCAGGGATCGCGAGGCGAGATGGTAGACCAGTCGACGCGATCAGCTCATGAGGATCGCGGCCGGGGTAAGCCTGAGCAGCATCGGAAGAGTGTCGCCATGGGGCTTTGCGCTTTGTCCTGCCGGTGTCCTGCGGGATTACCGTGCCCTCGCCCCTGCCAAGGGGCAGGGCAGGAACGACAAGGCTGAACGTTTGCGATAACGGGGTTGAACCATGGCAAAATGCGCATTTCTTGGTCTGGGCGTGATGGGCTATCGATGGCGGGCCATATGGCGAAGGCCGGTCACGGGTGACGGTCTACAACCGCAGCGCGCAAAGGCCGACAAATGGGTCGCCGAACACGGCGGCAGCGCGCCCCACCCGCGCCAGGCGGCGGAAGGCGCGGATTTCGTCATGGCCTGCGTCGGCGTGGCGACGACCTGCCGCTCGGTCTGCCTCGGGGCGGACGGAGCCTTTGCCGGCATGGCGGAAAGCGCGATCTTCGTCATCACACCACGGTCAGTTCGATGGTGACGTTTGGAGCTTTACAGGTCGCCAGGAAAACGGCTTCGGCTTCGTCGATGCGCCGGTGTCGGGCAGGCAGGCGGGGCCGAGAACGGCCAGCTCGTCGTCATGTGCGGCGGCGATCAGCCCGATTACGACGCGGCCGCCCCGGTGATCGACGCCTATGCAAGCTCTGCAACGCATCGGCGACAGCGGCGCGGGTCAGAAATGCAAGATGGTCAACCAGATCTGCATCGCCGGTCTGGTGCAAGGCCTGTCCGAAGGGCTGCACTTTGCTGAAAAGGCCGGGCTGGACGGCGCTGCGGTTGTGGACGTCATCGGCGGCGGCGCGGCCGGATCCTGGCAGATGGTCAACCGCTACAAGACCATGATCGCCGATGAATTCGAACATGGCTTTGCCGTCGACTGGATGCGCAAGGATCTGGACATCTGCCTGCGTACCGCCAATGAAACCGGCGCCTCGCTGCCGGTCACGGCGCTTGTGGACCAGTTCTACAAGGACGTGCAGAACATGGGCGGCGGCCGCTGGGACACCTCCTCCCTGATCAAGCG
>NZ_JBLXFB010000060.1:0-5934 GCF_048262615.1 Antarctobacter sp.
CCGGCCTCCTGTTCCTTGATCATCTCGATTATCTGCGCCTCGGTGAAACGGCTCTTTCGCATGTATCTGCTCCTTCAGAGTTGGCGCAGACTCTACATCACGGTGAGGGATTTCGCGGGGGGCAGGTCACCGCCTCGAAACACATGCAGGGCACCGCTTTCGACATCGCCATGGCGAACCACGATCCTGCAGCGTTCGAGGCTGCGGCGCGGGCTGTGGGTTTCCTCGGCTTCGGATACTATCCGCGGTCGGGCTTCATGCACATCGACCTCGGTCCCGCTCGGTCCTGGGGCGATCCCTTCCCGGCGCGGCCCGTGCCCTTCGCCCCGGAACTGCCGCCCGCGCGCGAAGTCCTGTCGGAAAGCCGCACGCTGCGCGGTGGCGGCGCGGCGGGCGCCGCAACTGTCGGCGCGGCCGGGGTGGAGGTGCTGCAGGATGTCATCGCCGAGACCCAGTCCACCATCCAGCCTCTGGTGCCCTATCTCGACACCCTCCGCTGGGTGCTGATCGCCATCGCGCTGATCGGTATCGCCGTCACAATCCACGCGAGGCTCGATGACTGGAAACGGGGCCAGCGGTGATCGGCTGGCTCCTGACCAACGGCCCGGCGCGAAAGGCGCTGGGCCTGATCCTCACCGCCGCAGCGATCCTGCTGTTCTTGTTCAACTTGCGCCGTGTTGGCGAACGCGCGGGGCGCGCGGCCGAACGGCTTGATGCCCAAGAGAGAAACGATGCCATCCACCGCCAGATGCTCGACGCCGCCGCCCGTCGCCCTCATGATCATGATGCTCTGGCTGAGCGGCTGCGCGATGGCAGGTTCTGACACCCGCTCACCCTGCCTGCCTGTGGTCGAGTACACCAGAGCCGAACAAGCCCGTGCGGCCGACGAGGTCGATGAGCTTCCGGAAGACGCCGTCATTGCGCGGATATTTCGACCCAGCGGAATCTGCTCAGGTTAAGCCGCTAATCTGAATGCCTCGACCGCAGCGCATTGCCCGGCCCGGTTCATGGATTCACGCTGTCAACGAGCGGCAGGGAGTCGCTGCAGTTCGATGATGACAGATGCGGTCATTCCAGTCCCCTGCCGCGATGGGCACAATTGTGCACCTCGCAGGGGCTGGCCGTTCGCCCTCACGGGAGTAAGGGGGACATTTCTTCGAGGCCAGTGAGTATCCGGCCACGAATGCGGTCCACCAGGTCGTTACCGGTGGAGATGTCAAAGCTCGCCGTTTCCAGCAGCGTTTCCTGACCCGTCACACGGAACCGCGCGCGGATCCCTTCCTCGTCACCCAGACCCGCATGGTGGGGATAAAGCAGCGTCAGGCGCGGGGCCTTGTAGAGGTGGGCGTAGGCCATCATCTGATAGACGTCCGCCTGGGACACCCCCTGCTTTGTATCGTCGATCCGGTCGGAAATACGTTTCCACTTGGTGTCGATCACATGAGCGACCTGATCGCCACGCTTGATGAGGATGTCGGGCTTGGTCTGGAAAACCGCACGTTCGTCATCGACCGACGTCAGACAAAACAGGCGGCCACCCTGCAGGGTCACCCGGAATTCGGACCCCGCCAGCGCCCGCGTCACCAGACGGCCGATGTACTCCTCGAACAGGGCATTCATCTCGAACAGCAGTGCCGATCCCTGCCCCGACCCGGCGCTGGTGGTCTGGTATCGATTGCGCAGGAACAGCTGAGCCATTCCAAAGAGTTCCTGCCACGCGCTGTTGGTGCGGTCGATGACAACATCGTCCCACCGCAAGGCAGGGATCTGCACTTCCGCAACCTCGGCATAGACGAAGGCCAGTTCCCGCAGCCGCTGCACATTCGTCGCGTTTCGCGACATGCCCGCCAGATGCGCGATGGTCGCCTTCATGATGCGGTTGAGGGCGATATCCTCGGACAACTCGTCATAGCGGCACGCCAGGCGGCCCGGGTTTGCGCTGTGATGGGTGAACTGGCGCGGGATATCCAGCGATCCCCGCAAGGTCGGCAGGTCATCATCGTGCAGGGTGTAGCGCCGCGGCATGCCCCGGCGCACCGCCTCGGTCAGCTTGTCGCAAAAGATGCGGATCAGGATTTCCAGCAGCGTTTCGCGCTGCCAGTCGAGGTCGGTCATACGCCCGGTCTGGATCTTCAGGTCGAGAGCCACCGCCAGCATGTGGACAAGGCGCTTGCGGATCTCGCGCGTCTCCTGGGCCGAGCCTTCCTTTTCGCCGACGTCGATCTTCGGCAGGATTTCCAGAGTGCAGCCCGGCACAGCCAGAACGCCGACCACCCCCCGCGCCCGCAGGTCATGGCGGCGATCCTCCAGCACGCCACCGCCGCCGCGCCCGGCGAAGGGGGATGCCTTGGCCAGTGCCACAAGGCGCTGGGCAAGATGCGGCGGAATGCATCCTTCCCCATCGCCATGGGGCACGGCCTCCCATTCACGAACGCTGTAGGCGGGCATCAGGCCGCGAACTCGGAGAAGTCGAACAGGTCCTTCACCCGCCAGCGCAGTCTCTCGGCCCCGAAATCATCCACGGCAATTCCCGGCGGCGCAGTCAGGCGGCGCGCCTCCAGAAACCGGGATGGGCCCTGCGGGCCATCGCCCAGAACGGCGGCGACCTTGGACCAATCCTCATAGAAATATTCGGACAAGAGGGGAATGACCTTGTGCCGCATCACGTCCTCGACCTCTTCGGCAGACTTGCAACCGGTGAAATAGGCGTGCCCGATCTGGTGTTCGCGGTCGAAGAGATACTCGATACGGTCGTTGATCGTGGTCAGCAGCTTCTGCAGATTGATCCCGCCGACATTCGGGGACAGGACCGCCGGGTTCGGCATCAATTCCTTGAAGGTGAACCGGCGGCGCAGGGCGGTATCCAGCAGCGCAATCGAGCGGTCGGCCGTGTTCATGGTGCCGATGATGTGCAAGTTCTGCGGCACCCCGAAGCGCTTCTTCGAGTAGGGCAAGGTCAGCTGGATTTCGTCGCGCCGCCCGAGGCGCTTGTCAGGCTCCAGGAGCGTGATCAGTTCGCCAAAGACCTTAGAGATGTTGGCGCGGTTTATTTCGTCGATGATCAGGACATGGGGTTCCACCTCCCGGCTGACGGCCTCACCCCCACTGTTCATGTACCCTTCAAGAGCAACCGTATCCAGGCGAGCCCGATTGAGAGCGTAGATTGACCGCATGGTGAAGTTGCCATCGTAGATTTCGCCCGCAGGAACACCGGATCGATCCACCCAAAGCCAGCGCACAGATCGGCGATGGCAGTATGTTCGGTTGGCACGCTGGTGGTATTCGTAAGTTCCGGTAATCTCGCCTATTGCACGGAACAGGCTGTTGCCCTTGGTCACAACAATGATGTCGCCGATTTCAAGCTGGTTGCGGAAGACGTCCACCTGACTGACTTGGCCAGACTGAAGCGTAACCTCGCCCTCCCGCCTGCCCTGCTCACGACAGGCTTTGAGTATCTCGTTTATGTCAGAGAACTTATCATCCGTGAAATCGATGTCTTCCCAACCCAGAAGCGTGTGCCCTTCGGATACTGCCTCGTCGAAAAGGTAATCCTCGGAAGCAACGTTGGCACGCGCGATCGACATCTTGAAAACCTGCCGACCATCGAGCGAGATGACGTTCCCGCTCGGCGTAACTGGCACGCCTCTCTCTGCACGCCTCGCAATGCGCTGGAATATCCCGGCGACAGGCTCGAGGCGAAAGCCCGGGCCCTTATCCGGTACGTCCTCTTCATCAACGCTGGGTCTCAGCCCCTCGACAAATTCCTCGTAGGACATGGACTGGTGGAAGGTGACGAACTCGATCCGCCCCTCGGACATCAAGCGCCGGTATTCCGCCATCAGCCGATCACGGTTGTTCTCGCCGGAGAGATCAGCGGCAACGTCATCACCCAGGCCAAGGCGAACCGCCTCCCACGCAGTCTGGTAGGTCTTGCCGGTGCCGGGAGGTCCATAGAGGATCAGGTTGGTGGTCACAGCAATCACTTGGGCAGCCTGGCCCTGCATGGGTGCATCTGATTCTGCCATCGCCTTCCCCTCCTGGTCCTCGGCATCGAGGGTGAAAGTAAATGTCGTCGTGCTGGAGGGGTTCGGCGTGGTCGCCTGAAGCGCCGTGTAACCCGCCAAGTCCTTGAACTTTTTGCCTCCCAAAGCGCTGCAAATCGTCGGGAAGGCATTTTGCTCGGAGATATCCCGTGCGAGGTCGGATGCGCGGATGGTCACCGAATTCGTGTCCGCTTCGCGGGCAGGTCCGATGTAGTAATTCAGGGCGACGAGTCGCGCACGTTCTGCTCCGCGCATCAGATGTGTGTGTTGATCGGGAAGCGGCAACGGCGTGCCATGCTGATCGACGATGACGTAGCCCGCCGCATGCAGCCTTGCGGCCGCATCCCCTGGTTGGCTCCACCCCCCATTGAATGTGCTCGCAGCCTTCCCCAGAAGGTACCCGACAATTGGTTTCGTCGGAAAGCGCTTGTCCAGGCGCGGGCGAGTCGACCGCACCCAAAAATCCTTTGGTTCGCCAAAGCTCGAGAACGCACCGGCATGTGCACCCGACGTGCGGTACTGGTCGAACGCATCCATCGCCGCTTCGATCCGTTCGCGCGAAAACGTCTGATCGGAAGCGTCTTCACTTCCGTGCAGGACACGGTATCCGAGTTTATCCAACACCGCGTGTGTGCGCGGACCACCCTGGCCGCCGAAGAATTCCTTCATGGGGAGGGCCCTGCCACCCGGCAGATGCCCGAGGGCGGCCGCGACCGTCGCCTTCGCAGGATAGGAACACCCTGTGGCATCGTCCTGGAACTGAGTCGCGCCATCGGCATAGCCACCGCGCGCAAGGAAGGCCGCCAGACCCATTTCATCGCATTCGCGGATTGCAGCTTCGATTTCTTTGCGGGTGAGGCGATCCAGCAAGGCCTGATGATCGGCAACGTCTGACCCCTTGCGCCGGATCTGATATCCCAGAGCTTCAAGCCTTGCGAATGACTGCGCCTCTCCGAAGCCGTTGAAGAATTCCTTCGCCGAGAGGGCCCGGCCATCGGGAAGATGCGCCAAGGCTGCTGCGACGGTCGCCTTCGCCGGATAGGACTGCTCGTTGCCTTCGTCGCCGACCCACACCTGGGGACTGGCAAAGCCCCCACGGGCAAGAAAGGCCTTCAGGCCCAGCTGATCGCACTCCTGCATCGCCGCATCGATTTCCTTGCGAGTAAGGCGGTCGACCAATGCCCGGTGTTCCGCCTTGTCGGGCACGTTGGATTGTTCGGTCAGAAATGAATGATACAGCTTCAGCGCCTGCTGGAGGCTGGCAAGCCCCGTGCGCAAGACACCGTCGATGGGCACTGGCGATGGGTTCGGACGTTCAGCGCGTTCATCCTCCGCCGAGTAGGCAAAGCGGTTCAGGATGCTGTCCCGATCCTCTTGGGCGAACAATTCATCCAGATCGCCCAGATGCTGCTCCACGCGCTTTGCGCTGCTGACCCGCGAGGAGGCGGTTGCATCCGTCTGTCCCTGCGCCACCAACCACTTACGGAACTCGTCCTGCTTCATAGATTTGCCCCCTGCCTCGCCAAATAGTGACGTTCCAAGGTCTGGAAGCCGAAGGCAGAATCCGTCGTCGTCAATTCACCGTCTGGAACAACGGGGCCGATGATGGCCGGAAGCAAGAAGGTGCGCAACTGCGAGTTGCTTGCCGTTGCCTGCGACCGCGTGATTATGCGCGCTGGTGCGGTTTTTCTGGTGTCGTGTTGATGTGGCGTTGATGTAAACGCCCGAATGCAGAAGGCGCCCGTGGGGCGCCGTGCAAGTATCTGATATCTTTTATGGATTTGGTTGCGGGAGTAGGATTTGAACCTACGACCTTCAGGTTATGAGCCTGACGAGCTACCGGGCTGCTCCATCCCGCGACAGTGCTGACGCAGCCTTTCGGGCTTTGTTG
>NZ_JBLXFB010000061.1:0-5606 GCF_048262615.1 Antarctobacter sp.
GCCGGTCAGCTCCTTCATGAACTCTTTGCGCGAGAGGATGAGCGTCGCAGCCCGAGCCGGAAGTGGCGGCGCCCGCGTCGGCGGCTCCTACATACAAGGCGCGATCTTCAACCCCAAGACGTTGATCGCACTCCTGAACATCTATCGCGTTCACTACAACTTCTTCGAGCCACGGCCGTACGCATGCCCCTACGATGCGATTGACGACCTCGTCGACCCTCCGAAATTGACACCGCGCGCGTTGCGGATACCTGGGACGGATGAGTTTGTGGATCTCCCAACGCGTGCGCGGCGCTCACGCGCGCGAATGACGCCGGCCATGCGCCATGGCATGGATGCTTTCACAAAGCGGAAAGATGGCACACAAGACCCACCGGACATCTACCGAATACTATATCGCCCATGGCTCTACATGGGGACCAAACTCGGCGCACGGTTTGAGAGATCCGGAGGGAACAACAGAACGAAAGCGACCAGTTCTCGACAGGGCCCCGCCGTTTGAAGTCTGTCTGCTCCGAGCCCAACCTGAACGCGTAGCGGGTAGGAATCTTTGCATTTTCGCCACGGGCGCTCCTGTCGTCGCTCACGGCCCGGAGCTGACATTCGGGGAGCGGCTCATTGCTACCGTGCAGCTTCACCGGACCGGACATACAAATCGTCGTGCAGCATAGACGGGCAAGAATAGGTCGGCAATACGTGGCTTCTTTGACGCTCGAACGATAGGCTGCAGCTGCAGATTGCCGCCGCGAGGGTGCGTGACATGTTGAAGACATGCCATAATTCCCTCGTTTTGGAGGGGGCTTGATCGTTGGGTTTCGGCGGCTATTCTCAGTTTCTGGGAGGGAGGCATACCGCCATTGCCAATGTTCGGGCGCCAGCTTTGTTTCCGTTGGATACCTCAGGCCGCTTCGCCTTTACGCTCCAAGCTGCGGTGAACCCATGCTTCGAGCGCGGGCCTATCCGGCAGCAATTCTTGCGCAAGACCGTCAGCGAATTCGTTGAAGGCGGACAAGTTCAGCGCGTTGACCCCGACAAGAACCGGGATGCCCTGTGACAGCGCCTCGGCAATGACCGGACGAAAACCGCGCCCGTCGGCCTCTTGTTTGCCGAACTTGTTGATGATCAGGCAATCGGCCCCGGCATCCAGCGCCGTCTGCACGTATCCGACAGCGCTTTCCAGGGCAGCGGGATCAAGTCGGCATCCGCGGGACCCGGATCCAAGGCTTTGCGAAATGCGGAAGATCTGACCAGCGGGCAGGACCTGCACATCCATGTCACACGGACCGCCAGAGGCGTTCTCGATGTTGATCTGGACGGTGCCTGCGGTCCGAACGCCGGCCTTTGTCAGTGCTTCGGCGAGGCGAAACAGCAAGAGATCGGTGTCACCGCGCCCGGGGGCCATCGTGTAGGCAAGTTGCATGGTTTCTTTCCTCAATTCTCGAAAAACGGCATGAATTCCAACAGCGCCCCTTCGGGCAGAGCATCGGCGTCAGCGGGCAGCAGGATCAACCCGTCCGCCGCCGGAAGATTTCCGACCCTCGCAGAGTTGGTCGTGCCGTCGAATCCCACCAACTCACGGCCAAGGGCATCGAACCCGATGCGGCTTGCCGGTCGGAATTCGCAGCGTCCGGGCTTGCGTCTGATCGGATGGGCGGTGACGACGTGCCGGCGCTGGACGCGCGGGCGCGCCTGGCCCGCCAGGTGCTGTACGACGGCCTGCCCGAACAGCTGCCAAGTGACGAAGGCCGCCAGCGGGTTGCCGGGCAGTCCCATCCAGATGGTGGACCCGACAGATCCCAATGACACCGGCTTGCCCGGCTTGATCGCGACCCCGCTGAAGGCAAGCTCTGCGCCCAGATCGGCAAGCGCCGGTTTAACGTGATCCTCTTCGCCGACGGATACGCCGCCGGTCGTGACCACCAGATCCGCGCGGGAAAATAGGTCAGCCAGTTGGCGGCGCAGGCTGTGCCTGTCGTCGGCAGCCGGTTCTGCGGCAACCAGTTCCATCGCGGGTGACGTGAAAGCCGCGCGCAGCATGGGCGTATTGACGTCCCAAATCTGCGCGGCGGCGCGGCCGGAACCAGCCTGCCGCACCTCGTCGCCCGTCACCAACAGCGCTACGCGCAACCGCCTGCGGACAGTGACCTCGGCAGCGCCCGCCGCCGCAGCGGAAGCGATTTCTCGCGGACCCATGGACAGGCCCGCGGTCAGCACGAACTCTCCGGCCTGCATGTCGCTGCCGATGCGGCGAATGTTCTGTCCGTGTTCTGGACGGCGGTCGATCCGCACTCGTGTCCCGGCCTTGCGCACCTGTTCCTGCATGACGACGGCGGTCGCGCCTGCGGGGACCGGCGCACCGGAAAAGATACGGGCCGCGGTGCCAGGTTCCAGCACGGCCTGCCCGCCGGATCCGGCGGGTATCCGGTCCGAAACCGGCAGGATCCACGGTCCGTCCCCGACGAAGGCGCGTGCATCGACGGCATATCCATCCATCGCGGAGTTGTCGAAAGAGGGCGCGGGGGTGTCGTTGACCACCGGCAGCGCGAGGACGCGGCCATGCGCTTGCGACAGGGAAAGTCGTTCAACCTCGGCGATCGGTCGGCACAGCGCCCTGATCCGATGGAGGGCCTCGTCAATGCTGATCAACTTTACCAAGTGTTCCGGCGCGTCGCAGCCGCAGCCGGGTTTCAGGATGTCTTGCAACAGGGTCATTCCGCCACCTCGCGTAGAAATTGTCCGGGCCCGACCGTGCAGTCGAGATCTCGCAGACGTCCGTCTTTCAGGCCGTAGATCAGGCCGTGAATGCGGATGTCCGCCCGCCTCGCCCAGGCGCGCTGCATGATCGGGGTTTCCGCCACGCGGCGTACCCCTTCGATCACGTTGAATTCGGCCAGCCTGTCGCGGCGGGCCTCCATGTCCTGTTCCTGCGCCAGGTCGATGGCATAGGCCCGCGCCAGGCGTCGGATCGGCTCCAGCCAGTGATCGGCCAGCCCGTGCGGCAGGTTCTCGGTCGCGGCCATTACCCCGCCACAGCCGTAGTGACCGCAGAGGATGATTTCGCGGACCTGCAGGGCGTCGACGGCGAATTCCAGAGCCGAAAGCAGGTTCATGTCCGACGAGTGCACCACGTTGGCCACGTTGCGATGCACAAAGACCTCTCCGGGGTCCAGACCGGCGACGACATTGGCCGGCACTCGGCTGTCGGAACAGCCGATCCAGAAGAATTCCGGCGCCTGCTGGGACGCAAGCCGCGTAAAGTAGCCCGGGTCAGCCCGGTGCCGCTCGGCGGACCAGTCCGCGTTCCGTTGGAGCAGAGAGTTCAGCATCTCAACTCTCCATCCTTTGGATGCGTCGGCGGATCATGCTGGCCCTTAACAAAGCCACATCATCGGTCGTCAACCGCGCCCGGGCGAAGGGCAGGACAATCGCATTCTCTACCAGCAGGTGACGGCGCAGCCGGTCAGCAAAGTCATGCAGCGCTGTGGCGACGTCTTTCTTTGCCGCACAGGGCCCGTCATGCATTGCCGCGAGATTCTGCCGCAGCTTGGGCATCATCCCGGCCAATATGACATGTTCTGTCCTCATGCGGTCCAGCGTTTCAGCAATGTCGTCCTCTGGCGTGCACCGTGAGAGCAACAGTTCCCTCAGGTCGTCATCCTCGTCATGGATGAGCAGGTCGATTTCATGATCGAGAAATGTGAGAACCTTGGTTACCTTCACCGGGTCCGGCGCGGGATCCTTGGCAAGCCGATCGATCATCTCGCAGACCGCGCGCATGTGCATGTGGTCCTCCTTGATGAAATCCAGCGGATTTTCCAGCAGTTCGAGGCTCGGAGGTTCAGAATCGACGCCGCCGCGCCGGATGTTGGACAGGTCGTTTTTCATTATGCCGTCTCCCGTTGGTTCAGGCCGTTTTCAGGTCCGCACCCGAGATTTCGGCTACGGCCACCAACCGACCGACAAAAGCCCGCGCAGACCGGGTCCATGCGGCCTTTTCCATGGCCTCACAGATCTTGGACCGAACTGCCTCGAAGGGAAGGACCGCCCCATCGGCGACGGCGTCCATGCGGATGACGTGCCAGCCATGCCGGGTCAGAACCGGCGTTTCGGTAATCTGCCCTTCGGACAGGTCGCGCAGGGCGGTCTGGAATTCCGGGACGGTGTCACCCGGACTCAGCTGCCCCAGAGCGCCGCCATTGGCCTTGGACCCGCAATCGCTGTGATCCTTGGCAAGCTGTGCAAAGCCGCGCGGATTGTTCAGGACGCGGGCGGTCAGCTCCTGTGCGCGGGCATAAGCCGCGTCGGTCTCCGCCTCGTTGCGGGGGTCGCAGGCGCAGAGGATATGCGAGACCTCCCACAGCGGCGGCGCGCGAAAACGCGAAGGATCACGCGCCCATTCCGCGCGCACCTCTTCCTCGGTGGGCGGCGTTACCGACACGGCGGTTTCAAGAAAGCCCCGGATCAGGGCCTCCTCATCTGTTTCAAAACGTCCCGGCCCGATTTCCGCAGGGTCTGGGGACAGGCCCCGGCGCGCCGCCTCTTGCAGCAGCAGGGTGCGGACGGCGACGGCATTGGCCGCCTTGCGCCACGCGATGCCGGGTTTGCCCTTGGGCGCATCGTGGTTCTGGGCCTCGGCGGCGACAACCGCGTGGGGCACCATTTCGCCATTGACGATCAGATCGGGAAACAGGGCTGCGTTCATGACCGTCACTCCGCCGGTTTGGCGAGGGCGTCTGCCCCCGGCTTGGCTGCGACGGGCTTCTGCGCGACTGCGCCGTGGCCGTTCCGCTCTGGCAGGGGCTGCGTGCGGCGCGAGCGCACGATCTGGTAGCCCGACCTCCCCAGAAGGTAACGGAAGGGCGCGGCAAAGCCGGACACCAAGTGCACAAGGCGGGTGAAGGGGAAGACGAGGATGATCGTCATGCCCAGCACCAGGTGCAGCTTGAACACCAGCGCCACGTCCTGAATGTGACTGGCGGCCGCCCCGTCGAAGGTAAAGATCCCTTGCGCCCAGGACATGAACTTGACCATCTCGTGCCCGTCCAGGTGGCCGAGAGAGATGAATACCGTGCCCAGGCCCAGCACCAGCTGCGCCAGAAGCATGGCAAGGATGGCGATGTCGGCAAAGCTGGACGTCCCGCGGATGCGCGGATCGGTCCAGCGGCGGTGAAACAGCATCGCGCCGCCGACCAGTGCCATGACACCCGCGATGCCACCGGCGACAACGGCCAGCAACTGCTTGGCACCGTGACTGATGCCCAGCGCGTCGAAGATGGCGATCGGGGTCAGCAGGCCGACGATATGGCCCAGCGTGATGACGATCAGTCCGACATGGAACAGGATCGACCCGATCACCAGTTGCTTGCGCCGCAACAACTGCGACGACGAGGATTTCCAGGTGAAGGGGTCACGCTCGTACCGGGCGATGGACCCCATGATCCCCACACCAAGGGCGATGTAGGGAAAGATACCGAAGAAGAAGTTGTGCATCATAGCCTCCGTCACTCTGCGGCCACGCCGGGGGCGCGGCGGAGCGGTTCATCCATACGCGCGAGCATGTCGCGCGTGACCGGGCAACCGGCATTCGGGTCGGGACCGAAGCGGAC
>NZ_JBLXFB010000062.1:0-5252 GCF_048262615.1 Antarctobacter sp.
TCGAGTACATCGAACTGTTCTACAACCCGAAGCGCAAGCACACCAACAACGGCATGCTGTCACCCGTTGACTTCGAAATCAGACAGCACAAACTGAACACGGCAGGTGTCTAGGAAACTAGGGGCACCTCAGGCTGCGTCTTGCGCGACAAAGCCGCCTCAAGCCCTCATTCCACAGGTTGACAGCAGGTACGCAGAACCGTCGAAAGGCTCGTGTCCATCGCTTCGGTGACCCGGTATCGCCCTAATGCGGGACTTACACCGTGAGCAATGTCCGGGATTTGACCAGTCGATGCGCCGCATCCCGGCCCGTTTGGATCATCTTCTCCAAATCGGTCCGATCTTTTCGGGTCAACTGAACCACAAACGTCGCCGCACGACCCCGATTGGCCGAAAGGGTCCCTCCCAAACTTGCCAGAAGGGATTCAGAAATAACGCAAGCAACCAAATAAAGAGACGCAATGGCCTAGGATAAACGTGAATAAGCACGTTTAACGCGACGGATCGGAATTGACGATTCAATCGCCGCGACACCGGGAACCTTAGTGAGCCTTCGTGTCAGAAAGTGTTCAAATTCAACCAAGTCGGCAACTGCAACCCTGAGCAGGTAGTCCCGACTCCCGGTCATCAGCCAGCAGTCCAGCACTTCCTCGTATTTTTCGACCGCCTGCTCAAACGCCTGCAGGCGGTCGTCCACTTGATGGTCAAGTTTGATCGAGACAAACACGCTGAATGGAAAGCCCATGCGGGCCTCATCAACTTCGGCGTGGTAGCCCCGGATAAACCCGTTTTCCTCCAGTATCCGGACCCGACGTGCACAAGGAGACGGCGACAGGTTCACGCGACCGCTCAGTTCCTGGAGAGTCAAGCGAGCATCATGCTGCAACTCCCGAATGATTGCGTGATCGATTAAGTCAAGATCGCTTGGCTTCACGGCGGAAATCCTATCATTTTTGAACATTCTTCGCTGTTATCACCACTAATTCCCATAATTCCTAGCCACTTTAGTGAGAATTTATAGTCAAAGCGCGATAAAGTGTCGTGAAAGAAAAGAGCCCCGAGATCATGACCCGCACCATGCCAAAAATCACGCACCAAGACGCCGACCCGACTGAAACCGCCGAATGGATCGACGCCCTGCAGGGCCTCACCGATCACGCCGGGCCGGAGCGGGCGAACTTCGTCCTCAACGAACTGCTCGATCATGCGCGGCACCTCGGCGTGACGACCAGCGGTCTGCCATATTCGTCCTACCGCAACTCGATACCTACCTCGCGGCAGCCCGCCTACCCCGGCGATCTCGAGATGGAAGAACGGCTCACATCGATCATCCGCTGGAATGCTCTGGCAATGGTCGTGCGCGCCAACCGCGCCTATGGCGAGCTTGGCGGCCACATTGCGTCCTACGCGTCCGCGGCAGAGATTTTTGAAGTCGGCTTCAATCATTTCTTCCGCGCCCGCGGCGCCGATCACGCGGGCGATCTCGTCTATTTCCAGCCGCATTCGGCGCCCGGCGTCTATGCACGCGCCTTCCTTGAAGGGCGGCTGTCCGAAGACGATATCGCGAATTACAGGCAGGAGGTTCCCGGCAAAGGATTGTGCTCCTATCCGCATCCCTGGCTGATGAAAGACTTCTGGCAGGTGCCGACTGGTTCGATGGGGATCGGGCCCCTCAGCGCCGTCTACCAGGCACGGTTCATGCGCTATCTCCAGGCGCGAGGCCTGGCCGAGACCGAGCAGCGCCATGTCTGGGGCGTTTTCGGGGACGGCGAAATGGATGAACCGGAATCCATCGCCGGCCTGACCCTTGCGGCGCGTGAGAACTTGGACAACCTGACCTTCATCGTGAACTGCAACCTGCAACGGCTCGACGGGCCGGTGCGCGGCAACGGGCAGATCATTCAAGAACTGGAGTCGCTGTTCGTCGGTGCCGGATGGAACGTGATCAAGGTGCTTTGGGGCTCGGAGTGGGACGGCCTCTTCGCTGCCGACACTAACCATGTGCTGCTGCGCCGCTTCGCCGAGACGGTCGATGGCGCATATCAGGACCTTGGGTCGAAGGCGGGGGATTACAACCGTGCCAAGTTCTTCGACGTCGATCCAGAAAGCGCCGCGCTTGTCCGCCATATGAGCGATGATGATATTCACAAGCTCAAGCGTGGCGGCCACGACCTGCGCAAGCTTCATGCGGCCTTTGCTGCGGCCAAGGCCCACAAGGGCCGCCCGACCGTCATTCTGACCAAGACCAAAAAGGGGTATGGGATGGGTGGCGCCGGTGAATCGCGGATGACCGCGCACCAGGCCAAGAAGCTTGATGTCGAAGCCCTGCTGGCCTTCCGCGACCGCTTCAATCTGCCGCTGTCCGACAAGGCCGTCGAGAACCTCGAATTCTACAAACCCGCGGATGACAGCCCGGAAAGCCGCTATCTGCAGGAACGCCGTTCCGCCCTCGGCGGTTACCTGCCGCAACGGTCGGCAAATGCCTCGACCCCGGCACCGGCACGTCCGGACACCGCGTCCTATGCCGGCTTCGCTCTGAATGCGGACGGCAAGGAAATGTCGACCACAATGGCGGCCGTCCGGATGATGGGCAACCTTTTGAAGGACAAGGCCTTTGGGCCGCGCATTGTCCCCATCGTCGCCGACGAGGCGCGCACCTTCGGCATGGACAACCTGTTCCGCCAGATCGGCATCTATGCCCCGCAGGGGCAGCTTTACGATCCCGAGGACAAGGGATCGATGATGTTCTACAAGGAGGCGGCCAATGGCCAGCTTCTGGAAGAGGGCATCACCGAAGCCGGTGCGCTGAGTTCCTGGACCGCTGCCGGAACCGCTTATTCGGTGCATGATACCGAGCTTCTGCCGATCTACATCTACTACTCCATGTTCGGTTTCCAGCGGGTCGGCGACCTGATCTGGGCTGCCGCCGACCAGCGCACACGCGGCTTCCTTCTGGGCGCGACCGCGGGGCGCACGACCCTTTCGGGGGAGGGCCTGCAGCATCAGGACGGCTCCAGCCACATGGCCGCCGCCACAATTCCCAACTGCCGCGCATATGACCCGGCCTTTGCCTATGAGCTCGCGGTCATCATGGAACACGGCATGACGCGGATGATCGACGAGAAGAGGGACGAATTCTTCTACGTCACCGTGATGAACGAGAACTATGCCCAGCCCTCCATGCCCACCGGCGTGGAACAGGACATCGTCCGCGGTCTCTACAAGCTGTCGTCCACCCGGCCCGAGGCGTCGGCGCGGGCGCGCCTGATCGGCTCCGGCACGATCCTGCTGGAAGTTCAGGCCGCCGCCGAGATCCTCGAGAAGGACTTCGGCATCGCGACGGAGGTCTACTCGGCCACCTCCTTTACCGAGCTAGCCCGGGACGCGATGTGCGTGGAACGCAGGAACCGCTTCCGCGACCCTGCGCTGCATGAGACGAGCCACTTGGAACGGTTGCTCGCAGGCGATCAGCCGGTGATCGCGGCTAGCGATTATGTCCGCGCCTTCCCCGGCCAGATCGCGCCCTATCTGCGGGCCCCGCTGACCATCCTCGGCACGGACGGTTTCGGGCGATCCGCCAACCGCAAGGCGCTGCGCCGCTTCTTCGAGGTGGACCGCCAGCACATCGTCATCGCCGCGATACAGTCGCTCATCCAGCGCGGGGATGCCACGCCCGACCTGCTTGCCAAAGCCATCGCGGACTTCGGGATCTCGGCGGATACCGATGCGCCCTGGACACTGTGATTGGAGACCGAAATGAGCACTATTATCGACATTCGCGTCCCCGACATCGGTGACTTTAAAGACGTTCCCATCGTCGAAATCCCGGTTTCGGTCGGTGACACGGTTCAGCTGGACGACACGTTGATCGTCGTGGAGTCCGACAAGGCCACGCTCGATGTGCCGAGCTCACATGCAGGGCGAATCTTGGAACTCCTTGTCGCCGAAGGATCGCCGGTCAGCGAGGGCACGATCGTGGCCCGCCTCGAAATCACGGCCGCTCTGGATGCAGGCACACCTACCGCAGCGCCGACGGCGGATGCGGCGGCAGCTTCCCCGGCACCAGTCGCAGCGACCACCGCGGCAGTTGAGGCCCAGACGCCCGCTCCGGCGACGGCACCGATCAGCGCTATGCCGCCGGTCGGTGCACTGGCCCCCAATCGATCTGTCTATGCGTCGCCGTCGATCCGCCACTATGCCCGCAAGCTGGGCGTGAGCCTTGCCGAAGTGACCGGCACCGGGCCGAAGGCGCGCATCCAGCGCGAGGATGTCGAGACCTTCGTGAAGGCTCGCATGACCGGCGCAGCCGCTACCACGGCCGCTTCCGGCGCGCCAATGTCGCCGATTGCCGGTCTGCCGGACTGGCCCAAAGAGAACTTCGAGAAGTTCGGTCCCGTTGAACGCGTTGCCCTCAGCCGGATCGTCAAGATTTCCGGCCCCGCGCTGGCGCGAAACTCGATCATCATTCCGCATGTCTGCAACTTCGACAAGGCGGACGTCACGGACCTTGAGGATTTCCGCAAGCGCCTGAACGCCGAAGGGACCAAAGACGATCCAAAGATTACCCTTCTCGCCTTCACCGTAAAAGCGGTGGTCTCGGCGCTGAAGGCGTATCCCAAGTTCAACGCCTCGCTCGACGGGGACGAAATCGTGCTGAAGCGCTACTGGAACATCGGCGTTGCGGCCGATACGCCCGAAGGGCTGGTAGTTCCGGTCGTGAAGTCCGCCGATCAGAAAAGCGTGGCCGAGATCGCCGCCGAGATGGCGGACCTCGCGGCTCAGGCCCGCTCGGGCAAGCTGAAGAGCGAGGCGATGCAGGGTGCGACCTTCACCATATCCTCGCTTGGCGGGATCGGCGGCACCGGCTTCACACCGATCATTAACGCTCCGCAGGTCGCGATCCTTGGCATGACGCGCGCCGAGATCCAGCCGGTCTGGATCGACAACGGCGTCCAGCCACGGCTGATCCAGCCCGTCAGTCTCAGTTGGGACCACCGGGTCGTGGACGGTGTCGCCGCCGCCCGGTTCCTCCAGCATGTCTGCCGTGTCCTGAGCGATTTTCGGCGTGTTTCGATCTGAGGATTCACCATGATTACTGAAATCCGCATCCCCGAGATCGGCGATTTTTCCGATGTGCCGGTCATCGAGATCCTGGTCGCGCCCGGCGACACCATTGCTGTCACTGTACCCTAATTAATCAGATTCTGCGGATTGGAAGCGTTTTCGGCAGATTCTGTACCCTTAATTGCAATA